>NZ_AZDI01000001.1 GCF_001434695.1 Dellaglioa algida DSM 15638
GACGTTGCCATGCTTTTTTTATTATTTTATTCCGGCATAGCTCAGTTGGTAGAGCGCTTGACTGTTAATCAAGATGTCGCAGGTTCGAGTCCTACTGCCGGAGTTCTATTTTTGTAATGTGGAGAGTTGTCCGAGTTGGTCTAAGGAGCATGATTGGAAATCATGTAAACGAGGTTTCTCGTTTCAAGGGTTCGAATCCCTTATTCTCCGTTGCAAATTGACCCGTTGGTCAAGTGGTTAAGACACCGCCCTTTCACGGCGGTAACATGGGTTCAAATCCCGTACGGGTCATATAAGTATATTGTTAGAAAGCATGTTGGAGGTTTAGCTCAGTTGGGAGAGCGTCTGCCTTACAAGCAGAGGGTCACAGGTTCAAGCCCTGTAACCTCCATATGAAGGTCCTATGGTATAGGGGTTATTACGTCCGCCTGTCACGCGGAAGATCACCGGTTCAAATCCGGTTAGGACCGTTTAATGGCTCAGTAGCTCAGTTGGTAGAGCAATGGATTGAAGCTCCATGTGTCGGCAGTTCGATTCTGTCCTGCGCCATTTATTTATATATTTTGCGGGTGTAGTTTAGTGGTAAAACCACAGCCTTCCAAGCTGTTGTCGCGAGTTCGATTCTCGTCACCCGCTTTTTTATGATTTTGGGCCTATAGCTCAGCTGGTTTAGAGCGCACGCCTGATAAGCGTGAGGTCGATGGTTCGAGTCCATTTAGGCCCATCAATTATTTTATGGAGAAGTACTCAAGTGGCTGAAGAGGCGCCCCTGCTAAGGGTGTAGGTCGTGAAAATGGCGCGAGGGTTCGAATCCCTCCTTCTCCGTTTTAGTTTATGACCCGTTGGTCAAGTGGTTAAGACACCGCCCTTTCACGGCGGTAACATGGGTTCAAATCCCGTACGGGTCAGTTTAATATTATCGCGGGATGGAGCAGTCTGGTAGCTCGTCGGGCTCATAACCCGAAGGTCGTAGGTTCAAATCCTGCTCCCGCAATTGGTCCTATGGTATAGGGGTTATTACGTCCGCCTGTCACGCGGAAGATCACCGGTTCAAATCCGGTTAGGACCGTCATACAGGTATTTATTGGAACCTAAACTTTTATAGTTGAGGTTCTTTTTTAATTTCATACACTTTTAAGGAGATAAAAATGACTGAAAAACATTTATTTACATCGGAATCAGTATCAGAGGGGCATCCGGATAAGGTCGCAGATCAAATTAGTGATGCAATATTAGATGCTCTTTTAGAAAAGGATCCTAATGCCAGAGTCGCTTGTGAGACGACTGTGACAACCGGATTAGTACTTGTAGTTGGTGAAATATCTACGAATGCATACGTAGATATTCAGCAAGTAGTTAGGAATACAATAAAAGAAATTGGCTATATTAATTCTCAGGTTGGTTTTGATGGTGATAATTGTGCCGTCATGGTTGCTATAGATGAACAATCTCCTGATATTGCATTAGGTGTTGATACATCGTTAGAAACAAGAAATGGCGATTTAGATTCGTTTGATCAGATTGGTGCGGGCGATCAGGGATTAATGTTTGGATATGCGGTAGATGAGACACCTGAGTTAATGCCATTACCAATCGCAATTAGTCATAAATTAATGCGTCGTGTTGCAAGTTTACGAAAAAATGAAGAACTAAAATATTTGAGACCGGATGCAAAGGCCCAAGTAACCGTAGAGTATAATGAAAAAGGCCAACCATTTAGGGTAGATACGGTTGTTATTTCTACGCAGCATGATGAAAAAACAGGATTAAAACAAATTCAAGAAGATATGATAGAAAAAGTCATTAAAGTCGTTATCGATCCTAGTCTACTAGACTCGGAAACGAAATACTACATTAATCCAACGGGCCGATTTGTTATTGGTGGTCCAAAAGGTGATGCCGGGCTTACCGGAAGAAAGATAATTGTTGATACATATGGTGGGTATGCTCATCATGGTGGGGGCGCATTTTCAGGCAAAGATGCGACAAAGGTTGACCGATCAGCTAGTTATGCTGCCCGCTATATTGCAAAGAATATTGTTGCAGCTAAAATTGCCACACAAGTTGAAGTTCAGCTTGCATATGCAATTGGTGTAGCACAGCCAGTTTCAATTAATATCAATACATTTGGTACTTCTAAGTATAATGAATTAGATCTAGTTGGAGCCGTTCGAAAAATATTTGATTTACGTCCTGCGGGAATTATTAAAATGTTAGACTTACGTCGCCCAATATACAAGCAGACAGCAGCTTATGGGCATTTTGGACGTACTGATATTGAGTTACCTTGGGAAAAAACGGATAAAGTTCAAAGTTTACTCAACGAATTATATTAAATTAATATTTAATATAATCGTTTTTTATTTAGGAGGCGTTTCATGAATTCAAAAACTAATGTACGTTTAGTTACGGTTGCTATCTTTGTTGCAACATTTTTGACTGCAGTTGAAGGGACTATAATATCAACCGCAATGCCCACAATTGCTGGGGAACTTCACGGTGTATCGTTAATGAATTGGGTTTTTTCAATTTATTTATTAACCAACGCCATGATGACACCAATATACGGTAAACTCGCAGATGTTTTAGGACGTAAGCCAGTTTTTATATTTGGTCTTGTAGTTTTTCTGGTTGGATCAACACTTTGTGGCTTTTCCAATAGTATGGCTACCTTAATTGTTTCACGTGCAATACAAGGTATTGGTGCTGGGGCAATAATGCCAGTATCTTTTACCATTATTGCTGATATTTACTCTGTTGAAAATCGAGCAAAAGTGATGGGATTGAATGGATCAGCTTGGGGAATTGCCTCAATAGTTGCACCTTTGTTGGGTGGTTTTATTGTGGATCATTTAAATTGGCATTGGGTATTTTTTATCAACCTGCCAATAGGTTTGATAACGATAATAATGATTCAGATGTTTTTTAAAGAAGAACGTAAAATAATGAGTTCAAAAATAGATTTTTTGGGTAGTTTTCTTTTGATGACTGGCATCCTAGCGATTTTGTATAGCTTCCAACGATGGGGTGATGTTGGAATGGATTTAGTTGTTTTACTCTGTTTCTTTGGTTTTATGGTTTCGCTTTTTTTATTCATTAAATGGGAAAAAAGAGTAGAGGATCCAATTATTTCGTTAAAACTTTTTAATAACAGAACGTTTGTAATTCAAAATATTGTAGCCGCACTAATATCGGGATTCTTAATTGGATTTGAGGTTTATATTCCAACATGGACCCAAGGAATACTTGGATTAAAAGCTTCTATGGCAGGATTTGCGGTGACACCAAGTTCTATTCTATGGATTGCGGGTTCTTTTTTTGCAGGCAATATGATGGCGGCATGGGCACCAAAGAAAGTGTTATCGATTAGTTTGCTTTTTATTTTAATTGGATCCGTTGCGCTTGGTCTCTTGCCAATAAATACACCATTCTACCTATTTTTAATTATTTCCGCAATATTGGGAGTTGGATTTGGAATAACGATTACAGCGACGACGGTTACTGCACAAAGTTTAGTACCACAGTCTGATATTGGCGTGGCGACATCATTTAACACGCTAAGCCGGACTCTTGGACAAACATTGATGATTTCAGTATTTGGAATTATATTTAATATGCAAATGCATAAAGAAATAGTAAAAGCTCCAGGAACAAAGGATAGTATGATGGACATTTTAATCAATCCACAGACTGCAGATCAATTACCAAAGCATTTGATACCTAAGTTACGTGAAGTTCTGTATCAAGGTCTTCATGGTATATATTTGGCAGGAATTTGTATTGTAGTTCTCGCAATGATTATTAATTTATTCGATAAAAAAACTAAAGATTATTTGCAATAATAAGATTCGTTTGCTACACTGAAATTAATATAAAACGATTAAGAGGAACTAGTAATTTAACCAATTATTTTAGTGAGTATATGGTAGTGAGAATATACATAAATGGTTATTTGAACTCATCCTTGAGTTTTCTCACTGAACAATAGTAGGTGCGAACGTTATTTCACGTTATGAAAAAGAGTCAGTAATTTATACTGGAATAATAGGTGGTACCGCGGAAAATTCGTCCTATAGAAGTTAATCTTCTATAGGACTTTTTTGTATATATAATCAGAAAGGAAGTTAGTATACATGACTTATAATCACAAAGTAATAGAACAAAAATGGCAAGCATTTTGGGATGCCAATCAAACATTTAAAACGACTGAAAATCCTGAAAAGGAAAATTTTTATGCGCTTGATATGTTCCCATATCCATCTGGTCAGGGACTTCATGTGGGGCATCCAGAAGGATTTACAGCTACAGATATTTTGGCTCGAATGAAAAGAATGCAAGGATTTAACGTTTTGCATCCAATGGGATGGGATGCTTTTGGACTTCCAGCCGAACAATACGCGCTAGATACTGGACACAGCCCTAAGGCATTTACGAAAACAAATACAGATAATTTTAGGCGACAAATAAAATCTTTAGGTCTTTCATATGACTGGAGTCGTGAACTAAATACGACTGATCCTGATTATTATAAATGGACACAATGGATTTTTGAAAAGTTATACGAAAAAGGATTAGCTTATGAAGATGAGGTTGCCGTTAACTGGAGTCCTGATTTAGGTACTGTTGTTGCTAATGAAGAGGTAATTGATGGTAAAACAGAACGAGGTGGTTACCCAATCGTTAGAAAACCTATGCGTCAATGGGTTCTAAAAATTACGGCTTATGCAGACCGTTTACTAGACGATTTGGATGATTTGGATTGGCCAGATAGTATTAAAGAACAACAAAGAAATTGGATTGGTAGGTCAACGGGCGCAAGTGTCAATTTTAAGGTTGATCAATTTGACGATTTAAAAATAGAAGCTTTTACAACACGCCCCGAAACTATTTACGGTGTTTCTTATATTGTTATTGCACCAGAGTTGGATATCCTTGATAAAATCACAATAGATTCTCAAAAAGAAGCCGTTAAAGCTTATCAAAAAGCAATTGAAGTTAAGTCTGACTTGGAACGAACTGATTTGGCAAAAGATAAAACGGGTGTATTTACGGGATCGTATGCAATAAATCCTGTAAATGGTGAAAAATTACCAATCTGGACTGCTGATTACGTTTTAGCATCATATGGTACTGGTGCTGTTATGGCCGTTCCTGCACATGACGAGAGGGATTTTGAATTCGCAACAAAATACGGATTAAATATTTTATCTGTCATTGAAGGCCCCGAAATTACTGATGAAGCAAACACAACTCCCGGCAAGTACATTAACTCTGGATTTTTAAACGGTTTGGAAAAAGCCGAAGCTATCGAAAAAGCTATTGCTTGGATGGAAGAAAATAATGTTGGTCAGAAGAAAATAAATTATAAATTAAGAGATTGGTTATTTTCAAGACAACGATATTGGGGTGAACCAATTCCTATTATTCATTGGGAAGATGGTGAAACGACAACAGTTCCTGTTGACCAATTACCACTTGAGTTACCTGAAGCAACGGATATTAAACCATCTGGCACAGGTGAAAGTCCCTTAGCTAATTTAACTGACTGGATTAACGTTGTCGATGAGAACGGTCGTAAAGGTAAGCGTGAAACGAATACAATGCCACAATGGGCTGGTAGCTCATGGTACTTTGTTCGTTTTATTGATCCTCATAACCCAAATGAAATTGCTGATCGTAAAAAATTAAAAGAATGGCTTCCCGTTGACGTTTACGTTGGTGGTGCTGAGCATGCTGTCTTACATTTGCTATATGCAAGATTTTGGCATAAATTCTTATACGATATTGGTGTCGTGCCTACTAAAGAACCTTTCCAAAAGCTAGTTAACCAAGGAATGATTTTAGGTGATAACCATGAAAAAATGTCTAAATCTAAAGGTAATGTCGTTAATCCAGATGATATAGTTGAGCGTTTTGGGGCAGATACGTTACGCCTTTATGAAATGTTCATGGGACCATTAGATGCTTCAATTGCTTGGAGCGAAGATGGATTGAATGGGTCACATAAATTTATCGAGCGCATTTGGCGATTAATCATGACCGAAGATAATAAGATTAGCTCAGCAGTTGTTGATGAAAATGACGGTGAACTTGATAAAATATATAACCAAACAGTTAAAAAAGTAACTGAGGATTATGAGGCCCTTCACTTTAATACGGGTATCTCACAGTTAATGATTTTTGTTAATGACGCTTATAAAGCTAAATCGTTAGCTAAGGAACAAATTGAAGGATTTATTCAATTAATCGCGCCAATCGCACCACATATGGCTGAAGAAGTTTGGTCACTATTAGGACATGAAGAATCTATTAGTTACGCTAGTTGGCCTACATTTGATGAAAGTAAACTTGTTGAAAATACAGTTGAAATTGTCCTACAGGTTAACGGTAAAGTTCGTCAACATAGTGTTGTTTCTAAAGATGCTACTAAAGATGAATTAGAAGAATTGGCTTTAAATGATGATAAAATTCAAGAAGAACTTAAAGGGAAAACAATTCGTAAAGTGATTGCTGTTCCCGGTAAATTAGTTAATATCGTTGCAAATTAAATAACATAAACGGGTATCACAAATTAATTATATTTTGTGATACCCGTTTATTTTTTGATTAAAAATAAAAAAATAAATTGCAACTGAAATTTAAAAGCTATAAAATGGTAAGATTAAGTGTTATGGGAAAGTAGGGTACAAAAGTAATGAATGAAGATGTAAAATTAACAGATCAAATGGCGTCTGAACAAAGTAATGCTAAACGAAAAATGTTGCAAGGGTCAGCCTGGATGACTGCGGGTAGTATTTTTTCAAGAGTACTGGGAGCTATCTACATTATTCCATGGAACATGTGGCTGGGTCCAGATAGACTACAGGCAAATGCTTTGTACAGTATGGGATACAATGTTTACAGTTTCTTTCTAATGATTGCAGTAGCGGGAGTACCTTCTGCCGTCGCTAAACAAGTTGCGCATTACAATGCACAAAATGAGTATGGCATTGGGAGACGATTATTCAAATATGGAATGGCATTGATGGCTATAATGGGCGTCGTTTGTGCGGTTATATTATGGATTATTGCACCATACATCACGAGTGGGGATAAAAATGTTATCCCTGTTTTTAGATCATTGTCTTGGGCCTTATTAATCATTCCAATGATGAGTTTAATACGAGGTTTTTTTCAAGGTTATCAAGAAATGGCGCCATCTGCTATTTCGCAATTTTTTGAACAAATTGCTAGAGTGATTTACATGCTAGCTGCAACATTTATTATTATGAAAGTTAGCCATGGTAGCTATATTACCGGTGTGACACAATCAACTTTTGCGGCCTTTATTGGTGCATTGGGCGGTATGCTAGTTTTAGTCTGGTACTTTTACCGTCGAAAACCCGAACTAGATCGATTAGTCGCAAATAGTGATAATAAATTGACGATTTCTACGCAGCAAATCATTAAAGAAGTTATTCGAGAATCAATTCCCTTTATTATTATCGGTGCAGCCATTACAATATTTGGGTTAATTGACCAATATACTTTTTTTGGTATTATGACACACGTTACTAATTATACGCGAACTGTTCAAAATGAATTATGGGCATTATTTAGTTTTAATGCTAACAAATTGGTGATGATTATCATTTCCATTGCTTCAGCAATGTCAATTACAGCTATACCGCTACTATCAGAAGCGTACACACGAAATGATAAAAAAGCATTGAGTGAGCAAACTTCGGATACATTACAATTATTCTTTTTTGTAATGTTACCATGTGCTCTAGGAATGGCTGCCGTAGCTCATCCACTATATGTTATTTTTTATGGATACGATCCAGTCGGAATTTACGTTTTACAGTTCTCAGCATATGAATCGATTTTCTTAGGATTGTTTACGGTTGTTTCTGCCATTTTACAAGGCGTTTATCAAAATAAGAAGGCAATTGTTTATTTCTTCATTGGGATGATAATCAAATTAATCGTTCAATATCCTTTAGTTGCCTGGCTTGGTGCATTCGGACCATTGGCGGCTACAGCGATTGGTATGGGTGTGAGCTCATGGTTAATGATCCGATCGTTACATAAAATGTTCCATTTAAATGTAAGACTGATACAGGCAAGATTAAATAAAATGATGATTTATGCACTTATAACATTTTTTATCGCACTTTTGGCAGTAAAAGTTATCTACCTATTTTTACCGATGGACAGTCGAATTAGTGCTATTATAACAATTATTATCGCTGCCGGTTTGGGCGGGTATGTTTATGTCTACTGTAGTTTAAAAACAAGATTAGCTGATAAGATATTAGGCGATCGCGTTGCTGGACTACGACGGAGATTGAGAATTAAGTGAGGTTTAAGCTGAAATGAGAATTGATAAATTTTTGAGCGAAATGCAATTTGGTACGAGAAGTGATGTTCGTAAACTCATAAAAACGAAGCAAGTAGTTGTTGATGACGAGAAGGTGACCAGTGCAAAAATTCAAATTAATCCGGTAGAATCAATCGTTCAGGTAAATGGAGAAGTAGTTCAATATCAACAATATTATTATTACCTTTTGAACAAACCGGCGGGTGTATTGACGGCGACTAAAGATAAAAAGCAAAAAACAGTAATGGATTTATTTAATCGTGTGGACTACCGGGATGATTTGTTTCCAGTCGGACGCTTAGACAAGGATACAACTGGATTATTGCTTATTACAAATGATGGTCAATTAGGTCATCGAATGCTCTCACCAACACGCCACGTGGACAAGGTGTACTTTGCTAAAGTTGAAGGGCATGTCACCGATGCTGATGTGTCAAAATTTGAGACGGGACTTTTACTGAAGGATGGCACACGAACAAAGCCTGCCAGATTGAGCATAGCATCTTATCAAAGTGTTACAAATATATCTGAGGTTTTTGTGACAATTACCGAGGGGAAATATCACCAGATTAAACGCATGTTTGGGGCAATCGGGATGAGGGTCATCCGACTTGAACGTAAGAAAATGGGAACCTTAGAATTAGAACAAACATTGTCTTTAGGTCGTTATCGTGTTTTAACGGACGAGGAAATTGAATCGATTCAATAAAAAATTGCCGACTAGTTAAAGTCGACAATTTTTTTATAGCGTAAATTCTTTTAAAAATAAGGGAATGTTATCAACGATACGTGAAGGAAGAGCCGGGAATTGTGAACGAGAGATTTGATCTTCGATGTAACCATGGAGGTAAATGGCTGCTGCAACTGTTTCTGACGTATTAGAGGATAAAGTAGCGAGTCCGGTAATTATCCCAGTCAAAGAATTTGTGCTTGTTTGTGACGTTTTTAATGGGCTCGTTAGAACGGAACCATCTTTTAAATATAATTCAGTATTCGTCTTTTTTATGACAATTATGGCGTTATTTTTTTGTTGGAAAATTTCCATTGAATCTGATGTTTGTTGTTCGATTGGGACATTAGAAAAATTAGCCCATTCTGCTTCATCCATAACCAAAATTAAGTTAGTTTTTGGAAGAGGATGCTCCGATTCTTTTATTATTTTAAGGGCGGCGTCGCTCAAAATTAGTGTCTGATTGAGTGACGCATTTGCAAGAACAACATCTAGAATATCAGAACTTCTTAAATCAGATCCTAATCCGGGACCCGCGACAATAACTGATGCATTTGATATCGCATCAGCAAGTAATACTTTGTCGAAATAATTAATATAGTCAGTTTCGGGTAGGTTCGCGTACAAAGCACCTAAATTTAATTTGTCTGTTGCTGTTGTGACTGGATTCCCACTACTATACAAAGCAGATTTTGCAGTTATAAAAGCAGAGCCACCACCATTTTCATTGCCGCCAACGACAACAATACGTTGCTGAGTAACTTGTTTTTCTTCCTCATTAAATATGTTCGTTAAAATCGATTTAGATATTTTTTCCATTTTCGACACTCCTTTATTGAATGACTAGAGTATATCAATTTATTTGATTTAATGCGCTTTTGAATACCGATTATTAAAATTTTGTGATAAAATGGTCTTACTAATATTATAGGAGGAAGTCAAATGAGTATAGATTGGAAAGCAGAAGTTGAAAAGCGTCAAGATGCCTTATTAGAAGATTTATTTTCAATGTTAAAAATTGAAAGTGTTCGTGATGAATCAATTGCAACAACCGAAGCCCCCTTAGGTCCTGGACCTAAAGCTGGGTTGGATAAATTTTTGGAAATTGGAGCACGTGATGGTTTTAAAACCTTAAACCTTGATGGTTTGGCTGGTCATATTGAATTTGGTGAAGGGGACGAAACGTTGGGAATTTTAGCTCACGTTGATGTTATGCCTGCCGGAAACGGCTGGGATACTGATCCGTTCTCTCCAGTTGTTAAAGATGGCCGAATTTATGCTCGTGGTGCTTCAGATGATAAAGGGCCAGGAATGGCTGCATACTATGGTTTGAAAATCATTCAAGAGTTGGGATTGTCCGTTTCAAAAAAAGTTCGTTTTATTATTGGAACTGATGAAGAGAGTGGCTGGAGAGGGATGACACATTACCTTGAAAATATGCCCGAACCAGATTTTGGATTTTCGCCAGATGCATTCTTCCCAATCATTAATGGTGAAAAGGGAAATATCACTTACTTCTTGAACTTTAATGGCTCGAATGGTGAAAAGGATCAATTGCTTGAATTTGATGCTGGACTCCGAGAAAACATGGTTCCTCGCGATGCTAAAGCCGTGATTAAAACGGAAAATGGTGCCGAGATGGAAGAAGTCTTTAATGAATTTATAGCTGCTAACGTCGTTACCGGCGAGTTAGAACGCCATGATGATATGGTAACTATTTCGATGGTTGGTAAAGCTGCCCATGCGCAAGAACCTAAAAACGGTGAAAATGCGGGAACTTTCCTAGCATTATTTTTAAATCAATTTGATTTTGGTGGTGACGCGGGTAATTATCTACGTCTAGCTGCTGACTACTTACACAAAGATTCACGTATGAATAATTTTAATATTGCCTTTACTAATGACATCATGGGTGATTTAACAATGAACTCTGGAATATTTACTTTTAAAGCTGATAAGGGTGGGCAAATGGCCTTGAATTTCCGCTTCCCTAAAGGTATGACAGAAGTTGATATTAAACGTGGAATTGAAAATATTACGAATGAAATGGACGTTACAATTGAGGCCGGTCGTCTACAAGGCCCTCATTATGTATCACCAGAAGATCCTTTGGTTAAAACGTTATTAGGCGTTTATACGAAACAAACTGGCGAAAAGGCCGAAGGTTTAGTTGTTGGTGGCGGAACTTATGGTCGTCTCTTGAAACGCGGTGTTGCCTTCGGAGCGATGTTCCCAGGCGTTCCCGATACGATGCATCAAGCTAATGAATTTATTCCATTGGACGATGTGTTCAAAGCTGCAGCTATTTACGCTGAAGGAATATATGAACTGATCAAGTAGAGGAATATAATTATTAAAAAAAGTGTGCGATTTTGCTAAATGCAGAATCGCACACTTTTTTATTTGTTAAATTTTAAGATTTAACAATGAATTTAATCAAAAGATTAACAAAATATTTAATTCAGCTAGATTGTTAAAACAAGTTAAAGGTTATTTGGTTAAAATAAAAAATCCAATTCGTAAATGGATACGAATCGGATTTAAACACTGGTGTATCAACGTTGATGATGCGCCTGACAGGAATCGAACCTGCACTTGGAAACCCAAACAGCGATCTGAACGCTGCGCGTCTGCCAGTTCCGCCACAAGCGCGTATAAATTTATTTAGAAAACTCGATAACGGTACCATAACCATGCAAGACTAAGAATCTAGGCGCAATTGTTACGCGAACAGTTTGTGGTTCAAAGTGGACGTTAATAATACCATCGCCGCCTTTATTAATTGCTCGTTCGGCTAATTCAGCGCGAACGTCATCGTATAATGAATCAAAATCGTCAACACGATCAATTTCGTCGGCTTCTAATATAAGTTTAGCCGTCGCATTTACAATGCCTTTAATAGCATATGAACGATTAACATCTCCAGTAGTTAAAAACATAAGAATCACCTCTTAACTAATAGTTTAAGATAAAAACGTCGAATTGACAAGAATTAAAAAAACTAGCCCCCAAAGTTAGTCTCAACCGGGCTAGTTTTGTGGGTTACATGAAGATACGGTAATTACGTTTATTAATTGAGATTAATTCTTTTGCCTTACTCTTTGAACTGAACTTAAGTAAGTTCTTAATTAGACGTTCGAGTTTTTCATCATCCTTAGAAACTTTTTCAAAAATATCATTGTCAATCTTTATTGTTAGATCTTCCTTTTTGCTTGGAACCTTAAATGTTTTAGAAGTTTCATCACTCGTGATGAAGTTTTTCTCAAGATCTGCTAATAAATTTTTGCTCATATGTTTTATTCCTCCAGTTTCTTACTATTTAATCATAACACCTAGATGGCCAAAATCATAGGAAATGAAAGAAGATAACCAAATGTTAGTAAGAAATACTGGATACATGTTAAATAATTTTCTAATTTAAAGTGTTAATTTAGAAAGAATAGCGGGGATGTTACTCCCATCAGAACTTTTTAAAACTAATGGTTGCTGATCAATGAACCCTAATTTTTCTAATAATATTTGATTTGTTGTTTCTTGTTCATATTTTAAAGTTTGAACATTTGTGAATTGTTCAGATTTAAGAGACTTAAAAAATGCTTTTGATAAATGGGTGGCAATCCCTTTTCCTTCATCGGCCTTCGAGACAAGAAATAAACCAATCCAAACGGTCTGAACTTGAGGGTAATCTGTTAGAAAATCAATAATAGCAACAAGTTTTTCATCTTTAAAAAATCCAAGAGTCCATTTTTGATTCTGGTTAACTGAAAGAGGGACAGATGTTAAGTCGGATTTGATTTCATCAATTGTTAAGTCAGACTTTCCTTGAAACTTTAAGTAATCCGCCTGCCTTTTTTCTAACGCTAACATTTGAGGTAAATCTTTTTCCGTTAATTCACGAACGGAATAGGGAGCGCTAAAAATAGAAATTCTTTTTAATAACATAGTAGGAACCTTCTTTATTTCAAATTTTGTAGGTAAAACGCTAACATCTAATACAATTTTAATGATATACTGTAATCATAAATAAAAGATATGGGGTGGCAAATATGGAACAAGAATATAAAAATATTTTAGTCCCAGTTGATGGATCAGATTCAGCTGAAAAAGCATTACGTCGTGCTGTAGAAAGTGCCAAAGCTAACCATGCACATTTAGACATTTTAAACGTTATTGACACACGTCAATTCTCTGTTAGTTTTTCAGGGATGATGGACGGTGGCGGTTCAATCGTTTATCAAACATTTGAAGATACAGAAGCATATATGAATGAATTGAAAGATAGCATCGTAAAAGATGGTTTCACAGATGTTGACATCCACATCCGTTTTGGAAGTCCTAAGACGGTAATTGCTAAGGACTTCATTGAGGATCACCATTCAGATTTAATTATTATGGGACAATCCGGTTTGAAGGCAGTCGAGCGAATGCTAATGGGCGCAGTTACAAATTATGTTACCCGTATAGCACCTTGTGACGTTTTAGTTGTAAAATAATGGATGGGTTGCGGTATCTTAGCAACTCTTTTATTATTTTACGGCATAAATTAAGTATAGAGGAAAAAGTGATTAAAGGGTAGCTGTATTAAACTAAAAAGAGAGTAGGGGTGCTAATGGAAACAATTTTGTATTTAATTATGGCAATATTGATTATTTATAATATTAGATTGTCATTACAATTAACCAAAGTACGTCAGGCTAATGTTAGAAGTGTGGATTCATTAGGCCCAGAAGAAACTAAAATATTAGCGGATTACGCAATTGAGAAACGAAAATGGCAGATTCTTGGTAATATTTTGTTCTCACTGGCGCTTGTTTGTGCCTTTATTGGAACGACCATCGAAACCTCTTTTTTTGTCACACTTTACGTTGTGACGATGATTGCTGTAAATCGATCAAGAATTAGGGTAAATAAGTTATTACAACTGGATAATTAACTTAATAAATACTAAAGGTTTTCACTAAGTATCAGCGTTTTTGATTAAATTATGCTAATCTAGAGTGAACAAGAAAAATCTCTGGAGGGTCATTGTGAAACGATTTAAATATTATTCAGTATCCTTACTTAAAGGGTTGGTTCCTTTAATCATTCTTTTAGCGATTGGGAACTTGTGGAGTGCACCAAATTGGCGGTTATTAATCAATTATTATTTGATATTAAATTTTTTAACTTTTTATCCATACAATCTTGAATTAAATGGATTTAATCAAAAAGAAATAAAAAAAGATAAAGAGGATGAGACACCTCAGTCGAGACAGGAAATGAATACGCGTGAAATTTCAACTGAAAATGTGACTAAATTATTAATTTTCGTTGTTCAATTTGCCGGACTAATTCTTATTGCGCCTGGTCAATTTATCTATTACTATTTGATCAAAAATTAAATTATAAGAGATTCCACTCATTGTTATTGAGTGGAATTTTTTTGTAAAATCATTTGACAAAAGAATTGAAAACGAATATAGTCATAATATTGTTAACGAGGTTAACGAAGTGAATAATCGTTAATGCCATTAACTAAAATAGAAAGGGTGGATGATTTTGTTCAAAGAACTTATGTCAAAGAATAAGAGGTTGATTGGCTACATTGCAATCGCGTGCTTAATCCCGAGTTTAATTGCGTACGGGACGTACAAATTAGTTTCAAGTAAGCAACAAATGGACACAGGTAATTTAAAAGTTGCTATTATAAATAACGATAAAGAAGCATCATTCAAGGGTAAAAAAATAAACGTTGGTGAGGAAGTTACTAAAATTCTTAAAACCAATAAACAAGCGAAATGGGAGTTTGTCAGTGCAGATACTGCGAAGAAGCATTTAGATTCAGGTGATTATACAATGTCGGTCACCTTACCAAATGATTTTTCATCAAATGCAACAACAGCACTTGATGAAACACCAAAAGTAAGTTTGTTAAAAACTAAGCAATCGGATACAAATAACTATGTTTCTCAATTAATTACAAAGCAAGTGGCCGAACAATTGAAAACACAAGTTCTTACGAATATTCAAAAAGCATATGATTCCGCATTACTTGGTTCTGTTCAACAATTAGGGTCAGGCGTTAAAGAAGCTTCAACCGGAGTTAAAACGTTGAACAAAGGAACAATCAAGCTTAAGAACGGGAGTAAAGAGGTTACAAGAAATTTAGATACATTAGCAACAAGTATGGTGACCTTTGATAAGGGAAATCAAACATTAAAAACCGGATTAAATACGTATACTAATGGTGTTGATACATTGGCTGACGGTGTAAATACGTATGCTAATGGTGTAAATACGTATACAAACGGTGTAGGTACTTTAGTTAATGGGAACCAACAACTATCAACCGGTATTAATACACTTGTTGCTAGTGCACCAAAATTATCAGACGGTGTCACTCAGTATGTTGATGGGAATAAAACATTAGATGCTGGATTATCTACTTTACAAAGTGGAGGCGCAACCTTAGCGGGTGGTGTTGATAAATTAGCCGCTGGAGCAAGCACGCTTGATTCTAATTCATCAGCCTTAAACAGCGGGGTAAAAACGTTAGCTGCAGGAATGTCGGGTAGTCAATCATTACCCATGGCCGTTGCAGGATTAACAGCATACTCAACTGGGATTAAAACGGGTGTTACACAAATTCAAACGAAGCTGAGAGCCCGCAGTGAAATTATTGAACATATTCCAGAACTTATCTCACAAATAAAAAATGCACGACAAGGATCAAAAGAACTAAAGGCCGAACTTGCTGAAATTCAAGAGTCAATGACGACATTGAAAGCATTACCTGCCTTGGTAGAACAATTAATGGCGGCAGGTGATCAGTTAGAGACTGTACAGGCTCAACTGAATAAAATTAATGCAAGTACAACTGGTAAGATGGCAAGCGCATTAATTTATAATGGCATGGCCACAAGTTCTAATGATAAAGTTAGTGAATTAATTAATGCATCAACGACGATGAGTCAAGATGAAAAAAATGCAGTCTTGAAACAAGTTACAACGACTGGTAAAGATATTGAAAAAGTTGGTACAAATGCAAATGGAATAAAAGATAATTTATTAACAACAAAAGCTATCCTAGAGAAGACTATGGGTGAGATGGGTTCACTCATGGCTGAATTTAAATCAACGATGGGTAACGTGGATCTTAAAGACCTCTTAACTAAATTTGATACAATTACAACGCACGCTAATGCATTATTAAATAGTACAGATACATTAACGAGTGATTCAATGATTGGTCTCTTGGGTGATACAAAAGACTTAAGTGATCAAATTGATGAGTTAGTAACAGCTTCTAATTCAAATGAAGATGTTGCTAAGAAATTAAACGCTAGCGTTAATGGATCAAGCGTTGATACAACAAGTGCACAAACAATTAAAGATACAATTAATCAATCAATCATGACAAATAGTGTCGGTAAGTTATCTGCTGGGATTTTAGCTTATACGGCCGGAACTTCTCAAGTAGCAGGTGGGATTAATCAATTAAACAGTAACGTTCCTACCTTAACAAGTGGTGTATCGGCGCTTAAGGCTGGTTCACAAAAACTTGTTACAGCTGGCGGACAACTTGAAGCCGGAACACAAACATTAGTTGCGGGTGGAACTCAGTTAAAAGCGGGTTCTGATAAAATTGTTGACGGTGGCTCACAATTAACGGCCGCTACGCCACAATTAGCAGCAGGTGGTTCACAGTTAACAGCAGGTGGTTCACAATTAACGGCTGCTAGCTCACAATTAACAGACGGTGAAACACAATTAGCAGCAGCTAGTCCACAATTGGCAGATGGTTCGAAAAAATTAGCCGATGGATCAAAACAAGTAACAGATGGATTAGGAACAGCAGATGCAGGTGTCACATTATTGAATACTAAATTAGCCGATGGTGCAGCACAAGTTGGTAATATTAACTCATCACCAAAAAATGTGGCACAATTCGTTGAACCTGTTAAAACTCAGGTTGAAAGCGACAATCTTGCTAAAACATTGAAGAATACGTTTGCCCCATTAGTGATTGTATTATCATTATTTGTTGGTGCAATCGTGACTCAATTAATTTTATTCAGATACCGTAAGAAAAATGAATTGTCACCAAATTGGTTACAAAATCTTTTCTTAATGCTATTCATCTCTTCTATTCAAACAGCGGGCGTTCTGTTGTTAACATTATTCTTTGGTGTAACAATCGAACATCCAATTAGTTTTGTAATCTTTACATTCCTTTCAGGATTAATCTTTACGCTCCTATGTGTCGTTATCGATGAACTTCTTGGAACGATGGGAATTCTCTTATCACTAGCATTATTACTTGTTCAATTAGTTATCACAGGACAAGTTATTCCAAATACAATGTTATCAAATGCTTATCAAGTATTTGCAGCATTCTTACCTGTTACACATGTTTTAAACGGCTTTACCTATGCAATTAATAGCCAAGGTACGGGCATGATTGGATCAGTACTCGCATTAATGGTCATGGTCGTCGTATTGGGTGCAATTTGGGTTTTTGTAAATCGCAAACAATTGGCTGCGCAAACTGAACAAGCAGAAAAATAAAAATACAATCATTTAGGATAGTAATTAACCGTGTTGTGTGCTAAATTTAACTATACGTAAACGTATGCAAGAGGAGAATTAGCAATGACAACAACTAAGTTAATGGAAGACTATATTGACATGTATTTGGGAACATTTAAGTATGTGGAAGGATTTATCTCACAACCTACTAGTGAGTATAATTTGTCTTTTGAACAGTTTTTAATTTTAAAAGATATTCAAAATACTGAAAACATTAGCATGGTTGATATTGCAAAAAAAAGAAATGTTTCAAGGAGTGCGATTGCACGCCAATTGAACGTTTTGAAACAATTACAATATATCTATCAAGAACAAGACACGATTGATAGAAGAAGAATAAATTTACGTTTATCTGATCAAGGTGCAAAAGTAGAACGTGTTGTTACCGAGTCAATCAAAAAAAGATTTGATACTTGGGTAGACGTTTTAGGTGAAGGTAAAGTCGTGGATTTGCTTGGATTAATGAGAGAATTCGGACAAAAAATAATGGTAGACGGAAGATAAAATTCCGTGTACCATTATTTTTTTGGAAAATATTGTATGCGTTTTCTAAAAGAGGTATGCTAGCATAATACATTACCGAAAATATAATAGATTTTGATTGCGTTTTTTTGGGATTAAAGTAATATAAACAGTATAATAATGTTAATTAAACGAAATCATAACTGGAGGAAGAATATGTCAAAAATTATTGCAATCAACGCAGGTAGTTCAAGTTTGAAATTTCAATTGTTTAGTATGCCGGAAGAAACCGTCATTGCCAAAGGATTGATTGAAAGAATAGGACTTAAAGACTCAATTCTTACAATTAAGTATGATAATGGTAAAAAATATGAAGATGTATTAGATATAGATAATCATTCGGTTGGGGTCCAATTATTATTAAAACTTTTACTTCAATTAGATATTATTGCTGATTTTAACGAGATATCTGGTGTTGGTCATCGTGTCGTTGCTGGTGGTGAATTCTTTAAAAAATCAACATTAGTGAATGCTGATACGATTGCAAAAATTGATGAATTATCAGAATTAGCACCATTACACAATCCGGCGAACCTTTTAGGTATTCAAGCCTTTGAAGAAATCTTACCTACTGCAACGAGTGTCGCAGTATTTGATACAGCATTTCATCAAACAATGCCTGAAGAAAGTTACATGTATAGTGTTCCTTATGAATGGTATGAAAAGTATGGCGCAAGACGTTATGGTGCCCATGGCACAAGCGTTCGTTATGTTGTTTCAGAAGCTGAAAAGTTATTCGATAAGGATCCTAAAGAATTAAAATTGATTACTTTACATTTGGGTGCTGGGGCATCCATTACAGCGACTGTTGGTGGTAAATCTATTGATACATCAATGGGCTTCACACCACTTGCTGGTATCACAATGGCAACGCGCTCTGGAGACGTAGACGTGTCATTGGTCGCTTACATGATGAGACAATTAAAAATTACGGATATAGATGAAATGGTCAACATTTTGAATCGTAAGTCAGGTTTACTTGGTATTTCAGGTATTTCTCCTGATATGCGTGACGTTAAAGCGCAACTAGGTAAAAATCCGCGTGCCGATTTAGCAGTAAAAATCTACGTTCAAAATATCATTAAATATATTGGCCAATACATCGCAGAAATGCAGGGCGTTGATGGCATTATTTTCACAGCCGGACTTGGTGAAAATGATCGTATCGTTCGTCGCCGTGTAATAGAACATTTATCTTACTTAGGTATTGGGTTTGATGCCGAAAATAATGAAAAAATGGGTGAACAGGTAATGCTTAGTACGCCAGAATCTGCCGTTAAAGTTTTCGCCATACCTACTGATGAAGAATTAGTAATTGCGCGTGACGTTCAGTCGTTAATGTAAGAAGAAAATGTCAAAAAGAAGACTATAAAGTGAGGAAGATATCGCATTGCGATATCTTTTTTATTTTGTAACAGAACGGTAATATTTAAGGGGTTAACAAGCAATTGAAAAAGTGTTAAATTAGACCTTATAAATAATTAATACTGGCAACAAATAGTTGTCATCATTCGGAGGCGTAACATAATGAGTAGGTGTAAACTTGATATTATGAGTGAGTATCAAGCAGCAATGCAAAAACTTGCTGATCTTAGAAGTAACATTGGAAACAGACAACAATCATCAATTCGAGATAGCTTTTTCCAAGAGGAAAAATCGCTTGAAAGAGAATGTTCAGAACTGAACATTTTATTAGAAGCTATCGATGTTGCGGAAGATTAACCCAACTTTTTGAAAAATAAAAGTAGTAAAAACGATTAAATTCAAATAATGAATTTAATCGTTTTTTTTGTCTCTATTTAATTTGATTAATTTATAAATACCAAAGAATGACAAGATGATTAAAACAATCCCAACTAATGTGGCGAAAATATCAACCGTTGCAGCAACTTTTGCCCATGCATTACCGGCAAATGCGCCAAGATAAATCAACGCAGTATTCCAGATTAATGTTCCAAAGAATGTTAATGGAATAAAGAAACGTAACTTATATTTTGTAATACCAGCGGGTATTGAAATCAAACTGCGGACAATTGGCACGAAACGGCCCAAGAAAACGGCTCGATTGTCATATTTTACGAAAAATTCGGTGGCCTTTTCAATATGAACCGGTTTTAGACCAAGCCATGAGCCATACTTACTCGCAAAAAAACGATTTAAGCGGTCAGTACTTAAAAAACGGCCAATGGAGTATAGAATTAAAGCACCAATGGTCGCGCCGACCGTAGCGGATAAGATGAGACCAACTGGTTCAAGATTGCTTGATAATGTCATAAATCCAGCAAACGTTAAAATGATTTCGGAAGGAATAGGTGGGAAAATGTTTTCAATTGCGATGAGTAACGCAACACCTAGATAGCCATGTTGGCCGATTAAGTCAATAATGGTTTCTTGCATTTGGACACCCCTTTTATTTAATAGATTAAGCATAACATGACGCGAATAAATAAAGTAATGAAAATGATTAGCTTAATAGAAATTAAATATTTTCGTGTTTTGTATTTAATTTGGTACAATTAGGAAAAGAAATCAGACGACATAGGGTGATAAAAATGGAAATTGAAGAACTACACAAAGTGGAATTGGATTTAATTCAGGAAATTATTGAAATTTGTCAAAAAAATCAAATTAAATATTTTATGATTGGTGGTAGTTTACTTGGCGCGGTCAGGCATCAAGGATTTATTCCATGGGATGATGATGTCGATATTGGTATGGTACGGGAGGATTACGACCGATTCTTACAGGTTGCACCTGCTGAGCTCAGTCAGCCTTATTATTTTCTACAAACGGATCAAAGTGACCAAAACTACGCGTTTGGTTACGCAAAACTACTAGATGAGTCAATATATATTGAAGAGAAAAGAAATATAAATGATGCGAGAAAAGGTGTCTTTGTTGATATCTTTCCGTTTGATAAAATACCGATGGGAGATGTTGAACGGTCGATTCAACAGTCTCGATATAAATATCTTAATGCTAAAATTATTTTAGCAAGTAATTATCGATTGATAGACACTGAAATTACCGCAAAAATTAGAAAGATGCAACCTGACCAAAGTCGTAAAACAAGGGAATATAAAGAAAAAAGAGATGAGCTAGCAAGGACTTACAATCAAGATGAGACAATTCAAGAATATAAAAATTTAGCTTCACAGTACTCATATGAAAAAGAATTGCTTTCAGAAAAGGAATTGGCAACCGTAGTTGAAGTTCCTTTTGAAAAACCTTACGGTAACGATTCTAAGTGCTTACGATGCTATTTTGAGCCGTCTATACGGTGATTATTTACAGTTACCACCTGAGGATAAGCAAATTGAAAAACATATAGAGAAAGTGACTATTTTAGATCGTAAAGAATTTACTTTCGACAATAGAATAAATTGATTTTGTGGTCTAAATAAGATACGTTAAGAGTAACAAATGGAGGGTTTTCAGATGGATAAGGAATCAATTATTGATGAGCGACTAATTAATCGAAAATTTAAAATTGATCATGACAATATTCAAGGAACCATTACTTTTTTTGGTATCTATTACCACTACTTCAGTGAGGAAACATTGGAAATTGGGGATACCGTTCAGATTATCGGCACACATGTTGAAGGATTAAACGTCAAAAAAATATAAAGGTGGTTATATATTATGTTGGGGCTTTTAGCTGTTATTATTATTGTTGTTTTATTGGTGCTTATTTTACCCGCAACAATTAGAATTATTAGACAACCACATCAAGGGGTTGTCATCACTCTAGGAAAATATGAGACGACGTTAGCTCCAGGGTTGCATTTCATTAAACCATTTATTTCTTCCGTAATTCGTGTCAGCACGGCGCAACAACCTCTAGATCTTGATAAACAGGTGGTTATTACAAAAGATAACGCTGAGATTGAAGTTAAAATTTCGTTGAAATATCACGTTACTGATATTCAGGATTTTGTATTTAAAAATGAGGATTCTGTGCGCAGTATGATACAGGATACACGTGCATCATTGCGTGGTATTATCGGAAATAAAATGTTGGATGAAGTTTTAAACGGAACGCAAGAAATTAACCGCGGCTTGTTTGGCGAAATTTCAAATGTTACAGCCGGGTACGGCTTAAATGTCGACCGTATCAACATTGACACGGTTAAACCTTCAGTTGAAATTCAAGATTCAATGAATAAATTATTGAAGGCTGCTAGAAATCGTGATGCAACCGTTGCTGAGGCCGAAGGTTACAGTAAATCAGTTGCGCTAAAAAACAAGGCTGATAACGATGCATGGGTTAATTCTGCACAAGCTAAAGCGGAGGCTGTTAAAAAGACCGCCGATGCTGAAGCATACCGAATTGATGCCGTTAATCTTTCATTAAATAAAGTTCATGATGGTTATTTTATTAGTCAGAACATTGAAGCATTTAAAGAGCTTGCAAAAAGCGATGCGAATACTGTTGTGATGCCTAGTAATGCCATCGATAGTTTGGGCCAAATTCCGGCTATTAAAGCATTATTAAAATCAGAAGCTAAATAAAACTTTCAAGAGGTCATTCTTTGAAGGTTTTTTTACTAGATGTGAGAGGTCACAAATTGAAAATTATTATTGACGGGGATGCGTCTCCAGTAAAAAAAGAAGTCATTGCTGAAGCAGGACTCAGGAACATCAACGTCTTGTTGATAACAAGTACGCCACATTTTTCGACCAAGGAATATCCCGAATATGTTTCAGTTAGTTATGTGGATCAGGGACCGGATGCGGCAGATTATCGAATTGTTAAATTAGCCGAAAAGACGGATATCGTTATTACGCAAGACTATGGACTTGCATCACTCTTATTACCTAAAGGAGTGATTGTTATGCACCATAAAGGTTTTGAATATACAAATGATAATATTGACCGCATGTTGGATTCAAGATATATGAGCGCTATGGCAAGAAAATCAGGTCAACGAACAAAAGGACCAAGTGCATTTTCTAATCAAGACAGGGCGGAATTCAAGAAAAAATTTATTTTATTATTGAACGAAAAAGGGTATTAAACAAAATTTAGAGTAAAGAAGGGGCTTATTTGCGATCGTTAACATCGGGTAATCCAGCAAAATTAATTTTTATGTTTACAATACCATTATTGGTAGGTAATTTATTTCAACAATTGTACAGTATTTCGGATACATTAATCGTCGGACAAACTTTAGGTGTAGACGCATTGGCCGCAGTCGGATCAACCGGGAGTATTCAATTTTTAATTATTGGGTTTGCACAAGGATTGACTGCTGGCTTGTCTATCATCACCGCGCAACGTTTTGGTGCGAAAGACTATCGTGGCGTTAGAAAGAGTTTTGCGGCTGGTCTTTTAATTAGTTTAGTTGCGACAATTGTTTTAACAGCAGTCAGTTTATTTTTTGTAAAAGATATTTTAACACTTATGAAGACGCCACCCGAAATATTTGGAGATGCTCAAACGTTTATAAGTATCATTTTTGGTGGTATCTTTGCGTCAATGGCGTTTAATATTTTATCGAATGTTATTCGAGCATTAGGCGACAGTCGTACACCGCTATATTTTTTAATATTTGCTAGTATTATTAATGTTGGCTTAGAATTATTATTTATTTTAGTCTTCCATTGGGGCGTAGCGGGAGCTGGTTTTGCAACAATCATTGCGCAATCGTGTTCGGTTGTATTTTGTTTAGTTTATATTTATCGGAAAATTCCGATCTTACATATTGGTCATCATCATTTTAAAGAAATTACAATGAAAAATATTAATGAACATCTTTACGTTGCTTTACCAATGGCTTTTCAAGCCTCAATTATTGCGATTGGCGCGATTATGTTGCAATCCGCATTAAATGGGTTGGGTACTACCGCGGTTGCAAGTACAACCGCCGCATCAAAGATTGATCAACTGTCTACGCAACCGATGATGTCATTTGGAATTGGGATGGCTACTTTTACGGCCCAGAATTATGGTGCGAAAAAATATAGCCGTGTCTTAGACGGGGTTAAAAAATGTTTATTAATGTCAGGAACTTTTAGCATTATCGCGAGTTTATTAGTTATATTATTTGGACAGCAGTTAGTGACTTTGTTTGTTGGGAACAACGCACCAAAAGTCGTGGCGTTATCACAGGTTTATTTTAATATTAACGGATCGTTTTATCTTCTGTTATCAGTCTTGTTTGTTATTAGGTATACCCTTCAAGGACTAGGACAAAGTATTGTACCCACAGTTGCAGGGGTTGTTGAGTTATTAATGCGATCTTTTGCGGCAATCTTTTTGGCTGGAGTATTTGGGTATGCCGGGGCGTGTTTTGCAAATCCGTTAGCGTGGGGTGGATCATGTGTCGTTTTGATTTATTCATACGTGAAAGCCGTTAAAAATTTGAAACGATTAGATCTTGAACAAAAGTCGGAAAACGAGCTGGCTTAATTAATTATGACAAAGATGGGGAAATATGCTATACTAAGCAACGTTCTGCGGGCGTAGTTTAGTGGTAAAATTCCAGCTTCCCAAGCTGATGTCGCGAGTTCGATTCTCGTCGCCCGCTTAAAAGAAGTCGAATAAAGTCTATTTAAATCCAAGATGATTAATCTTGGATTTTTTTGTGTCATTTTTTAATGAAAAAAGGTTAAGAATTAATCAAAATGATTGCAATTGCGCGTTATTTTTGATAGGTTTAGTAACTGATATTAGTTATTTTTTACTGAAAATAACATTTAAAAGTGTACAGAATTAAGGGGGAAGAAATTGGATATTTTACTAAAACATGCTAAAAAATACCGTGTAGATATTTTTTGGGCAGTTGTCATGGTCGTCATTATGGCCGTTTCCACATTATGGCAACCTAAATTGTTACAAAAAGTGATCGATGCTATCTTGAAAGATCAAGGTGATAAGATTACGTCTCTTGGCATATACTTAATCGTTGTTGCCGTTATTGGTTTGTTGGCAGGGGTCGTGAATACGATACTCTCAGCAAAAGTAGCGCAATCAATGAGTGCGGATATTCGTGAAACAGCTTTTAGAAAGATTCAAACATTTTCGTTTGGTAATATCGAACGATTCCAGGCTGGTAATATTGTGGTGCGTCTTACCAATGATATTACACAAATCCAAACATTAATTATGACAATTTTACAGACACTTATTCGAGTACCTATACTTTTTGTTGGTGCATTTATTTTGGCAATGGATACAATTCCTGATTTATGGTGGATTATTGTTATATTAATTGTGGCTGTTTTGGGTATTTCAATGTTAACTTTTGGTCGCATGGGACGTCATTTTGGTCTTATGCAAGGATTGATTGACCGTGTAAATGAGTTAGCAAAAGAAAATCTAATGGGCGTGCGTGTTGTTAAGTCATTTAATCAAGAAACGAATGAAGAAAAACGTTTTGATAAAGTTTCCGATGATTTAAATGCACAAAATATTTACGTTGGGACGTTATTCTCTGTTTTAATTCCAGCATTTACGTTAATCGGAAACATGGCTGTTGTAGCCGCCATTTATTTTGTAGGTGACTTAGCTAAGGCGGATCCAAGTACGGTGACGGCTATTACATCATTTATTAATTATTTGATGCAAATTATGTTTGCTATTATTATTGGTGGAATGATGATGACCTTCAGTGCTCGTGCAATGGTTTCAATTAAACGATTACGTGAAATTTTGGACGAAGAACCAGATATTTACTACACAGATGTCCCAGAAGAAAATTTAACGGGTTCTGTTAGTTTTGAAGATGTTTCATTTTCATATGAAGGCGACGATAAACCAACGCTTAAACACATTAACTTCGAGGTTAAACCTGGAGAAATGATTGGGATTGTTGGAGCCACGGGTTCAGGTAAAACGACATTGGCACAAATGATTCCAAGATTATTTGATCCTCAAGAAGGAATGGTTAAAGTTGGTGGAAAGAACCTGAGAGATATCAACGAAAAATCATTACGTAAAACAGTTGCGTTTGTTTTACAAAAGGCTATTTTATTTTCTGGAACTATTGCAGATAATTTACGCCAAGGTAAAGAAGATGCGGCTGAAGAAGATATGGATGTTGCAAGTCAAATTGCGCAGGCATCTGAATTTATTAATCGCTTACCGGCACGTTATGATGCAGAAGTTGAAGAACGCTCTGCCAATTTCTCGGGTGGTCAAAAACAACGTTTATCAATTACGCGTGGCGTTATCGGTAAACCCAAAATCTTAATTTTGGATGACTCAACATCAGCACTTGATGCGCAGTCTGAAAAATTAGTTCAAAAGGCGTTAAATAATGAATTAAAAGCAACTACAACATTTGTTATCGCTGAAAAAATTTCATCCGTGATTAATGCTGATCGAATTTTTGTCATGGATGACGGTGAATTGGTTGGCGAGGGTACACATAAAGACTTAGTTGAAAACAGTCAAATTTATCAAGAAATTTATAACACTCAAAAAGGAAAGGAGACTGTCTAATGAAAGATATAAATAGATCTATGGCATTCTTCTTCCATTACTTGAAAAGCTATAAATTAGGATTTACGGTTATGACTATCGCAATCATCGCGTCAACTTATTTCCAAGTTAAAGCACCCGTGTATATGGGGAAAGCAATTACGGCTTTAGCTGATTATGTGATTGGATTGACAAGAGGGGTAAGTGATAAAGGTAACTTTGTAAGTTCATTATGGATGTTATTCTTATTCTTTATTTTCTCAATTATTGCGATGTTTTTCTCAAATATAATTGTGACATTTATTACAGGTAATTCAACAAACAGAATGAGAAAAGGGTTGTTTGGAAAATTACAAAAAATGACTATTCGTTTTTTTGATTCACATAAAGATGGAGATATCTTAAGTCGTTTTACAAGTGATTTAGATAATATTTCGAATGCGTTGAATCAAGCTTTAGGACAAATTATGAGTAATATTGCCCTAATGATTGGGATTATTATTATGATGTTCCAACAAAACGTTCAATTGGCTTGGGTGACGATTGCGTCAACGCCAATTGCAGTAATTCTTGCCGTGATCTTGATTGCTAAAACACGTAAGTATGTTGATATCCAACAAAAAGAAGTTGGTAAGTTAAATGGGTACATCAATGAAAAAATTAGTGGTCAAAAAATTGTTATCACTAATGGTCTTCAAAAAGATGCCATTGATGGATTCTTGCCATATAACGAAAATGTTCGTAAAGCAACCTTTAAAGGGCAAGTATACTCAGGAATGTTATTCCCAGTTATGAATGGTCTTTCATTGGTTAATACAGCTATCGTTATTTTCTTTGGTAGTTGGTTAGCATTGAATGGTGATATGGGTCGTACAACTGCTTTAGGACTTGTTGTTGTGTTCGTTCAATACTCACAACAATTTTACCAACCAATTTCACAAATATCGTCGCTATACAGCATGTTCCAGCTTGCCATAACGGGTGCTGGTCGACTGAACGAGATGTTTGATGAACCTAATGAAGTTAACTCAAAAGACAAACAAAAATTAACAGGTTTAACAGATGGTGTTAAATTAAAGAATGTTGATTTTGGATATAGTCCTGATAAAGAAATATTACATGATGTTTCCATTAACGTTGATAAAGGTGAAATGGTCGCATTGGTTGGACCAACTGGTTCGGGTAAAACGACTATTATGAATTTATTGAATCGATTCTATGACGTTACTGGTGGTTCGGTTGAATTTGATGGTGTAAACGTTAAAGACCTTGAACTACAAAGTCTGCGTGACCATGTTGGAATTGTTCTTCAAGAGAGTGTTCTATTCTCGGGGACTATTCGTGATAATATTGTTTTCGGTAAACCTGATGCCTCAGATGAAGAAATGATTTCTGCTGCTAAACAGGCTAATATCCATGACTTCATTATGAGTCAGGATAAAGGTTACGACACAAAAGTTTCAGATGAAAATTCTGTTTTCTCAACCGGTCAAAAACAATTAATTAGTATTGCTAGAACTATTTTAACTAACCCAACGCTTTTAATTTTAGATGAAGCCACTTCGAATGTTGATACGGTAACAGAAGCTAAGATTCAAAAAGCAATGGATACAGTTATTCAAGGACGGACTAGTTTTGTTATTGCCCATCGCTTAAAAACAATTTTAGATGCTGACAAAATTGTTGTTTTAAAAGATGGAAAAGTTATTGAACAAGGAAATCATCAAGAATTATTAGATCAAAAAGGTTTTTATTCAGAATTGTATAATAATCAATTTGTATTTGAATAAATAAGTGTGAGTGGGTTCTTAGACAACCTTCAAATTTGAAGGTTATCTAAGAACCTTTTTGTATAAATAATCAAAATCTTAGACCGGTACGATGGATAATATGACTTGGTAAAAGTGAATATAAATTATGAAATAACTATCTTTTTTTGTAGTAGTTTGTTACAATCAAACTATAAATTCGATAATAAAAGCTAGTAAACTAATTAATTTCAAAGCAAGTCTAGGTTGATGGAAGCTAGATAAAAGCGTTAGTTGAATCGTACTTTTTAGAAATAACTGAATACTTTGAGTGGATATTAATCAATTAGAGTGGTACCGCGGGAATTCTCGTCTCTTACATAATTATTTGTAAGGGGCTTTTTTTATACAATTTTAGGAGGAATGGAAAATGAATTATAAACAACAAGTTGCACAAGCATTGGTTGCTATCGTTGATGGGAACTTAACTGAAGAAGAAATTATTGCCAAAATTGAAATCCCTAAAAGTTCTGAGATGGGAGATTACGCATTTCCAGCTTTTGCATTAGCTAAGGCCTTTAGAAAAGCGCCACAAATGATTGCTAAAGATCTTGTGGAACAAATTGATCAGAGTCAATTTGAGTCAGTTGCTGCAGTTGGTCCATATGTTAACTTTTTCTTGAACAAATCTGCATTTAGCCAAGATATCATTGAACAAGTCCTTTCAAACGGAAGTAAGTATGGCGCATCAGACGTTGGTCATGAGGGTAATGTTCCTATTGATATGTCATCACCTAATATTGCTAAACCCATCTCAATGGGCCATTTACGTTCAACAGTAATTGGTAATTCAATTGCGAATATCTTGGCAAAAATCAATTACAACCCAATTAAAATTAATCATCTGGGTGATTGGGGAACTCAATTTGGTAAGTTAATTACAGCTTATAAATTATGGGGTAGTGAGGCCGAAGTTAAGGCTGATCCAATTAATAAATTGCTTGAATACTATGTCCGTTTCCATAAAGAAGCTGAAGAAAATCCAGAATTAGACGTTGAAGCTCGTGCCTGGTTTAAAAAGCTCGAAGATGGTGATGAAGAAGCTATTGAACTCTGGACTTGGTTCCGTGCAGAATCATTGTCTGCTTTCAACAAGATTTATGACATGCTTGGTGTTCAATTTGACTCATTTAAAGGGGAAGCCTTTTATAATGATAAAATGGATGAAGTCGTAACCATGTTAAAGGATAAAAATTTATTAAAAGAAAGTCAAGGCGCAGAAATTGTTGATCTTGAAAAATATGATTTAAATCCAGCACTAATTCAAAAAACTGATGGGGCAACTCTTTATATTACCCGTGATTTAGCTGCTGCAATTTATCGTAAACGAACATACAATTTTGTTCAATCACTCTATGTTGTTGGAAATGAGCAAGCTAATCATTTTAAACAGTTAAAGGCAGTTTTAAAGGAAATGGGTAACGATTGGTCAGACGATATGCACCATATTCCATTTGGCTTAATTACACAAGGTGGTAAGAAATTATCAACTCGTTCAGGCCGTGTTATTTTACTTGAAGAAGTTTTGAATGATGCAACGGACCTTGCTAAAAAGCAAATTCAAGATAAAAATCCTGATTTGCCAAACGCTGAACAAGTTGCTAAGGATGTCGGTGTTGGTGCCGTTATCTTCCATGATTTGAAAAATGAACGTATGAATAATTTTGATTTTGTTTTAGAAGAAGTTGTTCGTTTTGAAGGTGAAACGGGACCTTACGTGCAATATTCAAATGCTAGAGCTCAAAGTATTATCCGTAAAGCAGGTGACGTTACAATCAGTGAAAGTAACAATGAACTTTCTGACCCTGCTGCATGGGATACGATTAAGTTACTTGGTGACTTCCCTAAAATCATCAAACGTGCTGCTAAGGAATATGAACCATCTGTTGTAGCGAAATACGCAATTCATTTATCAAGAGCATTTAACAAGTATTATGCAAATTCAAAAATATTAGTTGATGATGATCAAAAACTAGCTCGTTTAGCACTTGTTCAAAGTGTGAGCGTTGTTTTAACAGAATCGTTAAGCTTATTGGGTGTAAATGCACCAAAAGAAATGTAATTTATAAAAAAGTTAACTTAATTGTTAACTTTTTTATTTTGGTTAGATGTTGGTAGGTATACTTTCTCGTGCTAATTGTGCGTTTGGACACAAGTTGAGTGTGCGAATGAGACTAATTGATTTTTTAATTTTTGATAATATTAGTTTAACGATTTAGGACTATCAGTGAATCGAAAAAATAAACCAGGGTCTCCAAAATCCGAAAAAATAAATCGACATTCCATATTTAATCTGATAGTGTTGATAGTTATACATCGTAAATATGGGTAATTAAGGGAGTAAAGGGATGATTACAGAAAAAGAAGTACAGAGGTATCGATCAGAAATTTCTGATCATAAGTTATTTGGGTGTTTAAATGGGGATGAGCAAAGTGCTTGTTTGGAGCAAATCACATTTAAACGATTTCTAAAGGGGAACGTCATTTTTGATGTTAATGATAAGCGCGATTTCATTTATGTTGTATTGGATGGGCTCGTTAAAATTGAGCGCGGTGATCGTGCGGGTATTTTTCAAAATTATATGTATGCGACGCCAAATCAAATATTTCCAATTGGCGGCATGTTGCAAAGTGAATACTACACCGTTTCAAGTCGTGCTGCCACAAGATTAACGGTGGCAAAAGTTCCCGTAAAACTGATTGAACGGCTAATTAAGACTCATTATGAAGTATCCGCATACTTATTTGAACAATTTGAAAATATTTTAAATAATTCTGAGATATTAAGATTAAGAACGGTATGTAGTAATACGACCACTCGAATTACGCAGGCATTACAATATTTAAGCGAAAATTTAGCCGATAAGCATGGTGAAAGTAGTTTACGAATTCCCTATGTCATCACACATGAGGACATTGCAACGATTAGTGGAACGCGACGTGAAACAGTTGGGCGTGTTATTCAAAATTTAATCGGAGAAGGGTACATTGGCAGAGACTCAGGAATGTTTATATTTGAATCAAAATTCAATAAAATGAATAAAATTGTGCTTAATTAATCGTATTATTTCAGTATTTTGATGTATTTTGCTATACTAAGAATAAATACTCATTCAAAGAGGGATTCTTATGAAGAAAGAGATACGTCAAACTAAAATTGAACAGTTAATTAATAAAAAAATAATCGCAACACAAGATGAACTGATTTCAGAATTGGACCGTACGGGCATCAAGGCGACTCAAGCAACCATTTCTAGAGATATTCGAGAAATGAAAATTGTTAAGGCACAAGATGAGCAAGGAAACTTGAAGTATGCGATTTTTAAATCAGGTAATCTCAGTGAAGAGGTTCATCTGTTTGAAATTATTTTTGAGGTGGTCACTAGTATCACTGAAATTCAATTTATGAACGTCGTTAAAACAATCCCAAGTAATGGGAATCTGCTGGCAGCGATTATTGATGATTTTGGTTTCTCCGATATTGTTGGAACCGTAGCTGGTCATGATACAATCATGATTATCAGTCCCAATGAACAAGCTGCTCAACGCGTGCATACCATTTTTATGAATCATGCGAATCCGGATAATTTAGTTTAAATAATTAAAGATTGAGAAATGCGAAAGCTATTTCTTGATCTTTTTTAAGTACTTAAAAATATCATAATAAATTTGGCATTTAGCCTTTAAATACAGAGCTATGGTAAAATAATGTAAGAGATTAAGATTAAGTATGAGGATAAATTATGGAAAATGAAAATAAAAGAAGTAAAACTGAAGATAAAAATTGGCTTGTAACGCATTTAATCCAATTTAAAAATTGGTTTAAGAGGGCTTGGCATTTTTTACATGGATGGCAGTGGGTAACCATTTTAATTTTAACAATTATTTTAGGTTCCAGTGCGTATTTAACTTATGTAGCGAAAACGACGAACGTCAGAGGGCTAAAATCTGCCTTACAACAATCAACTGAAATTTTTGATAAAGATGGTGACAAAGCGGGATCACTTTACTCCCAAAAAGGGACCTATGTTTCATTGGAAAAAATTTCACCGAATATTCAAAATGCGGTCCTGTCATCGGAAGACCGTAATTTTTATCATGAACACGGATTTTCAATTAAGGGGATGGCACGTGCTGCTGTTTCTTTGGTTAAAAATCGGTTGATGGGTAGCCATGAAATTAGTGGTGGCGGAAGTACAATTACGCAGCAGCTAGTTAAGAATGCATTTTTGTCTCAGGAACAAACGTACAGTCGTAAGGCGAAAGAAATATTTATTTCGGTTCAGACAGAGAAGGTATACTCAAAAAATGATATATTGACGATGTATCTAAATAATGCGTATTTTGGTAACGGAGTTTGGGGTGTCCAAGATGCATCAAAAAAATATTTTGGAAAGAGTGCCTCAGATTTAACTGTTAGCGAATCAGCCGTCATTGCAGGGATGCTAACCTCTCCGGGCGCATTTAACCCAATAGATCATCCTGTAGCAGCAAAACAACGACGAAATATTGTGTTAGACGTCATGTATGAGAATAAAAAAATATCTGGTTCTGAATTATCGGGTGCTAAGCAGACTGCTATTACGTTGAATGACACATATGATTATCAATCGGGCTATAAATATCCTTATTATTTTGATGCTATCATTAGTGAAGCAATTAAAAATTACGGATTAACTGAATCTGATATTATGAACCGCGGCTATAAAATTTATACGGCAATGGACCAAACGCATCAGGAGACGATGCAAACATCATTTGACAATTCAGAGTTATTTCCACTAGACGCCGATGATGGAACGAAAGCCCAGGGTGGTTCTGTCGCAATTAATTCAAATACGGGTGGTGTTACGGCAATTGTTGGTGGTCGAGGTAAACATGTCTTCCGAGGATATAATCGAGCAACGCAGATTAATCGGCAGCCTGGATCTACCTTGAAGCCAATTGCAGTTTATACACCGGCACTTGAGGATGGTTATTTTTACGATTCGGAATTAAAAGATAAAAAACAATCGTATGGCTCAAATAATTATTCACCTAATAATTATGATAATCAATATGCAGGAAAAATTCCAATGTACCAAGCGTTGGCGCTTAGTAAAAATGCGCCAGCAGTTTGGTTACTAAATAAAATTGGCGTTGAAAAAGGGTATGATTCGGTTAAAAAGTTTGGCATACCAGTCAAAAATTCCGATAAAAATTTAGATTTAGCTTTAGGCGGATTAACAACCGGGGTCTCACCATATGAAATGGCTAGTGCATACACTGCATTTGCTAATGGCGGTGTCCAAAAAAAGGCTCATTTTATCACTAAAATTGTCGACGCTTCTGGTAAAACGGTCGTTAATAATTCGGATGATGGTGAAACTAAGGTTATGAGCAGTAAGATAGCTAAATCAATGACAAGTATGATGATGGGTGTCTTTGAATCTGGAGGAACTGGTGAGTCAGCCGCGCCGTCCGGATACACAATTGCCGGAAAAACTGGGAGTACTGAAGCAAAAAAAGGTTCTACAAATGGAACAAAGGATCAATGGGTTGTTGGATACACACCAGACGTAACTGTAGCAACATGGGTTGGGTTTGATACAACGGACGATACGCACTATTTGAAAAATTTAAGTGGAGATATTGTTAACTCATTATTTAAAAGTGAAATGACAGGAATCCTACCCAATACAGCTAAAACAAGTTTTTCAACAAAATCGGCTAATGAATTGGCGAATAAAACAACTTCGAATGACGATGGAGAAAGTATTTTAGGGTCAGTTGAAAAGCAAACAGATGAAATAAAAAATAAATTATCAGATACTGCCAAAAAAGCCCAAAAATGGCTTAGCGATGGGTTTAAAGGTATGTTCGGAAATTAGAATAAATCAATGCAAATTATGCCTAAAAATGATACACTGATTAGGTTAATATAAACTATTATTGGAGGAATCAGACATGGTTGTTAATATTTATGATACAGCGAACCAAATGGGGCAAGATCTTAGTAAAACAGAAGAATATAAGGCATTGAAATTAGCTTATACAAAGATGCAAGAAGATGAAAAAGCGTATAAATTATTTAAGGAATTTCAAACAATTCAAATGTCGTTACAACAAAAGCAAATGAATGGTGAAGAAATGACGGATGAAGAACTTGAAAATGCGCATCAACTTTCAGAAAAAATTGGTGAGTTTGAAGCTATTAAAGATTTGATGGCCAAAGAACAAGTATTAAGTGAAGTTATGAATGAAGTCAATTCAATTATCACAAAACCAATACAAGACTTATACCGTAATTAATTCAAATAAGAATCCTGGGGGCAAAGCAGTCTATGTTTTGTACCAGGATTTTTTTTATAAAGGAGAAGAAAAATGAAATTTATTCATGCGGCCGATTTACATCTAGATAGTCCATTTGGCGGATTGAAAAATGTACCCAAGCAATTAATGAATTCAATTTATCAATCAACATTTAAAGCGTTGAGCAATCTTGTGGACACGGCTATTAGCGAATCCGTTGATTTTGTCTGCCTGGTTGGTGATTTATATGATTCAGATGAAATGAGCATTGTGGCACAGACAACGTTAATTGAACAATGTGAACGACTTCAAAAGGCCGGCATAAATGTTTACTTAAGTTTTGGTAATCATGATTTTTCCGATAATAGGCAAAATCATTTGACATTCCCTTCGAACGTAACGCTTTTTACAAGTGAAGTTGAAACAGTGACACATGTTTTGGGCAATGGTGATGAGGTTCAATTAACTGGGTTTAGTTACGCACATAGATGGGAACCATCAAAAATTGCAGACTACCCAGTTCGGGGAAACGAAAAATGGCATATTGGATTGATCCATGGATCAAATGAAGGGTCAAGTTCAACGGTCGATGAAAGTTATGCACCATTTACTATTAAAGAGTTGTTACAGAAAAATTATGATTACTGGGGACTGGGCCATATTCACGTACGACAGGTTTTAAGTGAAGTGCCACCAATTATCTATCCAGGGAATACGCAAGGCCGCCATCGTAAGGAATCGGGCGATAAAGGCTTTTATTTGGTGAATAGCAAAGGAAGTAAATTATCTCCTGAATTTGTGACTTCTTCTACAATTGATTGGGAAACGGTTAACGTTTCTATGGCAACAATTAACTCACTATCAGATGCAATTGATAAAATTGATCTTGAATGCCAAAAATTTTCTGATAATAAAGCGTATTTAATGGTGATACAATTAACCGATTTAGATGATTTTAGTGAGTTATTATTAAATCGAATTCAAAATGGGGATCTGCTAACAGCGTGGATTCAAAAACATTCATCAGATAATTATTATTGGATTGTTAAAATGAAAATGTTGGTTAATGAGAAAATGATCTTTGAATCAATTGACCAGGAGTACTGGGAAAAAAGTGCGAAGCGTGTTTTTACGAATGATAAAATGACTGAGCTAGCTGATAAATTATTACAAATTCCGGAACTAAATACGTACCTGTTAGGTAAGGAACACATAGAAGAATTACAGGAAAGTGCGAAAGCATTGCTTCATGAAAATCAAGCGATTGAGGGCCATGATAATGAAAATAACTAAAGTTACAATTTATGGATTTGGAAAATGGCACGATAAGACATTTGACTTCAGTCAGACGAATCAAGTTATATTTGGATTAAATGAGGCGGGCAAGTCAACATTAACAACATTTATGTTAAGTATGCTGTTTGGATTTGCTACTGCTAAAAAGAAATATCAGCAGTATTTACCTAAAGATGCATCTACATATGGCGGAGAATTAGAGTTATTAGTAGACGGCGTTTCCTACAGATTGACAAGAACACAGGGGAAATCCGGTGGAAAAGTAACTATTATTAATAATCAGTCCGGTGCGAGAGTCGCAAGTAGTCAATTACAGGAGTGGTTAAAACCAGTGGATGAAAATCTGTATAATCAAGTATTTTCATTTAATCAACAGGCGTTGAATCAAGTGTTTGATTTAACGAATGAAGATTTAAATGAATACTTAACGACTATGGGTGCGGTTGGCAGTCAAGAATGGTTAGAGTTAATTAAACAGATACAAAAAGATGCAGATCAAGTCTATAAGCCGGCTGGTCGAGTAACGGAGTTAAATAAGGAAATTGCAGCATACAACAATTTAGTTGATAAGATAGATCGGGCTAAACAGAAATTTCCGGAATACGTAACAACGCAGAAAAAACTAGATCAAAATAATGAAGAGGTTAAAAAATTACAAGCGGCACAGCAAAAGGTGGCAACGGATAAACAACGTTATGAACAACTAAAACAAAATTGGCCAATTTATGCGCAGTCAAAAACATTAGCAAATGAGCTAGAAAAAGTTGATGGGAATGAAATGATTTCCGGCGATAATTATCAAACGATGCAAAATTTGTTAGGGAAACAAAAAGTGAACGATGAAAGATTAAAATCAATTAATCACAGTGCAACAAGTGAACAAGAGAATTTAGCAGCTTTAAATTTGATCAATTTTTATGAAGATAATCAGGATGCTTTTGATACATTATTTGTTCGTTTGCCAGAGAACCAACAACGCTTAGACAAAACGTTATTGGAACAGACAAACTTAGATCAACTATTAGCTGAACAAGAAAGATTAACGATTCAATATCAAAACTCACAGGGAACCATGCCAACAGCGTTTAGTACGGATGATCTTAAAAAAATTGTCGAATTAGTTAAACTTGAAGAAAATTATAAAGTAACTTTGCAAAAAGTTGAACAAAAACAATTTGCGAAAAAGCAGGACGTTCTAGAGTTAAATCAAAAAATCAATCAAGAAAATCAACCGAAAAAAAATAAATGGTCTATACAACAAATGATGATAATGGGTACAATAGATGTTGCAATTGTTCTAGGTATATTGATCTTTAATCCATCAAAATTAATCGGGTGGCTAGGAACAGTTATAGCAATTGTATATACCATATATGCATTTAAACAGCATAATTTAAAAGGTAATCCGAGTTCATCACAATTAACGCAAGCTCAAACTGAGCTTCAGACTATTAGTGCAGAAATCAATGTAGAACAACTGAAAATAGATGAATTAACGGAACAATTGAGGCAGGTTGCGGATGAGTTATCTGATTATCAGGCACAATATGGATTAACCAATTTTCCAAAAAACCAATGGATTCCGATGCAAAATGATTTAAATCGACTCGATTCTCTGATGAGCCAAGTTAATCAAAAATCGATCGAGATTGATAATCTACTAAATTTAATTAATATCTATCTGAATCAGGCAAATTTTGCCGATAGTTTTTTAGCTCTTAATAAAAATAATCTGGCAGACAGCTTAATTAGAATTAGAGATTTTAATGATAAATTAAAACCATTAATTACTGAATCGCAGTCGATTAAGAATAAAATGAGTTATCTAGATGAGCAAAAAAAATATGAAAATAAAACACACGATGATATTTCGAATCAAATTAATGAATTATTGGCGCAGTATCAGTTAACGGACGTTAATCAGTTTGAAAAAAATTATGATTCACAAAAACAACTTATTCAAGATAAATCTAAGCTAGATACGATTAACGCCCAATTACCTCCAGAAGTTAGAGCAGTACTTGATACATATGAATCTGAAGAAATTTTGAACGAGCATCTTGTTGAATCCACAGAGCAAGCAGCTCAAATCCAAAATGATATTTTGGATTTAAATCAGACTATTATTGATCAAAAAACAACGTTACAAACTTTGAAAGCAGAAGGTAATTATACAGAGCTCCGACAAGATTTGGCTGAAAAAGTAACTGTTTTGAGTGAACTGGCCGATAAATGGTTAACTCAAAAATTAACGATTAACTGGATTAATGCGGCGCTACAAGATTCGTCTGGTGTTAGAATGCCACAGATGATTAAATTAGCTAACCATTATTTTGAATTATTAACACTAGGTCGTTTCAAACAAATAAATAATTCAATGGGATTATTAACCGTCGTTTCTTCTGATATGGTATCATTTGAAGTGGGAGAGTTATCACAAGGGACAGCAGAACAGCTTTATATCGCGCTTAGGTTTGCTTTAGTGATGACAATTAATGAATCAATTGAATTACCACTTATTATTGATGATGGATTTGTTAATTTTGATGAAAATAGAAAAAATGCGGTTCTGCGACTCATACGAGAAATTAGTGAGACAGTTCAGATTATATATCTGACGGCCGATAATTCGGGACTCGCCGAATTTGATAATGATAAGATAATCAAACTATAGGAGGATTGACATGGCACAAGAAAAAAAGATATTTGAATATAAAGTTGATGAAAACGTGGCACTATTCGTTTTAATAAAAAGTGCAGAAGTTCGAAATACGAAGAATAACAAGCAATTTATTGCGTTTAATTTTGAGGATAGCTCTGGTCAAATTAGTGCTAAGCTTTGGGATGCAACACCAGAAGCAATTGAGCAATTTCAAACAGGTAAAGTAGCCTTCATTAAAGGAAAACGAGAGGTTTATCAAAATAATCCCCAGATGAAAATATATCATATCAGATTGACTGAAGAAGGCGAACCTAACGACCCAAGCCAGTTTGTTGTTAGCGCGCCAATGAAGAAAGACGATATGGAAGAAGAATTCAACAAGGTTATCTTCGAAATTACTAATCCAAACTGGAACAGGATCGTGAGATACTTAATAACTGAAAAACATGATGACTTTTTCAGTTATCCAGCGGCAAAGAAAAATCATCATGCGTTTTCCGGCGGATTAGCCTACCACACGCTTTCAATGCTTCGGTTAGCTAAATCTATCGTTGCCGAGTATGGGGATGTAATTAATGCGCCATTATTGTATGCGGGTGTCATCTTACATGATTTAGGTAAAACAATTGAATTATCGGGTTCGGTCGCAACAACTTATACATTAGCCGGAAATTTAATTGGACATATTGTATTAATTGATGAAGAAATTGTTAAAGCGGCTGGTGAACTTAAAATTAATCTTGAATCTGAAGATATGATTCTATTACGCCACGTTGTACTTGCTCATCATGGTTTACTGGAATATGGGTCACCCGTGCAGCCGCATTTAATTGAGGCGGACGTTTTACATCAAATTGATAATCTAGATGCTTCAATTCAAATGTTGAAGGGATCACTGGCTCATACTGAAGAGGGCGAGTTTTCTGAACGGATTTTTGGGATGGACGGTCGTAATTTTTATAAACCGCATCTCACTAATGATGAACTAAATAATTAGACCAACTAAAATAGACTCAGTGAAAGGCAAATCTCCTTTCATTGAGTCTATTTTTTGTAAAAAAAACATCAGATTTAATCTGATGTTTTAAATGAATTATTTTGCAGATGATGAAGATGATGATAAGTAACTTGAAAGAACATCTTTTAAGTCTTTATCTTTAATTGACACGTTACCTTTTTTAAGAACTTTACCAACTATTTTTTGTAATTTAGTTGAGTCAGCCATAGTTTCAGTAACAATTTGTTCTTTTAAGTCAGAAGTATGGTCGGCTTTTTTACCTTTACCGGCATTCTTAACACTTAAGATAACATCGTAACCTGAGGCTGTCTTAACTGGAGTAGTCGTATATTTACCTTGCTTCAAGTCAAATGCAGCTTTTTTGAATTCTGCTGTTAATGTTGTATCAGTGTTGTTGAATGGAGATAACGTACCACCAGTACTTGCAGAAGTTGTATCAGTTGATTTTTCTTTAGCTAATGCAGTAAATTTATCAGTTAACTTCTTAGCAGTTTTTTGTTCATCAAGTTGTTTGATGATATCTTTGGCGTCTGATTCTTTAGCAACTTGAATGCGTTGAACAGTAATAGTTGGTTGGTAAGCTTCCCATTGTTTATTTACAGCTGAAGTACTTAAGTCACTATAATCTTTAACGGCAGCTTTTAAAAGCAAGTTAGAACGTAATTCTGCTTTAAAACTTGTTTTTGTCATGCTGTTTTGTGATAAAACAGATGAAAAACTTGATCCGTATTGAGCTTTATAAGTATCATATTGTTTTGTAACTTCTTTATCGGAAACGTCTTTACCATATTCTTTTTCCAATACTTTGTTCAAAATCATTTGTTGTAAGATTGATGTACCACTTGACGTTTTCTTCAAGCTGTCATAGTAAGCACTTTCTGTAACTTTACCACCTGAGGTAGTTGCAACTGTTGAGTTCCCACACCCCGCTAATGTAAATGTTAATAATACGCCGGCTAAAGCAACAAGCCATTTTTTCATAACCTAACACATCCTATTTCTTAAATTTTTTGTCTTTTCAAAGAAAGACTAATATGCTTAATATAACATAATTATCGTGTAATGAAAGTAATTGCACAAAAATTCACAAAAAAATCAAACTTTAAACCGCTTGTTATTGGTACTTTTCTAATTTTTTATTAATTTTACGCAAGTTTGGCTCAATTTCGTAACTAAACTCGTTGATACGATCATTAATGGCATCAATAATGGGTGCAGTTTCATCAATAACAGTATTTAAACGATTTGTCGCGTCTAATAATTTTTTTGATGAGTTGGCAACGCGACTGATATCATTTTGATAGTCAGAAAAATCTTCTTTCGCCTTTGCTTTTTTTTCTGTGATAAAAGTACTAAGCTCATCCCTATGCGTGTAAGCATAGTAAGCTGATCCACCAATGATTGATAGTAAAGTGAAACGTTTAACCGTTTTTGACATTATTTTTCTCCAATCATATTTTTGATTGATGACATCATTGATTCAAGTTGATCTGGCGCATACTTTTTTGAATTGTCCTTGAATGATATCTTAAAGGTATCTTTTGTCGTGTATCTAGGAATTAAGTGGAAATGTGAGTGGAAAACAGATTGGTAGGCAATTGCGCCATTATTATTAATAATATTCATACCCTGAATATCTGGATTACTTGCCTTAATTGCGGATGCAATCATGGGTATTTTGGCGAATACAGCACTTGCAAGTGCTTGGTCGTATTCAAAGATGTCAGCAACATGTTTTTTCGGAATAACAAGTGTGTGCCCTGGTGTTGTTTGCGAAATATCAAGAAATACCTTAATATTTTCATCTTCATAAATGGTAAAACTAGGTATTTCATTAGCAACAATTTTACAAAAAATACAGTCAGTCATATGTTTACCTTCTTTCAATGTTAAGTATGAACATATTATACATCATGAATGATAATTCAGCATAATATGATATAATTAGAGTCATAAATAAAATGTAAATGGGGAATCGGCAAATGACATTAGAAGTTAAAAATTTAGTGGGCGGTTACTCTCAAATACCAGTTTTAAAAGATATTTCTTTTGCAGTTAAACCTGGAAATGTAGTGGGTTTAATTGGACTAAATGGTGCTGGTAAATCAACCACAATCAATCATATAATTGGATTATTAACCCCACAAAAGGGCTCTATTAAATTAAACGGAGTGACGTTAAGAGAAGACAGTCAGGCTTATAAATCACACCTGGCCTATATTCCGGAGACGCCAATATTGTATGAAGAGTTAACATTGAAAGAACATATAGAACTTTCGATAATGGCTTATGGCCTGGACAATGATCGAGCTTGGAAGAAAGCTAACGAGTTACTAAAAATATTTAGACTCGATAATAAATTAGATTGGTTTCCGGCTAATTTCTCTAAGGGAATGAAGCAAAAAGTCATGATTGTTTGTGCTTTTTTAACGGAATCAGATTTTTATGTTATTGATGAACCATTTCTTGGCCTGGATCCTTTAGCGATTAATGATTTACTTGAGTTAATTGTTTCTGAGAAAGAACGCGGGGCGAGTGTTTTAATGTCAACTCATGTTTTGGCTACCGCTGAAAAGTATTGTGATTGGTTTATTTTGTTAAATAAAGGTGAAATTAAAACACAGGGAACTATGGTTGAATTGAGACAGGCATACAATAAATCTGATGCTTCTTTGGACGAAATATATCTCGGTTTAACTAAGGACGAGGTAACGAGATGAAAGACTTATGGACTAATCGTTTAAAGAGTCATCAATTATTATTATTAAAGTATTTAAGGTACGTCTTGAATGATCATTTTGTGGTTGCGATTATGTTCTTCGTTGGTGGATTAGGATTAGCATACTCTAACGGATTAAAAGTCATGCCAATTAATTTAATTTGGTATCGACCTGCTTTGATTGTTGGATTACTAGTCATTTTACAAATTGGTCGATTAAGTACTTTATTGAAAGAAGCAGATATTGTATTTCTATTACCACAGGAATACACATTAGGTACCTATCTAAAAAAAGCGAAACGATATTCAACAATTATGGCTAGTTTGATGCAACTCGTGTTTATCGTTCTTCTTATTCCTGTCATGATGATTGGTATGAAGATTACGTTGATGGATGTTATTTTTTTAATTTTTACGCAGCTCTGTTTAAAAAATAATTGGCTGACAGTTTCTTTATTGGAAAAATATCAAAATAATCGATTTGGTAGATTAAATAAGACGCTAGTTACTGGGCTCTTACCAATTGTTATTTATTCGATTGGCTTGTATGGTAGTTTTATTGTGAGTTTTATCATTGCTGTGTTGAGTAGCTTAATATTAAGCTATCTATCGGTTCAGGATTTTAAAGAGATTTTTGATTGGAAAAAAGCCATTAGCTTTGAAGAGAATAGAATGCTGGGCATTTACCGCTTCTTTAATTTATTTACTGATGTACCAATGGTTAGGGGACAAGTTAAAAGGCGGGCATACCTTGATTTTATTTTAAATCGAGTGAGGAAAGATGACAAAAATGTGTACATGTTTTTATATGCACGAGGGTTCATTCGTGGTACTGAATTTAGTGGCTTATTTATTCGATTAACATTAATTGGTGCACTAATTATCGCGTTTATACCGGTCGGATGGCTGGCAATTGCCTTTTTAGTTTTATTCATCTATCTAATTGGCTTCCAACTATTACCATTTGCAAAGCATTATGACAATATTATTTTTACAAGATTGTATCCAAGGGGAAAAGACTTCCAAATTAAAAACTTTAAAAAATTTACTTTAGTCGTTTTAGGGATAAGCGCGTTATTTTTAAATATGGCACTTTACATTGGTACTGGACAATTAATGATGCTTGGCTACGGTATTTTGGCAAGTTTAATTGAAATAAGTTTGTTTACGAAATTTTACTTAGTTACTAGAGTAAAAAAAATCCTTGACGTATAATGTCGATGTTTGTAATATAAAACTATAGGGTCAGAGGTCAGTCGAGAAGAAGAGGTAGTAATAAGATGGATTTCAACTTAGATCCCGGTTGGCAATTGTTACCAATTGGTGGAGATACGGGTACCGCATACATGGGAACTAGAGCTCAAGAAAAGGTATTTCTAAAACGAAATATGTCACCTTTTTTAGCTGCATTATCGGTTGCTGGTATTACACCAAAATTAATTTGGACTAAACGTATCTCAAGTGGGGATACATTGACTGCTCAAGAATGGTTAAATGGGCGAAATCTGAATTCTGACGAAATGAGCCAGAAGATGGTTCCTGAATTATTATCTAAAATACATCGTTCAAAACAACTTAGAAGCATGTTGAGTCAGGTTGGTGGAGAAATAATTACGCCAAGTGGCCTTTTGGCAGATTATTTTGATGATCTAAGTAGTGACTTAAAAAATCATCCTTTGTTAACTGATATTTTTCACCAATTAAATGAACAGCAACCTGGGTTATCAACCGATAATTATACAGTTTGTCATGGTGATTTAAATCACAGAAATTGGTTGCGATCAGATACAAATCAATTATATTTAGTTGATTGGGAATCTGCAAAAATCGCCGATCCAGCCATGGATTTGAGTTTAGTGATGTCCGAGTATATTCCTAGTTCGCAATGGCGTGATTGGTTAAAATCATATCACGAATCTTTGGAAGATAATGATTTACTGAACCGAATTAATTGGTACTATAAAATGGCAATCTTACAACGGATTAAAAAAGCACATGGACTTGGTCGATTCCATGAGATGAACCAAGCGCTTGTAGAACTACAAAAATATAACGCAGAAATGAATTAAAGAGAAGTGGGGCTAAAACGATTAAACCGTTCTAGCCCCACTTACTTTATCAAATGAAATGAGGACATATAAGTTGAGATTAAGAAATAAGGCATGGGCTGAACCACTGATTGCTGAACATCCAGAATTACTTGTGACGTCACCGAATCAGTTTAAAGGTAAATGGCAGTCAAGATTTGAAAAAAAACAACCTTTATTTATTGAGATAGGCATGGGCAAAGGTGGATTTATTATGGGGATGGCTGAAAAGTTTCCCGAATATAATTTTATTGGTATTGAATTACAAACGACAATTGCGGCAATTACGTTAAAAAAACAAGTTGAAGCCAAGATTCCCAATTTACAATTAATATTAGGAAATGGTGATTCAGTTACCGAATTCTTTGATGATAACGAAGTTGATGGCGTCTATTTGAATTTTTCAGATCCATGGCCAAAAACGAGACAAGCCAAGCGCCGCCTCACACATGGTAGCTTTTTAAAGGGATATGAACAAGTTATGAAAGCGGATGGTCATCTTGAATTTAAGACGGACAATCGAGGATTATTTGAGTATTCATTAGTTAGTTTAAATGAGTATGGAATGGCTTATGATCAGGTTTGGCTCGATTTACATGCAAGTATAGAGGCTGAAGATAATGTGATGACAGAATATGAAGAAAAGTTTAGTAAAAAGGGTCAACCAATCTATAAATTAGAGGCACACTTTATGCCGACTGGAAATCTGGAATAATAATTCCAGATTTTTTTGTACTTATTATTTTCAATAATAAAGAATGTGAACTAGATTAGTGGCCCAAATGGTAAAGAAGATACATTCTTAGCTTCTTTTATGGTAGTATTATATAATATAAATTAAGTAATACTACGGTAGTAAATAAAAATATAACCAATTTTTCAGACAAAATGAAAAGGGGATTTTAATGATGAATGATAAAACGTTTAATTTAGTTAAGACAATGACAGAACTTCAAGCAACAAGTGGGTTTGAAAATAATGTTCGGGATGTTATGCGCGAAAAAATGACACCGAATGTTGATGAAGTTGTCCAAGACGGTTTGGGTGGCATTTTTGGTATTCGTAACAACGCAGATACAAATGCACCTAAAATTATGACTGCCGCTCATATGGATGAAGTTGGATTTATGCTTGCTGCAATTAATGATAACGGTCTATTTTCAGTTCGTCCCCTTGGCGGATGGAACCCATTCGTTGTTTCTTCACAACGATTCACATTGACAACTCGATCAGGTCAAACATATCCAATCATCTCATCTTCGGTATCACCACATTTATTACGTGGTGATAATCATCAAAATGCGACACCACAAATTAATGATATCTTATTTGATGGGGGCTTTGAATCAGCCGCTGAGGCAAGAGAATTTGGTATTGCACCTGGTGATTATATTGTGCCGGATGTTGAAACAATTAAAACGGCGAATGGCAAAAACATTATTAGTAAGGCTTGGGATAACCGCTACGGTTGTACAGCTGTATTAGAAACGCTTGAAAAATTAAAAGATACAACATTACCCAATACATTATTTGCTGGTGCCAATGTTCAAGAAGAAGTCGGCTTACGAGGTACACCGGGTGCAGTAAATATGTTAAAACCAGATTTGTTCTTTGCTGTTGATTGTTCTGCAGCAAATGATCTTGAAACAACAAAGGGAACGTTTGGTCATCTTGGTGAGGGCACATTGATTAGAATTTACGATCCAAGATTAGTGACACTTCCAAGATTAAAAGAATTCTTGTTAGATACTGCTTCAGACAATAATATTCCATACCAATACTTTGTTTCTCAGGGTGGAACTGATGCCGGTGCTGCACAAACCGAAAATAATGGGATTCCAAGTTCCGTGATTGGTGTTTGCGCGCGTTATATTCACACGCATCAAACAATGTTTTCAATCAGAGATTACGAAGCAGCGAAAGAATTGCTTGAAAAAACAATTTTAGGATTAGATCGTTCAACCGTTGATACAATTATTAAGGGGTAGTAAGCTTGGAAAAATTAGAAGTTTTAGAAACCAATAAATTAAATGAATTGTTGGCAAATGGAAAGTCTTTATTTTACTTCACCGCAGGTTGGTGTCCAGATTGTAATTTTATTGAGCCAATGATGCCCGAGATTGAAGCAGAGTATACTGATTTCAATTTTTACAAAGTTGATCGAGATGAACAGATTGAACTTTGCCAAGAATGGGGTATTTTTGGCATTCCAAGTTTTGTTGCATTTGAAAACGGAAATGAACTTGACCGTTATGTAAGTAAAGATCGTAAGACAAAGGAACAGATTGAAGCATTTATGAATAAATTAAACTAATTGGGGGTGATGGCCATGTTTGAGCAAATTTATAAAAAAGTAATGGTAGGGATTGATGGCAGTGCACAATCTGAGCGTGCATTCAATCAAGCTGTCGATAGCACTTTGAAAAATGAAGCAAGTTTGTTAATCGTACACGTTGTGGAACGCAGTGTTGATAATACATTTTCAGAGGACGAGGATGACGTTACGACTGAAGTTAGACGGTTAAATGATACATTGGCCGACTACAAACAAGTCGCGTTAGATAAGGGTGTCAATCATGTTGAAACGATATTGGCTTATGGGTCTCCTAAAGTGTTATTAAGTCGAGAAATACCAGAAGAAAAACATGTTGATTTAATTATGGTTGGTCAAACTGGTGCTAATGCCGTTGAGCGATTTGTGAATGGGTCAACGACGGATGCAATTCTTAGAAATGCGTCTTGTGATGTTTTAGTCATCAGTGATAAAAAGAAGGGAATTAACAAATAAATATGTTGATATCAAGTTATAATTTAAAAAATGTTGGTGATACATTAATGGTCGTTTTACGTGAAGACGTGGAACAACAAAGTTCAGAGTTAAAAAATAATGTTGTTCGTATTTTTGATGGAAAATCAAATATGACTTTAGGATTTAATTTTTTGAAAATTTCTGAAGCGTTACCCAATTTAATTGGTAACGGACAAGTTTTTTTAACTGAAAATCAGGTTGAAAAATTAAATGAATTAATCGCTTCTGCTGGATTTGATGATAAACTGGTTCTTGATGAAGATCCTAAGTTTGTCGTTGGATATGTAGCAGAATCTACGGAACATCCTGATTCTGATCATTTACATGTCACAAAAATTCAAGTTAACAACAATGAGATGTTAGACATCGTTTGTGGTGCACCTAATATTGAACAAGGCCAACTTGTGGTTGTTGCTAAAGTTGGTGCGATGATGCCAACTGGTGCTATTATTTGGCCGGGTAAGTTACGTGGAATTGAAAGCTACGGGATGGTCAGTTCAGCTCAAGAATTGGGTATTCCAAATGCGCCCACCGCTCATGGTATTCTAGTTTTAGATGATAAGACGAATCATGTTGGCGATGCGTTTGATTTCGAAAAGGTAGCTAGATTATTTGCATAATATAGATTTATAAAAACTAATTGCAGTTATTGGCAATTAGTTTTTTACATAGTTAGGATGAAATTAATGGAGCGTTATGATGGACCCGCATTTTATAAAAAAACAATAAAAGAAGAGAAAACGACGCCTCGTAATGATGATCAATTTATCCGAAAAGAAGCTAAAACGGATAGTCAGAACGAGAAATCACAAATTAATCATTACTCTAGAGGGTTCAGACCAAAGCAAATACCCACATTCTTTACGAGTAAAAAACAAAATAAAAATGTTAAATATCGTCAACTTTTGGTTCAATTGACAAAAGCGAAAGATACTTATTTGTTGTTTGATGATCAAGCTGATAATTACTTTAGTGAAGGGACTGTTGAGTTACCACTTCATGCTGATTTAAGCACAACTGATGACGCAGCTAGTGAGAGTTTGGTATCACCAAATGAAGTTATACCGGTTGTTGAAAAAAGAGTGGTACAGAACGAGTTCTTGGCGAATATGACGCCAATACCTGAAGTTACGCCTATAGTAGATGTGACTCCAAAAATAGTTGCTAATAACAAACATGCATTAGCTAGGGGTCTATTTGAGATCACTAATTCTGAAAATGAAGCTCAAAAAGAGCTTGCTGTATTTAAAGATAAACCTGAAGTTTCATCACGAGAAGAACTTGCATCTGTTGGAACTGATTATCAAACTAAACAAGAAGTACAAGAAGTACAAGAAGTACAAGAAGTACAAGAAGTACAAGAAGTACAAGAAGTACAAGAAGTACAAGAAGTACAAGAAGTACAAGAAGTACAAGAAGTACAAGAAGTACAAGAAGTACAAGAAGTACAAGAAGTACAAGAAGTACAAGAAGTACAAGAAGTACAAGAAGTACAAGAAGTACAAGAAGTACAAGAAGTACAAGAAGTACAAGAAGTACAAGAAGTACAAGAAGTACAAGAAGTACAAGAAGTACAAGAAGTACAAGAAGTACAAGAAGTACAAGAAGTACAAGAAGTACAAGAAGTACAAGAAGTACAAGAAGTACAAGAAGTACAAGAAGTACAAGAAGTACAAGAAGTACAAGAAGTACAAGAAGTACAAGAAGTACAAGAAGTACAAGAAGGTTATTACGATGACCAGTCTGATGAAGAAATAGTAATTGCAGATGCGACTTATCAATTTCCATCCCTTGATTTATTACCAGATCCTATCTTAGAGAATGCTGGCGAATTAGATGAGTGGGTACTTTCTCAAATTGATGTATTGAATAATACATTAGAGGCGTTCCATGTGAACGCAGAAGTTGATGGATGGACAGTTGGACCTACTGTTACACAATTCGAAATTTCACTAGCTGCCGGTGTTAAGGTAAGTAAGATTACTAATCTTGTTGACGATTTGAAGTTGGCATTAGCCGCAAAGGATATTCGTGTGGAAGCGCCAATTCCTGGACGGAGCAGTGTCGGAATCGAAATTCCTAATTTGAAATCGAGACCGGTTCTCCTTTCTGAAGTATTGAGATCTGCAGTCTTTATGGAAAATAAATCACCGCTAACGGTTGCCTTAGGTGTTGATTTATTTGGTGAAGCACAAGTAACTAATCTACAAAAAATGCCGCATGGATTGATTGCTGGAGCTACAGGTTCCGGTAAATCAGTTTTTATTAATAGTTTGCTAGTTTCTATTCTATATAAAGCAACGCCTAATGAGGTTAAGCTTTTATTAATTGATCCTAAGGCAGTCGAGTTAGCACCATATCATGATATTCCACATCTATTGGCACCAGTTATTTCAGACGCAAAAGCAGCTTCAGCAGCATTGAAGTGGGCTGTTGATGAGATGGAAGAACGTTATCAAAAATTAGCTGCTGCCGGTGCTAAAAATATTGGTAACTTTAATCAAAAAGCGGAAGCAAATGGTGATTTTGGCTTAAAAATGCCATATATTTTAATTATTATTGATGAGTTAGCCGATTTAATGATGGTTGCTTCAAATGAAGTGCAGGATTATATCGCTAGAATCACGCAAAAAGCTAGGGCAGCAGGAATTCATTTGATTCTTGCGACGCAGCGTCCAAGCGTTGATGTTGTCACAGGAACGATTAAAAATAACATTCCAACCCGAATAGCATTTATGGTTTCTAGTCAAATTGATTCAAGAACAATCTTAGATACTGCTGGTGCTGAAAAATTACTGGGTCGAGGAGATATGCTATATCTCGGTAATGGATCGAGTCAAGCTGTTAGATTGCAGGGAACATACATTGAAGATGAAGTTGATTTAATTACGGATTTTGTCAGAACGCAAGGGAAACCAAGATACGCATTTAATCCGGATGGATTGAAGAAAATGGCAGATCAAAATGAACAACAGGATGATTTGCTTCCAGGTATTTTAGATTTTATAGCACATGAACAGACGATTTCAATTTCTAAGTTACAACGTGTTTTCTCAATAGGTTATAACAGGGCTGCGAATATTATTGATGAGCTTGAGAACCAACAACATATTTCGCATGCTAAGGGTTCAAAGCCACGAGATGTCTATTTAAATGAAGATGAGCTCAGACGAATGAGAGAAGAATTTTAACGACAATCTGAATATTAACTCATTTTAAGGATTATTTATGGTAAAATTATGAATGAATAATGTTAGAAAAGAGGATAATAATGAATAATCAAAAAGTATATTACTTTGTAGGAATAAAAGGCTCAGGGATGAGTTCTTTAGCCTTAATTTTACACGATCAGGGCTTTAAAGTTGAAGGGTCTGATATTGATCAATATACGTTCACACAACGTGGATTAGAGTTGGCAGGAATTAAGGTCTATTCATTTGATGAAAATAATATGCATGAAGGATTGACTGTAATCGCAGGTAACGCGTTTACCGCAGATCATCCTGAACTTAAAAAAGCGCGTGAAATGGGATTAGATATCGTTAGCTATCCTGAAATGTTGAGCTGTCTAATGGAAGGTTACACAAGTATTGGTGTAGCCGGATCACATGGTAAAACAAGTACAACGGGACTTCTTGCGCATGTCCTTAGTGGTATTGCACCAACAAGTTACTTGATTGGTGATGGTACCGGTAAAGGGAAACCAGACGCAAGATTCTTTGTTTATGAAGCTGATGAATATCGTCGTCATTTCGTTGCTTATCATCCCGATTATTCAATTATGACTAATATTGATTTTGATCATCCCGATTATTTTACCGGTATAGATGATGTTTTCGATGCCTTTGAAACTGTTGCAAAACAAACGAAAAAAGGTATTTTCGCTTGGGGAGATGACCCATTACTTCGCAAAATAAAAGCTGATGTACCAATTTATTACTATGGAACAAAGGATTCTGATGATTTTCAAGCTCGTGATATTAAACGGACGACTAAGGGTTCAGAATTCGACGTTTTCTATCATGATGAACCTTTAGGTCATTACCAAATCCCTATCTTTGGGGAACACAACATTTTGAATAGTTTAGCCGTTATCGCTGTTTCACATTTTGAAAAAGTTGATTTGGAAGAGATTGCAAAAGAATTATTAAGTTTTAAAGGTGTTAAACGTCGTTTTAGTGAAAAATATATTGGTGATATGACAATTATTGATGATTATGCACATCATCCATCAGAAATTAAAGCAACAATTGATGCCGCACGTCAAAAATATCCTGATAAAGAATTAATTGCTGTTTTCCAACCACATACTTTTAGTAGAACGATTGCGTTAATGGATGATTTTGCGGTTAGTTTAAATCTTGCCGATAAAGTTTATTTAACTGACATTTTTAGCTCAGCTCGCGAAACGTCAGGAAATGTTTCCAGTGAAGATCTGGGTGCCAAAATTGTTAAGGGTGGTGATATTATTAAACTTGATAATATTTCGCCATTACTGGATTATAGTAACGCAGTGGTTATCTTCATGGGTGCCGGTGATGTTCAAAAATATGAATATGCTTACGAAGAGTTATTGAGTAATTTAAGTTTTAAAAATAATTAATGAATTCAGTAAGGAATGACGTAAAAGTCGTTTCTTTTTTATTAGTTAATTCTTTTTTAAGAAAAGCGAAGATTCTTGATAATATTAAATAATTTGATACACTTGTGCTTATACAATGAACCAGGAGGAAAAAGAGATGGATAATCAAAATAGAGTTATTATTAACGAAAATGATGGATTAAATAATTTTTTATCAAAACTATATGGGTATATGGCGCTTGCAGTTGGCGTTTCCGCCATTACGTCGTTTCTAACCTTAACGGTCTTTCAAGAATCAGTTTTTGGGTTTATGGCTGAAAATCGCTGGTCAATCTGGGCGTTATTTATCGTTCAGTTGGTGGTTGTCTTAAATATTAATGTTAAGGCTTCAAGGGCACCTTTCGTAACCTTCGCTTTATTAATGGGTTATTCGGTACTTGAGGGCGTGACGCTTTCGTTAATTATATCAATGTATTCGGTTGGGAACATTATTGCCGCGTTTGCTGCAAGCTCAGCCGTATTCGTTACAATGACTATTTTAGGAAATGTAACGAAACGAGACTTAACCAAGTTGGGTACTCAAGCATTAGCTGCTTTAGTTGGGTTAATTGTCGCTTCGTTTGTTAATTTATTCTTACAAAGTGAACTGATTAACTACGTATTCTCATATGTAGCAGTTATTATTTTCACTATTTTAACGGCTTGGGATACACAAAAATTAAGACAGATATTTTTACAACGTAACAGTGATATTTCAGTTCCTAATCTGGCAATGACGGGTGCATTAATGTTGTATCTTGATTTTATCAACCTATTCATTTCATTCTTGCGAATATTCGGTTACGGTGGTAGAGATTAGTAATTAATAAAATAAGTCGTTTAAACCTCTAAGTTAGTCATTCATAACTTAGGGGTTTTTATTACTTTAGAGATATTGCGTGATAAATTATTAATCATGGCTGATGTTTGTTAAAATGGGGATAGAGATTTTAAAAGGAGACGGATATCAGATGACGAATACTAATGAAAAACTATTATTAATTGACGGAAATAGCATTGCGTACCGTGCATTTTTTGCACTTTATCAATCTGTAGATCGATTTACGAATCAAGCAGGGTTACATACAAATGCGTTATATGGTTTCAATAATATGTTGAATGTCATATTGGATACCGAAAAACCCACGCATGTTTTAGTTGCTTTTGATGCTGGAAAGACGACATTTAGAACAAAAAAATATGACAATTATAAGGCCGGAAGATCAAAAACGCCACCAGAATTAAAAGAACAAATGCCTTATTTCAAAGAATTATTGGCTGGATACGGAATTAAAACGTATGAACTAATTGATTTTGAGGCTGATGATATTATCGGAACAATGGCCAAAAAGGGTGAAGCAGCGGGGTATGATGTTACAGTTGTAACTGGAGATCGTGACCTGACACAGTTAACGACTGATAAAGTAACTGTTTCAGTTACTAAAAAAGGTGTTAGCGAAATAGAAAAATTTACGCCGGCACATGTAATGGAAAAGTTTGGGTTAACACCGTTACAAATTATTGATATGAAGGGGTTAGTTGGGGACACGTCTGATAACTATCCCGGTGTCACTAAAGTTGGTGAAAAAACAGCAATTAAGTTGTTAACTGAATATGGTTCAATGGAAAATCTTTACGATAATATTGATCAATTAAAGAAAAGTAAGATGAAGGAACATTTAATTGAAGATAAAGATCAGGCATTCATGAGTAAGGATTTAGCAAGAATTAGACAGGATGCACCTATTACAATTGATTTTCCTGATACAAAATGGGAAGGACAAGACCTAGATAAATTAGTTGCTTTCTATGAAGAAATGGACTTTAAAAAGTTTTTAAGCCAGCTGAATTTAAATCCGACATCTGATAGTCTTGAACTAAATTTGTTCCCAGAACCCAAAAAGACGAATTATGTTACATTAACAACTGATAATTTGGATGACTTAAAGCAATTATCACAACCAATTTCATTTTATTTAGAGATGTTAGATGATAATTATCATACAGCGGATTTCGATGGATTTGCTATTGGCGATGGCGAAAAATTCTTTGTGACTCAAGATGTTGCGTTATTAAAATCGGCTACTTTGGTTAATATTCTTTCGGATTCCTCAATTTCAAAGAATGTATTTAATTTTAAACGTAGTTATGTTGCTTTAAACCGTTTAGGGATTCAACTTGATGGAACTGGATTTGATCTTCTATTAGCCTCATATTTGTTAGATACAAGTGATAATAGTGATGATCTTAGCAAGGTTGCACAAAAACATGACTATTATGATGTTAAGACGGATGAGGAAGTATATGGAAAAGGTGTTAAGCGTGGAATTCCAGAAGACGAAGCTACTTTCTATAATCATATGGCATCGAAAGTCGAGGCTTTGCATCTTTTAAAAGCCCCATTGATGGCGGGATTGGCCGACCATGAGCAACTTAATTTATATACAGATATGGAACTTCCACTATCACTTGTATTAGCCAAGATGGAAATCCAAGGAATTACCGTGGATGCGGATCGACTAAATACCATGCAAGGCGAGTTTTCAACTATTTTAACGGAGATGGAAACTAAAATATATGCCGAAGCGGGTGAAGAATTTAATATTAATTCACCAAAGCAGCTGGGTGTTATTTTATTCGAAAAATTGAAGTTACCAGTTGTTAAGAAAACTAAAACGGGTTACTCAACTGCTGTTGATGTTTTAGAACAACTTAGTACAGTAGCACCAATCGCGGACCTAATTTTAAAGTATCGACAAATTGCAAAAATTCAGTCGACTTATGTTGAAGGATTATTAAAAGTTAGACATGCCGATAAAAAAGTTCATACGAGATATTTACAGACATTAACGGCAACGGGACGGTTATCATCTGTTGATCCTAACTTACAAAATATACCGGTTCGCGTTCCCGAAGGTAAAAAAATTAGACAGGCGTTTGTCCCTGAACACAAGGGATGGAAAATATTCTCATCTGATTACTCGCAGATTGAATTACGTGTTTTGGCGCATATTGCCCATGACGCTAACATGCAAGAAGCGTTTAGAGAGGGAATTGACATTCATGCCAATACTGCAATGAGAATCTTCGGATTAGACTCACCGGATGAAGTAACGCCAAATATGCGTCGGACGTCTAAGGCCGTTAACTTTGGAATCGTTTATGGGATTAGTGATTTCGGGTTATCGAAAAATATTGGTATTACTAGAAAACAGGCACAAACGTTCATTGATACTTATCTAAATGAATTCACAGGTGTCAGGGATTATATGGAAAATGTTGTACGCGAAGCTAAAGATAAAGGTTACGTTGAGACACTATTTCATCGTCGTCGTTATTTACCAGATATTAATAGTCGAAACTTTAACTTACGTTCATTCGCAGAAAGAACAGCGATGAATACACCTATTCAGGGAAGTGCTGCTGATATTATTAAAGTGGCGATGATTAATATGAACAAAATGCTTGAAGAAGAACATTTACAAGCTAAAATGTTATTGCAAGTACATGATGAATTAATTTTTGAAGCGCCAGAAGAAGAAATTGCTATTTTACAAAAGAAAGTACCTGAAGTTATGGATGCCGCTGTTTCTTTAGAGGTTCCTCTAAAAGTTGAAAGTGCATTTGGCGATACTTGGTTTGATACTAAATAAAAGTGGTGAGGAGGAGATAGTATGCCAGAGTTACCAGAAGTTGAAACGGTTCGAAGAGGTCTTAGTCAGTTAGTTATTGGCAAGACAATTAAATCCATAGACGTCTTGTGGCCCAAAATTATAAATGGGGATATCATTCCTTTCAAACATGAATTAGAAGGACGGAAAATTGAATCAATTGATCGGTTGGGTAAATATTTACTTTTCCGGTTTGATAATCAAATGACAATGGTATCTCATCTTCGAATGGAAGGTAAATATTTCGTTCGCGCCACAGATGAACCAATTGAAAAACATTCACATGTCATCTTTCACTTAACCGATGGCCAAGACTTAAGATATAATGATGTTCGTAAATTTGGTCGAATGCAGTTAATTCCGACCGGGCAAGAACGTGAGCTTTCGGGTCTTAAAAAATTAGGACCGGAACCGACTGAAAATGAATTTAAACTCAGCAATTTCAAGAAATATCTAGCGCGGAAACATATGTCTATTAAGCCTGTGTTACTGAACCAGGAAGCAGTTGCCGGTCTGGGGAATATTTACGTTGATGAAGTATTATGGATGAGCAAAATAAATCCAGAACAACCAGCAAATTCAATTTCCGATAGTAAATTAAGCAGTTTACGTAAAAATATTATCCTTGAATTAGCTACTGCGGTTCAAGCTGGTGGGACAACAATCAGATCTTATACCGGCGCGTTTGGTGAGACTGGACTGTTTCAATTTGACTTAAATGTTTATGGCCAAACTGGTAAACCATGCCCTAGATGTGGGACACCCATAGTTAAAATAAAGGTGGCACAACGGGGAACCCATTATTGTCCGCACTGCCAACCACTGAGGAAAGTCTAAATATGACCTATATACTTGGATTGACTGGTGGGATTGCGACGGGTAAATCAACCGTTAGTCATATTTTTAAGAATTCAAATGTGCCTGTTATCGATGCAGATATTATCGCAAGGCAGGTTGTTGAGCCAAAATCGGAAACTTTGAAAATGATTATCAATGAATTTGGTGAGAAGTATCTCATGGAAAATGGCGCTTTAAATCGTAAAAAATTAGGGAAATTAGTTTTTAATGATGGTGCGGCGTTAGAAAAGTTAAACGGTGTTATTCATCCCGCTATTAGAAAAGAGATTTTAACGCAAATTCAGTTTCAAAAAAAATTAGGTAGTCCGGTAATCGTTTTAGACATGCCGTTGTTATTTGAACAGAATTATCAAATAATCTGTGACGCCGTTATGGTTGTTTTCGTACCTGAAACAACCCAGTTAAAACGATTAATTAATCGAGATGGCTTGACTTCCGACGAGGCGCAATTAAGAATTAAGGCACAATGGCCAATTCAAAAGAAGAAAGATTTAGCTGATTTTGTGATTGATAATTCGACAACGGTTGCCGTCACGAGGGGTCAAGTGCTAAACTGGCTTAGTAATCAAAATAATGACTAAATAAATGTAAATAAAAAATAATGAGGTGTCACAATGAAATGTCCACATTGCCAACATAATGGCTCTCGAGTCGTTGACAGTCGACCAACAGATGAAGGTCGCGTTATCAGACGACGTCGCGAATGTGAAAATTGTGAATTTAGATTCACAACATTTGAACGGGTTGAAGCTACACCATTACTTGTTATTAAAAAGAATGGAACGCGAGAAGAGTTTAACCGTGAAAAAATTCTTAAAGGGATTATCAGATCTGCTGAAAAACGACCAGTTTCAATGAAGGATATTACTCATCTTGTTGACCAAGTTGAAAATAATGTTAGAGCATTAGGCGAAAATGAAATTTCAAGTCAACTTATTGGTGAATACGTCATGGGACTACTCGCTGATGTTGACGAAATTGCGTACATCAGATTTGCCAGTGTTTATCGTCAGTTTAAAGATATGAGCGTTTTCCTTAAAGAATTGAATGAGATGATGGATCGGGATAAGACACCTACCGATAAGTAAGATTTGAAGGAATGATAATCAATGATTGAAACATGGGAAAATATGAGTCCAAAGGACGGCTACGTCGTATTAATGGATGAAAAGGTTACAAATGATGATATAGAACGATTAGACTACTTGTATCAACCTATTATGGGTGTGATTGCGAGTGGTCTATTTTCACTACTAAAGGGTGAAGCAAACCAAAATCCACAATTGTCTAATCGGAAGATGCATAACGAGTTGCTCTCATTATTGAATATTGATTTAGCAGCATTCTATGAAGCTAGAAGTTCACTTGAGGCTTTAGGTCTTTTAAAAAGTTTTGAAAAAGATGATATTATGGGAAAAGTGATGGTCTATCAATTGCGTCGGCCTTTAGAAGCGACAGATTTTTTTACAGATGACTTGCTTAGCATCCTGTTATGGGAATCGATTGGAGATACACGGTATAAAGAAATTACTGCGCGATTTGCATTACCCGTGTTAAAGTTAGACGGATTTAAAGAAGTTTCGAAAAGTTTCTTGGATGTTTTCCAAGTTAGCCAAGTACATCTTTCTAATAAACCTGATATTATTTCCGAGAGTAAAAAATCGTTTTTAACTAATATAAAAACTCCGCAAAAATTGATTGAATCAGACAATGTTGACTCATTTGATTTTAAATTTTTTATTGAATTATTGAAAAAAAGTTTTGTGTCTTTAGATGAAATTAATAATCAACAAGATTTGATCGTTTCAGAGCATCTCTTATATGATATTGACGAGATTGAAATGGCGCAGTTTATTGGTGATGCGGCTGATTTATCAACCAATGAAGTTGATTATAATGCCTTTAAGCAAAAGATTGCTCATAAATATAATCAACAGGTTAAACTAAAAAAACAAGAAGATCCAACGAATGATGATGAACAGGATGGCGGTCATAAATCAGTTGAGACCCTAAAAAAGGTTGGCTTTTCACAAGAAGATTCGCAATTAATTCTCGCTAGCGATGCATACAGTCCCTTCGATTTTTTGAAATCATTGAAGGAGAGTAAGGGCGGCTACGTAACCGATAATGAATCTTATCTGTTACAACAACTTGTACAACGCCAAATATTTACCAATTCAGTGATTAATATTTTGATACATTATATTTTAATTGATCGAGACTTAGCAACGCTTAATAAATCATTTGTTGATACTATGGCCAATGACTGGTCACAGCAAAAAGTGAAAACACCTGAAGACGCGATTAATCAGGTTCGTCATTTTAATACGAAAAAAACTGAAACTAAAGTAACAAATCAGCGTCAAAGAAAAATAATAAAAAAAGAAACGTTGCCTGATTGGGCAAAGGATGATTATCAAGCACCTGAGGCAGATACTGAGATTGATAAAGCTGCATTGCAACGACAACTTGATGAGTTTAATAAAACGGCACCAAAAGGAGGATGACAATGGAGGATTTAGGGACAGAAATTAAGAAATTTCTAAAAAATGAAAACTTAAGTGAACGATATCCTAACGTGAATTATCGTGATTTGATGAAGAAAGTTTACGAAGATCCAGACGTGATTGCTTTTTTGGATAAAAACAAAGCTGAATTAACGGAGTCTAATGTTCAAAGGGCCGACGCTAAATTGTATGAATTTTTATCTGAAAAAAATAAAATTATTTTAGGTAAAGGGATGATAGCGCCCGGTTATAAACCTCAGTTAGTTTTGAATAATCATATGATTGATGTATCTTATGTACCAACGGATGCGCTCATTGAGACGCAAAAAAGTAAGGCGTTAGCTAAGCGTGTTAAATCTATGAGTATGTCTAAAGATATTAAAAATGCAACGATGAATGATTTTGATATGGATGGGCGAGGGGATGCCCTCAGCCAAAGTCTGAAATTTATAACTGGATTTGTGGCTAATCCTAACGCCTATCATCAAGCGATGTATTTTTACGGTAGTTTTGGAGTTGGGAAAACGTATCTCTTAGGTGCTATGGCCAATGAGTTGGCTAACCGTGGCTATCAAACAACCTTAATGCATTTTCCCAGTTTTGCCGTTGAAATAAAAAATGCAATTAGTGATAATCGCGTTTATGATATGCTAAACGCTGTTAAAAAATCTGAAATTCTAATGATTGATGATATCGGCGCGGATGCAATGTCCAGCTGGGTTCGAGATGACATTTTAGGCGTTATTTTGCAGTACCGTATGCAAGAGGAATTACCAACTTTCTTTAGTTCTAACTTTTCGATGAAACAATTGGAAGATGAACATTTGCGTATTAGTCAAAAGGGCGAAGATGAACCGCTTAAAGCAAAAAGAATCATGGAACGCGTTCATTTTTTAGCAAAAGAAGTTAAAATTGTTGGTAAGAATAGACGACCTAAGTAAGATTAGTAGTTGCTAAAATGAACTAAAAATGGTTAAATAGTTATTAAATTGATACGGAAGATTACATTCTTTTTTTATGTCCGCAGGGAGAGAAAGCATAGCTGAAAGCTTTCTTGGCAGAGAATAAGTGATGACCACTTCCATAATGTTGCCTGACTTTTTGTTGGGTCGGATTGAATCCGTTAAAATCTATGGAGAAATTTTTGTTTCGGCAAAGATTTGAATTTGGGTGGAACCACGTTAATCGACGTCCCTAATACACAAGCTTATTTGTGTATTAGGGACTTTTTTTGTATCAAAAAATAGATAAATAATGGAGGAAGTTAACATGTCAAAAATAAATATTACATTTCCAGATGGCGCAATCAAAGAATTTGATGCGGGCATTACAACAGAAGATGTTGCTAAATCAATTAGTCCTAGTTTAGCTAAGAAATCAATTGCCGGTAAATTCAACGGTGTTTTGGTTGATTACCTTCGTCCATTAGAGGCTGATGGTGCTATTGAAATAGTCACTAAAGATTCTGAAGATGGATTGGTTGTTTTATGGCATACTGCCGCTCAAGTTTTGGCTAATGCTTTACAACAATTATATCCAGGTATGAAATTTGGAATGAGTTCTGATATTGAAAATGGATTCTATTTCGATACAGATAATGGAGAAACACAGGTCAGCGTTGATGATTTGAAAAAAATCCAAGACAAAATGAAAGCTATTGTTAAAGAAAACTTAAAAATTGAACGTCAATTAATTTCAAAAGCTGAAGCGCTTGAACTATTCGCTGGAGATCCTTACCGTGCTGAATTAGTTGTAGAAGCAACTGATGAAAATGGCCAAGTTGAAGTTTACAAACAAGGCGAATTTGTTAATTTAAGTGATGGTGCTCAATTACGCTCAACGGCAGACGTTAAAATTTTTCAACTATTGTCAGTTGCCGGTGCATATTGGCAAGGTAAATCAAGTAATCCAATGTTACAACGTGTTTACGGAACATCATTCTTTAAACAAAAAGACTTGGATGCAGAATTAGTTCGTCGCCAAGAGGCACGTGAGCGTGATCACCGTGTAATCGGTAACGACTTAGATTTATTCTTTGTAGATCCTAAAGTTGGTGCTGGATTACCTTACTGGTTGCCTAATGGTGCCACAATTCGTCGTACGATTGAACGCTACATTGTTGATAAGGAAGTTTCAAATGGTTATGACCACGTATACACACCTATTTTGGCTAACTTAGATTTATACAAAACTTCAGGCCATTGGGATCATTATCGTGAAGATATGTTCCCACCAATGGATATGGGAGATGGCGAAGAATTGGAATTACGTCCAATGAATTGTCCTTCACATATTCAAGTGTACAAGCATCATATCCGTTCATACCGTGACTTACCTATCAGAATTGCTGAATTAGGTATGATGCATCGTTATGAAAAATCAGGTGCGCTTTCAGGATTACAACGTGTACGTGAAATGACGTTGAATGATGGACATACATTTGTTGCACCTGATCAAATTCAAGAAGAATTTAAAAGTGTACTTCGTTTAATGATGGAAGTTTATGCTGATTTTGGGATTGCCGACTACTCATTCCGTTTAAGCTATCGTGACCCAGCTAATACAGAGAAGTACTTTGATGATAATGAAATGTGGACTAAATCACAAAATATGCTAAAAGGTGCTATGGATGACTTAGGTCTTGATTACTATGAGGCTGAAGGTGAAGCAGCATTTTACGGTCCTAAATTAGATGTTCAAACAAAAACGGCATTGGGTAATGATGAAACATTGTCAACAATCCAATTAGATTTCATGATGCCTGAAAAATTTGAATTATCATACATCGGTGATGATGGTGAAGAACATCGTCCAGTCATGATTCATCGTGGACTTGTTTCAACAATGGAACGTTTCACTGCTTACTTAACAGAAATGTACAAAGGTGCGTTCCCAACATGGTTAGCTCCTAAGCAAGTCACAATTATTCCCGTCAAGAATGATCTCCACGCTGACTATGCGCATGATCTACGTGCTAATTTAGTTGCTCGTGGCGTCCGTGTAACGGTTGATGAACGTAATGAAAAAATGGGTTACAAGATGCGTCATGCACAAGTAACTAAAGTTCCTTATATTTTGGTTGTCGGTGATAATGAAGTGGCGGAGAATACCGTTTCTGTTCGTCGTCATGGTGAAGATGATTCTAATGTGTTCACAAAAGAAGACTTTATTAATAACATTTCAAAAGAAATTGCGAACTACAGTCGTAAGGCGTAAAAAAGATTCGTTTCAATTGGCTTGACAAAATGTTACCAACTTGTTATGATTTAAAAGTTAAGAAAAAAGCAGAGGCTCCCGCTTCTCGCCTGAAGGGACAAAAGAGTCTCTGGGCAGAATATTATTGAAATTAAATTCCAATTAAAATGGATTTCAAGCGGGCTGTGATAATTTATTATTACTGCCCGTTTTTCTGTGCTTTTTCTCAAAAAAATTTGGAGGTGCATTGCCATAGCAGTTGATAAAGTAGACAAAATGGTCAATGAAGGTATCCGCGCGTCGGAACTTCGTTTAATTGGTGACGATGGTGAACAGCTTGGTGTTAAAACCAAACAAGAAGCATTAGATATGGCAGAAGCTGCCAATTTAGATGTTGTTGTTGTTGCTGCTAACTCGAAACCACCTGTTGCTAAGATCATGGATTATGGGAAATATCGTTTCGAATTACAAAAGAAACAAAGAGAAGCCCGTAAAAACCAAAAAATTGTTAATGTTAAAGAAGTTAGACTTAGTCCAACGATTGATATTAACGATTTCAATACAAAATTGAAAAATGCCTCAAAATTCCTTGCAAAAGGTGATAAGGTTAAAGTATCAATTAGATTTAAAGGCCGTGCAATTACGCATAAAGAAATCGGACGTGATGTCTTGAATCGCTTCGCTGATGCTGCTAAAGAAGCTGCAACGGTTGAATCAAGAGCGAAGATGGATGGACGTAGTATGTTCATGATGCTTGCACCTAAGGCTGAAAAGTAAAGCTATATTAGGAGGATATTAGGATTATGCCAAAACAAAAGACTCATCGTGCATCAGCAAAACGTTTTAAACGTACAGGAAATGGTGGCTTAAAACGTTCTAAAGCTTATACAAGTCATCGTATGCATGGTAAAACTAAGAAACAACGTCGTCAATTAAGCAAATCAACTACAGTGTCAGCATCAGATAACAAGCGTATCAAACAAATGCTTTCACAAATGAAATAATAAATATAAATTAGACAATTGATGCCATTTTAAATGGCTCAATAAGGAGGAATTTTCATGCCACGAGTTAAAGGTGGAACTGTTACACGTCAACGTCGCAAAAGAATGCTTAAATTAGCAAAAGGTTACCGTGGATCAAAACATATCCAATTTAAGGTAGCTAAACAACAAGTAATGAAATCGTACCAATATTCATTCCGTGATCGTCATCAAACAAAACGTAACTTCCGTCGTCTATGGATTGCACGTATTAACGCTGCAGCACGTATGAACGGTTTAAGTTACAGCAAGATGATGCATGGCTTGAAATTAGCAGAAATTGAAGTTAACCGTAAAATGTTAGCTGAATTAGCTGTTAAAGATTCAGCAGCATTTACTGCTGTTGCAGATGAAGCTAAAAAAGCATTAAGCAAATAATAAATTCAAGAGGGTACTTGACCAATCGTCAAGTGCTCTCTTTTTTTAATAAATTTCTGTAAAGGAGTTAAGCATGTTATTTTCAGAAAAGGTACGACGAGAATCAAATGATTGGTGGGAGCGGAGTTTTGAACATCCATTTATTAAACAACTAGTTGATGGTTCCTTACCTGCGGAGACTTTTAGATATTATTTAATTCAAGATCATTATTATCTGAAACACTTTAGTAAAATTCACCAATTAGTTGGGGAGCAATCAGATGATGCAGAAATCAAAAAATTAATGTTTGCTTCTGCTGAAGGATTAGCACAGAGTGAGTCAGCAATTAGAGATGATTTTTTTAAAGAGTTAAATATTACGGATGAAGAAATTGAGCAAACCGGAATTGCACCAACTGCGTACCATTACGTATCACATATGTATCGTCAATTAGCTGAATTTAATCCAGAAGCTGCATTTTCTGGCCTTTTACCATGTGCTTGGCTCTATTTAGAGATTGGTTACAAGTTAATTGGTAAAGGCTCTCCGAATCCGATGTATCAAAAATGGATTGAAACGTATTCAACTGATGAATTTAAAGAATCCGTAGATAATCAACGACGCTCATTAGATAGAGTCGCAAAGGAATCGAATCCAGAGACTGTTGAAGCAATGGCGAATGCGTTTAAAATAAGTAGCATTGAAGAATATAATTTTTGGGGAATGGCGCTTGATCATCAGACTTGGGAGTAAAGATATTTTCATAAACGACCAGGATTGACGAAGGTTTTGAGCGTTTCTTTCATTGTAAAGTGAAATTAAATTCAATTGTTTTCATAGAAAACATGCAATTTAAGTGAAAGTACATTATACTTAGATTATTATTCTAAAATTGAGGTAACTAAACATGCTTGAGAGATATAAACCAACCTGGATGGTTGAATCAATCTATGATTTAACGCCAGAAGATTTACAAAACCATGGCATTAAAGTTGTTATGACTGATTTAGATAACACATTAATTGCGTGGGATAATCCAAATGGAACACCTGAATTAAAGAGTTGGCTTGAGATTGTTGCTGCGGCTTCAATTCCAGTAATTGTTGTGTCAAATAACAGTCATGAGCGTGTTGAAAAGGCATTGGAACATATAGGATTGCCATTTGTTTCACGAGCACTGAAGCCCTTTACAAAAGGAATAAACCAAGTTAAAGATGAATTTAAGATGGATAACCAAGATTTAGTCTTAATTGGTGATCAGTTAATGACCGATATTGCTGCAGCTAATAATGCGGGAATTAAAAGTATTTTGGTGAAACCGCTTGTTGAATCTGACGCTTGGAATACGAAACCTAATCGTTTCATTGAAAAAAGAATTAAAAATCATTTGATTAAAAAACATGACTTTAAAACTAAATGGGGGAATTCATTGGATGACTGACATAATCGAAGTACCAGAAGTTGACGAAGATCTTTTTTGTATTGGTTGCGGCTCGAAAATTCAAAGTGAAAACGTTGATGAGTTGGGCTATACACCTAAGTCTGCAGTAAAAAAAGGACTTGAAACAAATGAATTATATTGCCAAAGATGTTTTAGATTAAGACATTACAACGAAATTGCTGACGTTAAGTTAACAGATGATGATTTCTTAAAATTATTGAATCAAATTGGTAGCGCTAATGCGTTAATCGTTAATGTTATTGATATTTTTGATTTCAATGGTAGTTTAATTCCTGGGTTACACCGTTTTGTGGGTGATAATCCCGTGTTAATGGTTGGAAATAAGGCTGACTTATTACCTAAATCATTAAGACGCTCGAAGTTAAAAGATTGGATGAGACAACAAGCTAACTTACAAGGATTGAGACCTATTGATGTTGCATTAACAAGTGCGACGAAGAATTTTGCGATTGATGAGTTGTTGGAATTAATTGAAAAATATCGTGAAGGTCGTGATGTTTACGTCGTTGGGGTAACTAATGTTGGTAAATCAACGTTAATCAATCAAATTATCAAACAAAGAACGGGTATTCAAGACTTAATAACAACGTCAAGATTCCCAGGAACGACGCTTGATAAGATTGAAATTCCACTGGATGATGATCGTGCTTTAATAGATACCCCTGGGATTATTCATCAGGATCAAATGGCCCATTATTTATCTGGTAAAGCATTAAGATTAGTTTCTCCACAAAAAGAAATTAAACAACGTGTTTATCAATTAAATGATAATCAAACGTTGTTCTTTGGGGCTGTTGCTAGATTTGACTACATTTCTGGTGGAACACCAGGAGTTGTCGTGTATCTTGATAACGATTTAATGATTCATCGAACAAAAACGGAATCGGCAAGCGAATTTTATGAAAAACATGCTGGCGGTTTGTTAACCCCACCAACAGATGATGAAATGGTTGATTTCCCAGAATTAGTCCGTTTTGAATTCAAAGCAACACAAAAAAGTGATTTAGTTTTTGCTGGTCTTGGATGGGTAACCATCAATGAAGGTGCAAAAGTCGCTGGCTGGGCACCAAAAGGTGTTTCAGTTCTTTTACGAAAAGCAATGATATAAGAGGAGTTAACTAACATATGACATTAAGAGGCAAACAAAAAAGATATTTACGCAGTCAAGCACATCATTTACGTCCACTTTTCCAAGTTGGAAAAGAAGGCGTATCGATTAGCTGGTTAAACCAGATCCGCGAAGCAATTGAAAAACGTGAATTAATTAAAATTAACATGTTACAAAATGCTTCAGTTGATACAAATGAAGTCCGTGTTTTCATCGAATCTAACAGTTCGATTCAAGTCGTTCAAGTAATTGGACATACTTTAGTTCTTTATCAAGCTGCAACAGATGTTGAAAATCGCGATATCTCTGATAAGGTTAATTTACTCGCTTAATTTAAAATTATGAGGAGGTTTTTGACTTGACCATTCAAGTACAAAAATTAAAAGAAATTAATTTAGTCACGGAATTTAAAACAGCCCCCATATTGGCTAGCGAAAAAAAACGCGTTGGTATTCTCGGAGGAACGTTTAATCCACCTCATATGGGACATTTAATAGTTGCTGATCAAGTTTGTCAACAACTAGGATTAGATGAGATTCGATTTATGCCGGATGCTGCGCCACCACACGTAGACAAAAAAGAAGCGATTGATGAAAAATATCGTCTTGATATGGTCAATCAAAGTATTGCTGATAATGTTAATTTTAAAATAGAAGATGCTGAGCTTAAACGCGGAGGTGTTAGTTTTACGTATGACACAATGGTTGCTTTGAAAGCTGAGCATCCAGAAAACGATTATTACTTTATTATTGGTGGCGATATGGTTGCCTACCTACCTAAGTGGTCTCGTATCGATGAGTTAGTAAAATTAGTTCATTTTGTTGGTGTTAAACGAACGGGATTTGAACAAAAGAGTCCGTACCCGATACTCTGGGTAGATGTCCCAACGATTGATATTAGTTCGACTCAAATTCGAGATAAGATAAAAGAAGGGCGTTCAATTAATTATTTAGTCCCTAAAGCTGTATCTGACTACATTGAGAAAGAAGGCTTATATCGTGAGTAATTTAGTTTATTCTAAGAACCTTTTCAGTGGAACTAGAGAAGAATTAGTACAAATTTTAAGAGATACTTTAAGTGAAAAAAGATTTCAACATGTATTAAATGTTGAAAAATCAGCAATTGAACTTGCTGAACGTAATAATGGTGATAGAGAGAGAGCCAGTATTGCAGGGTTAATTCATGATTATGCCAAGGAACAATCAGATGAAACGTTTATCACAGTAATTAAACAAAAACACTTGGATCCCGATTTGTTGAATTGGGGAAATGCCATTTGGCATGGTATTGTCGGTGCTGAGTTGATTCATGATGAATTAGGTATTTCAGATAATGAAATACTGACTTCAATTGTGAAGCACACAACCGGGGATGTTGATATGACTTTATTGGATAAAATCGTCTATGTAGCTGATTTCATTGAAGAAAGTCGAACTTTCCCCGGGGCCGTTGAAGCACGTAAAATTGCGGCTGTAAACTTAGATGCAGCCGTTGGATTTGAAACGAAACACACGCTAAGTTATTTAATTGATACCGATAAAAAAGTGTATCCTAAAACAATTTTGACCTTTAATAAATGGGTCGCAGAATAGAGGAGTAATAATGAATAGTATAGAAAAATTAGAAGTTGCAGTTAAGGCTGCTGACAGTAAACGTGGCGAAAAAACGGTAGCTATTGATGTTCATGAAATTAGCTTATTAGCAGATTATTTCATGGTAACGCAGGCTGATTCGGCTCGCCAAGTTAAGGCAATTGTCAAAGAAATACAGGACCAAGAAGAACTCGCAGGCGTTGAAGTTCGTCGCATTGAAGGACGTAACTCAACTAGCTGGGTTTTATTAGACTTTGGTGATTTAATTGTTCATGTATTCAAAACTGAATCACGTGAATTTTATGATCTTGAAAAATTCTGGTCTGAAGGCGCATCTGTTGATTTATCAGCTTGGATTGAAGAATAATGATTTACACCACCTTTTCAAAATTATATGATCAATTAATGGATCCTGATTTATATGATTCTTGGCAGACATTTGTCGAGGCACAAGTTCCCAATAAAAAAACAGAGATACTTGAACTAGCTTGTGGCGCAGGACAGTTAGCTATCGCGTTAACGCAGTCTGGTTATTCAGTTGTCGGGTTAGACCTATCTGAAGAGATGTTATCAATTGCTGATCAACATGCACAAGATACTAACGTGTCTTTACCGTTGCTACAAGGCGATATGATGGATCTAGAGGATTTGGAGTTACCACAATTTGATGCGGTGACTTGTTTTGCTGATTCTTTTTGTTATCTACCTGACGCTCAGTCTGTGGGCAAAGTTTTTAAATCAATCCATGGCCTATTACGAACGGATGGTCGGTTTATTTTTGACGTGATATCAACGCACCAAACAGATGATATTTATCCGGGGTATATGTATAACTACCAGGATGATAGCCAGGCTTTTTTATGGTCGACTTTTCAAGATGAACAACCACATAGCGTCGTTCATGAATTAACTTTTTTTGTTAAAAATGAGAGTAATGATCAATTTGAAAAAATCACTGAAGATCACCATGAAAGAACGTATTCTGTTGAAACGTACACTGAACTCTTAAAAAATGCCGGATTTAAAAATATTCAAGTTTCTGCTGATTTTGGTACAAGTAAAATCGATGATAAAACGACAAGATTATTTTTTGTCTGCGATAAATAGGAGTGAAACGTTTGGACACTACAGGGGTTATCGTTGAATATAATCCATTTCATAACGGACATTTGCATCAAATTAATCAAATAAGAGCACAATATCCTGACACAACGATTGTTGCCATTATGAGCGGACAATTTTTGCAGAGGGGTATTCCAGCGGCACTTGATAAAGAGAGCCGTACAAGGCAGGCATTACAGTCTGGTGTAGATTTAATGATTGAGTTACCCGTTGCGTTTTCTGTCCAACCGGCCGATTTATTTGCTAAGGGTGCAATTAAGTTATTATCGGGGATGAAAATTACCCGACTTGTATTTGGCGCCGAGCATCCAAAAATAGACTTTAAGTCTATTGCAGTTAAGATTCAAAATATTGATGGTGATTTTGATCAATTTAATGAAACTTATGCTAGTCAGTATCAGCAGGCCGTTTTTGATAGTACGGGCATTCATATTGACGAGCCAAATGATTTGTTGGGTCTGGCATATGCTGAAGCCTGTTTATCAGAAAAAGCTGAGATTCAATTATGTCCTATTCAACGGATTGGTGCAGGCTATCACGAAACCATATTTGATGACTCGCAAGAAATTGCAAGTGCCACCGCGATTAGACTGGCAATTAAAAATCAAGAATCCATTGAAAATGTCGTTCCAAGTCAGACGAAGATTGATGCAGAAAATGAAAAATGGATTGATTGGTATGATTTTTGGCCTTATCTTAAATATCAGTTGAGTCTATTAACGCCTGAGCAATTATCGACGTTTTATGGCATGTCTGAGGGAATTGAGTACCGATTGCTACAGCAGTACGAGAAATTACCTGAAGACGCTAGTTTTGATGATTGGGTCCATGCAGTAAAGTCAAAACGAGTAACTTATACAAAAATTTCAAGGCTCGCAACTTACATTTTATTAAAAATAAATAAAAATGAAATTGACAAACAATACAAGCAGCCTTATTATCATGTCTTAGGGTTCTCTAAAAGAGGTCAGAGTTTACTTAAGTATTTGAAGAAGGAAGTCCCATATCCAATACTAACTAAAATTAGTAAAAAAGATAAAGAGGGTCTTTATTCTTTAGATTATCGAGCAGGAATTATTTATGGCTTAGTTAGCCATAAGAAATCTGATCTTTTTAGACACCCCGTGCAAATTAATTAACAACCTGTCAAGGAAATATCATTGACAATGTTTTTAATCACAGGTATAATCATAAGCGTTGCATTAGGAGGCATATTTGCATGAAATGGTCCTTAGTTGAGTTAAAAAAACAAAGTGATGAACCACTTCAAGTTGACGAAATGTTAAACCTTTCCGAAGGATTAATGTTGCGCAACAAAATAATTACGTCGGTATCAGAAGTCCATGTTACGGGTATTCTAACGGCAGACCATCAAGATGTCATCGGCCATTTTAACGTTAGTTTGACAGTTAAGATGCCATCAACACGTTCGCTAGAGAGTGTCGATGTCCCATTGGATTTTTCAGTTGATGAATTTTATGTGGGTTATCGCGATAAAGCACTTGAACGATTTGATAAAAATGATGTCGTAATTATTTTGGAAGAAGATATGCTCAATTTGAATTCTGTGATAGAGGATAATGTTTTATTACAGATTCCGATGCAGATACTGACTGATGATGAGAAAAAAGCAGAAGAACTACCCGCCGGTGACGACTGGGAAGTTCTTACTGAAGATAAACTCGTACAGGTTAGAAAAGAAAAAGTTGATCCTCGATTTGCGTCGTTACAGAATTTTTTCGATAACGACGGTTCTGAAGAGGAATAAACATAACAATACTTTTATTAAAAGTTTTGGATAATTTTAAAGGAGGTGTTTGATAATGGCAGTACCAGCACGTAAAACATCAAAAACACGTAAGAGAATGCGTCGTACGCATTACAAGTTGACAGTCCCAGGTATGAGCGCTTGCCCTAACTGTGGCGAATTAAGAAAATCACATTATGTATGTCCTAGCTGTGGTTTTTATGACGGAAAAGAAGTTGTAAAAGTAAACAACTAAATTTACGCTAAGTAAAAAGCCTTAACAACCATGGTGTTAAGGCTTTTTCTGTACAAAAAAAACGATGACATTCAGTTGAATGTCATCGTTTTTCGTTAATTGTTAAACTCATGATTTTAAAGTCAGTCTCTGGGTCAAAGAATTGAAAAGGTAGTTTAGCTTGGCCTTCAATATAATTCACATTCTTGGCCGGTGTTTTAACGGACTTAAAAGTTGATGAATTAATTGATTTAATTAAGTCTATTAAATCTAAAAGTAGTAATTCAGGTTTATTACTAAGATTTGACCAACCCGAGAATTCAGAGCGGTAATTTTTGAAGATGGCTTTTCTAATTGGACTGATAAAAGCATTACTGCTGTCGTTTTCATAAGGAATTGACTGAGAAGCAATTGTATGTTGACTCGTTGTACTATAAATTTGGATACGACTGTCTTTTAAATCTAAAAAATCGGCCGTTAATAATTTTCCGTCAACTTGAACAACTAGGTCAAAAGTGGGAATGTGGTTAGAAAATTCAGCCTTTGCTCGACTGTATAAAAAGGTATCGATAGCGTAGTATAACTCTTGAACTTCAACTAATTTCATATTTGAATGACCTCCTGAAATCAGTATAACAAAAAAAGACAAAATAGATAGGAATTTTTGTTGTCTGGTGTATAATTGACGTTGAAAGTTAAAATGGGTTTATTGACGAAGTCGGTAGCTGATACTTTCTTAGATTACATGGTTTTTGATTCACAAAAAATTAAAGAAATGTAGGGGGTATTATGATGGATAAGGCACAAATTGGTGTTATTGGAATGGCTGTCATGGGTAAGAATCTTGCCTTGAATGCTGAGAGTCGTGGACATACTGTAGCAATCTATAATAGAACAGGGGCTAAAACTGAGCAAGTTATGAAAGACCACTCAGAAAAAAACTTAGTACCTAGCTACTCAATTAAGGAATTTGCAGATTCATTAGAAAAACCTAGAAGAATTATCATTATGGTTAAAGCTGGGAAACCAACTGATGCTGTTATCGCAGAATTATTACCATTCTTGGATAAAGGCGACGTTTTAATCGATGGTGGAAATACTTACTTTGAAGATACTGTACGTCGTAATGCAGAATTAGATAATTCTGGGATTAACTTTATTGGAATGGGTGTTTCTGGTGGTGAAATTGGTGCCCTTGAAGGACCATCAATGATGCCAGGTGGCCAAAAAGAGGCATATGACCTCGTTGCACCAATTCTTGAGGAAATGTCAGCTAAAGCTAAAGATGGCGCTCCATGTGTAACTTACATCGGTCCTAACGGTGCCGGACATTACGTTAAAATGGTTCATAATGGAATCGAATATGGTGATATGGAATTAATTTCAGAATCATATCATTTATTGAGAGACTTATTAGGACTTTCAGTGGATGAAGTTGCTAGTATCTTCTCTGACTGGAATGAAGGCGAATTGGACAGTTACCTTATCGAAATTACGGCAGATATTTTAACACGTAAAGATGATTTAGGTACTGGTAAACCAATTGTTGATGTTATCTTAGATCGTGCCGGTAATAAAGGTACGGGTAAATGGTCATCACAAAGTGCCCTTGAATTAGGTGTTCCTCAATCAGTTATTTCTGAATCAGTTTATGCACGTTACATTTCAGCAATGAAAGAAGAACGTGTTGAAGCAAGTAAAGTATTACCTAAACCTGAAGTTAAATTAGGTGAATTGGATAAAAAAGAATTAGTTGAAAAAATTCGTGAAGCATTGTACTTTAGTAAAATTATGAGCTATGCTCAAGGATTTGAACAATTGCGTGTCGCTTCAGAACATTACGAATGGGACTTGAACTTTGGTGATATGGCTAAGATTTGGCGTGCTGGATGTATTATTCGTGCTCGTTTCTTACAAAATATTACTGATGCATTTGACGAAAAAGCTGATTTAAATAACATCTTATTAGATGGTTATTTCAAAGATATTGTTAAAAAATATCAAGAATCAGTTCGTGATATCGTAGGTATCGCCGTTAAAGCTGGTATTCCAGTTCCTGGATTCAGTGCAGCAATTACTTACTACGATCAATATCGTTCAGAAGTATTGCCCGCTAACTTGATCCAAGCACAACGTGATTACTTTGGTGCGCATACGTATGAACGTACTGACAAACCAGGTTCATTCCATTACACATGGTATACTGAACAATAAATCATTAAATTAAATCTACTAAAAACAGGTAACGACATTTTAAAATGTTGCTGCCTGTTTTTTTATAAAATTTAATTATCCAGGTGTTTTTCGATAGATTAAATGGTATTTCGATGAAAAACGTATACGGGTAAATGTTTATTTTTAGTAAACTATATTCAGTGGAAAAGCTTATAAACGGCTATCTAATTTGGATAAACCAAGGTGTATGCAAGAATATCATTTAATGGTAGAATAAGAAAAGTAAGATATCGGTTAAAAAGTATCTGGATTTGAATGAGAAAATAAAATTAAACTAACGGGAGATCATGAAAATATGAGTCGTATTCTAATAATTGAAGATGAAAAAAATTTGGCACGCTTTGTTGAATTAGAATTACAACATGAGGGATTTGAAACTGAGGTTCATTTTGATGGACGAACAGGTTTAGAGGCGGCACTAAATGGCGATTGGGATTCAATTTTGCTTGATTTAATGTTGCCTGAATTAAACGGACTTGAAGTTTGTCGTCGTGTACGACAGGTTAAAAACACACCTATTATTATGATGACGGCTCGTGATTCAGTCATCGATCGCGTATCTGGATTAGATCATGGTGCAGACGATTACATCGTTAAACCATTTGCAATTGAAGAGTTATTGGCACGTTTACGTGCATTATTACGTCGTATCGACATCGAGGGTGAACAAAACGTTGCTAAACAAACGACGGTTACCTATCGTGATTTAACAATTGAAAAAGAAAATCGTGTCGTTCGTCGTGATAAAGAAGTAATTGAACTAACAAAACGTGAGTATGAATTATTGTTGGCTTTGATGGAGAGCGTCAATGTCGTTTTAGCGAGAGATGTTTTATTAGCTAAAGTTTGGGGTTACGAATCAGAAGTTGAAACAAATGTTGTAGATGTTTATATTCGTTATTTACGAAATAAAATTGATCGCAGCGGTGAAGAAAGTTATATTCAAACGGTTAGAGGTACAGGGTACGTAATGAGATCATGAAAAATAAAATAATCCAGCATCCAAAAGAAGTAAGACGCATGTCACTCAAATGGAAATGGGCATTGGGAACGGCAATAGGAGTATTACTTATATTTGCCGTTTTTTCTGCGCTTATTTTTCAGAGCTTTAGCGGCGTTTTATTAGATAAAGAAAAAAAGGATGTACAAAATACATTAAGAACGGTGACGCAACAGTTAAGTCGCGAAAACCAAGAGTTAACCGTCGCGAGTACTGAACAACATCTAAAACCAATAAATTCAGACCCTAGTCCGTCTAAAGATGAAAATAATCTATATTCAAATGCCGTTATTGTTAATTTATCAAAAGAAAATATTGCGGTTGGCATCTATGATTTGAACCAAAGGGAAGTTTTTGCTTCAAGAAATTTGAATGTGCCATTTATTAAAAAAAATGAAATGACTTTTACCAGTCAGAAAATTGATGGTGTGAATGGTTATGTCGCTAGAAGAGCCATCTATTCGTCTAAGACGGGTAAAAAAATTGGTTATGCACAAGTGGCTAACGCGTTAGAAAATTACCACAAAATAAGTAATAAACTAATTCTAATTTTCATAGTTTTAATCGTTACGGCTACATTTGGTAGTGCGATGTTAGGGTATGTTCTTGCATCTTGGTTACTAAGGCCGATTGACGTCGTAAATGAGACGATTGACATCATAAATGAAGGGGATACGCCAATTGGACACGTCCGCGTACCCGACTTGCATCGAAATGATGAATTATCTGATTTAACCGATTTATTTAATAGTATGTTAGATCGGATGGAGCGTTATGTCGATCAGCAACAACAATTTGTTGAAGACGTTTCACATGAACTAAGGACACCCGTCGCGATAATTCAGGGACATATGGAATTATTGAATAGATGGGGTAAAGATGATCCGGCAGTTTTGGCCGAATCTATCGAAGCGTCTCTACAAGAAATTAATCGAATGAAGAGTTTAGTTCAAGAAATGTTAGATTTATCACGGGCTGAACAAGTTGAAATGACATTTAAAAATGAATTAACCGATGTCCGACTAGTAGTTTTACAAATTTTTAACGATTTTAAAATGATACATCCAGATTTTACTTTTATTTTGGACGAAGATTTTAAAGGAAAAAGTTTAGTAAAGATATCGCGTAATCATTTAGAGCAAGTTTTAATTATTTTAATGGATAATGCAGTTAAATATTCAGAAACAAGAAAAGAAATTCATATTTCGGCGTCGAAAGACCTGAAAATGGTTCAAATTGCGATTCAAGATTTTGGTGAGGGAATTTCTAAAGATGATTTAAAAAATGTCTTTAATCGCTTCTACCGTGTTGATAAGGCGAGAAGTCGTGACAAAGGTGGTAATGGGCTTGGATTATCAATAGCACAAAAATTGATAATGGGTTACAAAGGAACTTTAGTGGTTGAGAGTGTTGAAAAACGTGGATCAATCTTCAGAATTTCATTACCTTTGACTTCAGAAAAAATTACTGAGGATACAAAAAACGATTAAAACTTCAAATCGAAGTTTTAATCGTTTTTTTATTTTCTATTTTGTTTACCTGCGTTACGATTACGATTCTTTTTTGCCGTATCTGAAATGTTATCTTCAACATTATCAAGTGTACGTTCAACTGTTTCTTCGACATCGTCAATGATCGTATGTTCTCTAACGATGGGTGGGTTCTTAGCAAGCTCTGCTTGGATTTCTCGACGAATTCTTGGACGCATTAACATAATAATAAATGTTTGGATACAAGCAAAGATTCCACCAATGAAGAAGTAGAGACCAATACCTGCAGGAGCACTTAATGTCACAAAAACCATCATAACGGGACTTGCAATTAACATCATTTGCATTGTTTTCTTTTGTTCTGGTGGTAAGCCAATTATTGAGATGAATCCTTGACCTAAGTAGACGATAAAACATAAAACAGTAAAAATGATCGACGGTGAACCTAATTTGATACCGAAGAATACGGCACCGTTTAATTCTGCTGAGTAAAGGATGGCCGCGTAGAGGGCTGCAAAGATTGGCATTTGGATTAATAATGGTAAACAACCAATTCCGCCGGTCATGCTGACGTTATTATCTTTGTAAAGGGCCATCATTTCTTGATTAATTGCCGCTTTATCTTCTGGTGATTTCGCAGCTTTTTGACGTTCTTGAATTACTTTTAATTGTGGTTGAATGGAACCCATCTTTTCTTGTTGGACCGTTGCCTTTTTTGATTGATTAATCATCATTGGCATCAAGGCCATTCGGATAACGAATGAGATCACGATGATTGCAAAACCATAGTTGTTACCTAGATGAGCTGATAACCATTCAATTAATCCCTGGGTAGGTTTTGCTAAGTAGTCGTAAACCATTCCGTAAGGATCACCATTTTTGTCTTGGCGTACACATCCTGATAAAAACAAGATGATCGCCATAAATATTGGGAGCATTGTCAAACGTTTAAGCTTTTTCATTAATTTATTTCCCCTTTTAATATGACTATACCGATTACTATACTTTAAATATAAAGGGATTTCAATGAAATATAGACAAATACTGGTTAGTAAAGAACGGTAAATTCAGTCGGATTATAATTAGTTAAGGGGGTTTCTGTATATTCAGTGACTTTACCAGCTGGCGTGGGTGATTTTTTTATTCTTTGTATGAATTTTTCTAGCTGGGTACTGTCTGGACTGCTTGCTTTAATTGTGACGCTGTCATCAAAATTATTTTGCACTGACCCATAGATACCTAAGTTGTCGGCTAACCTTTTGGTTGTATATCTGAATCCGACACCTTGAACACGGCCAAAAACGGTAATTTGAATTGCATTCATTATATAATCCTCCATAACTTAAGATTAGTGTAAGCCCTTTTATTACCTCAGTATAACTTGAAAAGATGAGAACTACCAACTAATGACATTTTAATTATGATATAATTATGATAATAGTAAGAGGGGTAACATTATGGAAAAAATTAATTCAACGCAGAATGCTAAAATAAAATATTGGAAAAAATTGCAAACGAAAAAAGGTCGAAAAAAAGAAAATAAGTATTTACTAGAAGGTTGGCATCTTGTTAAGGAAGCACTAATGGTAGATGCTAAAATTGAGTATTTACTTGTTACAAATGATTTCAGATATTTTGATGACATTATAAATACGGAGATCGAACAAGTTGAAATTTCGTCCGAAGTAAGCTTGTACCTTGCCGATACGAGTACACCGCAAGGAATCTATGCAGTTGTTAAAATGGAAGAAAATCGTCAACTAACAATTGATAACCTCGCCGGTGGTTGGTTAATGCTCGATGGTGTCCAAGATCCTGGTAATATTGGTACGATGGTGAGAACTGCTGATGCCGCGGGTTTAACTGGCGTTATTTTTGGTGAAGGCAGTGCAGACAGTCATCACCCTAAGGTTTTGCGCTCAATGCAGGGAAGTCAGTTTCATATTCAATTGGTGAATGCTGATTTAATGGAAGTTGCAACAGTATTTAAAGAAAATCATATTCCTCTTTATGGATCTGAATTAAACGAAGATGCACGTAGTTATCGCGAAATACCTGCCGCCGCTAATTTTGGCTTAATTATGGGTAATGAAGGTAATGGGATGCGTAATGATTTGTTAAATACAACAGATGCCAACTTATATATTCCAATTAAAGGCCGTGCGGAATCATTGAATGTAGCCATTGCCGCTGGTGTGCTAATGTTTCAACTTAAGGCCTAATTGTAAACGATATAACAAGATTATTACGATTTGTTAAAGATAGGAGATTACGCTTGCATTGGCTGCTTAATCAGTCATGATGGAGGTATGAAAAAATGATTCTGGGGGCGCGTTAATAGATGAAAAAAGATTCGTATCTTGATGATGAGCTGTATATGAGTTATGTTGGCGATCTTTTGGCAAAACCAGAAGTTCAAAGACTAAGTGAGTATACGCAACACCATTTCTCCACTAGATTAGAACATTCAATTTCGGTTTCCTATGACAGTTATCGTATTGCAAAGAAATTGCATTTAAATGCTAAAGCAACGGCAAGAGCTGGTTTGTTGCACGATTTATTTTACTACGATTGGCGTACAACAAAATTTGATCGTGGTACGCATGCCTGGATTCATCCTCGTATCGCAGTTAGAAATGCAGAAAAATTAACAACATTATCTGATTTGGAAAAAGATATCATCATTAAACACATGTGGGGCGCGACAATTGCACCACCTAAGTATCCAGAAGGTTACATTGTGACAATGGTCGATAAGTATGAAGCAACGAGCGAGGTTTCTTCACCAGTGAAGAATAAATCAAAACGTGGTTTCCAGCAGTTAATTGCAATTTTAAAATAAGATTAACAAAGAATGGGTCTTCGGACCCTTTTTTAGTTTATTAAAAAGTAGACCAATTTGTTTACTTTTTGTTAGTTAATGATAAAATATAATAGTAAAGTAATGGAGGAGGGATAAAATGCAAATTATTCAAGAAAAAACGAATTATGAAGTCTGTCCTAAGTTTGAGAAAACTTTCTCAATCCTAGGAAAAAAATGGAACGGTTTAATTATTAATGTTTTGTTGGATGAAGGTCCTCAACGATTTAAAGAATTAGCTCAAAAAGTTGATAAATGCAGTGACCGTGTGTTAGTCGAACGTTTAAAAGAGCTTGAAGAGGTTGGACTTGTTTCGAGAAGTGCGATTGGCGAAACGAGTCGTAGTTCTTATGAACTTACTGAACAAGGTGAGGACATGAAGAATATGATGACAAGTGTTCACGAATGGTCAGAAAAATGGTATACGCTTAAAGATTGCGAGTAGGACTTGACGCTAGGCTTTTATACCTTTAAACTATGAATATAGTGTTAAAGGCTTAGATAGAAAATAGTAGGTATCTTACTTCGGTAACAAAGGGATGGGCAGCTAGACTGAGACTGACCAATAAAATAAGATATTGAATTCACTTCTGGAGCTGTTAATTAACGTAATTTTTAATTTAAGTAAAATAATTAACCGGTTAATGGCCGTTATCATTTTGAGTGTTTGGGGTCTTTTTGTCTCCAAAAACAAGGGTGGTATCGCGAGGCCTCGTCCCTTTTTAGGGATGGGGCCTTTTTGCGTCCAAAAAATCTGGTAAAAACAATCAAACGAAGGAGTCGATATTAATGGATTTAAAAGAAAAGTTACTTGAACTACAAGAAAAAGGCTTAAAACAAATTCGTGAATCAGAAGATTTAAAACAAATTAATGATATTCGTGTTAATTTACTTGGTAAAAAAGGTCCTATTACGGAAGTATTAAGAGGAATGAAAGATTTATCTGCCGAAGAACGTCCTAAAATCGGTAGTTTTTCTAATGCTATTAAAAATGAATTAGCAGAAGCAATTCGATTAAAAAATGAAGAACTTGAAATTAAGAAGACGGCTAAGAAATTAGAAAAAGAGAAAATAGATGTAACCTTACCGGGAGCTCAAATTCAATTGGGACAACCACACGTAATTGCGCAAGTAATTGAAGAATTAGAAGATCTCTTTTTAGGAATGGGATATCAAGTTGTTTCTGGTCCTGAGATTGAAGAAGATCATTATAATTTTGAAATGTTAAATTTACCCGCTGATCATCCTGCACGCGATATGCAAGATACGTTCTATATTACGAAGGAATTATTAATGAGAACGCAAACGTCACCCGTTCAGGCAAGAACAATGGAAACACATGACTTTTCAAAAGGACCATTAAAAATGGTATCGCCCGGTAAAGTATATCGACGTGATACAGATGATGCGACTCATTCACATCAATTCCATCAATTTGAAGGATTAGTGATTGATAAACATGTAACGATGGCTGATTTAAAAGGAACGATTGAATTAATTGCTAAAACAGTATTCGGTGAAGAACAAGAAATCCGTTTACGACCAAGTTATTTCCCATTTACTGAACCATCAGTTGAAGTTGATGTCACTTGTTTTAAATGTCATGGTAAGGGATGTTCAATCTGTAAGTATACGGGTTGGTTAGAGGTATTAGGTGCCGGAATGGTCCATCCAAACGTCTTAAGAATGGCCGGTGTTGATCCTGAAGTTTATGGTGGGTTTGCCTTTGGCTTAGGACCTGATCGTTTTGCGATGCTTAAATATAGTATTGATGATATCCGTAATTTCTACTTGAATGACAATCGTTTCTTGTCACAATTTACGAAGAGGGGTTAGAAAATAATGAAAGTATCTAAAAATTGGTTAAACGAATATTTAACATTAGACATTGAACCTAAAGTTATTGCTGAAAAAATAGCACGAACGGCTGTTGAAATTGACAGCGTTAAACGTCCCTCTGAAGGACTTAAAAAAATCGTTGTTGGATATGTGGATAGTTTAGTGCCACATCCAGATTCAGATCATCTGAGTGTCTGCCAAGTTGACGTCGGTGAAGAAGAATTGATTCAAATTGTCTGTGGCGCACCAAATATCGCGGCAGGACAAAAAGTAATCGTTGCGCTCCCAAATTCTAGAATTGCGGACAACGTTAAAATAAAACGTGGTAAAATGCGTGGACAAGCCTCAGAAGGTATGATTTGTGCGTTACAAGAAATTGGATTTTCTGAAAGTGTCGTCCCTAAAGAATTTGTTGAAGGAATTTACGTAATGCCAGAAGATGCGGTTCCTGGTGAACCAGTGTTTGATTACTTGGGTATGAATGATGATATCATTGATATTGATGTTACACCCAATCGTGCTGATATGTTAAGCATGCGCGGTGTGGCTCATGAATTATCTGCAGATTACGACGTACCAGCTACATTTAAACATCCAGATTTAAAAGAAACTTCTGATGAAAAAATTGAAGATTACATCTCTTTAGCTTTACCAGATAAGACATTAGCACCAACATATTCTATGCGTGTTATTAAGGACCTAACCGTTAAAGCAAGTCCAATGTGGTTACAGATTAGACTCTGGAATGCGGGTGTTAGACCAATTAATAATGTTGTTGATGTTACAAATTATATGTTAATGGATTATGGTCAACCTTTACACGCATTTGATTATAATAAATTAGGCAGCAAAGATATTTTAGTAAGAACGGCAAATGCCGGTGAAAAAATAACGACGTTAGATACTGAAGAACGTGAATTGAAAGATTCAGATATCGTTATTACAAATGGCGATAAAGCCATTGCAATTGCCGGCACAATGGGTGGAGAATCAACTCAGATAACAAACGAAACGGTTACGGTTGCACTTGAGTCTGCCGTATTTAACAATTCAATGGTTAGAAAAACGGCACGTTCTCAAGGCATTCATAGTGAAGCATCAATGCGTTTTGAACGTGGGATTAACGTTGCCACAGTTCAAGAATCTCTTGATGCGGCTGCTGAGTTAATTGCTGAACTTGGTGATGGAACAGTCGTTACCGGTACGGCCAGCGCAAGTCGATTAGAAGCTGAATCAACTTTTGTGGACACAACGACGACGCATTTAAATAATGTGATGGGAACTGAATTATCGGAAACGCAAATCACTAAATTATTCCAACAATTAGGATTTACCGTAACCACTCGAGGATCAGTTTTAAATGTTGAAGTGCCCGCAAGACGTTGGGATATCAGCATTGAAGCAGATCTAGTTGAAGAAATTGCTCGGATTTATGGCTATGACAATATTCCTTCAACTCTTCCAACGGGTGAGATGACACCTGGTAAATATACTTACAAGCAAAAATTGATTCGTCAAGCACGTCATATTTTGGAATCTGCCGGATTGTCGGAGGCTATCAGCTATGGCCTAACAACTGAAGAAAAAGCTGGTAAGTTTATTTTTGAAGAAAAAGATGTGTATACAACTAATTTAATGTTCCCAATGAGTTCAGAACGAACAACTGTAAGGATGAATTTAATTAGCGGTTTATTAGACGATTTAAGCTATAATGAAGCACGTAAATCAGATAATATTGCTTTTTATGAACAAGGTAGGGTCTTTTTCCGTAGTGAAGGTGAAGATCGACCCGTCGAAATTGAACATATTGCGGGTGCAATGACAGGTTTATTCAAACTTGCTAACTGGCAAAGTGATAAACAACCAGTTGATTTCTTCATGATTAAAGGAGTCGTTGAACAACTTTTGACACAACTACAATTAACTGACGATGTTACATACGTAGCATCTGAAAGTCACGAAGACATGCATCCAGGACGTACAGCAGATGTATATCTAAAAGATGAATTAATCGGGTTCGTTGGACAAGTTCATCCTAACGCGGCTAAAGAATTTAATTTAAAGGAAACATATGTCTTTGAATTAGATCTTCAAAAATTAGTTGATGCAAAAAAAGAAGAACGGTTATTTGAACCTATTTCTAAATTCCCAGCAGTTACCCGTGACGTAGCTTTAATGGTTGCTAATGAATCAGCTAACAGTGATATTGAAACATTAATTAAAAACCAGGGTGGAAAACATTTAATTGACATTCATTTATTTGACCTTTATCAAGGATCTCATATTGAATCCGGTATGAAATCTCTTGCCTACACGTTAACTTATCAAGATACCGCTAAGACGCTGGTTGAAGAAGACGTGACGAAAGATTTTAATCGTGTTATTGAGGCCTTGAAAGAAACATTTAAGGCAGACATCCGATAATTTTAAACGCGGCATAATGACACCATTATTATACAGCGCGAGGAGGTTAATTAATGAAAAATGAGGATGTCTCTCCGGAATTGCCACCAGAGAATAATAAAAAGCAGGCTAAAAGAATTATTGTAGGAGTAATAACGTTATTATGCGTTTTACTGCTGACAATATTATTTATGACCTATAATTATATAAAAGCGTCATTAGATCCTCTAGATAAAAATAATAATAAAATTGAACAAGTTTATATTCCAATCGGATCGAATACAAAACAAATTGGAACCATTTTAGAAAAAAATAAAATTATTAAAAGTGGGACTGTTTATACTTATTATGTGAAACAAAAAAACGTTTCACAATTTAAAGGTGGTTATTATCAACTTAAGGCATCTATGAGTTTAGATAAGATTGCATGGACCCTTCAGCAAGGTGGTAGTAGTGAACCTATTCAAAATACGTTAACTAAAGTTTTAGTTAGTGAGGGAACGACAGTCAATGAAATTGGTAAAGCTATTGCTAAAAAAACCAACTTTTCGTATGATGATTTTATCAAACTAATGAAAAATAAAACTTTTTTAACGTATCTGGACAAAAAATATCCGGACCTTTTAAATTCCTCTATGGCGTCTAAAAATGTCAGATATCATTTAGAGGGTTATCTGTTCCCTGCAACGTACACTGTTTATAAAAAAACGACGTTGAAGGATCTTGTTGAACAAATGATTGTTAAGGCCAATGATGAATTGTCGCCTTATTATGAAACGATATCAAAACAAAAGTTAACGGTTCAAAATGTTATTGCGCTTTCTTCACTAGTTGAAAAAGAGACGGCAAATCATGCCGATCGACAGAAAATTGCGGGCGTTTATTTTAATCGGATTGATGCAGAGATTCCTTTGCAATCGAACATTTCAGTTAGTTACGCTTTGAACACACCGCAGAGAGAGTTAACATCGGCGGACTATTATACGGATAAACCATATAATTTGTATGTCTACAAAGGATTTGGACCGGGTCCGTTTAATAATGCCAGCTTGGATTCTATTCAGGCCGTATTAAAACCGTTGGACAGGAAGAAAGATAATATCTATTTCATTTTCAACTCAAATTCTAAAAAAATAGAGTATTCTAAGACATACGAATATTATCAAGCCTTTTCTCCTACGACTCAAACGGATAATGGTTACGTGCAATAATTTACGTAACCGGTTTACAATCGCAACATTAAATGTTAATCTGATAGGCATATTGAACATATCAATTTTAAGAGGAGTAAGTAATGGCAGAAGATAAAGTATACCCAATGACCGTAGACGGTAAAGTTAAACTTGAAGAAGAACTTGAAACATTAAAAACAAAAACACGTGCAGAAATTATTAACCGAATTAAAATTGCGCGTAGCTATGGTGATTTATCAGAAAATTCAGAATACGAATCAGCTAAAGATGAACAAAGCTTTGTTGAAGGTCGTGTTAAGACAATCGAACATATGCTACATTATGCAGAAATTATTGATAATGCTGGTATAGACGACGATGAAGTTTCAGTTGGAAAAACAGTTTCATTTATGGAACCCGGTGAAGAAGCGGAAACGTATACGATTGTTGGCGCGGCAGAAGCTGATCCAATGTCTGGTAAGATTTCTAATGAATCACCAATTGCCAAGGGATTACTTGGTCATAAATTAAATGAAACAGTGACGATTGAAACACCAAATGGTAATTTTGATGTTAAAATTACGGATGTTAAAGATAATTTATAAAAGTTAAATAGAAAAGATTAAGGTGCAAATATATTTGTTCTTAATCTTTTTTTATTAAAATTAAGTGGGGTGAAATAAATTGAAAAAAAATTTTGCAATAATTGGATTGGGCCGATTTGGTTCAAGCGTTTGTCAAACTTTGATTGAATCTGGACAAGAAGTTCTGGTTATTGATAAGGATGAAGCGAGGGTAAACGACTATATGGATATTGCAACGCACGCCGTTGTTGCGGACGCTCAAGATGATGAAGCGTTAAAGTCAATTGGGATTCGTAATTTTGACCATGTAATTGTTGCAATTGGTGAAGATATTCAAGCGAGCATCTTAGTTACGTTAATGGTTAAAGAATTGGGCGTTCCCGTTGTGACGGCTAAAGCTTTAAATGAATATCATGCGCGAGTACTCCAAAAAGTTGGAGCAGATCATATTGTACATCCCGAACGAGATATGGGAATAAAGCTTGGTAGGGCATTAAGCTCCAATCATTTGCTAGACTATCTAGATTTAGATGATGGGTATCGACTGGCTGAAATTGATATGACAGACCCAAGATACGTCAATAAAACATTAGATGAGTTAAATTTTAGGTCAACGTTTAACTTGAATGTGATTAGCATTAGACGTGGTAAAGAAATGATTATTTCGCCATTGGCGGACCAAGTTATCTTACCAAACGATCAATTGCTAATTATTGGAGAAACAAGATTTGTTACAGAATTTGATGAAAAAATGAATAAAACAAAATAAAAGGATAAGATTGCATATCGCAATCTTATCCTTTTGTATTACGCAAAAACTATTTAATCAGTCTTTTGATGGTGTTAATAATTGGACCAATAAGAACGATTAATACGGCTAGAATCGAAATTAGAAAGCCAATACCCATGTAAGGTGGCCAATAAACGAGCTTAACAGTATGTTTACCAGGCGCAACGCTAAAGGCAAGGAAGGTATCCATAGATTTAGTTGTTGAGACCGACTTACCGTCTATTTTTACATGCCAACCTTTGCTATACGGAATAGTTGTGAAAATAGCCTGATGAGTCTTTTTAACATTTACTGAGCCAGTAATTGAATGTTGATTATATTTTTTAACGTTTAATTCATTTGCCTGCAAATGATTAATTTGTGTTTCAAATGACCTTACGTCCATTCGATATAGCGTAAAGTTTTCTAAGAAAAGGGTTCTTTTCTTTAATTTTGCCGTTAAAGTGATTTTTTTACCTTTATCATTTGATGCAATATTTACAACAACAGTATTTCGATAAGTTTTATACTGTTTCAATTCATGACCATTTAACTTAAATAGGACATTATCTGTGCTTAATCCGGCGCCTAAAGTTAAGTAGTAAGCATCATTTGTTGTTGGCGTATAAGTAAAGTTTACAATTCCAGGTTTACTCAATTTAGTTTTAGTTAACATAGAGTCAGTTAAATTGGCTTGTGAACCAACGTTGTCAAAGTTAACGGTATTAAAATTGATTGGTGAGAATAAGGTACTATTGTCTGCACCTGTAAGAGAAGTTAGCCAGTCCGATTGATATCTCAATGGGTTAGTTGCCTTGTTTTTCTTCGAAATAACAGTATCATTTGCCACGTAACCAATTGATAAGGCATACGGATTTTTAACTGTCTCAGTTAATGAATCACTTGAAACAGTATTGTAGTAAGACGTATCAGGTTTTTCAGTCAGTGGTGTTAGAGTTTCTAGTTGTGTTGTAAGAGCTTTTGACGATTTCATTTGTTTCGGAGTGAACACGTATTTCATGTTTAACAGAGCATCTGTCAGTAAAGTACCATTTGAATAGGTGACATAGTTATCGCCGTCTGGTTGCCCAATCTTACCGTAAAAGGTTGGAATAGATTTCGAGAAGGCGGAGCTAAAGTGAGATCCGCTGAAAAAATCGGCTGACATTGCATCATTTTTGGTACGACTATATGTTTGAGCAACACGATAGAAAGAATTGTCTATTTTCTTTAAAGACTTACTTTCTGTTGCTAAAGCTGATGTTGAAACGTCGTACTCACTCGTAGATAAATAACTAATATTATCTAACGAATAAACGGCATTACAAGACATTTCGGCAATAACACCCATACATAATAACCATTTAAATGAAGGTGATGAATGGTCTTGAAACTGAATTAATATTAGCATTAACAAAATAAATAGAATCGATAAAAATAAGGTTTCGTTTGATAGATAATTGTATGTTGTTCCCGATAAGAATAGGTAAGTGAACATGCCAATGAATAAAATGCTTATGATACCTATCTTCCAATATTTAACAGGATTAAAGTATTCGAACTGTTGAGCAGCCAATAGAATAATCCAAAAACAGAATACGAACGAAAAGCGATAAGGGTACCAAACTGGGAATTGCATCCCGTGCCACAGCAAATCTAAAGGTTCAAAACACATAGATAAAACGAGGAAACTTGTGATTAAGAAAGCGACGACTCGTTCTCTAATAGAGAAACGATTATTCATGAAATATAAAATAAAACCAATTAAAACTAAGCTTCCGACAAAGATATTTGGAAAGCCAGAAGGCATTTGATCAAAATTAAAAGAGCCAATTACAAATTTTGACAGCATTGCTAATGGGTTATACTCAAACTTCGCTTTAATAGATTCTTCAGTATATTGGCCCTTGCTCGAAAGTAAGGAAAATAGGGTTGGAAATAAGATAACGGCCGAAATTGCTACAGAAATTAGTGATTTATATGTAAAGGTCCAGGCCTTTTTTAGGAATTGTTTAAATGTTATGCTTACACGACTTGTGGTATACAAGAAGTATAAAATCATAAAGAGACAAACCATATAACCCATGTAGTAATTAGCAACTAAAAGTAATGCAAGCCACCAAGTGTATGCCCAACTCTTAGAATTATTTTGTAGTTTTTCAAAACCTAAAATGACAAGAGGTAATAAAATCACCGCATCTAGCCACAACAGATTAAGCTGGTTTGCAATCGTCCAGCCCATTAAGGCGTATGCCGTAGCAAAGAGTGGAATGTAAAATGAGTTCATTCTCGTTGTTTTTTTCAGGAGTAATCCAAAAGTAAGGCCCGATAAAGCATATTTGAGGAGTGTAACCACCATAACCCCGGCGACTATTGATTTACCCGGAAAAAGTAAAAAGATGAGATTAAAAGGACTCATCAAGTAATATGCCCATTCACCTAACATGTCACCGCCAATGGCTTGTGAAAATGAGTAAAAGAAACTTGTAGGATGGTGAAGAAGCGTCGCTCTAAAGTATGAGAAAAAATCAATATATTGCTGACCTAAATCAACAGTTAATAAAGAACTGTTTCCAAATGGATACATTTTTCGACCAATGAAGTAACAAAGCATGATGGTGAACGGAATAAGAAAGCTTAAGAGAAGAACATGATGTTTTTTTAGGTAATTTTTTATTGGGAGCATTTTAAAACCTCTCTGACTATTAATGTATGGTAATAAGAATAGCATATTTAGGCGTTAATCACATGAATCAATAATAGATGTAAGCACCAAATTAAAAGATAATTAAAGTTTTTATTACAATACAATCCGTTCTCTCGCTTATGATCACAATGGGTCTCAAAATGTGGTAATATGATAAGTGATATATTTATACGAACTAAAAGACTAATAATGATACAGTGAGAGGTAATTAAACGTGAAACTTCCAAAATCAAAGCAGGGTCGAAGTAAACAAAATAAATCGCATATTCCATTCAGATTAAATTTCTTATTCTTTATCGTTTTCTTACTTTTTGCAGCATTACTGGCACAATTAGCTTATCTGCAAATTTTAAACGGGGCTTCATTTGAAGCAACTGTCAATAGCACGGATACGACAACGGAAACTAAGAATGTTCAACGAGGGATGGTTTATGATTCAACGGGTAAAGTATTAGTTGGCAACAACTCTTCGCGAGCAATCACGTACACAAAAGGATCAGGGGTTTTGTCGCCTGATTTATATAAGATTGCCAATAACTTAGTAACATATGTCAGTATTGATACAAAAAAATTGACGGATCGTAATGCTGCTGACTACTACTTGGCAGATAAAAAACATCTATCTACGGTTACCGCTGCAATTAAAAAAGAAAAAAATTTAACCAATGCTGATATCAACAAATTAGCTAGTGCCGATTTTAACGCAATGGCGGTTGATTATGTTGTTCAAAATAATATCGACTCATTAAATGATAAAGAAAAAGAGGCCGCCGTTGTTTTTGCCAAAATGACAGGTGCATACTCATTATCAACGGTTTATTTAAAAACGACTGATGTATCGGATACAGAAATGGCCGAAGTTGGTGAACATTTATCAGGCATGAATGGCATTAAAATTGGGACTAACTGGTCAAGAAGTTATCCAAATGGTAAAAGTATGAATAGTATCATTGGAAATGTTACTAGCGAATCGACTGGGTTACCTAGTGATAATATCGAAACATTAATGGCTGAAGGTTATTCAAGAAATGATAGTGTTGGGCAGAGTTACTTAGAGAAACAGTATGAAGATGTTTTAAAAGGAACGAAGTCACAAACAAAGGTTGAAGTGGCCAATAGTAAAATTGTGAAACAGGCGCAAGAATACAGTGGCGAAAAAGGGGACAATCTTGTCTTAAATATTAATGCTGAATTCCAAGCAGAAGTACAAAAAATTATGAATGATAGTGTAAAATCAATTGCCGGAAGTAACCCATACAATCCCGGTGCTTACGCCGTTGTTATGAATCCTAATACTGGTGCAGTTTATGCCATGGCTGGAGTTAATCGGAATATTAAGACTGGCAAGGTTACCGATGATGCACTTGGGTCAATAAATCAAGTGTTTACAATGGGTTCAGTTGTTAAAGGAGCGACAGTTATGGGAGCCATGATGGACGGTGTGATTACGCCATCAAGTAATACAATAACTGATGAGCCGATTAGGCTTGCCGGAACAGCACCTAAATCATCGTGGTTTAATACTTCTGGTTCCGCTAATATGACGTTATCAGCATCTGATGCGTTAATGGTCTCTTCTAACTCGTACATGATGCAATTGGCAATGCGAGAGGGTGGATTTAAGTATTCAAGCGGATCTTCACTTGATATGGCAAATTCTATCTTCCCAAAAATGCGTGGTTATTTTAACCAATTTGGACTAGGTATCAAAACAGGTGTTGATTTACCTGGGGAATCAACTGGATTTGAAGGGGTAGCTAACCAAGAAAATATTGGTAAAGCACTTGATTTATCTTTCGGAAATTATGATTCATATACGACAATTCAATTAGCGCAATATATGGCAACGATGGCTAACGGTGGGACAAGATTACAACCACAAATTGTTAAAGCAATTCGTTCAACGAACGAAGATGGTTCATTAGGATCTGTTAAAACGGAGATGACGCCTAATATTTTAAGCACGGTTAATGCAACAAAATCTCAATTTGATGTTGTTCAATCTGGATTCTATAAAGTTGTTCATGGATCAAACTCATTGAGGACTGGTGGTATGATGAGCGACGCCACACCATCAATTTCAGCTAAAACAGGTACTGCACAAACATTCTATGGGACGGCTGAAACGGAAGCGCTCAGTTTGGCTTCATATGCGCCATCAAATAAACCTAAAGTGGTTGTGGCGTTGGTATTCCCTGGTATGGCTAACAATACGGGTAGCGGTATTAATTCGCAGGCGGCAGTTAAAATTTACTCAGCGTTCTGGAAAATGGTAGAATCTAGTGATAAATAAGCATCATAGTTAGTGATTTTGTTGCTGTAAAGTAAATTTCCTTAACAAATAAAAAAAAACACTAGCGTTTACTTATTAATAATGATATTATATAAGACGTTAAAGACTAATATGTCTTATGAAATTATGAAGAAATATATGGAGGGTTGCAACCATGCGTGTACACATTACATTAGAATGTACGGAATGTCATGAACGGACATACCTATCAAGTAAAAACAAACGTAATAATCCAGATCGTGTTGAGCTTAATAAATTTTGCCCACGTGATCGTAAGGTTACTTTACATCGCGAAACAAAATAACAACAGGGATTTTCCTGTTGTTTTTTTATTTTAAATAACTTTTATACTATTTGAAACAAAATCTTGTAAACGTTATTTTGTAAATTATTAGATAAATAAGGAGCTATTTCATGAATTTGGCAAAATATAAAAGCACACCATTTATGACGTACTTCTTCATAGGACTATCGGCAATTATTTTTGTCATGATGACGATTGCTGGTGGTAGCCAGGATACAAACGTCTTAATTGAATTTGGTGCGAAATATAATCCACTTATCATAAATGGTGAGTGGTGGCGATTATTTAATCCCATATTTTTGCATATTGGTTTTGAACATATCGTACTTAATATGTTTACGCTATATTTTATTGGAATTCAGATTGAGACAATATTTGGACATTGGCGTTTTACGGGTATTTATTTGCTGGCAGGTATTGCCGGAAATATCGCTAGCTTTACGTTCAGTCCAGATACCATCTCGGCTGGCGCTAGTGGTGCTATTTTTGGGTTATTTGGTGCTTTTTTAATGCTAGGAGATAACTTTAGAGAGAGTGCTTATTTCAGACAGATGTCACAGCAGTTTCTATTATTTATTATGTTAAATTTGGTATTTGGATTTATGTCATCAAGTACGGATAATGCCGCCCATATTGGTGGTATTTTATCCGGATTCTTAATTGCAACTACTGTGGGTGCACCAAATTTGGCACAGATTAGTCGTGTTAAACAGGTAGCAGCATTTATTATTTTTATCGTGATTAATTTAGTTCTAATCAGAATTGGTGTTTCTAACAGTATTTAGCTTAAGGTGGTGGCTACCAAATGAAAGATTTATATGATGTCCAACAACTATTGAAGCAATTCGGTGTGTATGTCTATGTTGGTAAGCGAATGTGGGACATAGAATTGATGGCGTTAGAGTTAGATAATTTACATCGGTCAGGTGTGATTGATGATAAAATCTATGCTAGGGCTAAAATCGTACTATCTCACGAACACAGAATCGAAGAACAAAATAATTGAGAGCATAAGTGGAGGAATTGAATAATGGCAATCGAAAAAAAATTAATCGGTGTTGATTTAGGTGGCACAACGGTTAAATTTGCAATTTTAACAGAAACAGGCGAAATTCAACAAAAATGGAGTATCGAAACAAACGTCCTTGATGAAGGGTCACATATCGTACCAGACATCATTGATTCAATTAATCATCATATCCAATTATTTGATATGACTGCAGACCAATTCAGTGGTATTGGCATGGGCTCACCAGGTACAGTTGATCGTGCAAATGGAACTGTCATTGGTGCCTACAACTTAAACTGGAAAACATTGCAAAATGTTCAATCAGAAATTGAAGCAGGTACTCAAATTACATTTGCCATTGATAACGATGCTAACGTTGCTGCTTTAGGCGAACGTTGGAAGGGTGCTGGCGAAGATGATGATGAAGTTGCCTTTATCACACTTGGAACTGGTGTTGGTGGCGGAATCATTGCTAACGGTAAATTAGTGCATGGTGTTGCCGGTGCCGGTGGTGAAATTGGACATATTACAGTTGAACCAAATGGTTACATGTGTACTTGTGGCAAAAGAGGTTGTTTAGAACAATACGCATCAGCTACGGGTGTCGTACGTGTTGCTCGCGATATGGCTGAAGAATTTGCTGGTCAATCAAAATTAAAAGAAATGTTAGACGATGGTCAAGAAATAACATCAAAATTAGTTTTTGATTTGGCTAAAGATAACGATGCTTTGGGTAAAATGGTTGTAGATAGAGTTTCTTATTACTTAGGTTTGGCTTGTGGGAACTTGGGTAATATGTTGAACCCTGCCTATATTGTTATCGGTGGTGGTGTTTCCGCTGCCGGAACTTTCTTGTTGGATCAAGTAACAAAATACTTTAAACAATTCTCATTCCCAACAGTTCGTTCATCAACATCATTAAAATTAGCACAATTGGGAAATGAGGCTGGCGTTATCGGTGCCGCTTCACTTGCTCGTCAGTTTATTAAATAATAATTGAGGGGAGAACCATCATGATTTTAGGAGCAATGAAAGTTAATGTAATCATTAATATTATTTTAATTATTATTTTAGTAGGTCTTGCTGGTAATCAATTTTACCTTTGGTACATGGGCCGTCGTTCAGCTAAATTAGTTACAAATGAAGAATTTAATGAAGGTATGCGCAAAGCGCAAATCGTTGATTTACGTGAAAAGAGTGAATTTGATGCTTCTCACATCATGGGTGCTAGAAATATTCCGTATTCTCAATTTAAAACGGCAGTTGGTGGATTAAGAAAAGACTTACCTCTTTATCTATATGATCAGGGTAAATCGATTAGTACTCGCGCTGCTTTTAAGTTGCATAAACAAGGATATACAGATATTACTATTTTGAAAACAGGTTTTTCAAAATGGGATGGGAAAACTAAAAAACGTTAAATAAATAAAAGCATCGAAGAATTTTTATTCTTCGATGCTTTTATTAGTTTATGAATGATGTGATGAGCGACTCTTACGTGTTGCACGTTTACGATTATCTTCAATCATTTGTTCTTTTTCTTCAAGAGGTGCAACGACGGTTTTTTTAAAGGCAACAACACTACCAATTAATGCGCCTACAGTTGCAGCTGCTCCAACAAAGAATCCTTTTGAGAAGTTTTTCATTATGTAGACCTCCTTATTCATTTGACCCCTTCATTATGACTTATTCCGGCTAAAATTGCCACTAAAAGCACCGCTATTTTTTGATTAATGATATAATAATTTTTGGAAGTTAGGGGTGGGTTGCGAATGAAGACGAAAATTTTTGCACATCGTGGTAGTAAAGGAACTAGACCAGAAAATACATTAATTAGTTTTCAGGCCGCAATAGATGCAGGTGCCGATGGCATTGAAACCGATGTTCAGTTGTCCAAAGATGGCAAACTAATCATTATGCATGATGAAAAAATTGATAGAACAACTAATTTAACAGGTAGAGTAACTGATTTAACTCTAGCTGAATTAAAAAAAGCAGATGCTGGCGTTAAATTTAGCGACGAATATCGGGGAGAACAAATTCCAACTTTGGAAGAAGTTATTGAATTATTGAAGCGCAATAACTTTAAGGGGACATTTAATTTAGAATTGAAAACAAATCATATTGAGTACCAAGGAATTGAAGAACTCGTGAACGAACAAATGAGACAATTACCAGCGGATATTCATCTTTTGTATTCGAGTTTTAATCCAAATTCTATTCGAAGAATGCAGAAAATTAATCCTGAAGCCGAATTTGCAAGTTTATTTCAATTTAAAATTAAAGAGTCGCGTCTTTTGGCTAAGAATCATTTGATTACTAGCTTACATCCTGATGTCACTTGGTTAAGAGAACGGCATGGTTTATTTTGGCCAAAGTTATTAATTCGTCCTTGGACAGTTAATTCGACTAAAAATATGATCTATTGTTTTAAAAAGAAGTATGACGCTATTTTTACGGATTACCCGGCAAAGGCGTTGGAAGTACGAAAGAACATTCAAGGAGATTAGAAATGACACAAAAAGTATTGCTGATTGTTGGACCGACTGCAGTTGGTAAAACTGATTTATCAATCAAGTTGGCGAAAAAATTCAATGGTGAAATTATTTCGGGTGACTCTATGCAAGTCTATCGTAAGTTGGACATTGGAACCGCTAAAGTTACGGAAGACGAGATGGATGGAATACCACATCATTTAATTGATCATAAAAATAGCGATGAGCGCTATTCAGTTGCCGAGTTTGTAGAAGAAAGTCGCGTGGCTATTGCCGATATTGCTATCAGAGGGAAACTACCGATAATCGTTGGAGGAACTGGATTTTATTTGCAAGCTCTGCTTGATAATTTTCAGTTAGGTACAAATAATGACGATGATTTAAGCCTTAGAGGAAAGCTCCAAGAACGTGCCGAACAACTGGGCCCTGAAGCGATTTGGCAGGAGTTAAACGATTTGGATCCAAAAGCTGCATTAAAGATTCCAATCAATAATACACTACGGGTAATTAGGGCTTTAGAGGTTATTCAGAAATCAAACGAATTGTTCTCGGCACAGGACGACAAAAAAACGAATGAGTATGATCCGTTCATTATCGGCTTATCTACAGATAGAGCCATATTATATGAGCGAATTAACCAACGTGTTGATTTAATGATTCAATCAGGACTTGTCGATGAGGCAAGATGGCTCTTTGACCAGAAAATTGATGATCTCCCGGCCGGAAAAGGAATTGGCTATAAGGAGCTGTACCCTTACTTTGAAAACACTCAATCGCTTGAAGAAGCAACGGAATTAATTAAACGAAACTCAAGGCGCTATGCGAAAAGACAGCTAACTTGGTTTAGGAATAAGATGACGGTCAATTGGTTTGATCTAATTGAATACCCAGAGCAATTGGCTATGATAGAGCAACAAGTGACCGATTGGTTACGAAACTAAAGGATATCAGGAGACGAATACATGAAAAAATGGACAGATAATTTACCAGATAAATTGGTTGAGATTGTGGCAGAAACTGATACTCAGATTGAATCGAAGTTAAAAGAAATTGATGAACAAGTTCTATTTAATCAACAAAAAGTTTTAGAAGCATTTAAGAAGAATAATGTTTCTGAAACTTATTTTGCCGGATCAACGGGCTATGGTTATGATGATATTGGTCGTGATGGACTTGATCGTATCTATGCAGATGTTTTTAAAACAGAATCGGCAATGGTGAGACCACAAATCGTTTCTGGCACGCATTCAATTTCAACGGCCCTTTTTGGTATGTTACGACCTGGGGATGATTTATTGTACATCACAGGGATGCCATACGATACGATTCAGGCAGTTATTGGTGTTTCCGGTACTGGTATTGGTTCAATGAAAGAATACGGCATTGGGTTTGATTATGTACCGTTGACGGATGATGATCATATGGACATTGAAGGCTTAAAAGAAAAACTGACTGATAAAGTTAAGGTTGTTGCCATTCAACGTTCTCGAGGGTATGCGACCCGGGATAGTTTTGTTGTCTCTGAAATTGCAGACATGATCAAAGAAGTACGGAACATTTCGAAAGATATTATTATTTTTATTGATAATTGTTATGGCGAATTTTCTGAAACCATTGAACCAACAGAAGTTGGAGCTGACATTATGGCAGGTTCTTTAATTAAGAATGCAGGTGGTGGGCTAGCTAAAACGGGTGGTTATATTGTTGGTCGAGCAGATTTAATTGAACAGGCTGGATATCGGTTAACAACTCCCGGTACAGGTAACGAAGAGGGCGCAACTTTAAACGTTATGAGAGATTTCATTCAAGGGTTCTTTTTATCACCTCACGTAACAGGCGAGGCGATTAAAGGTGCTATTTATACAAGTGCTTTACTCGAAAAAATGGGGTTAGATGTTTCGCCTAAATGGGATGCACCTCGAACAGATTTAATTCAGACGGTTAACTTTGGTAAACCGGAACCCATGGTTAAATTTGCGCAAGCAATCCAACATGAATCTCCCGTAGATGCTTATGTTGAACCTAAACCAAGTGAAATGGCCGGTTATGAAGATAAAGTTATTATGGCTGCGGGAACTTTTGTTGAAGGTGCAAGTGTTGAATTATCAGCCGATGGTCCACTAAGAGAGCCTTATACACTCTATGTTCAGGGCGGATTAACGTATGCGCATGTCAAGTTGGCAGTTACGGCAGCCGTAGAAAAAACATTTTATTAAACAGTTAGCTACAAGTTATGTTATAAAATCTAACATTGCGCGTTGACAGCGATTTATTTCCTTGTTACTATAAGACTGTAATTAAAGAGGAGGCTTGTTTATGAAAGAGAAGGAACTCAGAAGGTCATTGGCGGTTCTACCAATTGGAACGGTAATGAAGTTAACGGACTTAACAGCTCGTCAGATTCGTTATTATGAGGAGCAAGAATTAATTATGCCTCAAAGAAATGATGGTAATCGTAGAATGTATTCACTGAATGATATTGACAAATTATTTGAAATTAAAGATTATTTAGATGAAGGCGTAAATATGGTTGGCATTAAGGAAATTTATATTGAAAAAGAAGTGCGCGCTAAAAGACAACGTGAATTGTTAAAGAAACCTTTAAGTGATAACGATGTTAGACGTATTTTTCAAAATGAATTTCTTTCAGTTAGTGGACTAAAAAATCCTGATGAACCTTCTTTTAACGCAAACAAGCCTCTATAAATTATAAATAATGAGGAGAGATAAAATGGCAAAAGCTGCATACACTAAAGATGATATTGTTTCACTGGCAAAGAAAGAGAACGTTAAGTTTTTAAGACTAATGTTTACAGATTTATTCGGAATTATTAAGAACGTAGAAGTTCCGATTAGCCAACTAGACAAATTATTGGAAAACAAATTAATGTTTGATGGTTCTTCAATCGACGGATTCGTTCGAATCGAAGAGAGTGATATGTACCTATACCCAGATTTATCGACTTGGATGATTTTTCCGTGGGAACATGAACATGGTAAAATTGCGCGTATTATTTGTGAAGTATATAACGCCGACAGAACACCGTTCCAAGGCGATCCAAGAAATAATTTAATCCGTGTTTTAAAAGAAATGAACGATTTAGGCTTTACGGAATTTAATATTGGACCTGAACCAGAATTTTTCTTATTTAAATTAGATCCCATTACGGGGAAACCAACAACACAGTTAAATGATAAAGGAAGCTATTTTGATTTAGCACCAGTTGATTTGGGTGAAAACTGTCGTCGAGATATTGTTTTAGAACTAGAAAACATGGGCTTTGACGTTGAAGCCTCTCATCATGAGGTCGCACCCGGTCAGCATGAAATTGATTTTAAATACGCGGATGCACTACAAGCCTGCGATAATATTCAAACATTTAAATTAGTCGTTAAGACGGTTGCCAGAAAACATGGCTTACACGCAACATTTATGCCTAAACCATTGAACGGGATTAATGGTTCAGGAATGCATATTAATATGTCACTATTCCATAAAGATGGTAATGCCTTTTTTGATGAAAAAGACGAGATGCAATTATCTGAATCGGCTTATCAATTCCTCGGCGGATTATTACAACATGCGCGTGGATACACGGCGGTAACAAATCCTACAGTTAATTCATATAAACGCCTTGTTCCCGGATTTGAAGCACCTGTTTACGTTGCTTGGTCTGGTCGTAATCGTTCACCATTAGTGCGTGTTCCAATCGCACGTGGATTATCAACTCGTTTAGAGTTAAGAAGTGTTGATGCGACAGCTAATCCTTACCTTGTTATTGCTGCTATCTTAGAAGCAGGACTTGATGGACTTAGAAATAAGGTTGTTCCACCGGCATCTGTTGATAGAAACATCTACGTGATGAATCGTCAGGAACGTCAAGATAACCAAATTGGTGATTTACCATCGACGTTGCATAATGCCATTAAAGCGCTAGAGAAAGATGATGTTATGGAAAAAGCGATGGGTCCTCATTTGTATCCAAGCTTTATCGAAGCTAAACAATTGGAATGGTCCGCTTATCGTCAAGAAGTTTCTGAATGGGAAAGAGATCAATATTTAGAACTTTATTAAAAAAAGTGTAATAAAGATTTGAAATGACTAACTAAATGATTGATAATGAAACTAGAGCAAGTAAAATTGTTTTAGTTTTTTTGATTATGCAAAGAATAATAAAATACATAGTAAAAAAAGCAACAATTAAATATGAAATAAAGGGGTAAAACATGATGAAAGACAACCAATTTAGTTTATCAGATCATGATGAAGCTACCAATAATATAGAATTCGCACTCTCTAAAAAAGTTGAATATTTAAATCAACTAAGAGAGGCCATTAAACAACAAGATGATCGCTTAGTTTATCAATTAATTAACCAATCACGTTATGCGCAACTTTTATTAAAAAAGAGAAGCGTTTCAGAAATGGCCGTTCAAGAAGAATTGGTCGTTAAAGATTATCCGCAAATTCAACAATATTTAAGCTTGAAACTTATTTCATATTTACGTGATGCTTATCCATTCTTCTATTTTGAAGAAATGACAGTTGGAAAATTTAAAATTCATTTTGGTAACTGGTGGGATCGTAAAGAATTTGGATATTTAGACGTTTTAAATGTTGAATTTAAATTCGATGAAGAAGAGCTAGCTAAGTTGGCTAAATCATTTGAACTAGAATCAACGAATAAACGTGTTAATACGGATAAGATTAATCAAATTTCAACTCAAAATAAAGAACGTCAAGAATTGGTTGATTCTCAAGATGAACGTGATGCTGAGAAAGATAAAATTCGTGAAGAAATGAAACGTAACTCGCAAGAAAAAGGCCGTCCTTGGGATGCTGGACGTATTCGTGAAGAACGACGTGTTCTGAAAGAACGTCTGACGAAATTAACTGAAATGGACGAAGAAGCTAATAGCGCCTATCAAGATATTAAATCAAGCGAGACTGATGTTTTAAGTTTAGCAAAAGAAGATACGTTAATTGGTTATGAAAGACAGAGTGTTATAGGTGTATTTGGTGACTTTGAAAAATTTACTAAACATAATAATGAATTATATAGCAATTATTTATCTCACCTAATTAGTCAAAAAGGACAGGTGACTGAATAATGGCAGAAAAAGAAAAGAAATTAATTTCAACAAAATCTCGTTTAGTAGAATTTAATGAACAAATTAAATTGAGCTTAAATAACGGTATTAAATTTACTGAAACATTAGACATTTTGATGAACACACAAGATAAAGTTGAATTAATTGATGCCGCAATGAGCCTAATGGGTTATCAATTAGATACAAGCTATTTAACTTTCCCACAAAAATATAGTGCTGCAGATTATTGTTTACTCTTCTTTAATCGCTTAATGGACTTACATGATAATGAAACAGCTATTTTACATTTTTCGGAACCTAGAAAAGCACTTGTTCATGAAATTCCTGGAATTAATGCTGTCGATAGTTTTTCATTCAAAATTGATGATAGCGATGGTGCTTATTATGTTGCACAAGAGTCGGGCGCTTCGCTTTTTTATCTGAATTTACGTAAGAGAATGATTCGGATTAATAGTTCAGCCATTACGAATGTCTTAATCGTTAGTTACTTAGAGAAGTTAGATGCAAAAGCAATTAAGCACCTTGAAATGATGTTGATTGATTTTGCAACGTATTTAAAAGAGGATTACGGATTCAGTGTTGATCTTAACCTCTTGGATTCGGGTAATCCGGCAAGGTATGAATTAGCCGAAGATATGCTCAAAAGAGATGTTATTGATGAATTATTTGTACTCGCCTCAGAGAATGAGTTAATGGTTGAGGCGGGCGCTAACAACAGTGCTGTTCTAAAACTAGCAAACTCAGAAATAACAATTTATGATCAGAAACAAATGGGCGAAAATGACAATGAAAAATGGGTTATCGCAGTTATGGATACAACTCAGGAAATATCATGGTTTGATATTTTATTAAATGAACCTTTCATTAGGAACTGGTATTTAAATAATATTAGTGAGTTAAGTATTAAATCAGATCCCTTAATATTTAAATAATAAGATAAAATCTGTCCTTTAATGGACAGATTTTTTTGGAGGAAAATAAGTGAATTTAACAGATATGATCCAAATGGAACGAAAATTTGACCGAGATGTTATCCAGGATAAAAAAATCAGATGGAGTCCAGAAGAAAGGTTATTTAACGCTTATGTAAGTTTAGACGTTGAGTTATCAGAATTGGCAAACACAGTTGAATGGTTCAAGGTTTGGAAAGATAATCGGGGACAAAAAACTGAAGCAGGTAAGACGCATGAAGAAACGGTACTTTCAGAATATGTTGATGCGATGAGCTTTTTCTTTAATATTGCAAACCAAAATAAATGGACATACCTGCTATTAATCAGCGATGACGAAATGGCTGATTTTGCAAAAAAACCAATGACGATATCTCTAAATAAAGTTTTTTTATCACTAAAATTAATGATTTCTAAAAGTTTGTTTAGTCATAAATTGGAAGATTTTAAACATGCTTGGCATCTTTTTATAAAATTTGGATTGGTTGATCTTAAATTATCTTGGGATGATATTGAAGAAGAGTTTGTTAAAAAAAATATTGAAAATGTTGAAAGACAAGAAAATAACTATTAATTTAATGTTTTACAATAAATAATATATGTTTATTATAAAATTCATTCAACGAAGTGCCCTCCGATGCCAGACGTAAATCTGATATTGAAGGGCTATTTATATACTTTTTATTTAAGAAAGGGTATTAGCATCCGTAATTATTAATTTTGATATACATTCATTTTTAATTATGGTTATTATAATCATATTAATTGATTTTTGATGTTGGGATGGTATACTTAAAGTGTACCCAAATAGTAGAGGGGGAGACAGAGATGAGAATGCTTAATAATATTTTGTTTAGTCTATTAATTGTTGGTGGCTTAAATTGGTTATTAGTAGGTATTTTTAGATTTGATCTGATTGCCTTTCTATTTGAAGGTGCCATCCCCACTAGTTACGGTGTTATATATATTCTCGTAGGTGTAATTGTTATCTGTTCATTAAGTCTTTTTAAGAAAACCAACGATTGAGTTGGTTACGATAAATAAAAGGAGGAAGTACAATGACAAAAGAAGATAGATTTGATGCGAAGATGGATCAAGTTAAGGGTAAAATCACGGAAACTAAGGGTAAGATAACCCATGATAAACAAGAAGAAGTTAAGGGCAGGGCAGAAGGTTTACTTGGTAAAGCTAAAGAGAAACTAGAAGATGTTAAAGATGATGTCTCGGAAAAAATAATTGAAGTTATGGATAAAAGTAAGAAGAAATAATTAATCATTAGAAATAGCCCCCACATTAGAAGTGAGGGCTATTTCTGTGTCTGATCTTAATAGAGTTATCTATTATTTCTTAAGACGATATATAAAGTATACGCAGAAATTAATAAAGCAATGACGCTTATTGTGATAGAAATAGTATTCATTAGTTATTCTTCCTTTTTTGTATATTTTCTACTTTAAATAAATATTTTGTGAGCGTATTTTCGTATTAGAATGACATATCAGAAAGCTTATATCTTTCTGATATGCCATTATATTTTATGATTTCCCTCATTCTGGTATTATAGTGCAATTGTTAATTAATAACCCTTTAACTATAAATATTATCATACTGAGATTTTTAATAGCATTCAAAGCTTAATTACCAATAAGGGTATTTGTGACAAATGAAATCAACGAAACCAATGATTAAATATGGCTATTTTAGTCTGATACCGGGGGCACTTCATCCTACTACTTTTTAAATCTTGTTCTGTAGAAAGTGGTTAATGATCCAACGGCAATTATAAATATAAGCATTAAGCCCCATTGATGCGTAAAGGCGGATATAATTAAAGCGATAGCTATTAAGATTTGAAGTAGAATAAAAAGAATTTCCATTAAATATACCTCCTAATTTTTTGATTGTTAGACACTATTATACAGAAGAAAACATCATTTTAGAATGAAAACAGGATGATAAAGATTTATTTCCTTAGCTAAAATAAATTTCTCTGAACACCAGTCTTACTATGGAGTCCCTTTTCCCGAATTAGCTTAAAATATTTTTCCTTCTATGTGACATAAAAATGAATATAATAGCAAAGGTACAGCTGACACGCCAATAAAATTTTCTAGCATCCATTTACAAAAATATAACGTTCAAAAACGGATGGAAGATACGAATGATTTTACTGATATTTTTCATTCTAAAGATATCCATGCAACAAATATGCAACAAATGTTTTCACCATCCTATGCTTTTTAGTTCTTTCTCAGGTAAAAAAAACAGGAACACCTATTTAAAGGCATTCCTGTTTTTTTAAATCGTTCTAATGTGACTATCCATGACTTGGGTGAGATTCGAACTCACGACCGTCCGCTTAGAAGGCGGATGCTCTATCCAGCTGAGCTACCAAGTCATAACAACATCCAATAGTATATGATAAAATACCGGTGTTTGTCAATCAAAATTAAGGAAACTCTTTTAACAATATTAAATGTAAATGAAATTTTTAATGAAATGTATTATACTAGTAGAGTAATATACACAAATAGAAATTAAGTCTAATTAAAATGAATGAAGAGGTTGGAAATGGTTGATTCTAATGATCCAAGAGTAAAAAGAACAAAACAAAATTTAAAAAAATCATTAGTGGTCCTTATGCAGCATTATAAAGTTGAAAATATTAGTGTTCAAAAAATTACTCAAGAGGCAAATGTAACTCGAGGAACATTTTATTTACATTATCATGATAAACAGGATTTTATTGATCGAGCAATGGATGAAATTTTGGATGATTTTTTTGATAATATTATGATTATGTCAAAGCAGACGCCGGACAAAAAATATGTCTATTCAAATCCAGTGGAAGTTTGTTGTCTGGACAGAGTGTTTAATTACTTGCAGGATGAGTCAATGATGTTTGGCGTTCTTTTGAATAGTCAAGAAGATGTCGCTTTTTCTGATAAAGTATATGATCGATTAGTTATTTATTTGAATAACTTCAGGGAGCAATTGGCTGGCGATTTTGAAGTATCTAAGATACCTAATGAGCTACAAGTATCATATGTGGCTTCGGCCCACCTAGGGTTCATTAAGCGCTGGTTGCGGGATGATATGATTTATACACCGCATTACGTTGCCAAAGTACTAAAAGAAATAACGGGTGTTGACACAAGTAATGGCGTTAATCTGACACATTTCTTTGTTGAAAATGAAGGATAGCGTTGACTTAATAACTCACATTTGATACTATAATAACGTTGTATTTGTGAACACCACAACTGCAACCGCACGTTTTAAGTTTTTAAGCGTTGGATTATTACAATCCGACCACTAAATTACGGCGAGTCTAAGTAATCTATAAGGAGGTGTAATACACATGTACGCAATTATTAAAACAGGTGGCAAGCAACTTAGAGTTGAAGCCGGAGAAGCTATTTACATTGAAAAATTATCAGCAGAAGCTGGTGAAAAAGTTACATTTGATGAAATTGTTTTAGTTGGTGGCGAAAAAACCGTTATTGGTGCTCCTTTTGTTAAAGGTGCTACAGTAACTGGTACTGTTGAAAAGCAGGGCCGCGAAAAGAAAGTTGTTACTTTCAAATACAAGGCTAAGAAACATTCTCATACAAAACAAGGTCATCGTCAACCATATACTAAGGTTGTTATTGATGCCATTAACGCATAATTTTGAAAGTAGGTTACTAGTATGATACGTGCAGTTGTTTCCCGGAGAGATGCCAAAATCATCGATGCGTTTGAAATAACAGGGCATGCTGATTCTGGTGAATATGGTCAAGATATTGTGTGTGCTGCGGTTTCAGTGTTGACCATTAATACGGTTAACAGTTTAACCGAAATTGCTAAAATCGACCCTGAGGTTGAGATGGACAAAGAAAACGGTGGCTTAATGAAAGTTAAGTTACCGAATTCAGAGCTAACCAATCCCAACGGACAATTGCTTTTAGAAAGTTTAGTCTTAGGACTACAGTCAATTGAGCAAAACTATCAAGATTACATTGAATTAACACTTAAATAATAAACTATAACAAGGAGGTGCATTGATTATGTTAATGAATTTACAATTTTTCTCACATAAAAAAGGTGGGGGTTCTACTTCTAATGGTCGTGACTCTGTCGGTAGACGTTTAGGTTCTAAGAGAGCTGACGGACAAGAAGTAACAGGTGGTTCAATTCTTTATCGTCAACGTGGAACACGTATTTATCCTGGTGTTAACGTTGGTAAAGGTGGAGATGATACTTTGTTTGCTAAAGTCGATGGTATCGTTCGTTTCGAACGTAAAGGCCGCGATAAGAAACAAGTCTCTGTATACCCTGTAGCTGAATAATAATAATTTAAAGGAAATCTCTTCATTTATGACAGAGATTTCCTTTTTTTGTACATAAAAAGGAGAACTTAAATGAATATCAATAGAATTGAACAATTAAGATCAACGTTTGAAAATCTCTCGATTGATTCATTTTTGGTAACTGATATCGTAAATATAAACTATCTGAGTGGATTTGAAGGCGACGGTGTATTATTAATTACGGACAAACAACAATTTATAATCACTGATCTTAGATACGAATTGGCGTTAGAAGATTACGACAATAGATTTGAAATTGAATTTACTCGGAACTATCTGGGCGTTGCAGCCGATATCATTGAAAAAAATGGACTCACCGTCATGGGATTTGAGTCTTCAATATCGTTTTTAGAATACGAGCAATTGGATGAAGAGTTGACTAGCGATTTAGTATCACTTACTAACATCGTTGAGGAGTTACGACGTATTAAAGACAAATTTGAACAAGAAAAATTAGTTAAGGCAGGACAACTGGCCGATGAAGCATTTGATTACATTGTTGGAACAATAAAAATCGGGCAAACAGAAATTGAAATCGCTAATCGATTAGACAGTTACTTGAAGAGTTTAGGTGCGTCAAACGAATCATTTGAAACAATTGTGGCAAGTGGTATTCATTCAACGTGGCCACACGCGACAGTTTCAAATCGGAAAATTCAAAAGCAAGATTTAATTACGATTGATTTTGGTTATTATTATCAGGGGTACACGTCTGATGTAACCAGAACCGTTGCTATCGGATCGATATCTGATGAATTAAAAAAAATATACGATACCGTATTAATGACACAGGAACATGTTATTTCGCTAATTAAACCGGGATGTAGATTGAGTGAGTTAGCAAGGGTCGCGAATGAAATGATTGCGGAGGCCGGATATGGTGACTACTTTAATCATGGTATCGGTCACGGGATTGGCTTATCAATTCACGAATTACCTAATATCAGGATCAATGACCAAAATGGTGTTTTAATGGTCGGAGATGTTATCACAATTGAACCAGGTATTTATGTACCGAAACTTGGTGGTGTACGAATTGAGGACGATATTTTGGTTGTTGAAAATGGCCATCAATTGTTAACGGATTCTTATAAAAAATTAATGATAATATAGACTTTAACTTGCTTTTATATGTTCATTATTGCTATTATTAGAACTATGAGATACACGAGATACTAGGAGGAATTTGCTTTATGATGTCCGTTAATGAATTTAAAAATGGTGTTACGATCGAGGTTGATGGTGATTTATGGCGTGTTGTTGAATTTCAACATGTTAAGCCAGGTAAAGGTTCAGCCTTTGTCCGTTCAAAATTAAAGAATCTCCGTACAGGCGCAGCACAAGAAAAGACATTCCGTGCCGGTGAAAAAGTTCAAAAGGCACAAATTGATAACAAAAAAATGCAATATCTTTATGCGGATGGTAGTAACTACGTGTTTATGGATATGGACACATATGAACAATTGGAATTACCTGAACAACGTGTACACGAACAGTTGAACTATTTAAAAGAGAACTTGATGGTTAACGTTATTATGTTTGGAACAGAAACAATTGGTGTCGATGTTCCTAACACGGTTGAATTAAAAGTGGCATCAACCGAAGCTGGTATTAAAGGTAATACACAGTCGGGTGGTACTAAACCAGCAGTTCTTGAGACAGGATTAGTCGTTCAAGTGCCATTCTTTGTTAATGAAGATGAAATGTTAATTATTAATACACAAGATGGGACATACATTTCCAGAGCACAATAAATCGATGGAGGTAAAAACCTATGGCTGAAGAAACAAATATTGTTTTAAAAAGTACTGAACCTTCTTTAGGTGACATTAAGATTGCACCTGAAGTGATTGAAATTATTGTTGGAATAGCCGCTAATCAAATTGATGGCGTCTACTCAATGCGAGGAACAATTGCTAAAAATTTAACTGAACTATTTGGTCGTAAAAAATCACTCGGTAAGGGCGTTAAATTAGACTTGGCAAATGATCAATTAAATATTGATGTCTTTGTTTACCTTGACTATGGAGTATCTGTGCCTAAAGTAGCCTTAATGATGCAGGAAAAGATCAAACAACAATTATTGTTTATGACAGGTTTAGAAATTATTGAAGTGAATGTTCATGTTGAAGGGGTTATTCCTGAAAAGGAAGTCGACAAACTGAATACGGACGATTTATTTTCAGAAAAAGATGGTGAAAATTAGTGAGTGTAATATTAACTAGACATGCAATTCGTGAGAAAGCATTTCAAGCGCTTTTTGCGTTAAAATCTAACCCAGATGCTGAGAGAGAAGCTATTTATCGTGAGTTGTTAGAAGTTCCTGATGAAGAATCGGCAGTTATTCCACCATATTTAGAAGCATTAGTATCAGGCGTTAGTGACAAACAAACGGAGATAGATGCTGTGATTGAGGCTAATCTAACATCACGTTGGAAATTATCACGTTTGAATAATACGGATTTAATCATTTTAAGACTTGCCATCTATGAAATGAATTATATTGATGATGTACCAGCTAAGGTTGCTTTGAATGAAGCTTTAGAGATTGCTAAAGAATTCAGCGATGATGAATCAAGAAAATTCATTAACGGTGTGTTAGATCCTGTCGTTGAAAAAATGCCAGCCGAAACTGAAGAAACAAATGAATAATGATAATTGAGAAGTGTTGCATTTTTGCAACGCTTTTTTTTTAGAAATAAATGTCTTAAATATGATAAAATATAAGAAGTAAAAAACGAAATAGAGGTACTAATATGGTTAAAATAATTGATGGTAAAGAATTAGCGCAAACAACTACTGATAACTTGAAATTCGAAATTGAAAATTTAAAGAAAAAAGGGGTCATCCCTGCGTTGGTCGTTATCGTAGTTGGAGAAGACCAGGCAAGTCAAATTTACGTTAAAAATAAACATCGAGTTGCTGAATCAATTGGTATCAAATCAATCATCACAAAATTACCAAGTTCAACATCTGAATCGGACTTATTAGCACTCATTAGTGAGTATAATGAAAATCCCGACGTTCATGGTATATTAGTGCAATTACCATTACCAAAACAAATAAATGAAAAGAAAATAACTGAATCTATTAGACCGGAAAAGGATGTAGATGGCTTTCATCCGGTTAATATTGGTCGGTTAGTTATGAATGATCCATTAGCAATTCCTTGTACGCCAATGGGAATTATGAGAATGTTTACGGCATATGATATTGACGTAGAAGGTAAAAATGCGGTTGTTGTGGGTCGTAGTAATATTGTTGGTAAACCAATGGCAGCACTGCTTTTGAATGCTAATGCTACGGTAACCGTTACGCATAGTCATACGCAAAATTTGTCGGAGATAACTAAACAGGCCGATATACTAGTCGTTGCAATTGGTCAAGCGAACTTCATAAAAAAAGCGGATGTAAAACAGGGAGCCGTTGTAATAGACGTTGGCATGAACCGTCTGGATAGTGGCAAATTGGCGGGGGACGTTGATAAAGATGTTTCTGATGTTGCTGGATATTTAACACCGGTACCAAAAGGTGTTGGACCTATGACGATTGCAATGTTGATGGAACAAACAATTGAATTAACAAAACGGAGTGTTGGAATTGGATAAAGAAAATTATTTATCAGTTACATCGTTAACCACATATCTGAAGAAAAAATTTGATGCCGATCCTTATCTCGGGACCGTTTATTTAACTGGTGAAATTTCAAACTTACGCCCTCGACCTAATGCGCACCAGTATTTTAGCTTAAAAGATGATCATGCTAAGATTAGTGCAATCATGTTTCGTTCAGCTTTTGATAAAATAAAATTTCAACCTGAGGACGGGATGAAAGTGTTAGTTGTGGGTCGTATATCTTTATACGAAGCGACTGGCAACTACCAGATTTATATTGATCGAATGGAGCCAGATGGTGTTGGGGCCTTATATCAGGCTTATGAACAGTTAAAAAATAAGTTACAAGCTGAGGGACTTTTTTCGGCGCCAAAACAACCATTGGTTAAATACCCAAAACGAATTGCGGTTATAACGAGTCCATCGGGAGCAGTCATCAAGGATATCATGACAACGGTTAACAGACGTTACCCTATTGCTCAGTTAGTTTTATTTCCCGCTATTGTGCAAGGTGATAAAGCAGCCGGCGACTTAATAAAACGCTTGGAACAAATTAATAAATTGGGCAATTTTGATACAATTATCATTGGACGAGGCGGGGGATCAATAGAAGATTTGTGGCCCTTCAATGAAGAACTAGTCGCACGCGCAATATTTGATAGCCAGATTCCAATTATATCTTCGGTTGGACATGAAACGGATACAACAATTGCCGATTTAGTTGCTGATGTTCGAGCAGCGACGCCAACAGCTGCAGCAGAATTGGCTGTTCCTGTTTACGCCGATGAGTTAATCAAAATTAATCAATTGAAAGTTAGATTGTTACAAGTAACGCAAAATTTATTGAACTTAAGAAGACAACAATTAAATAAAATTAGACAGTCTTACGTTTTTCAGCAGCCTAATCGTTTATACGAAGGTTACCTGCAAAATTTAGATAATCTATCGCAACGTTTGACACAAATAACTAAACAAACAATTATGGTTAAAAAGCAACAATTTGAACAAGTCCGTAATCAGTTGAGTTACCAAAATCCACAACAACTAGTGGAACGATTACAGGACCAAGTTCAGCAACAAGATAAGCAGCTTCGTCAAGTAATGACTTATCTACTTGAAACAAAGAAACAACAAGTTGGAGAAAAAATAAGTGCATTGGACCTATTAAGTCCATTGAAAATTATGGGCCGAGGGTATAGTTATGTTTCCATGGATGAAAACATTATTAAAAGTGTTGAATCGGTGAAGGTCGATGATAAAGTTGTCTTACATCTTGCTGATGGGCAAGCGCAAGCGAAAATTGAAAAAATTGAAAAGGAGACTCATTAGATGGCTGAAAAAAAAGCAACATTTGAAGATAACTTAGTGGAACTTGAAAAAATTGTTACGGAATTAGAACAGGGAGATGTCCCTTTGGAAAAAGCATTAACGCAATTTCAAGATGGGGTTAAACTGAGTTCAAAATTACAAAAAACGCTAGAAAATGCAGAAAAGACATTAACAAGCGTAATGAATGATTCTGGCGAAGAAATTCCATTTGAGCAGGATGCAAAAAATGATTAGTTTAACCACTTTTTCTGATGAGATTTTACCAAAATTTAATCATGAATTAGTTGGCCGCCTGCGGGATTTAGATACTGAAAAAGCTTTAAAAGAATCAATGATTTATTCAGTTGAGGCCGGTGGAAAAAGGATGAGGCCGTTATTAATTTTTGTGATTTGTCAGATGTTTAATCATGAAATTGATAACGGGGTTTATTCGGTGGCTGGTGCGTTAGAATTAATTCACACGTATTCATTAATTCATGACGATTTACCCGCGATGGATAATGATGATTTGAGACGTGGAAAGCCAACAAATCATATTGTTTATGGTGAGAGTATGGCCATTTTGGCTGGAGACGCCTTAAATACGTTAGCGTTTGAGTGGATTGGTCGTTCTGATGTGGTGGGCGACGCACAAAAAGTGGCCCTTATGTCTCGATTGGCTCAGTTGGCCGGACCAGAAGGTATGGTTGGTGGTCAAGTAGCCGATATTGAAGGTGAGCATCAAGTGTTATCACTGACGCAGTTGAAACGAGTTCATAAACGTAAAACGGGCGATTTAATTGAGTTTGCGGTTTATGCGGGTGGTATACTTGGGAATGCAACTACCGAACAACAGGCAGAGCTCATTCAATATGGTCGCCAATTTGGGTTAGCGTTCCAAATTTATGATGATATTATGGATGTTGTTGGAACTTCTGAAGAAATGGGCAAGGCCGTGCATAAAGATAATCAGGAAAATAAAAATACCTATCCTGGACTAATCGGATTGGATCAATCTTATGACACGTTGAGAAATGTAATTGATCAAGCCAAGGTAGCCATTCAAAATCTCAAAAAAACTGGCCTGGAAACCGGGTACTTAGAAGAATTATTGCACTACTTTAAATTAAAAAACTAGGAGTCTTTATGAAAAAAGAACGTATTGATGTTTTATTAGTTCAACAAGGCTTGTTCGAAACTCGTGAACAAGCTAAACGCGCGGTTATGGCCGGTGAAATATTGGGTGAAAATGAGGAACGCTTGGATAAACCAGGCGTTAAAATTTCTGTAGAAACGGAACTTCATTTTAAAGGGAAGAGACTACCTTATGTGAGTCGTGGTGGATTGAAATTAGAAAAGGCACTTAAAGTCTTTGATGCGACGGTTCAAGATAAAACAGTCTTAGACATTGGGTCATCAACTGGCGGATTTACTGATGTTGCTTTACAAAATGGGGCAAAATTAAGTTATGCATTAGACGTTGGTACAAACCAGCTTGTTTGGAAATTACGACAAGATCCAAGGGTTGTGGTTATGGAAAATACCAACTTTAGATATAGTAAAAAAGAAGATTTTAAATCCGGACAACCTAATTTTGCGACAATTGATGTGTCATTTATCTCATTACATCTTATTTTACCTGCTCTAAAGAAAATTATTACTGAAAATGGGGACGTTGTAGCACTAATTAAACCTCAATTTGAAGCCGGAAAAGAAAATGTCGGAAAACGTGGGATTGTACGAGATGAAAAAATTCATCGTAAAGTTCTTGAAGACATTGTTCAATTCTCTGTTACAACAGGGTTTGACGTTGCGGACCTAAGTTACTCGCCTATCAAGGGTGGCGAAGGTAACATCGAATTTTTAATCCATTTAAAATCGGCGACAAATGAACAAGGTGTCATTATGAATAAGGTTAGTATTGATGCAACCTTAGCTGACGCATATGATAATTTGAATGCCGTTAAATGAGGATTTGAAGTGAATTTCTTTAATAATCATCAATATTACGTTATACTTACTGCATGAGTAATGGGTCAAGGGCTGGGGGGACTTTAATGAAAAAGCAAGAACGACAACGTTATATCCGGGAATTATTGAAGGCAAATAATATTGATAAACAAGAAGATTTTGTTATTTTGCTAAAAAAAGAAGGTATAACCGTCACGCAGGCTACAATTTCTAGAGATATTAAAGAAATGCAATTAATTAAAGTTCCGGCTACTGATGGGACCTATAGTTATAACTTACCTGTTCAAAAACAATTAAATACAGAAAAAAAATTAACAAAAACGTTAAAAGATGCTTTTATTTCAACGGATGTTCAAAATGAAATGTGTCTTATTAAGGTGACCCCGGGAAGTGGGCCAGCAATCGTATCGTTAATTGAACAAATGAACTATTCATTTGTTTTTGGGACTTTAGGTGGAGATGGTTCGGCGTTAATTATTTGTCATTCAAATAAAGACGCATTGAAACTAAGTAGAATCATAAATGAAATCGTAATTGAATAAACAAACGAAAAATCTGTGACATTCTGTTTCAGATTTTTTTATTTTAAAGGGGTGAACATATGTTACAAGAATTGACAATCAAAGATTTTGCCATTATTGATTCTTTGAATATCGATTTTATGGCTAATATGACTGTTTTAACGGGTGAAACGGGTGCCGGAAAGTCAATTATTATTGATGCATTAGGTCTTCTATCAGGCGGTAGAGGGTCACAAGAATTTATTAGAAAAGACGCAAAAAAAATGGTCCTGCAAGGTCTATTTATTCCGGCGAAACAGTCAAATACATTGACAAAATTAGATCAACTAGGTATTGGACATGATGACAATTCTGTTATTTTGCAACGCGAAATACATAGATCTGGAAAAAACATCTGTCGTATCAACGGGATGTTGGTCAATACGAGTACGCTTAAATCAATCGGTGAAACATTGGTTGATATTCATGGTCAAAATGAACATCAAGAATTAATGCAACAAGACAAACATTTAGGCATGCTAGATGAATATATCAAAAATGATATTCAAACATTGACATCAAAGTATCAAGATGCATTTGAACAATATCAAAACTTACACAAATTACAAGTTAAGCGACAAACGAACCAAAATGAATGGGCACAACGCTTAGATATGTTACATTTCCAAAAAGATGAAATCGAGAGCGCTGATTTAATTGAAAATGAAGAAGAGCTACTTAGTGCCGAAAAGGAACGATTAGAGAACTTTCAAACAATTAATCAATCGTTGGATGCCAGTTACCAAGCATTATCGGGTGAGGATGAGAACACAGTTGATCGTGTTGGTGTGGCAATGTCTAATATGCAAAAGATTGATAATTTGGATAGCGAATACAAAGAGCTAGCGGAGCGTTTGTCATCAGCTTATTATATGTTACAAGATGCCTCCAGTGACTTGTTACGACAATTGGATGCTTTAGAGTGGGACGAACAACGATTAAACGAGATCGAAAATAGACTCGAAATTATCGTTCAGTTAAAACATAAATATGGTGATTCCGTTGAAAAAATTTTGACATATTTAAAAACCATTTCAGAAGAATTATTTGAAATGGAGGCGACTGAAGGGACAGCCGATAATTTAGACAATCAGGTTAACTTGGCCAAAAAAGAAGCTCAAAAAATAGCTGATAAATTAACTAAAACGCGAAAAAAAGCGGCTCTTGTTTTACAAAAAGAGGTACACAAGCAATTAAGTGAGCTCTATATGGATAAGGCAATCTTTGAAGTTAAATTTGAGACGTTAAGTCAATTGAATAATTCCGGACAAGATAAAGTTGAATTTTATATTCAAACAAACGTTGGGGAAACAATGGGGCCGCTCGCTAAGATTGCTTCGGGTGGCGAATTATCTCGAATGATGTTAGCGTTAAAGACTATTTTCTCTAAGACGCAAGGCGTTACGAGTATCATATTTGATGAAGTTGATACGGGCGTTAGCGGTCGTGTTGCGCAAGCAATTGCCGAAAAAATTAGTCAAATTGCTCAAAATTCACAGGTGTTATGTATTACGCATCTGCCACAGGTAGCCGCGATTAGTGAACACCATTACTTTATATCCAAAGAAGTTATTGGTGAACGCACAGAAACATCTATTAAGTTATTGTCTAAAGAAGAACGAATTCAAGAGATTGCTCGCATGTTGGCTGGTTCTGAAATTACTAAGTTAACGGTTAAACATGCCGAAGAGCTATTGAATATGGCCCAAAAAAATAATTAGACCAAGGTAACTTTATAACTGGGTAATAACTAGTTATAAAAAAGGAGAGTGTTAATATGCTTAAGTTTGACAATATATCAAAAATTTATAAGGGTAATAAGGCTGTAGATAATTTTAATTTAGAAGTTCAAGATGGCGAATTTATCTGTTTTATTGGAACTTCAGGTTCGGGTAAAACCACCACAATGAGAATGATTAATCGGATGTTGACGCAAACGTCCGGTACAATCACAATTGATGGTAAAGATATCGCAAAAATGGATCCAGTTAAATTACGTCGTCAAATTGGTTACGTTATTCAAAATATTGGATTAATGCCACATATGACGATTCGTGAAAACATAACATTGGTGCCAAAATTGTTAAAATGGCCCGAAGAAAAAAGAAATGAACGTGCCAAAGAAATGATTGAATTAGTTGAGTTGCCAGAATCATATCTGGACCGTTATCCATCTGAACTTTCAGGTGGGCAACAACAAAGAATTGGGGTTGTCCGTGCCCTAGCTGCTGATCAAGATATTATACTAATGGATGAACCTTTTGGTGCGCTTGATCCGATTACTAGAGAAGCTTTACAAGATTTAGTTAAGGATTTACAAGAACGTTTAGGTAAAACATTTATTTTTGTGACACATGATATGGATGAAGCTTTAAAATTGGCAACACGTATCGTTGTTATGTCTGAGGGGAAAATTGTCCAAGCGGATACGCCAGATAACATTTTAAAAAACCCGGCCAATAAATTTGTTGAAAACTTGATTGGACAAGATAGATTGATTCAAGCGCGTCCAAGTATCACAACAGTTGGACAGGTGATGTTGGCTAATCCGGTATCAATTACGCCAGGTAAATCATTAGTAACGGCTATTCGTTTGATGCATGATCGTCGAGTTGATACATTGTTGGTTACTGATGATGCCGGCATTTTGAAAGGTTATATTGATATTGAGAGTTTAGATTATAATTTCAATACGTCAAGTAGTGTTAGCGATATTATGAACAAAGATATTTTTTATGTAAAAGAAGATTCATTAGTTCGTGATACCGTTGAACGTATTTTAAAACGTGGTTTTAAGAACGTGCCAGTTATTAATAAAGAAGGTATTTTGGTCGGGATTGTGACCCGAGCAACGTTAGTTGATATTGTTTATGATGCACTTTGGGGTGACGAAAATAGTGCGCCACATGAAGAGGTGTCAGGAACAACGACTGAAACTGCAAATGAGAATAACCCAAGTTCAACGAAGGAGGGTTAATAATGACTTCATTTTTACAAGAATATGGCGCGATGATTATCTCAAAATTATGGGAACATATTGAAATTTCTGGGATGGCACTGTTCCTCGGAGTTGTCATAGCCGTTCCGTTAGGCGTTCTGTTAACGAGATTGCCCAAAACGGCAAGTGTTGTAATTGCGATTGCGAGTATGTTGCAAACAATCCCTGCCTTGGCTCTATTGGCCATGATGATTCCATTATTTGGAATTGGTAAATTTCCAGCCGTTATCGCATTATTTGTTTACTCATTATTACCAATTTTGAGAAATACGTATATTGGGATTAACGGTGTTGATCCGGTGTTGAAAGATGCCGCAAAAGGAATGGGAATGACTAATTTACAATCTATTATGCAAGTTGAATTGGTAATGGCTTCACAAGTTATTATGTCAGGAATTCGGTTGGCAGCGACGTATGTCATTGCTTGGGCAACGTTGGCTTCATACATTGGTGCCGGCGGATTAGGTGATATGATTTTTAATGGATTGAACCTATACCAACCAAAATTAATTCTCGGTGGAACGATTCCGGTTATTTTATTAGCTTTATTAGTTGATTTTATACTCGGACAAGTTGAAAAAAAACTAACACCAAAAACAACCAGAAATTAAGGAGGGCTTTAACATGAAATTAACGATAAAAAAAATACTTGTTAGCTTAAGCCTTCTGTTTGTTGGTGTAAGTTTATCGAGTTGTGGGTTTCCTGGTTTAACAGGTGGATCTCAGTCAACAATTAAAATTGTGGCACAATCAACAACAGAATCTCAAATTATTGGTTCAATGCTGCAACAATTGATTGAACATGAATCAGATAATAAAGTAGAACTGATTAATAACTTAGGTTCTGGTACGTTAAGTTTCAATGCACTTAAAAATGGTGATGCAGATGTATCATCAGCTCGTTATACGGGAACTGATTTAAGCGCCGTGTTGAATAAACCGGTCGTAAAAGATACTGTTAAGGCTAATAAGATGGTTAAAGATGGCTTTGAAGATAGATTCCAAATGAAGTGGTTTGATACCTTAGGTTTTGCTGATACGTATGCCTTTATGGTTACTCAGGAAACGGCTAAAAAATATAATTTAAAAACAGTTTCTGATTTAAAGAAAATTGAATCAGAATTAACTGTTGGTGTTGATGCTAACTGGATTAGTCGGATTGGTGATGGGTACGATGGATTCCAAAAAGAATACAATATTAAATTTGGAAATATTTATCCTATGCAGATTGGGTTAGTCTATAGCGCACTTGCAAAAGGTAAAATGGATGTTGTGCTGGGCTACTCAACGGATGGACGAATTAAAAGTTACGATTTGAAAATATTAAAAGATGATCGTCAATTTTTCCCACCATACACGGCAAGTCTAGTCGCAAATAATTCTATTTTGAAAAAACATCCAGAATTAGGGCCACTGATTAATCGACTCACAAATAAAATTGATTTATCAACGATGCAATCATTGAATTATAGAGTTGATAATGATTTTTATGAGCCATCGGTAGTCGCAAAACAATTCTTAGAGAAACATCATTACTTTGAAAAGGCGGGTGATTAATTATGAATACTTTTGATCAGTTAATGTCTTATTTTGGTAATAATGGGTTATACGTTTTACAAGAATTCACACGACATTTTTTAATATCAATATACGGTGTTTTAATTGCTGCAGCTATTGGTATCCCAATTGGAATATTTATTTCTAAGCATCACAGATTAAGTGATGTTATCATTGGTGCCGCAAATGTCATCCAGACTGTTCCTTCCCTGGCAATGTTATCTATTATTATGTTGGGTTTAGGTTTGGGTGTTAATACGGTTATTGTGACGGTTGCCTTATACTCACTTTTACCTATCTTGAAAAATACGTATTCAGGGATGATTAATGTTGATCCTGGGGTACTTGATTCCGGTAAAGGGATGGGAATGACAAGATTCCAAATTTTATATATGATTGAGTTACCATTATCATTATCAGTTATTATGGCTGGCGTTAGAAATGCGTTAGTCGTTGCTATTGGTATTACGGCGATTGGTTCTTTCATCGGTGCAGGTGGTCTTGGAGATATTATTATTCGAGGAACAAATGCTACGGATGGTGCTGCTATTATTTTAGCAGGTGCATTACCAACTGCCCTAATGGCAGTAATTGCCGATGCAATTTTGGCACTTATCCAAAGAAAATTTGATCCAGCGACAATTAAGCGTAAATAAAAAAATGGCCATCTTCTAGTTAAATAGAAAATGGTCATTTTTATATGGAGTCAAGTAAAGCAATGTAGCGAAGTTGATCATCGTTAAGCAAATAAGTAACGTTAGTATATTGCGTTTTAAATATTAATTGAGTTGAGACGGGATGTCTGTATAAAGTACCACGAAGTTCTTGGAATTCTTTTTGGAATCCAGAAGGGTTTAACTGTAAAATGATTGTTTTCTTCATGTCTAAAACTTTCTCAGTAAAGAGTTCCAACTGAAATTTAGGCATTTGTGGTTTTAAAACGAAATCATCTAAATCAAAAATTTTGTGATATGAGTATTGGAGCGTTGATCCAATTGTTTGAATGGTTGTCTGTTGTTTATTTTGCATAATAAAAGTCCTCCCCGAACATTTGTTTGTATTTTCATTATACGAACAAACGTTCGATAAAGCAAGCATCAATTTAAGTTAATTTGTAAAAGCCCATTGTAGCGGATAAAGGACTTGAATAATCGATGTAAAAAGTGCATACTATTTATTAATACTTATCTTAGAGGAGTTTACAAAATTAATGGCTAATCGTGGAATGTTGATCGTACTATCTGGTCCATCAGGGGTCGGTAAAGGAACCGTAAGAAAAGCGATTTTTGATCAAGATGACAATAAATTTCTTTATTCGATTTCAATGACCACTCGTAAAATGCGAGAGGGCGAAGTTGATGGTGTTGACTATCATTTTGTGTCAAAAGAAGAATTTGAGAACGAAATTTCAACGGGCGGTATGTTAGAATATGCCAAGTATGTTGACAATTACTATGGAACACCGTTAAAATATGTAAATAAGATGCTTGACGCTGGTCAAGATGTCTTTCTTGAAATTGAAGTACAAGGTGCTATGCAAGTTCGAGAAAAAATTTCTGACGGGTTATTTATTTTCTTAACACCACCTGATTTAATGGAATTAAGACAGAGAATTACGGGACGTGGGACAGACGATTCTGCAACAATTGATAAACGAATGACAAAAGCCATTGGCGAGATTGATATGATGCAGAATTATGACTACGCGGTTGTTAATGATGAAATAAATGATGCTGTTGAGAAAATTCAAACAATTATAAAAGCTGAACGTTGGCGTGTAAAACGATTCTTACCTGACTATAGAAAACAATTAGGAGATGTATTTAAATGATTTTATATCCTTCAGTCGATGACTTATTAAAGCAAGTAGATTCAAGATACTCATTAATTATGTTAGCAAGTAAACGTGCCCATGAATTAGATGCGGGCGCTTTACCAATGCTCTCAAGTTATAAATCAATTAAAAACGTTGGACGTGCTTTGGAAGAAGTCGTTACAGGTGATTTAATTATTGATCCAGTTGAAAAAGAAGACATTCGTTAATTCAATTAAATGAAAGGGAGTTAAGACAAGCTAATTGTCCTAGCTCCTATTTTATTTCGTAGAAAATTGATACAATAGAAATTAATATAAATTCGATATGGGGGTAACATGAAATGACATTAGAAAATAAAAAAATCGGTCTTATTGTAACGGGCGGTATTGCGGCATATAAAAGTTTAGGATTAGTTCGATCAATGGTTAAACAAGGCGCAGAAGTCAGAGTTGTCATGACGAATGCGGCTACTAAGTTTGTGACACCATTAAGTTTTGAAACATTAAGTAAAAATAATGTGTTGACTGACCTCTTTTCAGAAAAAGAATCTGAACATGTTGCCCATATTGAATTTGCGGATTGGGCAGACTTATTGGTTGTCGCACCGGCAACGGCAAATATGATTGCTAAGATGGCCAATGGAATTGCGGATGATTTCGCGTCAACGACGCTATTAGCAACTGAGGCGCCTAAAGTTGTTGTGCCTGCAATGAATGAACACATGCTAATGAATCCAGCCATGCAACGCAATCTTAGATTATTAGAACAAGATAGTGTTCAGGTTATTGAACCAGAGACCGGATTCTTAGCGGAAGGTTATTCAGGTAAGGGCCGATTCCCAGAATTGGAGACAATCATGGCGGTTGTTAATGCTAATTTTAGCGACAAAGATAAACCATTAAAAGGTAAAAATATTTTAGTTACCGCCGGTGGTACTCAGGAAAGAATTGACCCAGTTCGGTTTATTGGTAACGACTCTTCAGGTAAGATGGGGTTCGCGATTGCTATTGAAGCTCAAAAATTGGGCGCTAACGTTACCTTAGTTAGTGGGGTAAGTAAATTACCAGATCCAGTTGGTATCACAACTATTCGGGTTAAAACTGCCATAGAATTATCTGAAGCAATTACTCGCCGCTTCGCTGAACAAAATATTTTAATTATGGCAGCTGCAGTCTCAGATTATCGGGTTCAGAACGTAGCGGACCAGAAAATTAAAAAAGACGAAGATACGTTGACACTAACCTTGGAAAAAAATCCAGATATTTTAAAACAGTTAGGTAAAATTAAGCAAAATCAATATTTAGTTGGATTTGCAGCTGAAACTCAAAACGGATTAATAAATGCGCAAGAAAAATTAGAAAAGAAAAATTTAAATTTATTAGTATTAAATGATGTCTCGAATGCCGCAATCGGGTTTAATAGTAATGAAAACGAAGTGACGTTACTTAGACCGCAGATGGAAAATATTTTTATCAAGCAAACAAGTAAAAAACAAATTGCCGGGGAGCTACTCAATGTTGTTATTAGTGATTTAAAAAAATAAGCAGTTAATTAAAAGAAAGGAGGTTTTGGTATGACACAGTTTGCAAAAATTATTGTTGATGTTCCTACGATGCAAACGGACCAGCCATATACCTATTCAATTCCTGAATTATTAACGCATCAGATTGAAATTGGTATGCGCGTTGTTGTTCCGTTTGGTAATGGAAAACGACTTGTTCAAGGATTTGTAATTGAAATTATTGATAACAATCAGTTTGATGGTGACGTGAAGGCCATTCAATCAGTTGTAGATCTCAAACCTGTTGTGAATACCGAACTATTAGATTTATCCGCATGGATAGCTAATGAAACCTTCTCATTTCGAATTACTGCCTTACAAATGGTATTGCCAAGTGTTATGCGTGCCACGTATAAAAAAAGAATTCAGTTAATTGACGAAATAGATGAGAGTCTACAAGATAAATTATTTCAAGGTAACGATTCGATTGAATTTGATTCAGAACACATGGATGCGGAATTAATGAAAGAGTTGTTGCAACTTACGAAAGCTGGAAAAGCTGAACTAATTTATGAAGTTGGTAACAAAGCAAAATTTAAGATGCAACTTTCTATTCAACCTGAACTTGGATTTGAAGCTTATGAAGATATTAAAAATGGTTTACGTAAAAATGCTAAACAACAGCATTTATTAGTAAATTATCTCCAGTCATTGACGGAAAACGAAAATAATTTGATACCGCAAAAACAGGTTGTTAAAGAAATAGGTATCACAACAGCAACAATCACGTCTGGGGAAAAAAATGGCTGGCTCAAAAAAATTGAGACAGAAGTTTACCGAGATCCTTATAAAGATACAGTTATTGAATCAACTGGTATGCAGAAACTGACACCTGATCAAGATATTGCAGTAACAGCTGTTGATGAGGCAATTAAAAATGAAATAAATAAAACTTTCTTACTTCAAGGGGTCACCGGTAGTGGTAAAACGGAAGTTTATTTACAGACTATTGCGAAGGCATTGGAACTTGGTAAAACGGCGTTAATGCTTGTTCCGGAAATTGCTCTGACACCGCAAATGGTGAAACGGGTTAAGTCTCGTTTTGGTGATTTAGTTGCTGTTTTGCATAGTGGACTGTCTGATGGTGAACGATATGATGAGTGGCGCCGAATTGAACGTAAAGAGGCCCAAGTTGTTGTTGGTGCGCGCTCAGCTGTTTTTGCACCTCTAGATAATATTGGCATTATTATTGTGGATGAAGAACATGAATCAAGTTACAAACAAGAAGAGACACCAAGATATCATGCAAGGGATATTGTTCTTTGGAGAAGTCAGAGACACCATTGTCCCGTAATATTAGGAAGCGCAACACCGTCACTCGAATCTCGTGCTAGAGCTCAAAAGGGTGTGTACGAGTGGCTACAATTACCACAACGTATTAATGGTCAACCGATGCCTGAAGTGACGCTAGTCGATATGAGAGAAGAAATGAAAAATACGGGTGAAAGTAATTTTTCTGAACCACTTAGGAATGAAATTACCAAACGACTTGAAAAAAAAGAACAAACTGTTTTAATGTTAAATCGTCGTGGGTTTTCATCTTTTGTTATGTGCAGAGATTGCGGATTTGTTTTACCTTGTCCTAACTGTGATACCTCTTTGACATTGCATATGGATACGCATACGATGAAATGTCATTATTGTGGTCATGAGGAGGGAATTCCTAAGATTTGCCCCAATTGTCATAGCCGTAAAATAAGATATTATGGTACGGGTACACAAAAAGTTGAAGAAGAACTCAAAACCTTATATCCAGAAGCTAGAATTTTACGAATGGATGTCGATACAACACGTAAAAAAGGCGCCCATGAAAAAATTCTGGCTAAATTTGGTGCTAAAGAAGCCGATATTCTATTAGGAACACAAATGATTGCAAAAGGGCTCGATTTTCCTGATGTAACGTTAGTCGGCGTGCTAAATGCTGATACGGCACTCAGTCTACCGGATTTCAGGTCAAGTGAACGAACCTTCCAATTATTAACGCAGGTGAGTGGTCGGGCAGGTCGGGCTGATAAGGAAGGGCAGGTCGTTGTTCAAACCTTTAATCCGGATCATTATGCCATTCAATATGCCAAACATCATGATTATGAATCGTTCTACAGAAAAGAAATGGCTATTCGACACATGGAAAATTATCCGCCATATTACTACACTATCCAGCTTACTGCGAGCTACACGGATGAAGCGGGAGCGGCTAAGAAAATGTTGGAGGCCGTTCAGTTTTTGAAACCGGCGTTGTCGGATAAAGCGATTATTCTTGGTCCGACGCCAAAATCAATTATGCGAGTTAATAATCGATTTTATTATCAAGTCGTTATTAAATATAAATCAGAAGAACAGTTAAAAGAACGATTAAGAGAATTAATGACAAAATCACAAGCCGAAGTTCGTAAAGGCTTAAGATTAACAATTGATTCTGAACCAGTAAACTTTATTTAGGTTAAGGAGAAACTATGACGTCAATTGTATTTATGGGAACACCAGAATTTTCAGCACCAATTTTAGAAAGCTTAATAGAAAATGGGTACGACGTGAAAGCTGTTATGACTCAACCGGATCGGATGGTTGGTCGTAAACGGGTTTTGACTCAGTCACCAGTGAAGCAAGTAGCAGTTAAACACGGTATTAAAGTGTTACAGCCAGAAAAATTAAGTGGTAGTGACGAAATGGCCGAAGTTATTGCGATGAAACCAGACTTTTTAGTAACAGCAGCATTTGGACAATTTTTACCAACAAAATTATTAGCGGCTGCTCAAATTGGTGCCATTAATGTCCATGGGTCACTATTACCTAAATATCGCGGAGGCGCACCTATTCAATATGCTATTATGAATGGTGAGCAAGAAACAGGTATCACTATTATTTACATGGTTAAACAAATGGATGCGGGAAATATTATTAGTCGTCGAGCTATCAAAATTGAAGATAATGATGATTCTGGTTCAATGTTTGAAAAATTAAGTTTATTGGGTAAAGAGTTACTTTTAGAAGCATTACCAAAATTGGTTAATGGGACGAGTGAATCGATACCACAAAATGAAGATGAGGTTACTTTCTCTCCTACAATTAAACCAGAAGAAGAGGCACTTGATTTCACAAAGACGGCTAAAGAAATTGACTGGAAAATTCGTAGTTTAAGACCAGTACCTGGCGCATATACGATTTTGAAAGGTAAAAGAACTAAATTTTGGGATGTTACTGTTTTAGACGAAAAAACTGAATTGGCGGCTGGTCAAGTCGTTGAAGTAGCTAAGAAATTGCTTAAAATCGCGTGTGGTAATGGAACGGTGTTAGCAGTTAACGAACTCCAACCCAATGGTAAATCGAAACAAACCATTGTTGACTATCTAAATGGTAGTGGGCAAGGAATAAAAGAAGGACAACAGGTGATTGATGTATGAAAACTGATTTAAAAACAACGCCCCGATTCTTAGCAGTTGATCTTTTAACGAGAGTTGCTAAACAAGGAACATATTCGAATATTGCATTGAATCAAGTAATCAAAAATAACCATATGGAAGTTCGCGATGCGCATTTATTAACACAACTGGTTTATGGCGTTATCCAGAGACGACTAACCTTGGAATACTGGTTGGCACCATTTGTTAAGAATCCTGCAAAAATGGATAATTGGGTTCAAGAATTATTATTGAGTGCCATTTATCAAATGCATTACCTCGATAAAATTCCAACTCGAGCAATTTTTAATGAATCAATTGAAATTGCAAAGAGAAAAGGTCATGCGGGAACACGTAAATTCGTAACGGGTGTTTTACATGCCATTGAGCGAGAAGGTATCCGCCCAATTTCTGACATTAAAGATGATATTGAACGTTTGAGTATTGAGAGCAGCACGCCTGTTTGGTTGGTTAATGAATTAATTAAACAAGTTGGGTTGGAGAAAACGACCCATATGTTGGCTTCAATTAATGAGGCACCTGATCAATCCGTCAGAGTGAATACAACTAAAGCAACAGTTGAAGAAGTGATTGAAAAAATGGAAGCAGAAGGCTTTGATGTTAAGCGTAGTCAGGTTTCACCAGTTGGCTTATTAGTGACTAATGGATTTGCTCCCGACAGTGGCGTGTACCACGATGGCTTAATCACAATTCAAGATGAAAGTGCAATGTTAGTTGCTGACGCAATGAATATTCAACCGGGCGATAAAGTTTTGGATGCCTGTGCTGCACCTGGTGGAAAAACAACGCATATTGCATCATTTTTAGATGAATCTCTATTTGGAGAGGTTGTTGGATTAGACATTCATGCGCATAAAGTTAAATTAATTGGTGATAATGCTCGAAGATTAGGCTTATCTAGTGTTGTAGAAGAAATGGTTTTAGATGCACGTTTAATTTCAGAAGAATTTGATAATGAGTATTTTGATTCTATTCTTGTTGATGCACCTTGTTCCGGAATTGGCCTATTACGTCGTAAACCGGAGATTAAATATGAGAAGACATTGGCTGATTCAAATAATCTACAAAAAATTCAATTAGCTATTTTAGACAAAGTGGCACCAACTTTAAAGAACGGTGGTCGCTTAACTTACAGTACATGTACTATTTTGGATATTGAAAATAAAGATGTTGTTAAACAATTTGTTGAAACACATCCTGAATTCAAAGTGATTGAAACGCCAACGGCTTTAGCGTTGAAGGAAGATCGAGACGACAAAGAATTAACCATTTATCCGGATGACTATCATTCAGATGGTTTCTTCATTACATGTTTAGAAAAACAACTTTAAATTCGAGGTGTAAGTATGAAGGTTGCCTATCAAACAGATGTAGGTAGTGTTAGAGAAAATAACGAGGACTATGTTGGCGTTTTTAAAAACAAGAGTGATATTTCTTTCGTGATGGTCGCAGATGGTATTGGCGGGCATTTGGGCGGAGATGTTGCTTCGAAAATGGCCGTTTCACACATGGGATTTCGGTTTGAGGAAACAGACTTTGGTGAACCTAGTGACGCAATTAAATGGATCACTAAAGAAGTAGAGATGGAAAATAAAAAGATTATTGAAAAATCTAATCAATATGAAGATCTTTCTGGTATGGGGACAACGATGGTATGTGCCGTCTTTTTTGAGGACAAGTTTATTGTTGCCAACATTGGAGATAGTAGGGGTTATCTATTGCGTGCCGGACAGTTTTACCAATTGACTGAAGACCACTCATTAGTTAACGAATTAATTAAACGTGGAGAATTATCAGCGGAAGATGCTAAAAATTATCCTCAAAAAAATATGATTACGAGAAGTTTAGGAATTTCTTCAGATGCTGATGCTGATATTGCGGTTAATGATTCTGAACCGGGTGACTTATTAGTTTTATGTACGGATGGCCTGACCAATATGGTTTCTGACAGTGAGATGAAAGCCGTTTTGGAAAATCCAAAAAGTCTTGAAGAAAAATGTGAAGAACTTATTCAAATGGCAAACAAAGCAGGTGGATTAGACAATATCACAGTTCTCCTAGTTAATGATAATCGACGGAGGACGGTAAAATGAAACCTGACATGATATTTAATGAGCGTTACAGAATAATTAAATCGCTGGGTGAAGGCGGTATGGCAAACGTTTATCTTGCAACTGATTTAATATTAGATCGACCAGTAGCAGTAAAGGTTTTACGAGTTGATTTGAGGGATGATCAAGATACCATCCGTCGTTTTAAACGAGAAGCTTTGGCGACAACTGAATTAGTCCATCCTAATATTGTGAGCGTCTATGATGTTGGTGAAGTTGATGGATTCCAGTATATGGTGATGGAATATGTGGCGGGATACGATTTGAAAACGTATATCACAAAACAATTTCCAATTCCATACCAAGTCGTTATTGATATTATGACTCAAATATTATCGGCTGTTGAAGTGGCGCATGATCATAACATTATTCATCGTGATTTAAAACCACAAAACATTTTAATTGATGAGGAAGGTAATGCTAAAATTACCGATTTTGGAATTGCGGTGGCGTTAGCTGATCATTCCTTGACGCAAACGAACACCTTATTAGGTTCTGTTCACTATTTATCACCAGAGCAAGCCAGAGGTAGCATGGCAACGAAACGTTCTGATATTTATTCACTTGGTATCATTTTGTATGAAATGTTAACAGGAAAGGTTCCTTTTGAAGGTGAGACAGCCGTTTCGATTGCCTTGAAGCATTTCCAAAGTGAAGTTCCTTCCGTTCGTGAATTTGATCCTAATATTCCACAATCACTTGAAAATATAGTCCTACAAGCAACAAGTAAGGTCCCACAAGATAGATTTCAATCTGCTGAAGAGATGTCAATTGCATTAAGTAAATCTTTATCGCAAAAGAATGCAGAAAAATGGCATCCTGAAGTATTAGTTAGCGGTGAAACGAAGGTATTACCGGTACTTGATAAGAACGCTGCGGAAGTATCAAACACGACTAAAGAACCGGAAGTAACGGCAGATAAAAAGAAAAAAATGAGTCGCCGTAAAAAATGGACTATTGGCGTTATTATGGTTGCTTTACTGATGCTTATTGTCGGTGGGGTTGTCGTTGCTACCAGTTCGCCCAAAGAAGTTAAGGTACCCGACCTAAGCGGGATGACAATTAGTGAAGCTAAATCAAGTTTGGCAGATAAAAATTTAAAATTAGGTAAAGTTACTCGAACTAATAGCGAAACTGTTTCTAGTGGGGATATTATTAACTCTGCGCCTAAAAAGAATGAAACAATTCGCGAAGAAAATAAAGTTGATGTGATTGTGTCAAAAGGGAAATCTAAAATTACGGTGGAAAATTATGTTGGTAGTACCTATTCCGACGTTAAATCAACACTGGAAAAAGATGGATTTACTGTTGAAAAAGAGACACAACACTCGGACTCCGTAACTGAAAATGAAATAATGGAACAAGACATTTCGGCAGGCGATAAAGTGGTACCAAGTGATACTGTGATAACGTTAACCGTTAGTTCAGGACCTGAAATGTTTACACTTAGAGATTTATCTGGTTACACGATAAAGAGTGTTCAAGATTACGCTACTGAAATTGGTGCTAGATTATCAATCAGTGAGGCTTATTCAAATTCAGTTGAAAAGGGGCAAGTTGTTAAACAATCTCCAACGGCGGGTTCGAATATGTCTAAAGGTGGTAGTCTATCCGTCACTATCTCTAAAGGAAAAAAAGAGACAACGGATGAATTCACAAGAACTGTAACGGTTCCGTTTAAATCAATGGTTATGGAAAGCTCAAGCTCATCCGACAAAGACAAAGAGGATTCGTCAGATGAGAGTTCAAACTCCAGCTCGAGTTCTTCAGAATCAAAAACGGACGAAAATGTTATTGAAGTCTATATTGAAGATAAGACACATAACATTGACACACTGTATGAGCGAAAAACGATTACGAAAGATACTGATTTTAAATTATCATTTATTGTAGATTCCGGTAAATCAGGTAAGTACAAAATTTTACGTGATGATAAAGTAATTGCGGAAAATGGTAATGTCACTAAGAATTAAATAAAAGATGTGGTAAAATTAGGTAGAAGGTAACTTTTTACCTAATTTTTTAGTTAGCAATATAAAACGATTACATTATGTTGTCTAGAGGAGGTTGATTTATTGGTAACAGGTCAGATTAGACAATCGCTAAGTGGATTTTATGACGTTGATGTTGACGGTGAAACTTATCGAACAAGAGCTCGAGGTAATTTTAGAAATTCAAATCAGGCTCCGTTAGTTGGCGATTGGGTTGACTTTAAAGCTGAAAATAAAAAAGAAGGCTACATTCTTAGTATTCATGAACGGGAGAACAGTTTGATTCGTCCACCCGTTGCTAATATTGATGAAGCAATTGTTGTGACATCGTGTGTTGAACCAGCATTTTCGAGTAATTTGTTAGATAGACAACTAATTATGTTGGAATCGCACCATGTTAGACCCGTTTTATACTTTTCAAAGGGTGATCTTATTCCCGAGGGAAAAGTGACAGAATTAAGTGACATTATTGAAGCATATGGCAAGATTTACCCGACATTCTTTCCTTTTGGTGAAAATGAGGATGATGTGGTTAAATCGTTACAAGATACTTTTCCAGGTAAAATCGCAGTTGTGATGGGGCAGACTGGGGCCGGTAAATCAACATTATTAAATAAGATTATGCCGGAACTAGAATTGCAGACGGCTGAAATATCAAAGGCGTTACATCGTGGGAAGCATACAACGCGTAAAGTAACCTTGATGCCTATTGCCGGTGGATTGATTGCTGATACACCAGGATTTTCATCTTTTGACTTGTTTGATATGTCAAAAGAAGAACTACCAAAATTATTTCCAGAATTAAATGAATTATCCGTGGGCTGCAAGTTCAGAGGCTGCCTGCACATTAAAGAACCTAAATGTGCAGTTAAGGCAGCGCTAGAGCAAGGAGAAATACTAGAAAGTCGTTATAAAAACTATTTACAATTCAATCAATTAATTGTTGATCAAAAACCAAACTATAAGAAATGAGATGACCAAAATGAAATTATCACCTTCGATTTTAAGCGCTAATTTTGCAAATTTGGAAAAGGATATTAAGGTAGTCGATCAAGCAGGAGCAGAGTACCTACATATTGATATTATGGATGGTCACTTTGTGCCTAACTTAACTTTTGGCGCAAACGTGGTTGAAGCAATTCGCCCATTAACAAAAATGGTTTTAGACTGTCATTTGATGGTTGAAAACCCAGAAACATATATTGAAGAATTTGCTAAAGCAGGCGCTGATATTATTGGTGTCCACGTTGAAGCAACGGCACATATTTTTGGTGTGATTCAACAAATTAAAAAACTAGGCGTTAAAGCCGAAGTTGTGATTAACCCAGGAACGTCATTAGAAACCATTAAACAGGTTTTACCACTTGTTGATCAAGTCCTTATAATGACGGTTAACCCTGGATTTGGTGGTCAATCGTTTATTCCAGAAATGAAACGTAAAATTGATCAATTAGACCGTATTAAACAAGTTCAAAATTATGATTTTGATATTGAAGTTGATGGCGGTATTAACGACCAAACGATTAAAGAATGTCTTGAAAGTGGTGCAACGGTTGCAGTTGCCGGATCATATATTTACAATAGCGACAACCCAACTGAACAAATTAATAAGTTAAGAGAATCAACAAAATGATCCTCAATATCTTGGTTGGTGGACCTAAGGAACAGTGGCCAGACGAATTGGTTGCCGGAAATATTCAGGGTCCATGGATAGGTGTCGATCGGGGTGCATTAAGATTAGTTCAATTAGGAATTACACCAGAGTTGTCAATTGGTGACTTTGATTCAATGACTGAATCTGAATTTAAATTAGTGACACAACACAGTAGGCATACTAAAACGGCTAACCCTGAAAAAGATGATACGGATACGGAATTGGCTTTGAGAGAAGCCATTGCGAATTTTACATTTGATACAGTAATGATTTATGGTGCGACGGGTGGTCGAATTGATCATTTATTGGCTAATTTATTTTTTATCTTTAGAGAACCGTTTAACACGATGTTTGAAAAAATATGTTTAGTTGATAAGCAAAATTCAATTCGTTTTTTTAAACCGGGAAGTTACCATTTGGTGAAAGAAGACGGGAAAAAATATCTTGCATTTATTCCGTTGACTCAGGTGACCCATTTAAGTTTAATGGATGAAAAATATACGTTGAATAAAATTGATTTTGTATACCCGGTCTCGCTAGCAAGTAACGAATTTGTGGGGGATACAGGTGAGTTTAGTTTTAAATCAGGAGTCGTTGCGGTTATTCAAAGTCGCGATGATGAAAAATAGGGCAAAAAAAAAGACTTAGCGTAATGCTGAGTCTTTTTAAATTGAATTAAACACGAGTAACTTTACCTGACTTCAAAGCGCGAGCAGATACATAAACTCTTTTAGGTTTACCATCAACTAAGATGCGAACTTTTTGTAAATTAGGTTTCCAGCTACGGTTTGTTTGGTTCAATGCATGAGAACGTTTCTTACCGAAAGTAGTCTTACGTCCTGTAATAAAATCTTTTGCCATATTCATATCCTCCTCTGCAATTCACTTAAAAAGCAAAGCTATGCTTACTTACCTAAACAAAAATATCATATTTAACCATATAATGCAATACTTTTCTTTCAAGTAAATTTGCTTGACAGCTTGAGATTCCCACGTGTCGGGGAATTGGATTTACTTGGCTGCTATTTTTCTTTTATTCTATCATATCCTATGATAAAATACTCTTATTGATTGTGTGAAAATATAAGGAGGCTATTCTTATGGCTGTTAAGATCAAAACGCAATTTGGTACGATTGATATTGATAATGAAGTTATTGCGACAGTTGTTGGCGGTGCCGCAACTGAAATTTTTGGTATTGTCGGAATGGCAAGTAAAAACCAAATCCGTGACAATGTAAATGAAATTTTAAGAAGAGATAATTATTCTAGAGGTGTTGTTGTTCGTCAAGAAGATAATGGTGTTGCTATTGATGTTTACATTATTGTCGGCTACGGCACAAAAATATCTGAAGTTTGTCGTAATGTCCAAGAAAAAGTGAAATACAATTTAGAAACGATGCTAGGTGTATCTGCTAATTCAGTAAACGTGTTAGTACAGGGCGTTCGCGTACTAGGCGATTAGTAACCAGCTATTTTAGTAGTGACCGAGGAGGAAGACGAAGTGACTGTAACAGAAATTACGGACCAAGAATTCAGACAAATGGTCCAAATTAGTTCACAACGATTGGCTAAAAATGCCGAATTTATTAACTCATTAAACGTATTTCCAGTGCCAGATGGTGATACAGGTACTAATATGAACCTTTCATTTGCAAGTGGTGCAAAATATGTTCAAGATTCACCTTCTGAACACGTTGGGGAATTATCTTCAATTTTAGCTAAAGGTTTGTTAATGGGCGCTCGAGGTAATTCGGGTGTTATTTTATCACAAATTTTTAGAGGTTTTTACAAGCGAATTGAATCTAAAGAGGTCTTAACTGCTGCTGATTTAGCAGACGCTCTAACAGGTGGGGTAGAAGTTGCCTACAAAGCTGTTATGAAACCAACTGAGGGAACTATCCTGACGGTTGCCAGAGAAGCTGCTAAGGCGGCAAATAAAGCCGTTTCTGAAAGTGACGATGTTATTGTCGTTATGGAAGCAACTTATGAGGCAGCTAAGAAGGCTTTAGCAACAACACCCGATTTATTACCTGTTTTAAAAGAAGTCGGCGTTGTTGATTCGGGTGGTCAAGGATTAACATTCGTTTATGAAGGCTTTTATGATGCATTAACTGGTAAAGAAACAGTTAGCGAAGAATATAAGCCAAACGAAAAAGAGATGGACGAAATGGTTAATGCTAGTCACCATCAAAGTGTCCAAAGTCAATTAAGTACTGAAGACATTCAGTTTGGTTACTGTACGGAAATTATGCTTAAATTAGGTGCTGGTCGTCTAGTTGATCAAAAATTTGATTATGATGAATTTAGAAATCATTTAAGTGAAATTGGTGATTCATTGCTCGTTGTTGCTGATGACGAAGTTGTTAAAGTGCATGTTCATACGGAAAATCCCGGTGAAGTAATGACTTATGGCCAACATTATGGCTCATTAATTAAAGTTAAAGTTGATAATATGCGTCAACAACATGAAACAATCTTGGAAAATGACGAAGAAGAAGCCGAAGCGGTTGATGCAAGTGTGGAACCTAGTGAAATTGCAGTTATTTCAATTTCATCTGGTGCCGGTGTTGCAACGTTATTTAAGAGTTTAGGTGTTTCTTACATCTTAAGTGGTGGACAAACAATGAATCCAAGTACGGAAGATATTGTTAAAGCCATTGAAGCAACTAAAGCTAAAAATGTTATTATTCTTCCTAATAATAAAAATATTTTCCTAGCTGCTGAACAAGCTGTTGAAGTATCAGCAGTTCCCGCAGTTGTTGTACCAAGTCGTACAATTGCTCAAGGAATGACGGCAATGCTTGGATTTAATATTGATAGTACATTAGAAGAAAATAAAGAAGTTATGATTGAAAACTTGGATACAGTAACTTCTGGACAAGTAACAATTGCTGTGCGTGATACAACGATTGAAGGCGTTGAAATTAAAAAAGACAACTATATGGGAATCATTGATGGTAGCATCAAAGTAACTGATAATGATCGTAAAAAAGTTGCCATCGAAATGACTAAGGAAATGTTGGATGAAGATAGTGAAATCATTACAATTATTGTAGGTGAAGACGGTTCCGAAGCTGAGGCTAAAGAAATCGAAGCGGCTATTTACGAAATTGATGAAGATTTAGAAGTTGAAATCCATGAAGGAAACCAACCGGTTTATCCTTATTTAATTTCGGTTGAATAAAATAACATAAAATAAAGGCGGGATGAGGCTATGTTCTCTCCTTTTTTTTATATTCTGAGGAAAGTGAGGTATCAAAATGGCATCATTAGATGATTCGGTTGGGGTCTTAACGGGTGTTGGACCTAAAAAATTAACGGCACTTAACCAGTTAGGTATTAATACTATTGAAGATTTATTAACGTTTTACCCTTATCGATATGATGATTTAAAAGCGAAAAAGTTATCCGAGATTACGGACCAAGAAAAAGTGACATTAAAGGGCACTGTTTCTTCTGAGCCCGTTTTAGTTAGATTTGGTCAGAAAAGAAATTTGTTAAATGTTCGACTACTAGTTGATGACGGTAATATAACTGTTAGTTTCTTTAATCAACCTTTCCTGCAGAAACAATTTGAGATTGGTAAGGAAGTTGCCGTGTACGGTAAGTGGGACGATAAGCGAAAAAGTTTGTCTGGAATGAAATTATTAACTAAACAAACCGATGATGGGTTAGCTGCAATTTACCGGTCATCTAAGGATATTCACCAAACGGCAATTCGACAATTAATTACCCAGGCGTTTGAACAATATGCCGATGAAGTCGGCTCATTGTTACCAACAGAATTAATTCAGAAGTACCGTTTAGTAAATCGTAAAATGATGCTGCATGATATTCATTTTCCAAAGGATGAAAAAAATTTTCATGAAGCGAAACGAACGGCTATTTTTGAAGAGTTCTTTTTATTTCAGTTAAAATTACAATATGTAAAAAAGACTGATACTAAAAATTATGGAATTAAAATTAATTATCAAAATAATGAACTAAAAAAATTTATTCAAACATTACCTTTTGAGTTAACTGCCGCCCAAAAAAAGGTAGTTAATGAAATTTGTGCTGATATGAAGCAAGCGATTCATATGAATCGCTTGCTTCAAGGAGATGTTGGATCGGGTAAAACAATCGTGGCAGCAATAGTCATGTACGCTGCCATAACTGCCGGTTATCAAGCTGTCTTAATGGCCCCAACTGAGATTTTAGCCGAACAACATGCCAATAATATGGCGACTTTATTTGCAGACTTTCCAGTGAACGTTGCGCTCTTAACAGGGTCAATGAAGGTGAAGGCTAGACGTGAGTTATTAGCCCATCTCGAGTCAGGTGAAGTGAACTTGATTGTTGGAACACATGCCATCATCCAACCGGATGTCTCATTTAAACGCGTTGGTTTGGTAATTACTGATGAACAACATCGATTTGGTGTGAATCAACGACGTATTTTAAGAGAAAAAGGTGCCGAACCAGACGTTTTAGCAATGACGGCTACGCCAATTCCGAGAACGCTCGCAATCACCGCTTACGGCGAAATGGATGTCTCTACGATTAATGAATTACCCGCGGGACGTCAGCCGATTACGACATCATGGTTAAAAAGCTCCCAGGTGGGAAAAGGCATCGATTTAATTAAAGAACAGTTGGCTCAGGGATCACAGGCCTACATTATTACGCCGTTGATTGATGAATCAGAAACTTTGGATTTAAAGAATGCGTTAGCTTTATATGAGAATATGAAAGAAATATTTGAACCAAAATATAAAGTTGGCCTATTACATGGTAAAATGAAGAATGACGAAAAAGACCAAATGATGGCTGACTTTAAGGCGAATAAGTATCAAGCTTTAGTGTCAACAACAGTTATCGAAGTTGGTGTTGATGTTCCTAATGCGACTGTCATGATGATTTATAATGCAGAACGATTCGGGTTAGCACAATTACATCAATTACGAGGACGAGTTGGTCGAGGAAAAAAAGCGTCGTACTGTGTTTTAATTGCGGATCCAAAGAACGAATTTGGCATTCAAAGAATGCAAATTATGACGGAGACAACGGACGGTTTTGTGATTTCTCAAAAAGATTTAGAGTTGAGGGGCGCTGGGGACGTATTAGGTCGTAAGCAGTCGGGTATCCCTGAATTTAAAATTGGTGACCCGATTGGTGACATTAATGCTTTACAAGTCGCGCAACAAGAAGCACATGAAATTGTATTTCGGGATGATTTTGAAAATAATCCCGAATTTAAACCATTAAATGATTACTTAAAAGAACACCAAAATACGGATTTAAAATTTGATTAAATAAGTTAGGAGAATAAGATAATTATGAAATTAGCAGTTGATGCAATGGGTGGCGATTTTGCACCTCAATCAGTCGTTGAGGGTGTTGAACGCGCTAGAAATGACGATAACACGATTCAATTTACATTGTATGGGGATGAAAAAAGAATTCGTGAATTTTTGAACGATGATACAAACATTGCAATAGTGCATACTGACGAAGAAATCGACGGGAACGATGAACCAGTTAAGGCAATTCGTTCGAAAAAAAATGCGTCAATGGTTCTGGCAGCTCAGTCCGTTAAAGATGGTGAAAATGATGCCATTTTCTCATGTGGAAATACGGGAGCGTTACTTGCCGCAGGTCTTTTTGTAATCGGCCGAATTAAAGGTATTTCACGACCTGGCTTAATGGCGACACTACCTGTTATGTCTAATGACGGAACTGTTAACTTATTAGATGCTGGTGCAAATGCAGAGAGTAAACCTGAACATTTACACCAATATGCTGTATTGGGGAATTACTACGCTAAAAATGTTCGTCATATTGAAAAGCCTAAGATCGGTCTTTTAAATAATGGTTCTGAACCTCACAAGGGTAATAAAGTAACGCAAGAAGCATACCAATTATTATTGAATGATCCTGAAATAAACTTTGTGGGTAATATCGAATCTAATGATTTACTTTCTGGTAAAGCTGATATCATCGTTTCTGACGGTTTCACCGGTAATGCCGTTCTGAAATCAGTTGAGGGAACTGCTTTAGGGATGTTTTCTTTATTAAAAAATGCCATTATGAGTGGTGGATTACGTGCTAAAATAGGTGCGCTTTTATTAAAACCAAGTTTGAAACAATTGAAAAATAAAATGGATTCACCAAAATATGGCGGTGCTGTTTTATTAGGAGTCAAAGCACCTGTTGTGAAGGCTCATGGTTCAAGTAAAGCTGAGTCAATTTATTACACCATTAAGCAAACTAACGATATGGTTAACGCAAATATGGTTCCCAATATTGTTGACTATTTTGAAAAAGAGACTGATAAAACGCAAAATTAACTAGACATTTCTCTGAAAAATGGTTAAAATTACGTCATGATTTAAAAGGAGGTTATTAGAATGACAGAAGAAGAAATTTTTGAAAAGATTGCTAAAATCATTGAAGAACATTTTGATTTACCAACGGAAAAGATTACGCCTGATTTAGACTTTAAAAAAGATTTGGATGCAGATTCAATAGATGTTGTTGAATTTGTTTTAGAACTTGAAGATACATTTGGCGCAGAAATTTCTGATGAAGATGCAGAAAGTTTGGTAACCATCGGAGACGTTGTTACTTTCATCAAAGCTAACTTAAAATAATTATTAAAATTAATAAATTGAATAGGTTTGTAAAAGCGTCGAGGCAATTCAGTTTGCCAGCGCTTTTTTGCGTATTAAGTACCCTTTAATTCATAAAACGGGTATAATTGTAGGAGCGTTAATGATAATAAATGGAGGATAATAAATGATAAAAGGACTAAACGAAATGTTGGAAGAAGATTTTGGTATTAAATTTACGAATGTGGCTTTGTTGGACGAAGCATTTACACAGGCATCGTATGTAAACGAGCATCCAAAAGAAAATTTAAAATTTTATGAACGAATTGAATTTTTAGGGGATGCCGTTTTACAGTTAACGGTTTCAGAATACTTATATCAAAGATACACGATGCTACCACAAGGCAAATTAACGCGTTTGAGAGCCGCAATGGTTTGTGAAGAGAGTTTCAGTGCATTTGCTAAAGAATGTCGCTTTGATGAATTTATTCGCTTAGGTAAAGGTGAGGAAAAAGCGAATGCGCGTCAAAGACCTGCATTATTGTGTGATATTTTTGAATCTTTTGTAGGAGCGCTTTATCAAGATCAGGGCAAATTAGCCGTCGAAACATTTATCAGGAAAGTTATTTTTCCTAAATTAGATTTGGGATGGTTTGATCACGTTATGGATTATAAAACGTCGCTACAAGAGTTTTTACAAAAAGATGGTGATATTGTGATTACGTACGATGTCGTTGATGACCTTGGACCGGAACATGACAGACAATATGTGATGACTGTTAGTGCTGATGGCAAGATTATCGGACAGGGTGCTGGACACTCTAAGAAAGTTGCGGAACAACAAGCAGCAAGTAATGCATTGGGGTTACTAAGAAAGTAAAAATGTTCAGGGGGTCAGTAATAAATGAAATTAGAGTCTTTAGTCATTGATGGGTTTAAATCATTTGCAGACAAAACAACAATTGAATTTAAAGATGGGATGACTGGCGTCGTTGGCCCTAATGGTAGTGGTAAAAGTAATATTATTGAAGCTATTCGTTGGGTACTTGGTGAACAATCGGCAAAAAATTTACGTGGGAGTAAAATGCCGGACGTTATTTTTGCAGGGTCAACAAACCGAGTATCGATTAACCGTGCCGAGGTTAGCATTACTTTCGATAACTCTGATTTTTATATTCAAGATAATCCCGAAAAAATAACCGTTACCCGACGGTTATTTAGAGATGGCACTAGTGAATTTATGATTAATCAAAGACAGTGTCGACTTAAGGACATTACGAACCTGTTTATGGATACCGGTCTTGGAAAAGAATCATTTTCGATCATTTCTCAAGGTCGAGTTGCCGAAATTTTTAATAGTAAACCTGAAGATAGACGCTCAATTATTGAAGAAGTTGCGGGCGTTTTAAAATATAAACAAGAAAAACATGTTGCTGTGCGACAGTTAGAAGAAACAAAGGGACACTTGGACCGAGTTTCTGATATTATATTTGAACTCAAAGGTCAATTGGATCCGTTACGTGAGCAAAGTAGTCTGGCAAAAGATTATGTGGCCCAAAAAAAGCAATTTGATGAATTAGAACTCAGCCGGTTAGTGAAATCTATTAAAAGACAATCATTACAAAAAGAGTCTGTGGTATCGTCGTTAGATAAGTTAATTAAAATGGACGGCGATTTTAAAATTAAAGTAACGATAAAAGAACAAGAAGTAACTAAACATCGAACTGAACTAGAAAAGATTGAAAATTTGATTGATCAAACTCAAAATGAATTACTAGATTTAACAATCAATAAGGAACGTTTAACGGGACAAAGTAATGTCTCCACTCAAAAAAAAGATTTTGAAAAACAAAAAATAACGGAATTAAAGAATGAGCAAGAGACGTTGGCTGGCCAAATTAAGTTAAAACAAGAAGCGTTAGCGAATATGAATAAACAATTATTGGTATTGCAACAAAATATTACGGATGAAGAAGTGGTTATCAGTTCAATTGATAACGAATTATCTAATATTGCTGTGTCCAGCGAAGACAACTTAAAGAACTTAGAGAACAATGCTAATGAAGCCATTCAACAGCGAACACGACTACAAAGTGAAAATGAGTTTTTACAAAAATTAATAAAGACCAATATAATCACAGATGAACAGCCGTTAATTAACGAGCAAAATCAGTTAAACCAATTACAAAATGATTTTTCGATTAAAAAAACTAAATTTGATTTGGTCGCTGGTAATCTAGCTAACGAGGAACAAAGAATAGCTGGGTTAAAAGCCAATTTAAAAGTTGATGTTGAAACCTATGAAAGTCAACAGCGTAATTGGTTTGAGGCGTCCAATATACTACAACAAGCGAAAAATAAAAAAGATAATTTACAGTCAATTCAAAATAGTTATAACGGTTACTATCAAGGTGTTAAAGAAATTTTAAAAGAAAAGGATCAGTTTCCTGGGTTGTATGGTTCTGTTGCCGAATTAATGACAGTGCCAAAAAAAATTAATACGGCGATTGAAACGGCGTTGGGTGCACAATTGCAACAAGTTGTTGTCCAAGATGAGACCGTTGCTAAAAGTGCAATTAAGTTTTTAACTCAAAAAAATTACGGACGGGCAACGTTCTTACCAATATCAGTTATTAAAAGTCGGGTTTTGAGTAGCACCCAACGTTCTGTTTTAAGTCATGCTGGTGTAATTGGTGTTGCCGCTGAGTTAGTTCAGGTTGATTCTCGATTCTCTGAGGTTAACAGTTACTTGTTAGGAAGTACGATTATTGTTCAAAATATGGATGCTGCAATTACGGTTAGCCGTTTGTTGAGCCATCGAATTAAGGTTGTTACACTTACCGGAGAAGTGATGAATGCTGGTGGGTCAATGACTGGTGGTAAGCAACAACGAACCGGTGGCTTATTAAATCAAAAACAAGCCATTGTACAGCTGGATGATAGTATCCAAAAAATGCAACGAGAATTGGATACTCGTGAGATTCAAGGTAACCAGACAAGAGTGGCCATTGAAAATCAAAAACAGACTATTGAGTCGATTGAGCTATTGATTGTCGATTTGAAAAACCAGTATCAAGAGACGCAGACGCAATTAACAACGGGTCGTTTAACTTTAGAGCAACAAGAATTAATGATGACTGAAAAAAGTAATACGTTGAAAGAAAATCAAACTAATCAAATTAATAATGAACAAAAATATAAAGTTAACACAGAAAAAATAACTGATTTGACGCAACAAATTGAGACAGTAAACACCGAAATTACTGAAATTAATTTGAGGTTAAAAAATGCTGGACAGTTTGAAAAACAGCAACAGGTAAAAAAACAAAATCATCGTGAGAGTTTACTTGTTTTTCAAGAGCAATTAAAACAACAAAATGGGCACGTTACTCAATTAAATACTGAAATTAAACGTTTAATACAAGAACGGGCGTCAATTAAAGAACGCTACCAAGAACTAATTAAACGGACCGAAAACGGCCAGATGCAAGAAAGTGAAATTCAAGAAAAAATTCAAGAATTTCAAAAGAAAATGGATCAATCTAACCAAAACCTGATTGATTTTAAACAAAAACGTTCTGAGGTTAATCAAGTTTTAACCGAAGGAAATGAACATTTATCGCGTATTTCTGAATTACAGAGAAATGTTATTGCTGATAAGGTAAAAACTGAAAATCAGCAACAACAACTTGATGACTCACTTGATACGTCTTTAAATAAGTTAAATAGCGAGTTTCAGAAAACTTTTGAGGAAGCGGCAAAATCAGAAAGTAATCAGACCTTTGAAGCTATCTTACTACAACAAAAATTATTGAAAAAAGGGTTAAAAGAAATTGGTAATGTTAATGTCGCATCAATTGATGAGTTTGAAAGAGTTAATGAGCGTTATTCATTTTTATTGGCGCAACAAACAGACTTATTAGAAGCTGATGAACAATTGAAAAAAACGATGTTTGATATGGATACGGAAGTTGAAAAACGATTTAAAAATAGTTTTGATGATATTTCAAAGGCATTTGAGGCTATTTTCCCGGTTATGTTTGGTGGCGGTAAAGCGCAGCTTCAATTAACCAATCCGGATAATCTTCTGACAACCGGGATTGATATTTTGGCTCAACCACCTGGTAAGAAAGTCCAAAGTTTAAGTTTACTTTCTGGTGGCGAGCAGGCACTAACGGCAATAACGTTATTATTTGCTATTTTAAAAGTTAAACCGGTTCCTTTTTGTATTTTAGATGAGGCTGAAGCGGCACTTGATGATGCTAACGTCGCCCGATTTGCGAGTTATTTAAAATCCTTTCATCAAGAAACGCAATTCATTGTGATTACTCATCGAAATGGAACGATGGTCGAAGCAAATACGCTGTATGGTGTCACCATGCAGGAATCGGGTATATCTAAGATGGTTTCGGTATCATTAGATAATGCGGTTTGATATACTACCAAAAGACTAGGAGGCGCTAAAATTGGGAATATTTAGTAGAATTAAACAGGCCTTTACGGGTGAAGAACCAGAATCTTCTGAACAAGAAAAATATGATAAGGGTCTCGAGAAATCAAGAAAAACTTTTGGACAACGATTAAATTCATTGTTTGCAAATTTTAGAACGGTCGATGAGGACTTTTTTGAAGAACTAGAAGAAACTTTAATTGAAGCTGATGTAGGGTTTGAAACAGCTATGACAATTAGTCGTGAATTACAAGAAGAGGTTAAATTACGCAATGTTAGTGATCCTGATGCTGTCTCTGCCGCAATTATTGAAAAATTGGTTGATTTATACGAATCAGAGGGTGAAAACGAAGATAATTCGATTGCACAAGCTGAATCGGGTCCAACCGTTATTTTATTTGTTGGCGTAAATGGTGTTGGTAAAACGACTACAATTGGTAAATTAGCACATCGTTACCACGAAGAAGGTAAGAAGGTTCTTTTGGCTGCCGGAGATACATTTAGAGCCGGTGCAATTGAACAACTCGCTGAATGGGGACGTCGTGTGGATGTAGAAGTCGTACGTGGTCCAGAAAAAAGTGATCCCGCATCAGTTATCTTTGATGCCGTTAAACGGGCTAAAGAGGAAGACTATGATGTCTTACTTGTTGATACGGCAGGCCGTTTACAAAATAAAGTTAATTTAATGAGCGAGTTAGACAAAATTAAACGCATCATCTCCAGGGAAATCCCTGACGCACCTCACGAAGTCCTACTTGTCTTGGACGCAACAACGGGTCAAAATGCATTAATTCAAGCTAAACAATTTAAGGAAACAACTGATGTCAGCGGTATTGTTTTAACAAAACTTGATGGCACCGCCCGTGGTGGTATTGTTTTAGCAATTCGTAATGAAATGCATTTACCAGTAAAACTTGCTGGATTAGGTGAACAGATGGATGATTTACGTGATTTTAATGCGGAAGATTTCGTTTATGGCTTGTTTAAAGGACTCGTTCGAGAACAACCTGCAAAAGAAGAAGCAGAAACAACAGAAGAATAAAGTTAAGAAGTTGGATTTAATCTAATCTGGCTTCTTTTTGCTATTGACGTTTAGCCTTAAAATCGGTACCCTTCTAATAGGACTAAATGAAACAAAACGAAGGAGTTTTTTTAGTGGCGATTGATAAAACAAATCGAGTAAATGCATTGTTTGAATTTTATGAATCATTATTAACTAAAAAACAAGCTGAATACATGGCTATGTATTATGGCGATGATTTCTCACTTGGAGAAATTGCGGATAACTTTGATGTCAGTCGACAAGCCGTCTATGACAATATAAAGCGAACCGAAAAAATTTTAGAAGATTATGAAGATAAGTTGAATTTATATCATAATTTTATTAAACGTAATGAAAAATTGGATCAAATTAAACAGTATACAGATAGCAACTATGAAGAAGACCAAAAATTAACCGATCTAATTAATCAATTAGAAGAATTAGACGAAGAATAAGGTAGGTAGCTAAAATGGCATTTGAAGGACTAACAGAAAGATTACAAAATGCGATGACGAAGCTTCGTCGTAAGGGTAAAATCTCCGAGACTGATTTAAAGGAAGTTATGCGTGAAATTCGCTTAGCCTTGCTTGAAGCCGATGTTAACTTTACGGTCGTTAAAGAATTCGTTAAAGTCGTTCGAGAACGTGCAATTGGGTCAGAAGTTCTTGATAGTTTAACGTCATCACAACAAATCGTAAAAATTGTTAATGAAGAGTTAACTAAAGTTATGGGTGAAACAGCTGTTCCGTTAAATAAATCACCTAAAATCCCAACTATTATTATGATGGTTGGGTTACAAGGGGCTGGTAAAACTACGACAGCCGGTAAGTTAGCCTTAAAATTAAAAAAAGAAGAAAATGCCAGACCTTTGATGATCGCGGCCGATGTTTATCGTCCAGCTGCTATTGACCAGTTACAAGTATTGGGTCGTGATTTAGAAATCCCTGTTTTTGAATTAGGTACGAAGGTTAATCCTGTAGAAATCGTTCGACAGGGATTAGCACAGGCTGCAGAAAATAAAAATGATTACATTATTATTGATACGGCCGGTCGTCTACAAATTGATGAGAATTTAATGGATGAATTAGCTCAAATAAAAGCATTAGCCGCACCTAACGAAATTCTTTTAACAGTTGATTCAATGACTGGACAGAGTGCGGTAGACGTGGCTAAGGGCTTCAATGAGCAATTAGACGTTACTGGTATTGTTTTAACTAAATTAGATGGTGATACTCGTGGTGGTGCCGCGTTATCAATTCGCTCCGTAACAGGTAAACCAATTAAATTTATTGGTCAAGGCGAGAAAATGACTGATTTGGATGTATTCTATCCCGATCGCATGGCATCAAGAATTTTAGGCATGGGTGATATGCTCACGCTGATTGAAAAAGCGCAACAAGATTTTGATGAAAAAGAATCAGCTAAAATGGCTGAAAAATTCCAAGAAAATACATTTGATTTTAATGATTTCTTAAGTCAAATGGATCAGTTACAAAATATGGGTCCTATGGAAGATATCATGAAGATGATCCCTGGTATGGCTAATAATCCAGCCATGAAGAATGTTAAAATGGATCCTAAAGATATTGATCATATGCGAGCAACCGTCTATTCAATGACACCACAAGAACGTGAAAATCCAGATGTCTTAAATCCAAGTCGCCGCCGTCGTATTGCTGCTGGAGCAGGACGTCCAATCGTTGAAGTTAATCGTATGATTAAACAATTCGGCGAGATGAAAAAGATGATGAAGAAAATGAACAGTGGTAATTTTGAGGGAATGGAAGGAATGCTTGGTAAGGGCGTAACGGGTCGCTTGGCTAAGATGTCCATGAATTCAATGGTTCGTAAAAATAAGAAAAACAAGAAAAAACGCATGAAAAAAAATAAAAATTCTAGAAAATAATCGATAAATAAATCAATACTGGTGTGGCTTTAAAGGCATTTTTGAAATTTATTTTAACTGTCAAGAAAAAAACCTTTACAAGCCATTAAATAACTGGTATATTAATTATTGTTGAAGTAGATATCAGGAGGTGTATATTAATGTCAGTAAAAATTCGTTTAAAACGTATGGGTTCTAAAAAGAGACCGTTCTACCGTGTCGTTGTAGCTGATTCACGTTCACCACGTGATGGCCGTTTCATCGAAAACGTTGGTACTTACAACCCATTAACAGAACCACAAACAGTAACACTTGAAGAAGAAAGTATTATTAACTGGTTGAACAATGGTGCACAACCATCAGATACTGTTCGTAACATTCTTTCAAATGCAGGCATCATGAAGAAATTCCATGAAGCTAAATTCTCTAAAAAATAAGGACGATTAAATGACTGAAGCAGAAGTGACAAATTTAATTTTAACAATTGTCAAACCGCTTGTTGAAAATCCTGATGATGTCCAAGTTGGACAGAAGCAAGATGATCATTATGTCTATTTTGAATTATCTGTGAATGCAGATGATATTGGCCGTATTATTGGGAAGCACGGACAAGTTGCGCAGGCTATTAGAACAATAATCTATGGTGTGCGTCTAGCAAGTTCGAAACGAGTGCGTCTAAACATATTAGATTAAAATAGTAACTCTTGAATGAAGCAGGAATGTTTTGTTTAGGAGTTTTTATTTTACAATGAAAAGGAGCAAATATGGATTATTATCAAGTAGGAACCATCGTCAATACTCATGGGATCAGAGGAGAAGTTAGAATTATGGCAACAACTGACTTCGTTTCTGAACGTTTTAAAAAGGGAACCGTCTTGTATCTGTTTGATAAAAATGGTAAACAAGTTATTTCATTAACGGTTATGACCTATAGACATCATAAAAATTTTGAACTCGTGACGTTTGAAGGATTACAAGATATTAACCTGGTTGAAAAATATAAAGGTCTGGATTTAAAAGTGGCTGATGAGGGTCTTCAAGAATTAGAAGAAGGTAATTATTATTACCATCAAATTATTGGGTTAGACGTTCAAAACGAAGACAAAGAAAAAATTGGGACCATTTACGAAATTTTAAGTCCAGGTGCCAACGATGTATGGGTTGTTAAACGACAAGGTAAGGGTGATCTGCTATTGCCCGTTATTAAAGATGTTATTAAAAATGTTAACATCGATAATAATCTTGTAACAGTTGAACTTTTAGATGGATTGGACGACTAAATATGAAAATTGATGTTTTGAGTTTGTTCCCAGAAATGTTTGATGGACCGATGAAACAATCAATTGTTGGTAAGGCAATTGATAATAATGTTCTTGATTTAAAATTAACTAATTTTAGAGATTTTACGACTGATAAACAGAACCATGTTGATGATTATCCATATGGCGGTGGCGCAGGGATGTTACTGCAGGCGCAACCAGTTTTTGACGCTCTAGAAGCCGTTCAAAAAGAATCTAACACAAAAGGTAAAGTTATTTTGTTAGACCCAGCTGGCCGTAAATTTGATCAAAAAGTTGCCGAAGAATTTGCCAATGAAGAACATTTAACCTTTATTTGTGGTCATTATGAGGGATACGACGAACGTATTCGTGAACTTGTAACAGACGAGGTTTCACTTGGTGACTATATCTTAACGGGTGGTGAACTCGGAGCAATGGTTATGATCGATGCAACGGTTCGTTTATTGCCTGAAGTTTTGGGTAATAAAGAATCAGCCCCAGGAGACTCTTTCTCAAATGGTTTGTTGGAATATCCACAATACACACGACCAGCGGATTTTAGAGGGATGCAGGTTCCAGATGTATTAACAAATGGAAACCATAAATTAATTGAAGAGTGGCGTCAAAAAGAATCATTAAGACGAACGCTTGAGAGAAGACCGGACTTGTTGGAGGATATCCAACTATCTAAGCAACAAGTTGAATGGCTAGCCGATATAAAATCAGAGAAGTAAAGGAAATTACCTTTACGCCTCTAAATTAATATGATACACTTTCAAAAGTGGTTAAAAGCCACATAAAATTACGATATTCCGCTGGCATATAAATGTGTATGAATTTCTGTCGAAAAGGAGATCCAAATTATGAGTCCAATGATCGCAAAACTTACAGAAGCACAATTACGTACAGATATTCCTGAGTTCCGCCCAGGTGATACTGTTCGAGTTCACGCCCGTGTTGTTGAAGGCACACGTGAACGTATCCAACTTTTCGAAGGTGTTGTTTTAAAACGCCGTGGTAAAGGTATTAGCTCAAGCTACACTGTTCGTAAAATCAGTAACGGTGTCGGTGTTGAACGTACTTTCCCATTGCATTCACCTCGTGTTGCTAAAATTGAAGTTATCCGTCATGGTCGCGTACGTCGTGCTAAATTGTACTACTTACGTGCTCTTAATGGTAAAGCTGCTCGTATTAAAGAAGCTCGCCGTTAGAAAGACGTTAAAAAGCCCTGATATTTTATCAGAGCTTTTTTTAATTTAATTTTTAACTAATTAAGAAAGGAGTATGTGGATGACAATAAGACCTGACTTTAATAAAAATATGACTAGTGAAATATTTAAAAGTTACTATTGGTATAAGGTAGAATTGGAGCAAGTTTGTAGAAATTATTTGCTACCACATTTTGGAACGAAAGCAGAATTGACTCAATATATAATTTTATTTTTAGAAGGTGAAAAAGCAGAAAATATAAATCCCACTAGAAAAATTCGAAGACAAACATCTACTGTGTTGACTGCTGATTTAATTACTTCAAAAACCAAGTTGTTAAATTCAGGATTTTCTCTTAATAATGAAGCAAGAAAGTTTTTTGCTAATTATTTTGGTGTTCAGAAATTTTCATTTCGAAAATCAATGGGAATTAAAATGAGAAAAGCTGAAAAGACTGCATATATAAATGCTACGGTAGCGGACTTAATAAAATTTTTTAATATAAACCTAAATAATTCCATTAATAATAATGAAGAAAAAACTTATCAGTGGAACAACTTTGTCAAAGATTTTTTTAATGATTCAATTTCAAAAGAATATAGTTCTCCTATGAAGGTGGCAGCAATATTGTGGAAAACTGTACGAGATTCTAATCGAGATAAAAAATATAGTCGCGAATTAGTTATTAAGAATAAAGTTCTAATAGCTGAATTTCTCAAGTAGTGTGAATAAATGAAAATATTACTGATTTAAATATTCAGAAGTAATTGGTAAAATACATAGACTTAAAAATTAAATAATGAGTTGATTGAAAATTAGTATGATTAGACATATGGAGATTCCTTCTTTCTTATTAATTTTTCTGTGGTAAGCGAAATAGATAGTGGAACCTGGATGACCCCGTAACCAAAAGTCTAATGGCTTTTGGTTTTTTTGTTATTATACAAAAAATCTGTTGTTAGTAATAGAAAGTTAATTCTATCACCAACAACAGATATTGTAGACCCGTTTATTATATTTGTAATCATTGTAAAATTTATTTTCAGTTAACATATTTCAAATAAATGGAATCATAATTTCTGAATTTTCGGGTCTACGGTCTATTTCTGATGCAGCGATTTGCTGAATAATGCTACTTAAAGTTATTTGATCCATTTTTTTTTCAATAGATTCTTGAAGTAGTGCATATTGCTCAGATAAAACATCTTGAATGTTACCACCAACAAAGCAGGCAGGATTTGTTTTAGGATCTACTTGAATTAAATGGTTTTCACCCTCGATACTCTTATAAATATCTAACAAACTAATTTCTTCAGGTGACTTCGCAAGTACTGCTCCCGCTTGCCCATTGGCGGTGATAATTAAATTAGATTTTTTTAAATGACTCATAATTTTTCTGATATTCGATGGATTGGTTTCAACACTTTCTGCGATATTTTGACTAGATAAATGCTTAGTTCCTTTCGACATTTCAATATATGCCAAAATATGAATTGCATCGCTAAATTGGACTGAATATTTCATGATATTAATGCTCCTTCTTAAATGTAAGTCTTGACTATTTGCTCGATAGGTATTATTCTATACCTGTGATAAATAAATGTACAGGTAATTTAAAATATAATTTAAGGGGCGATTAAGATGACATATTTAGTAACGGGTGCAACTGGTGGTTACGGTAGTTACGCATTGAAGGTTTTAAAGGAATTAGTGCCAGTCTCAGAGACTTACGTACTGGCTCGTAGCGAAGAAAAAGGTCAGGCACTGAAAGATGCTGGTTATCACGTTCGCATTGGTACATATTCTGATGAGGTATCAATGAAGGAAGCCTTAACGGGTATTGATCGATTGCTTTTTGTTTCAATGGGTACTGATAATCGACAAGCTAATCAAAAAAATGTTGTGAGTGCTGCAAAAGAAGCGGGTGTGTCATATATTGCATATACAAGTTTTCCAGATGCAGATAACTCTAAGAGCGGTCTTTCAGGTGATCATCGATTTACGGAAAAGCTAATTAAAGATTCTGGAATTGCGTATACTTTTCTACGTAACAACTGGTACCTAGAAAACGAAATGCCTATTATTGGAGCTGCTATGGCTAGTGGTAAATTTGTGTACGCTGCGGGAGAAGGTAAGACGGGATGGGCATTGAAACGTGAATATGCTGAGGTTGGTGCGAAGGCACTCGCTGGATCCGATTTCCCGGAAGTACTTGAATTATCACGTAAGCCAACAACTTACGTGGAACTCGCTGAAGCATTGGAAAAAGGGACAGGCAAGAAATTAGAAGTGATTTCTGGTAGTGATCAGGTGTTCATTGATAGTTTAATGGCTGTCGGATTACCTGAAAATGTTGCAGAAATCTTCTTGTCTTTTCAATATGATATTAAGGACGGGCAATTAGACGTTAATTCAACAGACTTTGAGAAAGCCCTAGGTCACGATTTAACGCCTTTCCCCGAAGCGTTGAAGGAATTGTTAAAATAATAATAAAATTTTGATAGTACTTATTTTCTATTCAGGGATAATTGGTCCGGATAGAAACAAAAAATCCAAGTAGTTACTTTAAACGGAAGTGTTTTATTCTAACCGTTATGTGAGTAGTTACTTGGATTTTTTTATGAATTAAATAGAATAATGCGTTTAAAAGAACTGTCCGATACCATAATGAATGAGCATTGTGATGAATCCAATAATAATATTTCGAATGATGGCAACTTTAATTTTACCATCCCCTAATTTAGAACTAATAAATGCTGTTAGGGCTACGGCTATGGAAACAGCAATTATTGTGCCCACCATTTTCCAATTACCTGGTAAAATGATAATAGCTAATAATGGGAAGATACCACCTAGTGCCGCAGAAATAAATGAAGAAAAAGCAGCATCCCAGGGATTCATATAGTGTCCTAATTCAAGTCCGTATTTAACGCTAATAATGGTTTCTAATGGCTTTTTCTGCATTAATTCTGTTGCAATCTCAAGAGACGTTGCTTGAGAGACACCCTTTGAAGCGTAAAAGGATTGAACTTCTTCAATTTGAGTTGCGCGGTTTGTCAGCATTCTTTGTTGTTCAACGGCGACGGCTGCTTTTTCGGTATCACTTTGTGAACTAACTGAGGCGTACTCGCCGGCTGCCATCGAGAATGCGCAGGCAATTAAATCGGTGAGTCCTGCAATGAAAATAATAAAGTTATTTGTTGTAGCGGCGGCAACACTGAACAAAACGCCAACGACGGTTAAAATACCATCGTTAGAACCCAGTATACCTGCACGAAGTGAATTAAGTTTTTCATCCATTGTTTTATATTTTTTGGTATTAATTTTTGTTTCAGTTGTCATAAATAAAGTGTCCTTTCTTAGTGCGCGAATAAGGTTCCGATGAAATATGTAACTAACATAGTTAAGACGCCAGAAATGATATTACGAATAATGGCTTTTGAACGGTTTGAATTACCTAAAGTAGCAGCACTAAATCCAGTAATGGCAAGTGCGATAATAACGGAAATAAATGTGGCCGTAACTTTAAATTTAGCGGGGAACATGGTGATGGCTAGCAAGGGTAGTAAAGACCCAATAGGGAAAGAAATCATTGACGCAATGGCGGCTGCATAAGGATCTGTGTAAACCTCGGGGTTAAAACCATATTTTTCACGGACGATAGTCGTTAGCGGGTTGGCAGTCATCATTTCTGTTGTTGCTTTCGAGGCTAACGTTGATGAAATTCCGGTTTTTAAATATTTTTTATAAACAAATGCGTATTCATCATCGTAATTATTTTTTAAATTAAATTCTGAATCAGCCGTGGCAACTTCTTGTGAATCTTTTTGAGTACTTACGGAAACATATTCTCCCATTGCCATAGAAACCGTACCGGCTAACATACCAGCGATACCTGAAATGAAAATTGAAAAATTATTACTGGTGGCACCGGCGACACCAATGACAATTCCAGCGACTGAGAGAATGCCATCGTTGGCACCCATGACACCCGCTCTTAGAACATTTATTTTCTGCGATAGAGATATTTTTTTAGACATAAACAACTCTCCTTTGTTATAATGATTCTAAATATATAATCATTATAAACTAAATTAATCGATAATGTCCATAAATTTTATAAATTATGCGATAATGGTTGTAGCTAATCGAGAAAACGGGGGTCGTTGAATTGACTGATAAGAATTTAGAACAAGCATTGGATATTTTAAAAGATCGTGGTATAAGGATTACGCCACAACGAAAGGTAATTCTTGAATACTTGGTTACGCAACATAATCATCCATCTGTTGAACAAATTTTTAATGGTATTAAAGATGGTAGCGTAGGCCTCGGCATAGCGACCGTGTATAATACGTTACAAATACTGGTTGCTCAAAAATTAGTTATCGAATTATCAAATGGTGATGATGGTAAAATGCGTTATGATTATTTCGGCATTCCACATTATCACGCTATTTGTCTTAATTGTGGGAAGATAACGGATATATTCACAGAATTAACTTTTCATGAGGCAGAGCGTGAGGCAGAACAAAAAAGTGGTTATCTAATTGAAAGTACACATGTTGAAACACATGGTTACTGCCCAGAATGTCAAATAAAGCTGGGACTGACGAAGATTAATAAATAATAATGGAAAAAGTATTATCGGGTTACGTTGAATAAATAACGCAAGCTAATAATACTTTTTTTTATTTGTGCATTTTAAAATAAATGGAAAAATTTAAAAACTATGCAAAATGCAGACGTTTTTTAATTGTTAATTTATTATACTTAAAAAAGTAATAAGAGTTTAATTTAGAAGGAGTGTATTAATTTGGCAAAAAAAATAACAGATGCGGATGGGAATACGTATGTTAAGAAGAAACCATTCTATAAACGAGTTTGGTTTTGGATTTTAATCATTATCTTAGTTATTGCTGGAATTTCAGTATCAAGTAGTGGTTCTTCAAATGGGGGAGAAAAGGTTGGTTCAAGCACGCAATCGACTAAAAAAACGACACAATTTTATAAAATTGGCGATTCTGTTAAAGTGGGGAAAGTTACCTATAAATTAACGAGTGTCCAAACGACTACAGAACGTAATGAATACGCTGATACAAAACCAAAGAACGTTTTTATCGTTAAATATACGGTTGATAATCAATCGGAGGATGACGTTCCAGTTGGAACAGATTTAGAGGCTTATGGACCTGATAACAAGAAACTGGATTCATACGCATTAAATACAACATTAGATGCAGTTGCTGCAGGCAAGCAAATGGATGTAACGGCTGCATATGGGACGGATGAACTTGGACAGATTGAACTCCAATTTTCACCTTTAGTTTCGTTTGATAAGGCTGCTAAATTCAAAGTTAATTTAAAATAATAAAATACATCTAAGAAAAATAAATCTTTCTTAGATGTATTTTATTGTATTTTAATTTTTAATAATGTTGCAATTGTTGTCAGCAGGAAGCCATTAATAGTAAACCAGATGATGATAAACAGGATTATTCCGATTATTTTTAATGAAAAAGTACCATTTGTGAAATAATTGATTGGTTTAATTCGATTAAAATAAGCTAAATATCTGAAAAAAAGATACGGAAGGAGCATTAAAGTGGAAACAATTACCCAATTAAATCCTGTTTCAGCCAAATTGTTGAGATTAAATTCAGAAAGAAGTGATATGATAAAAAGAATATAGACCGTCCAATCTAAAATGGTGAACATTGGTTTCGATTTTTTTTTGGAAGTTAACGCTTGTTGCATGTCACTAATTGTCTGAAAACGTTGTGCCGGATCAATTTGGGTTGCTTTTTCAATGACGAATCTTAGATTTTTAACTTTTGAGCCGGTTAAATCTAGATTTGATTGTAATAACACTAAATTTAAAACAACTCCCAGTGAATAAATATCACTTCTAACATCTGTTTCCGCAAAACCAAAATGTTCCGGTGAAGCAAATCCAATTGTTCCTAAATGGACGGTATCACTCTGTAAATCGCCCTTATAGATTCTGGCTGCATGAATATCAATTAATTGGTAGTTGCCGTCTGTAGTTTGAATAATGTTAGTCAATGTAATATCACGATGTAAAATACTTATTTCATGTAGGTCCGAAAGGCTATCTAATAATTGAGTGGCAAGCTTAATTATTTGTTGGAAGGTTAAGGGTGTGATATTTACGACATCGGTTAGTGTTGAGCCGGATATGTATTCCTCAATTGTCATTTTAAGTGTTGGCTCCGTAATTATTTCAACAATTTTTGGCATATGACGTGGTATTTTATTGTTGTAAGCAGCAACTAATTGTAAGTCATTGTCAGAAATCAATTTAGCGACAAAAATTTGTGATCTTTTTTTAACAAGCAATGGACTTGGTGAGTCGCTTTTAAGTCTATTAATAACTTGATAGTCGTGGGAAAGTAACAGAGTTTCTATTGTGTCATCTGAAGGAAATATCAAAATATTTCAACCTTTCAAAAAATATAGTTGTAGGGAGTACTAATATAATGGATAAAAATACCAGTGAGTTTATTAATCAAATAAAAAATGCAGACTCAAGTGATCATTTAAATAATTATCAATTTATCCCAAGTGATGCAGCGGGACATTTGAAAAATTTATTAAAATTAAAAAAAACAAAAAAAATTGATGTTATTAGACGTGCTGATTTAAATGCAAGTTCCGCGTATCAATGGTTTGATGGACGACGTAATCCAAATAGAAATGCACTAATTTCGTTAGGATTTGGATTTGAATTATCTCTAGAAGAAATGAATATCTTATTGAAACAAAGTAACTACTCACAATTATACGCAAAAAATAAGCGAGATGCATATATTATTTATTCGCTACTACATTCAGAAAATAAATCTGAATTAGAAACACACTTGACGATGAACAATCTAGAACCATTGTATGAAGAAAAATAAAAAGGCGACGACAACCAACTTAATTGAGAAGGTTGTCGTCGCCTTTTTTGAAAAAGTTAAATTTCCACTTTTTTTCTAGAAATACTTAAATAAATGATTAATGCACAAAATTCGCAAATTAAAATTAAGATGGTCATTGGAATATACGAATGGTCACCCATGATGCCAACAAACGGTGACAGGATACTTCCAACCAGATTCATACCTACGCCTAAAACGGCGGATGCACTTCCGGCATGTTGGCCTTGTTTTTGCATTGCTAATGAAAATGCCGTGGTATTGACAAGTCCTACCATTGAGACAATGAGGAATAAACTAATTAATACTAAAGGTAGTGAATTACTGATGAACAGTGATATTGTTAATAACAAGCTTCCAAGTAATGCGAGATAAACACCCAATTTAAGCCCAGTATTTTCGGAAAAACTATCTGAAATTCGGGAACTTAACTGAGACATTAAAACAATACCGAATCCATTGATTGCATATACCAAACTAAACATGTTTGATGATAAACCGAATAGATTTTGTAAAACAAATGAAGATCCTGAAATATAACAGAACATTGCACCAGAAATGAATCCTTGAATCAAAGCGTAACTTAAGAAAAATTTATCAGAGATCAAATTTTTAAGAATGTTACCTGTCGAATCAAGAGCAGCTTCTGATTTAGATTTAGAGAGTGTAACTTCATTTGTTTCAGGTAAGGTTATTAATACGACAAAGAATAGCAATAGGCCAATGATGGTTAGAATAACAAAGATACCGCGCCAAGATGTAAATTTTAAGATGAAGCTACCAATTATTGGCGATATGATTGGGAAAATACCATTCACTGCCATTAAAAGAGAGAAGAACTTTGTTAACTTTTTACCGGAATATAGATCACGGGCAATTGCCCGTGAAATAACAAGACCGGCAGATCCGGCTAATCCTTGCAGTAAGCGTATACCAATTAAAATAGTTATATTTTGGCTTGTTGCTGCAATGACAGATGTAACGGCGAATAAGACTAAACCCCACAATAAAGGTTTTCTACGGCCTATTTTATCGCTATATGGGCCTACGATTAATTGACCAAGCGCTAACCCTAATAAACAGGTGGTAATTGTTAGTTGAGTAAGGGACGCATTTGTATGTAGATGTTGTTGGATAACCGGTAAAGCAGGTAAATACATGTCCATTGAAAGTGGCCCAAACGCGCTTAATGTTCCTAGTAATATCGTTAAAAATAACTCATGTTTTTTTGGATTTTTAAAATAAGTTAAAACCAACTGATTCACGTCCTTTTAAATGATTAAATAAGCATACCATAAATAAATGTTAGTAAGATACCGTATTATCGGTAAAATTTTGGTCCATTACGATTAGTTGTTTAGGACTGACTGATAATCTATTTAAAAGGTCATGTACATCTAATTGAGATAGATGTGAACTAATGGAAAGTGCATTTTTATTTTTGTCGTCTTCAAAATAATCTGCGAGAACATATATATTTTCGGGCGTTATGGTAAATGAATCTGAGACATCTTTAACGTTGATTAAAATATATTTGGCGGGATTATTTTTAATTACCGGAATACTGGAACTATCTAATAGTAGAGTTCTTGATTCGGGATAAAAGTAAGCTAATAAGTGATTTAACTTAGAATTAAGAACAACTATTTTATCTAATTTTTTAGCTAGGACGGTTAAACTGTAAACTAAATGAAGATTTTCATTAGGTAAAGTGATGGTTGTTAGATCGTTTATTTTAAGTTGTTTATTGAGGTGGTCCAGAATTGTAATTTCAGTATAATTATTAATATTTGGTTCATAATTAGCATCTAAAATTAACGCGTCCAATGGTGATTGATTTATATAGCGGATCCATTTTTTTGTTCTCTTCTTATGAGGCCCGTTTAACCTTGTATCTCCGGTAAAGAAAGCCCGTCTGTGATTATCATCTTCGATTAAAAATGCCAGAGATCCGGTATGTATAGAATCTGATAAAAAAGCTGTAATCGTAAAACCATCTATAATTACGGGTATGTTAACTGGGATAATCTTATAATTTAATTGTGTTTTTTCAAGTTCACCTAATAAAATAAGTTGTTGTCTCAATTCAAATGCTTCCTTTGATAAGTAAATAGGTAAATCAGTCATAAGTTTTGATGAGAGAATTTTTTCTTGTGCGTCTATTGAGAAATGCGTTAAAAAAAGAGCAGTTACTTTTTCTGTGGGGACCGTATTCACGTTAAATTGGATTGTTGAATGTGAACGCTCAAACTTTAATTGAGTACCGTAACTATTTTTAGTTAAATTAATTGTGGTCATAATGTGCCTCACTTTCTAATTAAGGTTATCATACCACGACATTTGAAGTCGGTATAGTTGTCATGAATAATAGATGGTGTACAATATAGTTATTAAAGAAAGGTGGTAATCTTATGTATTTAAAAGCTAGTGAGGATGCAAAGAAGAAAATTATGAAACTTGTTGGTGATGATTCGGATATTTTGCTTGATTTTGATGACGGTGTTGGTGCTTTATCAAAAGCGGGAACATGTTCATTGGATTCGAGCTTCAGATTATTGATCGTCAACAGTCAAAATGATAGTGAAGCATATGATGAAATCATCGAGTCTGATTTAGGGCCAGTCAGAGTAAAAGGATATAGTAAGACCTATATGGACGAAAATATGCAACTCTTGATTAATGAGAGATTTAACACGTTATCGTTGCATGGTGATAATTCAGGTCTATTAACAGGTACAGTTAAATTAGAAAATTTTGCCAAGAATTAATAAAAATGACGTAAACAATTTCTTGTTTACGTCATTTTTTTATTTATTTTTTAATTTTCGTTCATAACGAGAGTAGTAAAGGAAGGCAACTAATCCAGAAATAACGGGACCAGCGACCATCCAAAGGGCGTTACTTAATGAGTCACTGATGACTGTGAAGATAATTCCAAATGCTAGAACTAACCAGACGAAAATAGTAATAATATTTGTCATGGTTTTATTTTTATACACTTCAAAAGGTCGATTTAAATCTTGGCGTTTTTTGAAAAATGGAAATGCACCAATTAGGAATAGGTAAGGAACAGAGGTTGAGATATTACCCATTAACGTTAATTTTGAATAAAATAATGTTGAATTTGAACCACCGAATGATACGGCCATGATGATTACGATTACGACTATAGCTTGAACCCACATTGCAAATTCAGGAATGTTGTGTTTGTTCAATTTAGTCATTCTTGGTGTCCATATTTCCTTTGGCGTTCCAAGAATGAAAGATTTAAGTGGTGAGTAGATAAGTACAAAGAAAGCGCCAGTATAAGCCATAAACATGCTTAAACCAGTGATTCTGGCAAGGGTATGACCAAAGATTGTAGAAGCACTTGCACTCATGCCGAAGCTTTGACCGGCAAAATTACCAAGGTTTTCCATTAAGACATAAGAAATATTACCCAAGTTAGCATTTTGACCACCAAGTTTACTCCAATTTGTACTAACTCCCCAGAAGAAGATTGAGATGGAATAAGCAAAAAGAATCAGTAAGGTCGAAACGATTAATCCTTTCGGAAAATTCTTTTTGGGATTTTTGATACTGTCTGTGACACCACTAACTGATTCCATACCACCGTATGCGAAAATAGCAAAAACAATAAATGAAACTAAGGCAATAGGTGATTGATAGTTAGGATTTCTAGAAGTAATAATGCTGGTCATACCGTGCCATGGTTCTTGTAACGCACCATGATTAACGATTAAGATGATAACACTTAGTATGAGGAATAAGGCATTTAAGCCTAGAATTGCAATACCACCAATGGAAGAAATCTTAGCAATACTGCTGATTCCTCGACTTGCAACAAATGTAACCATTACAATCCATAGAATAGCAAGGATACCAATAGTCTGTGTAGACGATAAACCAAAGATTGCCCAAGACTGAGTTTGATCACTTCCAGCAAATATTGTAGAAAGTGGAATCCAAACCTTAGAAGCAATTGATACCATCCAGACAATCCATGAGAAAAGCCAGATGAATGTCCCCATGAAAGCAAGTTTAGGGCCAATTGATTCTGCTAACCAAGAGTAGATGCCGCCCTTTGATTCATTTAGTGCTGAACCATATTCAGCGAACATTAGAGCAGTTGGTAAGAAAAAGAAAAATGCGGCTAAAACGTACCAAATAATACTGGCATATCCCATTTGAATGAAAGCGACGGGCGTGTTAGCAAATCCAAAAATTGTTGTAAATATCATTAAAATGAAACTTGTTAGAGAAATCTTCTTTTGTTTGTCCATTAGACTTTGTAATTCCTTTCAGTTTCTTATATTTATAAGTTTTGATCAGTTTTGAAATTTAATGGTGAAAAGTCAGTGGACAGGGTAATTAGTTTGCCAATTAAGGCTTTAACTTTAATCTCGGCATCGCTGGCAATTTTTAGATTTTCTTTAGTTAAAAAATCAGTAAGATCCGCGTTATTTTTTGAAATAGATTTTGACTGAATAGATTTTACGTTAGCGTTAAATTGACTAGCTAGTTCTTTTTGTAAATCCTTTAGTAAAGGCCCAAATTCTAAGTAATGGGAATCAATTAAAATACCTAACTGTTTGTATAACCAATAAGCAGATTTATCGTCATACATATCGGTACCAATTTTGTAATTTTCTGGCGTATCCGTGATACCAGCGAAGAAAGGCACATAAACGCTTTGAGCCGTGACACCCATTGATAGCCAGTGAATACCACCAATTTCAAAAGGTAATGCTGGATTAATTTGTAAAATATGTGATTCTTGTGTTTTTGCTAAACTAACGGGTCTAAATTTATGTTTATCTTGGGTTGACCCTGAACCAATTGGATCATATTGGGTTCCCTGGTAGTGTGACCCGAGGATTTGTTCCAAGTCTTCAAGTTGAATTAAGTTATCCGCTTGACGGATGAATGGGAGGTCCATACTCATAGGATCTTGGGTTTCAGATGATGGCGTTAAAAGTAGTTGGCCATACCAAACTCTTGGTGTGCTGTAGATAGCATCAGATTGGTCATGCGTTCCAAATATATTTCTAAAATTAAATGAGTCTCTTTGATTATTTAGATGATTATCAGTAACGAATTCTTGAATACCAGTGCTGAACATAAAATTCGTAGAATCAGTAAAATCAATTTCTTGAATGGCTAACTGATTGGCAACAACGGCATATGAATCATCTGGAATGCGTTGAGCAACCCAATGGTGACCAGTTGCAATTTCCATATACCAAACATCTTTTTTATCTGAGAATAAAACACCATTTGTTTCGCTTGAACCGTATTTCTCAATTAATGTTCCAAGATAGCTGACACCTTCTCTTGCAGAGTGGATGTAGGGAAGTGTGATGGTAACAATAGCTTCTTCACCAATACCATTTTCAGGTAGCAAAGGATCATAACTTAGGACGCGACTATTAGCGTAGGCACTCTCAGTTGCACTCATGGCGACACCGAATTCATTAAATCCGTCTTCTTCAAAAACGCCAAAATCAGGAGTCCATTCAGGTGTTGATGAATATTTTCCGCGAATTTTTGGTAATGTCATTTTAAACTGATTATCAGGTGATTCGAATAAAGGTGATTGGTCAAATTCTGTATGTGGGTGAACAACAAAATGTTTTGGCCAAGCCGTCTTAGCATCTTCATTACGCCCAATAAATGTTGACCCGTCTGCGGTAGCTTTAGAACCAGCTAAAACGCTTGTACATGCTGAAAAATTGAAAGGGTCCGTTGTCATGGATATTTCTCCTCCTAATGGATAAATTTATATATCACCATTTTATCATTTAATTGTCATTTTGAACGCCATATGAGAATAAATAATCAAAATAAACCGGTTACCTTGCATAATGTTAGTTTAATAGAAAAATTAAATGAGAGATTTCTCATTTTATTAATAATTTTATCTAATAAAAGGTAAAATAAATAGAATCACATATTAAGGAGGGAAATTTATGAAGTTACCAATTTCTGATACAAGTAAACGATTAGGCATGATCGGATTTTCCGGCTTATTGATTGCCTTAGCACTTAATTTCTTTCTGATTCCTGGAAATATTTTTGGTGCTGGCGCAAATGGTATTGCTCAGTTAATTTCTGCCATCTTTAATGACTTATTTCATATTAAAATAGGCACTGGTTATTTAATTATGTTAATAAATATTCCGATTGGTATTTTAGGTTGGTATAAAATTGGTCGCACCTTTACGTACTACAGTATTTTGACCGTTGCAGTGACAACAATTTTTACTATCATTTTACCGGTACATCAATTATCAACTAACCCATTAATGGCAGCATTATTTGGGGGAGTGATAACAGGTGCGGGTGTTGGATTTGCATTGAAATATGGATTTTCAACTGGTGGTATGGATATTATTGCGCTAGTTCTTACTAAGACAACGGGACGAACGGTTGGCTCATTAATGTTATTAACGAATATGATCATTATTTTAACGGCGGGTTTTTATTTTAGTTGGGAAAGTGCTCTTTATACAATCATTTCGAATTACGCTATGTCACGAGTTGTTGACAGCATCCATACTTCTCATGAAAAATTAACGGCCTTTGTTGTTACAAAAAAGGCCGATGTCATTATTAGCACGTTACAAAAATCATTAATCCGTGGGATTACAGTTATTGATTCAAAAGGGGCATTCTCAAACGAGAATAGCAAAGTGTTAATGTTAGTTATTACACGTTATGAATTATATAATTTAAAAATGAGAATTAGAGAAGTTGATCCAAATGCCTTTATAAATTTAGTTAATACGGCTGACATTGAAGGCAACTTCTTGAACTCGGATCAACAAGAATTATTGCGAAGAGAACAATTAACGAAATAAGAAGGGAGAATTATTATGCCTATTGTAAATATTGATTTAATTGAAGGCCGGTCGCAAGACCAGCTTAAAAATTTAGTTAAAGATGTTACTGATGTTGTCGCAAAAAATACTGGGGCACCCGCAGAACATATTCATGTTATTTTAAATGAAATGAGAAAAGATCGTTATAGTGTTGGCGGTGTTTTAAAAAGTGACGAAAACTAGTCACTATTAAAAATGACCTACGGATATTAGTATCCGTAGGTCATTTTTTTACAAAAAAGCTAGACAAGTATTTGTCCAGCAATTAATAAGTATTATTTAGCTAAGTTTAAGTAATCTTCTAGATAGTGGGCAAGTCCATTTTCTTGATTATTTAATGTAGTGACATCATTAGCTAATCCTCTAATTTCAGGAGTACCATTTTGCATAGCAACACCCCAGCCGGCATATGAAAGCATTTCTTTATCGTTACTTTCATCACCAAAGGCAACAATATCTTTCTGCGCGATACCATAGTAATCAGCCAGGTATGAAACGCCAACGGCCTTTTGGATACCCTTTGAAACAACTTCAAGGACTGCTTTTGGGCCACCCCAAGTGTTTACTTCAATCACATCGCCATATTTTTTTAGTAATCTATCCGTAATTAATTGCTTTTTGTCTTGATCAACAAACATAGTAATCGATGTTGGATCATGTTGCAGGTTCTGTTGATTAAGAATCTGATTTGATTTTAAAGCTTGCGGGAAAAAACCTTCAACTAATTGACTTGTGTTATCTGCTAGGAGCATATGTTTTCCTTCAGCAGCCAACATGTTAATACCAAGTTCTTTCCTTGAATTCAGGATATCAAAAACAATATCGCGATTAATTGTATATTCATACGATTTATCCCAATTTTTATGAGGAATGTGAGCCAATGCACCATTAAAATTAATCATTGGTGTTGTTAAGCCTAATGAATCATATATTTGTTTTGAGATTCGATAAGGGCGACCTGTCACAATACTGACAATGTGGCCTTCGGCAGTTGCTTGGCTAAGTACTTTTTTTGTGGTTGAACTAACTTCCGCCTTATTATTTAAAGTGGTACCATCTAAATCAATTGTAATTAACTTTTTATTCATATGTTTATGTCCTCCATTAACTTAATCTAAAATATCATATAACCGTACTGAATTCTAGTACAATTACTTTTTTACAATGGTAAAGAGTTTAATAACATTAAAATAATTGATTGCATTGCCAAAATATAAACGATAAACTGTAAATATTAGTTCTTCAAGAGGAGGTTAATCCTATGGCAGAGAGACGAAATATAGAAATAATTAAGCAAGATATTTTAGCGCGTTTAGAAAAAGTTATGGATCCTGAATTGGATATGGATATTATTAATTTGGGGTTAGTTTACGAAATAGAGTTAGATAATGACAATAATTGTAACGTACAAATGACTTTAACAACAATGGGTTGCCCTTTGACAGGGATTTTATCGGATTTAGTTGAAGATGCTTTAAAACCAATTCTTGAAATACAAAAGGTAACTGTGCAATTTATCTGGAGTCCAGCTTGGTCAATTGATCGTATGTCAAGATACGCGAAGATGGCATTGGGTGTACATTAAAAGTTAAGGGGTAACTGAGTTCATGATGCGAAGACGATACATATTCATAGTGGTTATTTTATTACTCACATTTTTCACTACTTTTTTATTTTTTAAGATGCAGGAAAAGGATTTAATTACAAAATTAGATAACCATAATCTTTCTGAAAATGCTTATGTTCTTAAAACAAAGGAACAAAATTTGGATAACTATAATACGACATTAGTTAATTCAAAAAAAATATCTGATTTTCAAATCCATTATCAGGTGAAAAATAAGAAAAATGTTTCTTATTTTTACGCGAAAGGTAGTTATGAACAGCCGCCTATGGTTTCTGGGACTTTTTTCTCAAGCAATGATTTCTTGTCAGAGGTGCCAGTTGCTGTGGTAGGGCGAAACGTTAGCAAGACGCTGTATTCACCATTTCACCAGCAATATTATAAATTAAATGGTCAATATGTTGCTGTTATCGGGATTATGGGAGATAAATACAATTCTGAGTTAGATAATCAAATTTTTATTGCAATGTCAGACGCTAATCCAAGTAAATTAAAGGCAGAAAATGCAAACATTATACTTGATTCAAAGGATTTAATGACGAAGCCAACATTAACTTCAAAATTAGCTAATACAACTGTTTCTAAACAAGTTAAGGCAGATCTTATTTTAACTAACCATTCATGGATTCGTCGGCACTTGCAACAAACAATTGGGTTGTTAGCAGTAATCGCCGGCGTTGCTCTTGCAACTTACATTTGGGTTGTGGGGGTTAGTAAACAAATTCGAAATCAGAAATTTATTAAACAATCAAATAAACTTATTATTTGGAATAATTTGTTAATTTATACGGGATCGTTTTTGGTTGGTGGGTTATTGGGGACAGCTATTGGACAATCGCAGTTTTCAATTAAAACAAATACAATGATTCTATACGAATTTGAGGGTAGTCTGTTTATCATTGCGTCTGTTATTTTCTATTTTGTAATTAACAGGAAAGTTACTAAACAGAATAAGTAATAAAAAAACTTTAAATCAGTTAGCCTTTGCTAACAACGATTTAAAGTTTTTTTATTGTTTTTGGTTTTTAAAATTTTGTAACTCAGACGATAAAATATATCTGACGCCTGTTAAATCGGTTATCTTTTTGACACCAAGTAGCGTCATAAGCATTTTAATTTTTGTTTGGTAGTCAAAAATAGTTTCTGTTAAGGCGTCTTGACCTTGTTTATTAAGAACATGTAAGAATGTTCCTGATAAACCAACACTTTTTGCACCCAAAACTAAACATTTTACAATATCTAACGGTGTGCGAACACCGCCTGAAGCAAAGATGGTTAAGTTATTTTGAAATGAGCCTGTATCAATAAGACTTTCAGCAGTTGACAGACCCCAGTCTTTGAGAAAAGAAAAATCTTTATTATGTCTACGTTCATTTTCAATCATCGCAAAATTTGTACCGCCATGACCAGAAATATCAACATAACGGACGCCAATATCAGATAGTTTTCTTACTGTTTCATGGGACATCCCAAAACCGACTTCTTTGACAATAACGGGAACTTCAAGCTTATTTACAAGTGTCTCGATATTTTTTAACCAATAAAATTCACGTTCACCTTCTGGCATAACTATCTCCTGAGCAGCATTGATGTGAATTTGGATTGCGTTAGCATCAATCATATCGATGGCTTTTTTTGCTTGGTCTAGGGTAGCATTTGCGCTCAAATTGGAAAAGATAATTCCGTTTGGATTTTTTTCACGTAACACTTTAAATGTGTGTGCAACGGAAGGGTCTTTCAAAGCGACACTTTGAGACCCCGTCGCGATTGTTGTATTAGTAATCGCCGCAACTTCAGCTAGTTGTTGATTCAAAATACCTGTCCGCTCACTGCCACCAGTCATGGCGTTAATATAAAAAGGGGATTTAAAAGAAAAATCAGGGAGTTCAACATTTGATTGAATGTCGTTTACGGAAAGTTCAGGAAGATTTGAAGGAATAAGTTTAATTTCGTTTAATTGATTATTCGATTCTTCAGTGAATAGTTTTTCTGCAATAAACACATGCTCATCTTTTCTATGACTTTGAATTAAATTAGCGTCTTTATTCATGAGTGAACTCCTTACTTTCTTAATTTAATAACGTTACTTTGATGTCGAGAGGTTGGATGTCATTATTTAACCAATCGCTAAATAATTCGCTGCGATTTGTTTTGGAAGTTGCCAGGGCAATTCCGCAATCACCACCACCCGCACCTGATGTCTTTGCGGCGGCGTACTGTGATTCTGATAAATCACAGAGAGCAGTCAAAGCGTCAGTCTCAATAATAATCTGACTGGCATAGGCCAAACGTTGTAAAATTAAGCGATTATGCGTTACTTCTTTTTGAATAGTTACAGAATCGTTTAATTCAAACCCCTTGATCATGGCGGTTACGCATTTTTTTGAATCTTTTAAAAATTTAAGGTATTTTGATTTTTGTTTTCCTTTAAAAAGAGCCATTTTATCTACAAAAATAGATGTTGAAGCCGGAGAACCAGTCCAACCAATTAACAATTCGAGGTCATGAGGTTGTTCTAGACGCTCAATGGAAAGCATTGGCCAGCTCATCGTTAACAGGTCAACTAATGGTGTATCTTGTCTCATAATCCTTAACCAGTCCCGGTCAAATGAATGGTAAGCAATCCAACCTCCGTAGACGCTTGCGGCGATATCCCCGAGTGAGCCATTTCCTTGAACATCTAGGTGGGCCATAGACGCCAACTTAAAGAGAGCATCATCTGTTAATTTTAAGTTATAAAATAACGAAAGGGCTCTAACAGTGGCTACGGTTACCGCAGCAGAACTACCTAGGCCATATTTTTTACCGTCAGTACTATCTAAATCACTATCAATATTGACATGATAATTAACCATCTGTTTTCCAGTAGACTGTGCGTACAATTCTGTTAAACGTATTGCGGATAATATGTAATGAAAAGGGTTATCCCGGTTATCAAAAATGATTTTGTTTCCTCGTCGATGCCAAGATAAAGAATTTTCTTGATATTGTTCCGATGAAATACTACCAGTTTCTTTACTTTCTTTAATTGTGACTGTCACAAATTGATCGATGGCGACGATAATTGCCGGTGATCCGGGTTCAACAATTGCATATTCTCCCGCAATATAAAGTTTTCCTGGTGCTTTAGCGGTTATCAAATAACTCAATTCCTTTCAATCCAGGTAACGCTAGATAATCGTTGCTCCTGGTCCTGGTTTGGCGACTAAAAGATTATCTGCGCCAAAAAGAGGGCTTAGTTTATTTAAAATATAAGGTGTTTCGGCTTTAGAACAAATAATTTTAACGTTAGGGCCGGCATCCATTGTAAAATAACAGGTAATACCACTTTTACGTAGGCTCTTTACGGCATCCATTGCGCGAATACTATCTGGATTAAAATAAGTGAAACTTGGATTAGCACTAAGGGTTGTTGCGTGCATTTTCATAGCGTTATTTTCAGCAATTTGGCCGACCTTGGCAAGGTCCCTTTTCGAAATAGCATCCTTCATATTAATTAAATCTTGTTCGGTAGTTTTGACCCAGTCGTGATAAAAAGGGGATGTATCCACGGAATGTTGCATGCCAGAACGAGAATCAATTTCTTTTTCATGACTATTAATCATGATGGCAATCATTTGGATATCCCAAGTAACATTTTCTTCAATTGGGACGGCAAAAGAATCTTCATCGTTGTGCCCTTTTTCCCATTCAACGAGTCCACCAAAAATAGAACGACTAGCTGAACCAGAACCACGTCGTGCTAAGCGTGACAATTCTCGTTTAGTTAATTGTAAGCCAATTGCCGAACTAGCTGCGAGAGCTAAGGCAGCGTATGCGCTAGCTGAAGATGCAAGTCCAGCCGAGGTTGGGACGTGATTTGTTGATTCTACTTTGGCAAAAACATTTTTTTGTGCTTTCTCTCGAACGAGATCTAAAAAATGAAACACTTTTTTATCATTTATACGCTGATCGTTCAAAAAGAAGGTATCTTCAGATAACGTGTCATCAAAAGTGACGGTAGTATCTGTATAAAAATGTTCTAATGTTAAAGAGAGACTATTATTGTAAGGAATAATTAAATCTGGGTCTTGTTTACCCCAGTATTTAATGAGCGCAATATTAGTATGTGCTCGAGCCGAAACTTTATTTTTCAATGTCTTGAGACTCCTTCGTGAGGGGTTGAATCCAGGTCGAAATAGCACCATTTCGATTCAAAAGATGGCTTAAATTTATAGCTTCTTCTGGTGTTTTAACTAGGGCAATCATACAACCACCGCCACCGCCACCAGTAAGCTTGGCACCTAAAGCCCCATTTGACAGGCTAGTTTCAACGAGAAAGTCTAATTTTGGATGACTGACTCCTAGATCTTTTAATAATTCATGTGATCTGGTTAAGGTATGTCCTAAACTGATGGCATCGTCAGTTGTAATTTGGGACTTAGCCATGCTCGTTAGTTGACCTAATTCGGCAATTATTTTTTCAGTTGCGTCGGGACTTGATAAGACACGATCTCGCACTTGTCCAACTGTTAAACCCGTTTGTCCCTTAATACCTGTATCCGCAACCACTAAAGTGGCCTCTATATTCAATGGAACGGAGTACGCCTCTTTGTGTTTAATAAACCAAATCGGTTCATGACTGCTTGTGGTTGCTGCATCAATTCCACTTGGAGAACCATGAGTGGTCGTCTCCGCAATGTTGGCAATAAACAGAAGTTCTTCACGACTAATTTCAGTATTAAAAAAAGCATAAAGGCTTCGAATAATGGCAATAATTGTTGCCGCAGAAGACCCCATCCCACGTTCGGAAGGAATTTCACTTTCAATCGTTAATTTGAAAGATTGTTTTTGTTTGTTTAATAAACTAAGAATATAATGAACGACTTTTTTTATACCGTGCATATTCATAGGAACATTTTTAATTTCACCGCTATAAAAACGACTTGTGATCCACTGTTTATCGGCTACGGCCTCTGTGGTAACGGATATTTTTACGTTCGATAAAGGGAACGCAATGGCCGGTTGACTATAAACAACGGAGTGTTCGCCGATTAGTATAATTTTTGCATGACTTGTGCCAATTGATTTTGGCATTAAATTATCTGATGAATTGTTCAAAAAAAGAGTCCTCTCCGGATAAATTTACTTCCATTATCATACATTAAAATTAGCGTTATGGCTATAATGCGTTGGATGAACTTAGGAAATTTATAATGATTTGGGGTTTATTATAGGATTTATTAAGCAATATGGTAAAATGAATTACATAGAAGCGTTAACTTAAAAAGACTGGTGATAGACTGCAATGAATAAAAATACGATTTACGCCGTAGTGGATATCGAAACGACCGGAACGAATCTAAAAAAAGGCGATCGAATGATCCAATTTGGCTGCGTTTTGGTTCAAAAAAATAAAATAATAAATTCTTTTTCATTTGATATTAATCCTGGGATGGCAATTCCAAAAGCAATCACGGAGTTAACCGGTATCACGAACCGCCAAATTAGAAAAGCCGCTTATTTTGAAGATGTCGCTGCAACCATTTATGCGATACTTCAGGATACTGTTTTTGTTGCGCATAATATTAATTTTGACTTACCTTTTATTAATAGCGAACTGGAGAGGGTTGGCTATCCCGCATTAACGATTAAGGGAATTGATACTGTACAACTTAGTCAGATTTTATTACCAACATCGCCCAGCTTTAAATTGAAAGATTTAAGTCAGTACTTGAATCTAACTCATGAAAATCCGCATCACGCCGATAGTGATGCCCACGTAACCGCCGAATTATTTATTTATTTATTGAAGCGCCTTGAGGAAATTCCAAGCGAAACTTTATTTGAAATAAATCGATTGAGTTCATTTTTGTTAAGAGACACAAAAGAGTTATTTACTGACGCATATGCCATAAAGCAAGCGAACCAAGAAAGATTATCAGATGAGCAACACATTGTTGGTGGGCTTGTTCTACAGCGCAGTAAACAACAGACATTTAATTTAATTAATTATGAGTATCCCGAAAATGAAACCGATAAGAAAAAAATAATTGAACCACAGTTGAGCTGGCGATCAGAACAAGCTAAAATGATGGATTTAATCGCGAACCACTTGAAAAGTCGTGAACGAACGCTAATTATTGAGGCGCCAACGGGAATTGGCAAAACACTTGGGTACTTAATTCCCGCTGCTTACTATGCTCAAAAGCAAAAACAAATTGTTATTAGTAGCGCAACAACCTTACTTCAAACTCAGTTAATGAATCAGTCCTTACCCTTATTGAATAAGTTGTTACCTTTTCGAACGTCGGCAATAAGTCTAAAAGGAAGTAACCATTATATTAATCTGGCAGAGTTTAAAAAAGAATTAACTCAAAAGGAAACGTCTGGACAGATAGCGTTAATGAAAATCCGAATTTTGGTATGGTTAGCTGCTACTAAGACAGGTGACCTAGATGAGTTAAGACTTTCGAGTTATCAAAATCCTATTTTTAATCAAATTAAACATCGCGGTGTCGGAAGTTTAATGTTAACCGATCAATTTTTTGAAGTCGATTTTATTAATGTGCTATACAAGCAAGTTGAATCAACGTCAATTGTTTTTACAAATCATGCCTTTTTAATGAAACATCCTGATTTATTTAATTCAGACCGTACGATAAATACGCCTGAATTAATCGTGGACGAAGCACAACATCTGGCCGATGTTGCATTACAAGCAAATAAAGGGCGAATTCGCTTTTGGAAGATCATTAATTTATGTGATTCACTCTTAACGAGTATTCAAAGTTCACAGAAATTTTCGTTTAATAATTTAATGGAAATTAATTTTTTGACAGTCGGCGAAAACAGGCAGTTACTAGCCGATATTAGAAAGTTACGTGAATCAATTGATACGTTGATTAGACAGTTCACAAGGGAATATGGGCGACGAATTAATAGAAATGCCGTTAATAAAAATGAAACAAATGATAAAGCACTTATTTTAAAATCAACGGAATTGGCTGATTTAATTAATAGAAATAAGATAGCAATTGAATCTGTTTCAAAGATGGTCCTTCTATTAGAAAAAAGCGATGGCATTCTGCAAAATCGTTATATTGCGGCAAAAAAACAACAACAGATTGGCCGAGATGAGAATCAACTTTTAAATCGAGTTCATAGATTTTTTAAACAGTTATTCACTGAAATTAAGGTTTGGAATGTATTCGACCAGAATGAAACTAAATTGAATGAAAAAGTACTTTGGTTAAGTTTTCCGATTAATGGGCAAACAGATAAAATGCAATTTGAATTTAGTTTAGCGGATTCGACTCATTTTCTGTCCGACTCAATTTATCGACATTTTAATCATTTAACGTTTACTGGGGCGACACTGCTACTACCCGGAAACAAAAATTATATTGTTGACCAATTAGATATTCAAGAAGATAATTATAAAATAGAAAAACTGGGTAGTCCTTTTGATTATAGTAGACAAGCTGAATTGTATATAGCAAATGATTCGATTGATGTTCGATCATCGAAAGAAATGTATGAATCATATTTGGCAGATTCAATTTATCAATTGATAAAGGCACAACGTAGACAAACCTTGATTCTTTTTAATTCGCTTGAAACAATTGCAAACGTATACGAGTTATTAGCGAAAAAAGGACTACATATTGACCGCGAACTGTTAGTGCAAGGAATTACAGGACGGCCTGAAAAATTAACAAAACGTTTCTTGTTAGGTAAAGACGCAATCTTATTGGGGACCGGTAGTTTTTGGGAAGGTGTCGATTTACCTAATGACAGATTAGAGTTATTAGTTGTGACACGGTTGCCATTTGAATCACCGGAATCTTTGAACGTTAAGGCGAAAGAAAAAGAATTTGAAGGACAAGGCAGGGATGTATTCAGTGAATACTCATTGCCAAGGGCTACAATGAGGCTTAAGCAAGGTTTCGGGAGATTAATTCGAACATCGACGGATAAAGGGGTAATGGTTGTTTTAGATAGTCGGTTAGTTAACCAAAGTTATGGCGAACAAATGATTGGTGTGTTGCCGGACAAACTACCGATATTCAACGAACCATTGTCGGATATTATTAACGATTTAGACGGATTTTTTGGTTAATCGTGATGGCTATTTGACACAATGAATGTCTGGTATAATGGAATAATATAAAATTAAGACGGGAGAAATTAGACATGCAAAGATCCCAAAAGAAATCAAAAAATATTATGTTTCTTTCCATACTTGGCGCTATAGTTGTTATTGTAGTAGGAGCTTTCATCTTGTACAGCCGGGCAAAATCGCCAATGGTTACTGCTGAAAAAGAGGCCGTTACAATTGCTAAAAAGTATGCAAATTTAGACAAAGAATCAGAATTTTATAGATATAATAGAGACGCGACTTATTTCACCGTTGCAGGAACAACAAAAGCAAATAAAAAAATTTATGTGATTGTTGCTCAAAAGGGTGGCAAGGTTAAGGTTCTAACGCAAGCAAATGGGAAGTCGAAGAATGATATTTTGACTTATATCTGGGATAAAAAGAGTCCAAGTAAAATATTAAATATTGGACTTGGTATATACAATGATGTGCCTGCGTGGGAAGTCAGCTATTTGAATAAGAAGAAAGAACTTAGTTATGAGACAATCCAATTTTCAGATGGAAAAGTTTTGAAATCCGTCGAAAATATCTAATTGTCTTATGGACTAACATATCCGACTAATGATATTATAAAAGGAATGAATCGATCTTGAAACTCAGATCGTAATGAGGAGGAAGTTTATTGAAAACAATTAGTATAATTGATGCTAAAAACCATGTAGATGAAGAAGTAAAAATTGGTGTTTGGCTTACCAATAAAAGATCTAGTGGTAAAATCGCATTTTTACAATTACGAGACGGAAGTGCCTTTTTCCAAGGCGTTGTTGTAAAAAGTAATGTCAGTGAAGAAACTTTCGAGATGGCAAAAGAATTACATCAAGAATCTAGTCTGTATGTAGTCGGCGAAATTCATGAAGATAAACGCTCTCCATTTGGTTACGAGATTGAAGTAAAATCTCTTGAATTAGTTGGTGAAAGTCAAGATTATCCAATTACACCCAAAGAACATGGAACTGAATTTTTAATGGATCATCGTCATTTATGGTTACGTTCAACGAAACCATATGCCGTTATGCAAATTAGAAATGAAATTATTCGTGCAACATATGAATTTTTCAATAAAGAAGGATTTATAAAAATTGATGCTCCCATTTTAACTGGTAGCGCACCAGAAGGGACTACTGAACTCTTTCATACTAAATATTTTGATAAAGATGCTTATTTATCACAATCAGGTCAATTATATGAAGAAGCCGGCGCAATGGCTTTCGGTAAAGTGTTCTCATTTGGGCCAACTTTTAGAGCTGAAAAATCTAAAACAAGACGTCATTTGATTGAATTTTGGATGATTGAACCCGAAATGGCATTTATGCATCAAGAACAAAGTCTGGAAGTGCAAGAACAATATATTGCCTTTTTAGTACAAAGTGTTTTAGATAACTGTGACTATGCCTTAGATATTCTCGAAAGAGATAAAGAAGTCTTGAAAAGTTATACAAAAACACCGTTCCCTAAAATTTCGTACGATGAAGCCGTTGAGTTGTTACAAAATTCTGGTGAATTCCCTGATACTAAATGGGGCGATGATTTCGGATCTCCTGAAGAAACTTATTTGGCAGAACATTTTAGCATGCCAGTATTTGTTTTAAACTACCCTAAAGCAATCAAACCATTTTACATGAAACCACATCCAACAAGAGAAGACGTTGTTATCTGTGCTGATTTATTAGCACCTGAAGGTTACGGCGAAATTATTGGTGGTTCAGAACGTGAAACGGATTTAGATAACTTAACTGCACAAATTAAAAAAGCTGGACTTAATGAAAAAGATTACGAATGGTACTTGGATCTTAGAAGATATGGTAGCGTGCCTCATTCAGGATTTGGCCTTGGCCTAGAACGTGCAACAACTTGGATTACAGGTGAAGAGCATATTCGAGAAGCCATCCCATTCCCACGTTTATTAAACCGTATTTATCCATAAAGTAGATAAAAAGAACCTTAACACGAAAATGTTTAAGGTTCTTTTGCTATAAAGAAGGAGGTTTACTATGGACCAATTTATGAGTCAATTTTTAGAGGCAGGAGAGACACATATTTCCAATTTAATTTTACAAAATTATCGAAAAATTGGATTAACAAGTGATGAACTAATTTTTTTGATTCATCTACTAAGTTTTAATCAGGCTGGTAATAAATTTCCAGATACGAATCAGATAGCCAGTCAAATGGGCGTAACCACCCAAGAAACGTATACGTTATTGCAAAAACTAATCGAAAAAAAAATAATTTCAATTAAAACGATTGATGACCCTAATGGATATAGTACTGATCAATTTAATTTTAATGCATTATATGAAAAATTGAATAATTTAAACCAGCGAACACAAGAAAAGGTTGAGGTTATTGAAAAAAATAATTCTCGAAAAGACGTCTACGAGAAAATTGAAGTTGAATTTGGGCGTCCTTTATCGCCAATGGAGTTAGAAAGTATTAGTATGTGGATTGATCAAGATCACTACAAGCCAGAGCTCATCTTAATGGCGCTTAAGGAAGCCATATTAAATCAGGCATATAGTTTGAAATACATGGATAGAATTCTATTAAATTGGGAAAAGAAGCATATTAAGACAAGTCAGGATGTTAAAAAAGATAAAGAAAAAAGACAACAACGAAACTTTTCAAACGATGTAAATAGCAATGATATATCAAAAAAGACCAACGATAAACCAGAAATTCCACTTTATCATTGGTCAAATTAAAAAAAGTATAAAAATAAAAAACGACAATATTTAGTTTTTAAACTAAATATTGTCGTTTTTTAATTAGAAGCGGATGAAGCTGAGCTACTTGTACTTGTTGATTCTTTAGGAGCTGAACTTGAACTAGCAGCTGAACTTGAACTACTTTCTGGTTCGCTACTACTTGATTTTTCAGAAGAACTTGAACTACTACTGCTACTTAAACTAGATGCACTCGACATTTCAGGGATATCGTATGAACTATCGTCAGATGTCGTTGTATCAGTGGATGAATCAGTTAAAGATAATTCACCATGATTTAGATAAACGTCAGAAGGCTTTGTCCAATCCGAATTTGAAACAGATTGAGAAACATATTGCATTAAGTTTTTATAAATACCTGTAGCTATATGTTGAGAAGTCACATCCAAGTAATTATTTGCAACTAACGGAGAATCGTATCCCGTCCAAACTGAGATAGAGTAATTCTTAGTATAACCAGAGAACAATGAATCCATGGCCGCGTTTGATGGGAATTTAGAAGCAACGTTAGAAGGATAATCAGTTGTTCCGGTTTTACCAGCTTGATAAAGTCCAGGAATTTGTGCTGCCGTACCTGTACCACTAGAACTGTCAATAACGCCTTTAAGCATGTCTGTAATCATGTAAGCCGTTGAGATTTTCATGGCTCTACTACCTGAACTAGAATAATTTAAAACAGTACCATCTTTTTTTACAATATCTGAAATATAAGACCCTTTACGGTAAGTACCACCGTTTGCGAAGGCCGCATAGGCTTCAGCATTTTGCGTAGTTGATATGTTACCACCAATACCAGATGAATAAGTCTCAACTTGATCCTTTGAAATACCAAGTTTTTTAACAAACGTTTGTGCCTGTGGTAACCCAACTGCTTCAAGCGTTCGAATAGCAGGGATATTACGTGATTGAACTAACGCACTTCTCATTGTCATTGTACCTAGATGACCATGATCAAAATCGTTTAACTCTTTCGTACTTGCATCAGGGTAGTAATATTTTGTATCATTAACTTTTTGATTTGTAGGGTAGTTCAAATACTCAATAGCGGGAGCAAAATCCATAATTGGCTTCATAGTTGAACCGTTACTTCGACTCGTTGCCACGGCACGATTGTATCCGAATGTTACATTTGTTTGTTTACGTCCACCAATCATGGCAGATATGGCACCCGTTTTTGAATCAACCATTGTAACGGCCAATTGCATTTTATCATCGGGATAGTTAACATAATCGTCTGTGTTAGCTATATCGTAAAGTCGTTTTTGGGCATCTAAATCTAAGTTGGTATGAATTTTAAGGCTACTATTGTAAGGATCTAAACCTTTATCTTTAACTGTTTGAATGACTTCTTTTAAATATGAATCAGAAATTTTAGCATTATAAGTATCTTTTTCAGCGGAATGAGACGTTCTCAATCCGGAAGTAATTGGTGTCGCTTTTGCTGTACTTGCATCACTTGCTGATATTTTGTCATTTGATACCATGGCATCAATAACTTCATCTCGTCGTTCCTTTGAGTATTTTGGGTGAGCATAAGGATTGTAAGATGATGGCGCATTAGGAATTCCAGCAAGCATTGCAATTTGTGCGATATTTAGTTTATCTAATTTTTTACCAAAATAGTAGTTTGAAGCGGTCTGCATACCATAGACACCATTACCCATAAATACTTTGTTAGCATAGAATGTTAGTATTTGAGATTTGCTGTATTTACGCTCAACTTGAAGAGCTAACCACGCTTCTTGCGCCTTTCGCTTCATGGTTTGATCAGATGCTTTCGTTGAAAAGACGGACAGTTTAATAAGTTGTTGTGTTAAAGTACTACCGCCTTGTAGTCCAGCTGAACCTCCGGTAACATTTGCCAATGCTGCCCCCGCAATTCGAACGGGATCAACACCATTATGTTTGTAAAAACGTTTATCTTCAATAGAGACAATCGCATCCTTCAATGTTTGCGGAATATCGGAAGATTCGGCATAGACTCTTGAGGTTCCAAGAGTCGTAATGACCTCATCATTTTTAGCGTATATAACACTAGCCGGTGTGCTTTCTAAACTACTTGACGTTATTTTGGGTGAATCTTTTGCGTAGTAGAAAAACAAGCCAACACTTGCGATTACACCAACAACGAATAAACCAATTAGACTAAGAAAAATACGTTTAAAAAGTTTTTTCTTAGTGGGTTTCCCCGTTTTTCCTTTTTTGTTAGTATTTAATTCTTGTTCACGTCGCGCAACGCGAGTTTTACCTTTATTATCAGCTGCTGCCATAAATAAAATTCTCCTTTAATTACATAAAGCCTTAGTTATAGATGCTCTATCATTTTATCAACGTATTTTAAATAGGGGATAACCGGATTTAAAGTATATTGTAGTTCGAATCCTTCAGTTTGAATCGTTTTCAATGGAATTGATTTACGACCATCTTTATTCTGTTGATCCCAGTAGGTAAGAAGTGTTTTTGATGGTAACAAGTATAGCTTATCCAAGGTTGCAAACTTTATTATAACAAAACTAATTCCTTTTTGTAACACGCAAGCTTTCATGTGTTCAATCTGGTGTTCATGAAAGTTACTCAAGGGAAACGATGTTTTATTTTTGGTTTCCTTTGCCTCAAAATCTAAATAGTGGCCATTGTAAATACCATTATAATCTGTCGTCGACGCCGTTTGAAAGTAGGCTTCTTTAATGACAGCTGCACTTCGTTTAGGGTAATCAACTTTTACAATTTTAATAGGCGTTGGTTTTTTATGGATGACGGCGACGTTATTAGCAAGATAAAATGCATTGCTTGCGTTAATATCATCTTCCAATGACATGCCTCGTTTACCAAATAACAATAGATTTGATTTTTTTGGCGTATTTAAAGGTGATTGTTCATAAATTTTCCCATTCGGATAGTTAATACTCACGATTATCTCACACTCCAATCTAAAATATTATAACAATAAGTGATATAATTTAATAGCTTTAAAGGATTTGGTAACATATTCTTAATATAAGGAAAGGATGCCTAATTAATTATGAAACGTTTATGGGTGACCGGTTATCGAACATATGAGTTGGGTATTTTTAACGAAAACGACCCTAAAATAACCATAATAAAAAGTGCAATCAAAAAAAATATTATTAATGAAATAGAAAATGGGTTGGAGTGGGTTATAACTGGACCTCAACTTGGCATTGAACAATGGACGGCACAAATCTGTTTGGATATGCAAACAGATTATCCGGACTTTAAAGTATCGCTTATGTTACCATTCAAAGAGTTTGGTAACAATTGGAAAGACGATAAAAAACTAGTTTTGAGTCAAATTTTAAATAAAGTTGATTTCTCTGGCTACGTTAGTAATGATGTTTATCAGTCGCCACAACAATTAAAGAATTATCAATCATTTATGATTGAGCATACAGATGGTGCTTTACTAGTATATGATCCAGAAAATGAGGGTAAAACAAAATTTGATTTGCTAAAAATTAAAAATGTCAAAGAATCAAAAGAGTATCGGTTACGTATGATAGATTTCATGGAATTAGAGGATGTTGCAAGTGAAATTGAAGAAGAACGAAATAATCATTTGAATTATTGAATAATTCTGCTATAATAAACGAGTATTAACATTATTTATGAGAAATTAGTGATGAGGTGTACGAATATGACGGATGTTAATTTTTCACCTAAAGATATCCTACAAAAGCATTTTGAAACAAAAATGCGTGGATATGATTCTAAAGAAGTTGACGAATTTCTTGATGACGTTATTAAAGATTACGAAACCTTTGATAAAGAAGTCAAAAAAGTTCAAGAAGAAAATGATCGTCTAATTGCGCAAGTTGATGAACTTACGAAACAGGTAACTGTGGGTAAGAGTTCACAAACAACTCAAACAACGTCTACAACTTCAAATATGGATATTCTTAAACGTTTATCAAATTTGGAACGTCGCGTATTTGGTGCTCAACTAGATGAAAATGAAAATTCTAGAAATCAATTTTAAATTAATTGAATGATGTAGTAATATAGATTCAGTGTAAATTTCGGGTAATTGCGGTCTATTAAGTTAGGCTGAGGAAAGTCCATGCTTGCACAAGCTGAGATGCTTGTAGTGTTCGTGCTTGGTGAAAAAATAAGCCAAGGTACCTTCGGGTAACGGCGGATAAAATGACTAAGGCTTCGGCTATGTCAAAGTAATCTGTAAAGTGCCACAGAGACGATACAATATTGGAAACGGTATTGCTGGAACGCGGTAAACCCCACGAGTAGGCAACCCAAACTTTGGTAGGGGCGCTTCATGACGGAAATGAACAAATCATGGGGGCAGATAATATCTGGAGATAGATGATTACCACTGATTTCATCGCCTGAGATGGATGACGTACAAAACATGGCTTATAGAAATTTACATGATTTCAGGATGAACTAGGATGAAGGATTTTCTTTTATCCTAGTTTTTTTTATTAAAAAAATTAAATTATAGTGAAGGTGCAAAATGGAAACTTTTAAATTATTGGCAACCGCAGCCAGCGGTATTGAGTCAATTGTTGGAAATGAACTTAAACATATGGGCTACAATGTCCAAGTTGAAAACAGTCGTGTTCGTTTCGAAGGAACGATGGAAGATGTAATTAACACTAATCTCTGGTTGAGGAGTGCTGATCGCGTTAAGATTATTGTCGGCGAATTTACTGCCACTACTTTTGATGATCTATTTGAACAAACAAAGGCAATCTCTTGGGATAAATTTTTACCCTTGGATGCGGAGTTCCCCGTCCAAGGTAAATCTCAAAAATCAACACTTTATAGTGTGCCAGATGCACAAGCGATTGTTAAAAAAGCAATTGTTGATCAATTAAGCGATGTTTATCATCGAACTACGCGTCTACCTGAAACAGGAGCTAAATACCCATTAGAAGTTGCTATTAATAAAGATAATGTTCTTTTAACGCTTGATACGACAGGTAGCAGTTTATTTAAACGTGGCTATCGTGTTGAAAAGGGTTACGCACCATTAAAAGAAAATATGGCTGCCGCTCTAGTTATGTTAACAAATTGGTACCCGGATAAACCATTCGTTGATCCAGTATGTGGTTCGGGAACAATTCCAATTGAAGCAGCATTGATTGGGCACAATATTGCACCAGGTATTGGTCGCTACTTTGTGTTTGAAGATTGGGATTTTGTTGAAAAAGGACTCTTCGACCGATTAAGAGAAACGGCAAAAGGTGAAGCAAATCTTGATGTTGTTTTAGATATTGCAGGATATGATATTGATGCCGGCATGATTGAAATTGCTAAAAAGAATGCAGCCGAGGCAGGCGTTTTAGATAGTATTGAGTTTAAGCAACTCGCCGCAAAAGATTTCACGACTGAAAAAGAAAATGGTGTTTTAGTTGCCAATCCGCCATATGGTGAACGATTGAGTGATACTGAATCTGTTCGTGTCTTATATAAACAGATGGGTGTTGTTTATAAACAAATGCCAACTTGGAGTAAATATATTTTAACAAGCGACCTAACTTTTGAAGAGTTTTATGGATCAAGGGCGTCAAAAAAACGAAAATTATATAACGGCTCGTTAAGAACGGACTATTTCCAATATTGGGGCAAGCGTAAACCCAGAGTCTAATGAATTGAATTATATCTAACTTATTAATAAATTAGATGTCTAAACAGTCATAATTTATTATTATAAGTATTGTTGATGAAAGTATTACAAGAAATCTGCTATTTAATAGTGGGTTTCTTTTTTTATCAATAATGTATCCTGAATTTTTATATCCTGGACTAGTCTATCTAAAGTTGTTGTTCTTTTATATTTTTTGAATTAAACGGATGGCGCTAAGAATGTTGCTACATCAACGCGTAAGAACCTATGTGTGCTCCGTATAAATAAAAAAATAACATTTATCACTTTACTTATTAAAAGTAAGTGATATACTAAGTATATTCAATTAGAGAAGGAGAACTTAACTATGAAAACTCAATTATTAGATCTTATGGAACAACGTCGCACAATCTATGCTTTAGGTGAAAATGTAAGTCAAACACCAGACGAAATTAGCAGTGTTATCGAAGGTGCTGTTAAGCAATCACCAACTTCATTTAATAACCAATCAATCAGAGCAGCTGTTTTATTCGGTAAGAACTCAGATAAAGTTTGGGATATTGTTGAAAAACGTCTTGAATCTGAAGTGCCTAATGCAGATGCTTACAAAAAAACACAAGAAAAAATTGCTTCATTCCGTGCCGGATTTGGAACGGTCTTATACTTTATAGATACTAGTGTTATTGCTCAAAACGAAAAAGATTTTGCATTATACGCTGATAACTTCAGAGTATGGGCAGAACAAGGTTTGGGCGGCGCTCAACAAAGTGTTTGGACGGCATTAGCCGAAAATGGTATTGGCGCAAGCTTACAACATTACAATCCACTTATCGATGTTGAAATTAGAAATGCATTTAATATTCCAGAAAACTGGGAATTACGTGCACAAATGCCATTTGGTTCAATTGAAGCAGTAGCAGGCGATAAAGATTTTATGTCTGATGACGATCGTTTCTTAGTAATCAAATAATCATTAAAATGGATGAAACTTAAGGTTTCATCTTTTTTTTGTAAAAATTTAAAAATAACTGTTTAGTTATGTTAGACTTTAAACATGAATAAATTATCTTAGATTGGCGGAGAGGGATAACGCGTATGCAAAGACATCAAAAAACATATTTTTACCAGCCTGAACTAGCAAAAACGGTTATTTTATGGTCATGGACATTTTGTATATTATTGAGTAGTTTATTACTATGGTTAGAGATTACAACGATACAGATTTGGACAATTATTTTATTTCTTATTTTTCTTATTATATCGGTCATTCAGATTTTAAGCCGAAAATTAATAATTGACGATAAAAATATCAAATTGACAAAAGTTATTCGAAAATATAATGAAACGATTGAAATTTCTGAAATTAAAAAAGTTAAACTGAGAAGATTTGGGCTTTCATTTTATTTTTCCGATGGTAAGAAGTCAATTGTTTTAAACTCTAGAAGTAAGCTACAGCTATATACGGATTTACAAATAGATAAATAAACGATGCCGGTTGGTGTCGTTTATTTTTTGTTAAAAAGAAATATTAAAAATAAATTGGTGTAATATAACCATTAAAATACGAACTATTTTTATTATATTTTAGATATTATCCTTTTTTTGCTTTGACACAATGCTTAGTTGCTGATAAGATAGGCTTATTAAAATTGGAGGTAATCTAATGGCAGAGGTAGCAATTGTAATGGGCTCAATTTCTGACTGGACCACAATGGTATTTACGGCTAATATATTAGATGAGCTTAAAATTACATATGATAAGAAGGTTATCTCGGCGCATCGAATGCCAGCTGAGATGTCTGAATTTGCGATGAGTGCGGAGGAAAATGGTTATAAGGTCATTATCGCAGGTGCCGGTGGTGCCGCGCATCTACCCGGCATGATTGCCTCTTCAACGAGCCTCCCTGTGGTAGGCGTACCCGTACAGTCTCACGCACTGAGTGGGATGGATTCTTTATTATCAATTGTGCAAATGCCAGCAGGAACGCCGGTGGCAACTATGGCTATTGGTAAAGCCGGTGCAACAAATGCTGGTATTTTTGCCGCAAAAATTTGTGGTTTATATAATTCAAAAATAAATGATGCATTAAAAGTATATCAACTGCAGATTCGTCAAAAATCCTTGGAAAGTAGTGATTTACTTGACTAAAAAAATATTACCAGGACAGATAATTGGGATCATAGGCGGTGGACAGTTAGGTAAAATGATGACGACATCTGCAAAAGAGATGGGTTATCGTGTTATTATTTTGGATCCAGAAGAGGACTGCCCTGCAGCTCAGGTTGCTGATGAACAGGTTATCGCCAGTTATGATGATGAAAGTGCTATCATAAATCTTGCGAAAATGTGTGATGTTTTGACTTTTGAATTTGAAAATGTGAATGCAGATACGATTGACATGGCAAAACATTACTGCTATATACCGCAAGGATCAACCGCATTACGCATTTCTCAGGATAGAATTAGTGAGAAACGTTTTTTAGCGGCACGTAATTTTCCAATTGCACCGTTTAAAGTAATTCTAAATTCAGTTGAGTTACAAGATGCAATCAAAATGATGGGCTATCCGGCCATTTTAAAAACGGTTCGTGGTGGGTATGATGGCAAGGGGCAAGTTATTCTGAAAAATGCTCAAAATTTAACTGAAGCGATAAATCTTCTTCAAAATGGTGAGTGCGTGTTAGAAGGGTTCGTTCAATTTAATCGTGAAGTCTCCGTTATTATTGCTAGGAATGAATTAGGACAACAAAGTATCTTTCCAATTATTGAGAATCGACATCGCAACAATATTTTACATGAAAGTTTTTGTCCAAGTTTATTGTCAGTTGAAATGGCTACAAAAATCGAAATGATTGCCAGTAAAATTGCTGATGACTGTTTGTCTGTTGGAACGATGGGTATTGAATTTTTCATCTCAGATTCGGGAGGTATTTACGTTAATGAGATAGCGCCCAGACCCCATAATTCTGGGCATTTAACGATGGAAGCTTGTTCTCTATCACAATTTGAAGCGCATATTCGAGGCATTTGCAATTTACCAATGCCAAATCCGCAATTATTATCTGGTGCTATTATGATTAATATTTTGGGGCAGCATACTTCAAAAGTCTTGAATGAGATTAAGAATAAAGCGCAATGGCATTTTCATTTTTATGGTAAAGAAGAAGTGAAAAAAAATCGAAAAATGGGCCATATAACGGTTTTAACAAACAATTTGGAACAGGCAACAACAGATATTTATCAAACAAAAATTTGGGATTAAGAGAGGAAGATAATAATGATTGATCGTTATACAAATGCTGAGATGGGTGCTGTTTGGTCAGATGAAAATAAATACAATGCGTGGCTAGAGGTTGAAATTTTAGCCAGCGAGGCTTGGGTTGAGTTAGGGCATGTACCAGCAGCAGATGCAGGTAAAATTCGCAAAAATGCCAGTTTTGATATTGATCGTATTTTAGAAATAGAACAAGAAACAAAACATGATGTTGTTGCCTTTACAAGAGCCGTTTCGGAATCTCTTGGAGAAGAACGTAAATGGGTTCATTATGGGTTAACATCTACTGATGTGGTTGATACTGCCTATGGTTCTATTTTAAAACAGGCCAACAATATCTTACGTAAGGATATTGAAGAATTTATGACTGTTTTAGCCGATAAGGCGGTTGAGTATAAAGATACCGTTATGATGGGGAGAACGCATGGGGTACACGCTGAACCAACAACTTTTGGACTAAAAATTGCCTTGTGGTATTCAGAAATGAAACGCCATCAAACTCGCTTTGAAGCTGCGGCCTCAGAAGTTGAAGCGGGCAAAATAAGTGGCGCAGTTGGAACTTTTGCGAACATTCCAATGTTTGTTGAAACTTTTGTGTGTGAGCATCTTGGAATTAGGCCACAAGAAATTTCAACACAGGTCCTACCGCGAGACTTGCACGCTAACTATGTATCAGAAATGGCCTTACTTGCGACGTCAATTGAAAAAATGGCGACAGAGATTCGTGGACTACAAAAAAGTGAAACACGTGAAGTTGAAGAATACTTTGCTAAAGGACAAAAAGGGTCATCTGCCATGCCACATAAACGTAATCCAATTGGCTCCGAAAATATTACAGGATTAGCACGTGTTATTCGAGGTCATATGGTGACGGCTTTTGAGGACGTTACACTATGGCATGAACGTGATATTTCGCATAGTTCTGCGGAACGTATTATTTTACCCGATACAACTATTTTATTAGATTACATGTTACGTCGATTTACAAAAATCATTAAAGAGTTAACTGTATTTCCAGATAACATGAAAAAAAATATGGGTCGGACTTTTGGTCTTATCTATAGTCAACGAGTTTTGCTTAAATTAATTGATAGCGGGATGTCCAGAGAAGCCGCATACGATTTGATTCAACCTAAGACCGCAATTTCGTGGGATCAACAGATTCAATTTCGACCATTGTTGGAAGCAGATGAACAAATCATGTCGGCACTAACTCAGGAAGATTTGGATGAAGCGTTTGATTATCATTATCACATTCGAAATGTTGACGCAATTTTTAAACGAATTGGTCTTATTTAGTATCATTTAAAGGGATTTTAAGTTTTGTAGTTATCAATGTGAATTGTTATTAATAATGAATGGAACGGTTTAATAATAAGGTTATCGGAAGGTGTCCCTAATTGGGAAATACTTCCGATAATTTTTTTTATTACAGTTAATGTATTTTTTAATCGTTGAGAATGCTGTTGACGGAATATTCAGCTTAAACTTACTTTATATATCTCTAGGCAAATAAAAAACACTTCACGTTAGGATTGATTATTACAATCTCAACTAATGAAATGTTTTTTATGGTCTACTACATCCCAGAACTAGCACTGCTGTTAATCCTTAATTAGAATTTAATTTTACGAAGTGCAGCTTCGCGTTTAGCGAGCTTAGCATCACCATCAAAGGTCAGCCATTTAAATTTTTTTAGACCAATTTTATGAAAAGTTCCTACCCAGAATGAGTAGAAGACGGGTTTATGATAATGTAATTTATAATAAAGAGGCGGGGTTCCCATAGTTGTCATCATGATAACCGTGGGATTTTTAGGAAAAGGCGATTTTCCATGCTTAGGTAAAATTGAACGTGATAAAACTTTGTCTAAAAATCCTTTTGTCATAGCAGGCATAAGTTCCCACCAAATTGGAAAAATAAAAATAATTTTATCCGCGTCTAATAGGCGGTTCTGGTAATCTAATGTTTGTGGATCTAAAGAATGTCCCGTTCGCCAACTGGCTAAATCTTCAGCTGACATAACGGGGTTAAAATGATCTGCATGTAAATCGATAATATCAACGTCTTCACCTTTTGCCTTAAGCATGCTAACTGTCTGCTTAAGGACAGCGGCGGCATAGGCACGATTATGAGGTTCATTTTCACTGGCAATTGCAGTGTAAGGGTGGTCAAAAATAATAACATTTTTCATTTTATTTCCTTCTTTCTGTTTATATTCTTTGGAATGTAAACTATAATAATACGTGACGGTGTAAATGTCAAATATATATTCCTAGGAATTTAAAAGAGGCTTACTATGAATAAAGAATTATTGCAGGCATTACGTGAATTTAGAGAACGTGACGATGAATTAGATATTGAACATCAATGGATTGTTGATCATTTAGAAAGCGTAAATTTAAAAAAAAGAACTGAGGCAATTAATTCTAGCGATTTGGATGTTTTATCACTCATTTCAGAACGTCCCATTGCTTTAAAAGAAATTGTTTCAAACGTATCAATGACGCAAGGAGCAGTTTCTAAAATTATCTCTAAGTTAGAAAAAAGGGGATTAATTGAAAGGATTAAACGACCGACTAATCAGAAGGCTATTTATCTGTTATTAACGACGGATGGAATCAAATTAAAAAAAGTCCATCAACAAATGCATTTAGATTTAGATAGAAAATATGCGCAATTAGAAGACGAATTTACGCCAGAACAATTAGAGGTTATCCTGGAGTTCATACAGAAAGTTAATCATTTGCGTTATAATATAAAATAAATTTTACCGCAATCCAATTGTTAAATAGATTGGTTGCTTGCTTTGTTCTAATGGGACAGTCTATTTATAAATCATTTGTGAAAAGATAACTCCGTTCTAGTATTTTACTAGAGTGGAGTTATCTTTTTTTGTAGTTATTAGTTTTTCGTGATTATGTAAATGATTCTTTGGACAAAATACGTCATTTAAACTCAAAAACATTTCTTTATTTAGTAAAACACGAACTATTTATTTATTATTTTTAAAATATATCGTATTTAACCATTGATATTTCTTTAATATATTGTTAAACTTACTTTGTTATTAACGAACGATTATTACTATTTTCATTAAATTGTTAAGAAATTATCTAAAGGAGGCCAATTACTTGGATCAATTAATTTACGAGGGAAAAGCTAAAGATGTCTACCAAACAAGTGATAATGAAGTGCTAAGAATGGTTTATAAAAACCAAGCGACTGCTCTTAATGGTAAACGAATGGAAGAAATACCGGGTAAAGGGTCCTTGAATCGTCAAATTTCTAATATCATTTTTACTTATTTGACAAATAACGGAATTAAAACGCATTTCATTAAGAATATGTCAGAAACCGAACAATTGGTTAAAAAAACTGATATCATTCCAATTGAATTTGTTTTACGAAATGTAATTTCTGGTAGTTTTGCTCGTAAGTTTAATCAAATTGAAGGAACCAAACTATTATCACCAGTTCTTGAATACTATTATAAAAGTGATGCACTTGATGATCCGGTAATAAATGAATCCCAAATTTTTGCTTTAAAATTTGTAACGGAACTTGAAATAATTGAGATAAAAAAACAGATACTAGTTATAAATCAACTATTGGTTCAACTATTTAAAAAAATAAACATTGATTTGATTGATTTTAAACTTGAATTTGGTCGTTACCATGGTGCCATCATCTTAGCGGATGAGTTCTCACCAGATAATGCACGGTTATGGGATACAACGACACACGATTCATTAGATAAAGATATTTTTAGAAAAGAACAAGGAAGTATTATTCCAGCGTATGAGGAAGTGTTAAACCGATTGAAAACGGAAAAGGGGCTAACTAATGTATAGCGTAAAAGTATATGTTACCTATAAAGAATCAGTTTTAGATCCACAAGGGCAGGCCGTTAATGAGGCAATCAGTCGATTGGGCTTTTCAGGCGTGAGTGATGTCCGGGTTGGGAAATACTTCGTAATGAACATTAAAGCAACTGAACTTGAAATCAATCAAAAGGTTGATAATATTTGTGACAAATTGTTGGCTAATCCCAATATGGAACGTTATCGTTATGAACTTGAAGAACTGGGGGAGCAAGTATGAAATTTGCGGTTATTGTATTTCCAGGTTCGAATTGTGATGATGATTTGTTTTATGCCATTCGGGATGGCTTGCATGAGCAGGTAGCGTTCGTATCGTATACGGAAACCTCGCTTGATGGATTTGACGGCGTTTTACTTCCCGGCGGATTTTCGTATGGGGACTATCTAAGAAGTGGTGCAATCGCAAGTTTATCGCCAATTATGAATGAAGTGCGACGGTTTGCTGATGAGGGTAAACTCGTGTTTGGAACATGTAATGGTTTTCAAATGTTAACTGAAATGAACTTACTTCCGGGAGCCTTAATTCGAAATAAAAAAATTAAATTTATTTGTAAACCTGTTTCATTAAAAATCGTCAATAATCAAACAAGTTTTACAACTGATTACAAAGATCAAACATTAATTGAATTACCAATTGCGCATGGTGAAGGTAGTTATTATTGTGATGATAAAACTTTAGTTAAGTTAAAGAAAAACAAACAAATTGTTTTTAGATATGAAGACAACCCAAACGGAAGTATCGATGATATTGCTGGAATTGTTAACGAACGGGGGAATGTTCTCGGTATGATGCCTCATCCAGAACGGGCAATTGAAACATTACTAGGTTCAACCGATGGACTAGATTTATTTAAATCGATGCTAACGACACACACAGAGGGGGTGAGGTGATTTGGTTATGATACAAGAACCGACAGCACGGGAAATCGAAGAGACCAAACTGTATCAAGAATGGGGTTTAACGGACTCGGAATATAGATTAATTAAAAATGATATTTTAAAGCGTCAACCGAATTATACTGAGGCCGGTCTGTTTTCAGTCATGTGGAGCGAACATTGTTCATATAAAAATTCTCGGCCCGTTCTAAGTCGTTTTCCAAACTCTGGTCCACAAGTTTTGCAGGGACCAGGAGAGGGCGCAGGTGTTATTGACATTGGTGATGGTAAGGCAGTTGTTTTCAAAGCCGAAAGTCATAACCATCCCTCAGCCGTCGAACCATACGAAGGGGCTGCAACAGGTGTCGGAGGCATTATCAGAGATATTTTTTCAATGGGTGCTACCCCAATTGCGCTGCTGGATAGTTTGCGTTTTGGTGAATTAGATAACGAGCGCACAAAGTATCTTATGTCAGAAATTGTTTCCGGTATTGGTGGCTATGGTAACTGTATTGGGATTCCAACCATTGGCGGTGAAACGAGTTTTGATCCTTGTTATGAAGGAAATCCACTTGTGAATGCCATGTGTGTGGGACTCATTGAGCATAAAAACATTCAAAAGGGTCAAGCCAAGGGGAATGGTAATCTAGTCATTTATGTTGGCGCAAAAACAGGTCGTGATGGTATTCACGGGGCAACGTTTGCTTCCGACGAATTTGCTGATGATAAAGAAACGCAACGTTCAGCTGTTCAGGTGGGAGATCCATTTATGGAGAAATTACTGATGGATGCCTGTCTGGAACTTATTTTGGACCATCCCGACTGGTTGGTAGGAATTCAAGATATGGGTGCTGCTGGATTAGTTTCGTCGACGGCCGAAATGGCTTCCAAAGCCGGTTCCGGTATGGTTCTTGACCTGGATAAGGTGCCACAACGAGAAACGAATATGTCTGCTTATGAAATGATGTTATCTGAATCTCAAGAGCGCATGGTTCTTTGTATTAAACCCGAATTCGAAACAGAAGTAACGGATTTATTTAAAAAATATGATTTAGAAGCCGTTAATATAGGCTATGTAACGGAAAGTACGGATTACATATTAATACATGAAGGAAAAATTGTGGCCAATTTACCAGTTGATTCTTTGACAAGTGATGTACCCGTTTATCACAAAGAACAAAAAGAACCGGCTAGAATTAATCAATTTAAAAACCAGGATGATTTTATTCCTGAAATTGAAAATGTGAGGGAAACATGGCTAGATTTATTGAGGCAACCAACAATTGCGTCTAAAGCATCGTTGTATGAAACATATGATTCGCAAGTTAAGGTTAATACAGTTGTAAAACCAGGTAGTGATGCCGGTGTTATCCGTATTAGAGAAACGAATAAGGCGCTCGCAATGACGACGGATTGTAATGCACGCTACATTTACTTAAATCCGAAAATTGGTGGACAAATTGCCGTTTCTGAAGCCGCACGTAATATTGTTGCGTCTGGCGGGAGACCGCTGGCAATTACTGATTGTTTAAACTATGGTCGTCCGGAGAATCCAGAAGTATTCTGGGAATTTGATCAAAGTGCCATTGGTATTTCGGAAGCTTGCGAGTTGTTTAATACACCGGTCATTTCTGGAAACGTATCATTATATAACGAATTTAATGAACAGGCTATTTATCCGACACCCATGATTGGGATGGTTGGTTTAATCAAGGACGTTAAACACATAACAACACAGGATTTTAAACATCTTAATGATCTGCTATATCTAATTGGTACAACATACGATGATTTCAATGGTTCAGAAATTCAGAAAATGGTGTCTGGCAAGATTTCTGGTGATCTCACACATTTTGATTTAAAGCAGGAAAAACGTAACCAAGAATTAGTGTTGGAAGCTATAGAGTCTAATCTGGTCGAAAGTGCTCATGATTTGGCTGAAGGGGGCCTAGCCGTTGCCTTAAGCGAATCGGCGTTTAAAAACGACTTGGGCATGACGGTCGAGCTAGACATAACTGACGCACAACTTTTTTCGGAAACGCAATCACGTTTTATCTTATCGGTTAATCCGGCGAATGCGGAAGCATTTGAAAAATTGATGGAACTAAATGCCCAAAAAATTGGTCGCGTAACGGCGACACAGATGATTGACGTAACGACAAAAGATAACCATATAGTAATTGCTGTTGCTGAAGCAAAACATGCCTGGGAGGATGCCATTCCATGTCTAATGAAGTAAGAAGTTTAAACGAAGAATGTGGTGTTTTTGGCGTTTGGGGTCATGAAGATGCTAATCAAATAACCTATTTTGGTCTCCATAGTTTACAACATCGTGGACAAGAAGGTGCCGGCATCATCTCGAATGATGAAGGCAAGTTAATTGGGTACAGAGGATTGGGATTATTATCAGATGTTTTTAGAAAACCTGAAAAGATTAAAAAATTAACGGGGAACGCGGCCATTGGTCACGTCCGGTACGCAACTGCTGGAAGTAATGGAATTGATAATATCCAACCTTTCTTGTTTGATTTTTATGACGCACAATTTGCGTTAGCACATAATGGTAATTTAACTAATGCAACTACCCTCAGAAATGAATTAGAACAAGATGGTGCTATCTTTAAATCAAGTTCAGATTCGGAAGTTTTGATGCATTTAATTCGGCGTTCGGATGCGGATACCCTACATGAACAAGTTAAGGAAGCATTAAATCAAGTTCGCGGTGGTTTTGCATACTTATTAATGACATCTGACTGTATGATTGCGGCACTGGATCCAAATGGGTTTAGACCTTTATCAATTGGACAAATGGTTAATGGTGCTTATGTTGTTGCGAGTGAGACATGCGCGTTAGATTCTGTTGGGGCAACGTTTGTACGTGACGTTAATCCTGGAGAAATTGTTACGATCAGCAATCAGGGATTATCAATTGACGTGTACACAACGGACACAAAAATGGCAATTTGTTCAATGGAATATATTTATTTTGCCAGACCAGATTCAGATATTTGTGGGATTAATGTCCATTCGGCACGTAAAAGAATGGGTCGTCAATTAGCAAGAGAGACAAATATTGCTGCGGATATGGTTATTGGTGTGCCAAATTCATCACTATTTGCGGCGAGTGGGTACGCGGAAGAAAGTGGCATCCCTTACGAAATGGGATTAGTTAAAAATCAATATGTTGCTCGAACCTTTATTCAACCGACACAAGCGCTGAGAGAACAAGGTGTGAGAATGAAATTATCAGCCGTTAAAAGTGTTGTTAGAGGTAAAAAAATTATATTAGTGGATGATTCAATCGTTCGGGGAACAACGAGTAAGCATATTGTTCGCTTATTGAAGGCTGCTGGGGCGGCTGAAGTTCATCTAAGAATTGCTTCACCACCTCTTAAATATCCATGCTTTTATGGAATTGATATACAAAAACAATCTGAATTGATTGCTGCTCACAAATCGGTAGAAGAAATGCGGGCCATTATTGGTGTGGATTCATTATCATTTTTAAGTGAGAGCGGGTTAATTGACTCGATTGGGCTGAATTTAGATGCTCCTTATTCAGGATTATGCATGGCATATTTTAATGGAGACTACCCAACGCCATTATACGATTACGAAACCGAATATTTGGCGAATTTAACGGCAGAAAAGTGAGGATTTTAAGATGGTAAATGCTTATCAAAAATCGGGTGTTGATGTAACCGCAGGATATGACGTTGTTAAACGAATCAATAAGCAAATGTCATTAGTTAATGGAGCGAGTGACATTTCTGGATTTGGTGGACTTTTTGATCTGAGTACGAAACAGATTCAAGAACCACTGATGGTCTCAGGGACGGATGGTGTTGGCACAAAATTAATGGTAGCTTTTGAAGCAAACAAGCATGACACAATTGGTATTGACTGTGTGGCAATGTGTGTGAATGATATTGTTGCACAGGGCGCAACGCCTTTATATTTCTTAGATTACTTAGCAACGGGTAAAACTAATCCCGAGAAAATCGAAAAAATTGTATCCGGCATAATCAAGGGATGTCAAACAGCTCACATGGCCCTTATTGGTGGTGAAACGGCCGAAATGCCAGGGATGTATCAAGAAACACATTACGATATGGCGGGATTTGCAGTTGGGGTTGTCGAAAAACAACACTTAGTTGATGGACATTTAATTCAAGCCAATGACGTCTTAATCGGCATCTCATCCACGGGTATTCATTCGAACGGGTTTTCATTGGTTAGAAAAATATTCTTTGAAGATAATCGGTTTAAGTTAACTGAACCCCTACTAGAAAATCTAAATGAAACACTTGCTGAGACATTACTGAAACCCACTAAAATATATGTTGATGACTTACGCCCTTTATTCCAAGCTAACCTGATTAAAGGTGCTGCTCATATCACGGGGGGCGGCTTCATTGAGAATATTCCAAGGATGTTACCCAAGGGGCTTCAGGCAAAGATTCAATTAAATACGTGGCCAGTATTACCCATTTTTGAGGCCATTGAAAAATATGGCGAGGTTCCACATTTGGACATGTATGAAATTTTTAATATGGGAATTGGAATGGTTTTAGCGGTCGATGAATCTAATGTAGAAGCTGTCTTGACGAGTCTAAATAAGCAAACGGTTCAAGCTTTTGAAATAGGACATGTAGCCATTAAAACTAATGATGAAGTCATCAGTTTAGAGGGGGCCTGAAATGCTGAAAGTAGCTATTTTTGCGTCAGGAACCGGGTCTAATTTTGAAAACATTGCGGATGATCAAACGCTGAAAGATAGGGGATTAAAAATTGAAATCCTGGTCTGTGATCGACCAAAAGCCGCCGTAATTGAAAAGGCTAAGCGTAGAGAAATCCCGACGTTCATCATTCAGCCTAAAGATTTTGAAAATCGGAACTATTATGAGCAAGCAATTATTAAGGAGTTAGTTAATTATCAAATTGACTTCATCCTGTTGGCAGGATATATACGGGTAATAACAACTACGTTACTTGATGAGTATCCAATGAAAATAATTAATATTCATCCCGCTTTATTGCCCCTTTTTCCAGGAATTCATGGGATTGAAGATGCTTATAATGCTGGGGTAACCGAAACAGGTGTAACCATTCACTATATTGATGAAGGCGTAGATACGGGGCCAATTATTGCGCAACAAAAGGTCCCAGTCCTGGCACATGAAACGTTAAAACAATTAGAAGTAAAAATTCATTATATAGAACATCAGTTATATCCGAGTGTTATTTTGAATTTATTAAATAAATGATGAAAAGGGAGATTAATTAAGATGAGAAGAGCGTTGCTAAGTGTTTCCGATAAAACAGGTATTATTGATTTTGCTGAAGGATTAATTGAGCGCGGCTTCGAACTTATTTCCACGGGTGGGACATTTAAAGCTTTGAAGAATGCGGGACTTTCGGTTATTGAGGTTGAGGAAGTAACTCATTTTCCAGAAATGCTCGACGGGCGAGTTAAAACGTTACATCCTATGATTCATGGCGGTTTATTAGCGAAACGTGATAATCCCACGCATATGGCTAAATTAAAAAAAGAGTCGATTACGCCAATTGATTTAGTTTGTGTCAACTTATATCCTTTTAAAGAAACAATTGAAAAGCCTAACATAATTGAGTCTGAAGCAATTGAGCAGATTGATATTGGTGGCCCAGCAATGTTAAGGTCCGCTTCTAAAAATTTTCAATCAGTGTACGTTGTTGTCGATAAGGCTGATTATGCAGCTGTTCTAATTGAACTTGATGACGAAAAACAAAATCATCATTTTCGTCGTCAGTTGGCTGCCAAGGCATTTCGACATACGGCGGCATACGACGCGCTTATCGCAGATTATTTAACAAAAGAATTGGAAGTTACTTTTCCTGAAAAATTATCGTTAACATATGATTTCAAGCAAGGGATGCGCTATGGTGAAAATGCTCATCAGAGTGCTACTTTTTATCAGGCTGGGATACCTAATGCCTTTTCTATTGCCTCAGCTAAACAATTGCATGGTAAAGAATTATCATACAATAACATCAAGGACGCAGATGCTGCATTAAAGGTTGTTTCCGAGTTTAAACGTCCTGCTGTAGTTGCGATGAAACACATGAATCCTTGCGGCGTTGGTGTTGGCGAGAACATCTATGAAGCATGGCAAAAAGCATTTGATGCTGATAAAACATCTATTTTTGGTGGCATTATTGCCTTAAATCGTGAAGTCAATTTGGCGACCGCGACTGATTTACATCAGTTATTCTTAGAAATCATCATTGCACCTAGCTTTACTGATGACGCTTATGATATTTTAGCAAAGAAGAAAAATCTGCGCGTGATGACACTCGATTTCAGTCAAAAGGACCAAGCCGATAAATATGAATATGTATCAGTTCTGGGAGGATTACTGGTTCAAGAACGTGATCAGGCCATCGATCAAATGTCAGAATTAAAAACGGTCACCGAAAAATTACCAACAATTGACGAGAAGGAAGCTCTGTTGTTTGCGCAAAGAATTGTTAAACATGTTAAAAGTAATGCAATTGTGATAGCCACAAAAGACCAGACGTTGGGAATTGGGGCCGGCCAAATGAATCGTATTGGTTCCGTTAAAATTGCGATTGAACAATCCCTTGAACATGGGATGGTAGAACCATTTATTTTGGCTTCAGACGCTTATTTTCCGATGGATGATAGTGTTGAGTACGCCGCTGATCATGGTGTAACTGCAATTATTCAGCCGGGTGGATCGATTAAGGATCAGGATTCTATTGACATGGCTAACCGTAAGGCAATCGCAATGGTCTTTAGTGGTCGTCGTCACTTTAAACATTAATCAATTCAAGCAGGTTAAATGATTAATTTCTGAAAGGATTATTGAATATTATGAAAATATTGGTAATTGGTTCCGGTGGTCGTGAGCATGCTATTGCGCGAAAATTCGTTGAAAGTAATGCTGTATCTGAGGTTTATTGTCTTCCGGGAAATCCCGGGATGAGTAATAACGGGATTAAGCCAATTAAAATTGATATAACTAATTTTAAGGATATAGCTAATTTTGCCCGTGAAAATGAAATCGATTGGACTTTCGTAGGTCCAGAAATCCCATTAATTGCCGGTATAACTGATTTTTTCCAGCAGGAGGGTTTAGTTATTTATGGGCCTTCGCAAGCTGCTGCTCAGTTAGAAGGATCTAAAGAATTTGCAAAACAAATTATGAAGTCAGCTAACGTTCCGACGGCAGACTATCGACGGTTCACAGACTACCAAATGGCAATGGATTACGTTGGTATGGAACCATTCCCGTTAGTTATTAAAGCAAACGGATTGGCTGGGGGAAAAGGGGTCGTTATCGCTCAAAATCACTCGGAGGCGAAGCATGCTTTAAATTCATTTTTACTGCAGCATCAATATGGTACGACAGAAGTTTTAATTGAAGAGTATCTTGAGGGAGAAGAATTCTCCTTAATGGCATTTATTGATCGCAACAAGGTTTATCCGATGCCCATCTCCCAAGATCATAAACGCGCATTTGAAGGAGATAATGGGCCAAATACTGGTGGAATGGGCGCCTATTGCCCCGTACCACAAATCCCTGATGATATTGTTACGATGGCTATCCAAAAGATTGTGCAACCAACGGTAGATGAAATGGTGAACAGGCGTATCCCATTTATGGGTATTTTATATGTCGGATTAATTTTAACGAAAGCTGGACCTAAAGTAATTGAATATAATGTTCGATTTGGAGATCCTGAGACTGAAGTGGTGATTCCAAGATTAAAATCAGATTTGGCGGTAGTAGTTTCGCAATTATTACAACATAAGGAACCAGTTCTCGAATGGGAAACAGAAGGGATTACATTGGGAGTAGTGCTCGCCGCAGAAGGTTATCCGGAGCAGCCCTTGAAGAATATCGTATTACCAGGTCTTGAGGATTTTAAACCTATTGTTGATAAGATTGATTTTGCAGGTGTTGATACAGTCAAGAACGAGTTAGTCACCAGTGGTGGACGAATTTATATTCTGCACGAAACGGGTTCAGATATAGTCGATGCACAAAAAAAGGTCTATAATTTGATGACTGATTTTGAGGTTCCGAAAACATTTTATCGGTTAGATATTGGTTATCGAGCCACAGTAAAATAAAAAATCATCCATCCTTACTTATGGGTACGAGTAAGGATGGATGATTTATCGTTTATGCAAGATTATTATTTTATAATTGTAACGTTGGCAGCTTGTAAACCGCGGCTACCTTCTTTAACTTCAAATGTTACGTGTTGACCAGTTCCAAGGACCTTAAATGCGTCAGACTGTATAGCAGTGTAATGAACAAATATTTCTTGCTCATCACCATAAGCAATGAAGCCATAACCTTTTTGCGCGCTAAACCATTCAACAATACCAGATTCCATATCAAACGCCTCCCAAAATTGGTCATACAATTGAGTACCCTTCCAGTATATGTAACTTTAGTCCGTAGTGCAACTAATGACAATCGCCGTTTTCTCAGTTATAATTAATAAATTGAATATGGAAGGATGATAAACTTGAACGATATAGAAATTGCACAAAAAAATGTGATGAAACCTATAGAAGATATAGCTAATGAAATTGGTTTAAAAAGAACTGATATTGAACCATATGGTAACTTCAAGGCGAAAATAAATTTACCTTTAGATTTACCCGAAAAAAAGGATTCTAAGTTGATTCTAGTCACTGCAATTAGTCCCACTCCAGCCGGAGAAGGTAAATCAACGGTAACTGTTGGTTTAGGGGATGCTATGCATCGTTTAAATAAAAAAGTTATGATTGCGCTTAGAGAACCTTCGTTAGGCCCGGTTATGGGGATGAAAGGTGGCGCGACTGGCGGTGGTTATTCACAAGTTGTTCCAATGGAAGATATCAATTTGCATTTTACGGGTGATATGCATGCTTTGACAACCGCAAATAATACATTGGCTGCCTTAATCGATAATCATATTCAACAAGGTAATGCTTTAAAAATTGATCAAAGACGAATTATTTGGAAACGAGTCCTTGATATTAATGATCGCGCACTTCGAAATGTCGTTGTGGGCCTTGGTGGTCCAATGCAGGGTGTACCTAGAGAAGATGGATTTGATATCACGGTCGCTAGTGAATTAATGGCCATTTTGTGTTTAGCAAAAGATATTAAAGATTTAAAATCTAGAATAAATGACATAGTTGTGGCATACAATTATGATAAAAAACCAATTACTGTATCTGATTTGGGCGTGACAGGCGCAATTAGTCTGTTACTAAAAGATGCGATTAAACCTAACTTAGTCCAGACATTAGAACATACACCCGCAGTTATTCATGGTGGCCCCTTTGCTAATATTGCACATGGATGTAACAGCGTTCTCGCAACACAGACGGCACTTCAATTGGGTGACTACGCAATTACAGAAGCTGGATTTGGTGCCGATTTGGGTGCCGAAAAATTCCTCGATATTAAGACACCAGTTTTAGGTAAGACGCCAGATACAATTGTTATTGTGGCAACAATTCGTGCATTAAAAATGCATGGTGGTGTTTCAAAAACTGACTTAGAACTAGAAAATGTCGACGCATTAAAAGTAGGCTTTTCAAACTTGAAAAAGCACGTTGAAAATATGCAACGTTACAATATTCCGGTTGTTGTTGCTATTAACAAGTTTACTGCTGATACGAATCTTGAAGTGCAAACGCTGATTGATCTTTCTGACGAAATTGGCGTTTCAGCTGTACCTGCAGACGTATGGGGACAAGGTGGGGCCGGTGCAATTGATTTAGCAAATAAAGTCATTGAGAAAACAAGTGAGGTTCATGAATTTAAGGCATTATATGAAGCCGACGATTCCGCAGAAACTAAAATTGAAAAAATTGTTAAAACAATCTATGGCGGTACAAATGTTGAGTATGCGCCTAAGGCAAAACAACAATTACGACAGTTTAAGGAACTTGGCTGGGACAAATTACTAATCTGTATGGCAAAAACGCAGTATTCGTTATCGGATAATGCTAAACTGTTAGGAGCACCCACCGATTTTACGATTCATATTCGTGAGTTTAATCCCAAACTAGGTTCTCAGTTCTTAGTTGCTTTAACGGGTAATGTATTAACAATGCCAGGATTACCTAAAGTACCTGCTGCGAACCATATGGATATTGATGATAATGGTGTAATTTCAGGACTATATTAATGAATAATTAAGAGGGTTTAATATGTTTATATATGCACTATTAGCGGGAATTATATTAGTTGCCGACCAAGTTGTGAAATATGTCGTCTCAGCAAATATTGCGTTAGATACGAGTCAAACTGTTATACCTAATCTATTTTCTATCGCGAATATTAGAAATGATGGGGCAGCTTGGAGTTTAATGGCTGGTAAGCAATGGTTCTTTTTCATTGTTTCCATTTTAGCTTTGGGATTGATGGTTTATTATTTCTATAAATATAGAGCAAATACAGGATATAAAATTAGTATTGCTCTAATGATTGCCGGAACACTTGGTAACTTCATCGATCGTTTGAGATTTGGTTATGTCGTAGACATGTTTCAAACTGATTTCGTTAACTTTCCAATTTTTAATGTGGCGGATATGTCGTTAACGGTCGGAGTTGTTATTTTATTAATAATTGTTTTAAAGGAAGACGATAAATGACAGAATTAGTGATTCAAAATGAAACGGGACGGCTTGATAAAGTTGTCTCACAGTTAATGCCCGAAATATCTAGATCAAAATTACAACATTGGATTAAAAGTGGCGATGTATTGGTTAACGGGAAAATGGAAAAAAGTAAATATGATGTTCAACCGGGTGACAAGATTAGTTTAATTGAACCTGATCCCGTCGCGCTAGATTTAGTACCCCAGGATATCCCATTAGACATTGTCTACGAAGATGACGACGTTATTGTTGTTAATAAACCGCAAGGCATGGTCGTGCATCCATCACCGGGGCATCCAGATGGGACATTAGTAAATGCTTTACTATTTCACAGCCCATTATCAACAATTAACGGCGCGTTCAGACCAGGAATTGTTCACCGAATCGATAAAGATACATCGGGACTTTTGATGGTAGCTAAAAATGATAAAGCGCATCAATCATTGGCTGCCCAATTAAAGGCAAAAACGAATGTCCGTGAATATATCGCATTAGTCCATCAGCCGATTAAAGAGGAGTCGGGTATTATTAAGGCACCTCTTGGTCGGTCACCTAGAGATCGAATGAAGCAAGCCGTAGTTGAAGATGGGCGTCCAGCCGTTACGCATTTTAAGGTAGAGAAAAATTATGAAAATTACTCACTCATTAAATGCCAATTAGAGACAGGACGTACACATCAGATTCGTGTTCATATGCAATACATTGGGCATCCAGTTGTTGGTGATCCATTGTACGGGCCGCGTAAAACGATAAAAGGACGTGGCCAATTTTTACATGCTGCTAAACTTGGATTTAAACACCCCACAACTGGGGAAGAGCTTATTTTTGAAGTACCAATTCCTCCTATTTTTAAAAGTACCTTAGATTATCTTGACAAAACAAATTCTATCTAGTAATATAAAAACCAATAAAGATCCTTTAAAATAGTCCCGTGAGACTAAAAGGTAACACACAAATAGATTTCTCTTTGAAGAAGTCTGCCTCTTAGTCTAAGTATTTTTAGATTGGGAGGCTTTTTTATTGGACAAAAAGAGGAGGAAATAACGAATGGCAAAAGAAGTGATAGATTCATTAGCAATGAAGCGTGCCTTAACACGAATGACATACGAAATTATTGAAAAGAATAAAGGAATCGATAATCTTGTCTTAATTGGAATTAAGACAAGAGGAATCTACTTAGCAAAACGTATCGCAGATCGTTTAAAACAACTTGAAGGTGCGGACGTTTTAGTTGGGTCATTAGATATTGAACTTTATCGCGATGATCGTCATGATGCGAGTCTAGGAAATGAACCCACAATTAATACTAAAGGTAGCCAAATCGATTTCGATATTACTGGAAAGCAAGTTATTTTAATTGATGATGTGTTATTTACCGGTCGTACAATCAGAGCAGCTCTTGATGCGCTAATGGATCAGGGACGCCCACAAACAATTAATTTAGCTGTCCTTGTAGATAGAGGTCACAGAGAATTACCCATAAGAGCAGATTTCGTTGGTAAAAATATTCCCACTTCACCAGATGAACAGATTTCAGTTTCAGTAGAAGAAGTTGACGGCAAAGACTCAATTGAAATTGAAAGAATTAAATAATAAATCGTTAAATTGTTCCAGAGAGAGCAAACGATTTAGAAACGCGACATGGAATTAGTTTAAGTCGGGTTTCAACTTCGAAGGCATCTCTCTATAGAGGTGCTTTTTTTATACAGAAAGGAAATGATTAAAATGGCAGAAAAATTTAGAAATGAAGATGCAATACTTGATATTCATGATAGACCGTCGTTCGGACAATGGATGGGGCTATCAATTCAGCATTTATTTACGATGTTTGGTGCGACAGTTTTAGTCCCAATCTTAGTTGGGCTAAACCCAAGTATTGCCCTATTTAGTTCAGGTGTCGGGACGTTAGTTTATATCGGTATCACGAATGGTAAAATACCGGCTTATCTTGGATCAAGTTTTGCTTTTATCGCTGTGATGCAAATGTTAATGAAAACGTCTGGATATCCGGCAGTTGCTCAAGGAACTATCTCAGCCGGACTCGTTTATCTGATTGTTTCAATTATCATTGGGAAAGTTGGGTCGGGGTGGCTCGATCGAATTCTGCCGGCGGTTGTTGTTGGTCCTGTTGTAATGGTCATCGGGTTGTCTATGGCAACAACAGCAGCAAGTAATGCAATGTTGAACTCTGGGACCTACGATATCAAATACGTTTGGGTCGCAATCTTCACTCTGGCAATTACCATTTTCTTCAACATGTATCTTAAAGGATTTATAAGTTTAATTCCTATCTTATTAGGGATCGTCTGCGGGTACATTATGGCAGTCTTATGCGGTATCGTTGATTTTTCTACGGTAGAGAGGGCAAACTGGTTCACATTACCCGCATTCAACGTAGCATTCATAAATTATCAACCTAAAATTTATTGGAGCGCAATTATTGGTATGGCGCCAATCGCATTTGTCACGATGACGGAGCACATGGGCCATATCATGGTCTTAAATAAATTAACTAAGCGAAATTTCTTTAAAGATCCTGGATTAAACAGAACATTGTTTGGAGATGGTGTGTCATCAATTATCGCTGGATTCGTTGGGGGTCCACCAACAACGTCATATGGTGAAAATATTGGTGTTTTAGCAATGACTAAAGTCCATAGTATCTGGGTGATCGGCGGCGCCGCATTCTTCGCGATTATCTTTAGTTTCGTTGGGAAAATAAGCGCATTGATTCAAAGCATTCCAGGACCAGTTATTGGTGGAATTAGTTTCTTACTCTTCGGGGTTATTGCTTCAAGTGGCTTAAGAATCTTAATTGATAATCAAATTGATTATGATAAAAAACGTAATTTAATGATTACTGCTAGCATTTTAGTATTAGGTATTGGCGGTATGTACTTAAAAGTGGGAGATTTACAGTTAACAAGTATCGCACTTGCAACAGTTGTTGGTATCGCATTAAATCTTATTTTACCTAAAGAAGCTAAAAGCGAAAAATAATAGGAGATGATATTTTGTTAAATAAAAAGACAAATTTAGTTCAGTTACAATATTTGGTATCAATTGAAGACTTATCTACGGAAGAAGTTGAGGCATTAATTGAAAGAGCCGAAAAATTCAAACGAAATCCGTCATTATTTGACTTAAAATATCCCATCTATACAACAAATTTATTTTTTGAAAATAGTACGAGAACACATAGCAGCTTTGAGGTTGCAGAACAACGAATGAAATTAAATATTGTCTCGTTTAATCCAAGTATTAGTGCAGTAAGTAAAGGTGAGACACTGTATGATACTGTTCTGACAATGGGTGCGATTGGCACACAAATTGCGGTTATTCGTCATCCTGAAAACGAATATTACAAACAATTAATTGGAGAGAACGATTTGGGTGTAGGTATCATCAATGGTGGGGATGGGAGTGGCCAGCACCCTTCACAATGTCTGCTTGATATGATGACTATCAAAGAAGAGTTTGGGACGTTCAAGGATTTAAAAGTCGCAATCGTTGGCGACCTCACGAATTCGAGAGTTGCTAAAAGTAACATGCAGTTACTGAAAAAATTAGGTGCATCATTATACTTCTCGGGTCCAAAGGAATGGTTCTCCGAAGAATTTGCTGAGTATGGTCAGTACTTGGAGATGGACGAATTGGTTACCGAAGTAGATGTCATGATGATGTTACGCGTTCAACACGAGCGTCATGCCGATGACAGTAAATTTTCAAAACAGAACTATCACGAAAAATTTGGATTAAGTGTTGCACGTGGTAAGAAGTTAAAAGCCGGATCCATCATTATGCATCCTGGTCCGATTAATCGTGACGTTGAATTAGCAAGTGACTTAGTTGAATGTGAGCAATCACGATTTGTTAAACAAATGACGAATGGTGTTTTTGTTAGAATGGCTATTTTAGAAGCAGTTATTAACGGTCGTCATCTTATGGAGGCAGATTAGTTTATGAAAAAATTAATTAAAAATGGCACACTTTTCTTAAATCACACTTTTACGCAACAGGATTTACTGATTGAAGATGACAAAATAAAAGCAATCGGGATAGATTTAGCAGACGAATTTTCGGATATTGATTTAATCATTGATGCAGAAGGATTAATTGTGACCCCCGGATTAGTCGATGTCCACGTTCATTATCGCGAACCCGGATTTGAATATAAGGAAACAATTAAGACGGGGAGCTTGGCTGCTGCGCATGGTGGTTTTACTACGGTAGGTGCAATGCCAAACTTGGATCCCGTTCCAGATACTGTTGCACATTTTGAAGAAATAAAAAGACGAAATAAAAAAGACGGTCAGGTTCATATTCAACAATACGCCGCAATTACTAAAGATAGAACGTCAGAGGAACTGGTTGATTTTGAAGGTTTAAAAAAGGCCGGGGCCTTTGCTTTTACGAATGACGGATCAGGGATTCAAACGGCGGGAACAATGTATCTTGCAATGACGGAGGCAGCCCGAGTTAAACTGCCGCTTGTCTCACACGTTGAAGATAATTCGTTATTATTTGGTGGGGTCATGAACGAGGGTGTACGGGCTAAAAATCTGGGACTACCTGGCATAATGGGTATCGTAGAATCGTCACAATTAGCACGTGACCTGATGCTTGCACAAAAAACAGGTGTACATTATCATATGTGTCACGTTTCCACGAAGGAAAGCGTTGAATTAATTCGAATAGCTAAGGGCCATGGGATAAATGTTACATGTGAAGTTTCACCGCATCACTTATTATTAACAGATTCGGATATTCATATGGATAATGGAAATTATAAAATGAACCCACCTTTAAGGACAGAAGATGATAGATTGGCCTTAATCGAAGGATTGTTGGATGGCACAATTGATATGATTGCGACGGATCACGCACCACACAGTGAAGAGGAAAAGCAAGACAGTATGATTGACGCGGCTTTTGGCATTACAGGAAGTGAAACGGCATTTTCATTGTTATATACAAAAATGGTTAAAACTGGCATTTTAACTTTAACGCAACTAATTATTTTAATGAGTGAAAATCCGGCTAAAACCTTTAATTTAGAAAGTGGACTGCTGGAGCCAGGAATGATGGCTGATATTTCACTTTTTGATATTAGTCATGAACAAACAATACGAGAATCAGACTATATATCTAAGGGTAAAAATACGCCTTTCACTGGACAAAAAATATACGGTACAACAATTGTAACAATGGTTAGTGGTGAGATTAAATATGATAATCGAAAGGTTGAGTAAAAGTCATGAAGCGATTCTTAATTTTGGAAGACGGAAGTATCTTCAAGGGATTTAGTTTTGGTGCTGTAGCTTCTACCACTGGAGAAGTTGTTTTTACTACGGGAATGACGGGATATCAAGAAACAATTACGGATCAATCTTTCAGCAATCAGATTATAACGTTTACCAACCCAATAATCGGGAATTATGGTATTAATATGGATGATTATGAGTCGATAGAACCTTCCTGTAAAGGTGTGATTGTTAACAACGTTGCCAGAGTCTCCAGCAACTGGCGTCAACAATTAACTTTAGATGAATTTTTAAAACAAAAGGATATCCCGGGTATATATGGAATTGATACACGGGAATTAACAAAGAAGTTACGAAGCGTTGGGACAATGAAGGGCAGTATTATTGATGCAGATGCCGATATAGAACACGCATTTGATGCTATGAATGCGACCGTACTTAATCAAAATATTGTACAACAGGTTTCAACGACGAGAGCATATCCTAATCCCGGAACAAAGTTAAATATTGTCTTGATTGATTTTGGCTTAAAACATAGTATTTTACGAGAGTTATCAAAGCGAGATTGTAACGTAATTGTTCTGCCTTACAATGCGACTGCGAAGCAAATATCTGATTTACAGCCGGATGGTGTTTTATTATCAAATGGGCCGGGAGATCCTAAAAATTTACCAGAGGTAGTTGAAATGATAAAAGAAATTCAGCCTAAGTTCCCAATCTTTGGTATTTGCCTGGGTCATCAACTCTTTGCGCTAGCGAACGGTGCAGATACATACAAAATGAAATTTGGTCATCGTGGATTTAATCACCCAGTTAGAGAAATTGCGACTGGGCGAATTGATTTCACTTCACAAAATCATGGCTTTGCGGTTGACAGTGATTCTATTGATTCCAATAAATTACTAGTCACGCACCGTGAAATTAATGATGAAACTGTTGAAGGAATTAAGCATAAAACTGATCCGGCATTTAGCGTCCAATTCCATCCGGATGCCGCACCTGGTCCCCATGATGCAGATTATTTATTTGATGAATTTATTGAACTAATAAACCGAGTTGGGAGAAAATAATTATGCCTAAGAGAAAAGATATTCATAAAATAATGGTACTAGGGTCTGGACCAATTATTATAGGTCAAGCAGCAGAGTTTGATTATTCTGGTACCCAAGCGTGTTTGTCATTAAAAGAAGAAGGGTATAAAGTTGTTCTTGTAAACTCCAACCCAGCTACAATCATGACAGATAAAGAAGTTGCCGACGAGGTATATATTGAACCTTTAACGGTAGCGTCCGTTTCGGGTATCCTTCGTAAAGAATATCCGGATGCAATTGTACCGACATTAGGCGGACAAATCGGGTTAAATTTGGCAATGGAATTATCTAAATCAGGAATTCTAGATGAACTTAATATTGAATTATTAGGGACAAAATTAAAATCGATTGATCAAGCTGAAGACCGTGAACAATTCAAACAATTGATGCAAGAATTAAATGAGCCTATTCCAGAATCCTTAACAGTTGAAACGGTGGAAAATGCAATTGAATTTGCAGATATTGCAGGATATCCGGTTATTGTCCGACCTGCGTTTACAATGGGGGGTACTGGTGGTGGCTTATGTAAAACCGTTGATGAACTCAGGAAAACGGTCATCAACGGTTTAGAATTGTCTCCGACGACTCAATGCTTGATAGAAAAGAGTATTGCAGGATACAAGGAAATAGAATTTGAGGTCATGCGTGATCATGCGGACAATGCGATCGTCGTTTGTAGCATGGAGAATTTTGATCCGGTCGGTATTCATACTGGCGACTCAATCGTTTTTGCGCCAACGCAAACTTTGTCTGACAGAGAGTATCAAATGTTACGCGACGTTTCATTAAAATTGATTAGGGCACTGAAAATTGAGGGTGGTTGTAATGTACAACTTGCGCTTGATCCCAACAGTTTTAAGTACAATATTATAGAAGTTAATCCACGTGTTAGCCGTTCATCAGCTTTAGCTTCAAAGGCAACAGGTTACCCAATTGCAAAGATTGCTGCTAAAATCGCCGTAGGATTGAATTTAGATGAAATTTTAAATCCAGTGACTAAAACAACCTTTGCGGAATTCGAACCAGCCTTAGATTACGTTGTTACTAAAATTCCACGCTGGCCATTTGATAAATTTAACCACGCTAACCGTTCGCTTGGAACGCAAATGAAAGCCACCGGTGAAGTTATGGCAATTGGTCGTAATATGGAAGAAAGCATATTGAAAGCCATTCGCTCTTTAGAAATTGATGAAGATTATTTACAATTGAGTGGGGCAGATAGTCAAACTGATTCTGAGTTAGAAAACCAATTGGTTAATGCAACTGACCAGAGAATTTTCTATTTAGCCGAAGCAATTCGACGAGAATATACAATTGAAGAGATATCCGAACTTACCAAAATTAATTTAGTTTTTTTGGATAAATTAAAACATATTATCGAGATCGAGATGGCATTGAGTATAACAAATACGGATATAGACGTACTTACTAACGCAAAGATTCATGGATTTAGCGATAAGACAATTGCTAATATCTGGCAAACAACGACTGATGCCGTTAGAGCGACTCGAAAAGAAAATAAGATTGTTCCGGTTTATAAAATGGTTGATACGTGTGCCGCAGAATTTGAATCGTCAACGCCTTATTTTTATAGCACATATGAACACGAAAATGAGAGTGTTCAGAGTCAGAAACAAACAATTATGGTTATTGGATCTGGCCCCATTCGAATTGGTCAAGGCGTTGAATTCGATTATGCAACGGTTCACTGCGTCAGGGCAATTCGAGACGCTGGATATGAAGCGATTATAATGAATAGTAATCCAGAAACCGTCTCAACTGATTTTTCTATCGCGGACAAATTGTATTTTGAACCGTTAACGTTAGAAGATGTTTTAAATGTTATCGATGTTGATAGACCCTTAGGCATTATCGTTCAGTTTGGTGGGCAAACTGCAATTAATCTTGCTGAAGGTTTACAACAACAAGGTGTTAAGATATTGGGGACATCTGTTAAAAACTTGGATCGTGCCGAGGATAGAGAGTCATTTAATCAAGCGATTAAAAAACTGGAATTAAAACAACCTGTTGGTATGACAGCAACGACTCAGGATGAAGTTATCGAACGAGCTACGGAAATCGGATACCCTGTGCTTGTTAGACCTAGTTATGTTTTAGGCGGGCGCGCAATGGAAATTATTCAAAATACCGCAGAACTTAAACATTATTTGCTTAATAATGTTAAGGTGGCTCCTCAACACCCCATTTTAATTGATAGTTATCTTGAGGGTATTGAGTGTGAAGTTGATGCGATTTGTGATGGCGCATCAGTCCTAGTACCCGGAATCATGGAACATATTGAACATGCCGGAATTCATTCAGGTGATTCAATGGCGGTTTATCCGTCGCAACATTTATCAGATAAAATCAAGTCAGAAATCGTAATTGCAACTAAAAAAATTGCTCTTGAACTCAAATGTGTTGGTTTAATGAATCTTCAGTTTATTGTCCGTCAAGATGAATTATATATTTTAGAAGTTAATCCAAGGGCAAGTCGAACGGTGCCATTTTTAAGTAAAGTTACCGGTATTAAAATGACGCAAGTCGCAACTAAGATTATTTTAGGCCACGACTTACAAGAACAGGGATACAAAGATGGTTTGTTTGAAGAACCCGATGTAATACATGTGAAGGCGCCCGTCTTCTCGTTCAGTAAATTGAACGACGTTGACCCATTTCTCGGACCAGAAATGAAATCAACTGGAGAAGTTATGGGAACAGATTATTCTTTCTCTAAGGCTCTTTATAAAGCATTTGTTGCAGCGAACGTTAATCTTGCAGATAATGGGTCTATTCTATTAAATATAAATGATAAAAATAAAAACGAAGCATTACCACTTGTTAAACAATTTGTTTCTCTGGGTTATCAAATCATAACGTCAGACAAAATGGCTAAATTTTTCACGGAAAACAAAGTTAAAACGGTTATCAGTACGACATCGACAACCGTTAATGGTCAATTAAGCGATATCAGTAAATTAATTCAATCTGGAACGGTTCAATTCGTTATCGATACGCTATCCGATGATCATGATAAAGACTCTTACGGATACCAAGCCCGAAAAATGGCAATCATGCAACATATTCCATTATTCACATCACTTCAAACCGTCAGTGCCGTAATCATAGCCTTAGAAAGTCAGGCACTTACAGTATCCGCGCTATAAAACATAAGGGGGACAATATGATTAATCGACCTATTATTGCCTTAGATTTTCAGAACAAGCATCAAACGACAAATTTCTTACAATTATTTCCTCAAGATGAACAATTGTTTGTCAAAGTCGGAATGGAACTATTTTACAGTGAGGGAACCTACTTTGTTGAGGAACTGATTGATCAAGGACACGATATTTTTCTTGATTTAAAATGTCATGATATTCCAAATACAGTTCGTCAGACAATGACAAGTTTAAGCCGTCTTGGAATTTCGTTGACGACTGTCCATGCGGCTGGTGGGGTCGAAATGATGAAATACGCATTAGATGGTATAAATAAAGGTAATCATTCGAAAAAAACGCCACAAATTATTGCAATTACGCAATTAACATCGACTAGTCAGGAACAACTGGAAACAGAACAACTAGTTGAGCGCCCTTTAATAGAAAGCGTGGTTAATTACGCAAAACTAACTGAATCGGCTGGACTATCCGGGGTTGTTTGTTCAGCTCAGGAGGCAAAAATTATTAAAGAAGCCACGTCTAAAGATTTTCTGGCAGTTACACCCGGTATTCGATTGGAGGGTCAATCAGTGGGTGATCAAAAGAGGGTGATGACGCCAATCGCAGCAAAGAAAAATCAAAGTAGTGCCATTGTTGTTGGAAGGTCTATTACGCAGGCGGAAGATCCATTTGCTGCCTATCAGACAATTAAAAAAATGTGGGAGGACGCTTAGATGAATTTAGCAGAAACAATTGCCAGTGACTTATTAGAGATTGGTGCCGTAACGTTATCGCCAAATGAACCATTTACCTGGGCAAGCGGATTAAAGAGTCCCATTTATTGCGATAACCGATTAACAATTAGTTATCCGATTATCCGAACTAGAATTGCCAAAGGGATTGCCGATATTATCCGTGAGAAATACCCAGATACAGAAGTAATTGCGGGGACTGCTACTGCGGGAATTCCGCATGCTGCATGGATTGCTGATGAATTAAAATTGCCACTTATATATGTTAGAACAAAACCTAAAGATCATGGTACGGGACAGCAGATTGAAGGGCGATTAATTAAAGACCAAAAGGTTGTACTGATTGATGACTTAATTTCAACCGGTGGGAGCGTTATACAGGCAGTTAAGGCGGCTAGAAATGAAGGTGCTGATGTTTTAGGTGTCGTTGGCATATTTAGTTACGAATTAGAATCTAGTATCACCAATTTTGCTGAAATTAATACGAAATTTGATACCTTAACGAATTATTCTACGCTTATTAAGGTTGCTAAAGAACAAGATAAAATTAACGCTACAGAAAAAATATTACTTGAAAAATGGCGTGTTAATCCAAATAATTGGTAATAACAAAAAAATTCGACTAAGAAATTACTCTTAATCGAATTTTTATTTATTTACGACGCATTGCCATAATTTTTTGTAAATCTGGTGTTATAAATGTCGAATTTTGACCTTCGTAGACAACAAAACCCGGTTTTGAGCCATTCGGTTTTTTAATTCGTTTAACTTGAATATAATCTACCGGTACGGACGCAGATTGACGGTATTTTGAGAAGTAAGCCGCTAAGTTAGCTGCTTCCGTAACCGTCTCATCGCTAGGGTCGGAGCTATGGATGATGACGTGAGATCCAGGTATATTTTTAGCATGTAGCCAAATATCTGACTTATTAGCGGTCTTCATTGTTAATTGATCATTTTGAAGGTTATTCTTACCAACGGAGATTAGTGTCCCATCAGTTGCATAATATTCATCTGGTTTACTTAATTTAACCTTAATTGCTTTTTTATTTTTGTTTAATTTCTGTTCTTTTAACAATCCTTGTTGTTGTAATTCAATTTTAATATCTGGCAAGTCTTTTGGTTCTGCCAATTCGATTTCTGATTGAATTTCTTCAAGATAGTTAATTTCTTTTTGATTAAGCAAGAGTTGCTCGTTAACAAAGATAACTGCATTTTTTTGTTTTTGATATTTTTTAAAATATTTTTGTGCATTTTTTGAAGGCGAAATTTGATTAGATAATGGAATTGTCATTTCTTTTTCATTATCATAGAAATTAGGTAATGAAATCTCCGTCATACCTTGTTTAACCAAGTGGAGATAAGTTGTCAGCAACTCACCCTGAACACGCAGCAGGTCTGCAGTTTCAGTGTTTTTAAGTGTTTTTTCTAGTTTCTTTTGTTTGCCACGATTTTTCTTTAATTCGTTTTTAACGACACGAATTAAATGGCTACCCTGTTGCTGAACGCGATCTTTATTAGCTTTATCAAGATAATAAGTATCGAGCATTTCACTTAATGAATCAAATGATTGTCCAGTCGTTAATTCAACATTTGGAATTGCCGAAAAATCAAGTTTTTTACCAGATAAAATGGTAGGTACGGGCGTATCAAATTGTGTGAAGAATTTTTTCCAACTATTATCTAAATTTTTGGTATCAGCATGTAACGCTGTTGCAAGATCTAGACTCGATTGTCCAGCTAGACCCTGGTAACGATTTTGAAGCTCTTTTGCTAACACGTCTTTGTTGGGAAATTCAGATAAAAGTGATTTAAAAGCATCAGTTGTATCCGTAAATGGATTTAACTTATCTTGAGCGGGTGGTTGACGATAAGTTGCACCTGGAATTAACATACGATAGCGATTTTGATCTGAACTGATATGTTTGATCGTATCTAAAACTTTAGCATTAGTTGGGTTAACAAGAAGACAATTACTGTATCGACCCATCATCTCTAAACTTAAAATTAATGGTTGTTCATCGCCAAGTTCATTTCTAGTTAAAAATGAAAAATTAATGATACGATCGTTATCAATTTGATCAATTGCAACTAATTGACCGCTCTCCAAATATTTACGAAGCATCATGGTAAAGTTAGTTGGTGTCTTAGGATTTGAATAGGGTATATTCGTTATTTGCGCACGGGCATAACTTGAATGCGCCGATAATAGCAAGGGTTGATTCTTTCTATTAGCACGAATTGTTATAATAACCTCATTTGGGTAGGGTTGTGATATTTTTGAGACCCGACCACCGATTAGTTTCGTTCGTAGTTCACTAATCATTGCATGAGTAAAAACGCCATCAAATGACATTTGATCAACTCACTTTCTATAAAATATGTTTAATAACTATAAGTGTAACGTTTTGAACGTTAAATCGCAAAGAAACGTTATTAAATAGTTTTCTTGCCATAATTAGACTAAATATTGTATAATGCAAGGTATATCTAATTTAAGGGGTTAGCAAAATGAAAACAAGTCTTGAAAACTTACTATCAATCGATAGACAATATAAAATGATTCTACAACGATTAACTAAAAAAAATAATTTAACGATATCTGAATGGCAGTTATTGAAAAAGATTGCTGCTAAGTTTAATACGCAAGAAAAGTTATCTAAAGAGACAGATTTAGATATTTCAACGCTTAGTCGACAATTAAAACGTCTTGTCGAAAAAGATATGCTTGATAAGCATAGTATTGGCGATGATAAACGACAGTTAATTTATACAATGACTGAAGTTGGCGTTGAATCTTCAAATGCAGTCGATTTGGGTTTCACTGAACTAGAATCAACTATATTTGAAAAATGGCCAGAAGATGAGCAAAACTTATTGCGAATGTTGCTGAATCGTTTAGACAAGAGTCTGACGAGAACTGACATTTAAACCGTTATAAAATGAGGTGTTTAATTAATGAAAATAGCAATTGTAACAGATAGTACATCGTACTTATCTAAAGAACAAATTGAAAAAAATAATATTACGATTATCCCTATTCCGGTAATTATTGACAACAAAATTTATAATGAAGGCGTTGATATTACTACGGGAGAATTTTATGAAAAATTGAAGACATCAGACTCATTTCCGAGCACATCACAACCTTCCGTGGGAGAAATGATTAATTTATATGATAGATTAGGTAGCGAAGGTTATGATGTCGTTCTTAGTATCCACTTAACAAATACTATTTCAGGATTCGTTGATAACTTAAAAAATATTGCACCAACAATTGAATCAACCCGCGTAATCCCGTATGATTCCGGGATTACGGTTATGTTAATGGGTTATTTAGCTTTAGAGGCTGCTAAAATGGCTAAAGAAGAGGCTGATATTGATGATATTATCAACCGCTTAGACGATTTAAAAACGACGTTGGGTGAATACTTCATTGTTGATGACTTACAAAACCTTGTACGTGGCGGTCGATTATCTAATGCTTCAGCATTTATCGGAAGTGTGCTTAAAATTAAACCAATTTTAACTTTTGATAGTGTTTCAAATAAAATTGTTGCATTTGAAAAAATTAGATCAACAAAAAAAGCAATTAAACGAGTTGAAGATTTATTTGAAGAACATCGATCATCAATTGATTATCCGTTACGCGGATTAATTATTCATGCAAACGATGAGGCCTCAGCATTAAAATGGCAGGTTAAAATGAAGAAAAAATATCCTGATATGACATTTGATATTAGTTATTTTGGACCAGTTATTGGAACTCATTTAGGTGAAAAAGCATTAGCATTAGCTTGGATTAAAGATTTTGATCAAGCATAATAGTTTTCATAGTTTAAAACTGATATCCGAAAAATAGGATATCAGTTTTTTATTTTTTAATAATGAGGTATAACAAATTAAATGATAAATAAAGATAAAAGCGATACATAAGTACAAAATGAAAAAGCTGATAAATCAAGGGTTTATAAATAAACCATATCCAACTTTAGTTAAAACACACAATTTAATGAAAGTTGGATATCAACGTCCATATGGCATTCATACGTTTAAAATTCACAATACTAATTTATTTGATTAGTTCTTTAAATTATAGTCAACTCCAATTTATTTTCTAAGTCTCACTCTCAATAATAATAGTTAAAAAGTAACTCTAATATTATTTCAATGATAACTGTATTGATTTTATTTATTCTAGTTAGTCTTTGATACAATTTAATAGACCAACCGATAATTTGTGCTAATAACTGATTATGATCTGATTGCTGGTTGTTAAACTTGTAATCAGATCATAATTCCTAGTTTGACAATCTACCCATACTCATGGTTAATTGAAATACATAAATCGATGTTTTTCAGTCATCAAAATGTTTCAATAGATAATTGTTGCTCACATATGTCTTGATTTAATGGATACTAAGCTTAATAACACAGATATTAGATTTTTATTTATACTTTAACGAAAGTTGAAAATGAGCTCCCTTATATGGTATTCTCTAAACATAAATTGATTTAATAAGTGAGGTGTCTTTTTGAGAAAAGAAAAGTATTTAGAATTAATCGAAAATGAATTACAGCAGCAACCTTGGTATGCGCAAGAGTATTACCAATCTAAATCGACGATTCCCCTATCAAATGCAACTTTATACCAATATTTAACGGAATTTAGACGTTTTTTTGAATGGTTGATAGCTGAAGGAATCGTTAATGAAACATCAATTAAAACAATTGACATTGGTGTTTTAGAACACTTAAAAAAAGAAGATATGGAACTATATAAGTCTTCCCTACTCTCAAGAAGTAAATCTAATAATGCTAATAGTAATACTCAGCTCTCGAGAAGTACCGTAAATAGGTCTCTAACAGCGATTTCTTCTCTTTTCAGGTATCTTTCCGAGGAAACAGAAAAAGAAGATGGGGAGCCCTATTTTTACCGTAATGTGATGAAGAAAATTACAGTGGTAAAAGATAATGAAACTTTCGCAACACGAGCAGCTAACATCAAGGATAAATTAATGTTAGGTACTGAAGATCGAGATTATATTAATTTCATTGATCAAAAATATGCTGATTTACTGAAACCTAAAGGTCTCTCCTTTTTTAAACGTGATAAGGATCGGGATATAGCCATTAATGCGTTAATGCTTGGCAGTGGGTTACGTGTCTCGGAAGTTGCTAACAGCGACCTACCCGATTTAAATTTAAAAACGAATAATATTACTGTTATTCGAAAAGGTGGTAAAAAGGATACCGTTCCGATTGCGCCCTGGGTAATTCCGTATCTCGTTAAATATATTGAAGTTCGAACGATAAATTATAAAACGGACAAAACTGAAAAAGCATTATTTTGTTCTTCCTATCGGGGAAGTGGAAAAAGAATTGAGAGCGGCACTATCGAAAAGTTGGTTGCCAAATACTCTTCCGCATTTAAAGTTCGCGTAACACCACATAAATTACGACATACGCTTGCATCTAAGTTATATTTAGAAACAAAAAATGAGCAACTTGTTGCGACACAACTGGGACAAAGTTCAACGAGTGCGACTGCACTGTATACGCATATGATTGATGAAGAGCAACGCAATGCCATTAATAAATTATAAATAAAAACGATTAACTCAAATATTTGAGTTAATCGTTTTTATTTACGCCTGTCCGTCCCACTCGGCTTTAAAATTCTCAAGGAAATCCAACATAATACGATGTCTTTTCTTGGCTAATCTCATTCCTGGAGCAGTTTTCATTGAGTCTGATAATGTGAGCAGTTTCTCATAAAAATGATTAATAACCGTTTGATTATCAACGTTCCGATATTCTTCAGGAGACATATTCGCTCTAGGTCCATGTTGTGGATCATAAATTTTACTACCAACATGTCCGCCGTAGTAAAATGTTCTCGCAATTCCAATAGCACCAATTGCATCTAATCTATCTGCATCTTGAACAATCTTTGCTTCTTGTGATAATGTGATTGATTCATTTGAAAGTTGTTTTTTAAATGAAATAGATTGAATAATAGTCAAGATACTACTAATTTGATTAGTAGATAATTTAATTGATTCTAAAAAAGTAATTAGATTGTCGGTTTCTTCTTTAACATTTGTGATTACTTTGTCATCGACGACGTCATGCAGATAACCGCTTAGAACAATAACCAAATAATCGATATTATGGAGCTCTGACGCAATTGTTTTTGAATTTGCTACGACTCGTTCTATATGAGCAAAATCATGTCCAGAAGCATCTGCTGATAGCTTCTTTTGTGCGTACTTTTTAACTGCTTGAATTTGCTCTTCGGGGTTCATGTTAAATTCTCCTTAAAATAAAAAAGCTTAGACTTGAGATCTAAACTTTCTAAATACTTATTATGCTTCAAATACTGTTTGTAATTGAGGAACAACTTGTTTCTTTCTTGAAACAACGCCAGGTAATGATAGTTTGTCGTCAACGAGTTTTTTATTGAAGGCTTTTTCAACCATTTCTTTTGGTTCGCCAACAACAAGTAATTCAGAATCGCTGTCTAGAATGTTTGTAACAAGTAATAAGAATAAGTCATAGTTGTTCGTTTTACTATCAGCTTCAATTGCTGAAACCAATGCAGCTTCACGATTAAAGACTTCTTCTAAATCAACTGTATTTACTTGAGCAACTCGGACAGTTTTTCCAGCCATATCGAATGATTTGGCATCTCCATTAATTAATTCTTCTTCAGTTTTGCTTGATAAATTAGTGCCAGCTTTTAGCATGTCTAAGCCGTACACGTTGTAATCAGTATTACTGATTTTAGAAAGTGCCTTTGTTGCTTCAACGTCAACTGGTGTAGTTGTAGGTGATTTGAATAATAATGTATCTGAAATAATAGCTGACATCATTAAACCAGCAATATTAGCAGGAATTTCAATTCCATTTTCATTAAACATCTTCCAAATAACCGTACTTGAGCAACCAACAGCTTCTGAACGGAAGTTAAGTGGCATATTAGTTGTAAAGTTAGCAATGCGATGATGATCTACAACGTCTGTAACAACCAAATCAGCGATGTCAGAGACACTTTGCTGAAATTCATTGTGGTCAACTAACATAACTGACTCTACTTCATTTTTAGCTGTTTCAATGATTCTTGGTTCTGGTTCGTTAAAGTAATCTAAAACAAATTTTGTTTCTTCGCTTAGCGAACCTAACGCAACGGCTTCAGTATCGAAACCTAATTTGTTTTGTAAGTATGAAAATGCTTTTGCAGCAACTACGGCATCTGTATCAGGACTTTGATGCCCAAAAACTAATTGTTTAGTCATTATTATTATCTCCTTGGTTTTCATTAATTTCTTTAAGGCGTGTCATATAATCTTTTTCATCTAAAAATTGGTCAAAGGCGTTTAAAAAATGTTCATTTCTAGGTATTTCATCTTTATCTTTTCTAAAAACAAAAGATAAATCGAATTTAATTTCTGGTTCAAAATGAGAAGTCCAAAGATCTTTCCCCTCAGGATGAGCAGCTAAAAATGAAGTTGGTAATGCCGTGTAAGCATGAGTTGCACGAGCAAATTTTAAAATTTGTGAAGGCGATGTAAAACGAGCGACACTCTTTGGTAAATTAACTAATTGACTTTGATAAATTGTCTTAATTGTTCTATCAAGATAGTAATCACTTGGATAAGTCACCCAAACGTTATCAATTGTCTCTTGTAACTTAACCTTCTTTTTGGAAGCCAATTTTTCATTATGATGTAGAAATAATAGATCTTCAGTAAAAATTTTCTTACTCTCATATGGCTTCCAATTTTTAATACTTTCGTCTGGAAGATACATGATGGCTAGATCGATTTTATTGTTCTCAAGTTCACTCCAAATTTCTTTGCGCGTTAATAAGTGAAACGACACAATAATATCTGGATTATTCTTATAATACTCAATTACAAAATCATCAAATACTTCATCTTCAATCGAAGCCAAAATGCCAATAGTAATTTCCCCTTGTGTGGCACTGGTTGATTGTTGAATCTCATTGGTTGCTTTATTTAATGTTTCATAAATTTGATGTGTTGCATCTAACATGGTGTAACCTGCGTCTGATAGATGTAATTTTTTACCTACAGAATAAAATAATGGTGCACCGACTGTTCTTTCTAATTTTTTAATTTGTTGTGTTAACGCTGGTTGCGTAATTCCTAATATTTGGGCCGCTTGCGTATAATTCATAATATCCGCAAGTTGCAAAAAATATGTTAACGTTTTTGATGAAAATATATTTTCTTGCTTTGTTTTCATATTATCCGTGTCCCCTCAAGTTCTAAATAATAGTAGCCATATTAATATAATAAGCGTAATAAAAAAAAAGAGCAAACTAATTTGCCTTTTTTCAAAGAATTTAATTATTATTTAATCTCACTTAACAAAATTGGCATACCCAATTGAGCCGTATCGATTATGAATGATCCATTCGAATATCTGTCTGACAATGGGTATGACATTGGTTCAACAATGAATTCATTACCACTTTCAGTAATAACACTTAAATTTACTTCTTTAGTAATTGGTCTAACGCCAATTACCTTGTGAGGCTCTTTTTTAAGCTCTCTAAGAATGAGAACACCACGTTTTGCCCTACTCGTCGAACTTACTTCTGAGACAGACATACGTTTAAATGAACCGCGTTGCGTTAATAATCCGATTTGACTATTTTCGGATACTAAACAGGTTGAAGCAACAAAATCGTCTTGTTTCAGATTCATTGCAATCACACCAGCAGCTTTAGCACCGACAACGGGAACCTCTTCAAGCGGATATCTCAGACCATAACCATCATGTGAAGCACTAAAGATAAATAATGAATTATCGTCTTCTTTGAGGTATGAAATCAGAATAACATCATCATCAGCTGATTTTAGTTTCATAAACTTACTTGCGTGCCCTTTATACGTTCGGCCGGGTTGTAAATCTGAAACTGCAGTCTGTTTAATAAATCCGTTTTTTGTTGCAAAAACAAATTTACCAGGAGCATCAACCTTTTTGAAAGAAAATGCCTTTATTAGATATTCATCATTATCTAATCCAATCGTTTGTGAGATATGTTCGCCAGTATCTTTCCACTTAGCTTCCGTAATTTCATGGATTGGTCGGTAAATCATATTACCTTTATTTGTAAACATAAATAAATGATCCAAAGTATTAACGGATTCATTGAATACAATACGATCTTCATCCTTTAAGCCGTTCTCATCTACGCCAGAAGCATTAAATGAACGTAATGAACTGCGTTTAAGGTAGCCATCATGACTGACCAGAACTTGAACGTCTTCAGGTGTAATTAAGACGGCAGTCTCAATCTTAATATCTTCAATATGTTCTTGTATCTCTGTCATACGCGGTGTGGCATATTCTTTTGATACTTGTTTTAATTCTTTTTTAACAACATCTGACAACATCTTAGGATCCGCTAATATTGCCTTATATCCAGTAATTTTTTCAGCAAGTTCTGCGTTCTCTTTTTCAAGCGCAGTTACATCTGTATTAGATAAACGGTACAGTTGTAAGGATACAATGGCTTCAGCTTGTTTTTCTGTGAAGTCGAAAAGCTCCATTAAGCTTACTTTAGCGCTCTTTTTATCTTTACTTGCGCGAATTGCCTTAATAACTCGATCTAAAATAGAAAGGGCCTTAATCAAGCCTTCAACGATATGTTGACGAGACTCAGCCTTTTTTAAATCAAATTCAGTTCTTTTTTTGGTAACACTTAACTGATATTCCAAGTATGATGATAAAAATTTCTTCAAACCAACTAATTCAGGTCGTTGATTGTTGATTGCGACCATGTTGAAGTTATACGAAATTTGTAAATCAGTATTTTTAAACAAATAGTTTAGAATGCCTTGGGCGTTAACGTTACGTTTTAATTCAATGGCGATCTGTAATCCTTCACGATCACTTTCATCACGAACCTCAGCAATGCCATCAACTTTTTTAAGTAAGCGAATTTCGTCCATCTTTTTTACAAGTACAGCTTTATTCACTTCATATGGAATTTCAGAGATGATAATTTGCGTCTTTCCACCTTTTAACTCTTGAATCTCAGTCCTTGAACGAACAACGACCTTACCACGACCCGTTTTGTATGCGCTTTGAATACCAGAGAGTCCTTGTAAAATACCGCCAGTAGGAAAATCAGGGCCCTTAACGAATGACATTAATTTGTCTAACGTTGCGTTAGGATGTCCAATTAGGTAGACAACGGCATCTACAACTTCACTTAAGTTGTGAGGTGGAATTTCAGTTGCATATCCGGCTGAAATTCCGGTAGCACCATTTACTAATAAGTTAGGAAATCTTGCCGGTAGGACTGTTGGTTCATATTCTGTGTCATCAAAATTTAATACGAAATCAACGGTTTCTTTCTCAATATCACGTAGCATCTCAGTTGCAATTTTACTTGTACGAGCTTCCGTATAACGCATTGCGGCTGGAGAATCGCCATCCATTGACCCGTTGTTACCGTGCATTTCAATAAGGGGTGTACGTAATTTCCAATTTTGACTCATTCGAACCATGGCTTCATATATCGAACTATCACCATGAGGATGGAAATTACCCATAACATTTCCGACTGATTTGGCTGATTTTCTAAATCCCTTATCGTAGGTATTACCATCTTGGTTCATAGCATATAAAATACGACGTTGAACGGGCTTTAAACCATCACGAATATCAGGTAACGCACGTTCTTGAATAATGTATTTGGAATAACGACCAAATCGTTCACCCATAACATCTTCTAAAGTTAGTTCTTGAATTTTTGATGTGTCTTGTTCTATAGCCAAGTTGATATCCTCCTTCCCTAGTCAGTTGTTGTTTGATCTTCAAATAATGTTAATTCAGGGTCATCAGCATTTGAATCAGTAACTTGTTTACTTGCGACTTTATCCAAGATACTACCGTCTTCTTCGAGTGAAAATTGAACATTTTCTTCAATCCAATTTCGACGAGGTTCTACTTTATCGCCCATTAATGTTGTTACTCGTTTTTCTGCAAGTGCTGGATCATCGATTCGAATTCTAACTAAAGTTCTTGTCATTGGATCCATGGTTGTTTCCCACAATTGATCTGCATTCATTTCACCAAGACCTTTAAAACGTTGTAGATTATAGCCACGTCCAATTTGTGCTGTAGCTTTATTAAGTTCTTCATCAGTCCAGGCGTAAATGCTTTCCATTTTTTTACCTGTCCCTTTTTGAATTTTATATAAAGGTGGTAAAGCGATATAAATTTTACCAGCGTCAATTAAAGGACGCATGTATTTATAAAAGAACGTCAATAATAGTGTTTGAATATGTGCGCCATCGGTATCAGCATCGGTCATGATAATAATTTTATCGTAGTTACTGTCTTCAATTTTGAATTCAGCGCCAACACCAGCACCGACCGTGTAAATCATTGTATTTATTTCTTCATTTTTTAAAATATCTTGTAATTTTGCTTTTTCAGTATTCAAGACCTTACCGCGTAATGGCAAAATAGCCTGAAATTTACGTTCTCGCCCTTGTTTAGCTGAACCACCGGCAGAATCACCTTCGACTAAGAACAATTCGTTTTTCTTAGCATTTTTTGATTGTGCGGGTGTTAATTTACCTGAAAGTAAGCGATCGTTTTTCTTTTTCTTTTTACCATTTCGCGAATCATCGCGAGCTTTACGAGCCGCTTCACGGGCTTCGCGAGCTTTAATTGATTTTCTAACAAGTTCTTGAGCAAACTCACCATTTTCCATCAAATAAAAGCCAAGTTTTTCGCTCAGAACACTATCAACGATAGACCTTGCTTCAGGTGTACCAAGTTTCCCCTTAGTTTGTCCCTCGAATTGGAGTAACTCTTCAGGTATTCGTACTGAAATGACGCCTGAAAGGCCCTCTCGAACATCACTACCTTCTAAATTACGATCCTTATCTTTTAAAAGACCTAATTTTCTGGCATATTCGTTAAAAGCTTTAGTCCAAGCAGATTTCATTCCAGCTTCGTGTGTACCACCATCTTTTGTTCGAACGTTGTTAACAAAGGACATTAGGTTCTCTGAATAACCGTCATTGTACTGGGCAGCAACTTCAACTTCAATTTTATCTTTAATTCCATCGAAGTACATCACTTCGCCAATCGTATCTTTATCCTCATTCAAATAGGCGACAAATTCTTTAATCCCATCTTCAAAATGATAGATATCTTGTTTATCTGTTCTTTCATCTGTTAGAACGATTTTAACGCCACGTAACAAAAAGGCAGATTCTTTTAGTCTTTCGGCTAAAATATCATATTTATAGATTGTCGTTGAAAAAATACTCTCATCTGGTTTAAAGGTAACCGTTGTTCCGTTTGCTCGTTTTGTTGCGCCTAATTTTTTTAAAGTGCCAACTGGATGGCCACCATTTTCAAATTTTTCTTCATATCGAACGCCATCACGAACGGTATCAACCGTTAACGATGAAGACAACGCGTTAACAACACTTGCGCCAACTCCATGAAGGCCACCCGATGTTTTGTACCCACCCTGGCCAAATTTCCCACCAGCATGTAAGACGGTAAAGATAACTTCGACAGTTGGGATTCCTGACGCATGCATACCGATTGGCATACCACGTCCGTAATCTACAACAGTGATGCTGTTATCATTATGGATTGTGACATCTATTTGTGAACCATATCCTGACAAGGCTTCATCGACTGCATTATCAACAATTTCATAGACAAGGTGATGTAATCCTTTACTATCTGTTGACCCAATATACATACCAGGTCGTTTTCTAACCGCTTCTAGTCCTTCGAGAACTTGAATTGAATCATCATTATATTTGTTTTTATTTAGATTAGTCATTCAGTCAAACTCCCTTACTCCGTATTCCTACAGTAACGTTACTATAATAACCCATTCTTTTTTGAAATGTAAAGAAAAATCCGAATAGACGTTCTATTTTATAAAAAAATTGGTGTCTTCTAAAAAGAATGTTAAAATACTACTTATCGGATTATCGGTCGAGAGGAGTGCTTTATTTATGGGTACAATTTTATTAATGTTAACAATTGCTTATCTTTTAGGATCAATTCCATCCGGGGTCTGGATTGGAAAATATTTTTACCAAAAGGATATTAGAGAATTTGGTAGCGGAAACGTCGGAACAACTAATACTTATCGAGTTCTTGGACCAAAAGCGGGGACGATTGTTTTAGTGATGGATGTTTCAAAAGGGATTATTGCTGCAAGTCTTCCGTATATGTTTGGCGTTGCCGCAACTGTTAGTCCACTATTGATTGGTGTAGGGGCAGTTGCCGGTCATACATTTTCAATTTTCACAAAGTTTAAAGGTGGTAAGGCTGTCGCTACTGGCGCGGGAATCCTGTTGCCATATAGCCCACTATTCTTCGCAATCGCTTGTACAATTTTTATTTCGCTGATTCTTTTAACGAGTATGGTAAGTGTTGCCAGCGTGCTTGGGTTTATCGGCATTACGATTGCTGCACTTTTATTCCAAGATTGGCTATTAGCAACAATTGCTGGAATTCTGACTATATTTGTTATTTATAAACATAGAGGCAATATAAGTCGTATTTTTAATGGTACCGAGAGCATGGTCCCCTTTGGACTTGGATTATATTTACGAAATAAAAAAAATCGATGACATTGTCATCGATTTTTTTGTCTTAAAATACTGTAATATCATATGATCCTTCGAACGATTGATTTTCTTCTAACACATGAATATCACCCTTGTCGGATAATTTTCCAGTTGATTTAACGTTATCCGCTAAACCCCACCATGGTTCAATGCAAACAAATGGTGAATTTTCGGGATATTTAGACCAGATACCAACGTAGTCAGCGTTATTTACTGTGACTGAAACACCATGATCATCTTCGGGTGTTGAGAGTAGTACAGTCGTTTCTTCCTGGTTCAATTCATAGATTAGAGCATCATTTTTGAACGTCTCACGAGATAGTTTAATTGGCTCATTAAACTTAACTGATTTGGCATTCTCCATATCATTAAAAGGACCAACTAACGGAATTTGACGTCTCTCAACATTTGGTGCAACATCAATTTGATAATTTTCTAAATCTAAATACGCGTTTTTAAGTGGGACATTGAACGCTGGATGTCCACCAATTGAAAATAATAAATCGTTTTCATCTGGGTTATAGACATCATAGATAACTTTTATTTGATGGTTAGCCAAAATATAATGTAATCTTAATCTAAAATCAAACGGATATTTTGATTTTGTTTCTGGGGATGAGCCTAAGTCTAGTACGACTGATGTTTCGGTCTTAGAGATTACCGTAAAAAGCATATCACGGGCAAAGCCATGTTGCCCCATTTTGTACGTTTGTTGATTATATTCGTACTCATCATTTTTTAATCGGCCAACGACTGGAAATAATACTGGTGCGTGTCTTCCCCAGTATTTTTTATCAGCTTGCCAGATGTATTCAATTTCAGTGTCGATACCCTTAATACTAACTAATTCGGCACCTTCTTCAGAAATTTTAACTGTGATAAAATCATTCTTCAATTCAACTGTCATTCTACTCACCCATTTCTATAAGATATAACGACTAAGATCTTTATCAGCGACAATGTTACCAATTTTATCGTCAACGTAGCTTTCAGTAATTGTGATATCGCCCATTTGCATGTCAGGACCTTCAAACAATAAATCTTCAAGTAGTTTTTCTAAAATAGTGTGCAGACGTCGCGCGCCAATATTTTCAGTATCATGGTTGACATTGTAAGCAATTTCAGATATTTTTTCAACCGCTTCAATTGTGAAAGTGACATTTATATTATCAGTGCCAATTAAAGCAATGTATTGTTTAATCAACGCATTATGAGGCTCTGTTAAAATTTTAACAAAATCGGATTGACTTAAATCATCCAACTCAACTCGAATTGGAAAACGACCCTGAAGTTCCGCAATTAAATCACTTGGTTTACTTTCATGAAATGCGCCTGATGCAATAAATAAAATATGATCCGTATTAATGGGACCAAACTTTGTTGAGATTTGAGAGCCCTCGACGATTGGAAGGATATCACGTTGAACACCTTCTCTTGAAACCTCACCACTATTTTTCTGAGATTTAGAAGTGATTTTGTCAATTTCATCAATAAAAATAATACCCGTATTTTCGGCGCGTTCAATAGCCGCCTGATTTATATCTGCTGTATTAACTAATTTTTTCGATTCTTCACGAATTAGAATCTTGCGAGCCTCCGCCACCGTTAACGTTCTTTCGATTTGACGCTTTGGTGTTAAAGCACTTAAAGAATCACCTAAATCAATCCCCATTTGACCCATCATACCGTTCATTCCAGAAGGTTGTTTTGGTTCATCAATTTTGATTGTGACTTCATTATTTTCTAATAGCCCTCTAGTCAATTGTTCTGAAACAGATAATCGTTCATTTCTGATATCATCAGTTACTTCTTCTTCATCTTGTACGTCCAATCCTGCAGGCATTTGACCTTTTTGAATTTGGGACATCATTTGCATGAAGTTAACATTTTCAGCTTTTTTTTGTTTTTTAATTCCTGGTACCAATAATTTTACAAGACGCTTATCAGCCATTCTTTCAGCCGCTCCAGACACACGACCATATTGAGCATCTTCTTCTAATTTAATTGAAACATCAACTAAATCACGAACCATTGATTCTACGTCTCGGCCGGCGTAACCAACTTCGGTGAATTTTGTTGCTTCAACCTTCACAAATGGGGCTTCAAGCATTGTTGCTAAACGACGGGCAATTTCAGTCTTACCAACACCAGTTGGTCCAATCATCATTAAATTTTTTGGTGTCACATCTTTTTGCATTGATTTAGAGAGTTGCATACGACGGTATCTATTACGTAACGCAACAGCAATCGCTTTTTTTGCATCATTTTGACCAATAACATACTGATCTAGTTCTGCTACAATTTGTTTTGGTGTTTTATCAATAACAGTCATAATTTTACCTACTTTCTATAATTCTTCAGAGATAACGTGATGATTTGTAAAAATATCAATATCACCAGCAATGTTAATTGAAGCTTCAGCTATTTCTTTAGCAGACATATCAGTTGTATGATGTTTAAGTGCCTTTGCAGCGGATAACGCAAAGTTACCACCAGAGCCAATTGCTAAAATATCATCATCAGGCTCGATAACTTCACCACTACCAGAAACCAATAACATCTCTTCACTATTCATTACGATTAAAAGAGCTTCTAATTTTTGTAATGCTTGTTCACTACGCCAATCTTGAGCCAATTCAACTGCGGCACGCTGCAAATTACCACTAAATTCATTTAATTTTTTTTCGAAACGTTCTTCAAGGTTAAAAGCGTCAGCAACACTACCAGCGAAGCCAACGACCACTTGATCATTATAGATGCGGCGAACTTTTCTGGCGGTTCCCTTCATAATAACCTTTTCACCCATTGTAACCTGACCATCTCCGGCCATCGCGCAATGTCCGTTATGCTTAACGGCACAAATTGTTGTTGCATGAAATGAAACTGCTGCCATAATAAATTCCTCCAATATTACTTATTTTATTGTATTAAAAAACTTCATTGAACGCTACTACTGTAGCACAACAATGAAGCATAACTCAATTATTTTATAAGATATTTCGCAAATATTTAAAGAGTTGGTTTAACAATTGCTAAATGGTCTAAAGCACGATTTGCAACCGCTTGATTCTTTTCTTTCTTATCTCTAATTTTTGTCCCTAATTTAGGTATAATGCCGAAGTTTGCATTCATTGGTTGAAAATGTTTACCACTTGCATGTGTTATATAATGAGCCATAGAACCCATAACTGTTGTCTTAGGAAGAACAACAGGTTCTTCTCCTAAAACAATATGTGCAGCATTTATGCCTGCCAATAAGCCACTTGCGGCACTTTCAACGTAACCTTCAACACCAGTCATTTGACCGGCAAAAAATAGATCATTTCGGAATTTAGATTGATAGGTTGGTTCTAAGGTGTCAGGCGAGCGCATAAATGTATTACGATGCATAACGCCATAACGAACAAATTCGACATTTTCTAAACCCGGAATTAAAGAGAAGACTTTTTTCTGTTCGCCCCATTTTAGATGCGTTTGGAAGCCAACAATATTATATAGATCACCAACAGCATTATCTTGACGTAATTGAACAACCGCGAAAGGTGTTTTACCAGTCTTAGGATCCTCTAAACCAACTGGTTTTAATGGACCGAATAACATCGTTTTAGCGCCTCTTCTAGCCATTTCTTCAATTGGCATACAACCCTCAAAGAATTTTTCATCTTCAAAATCATGCATTTCAGCCGTCTCAGCTTCCACAAGAGCTTTATAGAATGTTATGAACTCTTCCTTAGTCATAGGACAGTTAAGATATGCAGCTTCGCCCTTATCATAGCGCGATTTTAAATATATTTTATCCATATTTAATGATGATTTTTCTAATATTGGTGCGGCAGCGTCATAAAAATATAGACCGTCACTACCATTTAATTTCTTGATAGACTCAGCCAAACCAGATGACGTTAATGGTCCAGTGGCCACAATTGTAGGACCATCTGGTAATTCTGTTAGCTCCTCATTAATAACGGTAACATTTTTATGATTCTTAACTAAATCCGTGATTTCGCCAGAAAACTTATCGCGATCAACGGCCAACGCACCACCAGCAGGGATTGAGTTATGGTCTGCCGATTTCATAATTACAGAATCTAACTGTCTCATTTCTTCCTTTAGAAGTCCAACTGCGTTTGTTATTTGATTGGCTCTCAAAGAATTGGTACAAACAAGTTCAGCGAAGTTCTCAGTATGATGAGCTGGTGTCATTTTAATGGGGCGCATCTCATACAAGTTAACATGAACCCCTCGATTAGCAATCTGCCATGCAGCTTCACTACCCGCGAGTCCAGCCCCAATTACATTAACGCTCGTTTTTGTCATTACATAATCTCCCTGCTAGATTTATTTTTGAACAGCTTCTTCGTAATCACAGTTACTACATTTAACTTGTTTGCCACCTTTTACTTTTTTCTCAACTAAATAATGTTGACATTTAGGACATTCGCGCCCAATTGGTTTATCCCATGAGACAAACTCACAGTCTGGATATCTTGAACAACCATAGAATAAGCGATTACGCTTAGATTTACGTTCAATTACTTCACCTTGGTGACACAATGGACAGATAACGCCAATTTCTTTGACAATTGCCTTTGTATTGCGACAATCTGGAAAACGACTACATGCGAAAAACTTACCATAACGCCCCATTTTAACAACCATTGGTGATCCACAAATTTCGCAATCAAAGCCAGCTGGTTCATCTTTAATTTGAACCTTTTCGATTGTTTCTTGCGCATGTTCAACGTTTTTAGAAAATGGTTTATAAAAGTTATCAACGACTTGAACCCAATTTTCATCACCGACTTCGATATTATCGAGCCCTTTTTCTAACTCAGCGGTAAATTTAACATTTACAATATCACTGAAATAAGCTTCAATCATATCATCTACTATTTCACCCAATTCAGTTGGTTCAAAACGTTTAGCAACTAACTTAACGTAATAACGTCTCTGAATTGTATCTAATGTTGGCGCGTATGTTGAAGGACGACCAACACCATTTTCTTCAAGTATCTTAATTAGATTAGCTTCAGTAAATCTAGCTGGCGGTTGTGTAAAATGTTGATTAGGCTGATTTTTAGCCAACTTAACTTTATCGCCAACCTTTAAATCAGGTAATATATTATCTGATTTTTTGTTGTCTTCGTATATTTTTGTATAACCCGCGAATTTAGTTTTAGAACCCGAAGTATGATAAATAACCCCGTTTTGTTCAATAGATACGGACATAGTATCCATAACCGCTGGAGTCATCTGACTAGCAACGAATCGTGACCAAACTAATTTGTATAATTTCATTTGATCGTTACTTAGATAATCTTTCATCGAAGCAGGTGTTCGTAGTACAGATGAGGGTCTAATAGCCTCATGCGCATCTTGCGCACCTTCTTGCAATTTACCTTTTCGGGGTTTGATGGCAGCGTATTCTTCACCGTATTTTTCATGTAAAAATTGAGCTGTTTCATGCTTAGCTGTTGTAGATACACGAGTTGAATCCGTACGCATGTAGGTGATTAATCCTACCGTACCTTGTTTTCCAAGATGGATTCCTTCATATAATTGTTGCGCAACCATCATTGTTTTTCTAGTACGAAAATTCAATTTTCTATTGGCATCTTGTTGCATTGTACTAGTCGTAAATGGCAGTGCCGGGAATCGCTTACGTTCTTTTTTTGTTACGGCAGTAATATCAAAATTGGCTTTCGTATCAATTAGTGTCATTACTTTTTGAACGTCATCATTATTCTTTAATGCTTTTTTCTTTCCATCAACACCATAGAAAGCAGCATCAAATTTTTCTTTACCTTTTTTAAATTCAGAATCAATGGTCCAATATTCTTCAGGTTCAAATGCTCGGATTTCTTTTTCTCTTTCAATAATTAAATTCAAAGCGATTGATTGAACGCGTCCGGCACTTAATCCTTTTTTTATTTTGGCCCAAAGTAATGGACTAATTGAATATCCAACTAGTCGATCAAGGATCCTACGTGCTTGTTGTGCATCCACTAGGTTCATATCAATTGATCTGGGATCAGTAAAAGCATTTTTAACAGCATCTTTAGTAATTTCGTTAAAGACAACACGATTTTTTGCCGTGATATCTAAATCTAAGATATGAGATAAATGCCAGGCAATTGCCTCACCTTCACGATCAGGATCGGCTGCAAGATAAACATTTTTAGCCTTCTTGGCTTCTTTTTTTAAACTTTTAATAACATCGCCTTTTCCACGAATGGAAATGTAGTGCGGATCGTAGTTATTTTCGACATCTACGCCCATCTTACTTCGTGGTAAATCTCTAATATGTCCAAGACTGGCTACGACATGATAACCACTCCCAAGGTACTTTTCAATTGTTTTAGCCTTAGAAGGGGATTCAACAATAACTAGATTTTTCTTAGCTGGTGTTCTTTTTTTCTTCTTGGTTACTGGCATAATTGAACTCCTTCGTCGTATTTATATTGTATTGCAATAACATTTTTTAAAATCGTAAGTAATCTTAAAGCATGATAGAGAGACTTGTCAAGCGTAATCAGTTTTCATAGAACTCATCCAGTATTTGTTGACCATTAATAACTGGTGTGGCCCCCGCTACTATTAATTCGTTGCACCCTAGTGAAAGGGGGCTTGAGATAGCGCCTGGAACAGCCAATACCGTTCTATTTTCTTGTAGCGCCAAATTGGCCGTTATTAAACTCCCACTATGATGTTTAGCTTCAGTTACTAATAGGCACTCACAAAGGCCAGCAATGATACGATTTCGTTCCGGAAAATGATTTCGGCGTGGTCCCGTATGAAGGCCATATTCGGAAATTAAAAGACCTTTTTGGGCAATCTCCATTTGTAAATTTTTGTTATTTTTTGGATAATAAATATCTAGTCCTGTACCAATAACAGCGATAGTGTCTGCCTGGTTCGCAATTGAAAACTGATGTGCCAATGTATCTACCCCAGCCGCAAGTCCGCTTACGATCACTTTATTATTTCGAACAACATCGGGTAGTAATAATCGAATTGCTTCTATTGAATAACCTGTCCTTTGTCGTGCACCAACAACTGCTAATGATTGCTGATTTAACAGTTTCAAATTGCCTCGCATAAACAGAACAATTGGTGGTCGATAACATTCTTTCAATCGAAATGGGTAATCTCTATCGATGATAGTTACCACAACAGAATTCAATTTATTAGCGCTCACTTCATTTTGTAATGAGCTGCTATTAAACGATTTAATCAGTTTTGCCCTTTTTTCGCCATTAAGCTTTAAAATACTGATGATTAATGACAACGGTAACTCCTGGCAATCTGGATTTTGTTGAAGCCAGTCAAAGATTTTATTTTCACCAATATACGTAATTTCTGAACATAATCTAAGTTTAATTAATACATCTCTTATTGTCATGATTTCTCCTTATTAGTTAATACTAATAAGGTACGTATTCAAATAATTATTTTTTTAACATTGATTTAATTGGTTCAAACGTTCGACGATGAATATCGGTAATCCCTAACTCATCGAGTCCTGCCAAATGATTTTTAGTGCCATAACCATCATTATGTGCAAAATCATATCCTGGATAACGTTCATCATAAAATTTCATAATATGATCTCGATAAACCTTAGCAACGATACTTGCTGCTGCAATACTAGCACTCTTTGAATCACCCTTAATGAAACTTTCTTGTGGAATATCACTATCAATTGTCATTGCATCAATCAGCAATTGTTGTGGCTTTATATCCAATGAATTAACGGCTTCTAACATAGCAACTCGTGCAGCCTGGTAAATATTAATTTCATCAATTACTTGGCTGTCTATTACAGATATGCCAACAGAAATTGCTTGAGATAATATTTGACCGTACAAATTTTCTCGCTTAGCAGCAGATAGTTTTTTTGAATCATTCACATCAATTAAATTGAAATCGTGTGGCAATATAACTGCAGCACTAACTACCGGCCCGGCCAGTGGTCCTCTGCCAACTTCATCAATTCCGGCAATATAAGGAATACCGTTCTGCCAAAGATTTCTTTCTATCGTCAATCTACGGTTAAAAGATTCTTGTTGTTCAAGTAGTTTTGTTTGTTTCCTACGATACTGTGTTAAAAGCGCAATAGCTCCTTTACGAGGATCGTCAGCAATTTTTTGAATAAACTGCTTCGAAGGGTTATCAAGTAATTGCGTTTTTATTTGTGAGATAGTAAATTCAGGCACGCTTATTCGCCACCTAATTGTGGGATTTCTAAAGTATATCTACCAAGTTTACTTTGTCTAATATCGAAGATAATTCGTTCACTTGCACGATCGTAATCTTCTTTAAAGCCCATTTTTTTCGTTAATTCTAATAATAAATCAACATTACTTAATTGCATTTGTTCATCAGTTAACTTGTATTTTTCTTGCAATGCTTTTGGATTTGTTTTTTTAAAATGTTCTAACCCATATAAGGCGATATCATCTTTCGCATACAAGGAATCCTTAATTGCACCCGTTAAAGCGAGACGCTTGCCAATTTCTTGATCCTCAAATTTTGGCCATAAAATACCTGGAGTATCTAAAAGGGACATTGATTTACCAGCTTTTAACCATTGTTGTGCTTTTGTTACGCCGGGTCTATTCCCAGTTATTGCTACATTTTTATTCACTAAATGATTTAATAATGTTGATTTACCGACGTTAGGAATTCCAATACACATTACTTTAACGCGTTGTTGAATAATGCCTTTACTCTCTCTCAATGCTAGTTTGTCTTTTAGAACAACATTAATTTTTTTCTCAATTGCGCTTAATTGTCCATGCTGACTGTCTACAGCAACCGCAGGAATTCCTTTACTTTCGTAGTAGCGTAACCAACGAGCCGTCACATTCGGATCCGCCATGTCTTTTTTTGTTAAAACCATAATATGTGGCTTAGTTTCAAGTAATTGTTCAAGTTGTGGATTTCTAGATGATTCAGGTAACCTTGCATCAACCAGTTCAAGCACAATATCTACTAAATTTAACTTTTCTTTTACCAGTCTTAAAGCTTTCGCCATATGTCCTGGGAACCATTGAATAACTGTCATTTAAATTCTCCTTGTTAAGCCAAGAAAACTTTCGATTAACTTGCTTAATTCTTTATATTTAACACTCTTAATCAGAATACCTTAAATTCTGCACAAAAAGAAGAGAGTTCCGCTATTTAGTTTCACTCTCTTCACGCTTCTATTAATTTATAACTGCTTTAATTGCCGCATCGTAAGCGGGATCGTTCTTTGAAATCTTTTGTTGAACTAAAGATTCTAATTTTAAAGCAGTTTCTTTATTAACTTCACCGGACTGATCTAACTTGTTTGATTCTTGGAAAGATTTAACGGCGGTAACTGTTGATGTACCAAAGTATCCATTATTTTTATCTGTATAGTATCCTAACGCTTGTAAATAGATTTGGATATTTTTAACTTGAGTTGAAACATCTTCTTTTTTATATGTCTTATCCGTGTCAATTAATGATGAATATGCATATGCGGGATAGTCCGCAGCGACGGTTGGTTTAATTCCTTTTCCGTGTATCCATGAACTATCAGGAGTTAACCACTTAGCAATTGTTACTTTTAGTTCAGTTTTGTCCGTAAAGTTATTAACGGTTTGAACAGTCCCTTTTCCATATGAGGTTGCACCAATTAATTTATCGTTTGCAGATTGATTGAGTGCAGCCGCCAAAATTTCAGAAGCACTTGCACTATCTTTATTAATGATCACAACTGTCTTTTCTGTCACTTTAAATCCAGAATCATATTCTTTACCGGCTTTATATATTTCGGGAGAACCCGTTTTTGGTTGAACTTGCATAATTTTTTTGCCATCTTTTAAGAACATCGAACTAATAGCTAACGCTTGGTCCATCAGACCACCCGGATTATCACGAACATCAAGTACGAATGATGTTGCGCCTTCTTTTCTAAGTGACTTAACCGCTGATTTAACTTCATCAGATGTTTTTTCCGCAAACGTACTAATTTGAATATAACCGATCTTCTTATTTTCTTTTGAAAGATTACTATAAACCGTTTTAACGGGAATATCATCTCGTTTGATTGAAACGTTAAATGTTGATGATCCACGTTGAATAGTTAATTTAACGGTCGTTCCCTTTTTACCTCGAATTTTCGAAACAGCTTTTTCTAAACTTTCACCATAAACTGACTTACCATCTATTTTCTGAATAATATCGTCTGTTTTTAAACCGGCTTTTTTAGCCGGGGTACCCTTAATAGCTGAAACAATTTGAATATTCTTTTTATTAATCTTAACTTCGGCGCCTATTCCGACAAATTTACTAGAAATTGACGAATCTAAATTTGTCGCATCAGCTTTACCTAAATAGGCTGTAAATTTATCGCCCGTTGCGTCAACCATGCCATTGATTGCACCATTAACCAGTTTCGTTTTACTTATGTCCTTGTAGTACGAGTTATTTAGCGTTGTGTATACAGATTCAATCTTAGATAAATCTGCACTAGTTGCTTGTAATGAACCAACTGCGGTATTAATTTGTCTAATTGCAAAAAAATACATTGCGGCAGCTCCAATAATAAATGACAAACAGATTGAGCCTACCAACGTCCAGAAATGACGATCAAATTTAAATCGTTTTACGTCTTTTTCTTCTTTCACTGTTCAGAACCTCCACTAATTCATTTTATCTAAATATCGTGCCCAAGCATCATCAAAGATTGTCATTGAGGGTAAATAACCAGCATTTAATTCAAGATAATTAGATACGAAATCATAGTTATCCGACAACTTTGGAAAACCTTGATCGAAAAAAGCATTGTTTGCAAATTGGGCCACTTCATCCGTACCGTGATCATTTCGTTCGGTCATTAAAAATTGATAGAATGTTTGTCTCATAAATATTTACCTCATTTAATTTAAAGGGATAGAAACATTGAATTTAAAAACATTTGTTTTTAAATCAATTTTCGTAGCACTGGCTTGTATACCATTTTCAATATCTAACTTTTTTAAGTTAAGCACAATTGTCTGATTTTTACTATCAATTGTAATCCAACTTGGTAGATCATATGCTTTTTTTACATAATTCATGATGAATTTTTTGGGAACAGGTAACGCACCCACGGCGACTGACTTCGCTTTTAGTACGATATCACCACTAGAAGTTACAATTGGGTCAGAATATAATGTGAATGAAACATCTTGACCCAGTACTTTTGTTGTACCCATTAGGATAGCAGACTTATCTACCAAAAATCGATATTTAATTGACTGCCCTTTCTGGATTGATTTTAAATAATAATTGATTGTCCCGTTTAATTGATCTTTATTCATCTCAACGCTTAGATTTGTTCTCTTTGTCGCCTTTGAATTGGTTTGAGTTACTAGTGCTTTTTGGTCTTTAGATTGACTCATAGCGCCAATTGATAGGTAAAGTACCGTCCCAATCAATAAAGAAAGTAGTACGATGAATGCGATTTTCCATGCGTTAATATTTTTTTTCGTTTTAAGTTTAATCTGCTCTGATCTCTTAGCCATAAGTCTCCTTATTATTTAAATAAATGATTTTCTTGCATTGATTTATAGAGTAATTCGGTCATTTTTTCGTAACCTTTATTATTCGGATGAAAATGATCCGTTACAGAAATGTAATCATTTTTCTCGTCCTTTTCCTGTAGAACTTTTTCAAGGTTAAGTCCGGATAAACCAGACAAATCAGAACTATCAGCAGTTTTAGTTAGGGTACTTTTCTTACCGTAATATTGGCCTTCAGAGAGTTGTTTTGCAACATCCACAAAGTAGCTATTTCCATCAGTTTTAATCACTTTCTTGGTTGTATTATTCCAAGATTGAACAATCGTCGTCATACTACTCATACTAGGGAAATAAACGTAAAAAGGATTATAAACGCTAATAGTATAAATAGGAGCATCTGGATTATATTTTCGAATTTCCTTAAATAATTCTTCTAATTTTTTTAGATACGTCACTTCCTCATTATTAATCGCTTTAGTTAACTTTGACGCGTCATTTGATAGAATATTTTTTTGAATAACCTGTAGTAAATCGTTACCACCAACTGTTAAAGTGATTGCTGTCGCTTTTGACAGTGCTTTTTGCATTTCAGGTTGTTGTTTTAAGCGATCATAGATTTGATCACTTCGATCTCCTGACAAACCAAAGTTAGAGGTTGTCGTTTTCATATTTTGATTGTCATCAATTTTTGCACTTATTAATGGTACAAAGCCACCCTTATTGGTTGTATCACCCACGCCTTCGGTTAAGGAATCGCCAAGTGAAACTAATTTCATGGTTTGTTTTGTATGTGGCACCGTAATCACTCCTTTATTTGAAAAATGACCTGTTATTAACCACATACCACTGAATACAAGGCCACTTAAGACAGCGATACTTAATATGGTAATAATCAAACTTTTTAAAAATTTCAAAGAATCATTCCTTTTCTGGATTAAAAAAACTGGACAAAAACAGTTGTTTTTGGACCAGTTTAACTATCAATTTTTAGATTTTAAGCTTTTTCAGCATAGAACATAACTGCGAAAGCGCCTGGACCACCATGGGTTGCAATAATAGGCGCTGTTTGTCGAACTAAAATATCAATTGTAGGAACTGCAGTTTGTAATAAGTCACGAACTTCAAGGGCTTTTTTTTCATTTCCTGCGTGTGAAATACCAACTGATTTAACATTTGGCGTTGTTTTTAATTCTTCGACTAACTCTGAAACGAATTTATTTACCGTCTTCATACCACGGCCCTTATTTTTAATTTTTAATTCGCCGTCAATCATTTCAAGAATAATTTTCATATTTAATACGCTTGAAAGAACACCTGTTAATCTTGATATACGCCCGCCCTTGACCATATTGTCTAAAGTCATGACAGCCATATATAATTTCGAATTTTCACGTATTTCAGCTATTTTTGTTATGATATCGGCCATAGATGAACCAGCATTTGCTAGTTTAGCGGCAGCTAAAACTTGAAATGCCATGCCTCTGTCAGTAGACCGTGTATCAATAACCGTTACATCAGATTGACTCATTTGTGCGGCTTGTTCTGCAGTATGGACCGTGCCACTAATTTGATCAGTCATGTGAAGTGAAAGAATTTGACTACCGTCCTCACCAATTTTGTCGAACGTTTCTACAAAAGTTCCGATTGGAGGCTGACTTGTTTTAGGTAACGTTTTTGATGATTCCATTTTTGTTTCAAATTCATCATTTGTAATTGATTCACCCTCAACGTAAATAGTGTCATCTATCATGACACTTAATGGGATAATATTAATATTGTTTTCTTTTATTTCAGCATCTGTTAGTCCAACAGATGAGTCCGTTATTATTTTAATGTTTGTCATGTTTCTTCATCCACACTTTCTTAACAAAAGTTTTTAATCATGGTACAATAATGACACTATAAACTTTTCCATTTATAATGTCTAGTATATCAGAGATACTGGCTTATTTCACATAGAAATTGATGACTGAGGTGTTTTTTTGAAACAAAATTATAGTAGAAGATATCTTATCTTGAATGAGGTATTGAATGCCATAACTCATGGTATTGGACTTGGCTTAAGTATAGCCGGATTAATTATCCTTTTGATTAAAGGTGCTCATAACGGTAGTGCATTAGAGATAACGTCGTACGCAATATATGGCTCATCATTAGTGTTACTCTACCTAACATCTACATTATTTCACAGTTTGATTTTTACACGAGCAAGAACTGTTTTTCAAATATTTGATCATAGTAGTATCTATATATTGATTGCGGGTACGTATACCCCATATTGTCTACTGGCCGTTAAAGGTGCATTGGGATGGACATTGTTTGGTATTATTTGGGCCATGACCATTCTAGGAATTATCTACAAATCAATTTGGTTAGGCCATTTTAAAGCTATTTCGACAATTATTTATTTAATTATGGGATGGCTTTGTATTAGCGCAATGATTCCCCTTTACTCTAGCCTGGGAGCTACTGGATTCTGGTTACTTGTTTCAGGTGGAGTTGCATTTACGATTGGTGCGGGTATTTACAGTATCAATGGTATTAAGTATTTACACGTCGTTTGGCATTTATTCGTGATGCTGGGTACGGGGTTAATGTATTTTTCAATTTTATTGTACACTTAAGCGCGTAAAAAATGAAGTCACCCTCGTTAATCTGAGGATGACTTCATTTTTATTTTCTATTATAAATTCTAAACTCATGTTGATATTTATTTTTCTCATCGGTTTGACCATCAATTTTTTCAACTAATTGCCAATCATCATAGTTTATGGGAACCATCGTCACATCGCCATCAAAAATAGCGTGAATCTTCGTTTGATACAGGCGGTCGACATTTGAGTACATTTCTTCAAATAACGTTGCACCACCAATAACGAAGATATCATCGGAGAATGTTTCTAGTAAGGAATTTAACTCTGGTATTGAATGAACAATTTTTAAGTTGTCCGTTTCAACCAAATCTGATTTACTGGATACGACGACATTAACACGATTAGGTAAAAGACCGGGAAAACTTTCAAACGTATTCCTACCCATTACTACTACCTTATTAATTGTCATTTTTTTAAAAAATTTCATATCATTTGGTAAGTGCCATGGTAATTTACCTTTATACCCAATGTGTTGTTCATCATCTTCAGCCCAAATAAAATTAATCATCTTCTGATCTCCTTATCAACTTTTAAACCGCGACAGGTGCCTTAATTGGTGGTGCCGGATTATATCCCTCAATCTTTATATCAGACATATCATAATCAAAGATACTTTCCTTATCAGGGTTTAACCATAGTTTTGGCATTGGTTGAACTTCACGAGTGAGCTGTTCTTTCACTTGTTCCATGTGATTGCTGTAAATATGCGCGTCACCCAAGGTATGGATAAATTCGCCAACCTCGAGTCCAACTTCTTTGGCAATTAGATGCGTTAATAGAGCATAACTTGCAATATTAAATGGCACTCCTAGAAAAACATCGCCACTTCGTTGATATAGTTGGCAGCTTAATTTACCATCCGCCACGTAAAATTGAAATAAGGTATGACAAGGAGGCAGCGCCACGTTTGGTACGTCTTCTGGATTCCATGCCGATACAATCAATCTTCTAGAATCGGGCGTTTTTTTGATTGCTTCAATAACATCCGAAATTTGATCAATTGTGTCACCTTGTCTCGTTTTCCATTCGCGCCATTGGCTACCATAAACGTCTCCAAGCTCACCAAATTTTTTAGCAAATTCATCATCTTCAATAATTTTATCGCAAAAAACCTTTTTCTGAACGTCATATTCTTTCTTAAATTCGGGATCAGAAAGAGCACGACGACCAAAATCAGTCATATCTGGCCCCACATAGTCATTACTCTCGATATAATTTTTAAAAGCCCATTCGTCCCAAATATGATTCTTATGCTTTAATAAATATTGAATATTTGTATCGCCCTTTAAAAACCATAACAATTCACTTTTAATTAAACCAAATGGCACTTTTTTAGTTGTTAATAATGGGAATCCTTGGCTTAAATCAAATCTCATTTGGTACCCAAAGAGACTTTTAGTCCCTGTTTGAGTGCGATCAGTTTTGTCGTTTCCATTTGCTAAAATATCACGTTCGAGTTGTAAATACGTTTCTTCCATGCGAAGATTACCCCTTTTCTGCATATTTTCCTAAGTAGTCCCAACGATTCATTTTTTCTTCAATTTCAACATCTAATTTATCGATTAAAACTTGTAATTCACTTAGTGCAACGAAATCATTACCGTTTGTTTTTGCCATATCATTTTCAGCTTTTTCTTTAGTCGCTTCTAAGTCATCAATTAATTGTTCGATTGTTTCAAATTCTTTTTGCTCAGCATAAGTTAACTTTACTTTTGAATCGTCATCTGAAATAACGTCACTTTCAGCGGACTTATTTTTAGTTGTGACTATTGTATCATCTTCCATCGAATTGTTAGCAAGATATGCTGTAAACAATCCTGTATATCGATTAATCTTTGCGTTACCTTCAAAAATAAGAAGTTGATCCGCAACTTTATCTAGGAAGTATCGATCATGGGAAACAGTGATAACAGCCCCATTAAAGGATTCAAGGTAGTCTTCAAGTACCGTTAATGTTCCAATATCTAAATCATTAGTGGGTTCATCCAGCAATAGGACGTTAGGTTGTTGCATTAATAATTTCAAGAGATAAAGTCTTCTTTTTTCTCCACCGGACAGTTGTCTAATTAACGTTCCATGCATGAATCTAGGGAAAAGAAATTGTTCTAAAAGTTGAGTTGTACTAATTCTTTCACCATGTTTATTTTCAACATTTTCGCCAATTTCATTTAAATAGCTAATCATTCTCTTATCTCCGGGAATTGGTTCAGTTTGTTGCTGGTAATAACCTAACTTAACTGTTTCACCCATCAATAATTCACCAGAATTAAGGGGTAACTTACCAGCTATTGCATTTAATAAGCTTGATTTACCGGCACCATTTTTACCAGTAATCCCAATTCGATCACTCGCTTGAATTAATTCACTGAAATGATCAATAATTTTATGATTCTCTAAAACAAGGCTAGCATCTTTTAATTCGATAACCTTTTTGCCAAGTCGTTGTTGTCCTAATCCAATTGACACGTCTTGATCAATTTGAAGTGAATTCATATTTTCCTTTAAATCATTAAAACGATTAATTCTAGCCTGCTGCTTTGTCGATCTAGCTTTTGCACCAGTTCTCATCCAGGCGAGTTCTTTTTTGTATAACTGTTGTTCTTTATGTTCAGCGGTAACTTCTTGCGCTACTCTCTCTGCTTTTTGAGCCACAAAATCTTGATAGTTACCATCGTATGAGTATAATTTTCCGAATGATAACTCCAAAATTTGGTTAGCAATCTGATCTAAAAAGTAACGATCATGAGTAACCACAATCAGTGCGCCTTTATATGTTTTAAGGTAACTTTCTAACCATTCAATTGAGCTAAAATCTAAATGATTAGTCGGTTCATCTAAAATTAATAAGTCTGGGGCTTGAATCAATACTTGGGCTAACCCAACTCGCTTCTTCTGTCCACCAGATAAGGTTGCAACTTTTTGTGTTAAGTCGGTAATCTGCAGTTGAGTTAAAATTGTTTTAACGTCGTTATCGGCATTCCATGCATCTTCACGATTCATACGGTCTTCCGCATCCGAGTAACGCTGTTGTAATTTTTCGTCTTCAGGATGCTCACTATATGCCGTTAATGCTGCTTCATAGTGACGAATAGTTTCAAAAACGGGTGAAGCACCCTCAAAAGCGGCCTCCATAATCGTCATTTCATCATTTAATTCAGGAATTTGCTTTAGATAACTCATGCGGTAGTTATTTGGTTTGATTAAATCACCTGAATCAGCTGGATCAAGCTCAGTTAGTGCGTTCAATAATGTCGTCTTCCCTGAACCGTTAGTCCCAATTAAGCCAATTCTATCTTTTTCATTAACGATAAAATTTAAATCATCAAATAATGTTTTCTCGCCATACGTTTTCTTTAAATGTTCAACTCTTAATGTTTGCATATAATCACTCTCTTATCTGATTTGATTCTCTTTTATTTCATAGGCTAAATTTGAATTAATCTTCTAAATTAATCTAACTCCGACGCTAATCGTTCAGCTAATTTTAATAATTGAGTCGATTCGTTTGGTATTTTTTCCATTAATACTTGATGTTCTAATGTGGCTAAAATACGACCTAATTTTTCACCAGGTTGAATGCCAACTTCTTTTATCAGTTGCCCACCATTAACAAGCATTTCTTTTTTAGACTTAATTGGTAGTTGTTCATAGTCGCTTTCCAGGATTTCAATAGGTATATTACGGTTAAATATTGTTGCAATTTCGTTGGCAGTTAACAGTAACTCTAGACCTGTTTCATACATAAGTTCTCGGTCAATTGTTTTATCTAGAATACTATTTAGAGCCCTAATGGCCACCTGCACATTTGAAATTAGTTCATTTGAACTCTTCCAAGCAACTAAAAAATGGCTAATATCGGATTCCGATACTTTTAATACATGAATGACTAGCGACCAAGCGGCAGCTTCCGACGAAAGTTTAATTGAATCTAAATACGCCATATTAGTTAGTTCGGACATATAATTATCAAATTCAGGACAGTATCTTGCTAAATCAGCCGTCATAAAATGTTGTAATCCCGTTTTAGGATTTTTTCCTAATAATAATTTTACAAATTCAATATGAATACGTTCAATCGCAATTTTTTTCAAAAGTGACGCATGTTTTTTTAACGCAATTGTTGTTTTTTCTTCAATTGAAAAATCTAATTGACTTGCAAATCTAATTGCCCTCATCATTCTTAAAGCATCTTCATTAAAGCGCTCGTCTGCTTCTCCCACGGCCCTGATAATATGATTTTCTAAATCCTGTAATCCATCAAACAAATCAATAATTCGGCCTTCATGAGTCATTGCTAACGCATTTATTGTAAAATCACGGCGTTTTAAATCTTCTTCTAATGAACGGACGAATTCAACGTGATCCGGACGCCTAAAATCCTGATAGGTTGATTCTGTTCTAAATGTGGTGATTTCGTATCCTTCTCCATGATCTAAAACCATAACGGTACCATGCTGAATACCAGTATCTACGGTTTTATTGAATATTTCTTTGATCTCTTCCGGGTAAGCACTTGTTGCGATATCAACATCATGGATTGGTAAACCAAGAATTGTATCTCGAACGCTTCCGCCAACAAAATAGGCTTCAAATCCAGCTTCTTCAATGGATTTAATAACTGGTTCGGCTTTAAGAAATTCGTCTGCAAGGTTGGATACTATCATAATAGATTTTCCAATCCAACGAGTAATTCCTCATGTGTACCAATTTTTTCAACGGCAACGGCAACACCGGACATGAATGATATACGATCGAATGAATCTTGACGAATCGTTAACGCTTCACCATTTCCGCCAAATAAAACCTGTTCATGAGCAACGTAACCCGGTAGGCGAACACTGTGAATCCTCATACCCTCGAATTCTGCACCTCTTGCGCCTGGTAAAGTCTCTCTTTCATTCGGATTACCCTGAACTTTAGGTTGACGAACTTTAGCAATTAACTTCGCAGTATTCAAAGCTGTACCACTAGGTGCATCTAATTTTTTATCATGATGCATTTCTATTATTTCAACGTCGGGTAAGTACTTAGCGGCTTGTTGCGCGAATTGCATTAATAAAACTGCTGAAATACCAAAGTTAGGTGCAATTAATCCGCCTAACTTTTCGAGTTTAGACAATTTTTTTAGCTCAGTTAAATTATCTTCCGTTAAACCCGTAGTACCAACAACTGGCGACATATGTTTTGAAATAGCAAATTTAACATTTTCAAACGCGGCACCAGGTATTGTAAAATCAATCCAAACATCGGCTTTTATATTTATTTTTTCTAATTCATTAAATACAGGTACATTCTCTGACTTATATTCAGCAATTTCATTTATATTTTTTTCCGTAGCAGATGTACTGTAGACACCAACTAATTCAAATAATGGATTTTCTAAGATCATATTTGTTGTGGTAGTCCCCATTCGTCCTTTGAATCCAGCAACTAAAACTTTAATCATAGTAATCCTCCTCATCTTTAATTAATACATTCTAGTTTAACAGATTTATACTAGATTTAAAATGCCAGTGAACAGACATTTCTCAATAATATGGTATGATATTTATAGTGAATTTATTTTAGGAGGTGGCTCTAATTTTAAAAAATGAACGAATTAAAATAATGGATTTAATCATGATTGCGCTTGGATGTTGTTTCTACGCATTCGGACTCGCAACTGTTAATATAACGAATCATCTGGCCGAAGGTGGTATTACTGGTATTACCTTAATCTTACGTTTCTGGTTTCATATCGATCCAGCCTACTCAACGCTTGCTATTAACGTCCCATTAATTCTTATTGGCTATCGATTTCTAGGCAAACGATCATTAATTTATACTATTTATGGAACGTTAATGCTATCTTTATTCTTATGGATTTGGCAACGCGCACCGGTTCAAATTAATGTGAATAACGATTTATTTTTGGCAGGTATTTTAGCAGGTGCTTTTGGTGGAATTGGTTCTGGATTAGTGTATCGTTTCGGTGGTACAACGGGAGGCACAGATGTGGTCGCTCGAATTTTAGAGAAAACACGCGGTGTTCAAATGGGGAAAACAATTCTTGCCCTTGATGTTGCTGTCTTGGTGGTATCTCTAAGTTACCTTGATCTTAGACATATGATGTATACCCTACTGAGTTCATATGTTTTCTCAAGAATCGTTAACTTTACACTTGAAGGTAGTTATTCTGGACTTAGCATATTAATTATTAGTGACAAGTACCAAATTATAACTAACGAGATTTGGAGTAAATTGGAACGCGGTGTCAGCTATATTAATGGTGAGGGTTCTTATTCTCATCAGGACAAGAAAATGATTTATGTTGTCATAAATCGTAATGAACTTCATCAATTAAAAGAAATTCTTAAAAATCAGGACCCTAACGCTTTTGTTTCAATTAGTAATGTAAATGAGGTCTTGGGTCAGGGATTTAGTTTTGATCGGCAACAAAAAAATAAGATAAGCCAGATTTTTAATCAGTAACAGGGTTTGCGCACTGCGTTCTTTGCAGTGCGTATTCTTTTTAATCGTGTTATAGTTAAAGTAACTTATTATTTATTACTTAGGAGGTTTTAAAATGAGTTATCCTTACGAAGAAGCATTCAATTTATCTTTACTCACCCGTTCTCTATCGAATGCAACAATTATGGAATATAATCATGATCTTAGCGACTTTTTTAATTTTCTACGCCACTTTAATGATGCTTACCTTGAAAATAGTAATGTTGAAACTATTCTAGAATCAGACGTCAGACAATACCTATCAATGCTGCAGGTTCAAAGAGAAGTTAAGAATTCAACGTATACAAAAGTTTTATCTCATCTAAACGGTTATTTTAAATACTTATTCATTCATCAAATAAATACACATATCCCAACTTTAATGTTGAAAGGCAAAAAAAATGTCCAAAGTTCTGTCCCGACTTTTGATTGGTTATTGAACTTTGACTCTTATCTTTTAAATTCAGAAATTAGTTATTACTCGAGACTCGTATTACTAATGACTCGTCACTTCTATAAAATTTCAGAAATTTTACAACCTGGTTTTTACCGTACTTTCAAACTACGTTCTTTCTCAGAATCAGAACGCTTATTTCTGAATCAATTTGACGTGCATATTAAGACTCTGCAAGACTTACAGCGGTCGGACGATTCCTTTCTAAAATTACGTCAAAATATTGATTCCCCATTATTATCTTTACCCGGTTTACATAAATTTTTAAAAAAAGATTTACATTTTATTGCTCCCAACATTTCTCCAAGCTCTTTATATCAATCGGCTATATGCTTTTATATTCTCACACATAATATGACAACAGATACTGAATTCATGAGGACTTTAAGGCTTGATCCGAGTTCACTGTTATATTACCGCCATTTAATTATCGAGCAAAAACTAACCATTTAGATGCAAAAAAGGAACTAGAAAATTTCTAGTTCCTTTTTGAAAACTAAGTTTTGTCTATTTTGTTCAATAAACTGATAACCATTTCTTTTTGCCACATTCATACTTTTTTGATTGTCCATATTTAAAATTATTTTTAATTCTCTAATTTTATAGTCTCTCGTTGATAACTCCTCAAGATTTTTCAGCGCCGATGACCCGATCCCTTTCCCTACTGAATCCTTATCTAACCAATAACCCACCTCTGCGGTTTCCGATTTTATCTCATGTAAATCAATCATACCAACAAAATTTTGATTGATTACTATGCCAAATGTAAGTTTAGTTGAATCTTTCAGAGAATTTCGTAAAAAATTAGTCTCGTCTGCACTCGATTTCATTAATCTAACCCAAGGAAGCCAATGTTTTAATTCAGAACGATTACGGTCAACTAAATTAAATATTTCATCGCTATCTTCTAATTTTGGTGTGACTAACTGAATCTTTAACATTTAATCCCCTCCTCAGAGCACAACTATCCGTTAAAAGTAGCTTATCTCGCCTTAACTAGATAAGTCAGAAAAACGTCCATACCTAGTAGCATGAACGTTTTTTCTAATCGTTTATATCGTTTTGAATATCAATAATTTCTTGATCATCGGGCACTAATGCTAGATAATGTTTAATTGCATCTTGTAATTCTTCTTGTCGACCATTTTCTCTAAAAACAAATATAACAGATCTTAGAAAATCACTTTGATTAGTAAAGTATGGGTATGCCTCCAAATAATTTTCTTCAGCTTTCTCATAATTTTCAAGTCTTTCATATGATATCGCTAGATTCCAGAATATTTGAGGATCTACATCACCATCGCTTTTTATGTCTTCTAACAATTTTACGTCTTCGTCATCGCGTTCTTGCTTAACTAACAAGTTACTCAATTGAAGTAATATACCCGTATTATCAGGATTTATGTCGATTGCCTTATTTAAATACTTCTCGGCTTGCTTCTCGTCGTCCAATTTTAAAGCCACAACGGCTGCTTGTTCGTATAATGTATCATTTACCTCGTCAACGGACAAACCTTCTTGATAGACAAGTAAGGCATCATTCAATCTATTCTCATTTGACAATGCTTGACCAAGAATTGGATAAAGCGACGTGTAAGATGAATCTTCTTCTTTTAAATCATATAGAATGTCAATCGCTTTTTGTTGATCGTTCAATTGTAAATATGTTAATCCCATTTGTAATTTAGTATCGGAATCCATATTTTCTAAATGTATTTGTTCCAAGTACGCCATTGCTTTTTCAAATTGTCCACTATTTGCATAACTAACACCAAGTCTTTGAACCAAGTTAACCTGCGAAAGCTCAGTTTGTCCCGCCTTGATTAATTCAAGGTAAAATCCAATTGCTTGACTGAATTGTTTGGTATTGAAGTACAATTCACCTAGAGCAAATTGAATGACCTCTTCATCCGGAGCCAATCTAAATGCAGTCAATAGCTTATTTTCACTAACTTCAAACATACCCTGCGTTTGATAAAGATCAGCCGCAACCATCAGCGATTGTAGATAAGCATCTGAATCCTCATCAATTTCCGATAAATAATTGAGTGCCTCATCAGATTTACCCTCGCTGATCGCAATATCTGCCAAGAAAGTCCGTAATGTGTCTTCTTCCGGATATTTTTCAAGCAATCTTTCATAGGTACGTTTTGATTGTGCTAAAAAGCCCAAACTATATAATTCTTCTGCCAAACTAAATAACGTCGCATCGTTATCTTTTCTTAACGCCTTGGCAAACTCCTTCATTGCTTCGTCTATTTGACCTTCGTCCAAGTAATCTAACATAATTTCTGAATGTGTCATTAATTAACTTCCTTTCACTTCGTTGTCGAATCAATACGAATTAGTTTAATCTATCATGCACACAATAGCCAGTAATTACTTACATGACTATTGTCTATAAAATAAATTATAGAATGAAAAAGCTAGTACAAAATGAATTGTACTAGCTTTTTCTAAGTATTATTTAACTGAATCCTTTAAAGCTTTACCTGGTTTAAATGCAGGTACTTTACTTGCAGGGATTTGAATTTCTTCACCAGTTTGTGGGTTACGACCTTTACGAGCAGCGCGTTCGCGTACTTCAAAGTTACCGAAACCGATTAATTGAACTTTTTCGCCTGTAGCTAATGTGTTTTGGATTGAACCAAATACAGCGTCAACTGCAACTGTAGCATCTTTTTTCGTCAAACCTGTTTCTTTTGCAACATTTTCGATTAATTGTGCTTTGTTTGCCATAATGTTTCACCTCCCCTAAAATGTGTCCAAATATCCAAGGATATTCAGCTATTATTATTAAAATAAATAATAATAACAGAACCAGAGATTACTCTACTAATTCTTTATTTAAGATACCACACAAAACGTATTACATCAAGGTATTTAACCCTTTTTGAAGAAAAAAAGATATAATGATAGCGTTTTATCTATCCTAATTTATTTTCTTCTTCTTTCAATAACATGAATTGGAGTTCCTTCAAAATCAAATGACGTTCTAATCTGATTTTCTAAGAATCGTTCATATGAAAAATGCATAAGATCTGTATCGTTAACGAACACAACAAACGTAGGTGGTTGAATGGCTACCTGCGTTGAATAGTAGATTCTTAAACGTTTACCATTATCAGTTGGCGTTGGGTTATGCGCTACGGCATCCATAATCACATCATTTAATACTGATGACGTTATACGACGACTATGGTTCTCATTAACACGTTTGATTAATTCAGGTATCTTAGTCAAACGTTGTTGCGTAATTGCTGACACAAAGATAATAGGTGCATAACTTAGATAAGCAAATTCTTGACGGATATTAGCTTCAAAGTCAGATAATGAATGATTATCTTTTTCAAGCGTATCCCATTTATTAACGACAATAATAATACCACGGCCTGCTTCATGAGCGTAACCAGCAACACGTTTATCTTGTTCGCGAATACCTTCCTCAGCGTTTAACACGACCAAAACGACGTCTGATCGATCAATAGCACGCATGGCACGTAAAACGGAATATTTTTCAGTATTTTCGTAAACTTTTCCGCGTTTTCTAATACCGGCAGTATCGATCATTGAGAACATATCGCCTTCGTCTGTATCAAAAGCCGTATCAATCGCGTCTCGTGTTGTTCCTTCAATGGGTGAAACAATCACTCTATTTTCTCCCAAGATAGCATTTACTAATGAAGATTTACCAACATTAGGACGGCCAATTAAACTAAATTTAATTCGACTATCATCTTCATCTGGAACATTTTCGGGAAATTTCTTTGTGATTTCATCCAATAAATCACCGACACCAAGCCCATGACTCCCAGAAACTGGGAATGGTTCGCCGAATCCTAATGAATAAAAATCGAAAATATCTTGTCGGGATTCCGGATTATCTACTTTATTAACGGCTAAAATGACTGGTTTATCCGAACGATATAAAATTTTAGCAACTTTTTCATCGGCATCCGTTACGCCTTCTTTAACACTCACAAGAAAAACAATAACATCAGCTTCATCAATCGCAATTTGTGCTTGTTCAGTAATTTGCGTTAAGAATGGTTCATCACCAATATCAATACCACCGGTATCAATTAGACTAAACTTCTGCGCTAACCACTCACTATGTGCATAAATACGATCTCGTGTAACACCCGGGGTATCTTCAACAATTGAAATTCGTTCCCCGGCTATTCTATTAAAAACTGTGGACTTCCCAACATTAGGACGACCAACAATTGCTACAACAGGATTTGCCATAGACGGTACCTCACTTTCTGAATATCTCTTATAATAATAAAAACGACTGAACTACAGTTCAGTCGTTACTTAAAATAATATTTTAATTATTTGTTAGTATCTGCATCTTCTAATGCTTTACCTAAAATATCTCCAAGTGTGAAACCAGTACTTTCTTCTGGCATACCACTCATTGTTGATTTAGGTGCTTTAGCTTTTGGTGCAGCTTTTTTAACTGTTTTTTTCTTTTCAGGTTTTTCTTCTGTTGCTGGTTTTTCTTCAAGAGCTTTAATTGATAAAGCTAAACGATGTTCTGCTGGATGCACTTCAAGTACTTTAACTTGAACAGCTTGACCAGTTTTTAGAACTTCACCTGGCGTTGCAATATGTGTGTAAGAAATTTGTGAAATATGAACTAATCCTTCAATTCCAGGCATAACTTCAACAAATGCACCAAATGTTGTTAAACGTTTAACAGTACCATCTAAAACATCATCTACATGAATGTCATTTTCAACATTATCCCATGGTTGAGGTAATGTTTGTTTGATTGACAATGAGATACGGTTTTTATCTAAATCAATTGCCAATACTTTAACTTTAACTTCTTCGCCAACAGATAAAACGTCTTCTGCTTTTGAAATACGGTTGTATGAAATTTCTGAAATATGAACAAGTCCATCAATACCACCAAGGTCAACGAATGCACCAAAGTTAGTTAAACGAGCCACTGTTCCAGTTACAACTTCACCAACAGTTAAAGTTTTGAGTGTTTCAGCTTTTTGAGCATCTCTTTGAGCTTTAACGATTGCTTTATGTGACAAGATTAATCTATTTTCAGTTGGGTCAATTTCAATAATCTTGAAATCTAATGTTTGGTGATTGTATTTTGATAAATCTTCAACAAAACGATCATCAATCATTGAAGCAGGTACGAATCCACGTACACCGGCATCAGCAACCAATCCACCTTTAACAACTTGTGTGATTGTAGCTTCGATTGTAGCATCATCGTCAGCCAATTTTTGTAAGTCATTCCAAACTTCACGTTCAGCAATTCTTCTTTGTGATAGTAAGTAACTACCACCTTCTTTATCGCCACCGATACTTGAAATAACAACTAAATCCATAACGTCACCAATTTTGACAACGTCTTCTGTTTCTTCGCCAGCTTTAAGTGCTAGTTCTTTTGCTGGAACGACACCTTCAACTCCGGCACCTTCAATACCAACAATGACTTGTTTAGCATCATCAATAGCTAAAACTTCACCTTTTATAACAGAACCAACCTTAACTTCACTCACACTATTTAGTGCTTCTAGTAAATCATTATTTTCTTCAATATTACTCATGGACAATGTCCTCCTTAGCGAATAAACTCTATTTATTATTTTAGCTGAAATGAAGAGTAATTACTAGTACTAATACTCATTTTTCATATTTTATTTTATTATTTGTTAATTATTTCCATAATTTTCTGTACAACGCCTTCAATATTCATTGAAGTTGTATCTACAAGTATAGCATCTTTTGCCTGTACAAGTGGGGAAATTTCACGTGTAGAATCTTTTCTATCCCGTTCGGCAATTTCTAACTCTAAAATATCGAGCGCCGTATCAATACCTTTAATTTGGTTTTCTTTGAAGCGACGAAGTGCACGTTCTTTAACACTAGCGACTAAAAAAATCTTAATCTCAGCATTTGGCAGTACCGTCGTACCAATATCACGGCCGTCCATAACAATTGAACCCGCATCAGCAATTTCTTGTTGACGTTTTACTAATTCCTGACGGACGCCTTCTTGAGCAGCAACCGTTGAGACATTATTAGTTACTTCTGGTTGACGAATAGCCTGCGTGATATCTTGATCATTTATAAAAACTAATTGTTCTGGAACGGCTGGTTTAAATGAAATTGTCGTCTTTTTTAATAAGTTAACTAACTCATTATCATCATCTAACGAGATATTTTTTGCCATCGCTTCAAAAGTGATTGCTCGATACATTGCGCCTGTATCACAATAAACATAGTTTAATTTTTTTGCAACCAACTTGGCAACAGTACTCTTACCTGCCGATGCCGGCCCGTCTATCGCAATTTGGATATGTTCTTTCATCTGTTGATTCCTCCATAAAAATAGGATTGATTAGATATCAATCCCATATGTATTATTTAACTCTTATTTGTTGTCCTGCACTAATTGCCGAACTAGCAGTTAATCCCGGATTCAATTCCAAAAGTTGATCTATACTCAAGCCGTTATTTACCGCAATACGATAAATACCTTGTCCCGCTTCAACGGTTACACTCGAATTTGATGATGAACTAGATGCACTTTCAGAACTTGACGAAGCACTAGATGCAGATTCAGAACTTACTTTTGATTTCGATTCTGATTCCGCCTTAGCCTTCGACTCTGAATCCGATTTTGCTTTAGCTTTCGATTCAGAACTTGCTTTTACTTTAGATTCTGATTCCGCTTTAACTTTTGATTCAGAACTTGCCGTATCATCCGTCTTAGCTACAGTCTTTTTACTTGAAGAGCTTTCGCTTGTTGCGACATCTTCTGGCTGATATACCTTGTTACTTTCAACAATATAAAAACCAATTGTTCCAACAATAATGGCTACAAAAACAACTAATAATCCTGTGGTCAATAACGAACTATTCTTACTCTTACGTCTGTTTGCTGATCGAGAATAATTCCCATTGTCATCCCTATCATCTTCAAACGATTTTTCCCACGGCTTTTTCTCTGAATTATCTTTTTTATCACTCAATTTTTCAATCCTCCTAAAAACAATTACCATTATTTTACCATAACAATCCAAATTATTCTCAGGATTTTTGAAATAATTTTGTCATAATTGTTTCTGACGATTGAATTAATCGTTTTTCATCGGTTACGTTTCTCCTTTTTTCCAGGCCAATTACCTCAAGTGTCTTTTCAGTAAAAACGACTGAACAACAGCTTTTATCGTGTTGTACTACTTTTGATTCACCAAAATGTCTTAAAATTTCTTGTTTTCGGCACTGATTGGAATCAATAAATGCCATCATGCTTTGTAACCCAATCTCTTTTTCGATTTTTCTTTGTCTGAATAGCGCTTGTACCTGATCAACTGTGTCATGCTTCTCATAATAATAATCTAGCAGCTTACCTTTTTCTTCACCGAGTCCAACTAATTCTGCATGTTTTTTAAAATATAGCTTAATAAAATCAGCATCCGGAATCGTTAAATCGATTAATCTCCTCTGTAAGAACAAATCGTTTACTTGAGAGAATACTATTGCAATACTTTGTTGCCCATCCCGACCAGCTCGACCAAATTCCTGCACGTAGCTTTCAAAATTAGCGGGCATATGGTAATGAATGACATAGCGAATATCCTTCTTATTGATTCCCATGCCGAAAGCACTCGTCGCACAGATAACATCAATTTGATTCATCATAAATTGTTGTTGCACTATGTACCTTGCCGTATCAGTTAAATCAGCATGATACGGTTCAGACTTCAGTTTCGTATGCTGGTTTATTAACTCCGAGATTTCATTTGCTTTTTTCTTACTCGAGAAATAAATAATCCCAACGCCATCCAACTTGTTTAACAATCCTAATAATTGTTCATTTTTTTCAAATTCATCATTTACTTTTATCGTGCTCAAAAAAATATTTTCCCGATTAACTGATCTAATAATTTTATTAAAAGAACGATTTGGCATTATTAATTGTGCGACAATATCATCTTGAATTCTTGGTGTTGCCGTTGCCGTTAAAGCCAAGATAAGTGGTTCACCAAGTTCAGCAATGACATTATTTAAGTTTAAATAATCGGGTCTAAAATCGGGTCCCCAAGTTGAAATACAATGTGCCTCATCAACAACAAACAAGGATACGTTAATGCTTTTTAATGCATTGGTAACCTCAACCTGACTCAACATTTCGGGAGATAGGTAGATAAATTTGTAAGCATTAATATTTTTTAATACATATTTTTTTTCAGAATAACTTAATAATGATGTTAAGCCAATCGCTACGCCATTTCCACGAAAATTAAATTGGCTAACTTGATCTTGAATTAATGATAATAACGGTGAAACAATAAGCGTTGTTCCATTCATAAGATAACCGGCCAATTGGTAACATAGCGATTTCCCAGTCCCTGTAGGTAGTACTGAAAGCGTATCATGTCCTGACAAAACGGTTTTAATTGTCTCTTCTTGCCCCGACATAAATGACTCAAACCCAAAATATTCCGACAATTTTTCTTTTAAATTTATTGTTGTCATCCGTTTTTACTCCTATAAATTTGATACAGGCGATAATCAAAAAAATCAATTTCCGGTATTTTTTCTTGTATTTCCTGAAAAGAATATTGATCAATATTTCCGCCAATTATCTTCGTTAAAATACCAACTAACTCGCTAGTCAAAAATAGTTGGTAAGGAAATTTGTCATCAAACATTGCTAGTTCAAGTAAATGTTCGTTTATTGTACTTTTCTTTAATTGTCTTTTTCTAGCAATATTGTTAACGGACAAACCTGCATTTATAAACTTCATCGTATCTTGCGCGCTTTCGGAAATGATTCCTTTGTTTCGAATTAACTGAACCAATTCTTTAAACACACTTTGTTCTTGTTGTTCTATCCAACTCGCAAAATAATTCATTGTATCACGATATATTAAGTCGGTCTCTATTTCTGAAAGGGTCAACTCAATTGCTAACTGTTTATTAGTTAATCCATTAAGTTGGTGTCCAATCAATTTATTCATAAAAATTAATTCTGCGTTTGTATCCAGTTCTTTGATAAAGAGTTCTAATTCTGAATGGACTTGGCTTACTAATTTCTCCTTAACATTATTAGAAAGCCATCTCTTAATATTAAATTTAGTTAACTCAGATGTCATTATGGGATAGTAATGTCGATTAGTAAAACTGAGCTCAGATATAACTTGAATAGCTAAAGTAAGCGTCTCTGACCACTCATTCAATCTATATTGGTTCATTAACTTAGGATATTTAACTTGATATAGGCTTTTTTTTAATTTCTTTTTCCGTTCTAATCCTAAACTGGTCAGCTTAACTCCTACCTCATTCTCATCAAGTAATTTATTTTTTTGTAATTTAACAATATTTTCCCGAAATAGCATATTCGAAAATTGAGGATCCATTCCAAAGTAGTCTAGTAAATTGTAACGCATACCCCAGTATATATTTGAAACTGTATTTCGTCCTATGATAATACTATACACAACGTTAGGACGGCGAGGATCCTCTTGAAACATTTGCAAAATATAATCTTCAATCATAAATTATCATCCTTTTAAAACAAAATAGGGAAGAATCCTTTAAGAATTCTCCCCTATTATACTATATTTTTTTATACTTTTTATTATTCAGTTGAACCCAACTATACATTCTGCGGTACAGGACACTAAATACCCCAACAACTAAAATGCCCTTTATAATATTAAAAGGAATGACGCCGATAACAACATACTTCGATACTGACATACCGATATCCATACCAATAACATTTAAGTACACCGGTAAGATGACAAAATAATTCGCAATAGACAACAACACGGTCAGCACTAGCGTACTTGTTAAAATGGCCAATATACTCTTCCAAATTGTGGGTTTAATACCACTACCACCTTTAAGAATATAATAAGCTGGAAATGAAACTGCCATTGATGCTAAGAAATTAGTTCCAACACCTATCAAACTGGCAATATCCGTCCCGGTCGAAACAAGATACAATAAAGACCGGACTATAGCTACCATTACGCCACCCAATGGACCCAAGATGAAGAATCCAATTAAAATAGGCAAATCGCTAAAATCTATTTTTAAATACGGGATCAGCGGTATTACCGGGAAAGATAAAAACATTAATACGTACGAGATAGCGGCTAAAAACGCCGTAATCACAACTCTGAAAATTGGTGAACGATTCATACTAGAAAACCTCCTGGAAGGCCATCTTCAATGAAGAACCCTTTAAATAAATAAAAAATGAACGCCATTAATCAATGAAGATTAACAGAGTTCATTTGAAATTACTTACTCAAATAAGCCCTATCTTCTTTATCCAGACTTTAACTGTCGATACTGGAATTTCACCAGTCCAGCCACATATGTAATGTAGGTCGCGGACTATCACCGCCGGTCGGGAATTTCACCCTGCCCCTGAAGACGAACCAAATATTTTATTACGTTATAGAATATAACATATGATAAAAAGAGTTACAATTATTTACGCTCGGCGGTACTTTTTAGCGCGTGAACCTCTTCTTCAGAAAGTTCACGATATTGACTTGACGTTAACCCGTATAAGTCCAAGAACCCATAAGTTTCACGTTTTAATTTTTCGACTGGATGACCAATTTCGGCCATCATGTTCTTTACTTGATGATTTCGGCCTTCATGAATCGTCAATGAGACAATCGCTTTTTGCTTATTTTTATCCGCTGAAATAATTTTAGAATGAGCAGGTGCCGTTTTCTTACCGTCGATAACAATTCCTTGACGTAAAGCTTTTAGGTCATCGTTAGATGGAATTCCATTTACTTTTGCAACATAAGTCTTATCAATTTTATATTTTGGATGAGTCATCTTGTTGGCTAATTCACCGTCGTTTGTCATTAAAAGTAGTCCCGATGTATCATAATCCAATCGACCTACTGGATAGATTCTTTCCCTTACGCCAGGAAAGTAATCCGTTACAACCTTACGATCTTTATTATCCTTAACGGAAGAGATAACGCCTCTTGGTTTGTAGAATAAATAATAGACTAATGGTTCCTCATTCAAGCGAATACCATCAACTTCAATTTTATCCTCACTCGTCACTTTAATGCCTAACTCATTTGCGACCTTGCCATTTACCTTAACGTGGCCTTCTGAAATCATTTTCTCAGATTGTCTTCGAGAGGCAACTCCCGCTTGCGCCATAACTTTTTGTAATCTTTCTGCTTCTGCCATATTATTCCTCGTCTTCTTGTAATTTTTCATTAAAATTAGTTAAAAAAAGCTGCCCAGGATCTAAGTTAAAATCCTGATTTTCATCAATTACTGGAAGTTCTTTAAGTCCATTTAGTCCAAAGTAATTTAAAAATTGAATTGTCGTTTTATACAAAATTGGTCTTCCTGGGGCATTAAGACGTCCGCTTTCGCCAACTAGATTTAACGCAATCAATTTTTGCAATGAGCCTGAACTTTGAACACCCCTAATTGTATCAATTTCAAGCCGCGTTGTGGGTTGCTTATAAGCAATAATTGCTAATGTCTCTAAGGCCGCCGTGGACAGTTTTCTTGAATTAGGGTTTTCAAAATAATTTTTAATTAAACTGGCTAGTTCTTTTTTTGTTACTAGTTGCCAAAAATCGTCATACTGGATTAACTGTAAACTAGAGTTTGAATCATTTACATACTTAGTAGCTAATTTATCAAGTTGTTCTTTAACTGCTGATTTCATTAAGCCAGTTAATCTAGATAATTCTGATAGAGATATGCCCTGATCCCCACTCACAAATAAAAGTCCTTCAATATTTGCTAAATGACTCACTCTCGTACCTCCTAATATTGCCTTACACTTCCACTTTTATGATTTGAATCATTTCGTAACTATTAGTTTGCTTCAATTTAATTTGATCCAATTTTGACAGCTCTAATATTGCTAAAAAAGTGAGCACAATTTCGCTAACTACCATCGGGTGCTCAAAAAGATCATCAAAGGTTAACCGTCCATTCGAACACACTAAGATTTGTTCGATTTCTGTTATTTTATCAGCAAGTGAAAATGATTGTACATTGATTTTCTTTTGAACGGGTTGTCGCTCAACTTGTTTTACCAAAACCCTCTTAAAAGCGTTTTGCAGAACATCTAGGTTCAAACCGGGAATAACAAGTGGCTGTTCATCAACAACTTCTTTTGGTGTACAACTTTGTTCCTTCGAAAAATAATCCGAACGGTTACTCGCCATAGATTCCAATTTATTAGACGCATTTTTAAAATGTTGATATTCAATTAATTGCTCAACTAAATCAGTCCTTGGATCAATTTCGTCCTCCACTACCTCAGAATCAATCACAGGTAGAAGCATTCTACTTTTAATTTCCATTAAAGTTGATGCCATTACTAAATATTGACCGATTGCATCTAAAGGCATTTGCCCAGTTCTATTAATAATTGACAGATATTGATCAGTTATTGACGAAATCTGAATATCATAAATATCCATTTCGGCATCCTTAATTAAGTGCAACAACAAATCAAGTGGGCCTTCAAATGATGCCAATTTTAACGTCACATGGTTAATCGATTCACCCTTTTGACTCATTTTTTTGCATTTCCCATTTTTCAATTAATTTTGTTGTATCAATCGTTCCCATAATTTTTCTATCGGGGTACAACGCCAAGACCGCGTCTAAAATTAAAAAACTAACCTTCTTATGTCTTTCATCCGGACTCAATGAGATTGCTCGAACTACTACAATATTCCCATCATCTTCTATACCAACTACACCAGTAAAGTCACCATCTTCATTTTTCCAAAGATACAAATCTCGGTTATCTATATCTAGGTAACCCTTAATTGCTGAATTAATTCTGGTAACATCTTTCAGGTCAGGTATGAATGATAATAGGCCCATCGCAATCTTCTCATAATCGTTCTTATACTTAATAAGCATTATTGATCTCCTTTATGCATGACATCTTCACGAAATACCTTATCATACGAAACATTTCTAAACAAATAAATTTAACGTTACATGAATCGCAACGTCTCTTATTCTTTTGATTTTCTTTGACAATTCATGCATACTCCGTGAAAAGTAAGTCTATGATCTGTTACTAAGAAATGAAATTGTTGAGAGACTAGTCTCTCAACGTCTTCTAACAAATCTTCATGAATCTCTTCAATTGAACCACACTGAGTGCATAAAAGATGGTGATGAAAATGCTGTTTATCATTTATGGTTAAATCATATCTAGCCATGCCATCCTCAAAGACTATCTTATCAATGATGTTTAACTCAACCAGTACATCTAACGTTCTATACACTGTTGCTAACCCTATTTCAGATGATTCTTTTTTCACAAGGGCAAAAATTTCTTCCGGGCTTAAATGTTCATTAACGCGTTTGTAAATAACGGCTATAATAGCTTGACGTTGAGGTGTCAATTTAAAGTTAGACTGGTGAATTTTATTTTCAATGAAGTTTATTTGTTGTACTTTATCCACCAGAATCCCTCACTATCTATTGATTTTCTATATCGTCAATTGATTCATCCGCATTGTTTTCAAGTTCCTCAGGCATTTTTATTAAAATAAGTTTGCCGTCTTCTTGTTTAACATAACGTCCTTTTAATAAATGACCAACTGCTCTTTTAAATTGTCCCTTGCTAATGCCAAAATATTCTTTAATATCTTCTGGATCACTTTTATCAGTGAATGGTAAACTTTGATCGTCATTATGCGTCAACGCTGCAACCAACATAGCCGCATCGTCGCCAATTGCTTCATAGGCGCGTGGTTTAATAGACAAGTTAATTGTGCCATCCGTTCTAATTCCAATCACACGACCTTCTAAGACTTGTCCTAGTCGGGGTTCGTTAAATCGTTCTGAAGGATGAATAAAACCTAAGTAATCATCATCCGTAATGACAAACGTACCAATCATTTTCAAACGAATAACCGTAAATTTCATATTCTTATTTTTTAAAGAATCATCAGGCTTTTTAGCAATCTCGCGGAACATTTCTTCATCCGCAACATCACCCCAAATACGATCTTTAGCATCTATTTTAAGACCGACCATTAATCGATCACCGGCTTTTGGCCAAAGTGATTTCATTTCTGGTAAGTCATCTAGCGAAACTGCTACATCTTTATCTGGCAAGCCGATATCAACAAAGACACCTAAATCTCTCCTAACCTTAACCACATCTCCAAAAGCGTATTGATCTATACCTGCTCTAGGGATAGTTGTTGAAAGACTTAAGTCGTGGTCCTCATTTTCATAAACAAAGCCTTTAACCATTGAACCATTTGTCAATTGACCATTTGTATCATCTTTTAGCAAATGCATTGTTGTGCCATCTTTTTGTACTAAAAACTCTGTGTCGTTCTCATCGGTTACCATTGCGGTAACAATTTGTCCCATAATTGAACTCATTTATTTCTCCATTTCAAAAAATCTTATTTATTTTATGCCAATTTATTTATATTCATAAAATCACTATATGACTTCATTTTACCTGATATTAGGCTTAATAGCCAATTGAATAAAAATATTGAGTAATAAAAAAAGCGGCTAGACTTATGAAGTCTAACCACTTTTTCAGTGTGAAATTGATACAAGATTCGGTTTATCATGGCAACTAATGTCACCGAAAAACTCAAAAACTTGAATCTTGATACAATTAATCTACTAATTGAACTTTCAAACTGTTTGTTGTACCTTTTTCACCAACTGGAAGACCAGCAGTAATTAAGATAAGGTCGCCTTTTTTAGCAAAACCTAATTCTTTAGCTTTTTCAGTTGCTAAGCTAAACAATGCATCTGTTGATGCTGGTTTTTCAGCGATAATTGGGTGAACACCCCAGTTAACTGATAAACCATGACGAGTTTGTTCGTCAAAAGTAATTGCTAAGATATCTGAATCAGGACGGTATTTAGAAATCATACGTGCAGTTTGACCCGATTTTGTAGCAGCGATGATTGTTTTGATACCTAAGCTATCAGCTGTTTCAGCAACTGCACGGCCGATAGTTTCTGTAACGTCACTCTTATCGAATTCATTTAAAACAAATGAACCATGAGCGCGTAAAGCATTTTCAGCTTTTTCATCAATACGAGCCATTGTTGCAACTGATTCTACAGGGTAGTCACCGTTAGCACTTTCACCTGAAAGCATTGTTGCATCTGTTCCATCAAATACGGCATTAGCAACATCAGAAGCTTCAGCACGTGTAGGACGTGGATTTTCTTGCATTGAATCAAGCATTTGAGTAGCAGTAATAACTGGTTTGCCCAAAGCATTACATTTTTTGATTAAATCTTTTTGAACTAAAGGTACATTTTCAGCAGGAATTTCAACACCCATATCACCACGGGCAATCATTAATCCTTCAGAAACTTCCATGATAGCATCAATGTTATCAATACCTTCTTGTGATTCAATTTTAGGGAAGATTTGAACATGTTCCATCCCTTTTTCTTCAAGTAAAGCACGGATATCTAAAACATCAGCTGGTTTACGTACAAAACTAGCAGCAATGAAATCAATATTTTGATCTAAACCAAAACGGATATCATCTGAATCTTTTTCAGTAATACCAGGTAAGTTAATTGATACACCAGGAGCGTTAACACCTTTACGTGAACCTAAACGACCAGCATTCATAACAGTTGTTACTAATTCTTTAGCAGCTGTATCGATTTCGTCAATTCTCATATCGATAAGACCATCATCAAATAATACGTGGCCTCCAACATGAACATCTTCGATTAAACCTGGGTAAGTAACAGCAATCTTTTCATGTGTTCCTTCAAGAGAGTCATCCATTGAAATACGAACGATATCGTTGATTTCAAAGTTGATTTTACCTTCTTTTTGAACAGTAGTACGGATTTCTGCACCCTTAGTATCAAGCATGATACCAACCATTTTACCAGTAATTTTTTCTGCTTCATGAACTAAAGTCATACGACCTAAATGTTCTTCATGGTCACCATGAGAAAAGTTGAAACGGAAAACATTAGCACCGGCTTCGATTAATTTAACAATTGTATCAAGATCTGAACTGGCTGGACCAAGTGTACTTACGATTTTAGTTTTTTTCATTATATTATGATCTCCTCTTAGTTTACTTATTATTTATAAATAACGATATTATAATTATCTAGGTGTTGATAGTCGTGCGTTTAAGTCTAAAAGACTTAAATCAGTATGATGTTTATGTTCTTCAAGCGTTGCAACGATATCTTCAGCAACTAATTCGTTGTTTTGAATACCGATGGCTAATCCGCCCTTACCTTCCATGAGAAGTTGAACAGCATAATCACCAAAGCGACTTGCTAAGACACGATCTTTGGCAGTTGGTACACCACCACGTTGTGTATGACCCAAGATAGTCACACGTGTTTCAAAATTACCGTATGTGTCCAATTCGGCAGCAAAATCGCTAGCGCCCATAACACCTTCGGCTAATACGATAATTCCTGAATCCTTGCCATGTTCACGGTTATTGTTGAGTTTATCCGCAATTTCTTGCATGTTATACCCCTTTTCAGGAATAACAATAATATCAGCGCCACCGGCAATACCAGACCACAAAGCGATATCTCCAGCGTTTCTACCCATAACTTCAACGATAAATGTACGTTGATGTGAACGAGCAGTGTCGCGAATACGATCAATTGCATCAAGAGCTGTATTAACAGCTGTATCAAATCCAACTGTAAAATCTGTATCAGGAATATCATTATCGATTGTTCCTGGAATACCAACAGCATTAAATCCACGTTTTGTGAGTGCAAGAGCACCATGATATGAACCATCCCCACCGATAACAACTAAAGCATCAATACCGAACTTCTTAAGTTGTTCGATACCCTTTAATTGCCCTTCAGCAGTTGCAAATTCAGGATAACGAGCTGAGTACAACATTGTTCCACCACGTTGAATAACATCATCAACGTCAGCATATTCAATTTTATGAATATCCCCGGCAACTAAGCCTGCAAAACCATAGTTAATACCATATGCTTCTAATCCTTCACCAATTACACGACGTGCAACAGCACGAACTGAAGCGTTCATACCTGGCGCATCTCCACCACTTGTTAAAATACCAATGCGTTTCATTTCTTCACCTCAATAAGTAATTTAAGTACATATTTCACTCACTATGTTAACACTTTTCAGAAAAGTTGTCTTGTTAAATGTGAAAATATTTTCAGTATTTTCATGAACTGATTATTTAATGACGACATTTTCAGAACCCAACGTTTTTGTAAGCGCTGTATGTGTTTCTTCATCATCCCTCAACCAATAAGTTCTATCCAAACTGATTTTTCGATTGTCTTTTTCGTAGTATAAAATGACAGGTGTCTGACCCAATCGTTTTTTCATTATTTGCATTAATTCTTCTATTTTTTCATTAGTCGATTCTTTAGAAATTTTTAGAAACCATTTTTTTTGTGTCAATTTAGCAAAATAGTCATCTGCTAAATCAATGTTTTTCACAATAATTTGCAAACCTCTGTTTGTCTCAACATCCCCTGACACGACGACAACTTTATTTTTTTCAAGTAATGATTCTTTTTGTCGAAATAAATCAGGAAATATTGTTAAATCTATTTCACTTGTTTCATCTGAACCATTCAAAAAGGCCATTTGTTGGCCTTTTTTCGTACGAATAACTTTAATCTTAGTTAAGTTAACTAAAATAGTAACGCGCGTTTTTTCGTTTATTTCTGAAATTTTTTGTATCATAGTTTGACCCACTTGTTTACGATATTTTTCAATTGGATGCCCAGATAAATATGCCCCCAGATATTGGGATTCTTTCTCTAACCGAAACATCAGTGGAAAATTTGATTGTCTCGCTATTTTAGGCGTTAATAGTTCAAATAGATTCGTATTATTTCCACTTAAATCAATACTACTAATCAATTCTGGCAAAGCGCCAACCAGCTCTGCACGATTGTAGTCAAATTGGTCAAAGCAACCAGCATAAATGAGCGCTGCAATATTTTCTTCATTCAAATATTTCTTATCTATCCGGTGTAGAAAAGCCTGAAAATCTATGAAAAGTGCTTCTTGACGTAAATAAATAATATGCTCAATAAAATCTTTTCTAAGTCCCTTTATACTACCTAATCCGAACAAAACAATATTGTTCTGTAAACTGAACCCTGCCTCACTAAGATTAATATCAGGTAATTTAATAGTTACCTGATATTGTTTGGCTTCGACAAGATATTCTTTTATTTTTTGCGGATTGTTACCCACAGAATTCAGAATTGCTTCGAAAAAGGCCGCCGGGTAATTGGCCTTGATATAAGCTAATTGAAATGCAATTTTACTATAAGCGACTGCATGTGATCGATTAAATCCGTAGTTAGCAAATCGCTCAATATATTGATAAACAACTTCAGCAACGGATTCTTGTATACCATTTTTACGTGCTCCTTGAACAAATTGGGTACGCATTTCATCGATGGTTTTCTTCTTTTTCTTACTCATCGCACGACGTAATAAATCAGCTTCGCCCAACGTAAAATTACCCATTTTTGATGCAACTTGCATGACTTGTTCCTGATAAACTAAAACGCCATAAGTTGGTTCAAGAATTTGCTTCAAACTATCATCTGGAAATGTTATTTGTTCAAGTCCATGTTTACGCGCAATAAATGTATCAATATTCTCCATTGGACCCGGACGATATAATGCATTCACGGCAGCAACATCTTCGAAAGACGTCGGTTGTAACTTTTTCAAAACGTTCTTTATGCCGCTTGATTCAAATTGAAAAACACCCGAAGTATCGCCCATTCTAAAAAGAGCTAACGTTTTTTCGTCTTCTAGATTGATAAGCGCGGGATCAAAGTTGACCTGATAATTTTTCTTAACCTGCTTAACAGCTTGATCTAAAATGTTCAAATTACGTAATCCTAAGATATCAATTTTTAATAACCCAACATTTTCAACTAAATCTTTGGAGTACTGCGTCAATAAAATATCGTCACTCCCATTTTGTAAGGGTGCAACTTCCCGCAAATCAATTTGGCTGAGTACAACCCCGGCCGCATGAGTCGAATAATGTCTGGGTATTCCTTCAATATGCTGAGCAATTGTAAAAATACCTTTATTTTTTGTACTATCATTGACTAGATTACGTAATTTTTGAGATTGTGCTAACGCATCCGACAATGTTATTTTCAAGACATTTGGTATCGCATCACTCCAGCTTTTCATTTCAAATGGCGATATACCGAAAACACGACCAACATCCCTTAAAGCTTGTTTAGCTGCCATCGTTCCAAACGTAATAATTTGAGCCATATGGTAATGGCCGTATTTTTGATGCAAGTATTCAAGAATCATTCCCCGTTTGTCATCAGGTATATCCAGATCAATATCTGGCATTTGCACTCGTTTTGAATTTAAAAAACGTTCAAATAACAAGTCGTATTGGATTGGGTCAACATCTGTAATTGTTAAAGCATAAGCAGTGAGGGCACCAGCAGAGGACCCTCGTCCAGGACCGGTAATAATTTGCTTTGAATGTGCATAGTTCATGATATCCCAAACAATTAAAAAATAGTCTTCGAATCCCATCTCTTGAATAACGCCTAGTTCAAGATCTAATCTTTGTTTATACTCATCGGGAACCCCATTCGGAAATCGTGCGTTTAAACCCGAATTACTAAGTTTTTTTAAATAGCTATGAGCCGTCTCATTGTCTGGTAAAGGATATTCTGGTAGTTTGGGTTGTGAAAATGTCAACTTTAGAGATGTCGCATCCGCCACGTTTTGCGTTTCCTGAACGGCTTCTACCATGGATATTGCCTGATAATTATCCATTATCTCATTTGGATTTATTAGCGAGTATGCCCCTTGTACCTGTTCACCCAGTTGATCAGCCGGAATTGTCTCCCCGTTACTAATTGCCTTTAATACGTCAACATCGGATTGGTTTTCGGGATTGAGGTAACTAACTTCATCTAAGGCTATCACTCGCATATTGTAGCTATCAGCCAGAGCCTTAATTGATTGTGCAGTGATTGTATCCATTCGATGTGATAATCCAATTCGGACATTTTTTGAACCCATTAAGCTTTGATATTTAGCTAATAAGTCTTTCACATCAGAAATTTGACTTTGTTCAATTAAATAACTAAATTCGCTTTTCTCGTTAGGTGACAAAATAAATAATCCATCTAAATAATCAGCAAGGTAATCAAAATTTAAATATCCTTCACTTAGGGTCATTTTTAAAGTTGATAATCGCATTAAATTCTGATAACCTTGCTTATTTTTAGCAATAAAAGTCAGTTCGTACTCCTGATCCGTTTCAATTAAACCAGCAATATCTAATGTCAGTCCGATAATTGGTTTAATCCCAACTTTCTGACAGGCATTATAAAAATCAATTGCACCATACAATACATTGTTATCTGTTAGAGCGATTGTTTCGTAGCCTTGCTCTTGTGCTTTTTGAACCAAATCATTAATTTTAGTGGTGCTTTGTAATAAGCTAAATGAACTTTTAACTTTTAACGGCACAAACATAATGACCCTCCTTTTTATGTATCTATTACTGCTATTATACAAAACTTTCTAACAATACCCAACAGACACTAAAAAGCTTTTGCAAAAATAAATATTTGTGTTAAAATTACTTTTGAATGTGAGGTGCTGTTATATGATGAAACAATTAACAATTCTCTTTTGGGGCTTCATTTTTGGTGAAGTAATTGGCTATATCGTAAGCTCATTAACTGGTACGCTCTTTGCTCCAGTTTTACAAATCGGTATTATCTTCGCAGTTGCTGGCTCAATTGTCGTGAACTGTCTCTACGCCATAATCAAAGATCCTAAATCTGATAAATAAAAAAAGATAAACTAATTAGTTTATCTTTTTTTATTTATCTTAAAATGACTATTTTGTTTCTTCAGATACTAATTTTACAATTTCCAACACAACATCTGTTGCCTTTTCCATCGTTTCTACTGAGACAAACTCAAATCGTGCGTGCATATTTTCTGCTCCAGCAAACAAGTTTGGTGTTGGTAATCCCATAAATGAAATTTTCGAACCGTCTGTTCCTCCACGAACCGGATAGATATCAGGTTTAATTGATAAGTTTTCCATGGCTTGTTTAGCAACATTCACAACGGTCATATCTTTTTCGATTACTTCGCGCATATTATAATACTGATCTGCCATATCAATTGTGACACGATCTGTATCGAATTCAGCATTCATCTTATCAGCAACACCCATCATAAATTTCTTACGATCTTCAAATTTTTGATGGTCATGATCACGAATAATGTAAACCATTTTTGCTTCATCTACTGTGCCATCCACTGAAATCAAATGATAGAAACCTTCGCGACCTTCAGTCTTTTCAGGAACCTCATCTTGTGGTAAAAGTGAATCAAATTGACTTGCTAATTTATTTGCATTAATTAAAACTCCTTTGGCAGTTGCGGGATGAACTTCTTTACCCTGAATTGAAATAACCGCTTGCGCAGCATTGAATGTTTCGTATTCCAACTCACCTAATGGCCCACCATCTACTGTATAAGCAAGGTCAGCACCGAAATCTTTAACATCAAATTTATCTGCTCCTACACCAATTTCTTCATCAGGTCCGATTCCAACCTTAACATCTCCATGCTTAATCTCTGGATGCGCAACTAAGTAAGCTACGGCCGTGAAAATTTCAGCAACACCAGATTTATCATCCGATCCTAGTAAAGTTGACCCATCTGTTGTTATAAGTGTATTACCTTTATAATTTTTTAAATTAGGAAATTCTTTAACAGTTAATTTAAATTTACCTTCATCATCAAGATTAATATCAGATTCACCATCATAATTTTCAACAAATTGAGGATTAACACCCTCTGCCGTAAAGGCTGCTGTATCCATATGCGAAATAAATCCAACCGCTTTTACTTTTACATCATTTTCTAAATTACTGGGCAACGTTGCTAAAACGTACCCACTTTTTTCAGAAATGCGTGCATTAGTTAATCCAATCTCTAAAAGTTCCTTCTTTAATTCTTTTGCAAATTCAACTTGAGTTTGCGTTGAAGGCGTCAATCCTGAATTTTCATCAGAGCGAGTTTCTGTTTTAACGTACTTAATAAAACGTGGAATTAATTCTTCATATTTTGTCATGATGGCATATCTCCTAATATTATTATTTAATAATTCTAATGATACTCTAATTTTTCAATTAAATAAACTGAAATGGATCTGTATTGATAGTTGATTCAATCGTTTCAATTTGCCAATCATTATCAATAGTCCATTCGTCAAATAATCGTTTCAGTTGAGGCTTACAAATACTTTCAATATGATGTCCAGGATCCACAGCAGACAGACCTTCAGCTAGCATGTCGTGAGCTGTATGATAGTAAACATCCCCAGTCACATAGACATCTGCCTGATTCTTAATTGCCTCGGGATAAAATTTCCCACCATCGCCACCCAAAATGGCAACTCGCTTAACTGATTGCGTTAAATCAGTTGAGATAACCCGTAGTCCACTGAGATTAAATTGTTGTTTACAGTACTCTGAAAACTCAGCAACGGTCATTTCATTCTTTAGATTCCCTACACGACCCATTCCGTAATCCATACTCGTCGTATGCACTAGAGGTATTGTCTTTTGCAAGCCTAATTGATCTGCCAACCAATCATTCATCCCACAAACAACATTATCTAAATTAGTATGTGCGGCATAGACGGTAATATCATGACTCAATAAATCAGCATACATTTTATTTTGCGGATTCGTCGTATCTAGGTTCTTAGCTGGCCTGAACATCAATGGGTGATGCGCAAAAATAAAATCAACATTTTTATCGATTGCTTCTTGAACAACTTCTGGACGGACATCAAGTGTCGTCATCACCTTAGAGACTTTATTATTTATATTTCCTAACTGGAGACCAACCGGATCGCCCATTTCAGCCATATTTTTGGGCGCAAATAGTTCAAACCGTTGAATTAAGTCACTAATTCTTGTCATTTTAACATCTCCTCAATTTCTTTGATATCAATTTCTAGGACCTTTTTTTTATCAATTGGCACCTCATTAGCAGCCGCAAAATGTTTTAAAACTTCACGTTTTTTGGCCATTTGGTGTTGCCATTTAGATTTAAATACCTCATTTTGTTCAATTCTTAGATTAGGTCCGTATTTTAAGTCTAACGAAGAGTATCCAACTTTATTACTAACCTTTTCGGCCACAATAATCTCATAGACGTGGTGATCATCTTCAACGATGTCCTCATCAATAATTTGATAAGAATGATTCATTAACCATTCTCGAATTAATTCTTGACCAACATTAGGTTGAATGATCAATCGACGAACGCCCGCCAACTTCTCTAAATCGGCATTAAAAATGTCTCTTATTAATGGGCCACCCATTCCTGCAATCGTAATCGTATCAATGTTATCGTCCATTTTAATTGCCTTCAATCCATTAGCTAACCGCGGCATAATCATATGATCTAACCGTTCTGTATTAATTTCTGTCACCGCATTTTCATAGGGCCCTTTTGCTACCTCGCCGGCAACCGCATATGAAATAATTTTGTTAATGGCTAAATAGGCTGGAAGATAAGCATGATCTGATCCAATATCAGCTAACCGTGCATCTTTTAGGACAAATTTTGCAACTTTTATTAATCGATCTGACAAATGACGTGCATCCATGTGTTTGTTCCTCTTCTTTCGCGTGTTATCTTCCTTCATTATAACTAAAAAAAAGCGATTATAAAACAGGTTTCGTTTTATAATCGCTTTTAAATTTTTATTCTAAGAAATCTTTTAATTGTTTTGAACGAGATGGATGACGTAATTTGCGTAATGCCTTAGCTTCAATTTGACGAATACGTTCACGCGTCACACCAAAGACTTTACCAACCTCTTCAAGTGTTCTTGTACGACCATCGTCAAGACCGAATCTTAGACGCAAGACATTTTCTTCACGATCAGTTAGGGTATCAAGAACATTTTCAAGTTGTTCCTTCAAGAGTTCATAAGCAGCATGATCAGCTGGACTTGTTGCATCTTGATCTTCAATAAAATCACCTAAGTGAGAATCATCTTCTTCACCAATTGGTGTCTCCAATGAAACAGGTTCTTGAGCAATTTTCAAAATTTCACGAACTTTTTCAGCTGGCATTGCTGGCATGTCCATTTCGGCACCAATCTCTTCAGGAATTGGTTCACGAACAAGTTCTTGTAATAATTGGCGTTGAATTCTGATTAATTTATTGATTGTTTCAACCATATGAACGGGAATTCTAATCGTACGAGCTTGATCAGCAATTGCACGTGTAATTGCTTGTCTAATCCACCATGTTGCATACGTTGAAAACTTAAATCCTTTACGATAATCAAATTTTTCAACGGCTTTCATTAGGCCCATGTTACCTTCTTGAATTAAATCAAGGAACTGCATCCCACGACCAACATAACGTTTAGCAATCGATACAACCAAACGCAAGTTAGCTTCTGCCAATTTTTGTTTAGCTTCTTCGTCGCCTTCTTCAATTTTCAAAGCCAAAGCAACTTCTTCTTCGGCTTTTAAAAGATTAACACGACCAATTTCTTTCAAATACATTCTAACCGGATCATTAATTTTAATTCCGGTTGGTGCAGAAGTATCTTTTAAAGCTTTTTTCGTTACTTTTTCAGCAGCTTTTAAACTGTGTTCACTTGGGTTTCCCTCTTCATCAACGACAGCAATACCAGAATCTTCAATTTTTTGAAGCAATTTATCCATACGATCAGCATCTAAATGAAAAGGCGTTGCTAATTCATTTGTTAAATCATCATACTTAATTTCTTTTTTCACTTTGTATTCTTTGATTAACTTCGTTTGTGCCTTTTTGAATCCTTTTTCATCAAATTCTGTTTCTTCGACTTTTTCTACTTTTTTTACCATTAATAATTCCTCCCTTAGATGGATGTTCGTGGTACTTGTTGTTTTTGATACAACGCTATTAACTTAAATGATAGTTCATTTGTTAGTTCGGTATTGCCCAAACGAGTTGCCTCCGCAAGATCAGAACGAACTTGATTAATTGACCGTTCAATTGGCGAATCATTCATGATAACTGATACGCAATCATTCAGTTCATCTTCTGATGAATTATCCGAAACAGTCATTAATTCAATCTGCATTACGAATCGTTTTAAAGCTTCCTCGGGTAGATAATCTAGGAAACTAGCAATTTCATATTGATCGTGCAGGTCCAGATAACCTTCAGCCAGCGTATATATCAACTGATAATTATCATGAACAAAACTGAAGTCATCGACTGCTCTGATTTTTAACCATGCCGTATGATCGTGCAATACACGATACAATAACAACCTTTCGGCCCTCTCAACGCGATCAATTTTCTCATCTCGCATGATTTCTTGATGTTGTTCAATAGGTGGCTCGTCCGTCCGAACTCTTACCGGATTAACCCTCTGTTGCGGTTCTCTTGGTTGATTAGCTACTAAATCTACTAGTTGTTGTCTTAAAATTGTTTTATCAATTTTAAATTCATCAGCCAATTGATTAACATAAATATCTTGTTCAAAGGGTGTTTTTATTGTAGCTAAAACTCGTAAGACTTGATCAATATAATCAATTTGCTCACTTTCATTTTTTAAATTTCGATCTCGTTTTAAAAAGTTCATTTTAAATGAGATCGTCGTTTCCCGAGCGGAGTGAGCCAACTCAAGAAACGCTTCTTTACCATTTTTTGTAACAAACTCATCAGGATCCATGCCATTAGGAATGACCAGCACGCCAACCTTCATCTTCGTTTGGTTGGTCAATAAATCTAAAGCACGATTGGTTGCATTTTGTCCAGGGTCATCCCCATCGTAACAAATATTTAACTGCGAAGTTGAACGTTCTAACAAATAAATCTGTTCATTTGTTAGACTGGTTCCCATTGATGCAACACCATTTTTAACGCCAGAACGATAGGCGGCTATAACATCCATAAACCCTTCGAACAAAATAACATTACCCTCTGTTCGAATTTCTTTTTTAGCTAAATCGTAATTGAATAAAATATCACGTTTGTTAAAAATAGGTGTTTCTGGACTATTTAGATACTTTGGTAGGTCTTTATTTTTCTCGAGTAAACGACCTGAAAATGCAACAACCTGTCCGTTTTGATTTCTAATCGGAAACATCACACGATTAATAAAACGTTCACGTAGGTTACCCGCTTGATTCTCAATGAATAGACCAGACTGTCTTAATATCTGATAATCTAGTTTCTTTTCATTAAAGAAATCCTGCAATACTGATTTTTCAGGTGCAAACCCAATTTGGAAAGTTGTAATATCTTCATCAGTCATCCCTCGATTGTGCAGATAATCCAGAGCTTTTTGTCCCATCTCTGTATTCATTAGGATATGCTGATACAACTTAGTAGCATCATCGTGAAGCTGCTTTAATTGACGATTTTCAGTCGATTCTTGGGTCTTAGCCAACTGAGATTGAGCATACTTACTGTCAATCTCTATACCAGCAAATTCTGCAACTTTATTCACTGACTCTGGAAAACTAAGCCCATCCAATTCAATTAAGAATTTAAAAACATTACCGCCTCGTCCACAACTAAAACAATGGAAGATTTGCTTCTCTTCACTAACAGAAAATGAAGGCGTCTTTTCTTCATGAAACGGACACAAACCCATAAAATTACTACCGGATTTTTTCAACCCAACGTATTGACTAATGACATCCGTAATATTCACACTTGTTCTTACATGTTCAATTACATTCTCCGGTATTCTCATTCTAGCCATTCACCTCCAAACCTAACGATACGAAGTTATACATCTTTTTGAGTACCCATAATAATAACATTGATTTGACATGAATACAATAATTAGCTCCAACTATTAGACACATTTGTCAAATATGCGTATTCAGATTCTACTACCAACCAAAAAGTAGAAAATTACCTTCTCAGATAATTTTCCACTCCCATATTATTTAATATTTAATTTCTCTAAATCGCCTAATTTAGAACTCATTTTGGCAATTAAACTTAATTGGTTTAAACGATTCTGCTTAATTTTAGCATCCTCTACCATAACCATTGTCTGATCAAAGTAATTTTCAATTAATGGACGAATATCACTCAATACATGATATAACTCTTCCGGTGTCAAATCACCGATTCGACGTTGAATTGTCTTAACTCGTTCAAACAATTCTTTTTCAGCAACGTTATCCAATAACGTTGCCTCCACTGACAAATCAGTTTCGTCATTTTTGTCAGCCAACTTTAAGACACGAGTAACGGCTTCAATTGTTTCTCTAAAATCACTATCTTTTTTATGCGCTTCAAGCGTTACCGCTGCTTCCGCCATTGTTAACAAATCTGCATCTGTACTGCCAATAACACTTTCAATGACATCATAACTTACCTTTTGATTTGAGAACCATTGTTTCATACGATCATTAATAAAGCTTAAAACTTCTAAATCATTCTCACCTACGGACATCTTTGTAAATAATGCCGGGTGAAGTGTCGCTAATGCTTTAATATCGTTTAACACTTCAAGTGGTGAAAAACGCCATTGACGTGATTCAACAATTCTAACCACACCGAATGCTTGACGACGAAGTGCGTATGGATCATTTGATCCGGTTGGAATTAATCCTACTGAGAAGAAACTCGAAATGCTATCTAATTTATCAGCAATTGCAAGAACTGCACCAATTTTTGATTTAGGTAATTCACCGTCTGCACTAATAGGCATATAGTGTTCAGAAACGGCTTGCGCAACAGCTGGATCTTCACCCATCAATAAAGCATATTTTTCGCCCATTATTCCTTGGAGTTCTGAAAATTCACCAACCATTCCGGTTACTAAATCAAACTTATAAATTTCACTGGCTCTTTGTAAAAGTGCTAACTCACGGTCGTTTAAGCCCTCACGTTTACCAATGATTTGAGCCATTAACTGGACACGTTCCATTTTTTCATATGTTGACCCAATTTTATCATGGAAGGTTACATTTTTTAATCGTTCAACGTAGCCATCAATGGTTTGCTTTTGATCTTCCTGATAGAAAAATGCGGCATCTTCTAAACGTGCCGTAAGAACTTTTTCATTTCCGGCCTCTACGTTAGCAATGTTGGCTTCTGTACCATTACGGACTGAAACAAACATAGGTAAGATAGCGTCATTTTGGTCACGCACATAAAAGAATCTTTGATGATCCTTCATTGAAGTCATTAAGACAACATCGGGAATATCTAAATATTTTTCATCAAAATGGCCAGAAAATACAGTTGGATATTCAACCAAGTTATTAACTTCTTCCAAAAGATCTTCGTCAACAATAATATGCCAACTTTGATTATTTTCAAGGGCATTAATCTGTGTTCTGATTGTTTCTTTACGTTTTTTTGAGTCAACTATGACATACTGCGTTGCTAATTTTTCAACATATTCGGTTGCCGTTTCAAGATCAATCGCTTTGCCTAAAAAACGATGTCCTTGCGTTTGACGGCCAGACTCAATATTTAGAATGCTAAATGAAATTACCTCATTATCAAGTAACGCAACTAACCAACGAATTGGGCGAACATATTTAAAATCATAATTTGCCCAATGCATCATTGTAGGGAAAGTCATGGCTTCAATAACAGCTTTAATTTGAACCAAAATATCTTTGGCCGCTTTTCCAGCAATAAATTTATTAACGTAAACGTATTCAACACCTTTTAATTCTTTAAAGGTGATTTCATCTGTTGTCACTCCTTGACCCCGAACAAATCCTTTAGCAGCATTTGACCAGTTTCCCTCGTCATCTAATGCAATTTTTTTTGCGGGTCCTTTAGCTTCTTCTTGAATATCTTCTTGTTTATCAGCCAAATCAGTTACTTCAACTGCAAGCCTTCTGGGCGTTGAGAAAGCTTTAACTTCCCCAAACGACAACCGTTGCTCTGTCAGAAAATCACTAACACGTTTAACTAATTGATTTTGACTCGGTGTCACAACATGAGCGGGTATTTCTTCTAACCCAATTTCTAATAAAAAGGAATGTGTCATCTTATTTGTCCTCCTTTAATAACTTTTCACGAAGTTTTTCATCTTTAAGTAAAGGGTAACCTAATTTTTTACGCTCTTGAACAAAGACTTTAGCAATTGATTTTGCCATATTTCTAATTCTTGCTAAGTAACCGGCACGTTCAGTCACTGAAACAGCACCACGAGCATCCAATAAATTGAACGTATGGCTACACTTCAAAACATAATCATATGCGGGATGTACTAACCCATTAACAATTTGTTTCTTAGCTTCAGTTTCATAAACATCAAATAAATTAAATAACATTTCTTGATTACTTTCTTCAAATGAGTATTTAGAATTTTCGTATTCGGGTTCTTTGAAAATATCACCATACATAACACCATCAGCCCATTCAAGATCGTAAACACTCTCAACGTCTTGTATATATGAAGAGAGACGTTCTAAACCGTAAGTAACTTCACTGGTAACCGGATGAACTTCCAAACCACCAACCTGTTGGAAGTAAGTAAACTGAGTAACTTCCATTCCATCAAGCCAAACTTCCCAACCAACACCGGCACAACCCATTGACGGATTTTCCCAATTATCTTCAACAAATCGGATATCATGTTCAGCAGGATCGATACCTAATGCGCGTAAACTATCCAAATACAAATCTTGAATGTTTGCGGGAGATGGTTTCATAACCACTTGGAATTGGTGATGTTGATAAAGACGGTTAGGATTTTCACCATAACGACCATCTGCAGGACGTCTCGAAGGTTCCACATAAGCAGCATTCCATGGTTCGGGTCCAATTGCCCGTAAGAACGTGTAGGGACTCATAGTTCCGGCCCCTTTTTCCGTATCGTAAGCTTCCATCAGCATACAGCCTTGATCAGCCCAAAACTTTTGTAATGTCATGATAATATCTTGAACAGCTAACTTTTTTGACATGATAGTCCTCCTTATTTTTAAGCACAAAAAAACCTATGCAGTCTTGTAGACCACATAGGGACGATTTTAATATCGCGGTTCCACCCTACTTCCGGTTAATTAACCGGCAGCTTCATTAACAAAGGACTCCGAAAACGCCAATAAAAATAATCAATTACTTAGCTCGCACTATTCTAAGTTCGCTTCAATAATTATGTTTACCTTTTTTCATCATAATCCTGCTATTTATTTCTTTATAATCATAGTTTAGAAACAGTTATTTGTCAATTATATTTCGGTTTTTTTCTTTAATGACACCGGCCACGAACTCATTCCATCAATAAATTTTTTACTTTTTAAATTTAGACCAACACTATTATCATAAATAACATCAATAATCTGACGTAATTCTTTTTTAGTACGTTCAGCCACTTTAATAGAATTCAATTTATCAAGATTCACCACGGAAAACTGTCTTAAATAAAAAATTGCTTTTTGAGTGGCATGAAGTCGATTATTATCAAGATACCAATGTTTGGAGCAAAGTAATCCCCCATACGCTTCAGAATAATCAAATTCTCCCTGGGTCTCTCCGCCAACGGCACACCCCTGTAATTGGGGTTGCACACCAAAGACTGACAATAGCTGAATTTCAATAATATTGGTAATAATTTCTGCATCAAATTCTTCGTCAATTAATCGGATGGCCGTTGCCACTTTTTGATACCAAACCGGAATAGGTTCGTTATCTTTAAATGCAGCATCAATCAAACTAAAAATATAAGTCGTATACGCGTTACTAACGATATCTTGTGAAATCATTTTTAATTGTTCAAACTCCTTGGCTGCATTAATGAATGAAAGTCCGTTATCGTTCAGGTTACCACTATAGGTACCAATCGTAAAAGGTAGCAATGCAGAAGATAATTTAAAGCCACGTTTTCGTGCACCTTTAATAAAAAACATTTTTTTACCATAACGATTCGTTAAAAATTTAACCAGTAAATCGCGCTCTTTATATTCTTTGCGATAAAGTAAAATACCTTCAAACTCTTCATTATTCTGAATGATGCTACACCTCCTTGTCTATACAAATAAAAATCGGAACAAAAATTATCTTTGTTCCGATCATTTATCTATTTTTTAATAATCATCTTCACGGTAACCGAATGCTTTTAAATCTGTTTGTTTATCGCGCCAATTTTTTTGAACTTTAACCCAAAGTTCTAAATAAACGCGATCTCCCATCATTGTTTCGATATCTTTTCTAGCCTTCACACCGATATCTTTTAGCATCTTACCGCCTTTACCAATGATAATTCCCTTTTGAGTTGGGCGTTCAACAATAATTGTTGCAGAAATATGCAATTTTTCTTCGTCTTCTTTTTTGATATCCTCGACTAAGACCGCAACTGAATGAGGAACTTCTTCACGTGTTAACTGCAAAACTTTTTCACGAATTAATTCGCCCATAACAAATCGTTCCGGATGATCCGTAATTTGATCTTCAGGGTAGAATTGTGGTCCTTCAGGTAATTCACTAACCAATGAATCTACAAGTTCGTCAACATTATTTCCTTTAAGTGCAGAAATTGGAAAAACTTCTTTGTAATCTAAAGATTCACGGTATGATTCTACAATGGCCAATATTTCATCAGGATGGATTTGGTCTATTTTATTGATAACTAAGTAAATTGGTTTCTTAGTATCTTTTAAACGATCAATAATAAAGTTATCTCCGGGTCCTCGTTTCTCCATTGCGTTGACCATGAATAAAATAGCATCCACTTCTCCAAGCGTTGAAAGCGCAGATTTAACCATGAAATCGCCTAGACGACTCTTAGGTTTATGGACACCGGGCGTATCAATAAAGACAATTTGTGCATCATCAGTCGTATAAATACCTTGAATTTTATTTCTAGTAGTTTGTGCTTTATCACTCATAATAGCAATTTTTTGGCCCATAACATTATTTAAAAATGTTGATTTACCAACATTAGGACGTCCTAAAATAGCCACAAATCCTGAATGAAATTTTTTATTTTGCATTAATTAATTCTCCTCTTATTGTGTATCTTCTGTTTCAATTGATTACTCAAAAAATAACTCTAACAGTTGTGGAATAAAAATTAGACATCCCACAATCATAGCGAAAAGTGCTGATAACAAAACCGCCGCGGCAGACATATCTTTAACCTTTTTCGCAATCTCGTTGTATTTATTACCAGTCGTTAAATCAACTAGGTTTTCAATAACTGTGTTCCAAACCTCATTGATAATAACCATACTAATACTTAAAGCCAGCCATAACCATTCCGTTTCAGAAATTTGAAAGATAGCTGCGCAAATGGATACAAATACCATCATTGCCACATGTTTTTTCATATTTCTTTCTTCTTTAAAAACCGTAACAAGTCCATCTAAAGAATGACCTAATGACGATAAAAATGTTCGATTTTTTTTAATTTGGCGCTTATCGTTTAAGGCCATAAGCATCAAGTATCTCAGTTTGTAAGCCAAACATTTCTTTTTCATCTTCAGGTTCCATATGATCATAACCGTTTAGATGTAAAAAGCCATGTACAGTTAAAAAACCAAGTTCCCGTTCGTAAGAATGACCATAATCAACTGCTTGCTCAGCAACCTTTTCCGTTGAAATCATGATATCACCAATATTTTTAGCAATTTCTGGCATTTCCATATCCTCATCGGTAGGGAAAATAATCGGCATATCATCGCCGTCCTCTTCAATTGCAAAACTGATAACATCTGTTGGTCGATCAACATTACGATATTCCCGATTAATTTTATGAATTTCTTCGTTATTCATTAAAGTTACTGACATTTCCGTATCATCTGGTAACTCAATTTTCTTACCCGCGAAATCAAGAATTTCTTTAATTAATTTAATATTTTTTTCTGGTTCTGCTTCAGTATGGTCAAAAATTTCTAAATCCATAATAGCCCTCTTTAAATTCATTTTATATGTCCTAAAGTTACTTAACTCAAATAATAGCATATTTTTAAGACTAACTAAAGTCAATTAGGCGTTTCTTTATCCTTTTGCCTAATTAACAAAAAAAGGAATCACAATTCAAATTGAATTGTGATTCCTTTTTGCTAATTTAATAATGATTTAACTGTCTCACTAATAACCTTACCATCAGCGCGTCCCTTAAGTTTAGGAATAACCGCACCCATGACTTTCCCAAAATCTGCTTTTGAAGTTGCCCCAACTTGTGAAATAACTTCTTTCACAATATCAGTAACTTCTTCGGCCGATAATTGTTCAGGTAAATAATTTTCGACAATTTTAATTTCCATATCAAGACTTTCTAAAAGATCGTCTCGACCAGCACTTTTGAATTCCGCATAAGATTCTTTACGTTGTTTTAACTCGCGAGCCAATAAAACAGTTTCATCATCGGTTGATAATTCATGACCTGCTTTAATTTCTTCGTTCGTAACAGCTGCTTTAAGCATTCTTACGGTACTTAAAGTTTGTTTATCTTTTGCTTTCATCGCTTGTTTTAAATCGTTATTAAGTGTTTCTAATAGACTCAACGTTGATTCCTCCCTAGACTAGAAGCGTTTCTTAGTTGTTTTACGCTTTCTTGCTGCTTCGGATTTCTTCTTACGTTTCACACTTGGCTTTTCATAGAATTCGCGTTTACGGTATTCTTGTAATGTACCTGTTTTAGAAACGGAACGTTTAAAGCGACGAAGAGCATCATCGAGAGATTCGTTTTTACGTACGACTGTCTTTGACATAGATATCCCTCCCTCCGAGCTTGAATGTAACCGTCTTTTTATGCATTAAGTTGCATCGTCAAACTGTCCTTGTTCATTATAACCAAAGTCTCAATCGACGTCAATAAATCTTTTATAAAATATTTAAGATAACCTCATAATTCATGTTTTATCTTCTTTTTTGACATTTATCTAATTAATTCATACCAAGTTCAGCTAATAAATTAGGGTTAAATACGTTCTCTTTAAACATTGTTATTTCCTTTTTATATGGTGATTGTTGCGTTTTTTTGTCTAAACCTACGTAAGGCGTTTCTAATATTTTAGGAACGGTGGCAAATCTTTCATCATGAACAATACTGTTCAACGCCTCAAATCCAATTTCACCGAAACCGATATTAGCGTGTCTATCCTTATGACTACCCTGAATATTTTTTGAATCATTAATATGAAAAACTTTTAATCGATCAATTCCGATAACATCATCAAAATGTTTAATAACTGATTCAAAATCGGTTTTAATATCATAGCCCGCATCGCTAGTATGACAAGTATCAAAAGTAACAGATAACTTATCATTTAACTTCACGCCATTAATCATTTGTGCAATTTCTTCAAATGATCTCCCGACCTCAGTCCCTTTACCCGCCATCGTTTCAATGGCAATTTGAATCGTTTGGTCGGGCGTCAACACTTCATTTAATCCCTCAATAATATGATTAATTGCGGCATCTGCACCTGCACCAACATGTGCCCCTGGATGAAGTGTCATCTGAGTAGCTCCTAATGCTTCGGCACGATCTATTTCAGCTTTCAAAAAATCAATTGCAAAAGAAAAGTTTTCTGGTTTAACGGTATTACCTAAATTTATTATATATGGTGCATGGACAACGATATCACTTAATCCGTGTTCCGCCATAAATGCCTGCCCTTTTGGAATGTTCATCTCAGAAACATCTTTACGTCTTGTGTTTTGAGGAGCCCCTGTGTAGATCATAAATGTACTTGCGCCGTTACTTGCAGCTTCCTCAGCAGAACCGAGTAACATTTCTTTCCCCTTCATCCCAACGTGTGATCCTATCAACATGATTCACTACCCCTTTTCCGTTTTTTTAATTATTAATATTATACCATTTATTATAAAAAAAGATTTAGAAAACCCGTTTTACGGCAAGTTTTCTAAATCTTTTCTTCTAATTAAATTAAATCAACGAAATGAGCTCTAAATTTATAATGTAGATGTGATCCCACTAAGAGGAACATCAATGTAATTGACCAAAACAACAACAGTTGAGTTGGATGGTCAAAGAACCAGCCTTCACTCAAAAAACTCTCTCTAAATCCTGCAACTAAATAGTTAAACGGATTAATTTGTAAAATCCTTACAAAAACTTTTGGAAAACTACCTGAGTTCAAATTGAATAAAATCCCAGACATGTAAAACAACATTCTCATGATTGATTGGAGCGCGATATAATAATCACGAGCCAAAATTGAGATTGTCGAATTAAAAATACCGAAAGAGAATAAAAATACAATCATACAAAAGAAGTAATAAATATACTGTAACCAGTATATTGTCGGTGTCACGCCGGACAATAATAAGACGATGATACTGAAACCAAACATGACCCAGTATGCAGTCATCTGGCTAATCATCCGAATAGTCGGTAAAACGCTGACTGGAAACTTCATTTTAGCAACCAATCCAACCTTCTCATAAACGCTACGAGACATGCCAAGTACACTTGCATTTATGAATAACCATGGTGCTATCCCGACCATCATCCAGGCAAAGTAATTAACACCATCGATTTGTTGACCCGCATGCAATGCCACTCCGAAAACAAGATAGTAAATTCCGATTTGAATCATTGGGTTCAAGAACTCCCAAGCAATTCCTAGGTAATGACTCTGGTAAGTTGCTCGATCTTCATACTTTGAAACTCTAAATATGATTGGTAAATTTTCAAATTGCTCTCTTATAATTGAAATAACTTTTTTCAATACGTTGACGCTCCTTATTTACTTAAAATAATAATCCAGAACACGCTTCGTTGCGTATCCATCATTAGCTGTATTCCATAATAAATTAAATGTGTCTAATTGTCTATCACTATTTTGAACTTTTTGATAGGCATTAACCAGTTCACTCATAGTTTGCACAATTGGTCCTGGTGCCCACTCATGAAAGTCAGATTGAATACCAATACTATCTTTATAGGATTGATAATCGAAACAATAAAATAATATTTGTTCCGCGTTAGGCAGTAGACTAAAATCAAAAACAACAGACGAGTAATCAGTGATCAAACAATTCGTAATAGTCAATAATTCACCGGTAGAGTAATCATCTATCCAAACGATATCTTTGGACAAAATTGATTTTAGTTCAATTTCTTTATCCCGCAAATGTGGATGTAATTTAATAATTAACTTTGTTTCATCATCTAAAAGTTTTTGAATACCGGAAAAATCCCCGGGCATTTCTAATGTGACATCTCCACTTATATTTTCCCGATAGGTGGGAGCATACAAGATAACTTTTTTATTCTTTAAATTGGGGTAACTGGCAAAAATATTATTTTTCATTTTATTTTGCCAATCAATATTTTGAAATTTATCTGAGGCAGGATAGCCAATTTCTAAAATCCTATCAGTATCAATATGATAACTTTGTTCAAATATGGCACCCATTTTGGTTGACCCAACGATAAAATTATCAAACTGGTCATAAACTGCCTGAAATCTTTTTTTATCTGAATCCGAACGGTTGTTTGTTTTAGGTTCATCCCAACCAAATGATTTAATTGCCCCATTTGCATGCCACAATTGAACTATTTTCGTTGATTTTTTTGTATACATAGTCGCTAAGAAAGCAAAGTAATTATCAACAAAAAGTAGACTGCTTTTAGAAATTAAAGGAATTAGATTTAACACAAAAGAGATGTTTTCAACAAACATTTTTGTTTCGATACCTATTTTTTGAATTTCTATGGCTTCTAATTCCATTGAAGGACGATAAAAAACAATTAAGTGTTGCTTACGCGCTAAACATCTTTCATTCAATCGTTGAATAAAATCAATGTTGCCTCCAAAACTCATTAAATAAGAAACGTTATCACTCTTTTTAGAGAAACTTATTATCGACATTATTTTGATAAGAAATAAGAAGAGATTTTTTTTAATTTGCATAACTCAATAATCCTTTAATTTATAATTTATAATGCCTGTTCATAAAAACGGCCCCAAATTTGGACGTTTTCTGAGATACTAACGAATGCAACTGGGTCTGACTCTTCCATTGCATCATGCAATTCGTTTTGCTCATACCTTGATATTACAGTAATTAAAAGTGTTTTATCATCGTGATGGTATGCCCCTTCAACGTCGTTCACAATTGTGATACCACGGCGCATATGATTTTGGATCGAATCAATAACACTTTTTGGACGGCTTGTTACAATCATAACTTGCATTTTTTGTTGTCTCGTATAAACCATATCCATAACTCTAGCATTTACAAATAACCCTAAGGCAGAATAAAAAGCGTATGGCCATCCATAAATAAATCCGGCAGCCAAAACAATGAAGGCATTGAAAATAATATTAATCGTTCCAATGCTTTTACCCGTTTTCTTTTTAATCGTTAACCCGATGATATCTAATCCACCAGTTGAGATACCATTTCTAAGTGCCAGACCCGTTCCAAACCCGTTAACTGCCCCTCCAAAAATTGCACAGATAATGGGATCGGTCGTTAAGGTCACTGGCGTAATTGCTTTAATCATAATACTTGAAAAAACAACCGCTAAGAAAGTAAAAACGGTAAAACGATGACCAATTTTATTCCAAGCTAAAACGAACATTGGTGTATTTAACAGAAATAGCAATAAGGCAGTCGAAATTTGGAAAGGTGCGTACCGACTAAGTAAAGTTGACACCAATTGTGCTAGTCCGGTAATACCAGATGCATATATTTTACCTGGCGTCCAAAAAAAGTTCATCGCAACGGAAACTAATATCGCATAAATAAATGCCGTTGAAGCTTTGGCCGCATATGAATGCTTTTTAAAAATTTGTTGCAGATCGTCCATGATCAAAAAACCTCACATTTCATTTTGACAATTTATGAATATTATACCATTCATTGCATTTATATGCCGTTAGACATTAATTTATCAATTAAAACTTAATATATACAAAAAAACTCTCCGAAATTAGTATTCGAAAAGTCTCTTTTTACCCTATTCAGATTTCCATACGGATTCTTTAAATTGCTGACGACCACCATTTTCTTCTATGGCAAATCGTCTTGGGTTCTTTTTATAAAACTCTTGATGATAGTCTTCCGCTGCATAAAATGGGCCAGCATCTTCAATACTTGTTACAATTGGTTCTTTAAAACGATGACTGTCAATTAACGCTTGTTTTGATACTTCCGCAACTTTTTTTTGGTCATCGCCCAAAGTATAAATGACAGGTCGATAAGATTCACCCCTGTCTTGAAACTGGCCCATTGCATCAGTTGGGTCAGTCTGACGCCAATAAATATCTACTAACTGAGAATAATTAATTTGGTTAGGGTCAAACGTAATCTCTACAGCTTCTGTATGTCCTGTCGTTTCTGAAACGACATCTTCGTATGTCGGATTTTTTGTGTGTCCACCAGTATATCCAGACACAACGTTTAAAATTCCAGGTTGTTCTTCGAATGGTTCCACCATGCACCAGAAACAGCCACCAGAAAATATTGCTTTTTCACTCATAGTTATCGTCTCCTTTTTTATTGTGCTAAGCATAGCTTAACTCACCAAAAATTGATATTTTTTTGCTTAAAAAAAGACTAATGAACTTAATCATTAGTCTTTGCATTCTTATTTCATATCTTGTTCATTAATTTTCAACGATAATTCATCCAATTGTTTAGTTGCAACTGAACTAGGCGCATTGGTTAATGGTTCTGATGCTTTTGAGTTTTTGGGGAACGCAATAACTTCACGAATGTTATCTTTTTTAGCCAACAACATTGCAAATCTATCTAACCCAATGGCTAAACCGCCATGAGGTGGGAAGCCGTAATCAAGTGCATCTAAGAAGAATCCAAATTGTTCTTCTGCACTTTCTTTAGTAAATCCTAATGCTTTAAACATTTTTTCTTGAATATCGCGTTTATGAATACGGATCGAGCCGCCACCCAATTCATAACCATTTAAAATGATATCATAACTTTGCGCATGTGCTTCATGCGGATTTTCATCAAGTAAATGAACATCTTCTGCATTCGGCATAGTGAACGGATGATGCGCAGCAATATACTTATCAAAATCCTCACTGTATTCAAATAATGGCCAATCAACAACCCAAAGAAATGCAAATCGACTTTCATCAATCATGTCCATTTCTTTAGCAATATCGTTACGTAAGTAGCCTAACGAGGCACGGACGACACTGGCCTTATCAGCAACAAATAAAATTAAATCGCCAACATTTGCGCCGGCTGCTTCTTTAATCACATCAACGTGATCATTCAAGAATTTAGCAATTGGACCACTGAAGCCTTCCTCAGTCACCTTGACCCAAGCTAATCCTTTAGCACCAAATCGTTCAATATAAGCTGTCTTAGCATCAATTGCTTTACGCGAATACTTATCGGCACCGCCAGGAATGGCAATTGCATTAACAAGTCCACCATTTTCCAAAGTATTAGTAAATACTTTAAAATCAATATCCTTAACGGCTTCCGCCATATCTTTTAATTCCATGTCAAATCTGATATCTGGTTTTTCAGAACCATATCTTGCCATTGATTCGTTCCATGTCATACGTTGTAAAGGTAATTCAAGATCAATATCCAGGGTATCTTTCATGACACGTTTCAATAAACCTTCAGTTAAATCTTGAATTTCTTCAGCAGACATAAATGAAGTCTCTAAATCAATTTGAGTAAATTCTGGTTGACGATCACCACGCAAATCTTCATCTCTAAAACAACGAGCAATTTGATAGTAACGATCAAAACCGGCATTCATTAACAATTGTTTAAACAATTGAGGTGACTGTGGTAATGCATAGAAGTGTCCAGGATAAACACGTGAAGGTACTAAATAATCACGTGCCCCTTCAGGCGTTGATTTAGTTAGGTATGGTGTTTCGATATCAACAAACTTTTGATCATCCAAATAGCTATGAACTGATTGTGTAATACGGCTACGAATCATCAATGATTTTTGCATCTCAGGACGACGTAAATCTAAATAACGATATTTTAATCGCGTATCATCTGCAACGTTAATATCATCTTGTATTTCAAATGGTGGTGTTTTAGCCTTGTTTAAAATAATTGTATTATGAACTTCAACTTCAACTTTACCCGTTTTCATTCTTGGGTTAATTGCTTTAGCATCACGTGCAGTGACTTGTCCTTCAATTTCAATGACAAATTCGTTACGTAATTCTTCTGCAACTTTCAAAGCTTCAGAATCAAATTCTTGGCTAAATACTAATTGGACGATACCTTCACGATCACGTAGGTCAATAAAAATTAAATTTCCTAAATCACGTCGTTTTTGAACCCATCCTTTTAAGGTCACTGTTTGACCAATAAAAGTTTCATCAACTAAACCACTATATGTTGTTCTTTTCATTCTCCATCAGCCTCTACTTCCAATTTTAATGCGTTTTGATATACTTTTGAAAAATCTGTATAAACATCGCTTAATTTCACTGTAACTTCTTGACTTGTTTTCATATTTTTAAAGTTTAAAGTTTGCGTTTCTAATTCACTCTCGCCCAATGTCATTACAAAATGAGCGTTCATACGGTTAGCCGATTTAAATTGACCTTTGGGCTTACGATTCAAGTAATCCCTCTCAACTGAAAATCCAGCTTTACGCATTGACTGTACAAGTTTTAATGATTCAATATTTGTTTCTTCACCAATACCCACAACATAAACGTCTAAGTCTTGTTCAACGGGCAATTTAGCATCTTCGGCTTCAAGCACTAGTAATAATCTCTCAATACCCAAACCAAACCCAATCCCAGGTGTTTCAGGTCCACCCAATTGTTCGACAAGTCCATTGTAACGTCCGCCGGCACAGATAGTCGTAAATTTACCGCCAAATGCTTTCGAGTCAGACATTATTTCAAAGATAGTATGGTTATAATAATCAAGTCCACGGACCATAGTAGAATCAACTTCATACGAGATTTCCAACGCATCAAGTAACTCTTTGACTTGATCAAAATGTTTTTGAGAATCCTCACTAAGATAATCGAGGATCGATGGTGCATTTTTTACGATTTCTTGATCACCTTTATCTTTGCTATCTAATACGCGCAACGGATTTTTTTCCAAACGTGCCTTAGAATCATCGCTTAATTGATCCTTAAAAGGAATTAAATAAGCAACTAGCGCATCTCGATAGTTATCGCGACTATCGTTATCACCCAAAGTATTAATCGCTAATTTCAGATTAGTCAATCCAAATTTTGATAAAAAATCAATTGCCATTGCCATAACTTCAACATCAAGCGTTGGGTTATCAACACCAAATGCTTCGACACCAATTTGATGGAATTGACGTAATCGTCCAGATTGAGGTCGTTCATATCGGAACATTGGTCCAATATAATACGTTTTAAATGGCTTTTGAATTTCTGGTCCATAAAGTTTATTTTCAACATACGCTCTGACAACTCCGGCCGTTCCTTCAGGACGTAACGTTATATGACGATCGCCTTTGTCCTTAAAATCGTACATTTCCTTCGTTACAATATCTGAAGTATCCCCTGAAGTTCTTGAGAAAACCTCAAAGTGTTCAAAAAGTGGCGTTCTAATTTCCTCGTACTGATAACTTGAGAATATTTTTCTTGCCGTTTCTTCAACATATTGCCATTTCTTTGAATCAGTTGGAATAATATCAGCAGTGCCTTTTGGACGTTGAAATTTCATTATAAATCCTCCTATTTTTGGGCATCATATAGACAAAAAAGCACCCTCATCTAAATACGACAAGGGTGCTTTTGCACGGTACCACCTTAATTTTTTACTAATAGCTTAACGCAACTTAAACGACATGTGTTTTAAACACACGCACCTCAAAAGTGTCTTTCAGTTTATCAAAATGGTGAATATTTCAGCAAATCATTCACTCTCTGTTCATTTTATTCAACTTAATTTCTTTTTCATCGGCTTTAATATTTTATTACCTTTAAATTTACCCGAATGCACCCTTAAAGTCAAGTGTGGCTTAACTTTCAATATTGCCCAAAATTGATTCTTACTATTAGTCAAATATTTGGTATAATACAACTTAGATTCAATTTCTGATAGTTAAAGGAGCACGTCGATGGCAACAGGGAGAAAACAAGGCGCCAGCGTAAACTGGCCAAGAGTCATTTTATTGATTATCATCTTTTCCACCCTATGCTTAGGTGCGGTGAAAACGATGAGTTACTTAGGGGAAACTGTTGTTGAATCAGACAATATCAACGTACGTACAGGACCTAGCACGTCATTTAAAGTAACCGATACTTTAAAAAAAGGAGAACGTATCTCCATTATTCGAGAAAAAAATAATTGGTCATATGTTTTACTTCCCGATGACAAAAAAGGCTGGGTTGCAAATTGGCTTCTTTCTAAAAAAAATGCCACAGTCACAAAACTGTCTGAGGCAACAATTGTTTTAGATCCCGGACACGGTGGTAATGATTCAGGAGCCCTCTCAATTAAAAAGAAACAAGAAAAAATTTATACACTTCAAATGGCAACAAGAGTAGCTAATCTCCTCAAAGCACGTGGTGCTAACGTTCTTTTAACGCGAGACTCCGATTCATATGTTGGTTTAACACCACGCGCAAAACTTGCTGAATCGAATAATGCAGACGCATTTATTAGTTTTCATTTTGATTCATCACCCAATGACAATGAGGCAACAGGATTAACCAGTTACTATTATAAGAAATCGACAGATTTCGCGCTCGCTTCAGCATTAAACGTTGAACTGAACAATACCGGTCTCAATAATCGTGGAACCGAATTTGGAGATTTCCTCGTTTTGAGAGAAAATACGCAACCATCAGTTTTACTGGAACTTGGCTACATTAATACTAAATATGACTTTAAGTTAATTCAAAATGATAATTTCCAAGAAAAAACGGCTGAATCGATTGTTAATGGCTTAGATAACTATTTCAAAAATAAATAAGACGATGACTAAAATGTCATCGTCTTATTTTTCGATTAAATCGATTAATTTCAAAACGCGTTTTTCTGGAACTTCGACAGTTGTAATCATTTGGTCAAAATCAAAAAGATAACCTTTCATTCCTGCATTATGTCCTGCAGCAATGTCTAACTCACGATCACCTATCATTGCGGCCGTTTGTAAATCAACCCCATTTTTTTCTACGAGATAATTAAGCGACGCTGGATTTGGTTTTCTTGGAAATTTTTGATTAGCAGTTACAAAATCTGAAAATAAATTTAAGACATGCTTTTCGTTCATCATGTCAATCGCGCTTTGATCTCTATGTGTTAATAGGAAGTTATGTCCACCATTGTTAGTTACCCATTCGCAAACTTCCTCGGCACCCGGAAATAATTTTACATTAACCTGTTCTTTTATCTCTAAATTAGTATAATTTTCTTTTAATTTATCTACATTCAAACTTGGGTTCATATTAGAATATAGTTGAATTGCCTGTCTAACAGATTTTTCTCGCATAATCTGATAAATTTCCTCACTGGCAACACTAACATTTTGTAATTGAAGTGCTTTTTGAAATGCATTAACCATCCCTGGGTAAGTATCAAAAAGTGTCCCATCAAAGTCCCAAAAATAATTATTTACCATTATCTAACCCTCTTCTTTCTATCGATTAAAACCTAAAAAGGTATACTAGAGACCTGACTCTAATACACCTTCTTATTTTTGTTCAGAATCAAAAATGATTGTTACAGGACCATCATTTAAAAGCTCAATCGCCATATCTGCTCCAAATTGTCCAGTTTTTACAACGGATACAACATTAGCTAACTTTTGATTGAATTCTTCATAATGTTTTTCAGCTAATTCAGGTTCTTCTGCCAGCGAAAAACCAGGTCTATTTCCTTTTTTCGTTGATGCATACAACGTAAATTGCGAAATGGACAGAATCTCTCCCGCAATTTCTTGAATACTTAAATTCATTTTCCCATCACTATCTTCAAATAATCGAGAGTTTGAAATTTTTTTAACCATATAATCTATTTCATTGGATGTATCACCGAATTTAAATCCCACTAATAAGAGATAACCCGCATTAATACGATTAAATACTTGACTATCTATTGTGACGCTAGCATGTTTCACGCGTTGAACAACAACCTTCATTTTTAAACCCTCCATTAAAAAAATTAATGAATCTTTCTTTTGACCGCGTACACATCTTCAACACTCTTTAGCGTTTCCATCGTTCTTTCTAACTGAATGATATCTTTCACACCGACTGAAACATCCATTGTTGCAATTTTGTTATTGTCAACACGGCCATTCACTGAGCTTAATTGCTTAGTTGTATTATTCAATGATTGTAAAATGTCATTTAAAAGTCCCGAACGATTGTAGCCTTGAATTTCTAAATCAGATTGATAGTTAGCCTTATTATCTGTAACTTTTTCCCATTTAACACTAATAATCCGTTCGCCAGACTCTTCAGCCTTAATGACGTTTGGACATTCAACACGATGAATTGAAACGCCACGTCCTTTAGTAATATAACCAATAATATTGTCTCCCGGAATTGGATTACAACAATGACTGAGTCGAACAAGTAAATTATCAACGCCATCGATTACAATGCCACCATCATGGCTACTCTTACGATTCTTATCAGGCGTTTCAGCTTTTTTAAGTGGCTTATGATCTTCCAAAATTGCTTTTTGTTCATTTACTTGTCGGACTTCTTCTTCTTTAGAACGAATGTCCTCAGTTAGCGTATTAGCTGTTCCCAACGTTGCAATTTCACCAAAACCAATTGCAGCATACAAATCATCTGCTTCAGCTAATTGTTTCTTATCTAAGAGTCGTTTCATATTTTCTTTAGTGATAACTTCTTTTGGATCAAAACCTAAATCAATAAGTTGAATGGTTAGTAACTCTTCACCCTTTGTGATGTTAGCAACACGATCTTGTAATTTAAAGAAACGTTTAATTTTATTACGCGCTTTATTTGTGTGTACCAAGTTTACCCAATCCCGACTAGGCCCCATTGAACTCTTACTCGTTAGAATATCAACAATGTCCCCATTCTTAACTTGGTAATCTAATGGGACAATCTTACCATTTACTTTTGCCCCTGTCGTATGATGACCGATTTCAGTATGAATACTGTAAGCCATATCAAGCGGTCCCGCACCTTTAGGTAGTTCAAAAACATCACCTTTTGGCGTGAAAACATAGACCCGATCGCCAAAGATATCGCCCTTAACACTTTCCATAAAATCAGAAGCGTCATCGGTTTCATCTTGCAATTCAATAATTTCTTTAAACCAGTTTAATTTTGTTCCAGCGTCATCTTGTTGAACTTTTTCTTTTACGCCTTCTTTATAAGCCCAATGTGCAGCGACTCCAAATTCAGCAATTTCATGCATCTCTTTAGTTCTGATCTGAACTTCAAAGGGACGACCTTCTGGGCCAACAACAGTCGTATGAAGTGACTGATATAAGTTAGCTTTGGGTATTGCAATATAATCTTTAAATCTGCCAGGCATTGGTTTCCATCTTGAATGAATGGCCCCTAGTACTGCGTAACAATCTTTAATTGATCCAACAATCACCCTGACCGCTAAAAGATCATAAATTTGAGAAAATTGTTTATGTTGATCTTTCATTTTTTTATAAACGGAATATAAATGTTTTGGACGGCCATAAATTTCACTCGAAACTTTCAAATCACTGATAGATATCTTAATTTCCTCAATCGCACCGGAAATATATTCTTCACGTTCCTCACGTTTTGAATTCATCAAATGGACAATTCGATAATACTGTTGTGGATTCAAATAACGCAGCGAACTATCTTCTAGCTCCCATTTAATCGTGCTAATACCCAAACGATCTGCCAAAGGTGCATAAATCTCTAACGTTTCATTCGCAATTCGACGTTGTTTATCCGGACGTAAATGTTTTAACGTTCGCATATTATGCAATCGATCCGCCAATTTAACAATAATTACTCGTAAATCTTTAGACATGGCTAAAAGTAACTTACGATGATTTTCAGCCAACTGTTCTTGGTGAGATTTATATTGAATCTGCCCAAGTTTAGTAACACCGTCAACGATTACTTCTACGTCTTTTCCAAAAAGTTCACCTAAATCACCTAAAGTAACCTGTGTGTCTTCAACAACATCGTGTAAAAATCCGGCACTAACTGTTTCAGGGTCCATTTTTAATTCAGCTAAGATACCAGCAACTTGTATCGGATGCATAATATAGGGTTCACCCGACTTGCGATATTGGTCTTTATGAACATACGTAGCAAAATCACACGCTTTTTGTACAAACTTAACGTGTTCTTCATTCATGTAGCTTTCAACGATTTCCAAGACGTCTCTAGCGCTCCACATTTCTTCTTTTGTCATATCTAAACACCTCTTTTTATATAAAATAAAAGTACGCGATGACATAATCCAGTCGGCGTACTTACGTATTCATAATTAATTTTTTGAAATTCCCCATGTTAATAACGACAAGCAGAGATAAATGAGTGCAAAAAGAATCATGACACTTTGAAACAAGTGAAATAAGACGCCAATTGCAAAAATTATCGGGAAGAAAAAAACAAAAATTAAGCCGTGATTACTTTTACCTACAACGACACCAACAGCAATGGCATAAATCACATTTACTACAAATAACGAAACACCAATCTTCACAACGTCATTTGCATTAGCCAAGGTTAACAACATTGGTAAAACAATTCCAATGGCAACACTTACTGCCAAATACCATGCAGAAGTTATATTTAATACTTTTTTCAAAAATTTTTCCTCATTTCATTTTCTCATGCTTCATTTTAACTTAATTCACTAAAAAATGAAAGACTCGCCAATAGGTATAATGGAGCTGTTTCCGCACGTAATATTCTAGGTCCTAGCCCAACTTTCTGATAACCAGCTGAAGATAACTTATTAATTTCAGCTTCGGAAATACCACCCTCTGAACCAAACACTGCAATCAAATTTTGATTAGGCTTAATTAAATCAAATGATTTTTTTAATTGACTAACCTCACCTTGCTTAGCTGATTCTTCATAGGCAACAATTTGAATATCATAAGATTGTTGAAATAATTCATCAATCTTATTAACATAGGCAATTGTTGGAATTACAGTTCGATGCGATTGTTCCGCTGCGCCCTTAGCAATTTTTTGTAACCGTTCAATCTTTTTAGCTTGTTTTTTCCGATCCCATTTAGCAATAGAAAAATCACTATTAAAAAAGATAAATCCGCTGGCACCCATTTCAGTTCCTTTTTGTACAATCCAATCAGCTTTATCTTTTTTTGAAAGGGCTGACGCAATTGTAACTGCAATTGGTAATTCAACTTGCGATTCTACTGTCAGTTGATACTCAAAATTAACAAAACTGTCGGTAATTTGTGTTGCTTTTGCAACGACAACTTCCTCCGACTGTTTTACTAATTCAACCTTGTCACCAACTGCTAAACGCATGACCTTAGTGGCATGATGGAAATCCTCATCCGTCAAAACCAACTCATTAGATTTCAAAAAATATCTTTGCATCCTTAATCCCTAACCTTCCGAGTCCATTTTAACTGCAATGATTGAAAACCAATCACCCATATTTAATATTTGTTGTATTTCAAACCCACCATTTATCAGTGATGATTTAATTAAATTAACCTTATCCGTAATGATACCAGAAGTTACGAAATAACCCCCAGAATTTAAACTATTTTTAGCTTGTGGAATTAGAGGCACAATAATTTCGGACAGAATGTTAGCAACAATTAAATCAACTTTTTTCTCGATTCCGTTCAGCAAGTCATTTGCTGCAACGTGAACATCGCTCGCTACCGGATTTAAGTCAAAATTCAACACCGCAGCTTCAACTGCAATATCATCCAGATCATAAGCATCAATCTGTCCCACGCCAAGATGCTTAGCAGCGATACTTAAAACCCCTGAGCCGGTTCCAACATCTATCATCGTCTCACCGCCACGAATGACTTGTTCTAATGCAACTAAGGCCAGTCGAGTTGTTGGGTGTGTCCCTGTTCCAAACGCCTTTCCTGGATCTAACCGAATCACTTTTTCGTCCAACTGGCTGGGTTCGTATTTCTCCCAACTTGGTACAATGGTTAAGAAACGTGTCACTCTAACAGGATGGTAGTATTGTTGCCATTCTAATCCCCATCCCTGATCATCAACTTCGGTCGATTCAATTAATCCCTGTCCTATATTAAGACCAAAATCTACCAACTGATTAACCTTACTTTGGATAACGGGTAATATTTCGGGAATAAATACTATTTCCGGAAAAAAAGCGGACACTTTAGCACCTTCAATTTGATGCTCAACTAATCCAAAATCATACCCAGATAAATTATCCTGCATTAATTTTTCAAAGTCCTTTGAGTCATCAATTTGAACGCCCTCGGCACCACTTTCAATTAAAATATTTGAAACGGCTTCAACAGCTTCACTACTAGTTAAGACACTTAATTCGGTCCACTTCAAAATGACGTCCTCCTAAAATTTTGGGTATACCAAACGCATACTTTTTTGTGTACTTTGTGCTTTTTGAATCTTTTCAAAATCACTAGCCGACCAACCTAGTTCGAAAAATTCAGCGTCATCATCGTTCAAGAAATCTAGCAAATCACTTTGACCGTTATCTAACACCACTTGTAAATAGTTAATAAATGCGGCACCTTCTGAGTGTTCCCATCCAGCTTTGCCATCAAATGGTAACGTAACTAAATAATCTTTTTCAACTTCTTTTGGATCAAAACGCTCTACATCATATAATAATATGGCATCTCCAAATGATATGATTGGTAACTCAGAGTTAATACCCTCGATATCTAAAATTGCTTGTTGCGATTTATTTTCTGCATAAAATGTTAAATCTACAGTAAAAGTGTGATCCTTTTTTTGCCACTCTAACTCGATATCGCCATCAAAATCTATTTTTGGCAATTCTTTCTTTAAGTAATCTAATAATGTTTCTTGTGCCATGCCGTCACCTCATATTTAACTATATTTTAAATACACTAACTATTGTTTAGTTCTCAATTTTTATTATAAAGCATTGTTGCCATTCATGCATTAAATATAGGGGGAAACGATAACAATTTGTCGTTTTTTTTGGTAAACTGAAGTTATAAAATATTGAGGAGGTTTTATTATGGGAAGAAAAAAAATGATTTTAGATTTAGATACCGGAATTGACGACGCAATGGCAATTGCTTATGCGCTTGCTAGTGAGGAAATTGACTTAATTGGTATCGTGGGATCTTATGGTAACTTGCAGATGCTAGATGGTGTTCAAAACAGTTTGAACTTACTTTCACTATTAGGTCAACCCAATATTCCAGTTTATCTTGGCGAAAAGCACTCAATGACAACGCAAACCTTTAACACTATGCAAATTAGCCAAGAAATCCATGGTATGAACGGTATAGGCGATATTACTATTCCAAAATCTGACCAATCACCTCATCCAGGATCTGGTATTGATTTCATAATTGACTCTGCAAAAAAATTCCAGTCAGATTTAATTATCGTCCCAACTGGACCATTAACAAACTTAGCGTTAGCCATTAAGCAATCACCTGAAATTGAAACGTTAATTGGTAAAGTCGTTTTAATGGGAGGCGCCTTAACAATTCCCGGAAACGTCACACCCGTGGCTGAAGCAAATATTAATCAAGATCCTGAAGCTGCAAATGAGGTTTTTCAAAGCAAGTTAACAATTACAATGGTTGGTCTAGATGTGACACTTAAAACACTTTTGACAAAAAAAGAAACACAAGAATGGCGACAACTCAATAGTACTTCGAGTCGTGCCTTTGCTGATATCGTTGATTATTATATTGAAGCCTACGCAAATCTAAAAACTAATTTGGGTGGTTGCGCACTTCATGACCCACTTGCCGTCGCAGTTGCGATAGATCCCTCTTTAGTCACAACATTACCAATTAATATGAAAGTTGACACAAAATCACCTTTCAGTGGGCGAACAATTGGTGATGAAAGACGCTTGAATTCAAATGAAGCCACAACGGATGTAGCAGTAGCCGTTGAAACGGAACGTTTCTTATCCATATTCATGACAAAATTATCAACTTTATTTTCAAAAAATTAATTTAATGAGGTTCATTTATGCAATATCTAGGTCCGTTTCTTATCTTGGTTTGGTTTATCATGACAACCATGATTTATATGTCTACAAAAACAAAACGTCGCAAATTTTCGTATAAGTCTCTATTTTTTGGTTCGTTAGCCTGGGAAAAAAATAGTCGCAATTGGCTTTTAATATTAGGCTTATTTTTACTTGTTAGTTTGAACTCAATCACGGATACCTTTGTTTTTCTGATATTACTTGGTTGTTACATCATTGTTCTCGCAGGCTCAGGTTTATTGTTGCATCGCGGTAACCATCATCAACATATCCAAGCGCTCTTTTTTTCAATCTTTTTAATTGGCTTAGCTTGTTACCCACTCCTATCAAATCTTAGGTAAAGGTTAATTAGTTGCTTTATAATTCTCTAAAGAAGATAATGTAAGCGTTAACCAACTAATTCTTTAAAAAACATCGCCCACAATACTATTTAATTAAGGAGATTTCTACTATGCCATACATGATTGGTGTCGATATCGGAACAACTAGTACGAAAGCAGTTTTATATGATCTTAAAGGTAGCGTAATTGAATACGCAAACATCAGCTACCCCCTTTATCAAGAAGAAGATGGAATGGCTGAGCAAGATCCTGAAGAAATTTACGCTGCCGTAACTGAGGCAATTACTCAGGTCAACAAAAAAGCAAATCTAAGTTCTACCGATTTAAAAGGTGTCGCGTTCTCCGCTGCGATGCATAGCTTAATATTACTCGATAAAAATCACAAACCTCTTACACGATCAATCACTTGGGCTGACAATAGAGCTAGCAAATGGAGTGACGATTTAAATGAGTCAGGGATTGGTCATGAAATTTATCTCAAAACCGGAACACCTATCCATCCAATGTCGCCATTGTCGAAATTAATTTGGTTAAAAAATGAAAAACCAGATTTGTTTAATCAAGCTTCCTACTTTGTTGGTATTAAAGATTATATTTTATATCAATTATTTGATCGACTTGTTATTGATCATTCGCTAGCATCGGCAACAGGTTTGTTTAATATCTTTAATTTAGATTGGGATGAACAAGCACTATCAGTAGCCGGAGTTACGCCTGAGAAGTTACCAGAATTAGTCGAGACAACTTACCAATTAACGGGACTCGATAAAGAATTTTCTAAAAAAACGGGTATTAGTCGTAAAGTACCATTTATTATTGGCGCAAGTGATGGTGTCCTTTCAAACCTTGGTGTCGACGCTATTGATCCAGGCGTTGCAGCCGTTACAATTGGCACAAGTGGCGCAGTCAGAATGGTTATTGATCATCCCGTTACGGATCCTAAAGGACGTTTATTCTGTTACGCGCTCGCAAAAGATAAATGGGTTATTGGCGGGCCAGTTAATAATGGAGGGATTGTCTTCCGTTGGTTGAGAGATGAAATATTCACACCCGAAAAAATTACTGCTGAACAGATGCAGATTGATCCATATGAAATCATCACTCAGATTGCTGAAAAAGTCCCTGCTGGATCCGATGGACTACTCTTCCATCCTTATCTTGGTGGCGAACGTGCACCTCTTTGGGATGCAAATGCCAGAGGTTCATTCTTCGGATTAACACGACAGCACACACGTGCACATATGGCACGTGCCGTACTCGAAGGAATTGTCTTTAATTTGGATATGGTTATGTTAGCGTTAACCGAAGTTTCTGGAAGTCCAACTAGAATTCAAGCAACAGGCGGATTTGCCCAGTCTTCATTATGGCGTCAACTATTGGCCGATATTTTTGAGCAAGAAGTCACAATTCCTGAAAGTTTTGAAAGTTCTTGTCTTGGTGCGGCCGTTTTAGGTATGGAAAGTTTGCACTTAATTGCTGATTTGTCAGCCGTTGAAAATATGATTGGTTCGACGCATGTTCATCAACCACAAAAAGAAAATTTTGAAGTCTATCGTGAATTGTTACCTATTTTTGTTCGCTTAAGTCGATCATTAAGTTCTGAATATAAAAACATTTCTGATTTCCAACGTAAGCATTATCATCAAATCTAGTACTACTGGGGGAAAGTTATTATGCCACTTTTAATCGTTTTTATTGGGATTTTATTTTTACTTTTATTAATTATTAAGTTTAAGTTAAATACATTTGTTTCATTAATTATTACATCATTTGTTGTTGCCATTGGCTTGGGGATGCCGTTAGATAAAATTACAACTTCCATTGAAAATGGAATTGGTAGTCAGTTAGGCCATTTATCATTAGTCTTCGGATTTGGTGCTATGCTTGGTAAATTAGTAGCAGATTCGGGTGGTGCTTACCGAATTGCGACTACCTTAATTAATCGTTTCGGTCGAAAATGGATTCAACTCGCTGTTGTATTAGCGTCATTTATTATTGGTATCGCCTTATTCTTCGAGGTGGGTATTGTTTTATTAATTCCAATTATTTTCGCAATCGCAACAGAATTGGGTATTTCAATCTTATACCTTGGGATTCCCATGGCAGCTGCACTTTCAGTTACTCACGGATTCTTACCTCCTCATCCGGCGCCAACGGCCATTGCATCGGCTCTAAATGCTAATGTAGGGATGGTTCTTATTTATGGCTTAATATTAGCCATTCCTGTGACATTAATTGCGGGACCACTCTTTGCGGTCGTTGCCCAAAAATATATTCCTTCAGCATTTAAACAAAAAGGTAATTTGAGCGCATTGGGGACACAAAAGGAATTTAAACTTGAAGACACACCTAGTTTTGGAATGAGTACGTTAACATCATTATTCCCCGTTATCATTATGGCTATTTCAACAATCTACGATATGGTCGTTAATAAAGGAATACGGCCAAAAAATCCAAACTCAGTAGATTCATTCTTTATGTTTATCGGTGCTCCTGGCGTGGCTATGCTTCTCTCACTGTTGTTTGCTATTTACTCAATGGGATTCGCACGCAAAATACCCGTTAAAGATATTATGTCATCTCTTGAAGTAGCCGTTAAACAAATTGCAATGTTACTATTAATTATTGGTGGTGGTGGCGCATTTAAACAAGTACTTGTCGACGGTGGCGTTGCAAATGTTATCTCAAAAATGTTTGAATCATCTTCATTATCACCACTTTTCTTAGGCTGGTTAATTGCTGCGCTACTGAGAGTTTCTCTTGGCTCCGCGACGGTTGCTGCATTGACTGCAGCTGGTCTTGTTAGTGGATTAATGGCAGGTACAGGTGTTGATCCAGCATTAATGGTAATTGCAATTGGTTCTGGTAGTTTAATTGCCTCACACGTTAATGATGCCGGTTTCTGGATGATTAAAGAATACTTTGATTTAACTGTTAAAGAAACGCTTGCAACATGGACGGTTCTGGAAACAGTCGTTTCCGTCTCCGGACTTGGTGGTGTCATGATTATTAATTTGTTCGTATAATAAATGAAAGGACTAAGTTATTTTCAGATAACTTAGTCCTTTTTATATGTCGTTAAATCCCGACATGTGTTAATATAGAGTCCATTCTAAAAGAAGTTGTCGGAGGATTTAATTATGAGTTCCTTATCTATTATTTTATTACTACTTGGTGGCGTAGTTATCGCAAACGTATTTGCCATTAAATTTCCTAGAATCCCACAGGCCTTTTACCAAATCAGTATTGGTTTAGGATTGTCATTATTACCACTTTTTCAACATTTCGAACTAAAACCAGAATTATTTTTTATGATGATTGTTGCGCCCATTATTTTTAATGAAGCACAAAATACGTCTAGGCGTGCATTGGCTAAAAATATTTTAGCAACACTTTCACTGGCCATCGTGCTAGTTGGGCTGACCATTGTTGTCACGGGATTTCTAGCTCACACCTTCTTGCCAGAACTTTCTCTTGCTCTAGCATTTGCGTTAGCCGCAATTGTTACACCCACGGATACGGTTGCCGTTTCTTCAGTGACAAAAAATTTACCGATTCCTGAATCAATGATGAATATGCTAGAAAATGAATCATTGTTCAATGACGCATCCGGTATTGTTGGCCTTAATTTAGCCTTAACGGCTTTTGCCTCCGGTACATTTTCTATAAATGAAGGTCTAAACGCTTTTAACGCATCATTTTTCGGTGGTCTTTTAATTGGTGGTTTTCTGGGCCTCATATTCGTTAGAATACGATTGACTTTGTTAAGTTGGCATATTGAAGACACTGCCGTTATGATTCCCATTGAAATCATAACGCCTTTTCTCATTTATTTTATCTCTGAAGAATTTGGTTTTTCAGGTATTTTAGCTGTCGTAGCCGCAGGGTTAATTCACGGCGTTCAAAAAGACCGTTTAAGGTTATCTTCAACTAAGCTACAGTTTGTCTCAAGTAGTCTCTGGAAGGTGTTAACAGATGCCTTAAATGGCTTTGTCTTTGTTGTTCTAGGTTTAACATTACCAACAGTCACATTAGATCTATTCAAAGGTTCGGGGTTCAATTCATTAATTTTATTCGCCATCAGTTTAGGTATTTACGCCGTTATGACGTTAATGCGCTTCTTATGGGCCCGTTTCGCATTAAATATGTCATCAATAAAAGATAATTTAACATTCGCCTTGAGCGGTATTCATGGAACAATTACACTATCAATGGCCTACTCATTACCCTTAATAACAATTTCAGGTGCCCCATTTCCGATGAGAAACGAAATTATTTTTATGGCCGCACTCGTTATTTTAATTAGCATGATTGTTCCAACGCTTTTGTTACCACGTCTGATTCCTAAAAAGAATGAACTCGCTATTCCAGAAAATACGAGTCATGTTCGTTCTAAAATGGTTGTTTATACAGTCGAACAGCTTAATATGACGACGGTTCCCAGCCCAGAACGTCAAATAGTCATTGAAACATTATATAATCAACAGAATTTTTTAAAACGACCCAAAAAAAATGATTTTTATGAACTATTAGAAAAAACACAAGAAATTGAAGAAAATATTTTACGCGAACTACTATCGAGTGGTCAGGTTTCAGAAAAAATGGTTACATGGTACGAGAAATTTTTAGTTACCACCTATCAATCAACACGTGGATTTTCATTAAAAAATTTATTCATGCATTTAAAATTTTATTTACTACGCTTATTTAAAAAACTTGCAATCAAAAAAGGAAAGAGAGCTTTATCTCAAGTTACAGAAGATCAGAAATCTGCCTTTAAAAAATATTACAGTAGCACCAAAGACGAATTTATTTTAATGGAAGAATCTGGCTACCAGGCCGCAATCACCTACTTAACATCCATTACAACTGTTGAAAATTCTATGACTGTCACCATGGTCAGACAATTTTTATCAGTCCGTCACAGACGTTCATTTTCAAATGAAACTGAACTTATTTCACAAAATAATATCTTCATAAGTGCCTTCCAATTAGAATACAATTTTGTCCAACTTCAATTGGAACAAAATCTAATATCACGAGAAACAGCTAATTCACTTCGAGAACAAATTTCATACGACGAGATGGTTTACATGCAAAATACGGACTCATTCTCATCATAAAAAAATGGTAACTAGATTACAGTTTAATCTAGTTACCATTTTTTATTCATTTAATACGTTGTCCTGAACCATTCCGCCAGCTTTCATGAACATATACATAACAATCGGCCCAACATATGTAAAGCCGTGTTTCTTCATATCCACAGCAACCGCTTTTGATAATTCACTACTTGTCGGTACTTCGTCGCGTTCAGTATATTCATTTACCAAAGGCTTATCATTAACAAATTTCCATAAATAATTTGAAAAACTACCATATTCTTTTTGAATGGATAAAACCGCTTGAGCATCATTAATCGTTGCGTTAATTTTCCGTTCATTCTTAATCATGTCACTATCTTTCAACATAACTTCTATTTCGTCAGGTAATATCGCGGCCACTCGTTCTACGTCGTAATCATAAAAATATTTTGCAAAAACGTCTCGTTTTCCGGCAATCATCTTCCAATTCAAACCTACTTGAAAAATACCAATAGTCAATAATTGAAATAGCTTGGAATCATCATACGTCGGTTTCCCCCATTGTTCATGATACCAATTCCAACTTTTATCTGTCTCCATCATAGTCACTCCCCTTTAATGACTTTAGTGTACAAAAAAAAGATGAATACAACAAGCAAGTTGTACTCATCCTGGTATTTTAAGTATTATTCTCCGATAATTAAATAACCTTAACCATGTTAAACCACTCTGCTCCACCATGCTTAGATAAAGCCATTCCTTCATTTTTAAAGCCATGTCTTTCATAGAATCCAATAAGTTCGCGTAAACACGTCAGAGTAACCGCTTGTCGCTTATTAGATAACGCATTTCCTTCCATAGCTTTAAGTAGCTGACCCGATATTCCCTGATGCTGATACTTTGCAGAAACAGCTAAACTTAAAATACTCTGGAATCCTCCGTTCGCAGGGTTTACGGTCGTTTTTATAAATAAATCATCTGTTAAATATCGTTGATTAACGACTGGCCCATTAATAAAACCTATGACCTTATTATCTTCGTTGCGAGCAACAAAAAATGTATCCGTAATATGCTCGATTCTTTCGTTGCCGCCTGTCCTGGAACAAATCCAGCTTCTTCAATTTTGAATATATCTAATAAGTCATCCGGTTTTACATTAGTTATTTTAATAGTCAACTAAAAAAATCCTCCAGTACATTTATTCGTTAAAATACAAAAAGACTGAATTGAGGTGAACCCACAATAAAACCCAGTCTTTTATATACTAATATTTAATTTAAAAAATCTATTTTTTCTTAGTTTCTTCCTCTTCGTCAATCTTCAAGACAGCCATAAATGCTTCTTGAGGAATCTCAACGTTACCAACTTGCTTCATTCGTTTCTTACCAGCTTTTTGTTTTTCTAAAAGTTTCATACGGCGTGTACGATCACCACCATAAAGCTTAGCCGTAACATCTTTACGATAAGCTTTAATATTGGTTCTCGCAATAATTTTTTGCCCAGCCGCAGCTTGGACTGGAATTTCAAACATTTGACGGGGAATTAATGTCCGTAGTTTGTTGACAATTCCCTTACCGCGTTCAAACGAGAAATCCCGATGGACAATAAAGCTTAAAGCATCAACTGCTTCACCATTTAATAAGATATCAACCTTAATTAAATCACTTGGACGATAACCTTCTTCTTCGTAATCAAGAGAGGCATATCCACGCGTATTTGATTTTAACTTATCGAAGAAATCAAAAATAATTTCCGATAAAGGCATATGATAAATAATGTTGACACGGAATTCATCTAAATAGTCCATGGTATCAAAAACGCCACGTTTTTTCTGGCAAAGTTCCATAACCGCACCAACGTATTCATTAGGTACCATGATACTTGCCTTCACATATGGCTCATTAATTTGTTTAATTGATGATGGTTCCGGCATTTCAGAGGGATTAGAGACAATTAACTTCTCACCATCAGTTAAATCAACATGATAAATAACGGATGGTGCCGTCGTTATCAAATCTAGCCCAGATTCACGTTCTAAGCGTTCTTGAACAACATCCATGTGCAACAACCCTAAGAACCCACAACGGAACCCAAATCCCAAAGCTTGAGACGTTTCTGGTTCAAACTGCAGAGCAGCATCATTCAACTGTAATCTTTCAAGCGCTTCACGTAATTCATTATATTTTGAATTATCAACAGGATAGAGTCCACAGTAAACCATCGGATTAATTGCACGATAACCGTCTAATGGCTCAGTAGCAGGATTATCTGCCGATGTTACGGTATCACCGACTCGCGTGTCACGAATATCTTTAATTGCCGCTGTAATATAACCAACGTCACCAGCCATTAAAAACTCGCGGTCAACAGCCTTGGGTGACATAACGCCAACTTCCGTAACTTCATATTTCTTCTTACTGTTCATTAATTCAATCATATCACCAGGTTTTACGACGCCATCAACTACTCGGATACTTAAAACAACACCACGATAGCTATCATAAATTGAATCAAAAATTAATGCCTTAAGTGGTTTCTTTAAATCACCACTTGGTGCAGGAATTTTTGTAACAATTTGTTCAAGCATCTCTTCAATACCAATGCCATTTTTTGCACTCGCTAAAACGGCATCAGAAGCATCTAATCCAATAACATCTTCAATTTCTTTTTTCACCATTTCAATATTAGCAGATGGTAAATCAATTTTATTAATGACTGGTAAAATTTCAAGATCATCATCGATTGCTAAATAAACGTTTGCAAGAGTTTGTGCTTCAACCCCCTGAGCAGCATCAACAACAAGCACAGCTCCCTCACAAGCAGCTAAACTTCTTGAAACTTCATAAGTGAAATCGACATGTCCTGGTGTATCGATTAAATGGAAGATATATGTTTCACCATCTTTAGCAAGATAATGTAACTCAACCGCATTTAATTTTATTGTAATACCACGTTCTCGTTCAAGATCCATTGAATCCAATAATTGATTCTTCATCTCACGTTTCGTAACTGTATCAGTCATCTCAAGGATACGATCCGCAAGCGTTGATTTTCCGTGATCAATATGTGCCACAATCGAAAAATTACGAATATGTTTTTGTCTGTCTTGCATTTCTTCAAAATCCATTAATTGCGTCCTACTTTCTTGTCTCTATCTTTTTCAAGTATAACAATCAACACGGGTAAACACAATTACAGTTCTTGTACAAAAAAATAGAATCATCTCATTAAGACGATCCTATCTTCCGATTTATTTTTTACCTTTAAATTGATCTTTTAACTTATCAAACAAGTTACCTTCACCAACAACATTTTTGCCGCTAGCTGTAGCAAACTCTTTTAAAGCTTCTTTTTGTTCTTTTTTCAAGTTACGAGGCGTTTCGATATTAACCGTCACTTGTTGGTCACCGTTACCTTTACCATGTAACTTAGGTGCACCCTTATCACGTAATCTAAATGTTGTTCCTGTCTGAGTTCCAGCTGGAATTTTCATTTTAACGTCACCGTGTACCGTTTCAACCGTCACTTCGTCACCCAAAGCAGCTTGAACGAAACTTATCGGAACATCAATATAAATCTCAGATCCTTCGCGATCAAAAGTTCCACTAGCTTGGACTCTAAAGATAATGTACAAATCTCCATAAGGCCCGCTATTCTCGCCCGCTTCACCTTGTCCTTGTAGACGCATTTGTTGACCATCTTCAACGCCGGCAGGAACGGTTACTTTAACTTCATGTCTTTCGTCAGTATGACCTGAACCATGACAAGTTTCACATTTTTCTTCAATTTCTTTACCTGAACCATGACAAACGTCACATTCTTGTTCAGTCATCATATTGCCAAGTGGTGTCCGACGCTCAACTTGAATTGTGCCTCGTCCGCCACACTTGCGACATGTAATTGGAGATGTTCCAGGTTTTGCACCAGAACCGCCACAAGTGGCACAAAGACTTTTACGATTGTATTTGATTGTTGATTCCTTACCAAAAACACCTTCGTTAAATGTCAATGTCATCTCGTATTGTAAATCACGTCCTGCACGCGGAGCAGTTGGGTCTTGAGTAGCACCGCCACCGAAAAATGAACTGAAAATATCTTCAAATCCACCGCCGCCAAATCCACCTTGTTGGCCTTGACCACCAAAACCTCGGTAGCCACCACCTTGTGATCCAGCTGAACCATATTGGTCATATTCAGCCTTCTTTTGTGGGTCCCCAACAGTCTCATAAGCTTCAGTAATTTCTTTGAATTTATCTTCCGCACCAGCATCTTTATTAATATCTGGATGATATTGTTTAGATAACTTACGGTACGCTTTTTTTATTTCCTCAGGTGATGATTCCTTAGTCACACCAAGTACATCATATGGATCTCTGTTCTCTGCCATTCCGTACCTCCGAATAACCTTTTTGGTTTTTATTGCTCTAAATAGGATAACATGCCTAACATGAAATAAAAAGTCAAAGTCCCAAAGGCCTTTGACTTTCTATCATGCTTAGAATTTGGTAAAAATTATTTCTTGTCTTCAGGTTTAACTTCTTCGAAGTCACCATCGACCGTTTCATCTTTAGGGTCTTTAGCTGCGCCTTCGGCACCAGCTTCACCTTGAGCATCTTGTGCTTGTTGATATAATTTAACAGTTAGGTCTTGAACGATTTTATTCAATTCGTCTTTCTTAACTTTCATATCTTCAACATTGTTATCTTCTTGAGCTTTCTTCAAAGCATCACGAGCATCTTCTGCAGATTTAATTTCTTCTTCAGTTACTTTACCTTTTAATTCTTCTAAAGTTTTATCAACTGAGAATAATAATTGGTCAACTTCATTTTTCAAGTCAACTTCTTCTTTACGTGCTTTATCAGCTTCTTCATTTTCTTTAGCTTCGTTAACCATGCGTTCGATTTCGTCTTCTGCAAGACCACCTGAACTCTTGATTGTAATTTTTTGTTCTTTGTTTGTGCCTAAATCTTTAGCAGAAACATTAACAATCCCATTTTTATCAATATCAAATTTAACTTCGATTTGAGGGATGCCACGAGGTGCAGCAGGAATATCATTTAATTGGAAGCGACCCAATGTTTTGTTATCTGTAGCCATTGGACGTTCACCTTGTAAGACATGGATATCAACGGCTGGTTGATTATCTGCGGCTGTTGAGAATGTTTGTGACTTACTTGTTGGAATTGTTGTGTTACGGTCAATTAACTTAGTGAAGACACTACCCATTGTTTCAATACCCAATGAAAGTGGTGTTACATCAAGTAAAACGACATCCTTAACATCACCAGTAATCACACCACCTTGAATTGCAGCACCAAGTGCAACAGCTTCATCAGGGTTAACTGATTGGTTAGGTTTATGGTCTGTTTCTTTTTCAACTAATGCTTGAACTGCTGGAATACGTGTTGATCCACCAACCAAGATAACTTGATCAATATCAGCATTTATTAAACCAGCATCCTTCAAAGCATTTTGAACTGGAATACGTGTACGTTCAACTAATTCTTGTGTTAAGTTATCGAATTGTGCACGTGATAATGTTGCTTCTAAATGTAAAGGTCCAGCAGCACCGGCTGTGATAAATGGTAAGCTAATTTGTGCACTAGTAACACCAGAAACATCTTTTTTAGCTTTTTCAGCAGCATCTTTAAGACGTTGCATTGCCATTTTGTCTTTTGATAAATCAATACCATTTTCTTTTTTGAAAGTATCAACTAACCAGTCCATGATTTTTTGATCAAAATCATCGCCACCAAGTTTAGTATCACCATTTGTTGATAATACTTCAAAGACACCGTCGCCTAATTCAAGGATAGAAACATCAAATGTACCACCACCTAAATCAAAGACAAGGATTTTTTCATCTTTTTCAGTATTTTCAAGACCATATGCCAAAGCTGCTGCAGTTGGTTCGTTAACAATACGTTCAACTTCTAAACCAGCAATTTTACCAGCATCTTTTGTAGCTTGACGTTGTGAATCATTGAAGTAAGCAGGAACTGTAATAACAGCTTGTGTTACTGATTCGCCTAAGTATGCTTCAGAATATTCTTTAATGTATTGTAAAATCATTGCTGAAACTTCTTGTGGTGTATATGATTTACCTTGAATATCAACTTTATAGCCTTCTTCACCCATGTGACGTTTAATTGATGCCACAGTATCTGGATTTGTGATTGCTTGACGTTTTGCAACTTCACCGACTTGTGTTTCGCCATCTTTAAATGAAACAACTGATGGTGTTGTACGGTTTCCTTCTGGATTTGTAATAATTTTTGCTTCTTTACCTTCTAAAACAGCAACAGCTGAGTTAGTTGTTCCTAAATCAATTCCTATAATCTTTGCCATAATTTATCTACCTCTTCTTATATTATTATTGAGCGACAACGACCATTGCTGGACGTAACACTCTATCTTTTAATTTGTATCCTTTTTGAAGGACTTGAACAATTGTATCTGCCTTCTGATCATCAGAAGCAGGAACAGTTTGAACTGCTTGATGAATAGTTGGATCGAACATAACGCCATCAGTTGCAATTTCAATCACGTCATTATTAGTTAACGCTTTTTGTGCATCTTTGTAAACTAATTCGATACCTTTTTTTAGTTGCTCGCCATTTTCAGTATCGACCTCAATTGACAACGCTCTTTCTAAATTATCGATAACAGGTAAAACGTCTTTAGCTAATGACTGTCCACTATACTTCAAGAGTTGTTCTTGTTCTTTCTTAAAGCGAGTATTCATATTTGCCATCTCGGCTTCTGCCCGTAAATATTTATCTTCCATTGCATCTAGATTGACTTGTAATTCAGCCAACTTATCCGCATCAGAAGGTTTTTTACTAAATTTTTCTTTTACTTTATCAGTAACAGAACTTTTTTTCTCATTTTGATCAGTTGTTTCATTAGCTTGATGTTGCTCTTGTGCAACATCTTCCTCAACTAAATCTTCTTTGGCATCCTTAACCACACACAACACCCCTTTTCTTATTTATCAAATTGTTGATAATAATCTAATAATTTTTTTGCAAGCTCATCACTGAATGCATCGAGTAAACCAATCATCTTTGAATATGGCATATTTGTTGGACCCAATAACGCAATAACACCCTGACCATGGTCGCTAACATCATAACTAGCTGATATTAGACTATAGTTATCAAGTAATTGATTCGTTAATTCCTCACCAATCTTAATTTGAATGGGTTTACCTTGAATGCCAATCAAATCACCAATATTCTTATTATTCGATGTATCTACTAAATCGTACAGCGATTTTAGTTCATCCACGTTACTGTCAGTTGCAAAATCTAAAATATTAGATTTACCACCAACAAAAACCTGTTCACGTGCTGCCTGCTTTAAAATATTACCAAAAACATCTAAAATGCCATCCGGCCTACGCATATAATCAACCAACATAACCGGTATACTTGTCCTTAGCTTCATAGAAATTTCGGCTAACGACAACCCAATTAATTGGTCGTTCAACAACCTCGTTACAGCTTCCAAATCTGAACCATTAATTGATTTAGGAATACTAAACGTTTGATTTTCAACAACACCACTACTCATAACAAGAATAGCCATAATTCGGTGATTTCCTAGTGGAACTAATCGGAACCCTTCGAGTCGACTCTCCGTTGTTTCAGGTCGTAGTGAAATTGCCGTATAATTCGTCAAATCTGAAAGAATCTTAGTTGATTCCGCAAATATTTCATCAATCTTTTGAAAATGAACACCAAGAGAATTTTGAATATTCACCAGTTCTGCCGCCGGAACAACCCCGGGTTGAACAATATGGTCTACGTAATAACGATATCCTAAAAACGAAGGGATGCGTCCTGAAGAAGAATGCGTTTTTTTAATTAACCCTTTATTCTCCAAGGCAACCATTTCATTTCTTATCGTTGCCGAACTAACATGCATTGGCAAAAAGTCGACGACCGATTTAGAACCAACCGGTTGTCCAACTTCCGTATAAACTCTGACAATTGCTTCTAACACTAACATTTGTCTTTCCGTTAGCATGATCAATCACCTCTTTTTAGCACTTAGCACAATAGAGTGCTAAGACAACTATTAATATACTAAATGTTTAGATTGTTGTCAAGGAATGCACTCGTTTTTTTAAAGAAAATGACTGACTAAATATCTCTATTTAGTCAGTCATTTATGATTTATTTAGATTAATTAATTAAAATAAGCAATTGTCATTTTTTTATCTTGATTTAACTGTGAGATTAATCCATCAATCCCATCAAATTTAATTTCACTTCTCAAATATGACAGCCATTCGACCGTTACCTGTTGACCATAGATCATTTCATTAAAATCAAACAAATTAATTTCAACGGTTAATTCACGATCTTGCCCAAATGTGACATTATATCCGATAGATGCCATTCCACGATACCAGACACCAGATACCTGGACCCTTGTCACATAGATTCCAGGTCCCGGAATTCGAATATGCTCGTTAAACTCTAGATTCAACGTCGGAAACCCAAGTTCTCTACCCCTGGCTTCGCCATGAACAACCTCACCAATCGTTTGATACTCATACCCTAACAATCTATTCACATCGTTTATCTGCCCTTTATCGATAGCAGCCCTAATTCTAGTTGAACTTATCTTTTGATCTTCAGATATCAATTCAGGTACAGTTACAACCTCAAATTGTTGATGAGCATACTTGGCCAATGTATCCATATTAGCAATATCTTTTTTACCATAAGTATAATCAAACCCAGCAACAACAACTTGTGCATGCAGATCAATCATATACTTGGTAACAAAATCCTGTGGTGTTAAACTTGCCAAATCATTGTTTAACGTTAGGATATAAAAAATATCAACACCTAGTCCCTCCATTAATGAAATTTTCTTTTCCATTGAGGTTAAGTATTTAATACTTCGTTCAGGTTTCTTTTGAAATTGAACCGAAGGATGCTTATCAAACGTCATCACCGCAAGTTTAATTTTCTTTTCGTTGGCTTTTTGTTTAGCCTTTAGTATTACTTTTTGATGTCCTAAATGAACGCCATCAAAAAATCCCATAGCTAGCGAGATTGCCTCGTCATCAATTTCTTTAGGATCGTATGGCTCAGTTAAATAAATAACTTTCATATCACAATAACTTCCTTTACCCTAAATCAAACATTGTTTCAGATTGATAACGGTCTTTTTCACTGTTCAATCTATACAAACATCTAATTTTATTTTCATAAACTAATGCAACCATCTGTTCATCATTAAAAGAATCAATAGCCAAGAAACCACCATTTTTAACAATCGCCCATTGTTCATCAGTTAATTCATACTTTTTAAATGACGTTAATGCGGCGTCAATTGGATATAATAATGATTCCAATGTTCCATTAGCCTTGGCTTCATTAAGTTGATCAAGCGTGAAAGCTTTATCAATTCTAAAACCGCCACTTTCCAATCTGGTCAAGTCCGACATAACGGCAGGCACACCCAATTTTTTTCCAAGATCAACAGCCAACGTTCTGACATAAGTCCCTTTACCACAGGCAACTTCAAAATAAATTTTTTGTCTTTTATTTTCGGCGTCGTATTCTGCGGGCTTTGTTTGAACAAACGAAGTCACAGTAATTTCTCGTTCTGGTCGTTCAACCGTCTCACCTTTACGTGCATAATCGTACAACCGACGTCCATTAACTTTAACGGCAGAAAACATTGGTGGTATTTGAATCATTGTTCCCGTCATTTGTTTCATAACAGCATCAATTTCATTTGCTTCAAATGGTTTCAAAATATCTTTTTCTTCAATTGTCTCACCATCTAAATCTTCAGTTTCAGTAGAGAATCCAAGCGTAATTTCACCCTTATACACTTTACCAGAATTCATTAAATAGTTTACGGTCTTTGTTGCTTTACCAATACAAATTGGTAAAACACCGTCAACGTTTGGATCTAAAGTACCAGAGTGGCCAACCTTTTTAGTTTGAAAAATACCACGACATTTAAAAACACAATCGTGACTAGTCATACCACGTTCTTTGAGTAGTGGAATAATTCCGTCCATCTTCTTACCTCCGTTATTATACTTTTAATAGTATAGCATAGTCATCAAACTGAAGGATATCGTTTGTACTTTAGTATAAAAATTTAAAATAAAAAGTCTTAAAACACTATTAAATAATGTTTTAAGACTTTTAAATTAATATTCAGAATCTATTTTTTTAAGCAGTTGATCAATTTTGTCGCCATATTGAACCGACTCATCTCTCACAAAAGCTAATTCTGGTGTTTTATAAATCGAGAGTCTTGATCCAAGTTCACCACGAATTAATCCAGAAGCTTTTTCTAAACCACGTTGTGTTTTTTGTGCATCTGATGCCATATTTGACAAAATACTGTAGTAAATTGTCGCCTGTTGCAAGTCACCAGTCACATTTACACCCGTAATTGTAACACCTTCAACGCGAGGATCTCTCACGCGTTTTAAAAGAATGTCATTAACTTCTTTTTGGATTTCTTGTGATAAACGACCCACACGATAATGTTGTGTCATTGTATATCCTCCTAATAGTTGTTATGAATTATTTAACTGGAACTTCTTCCATAACGTAGGCTTCAATTTGGTCGCCTTCTCTAATGTCATTGTATTTTTCAATCATGACACCACATTCGAAACCTTGTTTAACGATCTTAACGTCATCTTTAAAGCGTTTCAAACTTGCTAATTTACCTTCGTAAATCACAATTCCGTCACGGATTAAACGAACGCCACTATCTCTTTCGATGTAACCTTCAGTGACATAAGCACCACCGATTGTTCCAACTTTTGTAACTTTGTATGTTTCACGAATTTCAACTTGGCCCGTAATTTTTTCTTCATAAACGGGTTCAAGCATCCCTTTCATGGCAGTTTCAATTTCTTCAATCGCGTTATAAATAACACGATGTAAGCGAATATCCACTTCATCAGATTGTGCTTGAAGTTTAGCTTGAGGCGTTGGACGCACATTGAAACCAATGATGATAGCGTTACTTGCTTCTGCTAAGGTAACATCACTTTCAGTGATTGCACCAGCAGCTTGATGAATAATGTTAACGCGAACGCCTTCAACATCAATCTTCTTCAAACTACCTGCAAGAGCTTCAACTGATCCCTGTACATCGGCTTTAATAATAACAGCAACTTCTTTTAATTCGCCTTCTTTAAGAGAATCAAACAAGTTATCAAGCGTTACATGAGTCACGTTTCCACGTTCCTTCGTTAAGGCACGTTTAGCACGTTCTTCACCAGCTGCGCGAGCCGTTTTTTCGTCATCGAAGACAACGAAACGATCGCCGGCACCCGGAACATCATTCAAACCAGTAATTTCAACTGGTGTTGCAGGTTTAGCTTTATTGACTTGACGACCTTTATCATTTGTCATAGTACGAACACGTCCGAAACTATTCCCAACAACAATTGGATCACCAACTTTTAAAGTTCCTTGTTGAACAAGTAATGAAGCAACCGTTCCACGGCCTTTATCAAGACGTGCTTCAATAACTGAACCAATACCTTTTTGTTTTGGATTTGCTTTTAATTCAAGAACTTCAGCTTCAAGTAAAATCATTTCTAATAACTCATCAAGGTTGTCACCAGTCTTCGCTGAAATTTCAACGAAAATTGTGTCGCCACCCCAACTTTCAGGAATTAATTCATATTCAGCTAATTGTTCTGTAACATGGGCGGGATTTGCACCAGGTTTATCAATCTTATTAACCGCAACAATAATTGGAACGTTTGCAGCTTTTGAATGATTAATTGCTTCGATTGTTTGAGGCATAACCCCATCATCAGCAGCAACAACTAATACTGTAATATCAGTAATATCTGCACCACGGGCACGCATATTTGTAAATGCAGCATGTCCAGGTGTATCCAAGAAAGTAATCGTTTTGTTATCATGTTTTACTTGGTAAGCACCAATATGTTGCGTAATACCGCCGGCTTCACCGTCAGTAACATGAGTATGGCGTAATTTATCAAGTAAGGTTGTCTTACCGTGATCAACATGTCCCATGATTGTAACAACTGGTGGTCTTGAAACAAGATTATCTTCATTTTTAACTTCAGCATCAAACAACTTGTCAATATCGGCAACATCAACATCAATTTTAGCTTCTGATTTGATTCCATATTCAGATGCTAAAATTTCAATTGTATCCGTATCAAGTGTTTGATTTTGGTTAACCATTACGCCCAGCATAAATAATTTTTTGATGATTTCTGCTGGTTCGCGATGAATCTTTTTAGCAATTTCTGCAACGTTTGTTGCTTCATTGTAAAATAAGATTTCTGGTAATGGTTTATCTTTTCTAGGTGATACTGGTGGTTTTGGCGTCGTTGAGCGACGGTTTTTCTTATTTCTGTTACGTTTGTTATAAGGATTATTCCCATAACGATTATTGTTATTAAATCTCGAACGTCCTTGCTGATTAGCGTTACCGTTATTAGCAGTTCTAGCACTTGATTGCGTACTATTTTGAGGACGACTTGCAGGTTTGTCACTTGTTGCTTTAGTTGTTGCACTCGCCGTAGTAGTAGCTGGTTTAGCTGCTACCGGATTTGTTTTTTGAGCGGCAGGTTTACTGCTCGTTGTTTTTGAAACAGGTTGTGCCGGTTTCTTAGCAGCTGGCTTATTCGTTGCAGCTTTGGGTGCAACCTTTGCAGCGGGTTTCTTTACGGCTGCAGGTTTAGCAGTCCCTTTTTTAAAGTTATCGCGGATTTGACGTTCTTCATTGTCACCAATAGTTGACATATGATTTTTAACATCAAATCCTTTTGTTGTTGCAAAATCGATAACATCTTTAGTATTCAAATCTAGCTCTTTAGCTAATTCATAAATTCTTTTTTTTCCCATATTTGCATGCTCCTTCTATATATCCATTAAGTCACACATCCTTCTGCTAAAACCCTTATCGGTAATAGCATAAACCGTGCGCTGTTGTCCAACGGCTTCGCTTAAAATGGCTTTTGAAAAGCCAACATATAATTTCACATTATAACTGTTACACTTATCTGTTACTTTTTTTAAAGTCGCTTGTCCACAATCTTCAGAGAGAATAACCAATTTCGCTTTATTCTTTCTGACAGCATTTAACACTAATCCTTCACCAGTCACTAACATTCCTGCGCGTCTGGTCAAACCTAGCATTTGTAAGAATTTTTGACTATTTTCCATCTTTAAACAATTCTCGTCTAGCTACCTGATGATCAACGTATTCAACAAGTTCTTCATAAAATGAATCGTCAATTTTGATACCAAACGCTTTATTAAACGTTCTTTCTTTTTGTGCCTTCTTAGCCACGTCTACATCAAGAAAAATATAAGCGCCACGGCCTGGCTTTTTACCAGTTGGATCCAAAGATACTTCATTTTCTTTATTTTTCACAACACGAACAAGCTCTTTTTTGGGTTTCATTTCACCCGTAACGATATCTTTCCGCATTGGAATTTTACGATTAATCATTTTAATTTGCCTCCAAATCAATTACCGATCAATTTTGGTCGGCTTATTCGTTTGTTTCAGAAACTGATTTTTCTTTACTACTATTAACCATATCAGATTCAGATTTAATATCAATTTTAAATGTTGTTAATTTTGCGGCTAATCGTGCATTTTGACCTTTTTTACCAATTGCCAATGATAATTGATGATCTGGTACCACAACTGTACATGCATGATCGTTTTCTGGATTGAAAATGACATCAACGACTTCTGCGGGGTTTAATGCATTCGCAATGTATTTTGCGGGATCTTCATTCCATTCCACAATATCCATATTTTCGCCTTTTAATTCGTTAACAATTGTTTGGACGCGTTGACCCTTAGGACCAACACAAGTACCAACAGCGTCAATATCTGGGTTGTTTGAACGAACAGCAACCTTAGCACGATCGCCAGCTTCACGTGCAATTGAAACAATTTCAACTGTTCCATCATAAATTTCAGGAACTTCTTGTTCAAATAATCGTTTTAATAAATCAGGATGTGAACGGCTAACAAAAACTTGAGGTCCCTTAGCAGCATTCTCAACTTTTGTAATATAAACTTTTATACGATCATGCGGATTAAAGCTTTCGCCAGGAATTTGGTCGATTTTAGCCAATACGGCTTCCACCTTACCTAAATTCACATAAATATAGCGATTATCATGGCGTTCTACCTCACCACTAACAATTTCATTTTCGTATTGAATATATTGGTCGTAAACAATACTGCGTTCCGCTTCACGTACACGTTGCATAATAACTTGTTTAGCCGTTTGTGCGGCAATTCGACCGAAATCTTTAGGCGTTACTTCAAAGCGGATTGAATCTCCAACTTCATAGGCTTTATTGATATCTAAAGCATCCGTCAAACTAACTTCAAGACGTGAATCAAAAACTTCTTCAACAACTTCTTTAACGGCATAAACTGAAATATTGCCTTTTTTTGAATCAAACTCGACTTCAACATTTTGTGCTTGATTATAATGACGTTTGTATGCTGAAACAAGTGCTGCCTCAATAGCGTCAATAATTACTTCTTTTTTGATACCCTTTTCTTCTTCTAGCACTGTTAGTGCGCTTAATAATTCTTTACTCATCTTTAGTTTACTCCTTTATAAAAAAATGTTTAAAATTTAATAGCTAGACGTGCTTTAGCTATCTTTTGACGAGGAATAACAATTGTTCGCTTACGCGTTTTATCCATGTAATCAATTGTTAATTCATCCGTTGTTAAATTAGTCAATGTTCCCTGAAAAATCTTGGCATTATTCATTGGCTCATATAACGATACGTTAACATATTGATTCACGGCTCTTTCAAAATCTTTTTCTTTTTTCAAAGGTCTTTCAGCACCAGGTGATGAAACCTCTAAAAAGTATGCTTGTGGGATTGGATCCGGATTAATCTCATCTAATTTTTCGCTTAAAACATCGCTGACAGCGACACATTCTTCAATTTTAATGCCTTCAGGCTTATCAATGTAAACTCTTAAAAACCAACTTGGGCCTTCTTTAACGAATTCAATGTCAACCAATTCAATATTTTGTTCATCGACAATTGGTTGAACTAGCTCTGTGACAGTCTCTATAACAGTACTCACACGGTACCCTCCTTACATTTTTCCAATAAAAAGAGTGAGCATCGCTGCTCACTCAAACAAGATATCAAAATACTTTCTTTAATATAGCATAATTTTCTGAAAACATCAACAAACTGCCTAGTTATCACTTTTTCAATTTTCAGAAAAACGCTTCATCAAAAATTGATAATTGATTTTCATCAGGCAATGCCTTTAAAACATTATTTTCAGTCATATACTCAATTAAAGACTTAGAAACCTTACCACGCTTAGCTAAATCTTCTTTAGATAAAAATGGACGTTCTTCACGAGCAGCAATAATTTGTTTGGCAACGTTATTACCAAGGCCCGGTACAGCTCTAAATGGCGCAATTAATTTATTACCATCGATTAACCAGTTCGAATCATCTGATTTATCTAAGTCAATCATCCCAAATTCAAATCCACGTTCGAGCATTTCATTACCTAATTCAAGGACGGTCAACAAGTTTTTTTCTTTTGTCGATGCGTCCATTCCCTTATCAGTAATTTCTTTCATAGATTTTTTCACAGCTTCTTTGCCATGCGACATAGCAACTAAGTCAAAATCATCTGCCCTAACACTAAAGTAAGCACAATAATATAACATTGGAAAATAAACCTTATAATAGGCAATCCGTAATGCCATCAAAATATAGGCAGCCGCATGCGCTTTAGGGAACATATACTTAATTTTCAAACAGGCGCCAATGTACCAATTAGGAATTTTTGCTTCTTTCATCTCGGCCTGATAATCATCAGAAATACCCTTGCCTTTTCGAACCCCTTCCATGATATTGAACGCACTACCGGCTTCCATTCCCATGTGAATAAGGCCCATCATAATATCATCACGACAACCAATAACTTCTGACATCGTAATTGTTCCATCTGATATCAGTTCTTCGGCATTACCTAACCAAACATCCGTTCCATGTGATAAACCAGATATTTTTAATAGCTCGGCAAAGGTTTTTGGTTTCGTTTCTTCAAGCATTCCACGCACAAATCGCGTTCCAAATTCTGGAATACCTAATGTTCCCGTTTTAGAGAATATCTCGTCACTAGTTACCCCAAGTACTTCAGGCCCTTGGAATATCTGCATAACACCTTTATCGTCGGTAGGAATCGTTTTAGGGTCAACCCCCGATAAATCTTGCAGCATTCTAATCATGGTTGGATCATCATGACCAAGAATATCTAATTTCAAGATATTATCATGAATCGAATGAAAATCAAAATGAGTTGTTTTCCATTCCGAAGTTGCATCATCCGCCGGGTATTGAATGGGGGAAAAATCATAGACATCCATATAGTTCGGTACAACTAAGATACCACCAGGATGTTGACCGGTCGTCCGTTTAACGCCGGTTGATCCCTTAGCTAGCCGATCTATTTCTGCATTTCTAAATGTGGCCCCAGTATCACGTTCATACCCTTTGACATACCCGTAAGCTGTCTTATCAGCAACAGTTCCAATTGTTCCAGCTCGGAAAACGTAATCCTCGCCAAATAGTACTTTTGTATAATTATGCGCAATAGCTTGATAATCACCTGAGAAGTTCAAATCAATATCGGGAACTTTATCTCCATAAAATCCAAGGAAAGTTTCAAATGGAATATCATGCCCATCTTTATCTAAAGGCGTGTCACACTTAGGACAATTTTGATCCGGTAAATCAAACCCAGATCCGAATTCACCTTTTTCATAAAAGTGTGAATATTTACACTTTGGACAGCGGTAATGTGGAGGTAATGGATTTATTTCAGTTATCCCTGTCATTGTTGCAACAAAACTTGACCCAACTGACCCACGAGAACCTACCAAATAACCATCTTTATTGGATTTATGAACTAATTTTTGTGAAATTAGATAAATAACTGAAAATTCATTATCGATAATACTAGTTAATTCCTTATCAATTCGTTTAACAACTGTCTCAGGCAGTTCTTCACCATAAAGTTCATGGGCACGATTGTAAGTTAGTTGTTTGATTTCTTCTTCAGAACCGTCAATCTTTGGTGCATATAATCGGTCTTTTACTGGTGAAATATCATCGTCAATCAAATCGGCGATTAAATTTGTATTAGTAACCACAATTTCTTTTGCAACATCTGCACCCAGGAAGTTAAGTCCTTCTAACATTTCGCCCGTTGTTCTGAAATGTGCATCCGGTAGAATAGAACGGTTTAACGGATTGGCACCACCCATTGAATTAACAAGAATTTTACGATAAATGCTATCTTCGGGATTAAGATAATGGACATCTCCTGTTGCAACAACGGGTTTATCCATTTCATGTCCTAAATCAACAATATTTTGTAAAATTTCTTCCAGATTCTGATTATCTTTAATGAGCTCTTGATGTATCAATGGTTCGTATAAAGGTTTAGGCTGAATTTCTAAATAATCGTAAAATTTCGCCTTCTCTTTAGCTTCTTCCATTCCTTTTTGCATCATTGCCGTGAATACTTCACCGGAATCACAAGCGGATCCGACGATAATCCCCTCACGATATTTATTCAACTCACTTCGAGGAATACGTGGCATCCGGTAGAAATAATCAATCATAGAGGTTGAAACCAATTTAAACATATTTTTGAGACCTTCTTGAGTCGTTGCAAGTAGCGTAACGTGAAAAGGTCGTGCTTGTTTATAAGCATCGTGCTCACCCATATGGTCATTCAATTGAATATGTGATTGGATATCAAATCGTTCTCTGGCATCTTTGAGGAATAGGTGACACAAAAGACCAGTTGTCTCAGCATCATATATGGCCCGATGATGATGTTCCAAATTAACGTTGAATTTTTTAGCAAGCGTATTCAATCTAAATCCTTTAAGTTCAGGATGTAAAAATCTTGCTAACGTTAACGTATCGATAATAGGGTTTTGCATTGGTTCCATACCATGGCGCTCGTAACCAGTATTCATAAAGCCAATATCAAAGCTTGCATTATGAGCAACTAAAATACTGTCTTCTGAGAATTCTCTAAATAATTTAAAAACTTCCTCTTCAGACTTAGATCCATGAACCATTTCATCTGTAATTGATGTTAAGTTAGTCGTCGTTTCCGATAAATGATGACCTGGATCAATAAATTCATCAAATTCTTCAATCACATTACCTTTACTCATTTTAACCGCGGCCAATTCGATAACTTTATCAAATCGCGCAGATAAACCAGTTGTTTCCGTATCAAAGGTTACATATGTTGCCTCTTCTAAATTGATGTCTTTATCATTAAATGCGATAGGAATTCCGTCATCAACGACATTTGCCTCAACACCATATAAAATTTTAACATTATTTTTCTTTCCTGCCGCATGTGCCTCGGGAAATCCTTGTAATCCAGAATGATCGGTAATTGCAATGGCTTTTTGTCCCCATTTACTGGCCTGTTTGACGTAGTCCGTAATTGAATTTGTTGCATCCATTTGACTCATGTTTGAGTGTAAATGTAATTCAACACGACGTTCATCATCCGGCGCAGTTTCTTGACGACTTTGATGGTCAACTTGGTTAATATCGTAGGCGTTCACAACCAAATCTCGCATAAAGTTATCTTCTTGAACAGCACCCCGAACTCTGACCCATTCTTTTTCTTGGATAGCCGCGAACATTGCTTCGTCCTGTTCATCGCGAGAGAATTTTTTTACGGTCATAGACGAACTATAATCTGTCATTTTGATAATCATTAATTGTCGTTCAGATTTAAGTGTTCGAATTTCTTTAGAGAAAATATACCCTTCAATAATAACCGAACGTTCTTCTTCAACAATTTCTACCATGCGTTTTGCGGGCTCTTTTGTACTAATTTTTTTACCCATTTGAACTGGTCCATTAATGATTGTTTGAGAATCAACTTTTTTCTTTTCATTTTGTTTTTGAATTGTTTCAGTTGCCTTCTGCATCATAATGACATCTTGTGCTTCTTTTCGTTGTTTAATCTCTTCAATTTTTTCTTGGGATTTTGATTCATCCAATAACGTATTAATACTCATCTGTGGAAATCCAATCATTTGGTAGGCCAATTCAATTGGTCCTAATGCTTGACTAGTTAAGAACGTTTTAACAATCTCATTCTCTGCCATTAGCATAACGCGATTATCATCGAGGTAAGGCACATTGCCTTGGAAAAGTTCTTGAACCAAAGAAGAATTAGCATCACTATTTTGAACGGCCCATGCCCAATAATCGCCAAGAAGCTGGTTAGTCACTTGAGGCCGGTCAACTTTCATGGTTACTTTTGTTTTTGCAATATCTTTAAACGTAACCGCGATTTTATTTACCAAATCGTTAAATAACGCGAATGGTAATATATCAGGTGTCATTAATTGAAATTCCCACTGCTTTGATTTCTCATGAACGGTTACCGTTGCAATTTCAATTGAACTGAGGATTTCATCATCATATTGGTTAGTCGTCTTAAAATTAATTTGTTCTAACAACTTATTAAATAGTTCTTTATGATTAAGCGCCAAATTATTTGCTCCTTTTCTAAAAATGAAAAAGAGACTGAGTCAAAATTATATTTTGAACTCAATCCTCTTCAACTAGTTTTGATTTTCTTCTTTAAGCAAAATTGAAATAGAACTTTCTAACTCGTCTTTTGTTACTTCAATGGTTTCACCATTTCGACGTAATTTAACTTCAACAATACCATCAGCTGCTTTTTTACCGACGGTAATTCGAACGGGTAAACCGATTAAATCTGAATCAGCAAACTTCACGCCTGCACGTTCTTTACGGTCATCAAGTAAGACCTTGTATCCATTTTCAGTCATTTTTTTATCAATCTCATTTGCTAAGGCCATTTGTTCGTCGTTCTTAGCATTAATTGGAATGACATGTACGTCGTATGGCGCGATGCTTCTAGGCCATACTAATCCATTTTCATCAGCTTGTTGCTCAGCGATAGCCGCAAGTAATCGACTCACACCGATTCCATAACAGCCTAAAATAACTGGTTTTTCACGACCATTGTCATCCAGAATATTTGCGCCAAGTGATTCCGAATAGCGCGTGCCAATTTTGAAGATATGACCTATTTCAATTCCCTTTGTGAATTTCAATTCGCCTTCTCCTTCGGGAGAAACTTCACCCTCTTGAGCTAAGCGTAAATCTGTAAATTCATCTACACGATAGTCGCGTTCAATATTTGCATTCAAAAAATGGAATCCAGTTAAGTTAGCGCCAACTGCGACGTTAACCATACCTTTAATACCTTCATCAGCAATAATTTTAACATCTTCTGAAACGCCAACAGGGCCAAGTGACCCGAATTCAGCACCTAATACTTCCGCAACGTCTGAATCAGTTGCCATTCGTAAAAAATTAGCATTCAGGGCATTTTTTAATTTAATTTCATTTAAAATATCATTTCCACGCATTAAAACCATGACCGGTTTTTCATCCGAGATAAATAATAACGATTTTATTAAATTATCAGTTGCCGTTTCAATAAATGTCGCTAATTCATCAATTGTTTTAACATTTGGTGTTTCTATTTTTTCAATATCTTTAATTGCTTCATGCGTATTCTTATACGTTTTTAAGCTTTTTGCCATTTCCAAGTTGGCGGCATAATCACTTTTATCGGAATAAACAATTGTATCTTCACCAATATCCGAAATTGCCATAAATTCTTTTGAATCATTACCACCCATTGCACCGGCATCCCCGATAATACCTCTAAAATCAAGACCACAACGTTCAAAAATATTTTGGTAAGCTCGGTTCATTTTTTGGTATGTATCATTTAAACTTTCTTCATCCGCATGGAATGAATAGCCGTCTTTCATTAAAAATTCACGACCTCTTAAAATACCAAATCGTGGTCTATTTTCATCACGATATTTTTGTTGGATTTGGAACATTGTAAGTGGTAATTTTTTATAAGATTTAATTTCATCGCGAACTAGAGAAGTAAATGTTTCTTCGTGCGTTGGTCCCAGAATAAAGTTTCGCTCATGACGATCATTTAATTTAAATAAAGTATCACCATAAGTTTCATAACGACCCGTTTTTTCCCATAATTCAGCTGGAATAATGGCCGGTACAAGCATCTCTACTGCCCCAATTGCTTCCATTTCTTCACGGATTATAGCTTCAATTTTTCTGATAACTGAAAAAGCTAATGGCAAGTAACTGTACATTCCGGCGGATACTTGTCGGATATAGCCAGCTCGTAGCATCATTTGATGACTAATAACCTCAGCATCACTTGGAACTTCCTTCATTGTTGGTATTAATAGTTGCGATTGTTTCATACTGTTTTATTCTCCTTTTTCTTTTAAAAGAAATAACGTTGAATATCGTTCCACGTTACTAGTATCATTAAAATCATTAAAAATGCGAACCCAATTAACGTGATCATACCTTCTTTTTCAGGTGAAATAGGTTTACCACGGATACCTTCAATAATATTTAAGACTAACTTACCACCATCCAACGCAGGAATTGGTAATAAATTCACAATTCCTAAGTTAATTGATAAGAACGCAAGCAATGAAATAACACTCGTTAATCCATAACTTGCCGCATTTGATGTTACAGCATAAATGGCAACTGGTCCACCAAAATCATTCAGGCTCACGCCCTTCGTAAACATGCCTATCAATACGGCGATAATACTTGAAACAACAGCCCATGATTGCGTAAAACCATAAGTAATTTTATTGACAAATGAGCGATTCAACTTAACCGTAATACCAATTTTACCAGTCTTAGTCGAATCATTCTTACTTGCTTCAGGCGTAATCATGATTTTTTGAGTTGTATCATTTCTGACAACCTCTAAAGCTATTTTCTTATTCGGTTGTGCACTGATTGCCGTGGTTAATTCTGTCCAATTTGACGTTTTCTTACCAGCGACTGACACAATTTTGTCATCAGCTTTTAGACCCGCTTTTTGCGCAACAGAGTTTTCTTGAACTGTTCCAATTTGGTTTAAATCAGTTGCAACGCCACCTTGCATGAAGGCTAATAAGATAAAGGCAACAATAGCCAATAAGAAATTATTCATTGGGCCGGCAAAATTAGTTAAAATTCGATTCCAAAGCGTAGCAGATTGAAATTGAACATCTTCAGGGGCAATCTGAATCTCTGTCCCATCTTTTTCTATAATCAATGCGTCATGATCAACATTGTATTTTTTTATTTCATCTTCATTACCATTTTCATACCCCGAAATCCAGAGATTTTTTTGTAAATCGCTATCAAGATACTCAATTGGGATACCATTATATAATGTTGTTTTTTTACTTGTGTTAATTTTTATAACCTTATTATGTTCGTCCAGTATCAAACTCATCGGCATACCGGGTTTTAAATCTTCATCTTCATCATCGGCAATGCCTGCCATTCGGACATAACCACCAAGAGGTAAAATTCTTAACGTATATGTCGTGCTACCTCGATGAAATGAAAGTAGTTTTGGTCCCATACCAATCGAAAATTCACGAACTAAAATTCCAGCACGTTTTGCAAAATAGTAATGACCAAATTCATGAATCACAACTAAAATTCCAAAAACGATAATAAATGTAATAATCGTTTTAATCATGTGAATCCTCCCCCTTTTAGTTTGTTACATTAAACCAAATAAGTGCATAATTGGCCAAACAAAAATTAAACTATCAAATCTGTCTAAAATACCACCATGACCAGGTAAAATACGGCCAGAGTCTTTAACACCATAAAAACGCTTGAATGCAGATTCAACTAAATCTCCACATTGACCAAACACCGAAAGAATCAATGTAATTAAGATCATAATTGGAAATGAATGATTCTGTGGGAAGAAGTAGACAAAAACACTTCCTAACAACGTTGCCATCAGCGTTCCGCCAATTGATCCTTCCCATGTCTTATTTGGGCTAATATGCGGTGCCAATTTATTTTTACCAAACTTACGACCAAATAGGTAGGCACCTGTATCCGTTGTCCAAATGACAATTAAAATGTATGCCAATGTCATTAATCCATCAAAGTTATCACCTCTGGCTGCAATGAAATAATGAAATCCCATTCCAACATATAATGAGCTTAAAACAAATACGCCAGCATCATCAAATGAAAAACGGTTCTTTGATGCAACCATGTACATTAATAACAGCGCAGCGAGAAAGTAAAATACATTTACGGATGAAATATTACCTGGTAAAAACGCAAACCACTTATTTGGTGCAATGACAGTTAATGTCATCAAAAGTCCTAATGTTGCTTCAGGTGAGACTAATAATTTTTTCTTCATTACAAATACTTCTGAAATACCAATACACCCTAAAATTAACGCAAAAATTTGTAAAGGTAATCCACCGATAATAACTAGTGGTATAAAAACACAGAGTGCCACGATTGCTGTAATTACGCGCTGTCTCATAAAAATTCTCCTATTCTTTTATGCCACCGAAGCGACGATCTCTTTTTTGATAATTAAATATTGCGTCTTTCAAGGCATCCTCGGAAAAGTCTGGCCATAGTGTGTCAGTAAAGACCAACTCACTATAAGCTATTTGCCACAATAAGAAATTAGAAATTCTTTCTTCACCACTGGTCCTGATTAATAGCTCCGGATCATTATAAGGCGCTAAATTAGCAGTCATTAAATACCGATCAATTGTTTTATCAGTAATATCAGCTACATCTATTTTTCCTTTAGTTGCATCAGCTGCTATCTCTTGCATCGCCGTTACAATTTCTGCTCGTCCACCGTAGTTTAATGCGAAATTAAGAATCATCCCCGTATTGTTTTTAGTATCTTCAATCGCCTTACGAACGGCAATTTTCGTTTCATTGGGTAATTGGTCAATATATCCCATAACATTAACTTTGACGTTTTTCTCAATTAATTCAGGCACAAATTTATCAAAGAAAGTCCCGGGCAAGCTCATTAAGTAATTAACTTCAGTTTCAGGTCGTTTCCAATTTTCGGTGGAAAACGCATAAAGCGTTAATACTTTAATGCCTAAATCACTTGCAGCCATTGTAACAGTTTTTACGGTATCCATACCCGTTTTATGTCCAGCAATTCTGGGCAAGTGTCGTTTTTTCGCCCAACGTCCATTACCATCCATTATAACAGCAACATGATTAGGCATTTTATTTGGATCTAATTGAATCTCTTCACTCGTTTTATTTTTCTTCAAATTAAAAACCATATTGTACCTCCAAGAATAGTTACATGTTCTATTGTAGCAAAAAAACAGGCACAAAACGACGCCTGTCTTAAAATAAAGCTATTTATTTAAACTGCTAAAATTTCTTTTTCTTTATCTGCTTGGATACCGTCAACATTTTTAATTGAAGCATTTGTGACATCTTGCGCTTGTTTTTCTAAATCGCGCAAATCATCTTCAGTTAAATCTCCGTTTTTTTCAGATTTCTTCAAGGCATCAACAGAGTCGCGCCTAATATTACGAATAACAACCTTAGCATTTTCTGCTTCAGCTTTAACGTCTTTAGCTAATTCTTTACGACGTTCTTCTGTTAGTTGAGGAATAACCAAACGAATGGCCGAGCCATCATTTGAAGGACTAATTCCTAAATCAGCAACTAATATACCATGTTCAATATCTTTCAATGCACTTTTATCAAATGGTGTAATCAAAAGCACGCGAGCTTCTGGCACTGAAATTTGTGCAACTTGGTTAAGTGGTGTTGGTGCACCATAATAATCAACCGTTACGTTATTTAATAGACTCGCATTTGCTCGTCCTGCACGGATATTACCAAGATTTTTTTGAAGTGAAACTTCAGCCTTTGCCATTTTATCTTGAGCATCAACTAGAATAGGTTCTGTAATTTTCATTTATTTTCCCCTGACGGTTGTCCCGATAGCTTCACCGAGAACTACTTTTTTTATGTTTCCTGGTTCATTTAAATTAAACACAACTAACGGAATATCGTTATCCATTGATAACGTACTTGCCGTTGTATCCATAACTTGTAAGTTTTTATTAATAATATCTAAATGCGTTAATTCTTCAAATTTAGTTGCAGAATCATCTTTTTGAGGATCAGCTGAATAGACACCATCAACACCATTTTTTGCCATTAAGATAACATCCGCATTAATTTCTGCGGCTCTTAGTGCAGAAGTTGTGTCCGTTGAAAAGTATGGTGACCCCGTACCAGCAGCAAAGATAACAACGCGACCTTTTTCAAGATGACGAACGGCTTTGCGTCGGATATATGGTTCAGCAATTTGACGCATTTCAATAGCAGTTTGAACTCGCGTTGGCACACCTACAGATTCAAGGTTATCCTGTAGTGCCAATGCATTCATAACTGTTCCCAACATGCCTATGTAATCTGCTTGTGCGCGTTCCATACCCATTGCTGCTCCGGCTTCACCGCGCCACATATTACCACCACCGACAACAATAGCAACTTCAACGCCCATTTCTTGAATTTCTTTTAATTCTTCGGCAACTTTTCGAATTACAGGCGGATTAATCCCAAATCCTTGTTCTCCGGCCAATGCTTCGCCACTTAACTTCAACATAACACGTCGATACTTAACGTCTGACATTCACTGTTCCTCCTACGATCTATTTACAACTATTTTACCATATCTTAAACGCAATTAATAATTCAATTTATCCCAAAAACGATTTATAAAAAAAGTTTGTGCAATTAAGCACAAACTTTTAGTAACGAAAGAATTATTTAATTTGGCCCATAACTTCGTCAACGAAGTTATTTTCTTTCTTTTCAAGACCTTCTCCAACTTCATATCGGACGAATAATTTAACTTTTCCGCCTTTTGAAGCAACATATTTAGCAACTGTCATATCAGGATCTTTAACAAAATCTTGATCATCAAGACTAATATCAGCTAAGTATTTATTTAAACGGCCTTCAACCATTTTTTCAATGATATTAGCAGGTTTACCTTCATTAGCAGCTTCTTTAGAAAGGACTTCTTTTTCATGTGCTAGTTCTTCAGCAGGTACTTGTTCGCGAGACACATACTTAGGATTGATTGCTGCAACATGCATAGCAACATCTTTAGCAGTTGCTTCGTCAGCATCAGTAACGACAACAAGTGTTGAGATTGAACCACCCATATGTGAGTAAGAACCAAAACTTTCGTTGTCAGTTTTTTCAACTAATTCAAAACGACGTAATGAAATTTTTTCACCAATAACTTGTGTTGCTTCGATTAAATCATCATTGATTGTTCCACGGTCTGTTTTAATTGTAAGTGCTTCTGCAACATCTTTAGGATGTGCTTCTGCAATTTTAGTTGCAATTAATTTAACAAGTGTTTTAAATTGTTCGTTTTGGGCAACAAAGTCTGTTTCTGCATTAACTTCAACGATAGCCGCAAAGTTACCAGAAAATTGAACATCAGATAAACCTTCAGCTGCAACACGATCACTCTTTTTAGCAGCTTTAGCCATCCCTTTTTCACGAAGGAAATCGATTGCTTTTTGCATGTCACCGTCAACTTCAACGAGTGCTTTTTTTGCGTCCATCATACCAACACCAGTTGTATCACGTAATTCTTTAACTTGAGAAGCAGAAATATTTGCCATTTGTATGGCCTCCTTATTTAAATAATCATTTTATTTAATATCTAAAAAAACTGCCTCAAAAGAAAGGGCCATTACAGTACCTAATTTTGAGACAGCCTAATTTATTTACTATTCAGCATCTTTTTTATTGTTTCCGCCTTCAACAGCTTCAACAATATCTTCGATTGAATCTACTTTTTCGTCAGCTTTTTTGAAAGAAGCTTCGTTCACTTCTTCTTTACCTTGATTAGTTTCAATAATAGCATCAGCCATTTTTGCAGTAATCAAACGTACGGCACGAATTGCGTCATCATTTGAAGGGATTTTAACATCGATTTCATCTGGATCACTATTTGTATCAACCATAGCGATGATAGGAATGTTCAATTTTTGAGCTTCCTTAACAGCGATACGTTCTTTACGAGGATCAACAATGAATAATACATCGGGGATACGAGGCATATCTTCAATACCACCCAAGAATTTTTCAAGACGATCTCTACGTTTGATTAATAAAGAAACTTCTTTTTTAGGAAGAACATCAAATGTACCATCTTCGGACATTTTTTTGATTTCCTTAAGACGTTTGATACGTTTTTGGATTGTGTTCCAGTTAGTTAAAGTTCCACCTAACCAACGATGGTTAACAAAGTATTGACCAGCACGTGTTGCTTCTTCTTCAATAGCATCTTGTGCTTGTTTCTTTGTACCAACGAAAAGGACAACACCATCATCTTCAGCAGCTTTTTTCATTGATGCATAAGCAGCATCAACTAATTTAACTGTCTTTTGTAAATCAATGATATAAATACCATTTCTTTCAGTAAAGATGTATGGTTTCATCTTTGGATTCCAGCGACGTGTTTGATGTCCAAAATGAACACCGGCTTCGAGCAATTGTTTCATACTAATAACAGCCATGATGTAGTGCCTCCGAGTAAAAGTTTTATTTTCCTCCCAAGTGTTCAACTGTGCTGAGACTCTCCCGAGCACCCTCAGTCACATCCCACGAGGTGTGAATTGATGTTTAACATCGCCTTTAAGTATACAAAATCTGAAATCAGAACGCAAGTCCTAATTTTAATTACTTAACTTCTGTCTCTACGGCTCCAGTTGTTAAAAATTGCTGTGCACTGTTAAAGGCAATTTCAACCATATTTTTAACTGCCGTTTCGGTATAAAATGCGATATGTGGTGTTAATATAACATTTGTCATACCTAATAGTTCGTTAAACAATGGATCCTCAATATCCACATGACTTAAATCATGATTAAATATCGGATTTTCAAATTCGTAAGTATCTAAAGCAGCCCCACCGACTTGTCCCGATTTTAATGCGTCAATTAGGTCTTCTGTATTAATTAACGTCCCTCTAGCTGTGTTTACAATCAGAACATTTTGTTTCATTTTTGCAAATGTATCGCGATTAAGCATATGTTCATTTTCTTTTGTAGCAGGCGCATGAAGCGTAATAACATCTGCTTGTTCAAATAAATCATCTAATGAGTCAGCATAGAGACCTGCTTCTTTCAATTCGGGTTTTGGATGTAGGTCATATGCAATTACCTTCGCACCAAACCCCTTATAAATATCCATTGCAACACGGCCAATACGGCCTGTTCCAATGACACCAACCGTTAGGCTTCTTAATTCTCTTGAGATGTTAGGTGCCCAACGATAGTCGTTAGCTTTGAGCTTTAAATTAAATTCAGGCGTTTTTCTTAAAAGTTGCATTAATTGCGTGACAGAAAACTCGGCAATTGCGTTAGGCGAGTAAGCCGGAACATTTGTTACCATAATATTATGTTTTTTAGCGGCAACTAAGTCAATATTATCGACCCCTACATTTCGAACAGAGAGAATTCGAATACCCATTTTTTGCATTTCAGAAAATAATACTTCATCGTAAGGAATCGTTTGTAAAGCAATAATACCGTCAAACCCTTTTGCCTGGCTGATAGTATCAATAGTTAATAAGTCTTCAGTAATTTCGACATCAATCTGATTTTTCTGTGCCCATTTTTCGGCAAATCCAACTTCATCTTTTCTCATACCAAATGCGATTAATTTCATAATCCTTTTCCTCCATCTTCAAAGAACAATTTTATTTAAATTTGACTTCTTTATCGGAATGTCCTGTTTCAATTAAATCTTTACTTGCATTCAACGCATCTATCACCATATTTCTAACCGCTGGCTCTGTGTAAAAAGCAGTATGGGGCGTTATCAAAACGTTCTCACGTTGTAATAAATTTTTAAAAGTCCCATTCACTTGCGATTCCTTTAATTTTCTATTAAAGTAATCTGTTTCATTTTCAAGCGTATCTAAAGCGGCTCCCGCAACTTTACCTGAATCTAATGCTCTGATTAGTGCATTGGTATCAATCAATGTTCCCCTAGCCATATTTAAGATATGCACACCATCTTGCATCTTGTTAAATGCCTCATCGTCCAATAAATGATAATTATCTTCAGTTGCTGGACTATGAATAGTGATAACCGTTGATTTCGCATATAACTCTTCAAGGGTATCAACGTAAATACCTTCTTCTTTTAAAGTAGGATTTTGGTAAATATCATATCCAATTACTTTTGCGCCAAATGCTTTAAAAATTTTAATTGCAGTTTGTCCGATTCTCCCCGTACCAATTACACCAATTGTTTGTGTGCGAATTTCTTTTGAAATATCGGGTTCCCAGGTAAAATCATTGTTTTTCATTTTACGATTAAATTGCGGTGTTTTCCTGAAAAGTTCCAACAATTTAGCTATAGAAAGTTCTGCAACAGCACTTGGAGAGTAAGATGGAACGTTCGTCACAATCAACCCATATTGATTGACCGCATCCCCATCAACATTATCAACTCCGGTATTTCTGATTGATAGATACTTAATATTCAAATCACGAATTTTTTTAATTAATTCCGGCGTGTAATCTTTTTGCTGATAGGCAACAATTGCATCATGGTTAGCCGCAAGTTGAACGGTTTTTTCATCTAACAAATCTGGTACAGTTTCTATTTTGATTTGATTATCATTTTCCCATTCCTTAACATATGGTAATTCGTCTTCTCGAATTCCGTAAGCAATAATTTTCATAATGTTAATGACCTCTTTATTTCTTAATTTTTTTAGATTTCAACTGAATGTGCCCTTAAATAAGTAATTTTTTTACTTCTTGATTGATGTTTAAAGGCATATTCTTTTTTTAATGCTTCAGATTTCGTATCAAAAGATTCTTGATAAATCATTTCTAACGGCCGTCTACTTGGCAGCCTTGTATATTTTGCACCCTTACCTGCATTATGTGTTTCGAGTCTTTTTTTAGGATCTGTAGTAAATCCTCCATATAGTGTATCGTCGGCACACAGCAAAACATAAAAATAATATTTTTTATCAGTTTCCATAAACAATCTCATGGACGCTTTGCGTATATTCGTCATTAGCACCGTAAACAACGATCGGTGGCATAATTCTGATACCCGCTGCGTTACCATCTTTAATCGCTTCAATTAAAACCATATTTGCTTCTTTTCCCTCTTTTGGATAAACAAATTGAATTTTTTTAGGCGCTAGTCGATGGTTAACCATTTTACTTAATATTTCAGGCAATCTGTCAGGTCGATGAACAAAAAAAGTTTTACCTTTCATCTTTAACAAACCACTCGTAATTTCCAAAATGTCATCTAAATCAGTCGTGATTTCATGTCTTGCAATTGCCAAATATGGATTAGGATTTCTTGAAGAATCCGGTGTATTAGGAAAGTAAGGTGGGTTGCAAAGTACCGTGTCAATCGAATCCTTTTCAAGATAATCGAACGTCTTTATTAAATCTAACTGTTTAACTTCTATCTGCTGCCCTAAGTGATTTAATTCGATGCTCCGTTCAGCCATATCAGCCAACCGTTCTTGTAATTCAATCTGATAGATATGACCCCTTGTCTTTTGGCTGACAAACATCCCCACTGCACCGTTGCCCGCACATAGGTCAACAATTTTAGTTGAGTCTTTTCTTGAAACCTCTGCAAAATGAGCTAATAGAACAGCATCTAACGAGAAAGAAAAAACGTCTGAACTTTGGATAATTTGAATCTGATTTGAATATAATTGATCAATTCGTTCGTTTTCATTGAGTAAGACCACTTAATCGTCACCCACCTTCTTTATATTTAACTTAAACTTGCAACTTTTAATTCAATTAGTCATACTTACCATACAGAGTTTAAAAATGAAGGGATTGTAGCCACATGTTTTATTCATTCGCGCGAGGCATTGTCAGAATTATTATATTCTTAATCAACGGAAACGCCCACTACATTAATAAAGAAAAATTACCTGAAGGATCTTATATTTTAGTGGGTCCGCATCGAACTTGGTTTGACCCTATTTATTTTGCCCTGGCAGGTAGCCCGAAAAAATTTTCATTTATGGCTAAAAAGGAGCTCTTTGTAAATCCAATTTTACGCTATATCTTAATCCATGCCAATGCTTTTCCTGTTGATCGTGAAAATCCTGGCCCATCAACAATCAAAACACCAGTTAAATTTTTGAAAAAAGGTGACTTATCATTAATTATGTTTCCATCCGGTACGCGTCACTCGGAAGAGTTAAAAGGTGGTTCCCTTCTGATTGCTCGAATGGCACAGGTTCCTTTAGTTCCAGCAGTATACCAGGGTCCATTAACATTTAAACAACTTTTCAGTAGAAAGAGAATAACCGTATCATTTGGCGATCCAATCTACCTTGACAGAAAAACAAAGTTAACCGACGAAGTTCAAGCACAAATGGACACCAAGTTAACCGACGCTTTTAAACAATTAGATATGGAAATAAATCCAGATTTTAAATATGTTGATCCTCATAAAAAATAACGCTTGAAAATCTAAACGATTTTCAAGCGTTATTTTTTTATTTAATCATCTGAAATATTTTGTAGATGATACATATCGAAATATTTACCTTCTAATTTTAGTAATTCTTCATGCGTTCCACGTTCGACAATTTTGCCTTTATCTAACACCAATATTTGATTAGCATCTACGATAGTTGACAACCTGTGTGCAATAACAAGCGTCGTTCTATTTTGTCTCATTTGCTTCAATCCATCTTGGATAAGTTGTTCCGTTTCAGTATCAATATTAGCCGTAGCTTCGTCTAATATTAAAATTTTGGGATTAGTTACGATTGTTCTAGCAAATGAAATTAATTGTTTCTCACCTGAAGAATACGTGGCCCCCCGCTCAACAACTTTCGTTTGGTATCTCTTCGGGAGTTTCTCAATAAACTGGTCTGCATGAACAAATTTAGCAGCCTCTTCAATCTGCCCATTAGTTACATTTTGATTGAGCATTCTAATATTAGATGCAACGGTCCCATAAAATAAGAAAGAATCCTGCAGTACTAATCCCATTTTTTTACGTAACTCATCAGATGAATATTTTTTGATATCTAAATCATCAATTAATATTTGTCCCTCTTGAAAATCGTAAAATCGCATTAATACGTTAATAGTTGAACTCTTCCCACTACCCGTGTGACCAACAAAAGCTAGCGTTTCACCGGGCCGCACCACGAAAGATATATTTTTTAAAACGGCGTTTTCATTATCATACGAAAATGTAACATTCTTAAATTCGATTTTACCGTTAACGATAGTAGCTCCTTTGTCAGGCGTTTGCTGTGGTTCAAGCGTTTGATCATCAAGAACACCAATAATACGACTACCTGCGACAATGCCATCTTGGAATGTCGTTAAGTAATCCATTAAGTTAGTCATTGGATTAAAAAAATTCTGTAAATAAGTTAAAAAAGCATAGACCATTCCAGCCTCGACAAAATGATCTAAACTGTTAATACCGAATAATCCAAGTGTGATAACCACTGCCAACGCATAAAAAAGGCTGATAATTGGTGAAAGTAACAATGAATTAGTTTTAATCATTTCAAATCTTTTTTTCAAATAAAGCTCATTTGTATCTTCGAATTCGCCCTCAATTCGTTCTTCCTGACGGAACTGCTGAATAACATTAATCCCAACAATAGATTCATTCAATTTCGTATTCAACCGACTCAAGTACTCTCTCATTTGTCGATACACCCTTGAACTGAATCGCTGATAATACCATGTTGTTATCATTAGAATTGGCACAAATATCAACGTTATTAACGCTATTTGTGGTTTGGCAATGTACATTGCCACAAACGCCGAGACAAGGGAAAAAATTCCAATAATTAGCGTCATAAATAACGTCCAGAAATCAGCCAACGTCATCGTATCATTGGTAACTCTAGAAACGACAGCTCCAGCAGGAGTCTGATCAAAATACCGCATTCCCAATGTATGAATTTTTTTAAAAAGGACAATCCGAATTTTTTCTAATGTTTTTTCTGCACCCATTGAATACAAATACATCTGAATAAATTGTGTAATTGCTTTTAAAATGACACCTATAAAGTACAGTCCCGCAAATAAAAACATAACATTTAGTGGTGTCGATTTAGACTGAAGATAGTGATCCATATAATATTGTAAAAGTAATGGTAAAAGTATGTTAATCCCGCTTAAAAGTGCCGCAAACAAAATTGCGATTAAAAAGTCCGCCTTAAAGTCTTTTGTATAAGGCAACAATCGCTTTATAACATCCCTTTGTTCCTTCCCACTCATCTCTTTTTGCCAACTAGATTTAGATTTTTCACTCATTGCGATCCACCCCCATCTAACTTATTTTCAAGCTGTTGTTTAGTCGTCATTTGATAGTACCAACCTCTTAACGCCATTAAAGTTTCATGTTGTCCTCGTTCAACTATTGTGCCTTCGTCAATTACAATAATTTCATCGGCGTCCATCACGCTACTCATACGACTTGCAGAGATAATTGTTGTTTTGTTTTGACGTTTTTCTTTGAGTCTGCTTAAAATAATTGATTCCGTTCTAGCATCAACCGCAGATAACGCATCATCTAAAATTAATAATTCTGGATTGATCACTAAGGCACGAGCAATAGCTAATCGTTGCTTTTGTCCACCAGAGAGTGAGATTCCTTGTTCTCCAACTGCAGTTTCATACTGCTGTGGCAAATCTATAATATCAGTATCCAGATCAGCATCAAATGCGGCCATTTCAACATCTTCTTTTGTTAAATCCATGTTGGCAAACCGTATATTATCAAATATAGTCGTTGAAAATAAAAAACTCTCCTGAGGTACGTAACCTATCGATTTAAGATATGCGTCTAAAGCATACTTTTTTATATCTGAATTATTAACTGAGATGGTGCCTTTATAGACATCGAATTCACGAAGAATTAATTTCATGATTGTTGATTTACCAGCACCCGTTTTACCAACTATTCCTAGCGTTTGTCCAGCACCAATATGAAATTTAACATCCCGCAAACTCACACGATTATCATCCGGATAGTTGAAATGATGTATGTCAAAATCAAAAGGTCCCGTTGGCGATTTAGCCAATCCTTGTTTAGTATCAATAATTCCACTGGTCTGATTAAGTAATATTTGTACGCGATCGTAACTTGCATTTCCACGTTCAATTACGTTAAATAATCGACCAATTGCGAACATCGGCCAGACAAGTAATGCAATGTAACTAATAAATGAAATCAGTTGTCCAATCGAAATTACATCATTGGTCACATAATACCCACCAAGAATAATTGTAAAAACATATGATAATCCAATAATTAAACTAGTTATTGGATCAAATAATGCATCTAGAAGATTAACTCTTCTATTAATTTTGATTGTCTCTTGAACTTTTTCTTCAAAATCATTAATATCTTCCTGTTCTTGTCCAAGCGTTTTAATTACTTTAATACCACTAACACTTTCTTGCGTCTTATTATTCAACGTTGAAAATGCGGCCTGCGAGGTGGCAAACGCGGTATGTATTTTAGTTCCCAAAAATCTGGCCATAACCGCTAATAAAGGCAACGGTATTATTGCTAAAATAGTTAACCGCCAATCAATTAAAACAACCATTGCAATGATTGTCGTTCCACCCGTTATAATTGAATCGGCAAAAGTCAAGATACCGGCACCAGCAACCTGTTGAATAGCCGTTAAATCATTGGTAGCATGAGCCATCAGGTCACCTGTCCTATTTTGTTGAAAAAAAGACTGATCCATTTGCATAAAATGTTTAAATAATCTGGTACGTAATATTTTTTCAAGTCGAGCTGCACTCCCCCAAATATTAGTTCGCCAAATATACCGGAAGAGGTATTGTCCTACTGCAACGAAAATAAGAATTCCAACCCAAATAGCTAATTTACGCACTGTTAGTTCATTTCTACTCATGCTATCAACAATGTTTCCAATAATCTTTGGTGGTACAATTTGAAAAATTGCTACTAGAATCAAGAAAAATACGCCAATACCATACGATTTCTTTTCTTGTTTAAAAAACCATCCTAGTTTTCTAAATATGTTCATTTCAAATTCCCCCTTTTTGTGAAAAAAAAACAAGCAAAGAAAACCCTTGCCTGTTTATAAAATATTAAATTATTTTTTTTGTGTGCTATTTTTTGCTTGCGCATTCATTGATGACATCATTTGATGCAATTTCTTTTCAGAAGGTTTTTGGCCCATTTGGACCATCATCATTCTTAACATATCTTCATTGATTGGCGGGTTCTTTTGTAAATACGTTTCCATATATTTACGAGCACCGAAAAATCCTCCGACAAGTCCAACTGCTAACGCAATAACGGCGATTAATATCGTCATTCCCATTGACATAATTCAAGACCCCTTTCCATACACTTCAATCACTAATTCTACACAATTATCACATAAAAGAAAAGGTAAATATGCGTAAAGCGCTAACTATTTTCCTAGTCGTCTCGTAAGCCCTTATCACGTTGAACCTTTTTAACTTTATCGGGTGTTACTTCCTTACCCGTTTTATCATATACTTGCATCATTTCAACACGGCTTCTGAAACTTTCCCTAAATAAAGCAAGATAAGTTTCACGAAGTTCTTTTCTCTCAGCTTCTTCGGCCTTTGTTAAGCCTTCATCTGTTTTACTTTTTGCAGTTAATTCATTAATTCTTGGTGCTAAATCTTCTGGGATCATCAGCTATCACTCCTTAAAATTTCATTAATAATCATAACTGATAATATCATAAAAAACAATTAATTAAATTAACCGAACGTTTGTTTGCAACAAGTAGCCTCATATGCTACTATTAAAGTAATAAATAAGGATGATGAGGTGTACGAAATGACAAAAGCATCTGACAGCAAACAACTTGCGGTCTTGCGCTTTATTCATGAACGAGTAGATACAAAGGGCTACCCGCCAACGGTTAGAGAAATTGGCGAAGCTGTTTCTTTATCTTCAACTTCTACGGTTCATGGACACATTGCTCGACTTGAGAAAAAAGGATTATTAACTAAAGACCCAACAAAACCTAGAGCCATCGAACTTACGCCACTTGGTTTAGACGCCATTGGAATTAATAGTCACGAAAATTTAATTCCAATGGTAGGAACAGTTACGGCTGGTGTCCCTATCTTGGCAGTCGAACAGGTAACGGATTACTTCCCGCTACCACCTGATTTCAACTCTTCGGATGATCTGTTCATGTTAACCATTCGCGGAGAAAGTATGATTAATATCGGTATATTAAATGAAGATCAAGTCATTGTCAGAAAACAATCAAACGCCGAGAACGGTGAAATTGTTATTGCAATGAATGAATTCGACGAGGCAACGTGTAAAAGATTTTTTAAAGAAGAAAATCACTTTCGTCTCCAGCCAGAGAATGATTCAATGGCACCAATCATCTTAGATCAGGTTTCTATTCTGGGTAAGGTTATTGGTCTCTATCGTCATTTTTAATTAAAAAGAGGCTGTGACATAAGTGGTC
>NZ_AZDI01000010.1 GCF_001434695.1 Dellaglioa algida DSM 15638
TCTCCCAGTTTACGCTGTTCCCAATCGTCAGAAAACCCTTTAAACCGTATCTCGGGTGTCATTTTATCGCTCATTTGAATACCTCTTTTGTCGCTTCAATCAAGTCTTTTGTTTCATCAGTAACGGCTAATTCATCCAGCATAGCTAGGAATTCTGCTTCTGATTTCTTAATTTCTGCATTCAAATCAACAAGTTCTTTACTAACTTGAACTAAGTCGATAGGTTCTTCTTCTTCAAAAGTATCCACATAACGCGGAATGTTTAAGTTAAAATCATTTTCCACAATTTCGGCCAATTCGGCTTTATGCGCATATTTTTCAACATCTTCTCGTTTTTGATACGTTGCAATGATCTTATCTACGTGCTCATTAGTTAAGTTATTTTGATTCTTCGCTTTTTCAAAATCATTTGACGCATCAATGAAGAAAATATCATTATTAGTCCGATTCTTTTTGAATACTAAAATAGTTGTTGGAATACTTGTGCCATAGAATAAATTAGCTGGTAAACCAATTACGCCATCAAGGACATTCATTGATTCAATCATTTGTTTACGAATTAAGCCTTCACCTGCACCACGGAATAATACCCCGTGAGGTAAAACTACAGCCATTGTACCTTCATCGGACAAATGATAAAGCATCGTTTCAACAAAGGCAAAATCAGCCTTTGATTTAGGCGCTAATTTACCAAATGAACCAAAACGTAGATCGTCATTCTTTGATGCATCGGCATTCCAGTTAGCTGAATAAGGTGGATTTGCGACTACTGCATCAAATTTTTGATCGCCATATTTATCATTTTCCAATGTATCGCCTTGCTCAATATTGAAGTCATCAAAAGAAACGTCATGAAGAAGTAGATTCATGCGAGCTAAATTATAAGTTGTTCCATTCAATTCTTGACCCGCGTAATAACTAACCTCGGCTTCATCCCCGACACGAAGTAACAACGAACCCGAACCAGCCGTTGGATCATAGACGTTACGTAATTTCTTTTTATCCATTGTGACCAATTTAGCTAAGATACTTGAAACCTTTTGTGGTGTATAGAATTCACCAGCTTTTTTACCAGCGCTTGCCGCAAATTGGCCAATTAAATATTCGTACGCATCACCGAGAACGTCAATCTGAGTATTATCGTAATCTGTTTCAATTGAATTAATTGAGAGCATTACTTTCGCAATCAAACCAGATCTAGCCGTCACCGAACTACCTAAACGGGTTGAACTCAAATCCATATCGTCAAACAGATGGTCAAAATCTTGTTCTGAATCCGTTCCGATTGTTGAACTTTGAACACGGTTTACTGCAATTTCTAAATGTTCAACAGAAAAGTTATTAGCAGATATTTCTTTAATCATATTAGAAAATAAATCTTCAGGTAATACGACATAACCAAGCGTATCTAACAATTCGGCGCGAACGTCTTCTTCCCCAGCTTCCGCAACCAATTCTTGATAAGTTGTTAATTCAGGATAATCTTCCAGTAAAGTGTCCACATATTTTGCTGTTTTTTGTGATAAATACCGATAAAAAATCATACCAAGCAAATAATTCCTAAATTCACTGGCATCCATGTTACTACGTAAATCATTTGCGGCGGCCCAAAGTGCTTTTTGTAGGTTGGCCTGTTGTTGCTGTACAGTATCCGTATTTTCAGTCATTAATTAAACTCCTATAGTGAATTTTTTAACGGTTTGAATGGCGAATTTCAATGCTGATTCAATTTTCCGTTTATTTTTAAGCGGTGCGCCGATTCCTTTTTTCAGTGACTCTTTCTTCTCTCGACCAGTGAACTTATACTCACTAATCGTTTCGTTAATCGCTGATTCTGGAACGTCATTTTCTTTCGAATACGTTTGAACAGCAATTTTTTCTTGTTCTTCAAAGAAATCTAACAACGCATCTTCAATTTTAATATCTGAACTTAAGCTGGGTACCTCATTTTCAAGAAATGAGATCAATAAGTCTCGTTTCAAAAAAAGGTTAGCATCGTTAGAACTCTTAATTCCATCTATCAATTCTTTAACTGCCTTCCTGCGCTCATCCTCTGGAGCGGCTAAGTCAAGTTGTCCAATTAAGCCTTTGATGTATCTTGTATTGATTGTATTTTCCTCAATAAGATCAATTTCAAAATCGATTTCATCAAGAATTGAGGCCTTGTCATGAACCCCTCGGCCAATATAAATATCCAAATATTTTGAACGATAGTCATTCATATCTTGTTCAGTAAAACCAAACTCTGAACCAGATTTAGCTAAATCAAATTCAGCATATCCTTCCATTTTTCGTTCAACTCGAGCGAGCGTTCTAAAAAGTTTAATAAATTTACTTTGTGCCTCTTCATCCGGTAAATCATCAACCATTTGTGGTGTTCCCACATATTCAAGTAACTCATCAATTGCTTTTTGATAATCGGTTTTGATGTCATTAAAAGGTGGCTGTAAAAAGGCACCTACACTATTAGTTGCCCCAAATAACTCAAGTGCTTCATCCGTTTGTTCTTTTAACTTACGGTAAGCAACAATTTGTCCAAATGGTTTTAAATTCATATCATAAACACGGTTTGTTCTTGAATAAGCTTGGATTAAATTGTGATATTCCAAATTTTTGTCGACGTACAGCGTGTTCAGAGTTTTAGAATCAAATCCAGTCAACATCATGTTGACCACAATTAAAATATCAATCCGATTTAATGGATCATTTTTTTCCACGCGATTTTGAACGTCTTCAGCATACTTTCTGAACTCATTCGTCGAATGCTGCGTATGGTACGTTTTATTATAATTATCTATAATTCGGTCCATTTGTAATTGTGAATGAGATTGAGTTGACTCATCTTCATTACCATCCTCATTTGCCGCCCATGTAAAAATAGTTGCCACCTTAATGTCTTTTTTAGAATCAGCTAGTTGCTTGTTAAATTCATCATAATAAGCAACTGCTAACTTAGTATCTTTAACCGTTAAAAAGGCATTAAATTTACCATTACGTGTTCGTTGCAGATGTTGTCCTAAAATATTTTTAGTTACTGTGGCAATACGCTCTTCAGATTCATAAACTTCTTGGGTATCAATTCCAACTACTTTTTCACCATCATCAACCGCGTTTGCCATTTTAAGCGTACTCATATAGTCAATTTGGAAACCTAAAACATTTTTATCTCGAATCGCATCCGTTATTAGATACGAATGTAGCATTGTTGTAAAAATATCATCGGTTGTTCTACCATCGCCCGCCGGATTCTGTTTGAATCTTGGCGTTCCGGTAAATCCAAACCACTGTGCTTTCGAAAAGAAACCATTGATAGCCTTTTGTTGTTCACCAAAAGTTGTCCGATGAGCTTCATCTACAATAAAAACAACTTTTTTATCTTTTAATGCTGCTAATCCCGCTTCATGACGGGTGACTGCATAATTCATTTTTTGAATAGTTGTAATGACAACTTGTGTCTCTTGTCCTTTAAGTTGTCTAACTAAGTCATAGGTCGATTCTGTCCCGCTCAATAAATCTAGTTCTTCAGAAAACGCCGTAAAATTATCGGTCGTCTGCTTATTCAAATCAGCACGATCTAACATAAAAATAACTTTTTCAATGCTTTCTTCTTGGGCCAGCAACGTTGCTGCTTTGAACGACGTTACGGTTTTACCCGAACCCGTTGTATGCCAGATATACCCATTCTCATTCGTTGTTAGCGCATGGTTCACTAACGCCTCTGTCGCATATACTTGATAAGGTCGCATCACCATCAAGACTTTTTTTCGTTCATCAAAAATAAAGTACTTTGAAATCATTGAATGCAGTCGGTTAATTTCTAAAAATGAGTTCGTAAAATCTTGAATTTCATTAAACCGATGATTTCCTTCGTCCGTCCAATTAAATAGGAAGTCTGCACTAATCTTACCGTCGGTATTAGACATATACTGTGAATTAACACCGTTTGAAATCACAAAAATCTGAATAAACCTAAAAAGATTTTGATAAGAAACTTGTCGATAACGTCCAATTTGATTGAAGGCTTGATGATTCTCAACACCACGTTTTTTCAATTCAACTTGAACAAGTGGTAATCCGTTAACCAAAATCGTTACATCATAACGATTTTCGTGTTCATTAACTCCCATCACGGTTACTTGATTTGTGACTTCATAAACATTATTATTCGCATTTTTCGTATCAAAATAGTTCAGATACAACGTTGGTTCATTAGTATCATCCCTTTGGATCGTTAATGTTTGATCTCTTAATATGTGCGCAGTTGCATACGCATTCCCACTTGTTAACTTCGACATGATTCGTGAAAATTCGCCATCCGTTAATAATTTCCCATTTAATTTGTCAGCGTTACGTTGATTTAATATTGCTCTAAAATGTGCAATCATTTCATCAAGCGAACGTAATTCGACTCGTTTATAATTTAATTTTTCTAGATACCCAATAAAACGTTCTTCAAGTTGTGCTTCACTTTCGGCCATAATATCGCCTCTCCTCCGAACTTACGTTGTCGCAGAGCGTAAGTAATTATAAGTGAATTATACCAATGTTCCCTATCAATTCACAGTACTAAAAAAGCCACTCCAAGAAACTGAAGTGACCGTAATCTTACCTATTTTTAATGAATCATATCGTGTATCACATGTTGTTGTGCAGCGATATTCTTTTTAACTGCTTTTCCAATCATCTTCATAAATGAAGTATGGACGCTTTCCGTTGAATGATCATGTGCCAAATATTGCCACGTTGAAATAATCAATAATAATGATACAAAAATCAACGGGAACCCGGCCATTAAACAAATTGCTTGAATGGTTTTGAATCCACCAACAAAGACAATCCCGAATGAGAATAACATAAAGATTGCCATCCAAACTAAGCGATTAAATAAACTTGGTTGTTGTGCTGGTCCAAGTTTTGTACTAGTAAATGCCGACACAATGTATGCTGATGAAGAAATGGTGGTTGCTAAGAAAATAAAACACGAAATTGCGTATATAACTAACATGACGTATTTAAAAGGCAACGTCGAAATGACTTGCGCGATTGCTGCGGCCTGACCGTAAACATTCAAGGTATGAATAAGGTCAACGGCTCCACTTTGCTGAAGATAAAGTGAGTAGCCACCTAAGATTGCATAGAAACTCATACAGCCTAATGCGCCATACGCTAACATCCCTAAAATGACTTGACGAATTGTTCGACCACGTGAAATTCTAGCAATGAATAAGCCCATAAATGGCATGAATGTTAACCACCAACCCCAATAAAAAATAGTTTCTGATTTAACAGGATCAACCGCATGGCCCAACCCTGATGCAGTCCCTGTACTCATTGCGACAAATTGTGTCACCATCAGTACAAGGCTATGTCCTTCTGATTTTAAAATATATAACGTTGGACCTACTAATAAAACAATTAATAAGAACCCAATTGCCGTCCAGATATGTGCTGAACTTAAGCGGTCAATTCCGCCCTTAATTCCCTTGAACATTGTTAACGTAAAAATAGAAAACAAGACTACAAACAAGGCTAATTTTAACAAAATTGTATCTGGAACACCCGTTAGTGTTGCGATAATTCGTGACAATACTGGGATTTCCATTCCGACTGATGAGCCAACACCGCCCATAATGCCAAAGACAACTAAAAAATCAACAATTTTACGTAAGATTTTTTTATAAGCTTGGTCCCCTTTTAACATAGGGATGACATCACTGACACACATCACTTTTACTTTTTTTACATACATAACGTACGAAATAATTACGGCCGATGACGCAAACATCATCCAAGCCATTGGACCCCAATCGAATTGGCCCATCATATGTGCATTTTGATAATTAACAGGTGACATCGCTTTAGCGCCAAACAATGGTTGTTGTACGTAACGAAGTGGATCAACCATGCTAAGCATCAAAATACTAGCATCAATGGCAGTCGCAAAAACCATACTTCCCCATTTAAAATCATTGTATGCGGGCTTTTCGCCTTTATTACCGAGGGTTATTCTACCGTAATGACTCAATGCAATATATAAAAAGAAAACAAAATTAAGAATATATATGCCAAGATAAACCCAACTCAGATGAGCCGTAATGGCGTCCATCGCAGAACCCAATGCTAGCTTCAAACCTGAGCCACCAAGCAATAATCCGACTGACACTAAAATAAATAGTGCCACAGTTGGTACAAACATTTTTTTATCGATATTTTGTTTTTCTAAAATAAAAAATTCCTCCTAAATTTAGAGTGCGCCTCGCACTCATCCCAACAACTTCACTTTTATTTGCACAAAAAAACACACCGGTACAGTTTCTCCACTAGGGATATCTGCACAGCGTGCTTGTTAGCTTGCCATCTTATACAAATACTCATAACGTTAATTAATAGTTAATATTCTATCGAATCGCTAACCTGGGCTCACGTCTCCATTATCATCTAGATAACGAATAATTCGTGCTGGGTTACCCGCAATTACGAGATCATCACCGAACGACTTTGTTACTACTGATCCGGCGCCAACTACGACACGGTTACCAAGCGTAACGCCTGGTAAAATCGTGACGTGTCCACCCATCCAGACACTATCGCCAACCGTAATTGGTTTACCCATTTCGACATCCGCGTTACGTAATTTTGCGGATAAGGGATGTACTGGTGTGTAGAAGCCAACGTCTGGACCAATGTAACAATGATCACCAATCGTGATCGGACAAGTGTCCAACATCGTTAAATGGTAGTTCGCATAAAAGTGATTTCCGATATGAATATTAAATCCATAATCAAATTCGATTCCCGTTTCGGCCCAAAAGTCGTCACCGGAATCAGCCAATAATGCTTTAATATTTGTATTCTGTTGTTTATTATCGTCAAGTTGGTTAATTGTCAGCAGTTCTCTCCGAATTAGTTCTCGTCGTTCAACTAATTCCGGATCAAACTGCTCATACGGTTCACCATCTGACATCTTTTCTCTCTCAGTTTTTATCATAGTATAAGAATACCACTTATAGAGTCATTTGTTAAAATTACTTTTAAAATGGGACTTTATGGCATTTATAATACAAACGTTCATGCCCATCATAACGCGCCTAAGCCCAATAATAAAAATAATTAATATAATTTTTTATGTATCTTGAATTCTAATTTTTATCCGCACAAAGGGACACCTTATCATAATTATCTTGCTCCCTGATAAGGCGTTCCTTAATTTTTACAATTGTCTTAACTTATTTTATCAACGAATCGTTGCGTAATTTGTTGTGGTCTTGTTATAACACCACCCACAACAGCTGAGAACGCGCCCATATTCAAGGCTTTTTTTACTTCTTCCGGCGTTGTTGTATGACCTTCCATAATCACGGGAATTTTAAGATTTCCAACCAATTTTTTTAATAATTCAAAATCTGGATTGTCTCTTTCATCCGTGTAATCCGTATAGCCAGAAAGCGTAGTAGAAACCATGTCAAAGCCATTTTTTTCGGCCATAATGCCTTCTTCGTAAGTCGAAATATCTGCCATTACTAGTCTGTTTTCCGCATGAATTTTGCCGACTAAATCTGTAACGGATTCATGATTTGGACGATCTCGAACAGTTGCGTCCATCGCAATAATTTCGGCATCCGTTGTCAGTAACTCATTTACTTCCTTCATAGTCGCCGTAATATAAACTTCTGAATCAGGATAGTCTCGTTTTATTATCCCAATTAACGGGAGATTCACCTGTTTTTTAATTTCTAAAATGTCGGCTACTGAATTGGCACGAATCCCAACGGCGCCACCTAGTTCTGCTGCCAAAGCCATTTTTCCCATAATAAATGAACTGTATAACGGTTCATTTTCAAGTGCCTGACAAGAAACGACTAGCCCATCTTTGATGTCATTTAAATTCATTATATTTCTCTTTTTCGCCGGATAAAATCTGTCTTTAAATATTTTGACCATTAGCCTCAATAACTTGCTTGTACCAATCAAAACTATCCTTCTTGTAACGTTTCAATGAGCCATTACCGTCGTCATCTTGATCCACATAAATGAATCCATAACGTTTACTCATTTCGGAAGTCGATGCACTAATCAAATCAATGCAACCCCACATGGTATAACCCATTAAATCGACGCCATCCATAACTGCCTCTTTCATTTGGATAATATGTTCTTCAAGGTATTTAATTCGGTAATCGTCGTGAACTTTACCATCCGCCCCTAACTTATCAAGAGCGCCAATCCCATTTTCAACAATAAATAACGGCACTCGGTAACGATCCCACATTGCGTTCAACGTAATTCGTAACCCGACTGGGTCAATTTGCCAACCCCAGTCACTTGTTTCTAAGTATGGATTCTTTTCACCGTTAATCATGTTTCCCAACGACGTGTCACCTGTTTTGCCAGCCGACGTGACCATTGACATATAGTAACTAAAACTAAGGTAGGACACCGTTCCCATTTTAAGAATTGCCTCATCCCCGGGTTCCATTGATATATGTACGTCATTTTCTCTGAAGTAACGGTTCATGTATTCTGGATATTCACCACGGACCTGAACATCCGTGAAGAATAAGTTTAAATTATCATTTTCTTGAGCGGCCCGAACATCTGCCGGATTTGGTGTTGAGGGATAAGTTTGCATTCTCGCAAGCATACATCCCACCTCAAAGTTAGGATTAATCTTCCGTGCTTGTTCAACGACCAATGCACTAGCAATAAATTGATGATGAACTGCCTGATAACGAATTTGTAATTGTTCCTTTTCCGTTAATTCACTATCTACGGCACCCGTTTCCATAAACCCAAATGAGCTAACGTTAATTTCATTAAAAGTTAGCCAATACCTAACCTTATCTCTGAAACGCTTAAGGACAACATCTGTGTAACGTGTAAAACTTGTGATTGTATCACGACTTGCCCATCCATTTTGTTTAATCGTCAAGTCGAGTGGCATCTCATAATGTGATAATGTCACAACGGGTTCAATATCATATTTTGCTAATTCATCAAAGACACGGTCATAAAAAGCCAATCCGGCTTCATTCGGTTCTGTTTCGTTACCATTAGGGAAAATACGTGCCCATGCCATCGACATTCGGTATGATTTGAATCCCATTTCTGCGAATAATTTTATATCTTCTTTATAATTATGGTAAAAATCAATGCCACGACGTTTTGGGTAATGGTCAGTGGTCGTATCAGCCATCGCTTCTTCAATAGCTTTCATTGTGACAGAACCCAAATTCATTTCAGTTCTTTTTTCAGATTTCCGAATAACTTCAGCAGTCGTCATCCCTTTTCCATCTAAATTCCAGCCACCTTCAACTTGGTTAGCGGCCGTTGCGCCACCCCATAAGAAACCATCTTTAAACCCTTTTGGATAATCTGTTTTATACATATCATTACGCTCCTTCAAAGTTTTTTTGTCGTTCTTATGTACCATGTTGCCGTCAAAACAAGCTGATACTCATTTTTTCAAAAAAAATTACCTATTGATAACCACAAAAAGTAGTTATCAATAGGTAACGCCTGATCTAATCAGTTACAGCCCTTATTTGACAAGATAAGTATACCAAATTAAGAAAGCGCTGTCAAAAGGTATTTTATCATCATTTATCTTGTCTAATCTTCTCAATCACTTGAATAATATCAAATGTATCTTGCAAACTATGTCTGTGAGACTCGCTCGCCCCAACTTCCACTAAATCAATAAAGGCCTGAATTTCAAGCGTCATATCATCCCCCGCAATAAAATAATGACGGTCAATTTTTTGCCCATTCGTCAACGTAATCGTATAATCTTCAATTCTGTTGTACATCGGAATTGTGATTTGTCCCCGTTGCCCTGAAATAATGGCAACCCGTTCTTTGGCTTCATTAATGGCCCCTTCGATAAAAGCCTGTACGCCATTTTCAAAATAAATAGTTGCCGAAAAACTTTCATCAATCCCATTGTGCATTTCCATTGTGGGATTAATTTTTCGAATTGGAGTTGCCACAATATCTAATACGAACCCAATTGGATACGTGCCAATATCATTTAAAGCCCCACCTTGGCCCTTTTGTAGTAAATATGAGGTTGGTTTTTGTTCCGGAATAGCGTTTGAACAGAAATTAGCCGATAACGTTTGAATGGGTCCAATTAAATCTAAGTCTTTTTTTAAATGATCCATCCCCGCGTTAAATTTCGTCTTGAATGCTTCCATAAATAATGTTTTGTTTTGCACCGAGGCAAGCTCAATTTCTTTCATATCAGCAGTTGTTAAAACGGCAGGTTTTTCACAAAAGACGGGTATTTTTAACGCTAATGCCTTTAGCGACCATTCTTTGTGCATCATGTGCGGTAAGGCAATATAGACACCATCAATCGTATCGTCCTCTAAAACGGCCTGATAAGAATCATAAACAGTTATACCAGGATTCTCTATTTTGAATTGGTCGTTAACGGTTAATGATTTCGATCCAATTGCCGTTACCCTTCCATTTTCTGTGTGTTGTATGCTGTTGAAAAAACGTTTCGCAATATTACCATAACCAATTATGCCAAAATTCATGAGTATTCTCCGTTTCTTTTAAATCGCTTTCATTTAATTATAAATAAGTTACTTGTTAAGTACCAATTTAATTTTGACAAAAAAATAACGCTCAATAAATGAGCGCTATTTGTTTAACCAACAAGTTCAATTTGATTACCTTCAGGATCTAGGATTACAGCTTCATAGTAGCCATCCCCAGTTATCCGAGGCTCGCCAATTACCCCTATCCCGGCAGCCTTGAAATCAACGACCATTTGGTCAACAATCACATGACTGCCAACGGAAAATGCAAGATGTGCGTAACCTTGACCAGTCGGATAGCGCGTTGTAATGTCCGTTCTTGTCATAATCTCTAAACGGGCTTGACCGTCCGGAAAACTCATAAAATATGAAGAGAATCCTTTAGTGACATTATCATAACGTTCGCCAAACGTAGCGTTAAAATTTGTCACGTAGAAATCACGCATGCCTTCGAGATCTGCTACCCATAAACCAATATGTTCAATTTTCATTTTTTATGCCTCCGTTGTTTCAGTTGGAAAAACCAATTCAAATTCTTCACATAAGACAGGCATTGTCTCGTCAAATTTTTTATTGACACTCTCTAAATCTTCTTCAAAAAAAGGTTGATGAACGCTACGCCAATAAGCTAATGTCCGGTCACCCTCGCCTTCAAGAAAAGCATGCGCTTCTGTAACTTCGTTATATGGCGTCGTGTAGACTTTAGTTGTTTTCGTGATAGCCATCGGATTGTCTTTGTAATCGACAATAACGTTATAATCGCCAACTTTAGGCATTGGTTCTTCATCAAAATATAGACCATAAGCTGATGACGTTGCCGTTTTAAGGCCGTCCAGTACTAGTTGACCCAATTCCAACGATGTCTTTTTAGTAGCGCCAAATGCCCATGCATCGTAGTTATCATGTTCAATATTGTTTGCCTTTTTAAATGCTTGCCAGTACTCATAAATTGTCATGTGAACTCTCCTTCAAGAATTTAATCTTCTGCGTTTAAAATATCTAAGAATAACTCGCCGTATTTTTCTAATTTACTTTCACCGACACCTTTAACGTCTAACATTTCTGTTAAGGTTTCCGGCATAATTTCGCACATTGAATATAACGTTTTATCAGAGAAAATAACAAATGGCGGTACGCCTTGTTCTTCCGCCAATTCACGACGTAATTGTCTCAATTCTTCAAATAATTCATTATCTTCCGGTAATGCCTGACGTACTTTAACGGCCATTTTACGGGTAACTTTTGTCTCGCCTTTCAAAACCCCAACACCATCAGCAGCAAGCTGTAAGACGGGATATTGTCCGCTTGATGCCTGTAAGAATCCCGATGCCACCAAATAGTCGATTAATCCAGAAACCTCTTTTTGCGAACGATCTTTCATCAAGCCATAAGTGGGCAACTCATCAAATCTGAATTGCATGACCTTTTGTACCTTCGATCCAGTTAAAACCTGGGCAACCAAACCTTTACCAAAATGTTCATCCATACGTTTTACGCACGATAACACTTTCTGGGCGTCAATTGAAATATCTAGCGCATCCCGTGTGTCCAAACAATTACTACAGCGACCACACTCTGGTGCTTCATCGCCAAAATAATTCACGATTGTCTGTTGTAAACATTGCTGCGTATTCGCATATTGCGTCATTTCTTGCAATTTAAGATATTCATGCTTCTTATTAATTTCATCCATCTCAGACTGATCAATAAAGAAATGTTGAATCTGAACATCTTTTAAATTAAAGAGTAAAACAGCTTCACTCGGTAACCCATCTCGTCCCGCGCGTCCAGCTTCTTGGTAATAAGCTTCTAAACTTCCCGGAATCTGAGCATGAATCACGAATCGAACATTACTTTTATCAATACCCATTCCAAAAGCATTAGTCGCAATCATGACTTGTACACGATCATACAAGAAGTCTTCCTGATTCTGACGGCGTTCGTCTTCTTTCATACCACCATGGTACATTGCCACTTTAATTTTGGCCTTTTTAATTAATTTCGTTAACCGTTCAACTTCTTTTCGTGTACTAGCGTAAATAATACCAGATTGTTGCTTTTGCGCTTTCAAATAATCAAGTAAGAAGCGATCACTGTTTTGGTCTTTAACCACTTGAAAGGCTAAATTTTCACGAGAAAATCCCGTTTTGACTTCATGTACAATCGTAAGCCGTTGCATGATGTCTGCGGCCACTTGTGACGTTGCTGTAGCCGTCAACGCAATAATAGTTGGATTTGAACTCAACCGTTGAATTGTTTCTGTCAGCCGTAGATAACTGGGACGGAAATCATGCCCCCATTGTGAAATACAATGTGCCTCATCAACGGCTACAAGATCAATTTTCAATTGTGATAAATCGGCCATAAATCCATCAGAATCCAAACGTTCGGGTGACACATAAAGTAATTTCACTTCGCCACGCGCAGCCTGATTGAAGCGTTCACGAACTTCCATATAGTCTAGCGTACTATTAATAAACGTTGCCGCAATCCCATTTTCATTCAAGGCATCAACTTGGTCTTTCATTAATGAAATTAATGGTGAAATAACTAACGTTAATCCATCCAAGATAAGCGCTGGAATTTGGTAACAGAGTGACTTTCCGCCACCCGTTGGCATAATCGCTAAGACATCTTCACCGGCTAGGATTCCGTCGATGACTTCTTGTTGGCCCTGACGAAAATTATCGTAACCAAATTTTTCTTTTAAAACTGATTGTGGATTCATATGGCCCTTTCTCTTTGCTCATTTTCACAGATAATTCTCTAATACATAAATTATAGCATAGGTTATTTTTTCGGAATTAAAAAGATGCCTTTCAAATTGAAAAAGACATCTAAAATCGTACTACAATTTCTTTTCATAGTAGACAATAACCGCGAATGAAATAAATAACAACATCGTATACAAGATTGAGAATGCCGCCCCAATCCATAAAAGGGTTCCGATTTTAAAAATTGCCCATAAAATAATGAACAACAGCGATAAAACAAAAATCATGTTATACGCAATTTTGCCAATCATGGCATCGACTGATTTATCAATTAACTGATTACGTTCATCTTTTTCCTCAAGGTCATGTTCCTTCAATCCCTTTTTGGAAAAAGTGATATAGAATTGGTAACCTGCAATCAAAAAAGAACAAATAATAAAGAAGAGTGATTTCCCCAGTTCTAACCAATCAAAAGTATCCGTGAAGGTTAAATTCGTTGTCCAAATTGTTGAAATTCCAATAATTGTAAAGAATATTCCGGTAATAAAATGACGATAACTATAAATTTTCATCTTAACTTTCCTCCAATGCTAAGTTTTCTTTTAGCTGAAACAAGTCTTCAATTCGACAATCGAATAATAAACTCAATCGATAAGCCAACATAATCGACGGTTTATACTTCCCTTTTTCAAGTGAAATAATGGTCCGACTTGAAACCTGGACTTTTTCAGCTAACTGCTCCTGCGTTAAATCAAGTTGTGTCCTGTATTGTTTAATTTTATTTCGCATGTTTGTTACCTCTCAGTATGAAATGAACTTCATGTGAAGTTAACTTCATAATATAATTCTTTTTATTTGAAGTCAATAAAAAAAGAACCTTCTGGTTGGAAGGTTCTTGAGAGTAATTATTATATTTTTTTCAATCTATTTGGAGAGCAGGATCCTTCTAAAACAAAATATCAAACTGGTACTCAATATCCTTCTCCGCATCAATTTGATAGTCAGACTCAACATCACTGCCCCAACTATCAATACCACCCACGCCTCGAACGGCACCAAGAATTGATAGAACAGTTCGATGTTCAGCTGGTAATTCACTATGATGGGTCGCATTTTCTAATTCTTCAGCCGTATAAGGCAAGCATGAAAACGCAATAGGTTGATTGACTGCACTAAATTTCAGTCCAGTTTCTGGTACCTGTCGAATGCGATTATCTAAAACTGCCTGACGATAGATGGTCACCCAATCTGTTTGCATATGTATCCCACAATCTTGTGGTACCAGGTAAGGCGTTACCGGTAAACCTTGAACATCGTATTGACCCGGTATACCGCCTGCCATGCGATCCGGATATGTTTCACCAGAAAGGCCTTGGTAAGAGAAACGCGTTGCCGTCGTTGGCATAATAAATCGTAACCCAAAGACAGGTAAAGATGGTAATCCTTTTTGTCCTTTATAAGCAACTGCGACATTCATCTTACCGGTTGGCTCAACCGTATAGGTCACCGTCACCTGCGTTTCTGGCACGGTCGTCGTGAGATAAGTATAGCTTATCTCAACTTTTTCGGCGATTTCATGATCAGTATAACGATTATTTTCAGGTGCAATGGGTAAGTCAATCGGTTGTCCATTAATGGCAACAGACACTGATTGGTTATGACTAAACTGATCAGCGCCCAACCACATTGCAGATTTCACTGGAAACTTATTACCGCGATCATTATCGGTAGTCGCTCGCCAAAAAGTTGGTTTAGGTGAACGATAAAGCCACTCTTTGCCTTGAATTCTAAAAGATTCTGGACCACCCGTTTGATAAGAGAAGATATAATGGAAATCGTCTCCTTTCAATCCAAGCGTCACATCCCCATAAATTACGGCTAATTGCTTATTTGTCTGTGCCATAGTAGTATTTCACCTCCTGCATTGCTGGTTTTTCTTCACGCGTTGCAAAAACAAGTCCATCACCCGAGAATTCGTAATCAGATGGCCGATCATCAAAATCGCCACCATAACGTAACTCAGATTGTCCCGTTACTGGGTCTTCAACCAATAGTCCTTGATCAATAAAGTCCCAAATAAACCCACCTTGGTATGACTCATACTGCTGCAATAAATCAATATAAGATTTCATTCCGCCTAGTGAATTCCCCATATCATGCATATATTCGCACAAAATAAATGGTTTCTTTGGTGAGTTGTCTAAATAAGCTTTAATTTCATCTGGTGTTGCATACATCCGACTTTCAACATCCGAAATCGTGTCCTTATACTCAGTTGCACGGAAAACACCTTCGTAATGAACTAATCGTGTTGCATCTCGTTGTTTATAGTAAGCATTCATTTTTTCTAGCACGCTACCGGCATATGATTCATTGCCTAACGACCAGAACAAGACTGAGGGATGATTTTTAAAAAGTTCAAAATTACTTTTAGCACGATCTAAAACAGCTGGTTCCCACTCATTCATTGAACCAGGAACATTCCAAGAAGGTTCAACCGCACCCATTTTCTGCCATGAGCCATGTGATTCCAAGTTCGTTTCAGCCATCATATAAATACCGGCTTGGTCACAACGATCATAGAAAGATAACCGATCCGGATAATGTGATGTCCGGACTGCATTAATGTTATTACGTAACATGGCGTCAACATCCCATGCCTCATCAGCATCAGAAATTGTCCGTCCCGTTTTAGGATTCCATTCGTGTCGGTTAACACCATTAATAATTAAACGCTCACCATTCAATAACATTACGCGATCTTTAATCTCAATTTTCCGGAAACCGACTAATTGTTGAATCACCTCAATAACTTGGCCCTCATCAGTCATAATTTCTAATTGTAACGTATATAAATAAGGGCGTTCATTTTGCCAGGCAACAACTGGCTGTTCCAAATCGTAGTGTTGCTCAACGGTTGGCGCGCTCGTTAATTCATCACTAAATAACAGATTTTCTTGGTCTTTAAACGTGACGCGTACTCGTCGTGTTGCACCACTAAAATGCAGTTGTAAATTTAATTGTCCCGTTTGTTGGTTAACATCATATTCAGGAATAACCCATAAGTCATCTAAATGGGTTTCCGGTTGCGCTAATAAAGTCACATCTCGGAAAATTCCGAAGAAACGGAAAAAGTCTTGATCTTCAATAAAGGCTGCAGAACTTCGTTTATGAACCTCCACCGCCAAATGGTTATCTTCCGCTTTTAAATAAGGTGTTAGATTAAATTCGGATGGTGTGAAACTATCTTCTGCATAACCTAAGAAGTGACCATTTAACCAAACATACATTGCCTGTTCGACTCCCGAGAAGCGAATAATAACGCGTTTATTTTGCAGTGCGGGATCCAAATCAAAATGCTGCAAATACGAGCCGACTGGATTGTATTCTGCAGCACTGAACATCCCCGTAAAGTTATCCTGATTAAATTCTGAAAAAGCAGGTCGTCGATATTCATGACCTTCCCACGGATACATCGTATTTATATAATGGAATTGATCATAACCCGCCAATTCGATATGCTGCGGTACCGTAATTTGATCAAATTGTTCCGCATCAAAATCCGTCTGAAAGAAATTTTTTGGCCGGCTTGCTGCATTTGGACTATAACTGAATTGCCATGTTCCGTTCAAAGATTGTTCAAATGAACTCTTCTGTAGTGCCATCTCAGCTTCCGTAGCGTAGTAACGGTGATCACTATGAGCTGGTAACTGACCCTCTCGGAAAACGGCTGGTGTATCTAACCACTCAATCTCTGGAATCATTTTATTTAACCCCCATTTAGTCTTTTTAAAACGCTTTCATATTTGAAGTATAATTGTTTCCACGAGGGATGTCAAAACGGGCATCGCACGATTAACGACCAAAAAATAAGACTACCAAAGTAGCCAAATTTTCTAATCTGCAAGTAACCAACTTTCGTCCAGATTCTTATTTTTCCGAAAAGCTTTACCGTGTTCATCAATCACCGCATGCCATTCACGACACAAGTTTAGTGGGACCTTCTCAGCAGCTCCCGTAAAATCAGTTTGCATTTTTTTGTAAGATTTGTATTCGCCAAAACCCAAACGGCCAAATAAACGCATTGCGTATTGATCCGCGATAAAGACATTACGGCCAAACGTATATAATAATATATCGTCTGCCGTTTCGGGTCCAATACCTTTAATTGCCAATAATTCTTGACGTAAATCTGTCGTCGTTATTTCTTCAAAATCAGCGAAATTCGCGCCGTGTTCAGCGAACCAATTAATTAAATTTTTAATATAGGCACTTTTTTGTTTGTAAAATCCTGCCGATCGAATGCGCTCTTGTAAGTCTTCTATATCCATTGACTGAAGTTGTTCAACCGTTAAATAACCGTCTAGTTTAACCATCGCCTTCTCCACATTGACACCAGTAGATTGTTGGATAAGAATCATCGTCACCCAATCAGAAATTGGATTTTCATTTGACCACCAGTATTGTGGGCCGTAATGGTCCGATAACCGGTTAAGCACTTTAATTATATCTTTATCTGTTTTCATTAGGGGCTCCTTGACGTATTTAGATGGGCTAAGTTTATCATATTGGCATCAACCTAACTATCGATTACACCTAACTTTATTGCAAAAAAATAGCCCAGATATTATCTGAACTATTTTCCCTACAACTATTTAAATATTTTAGGACCTTTACGCATTTTAGTGCGATCATTTCGAGCAGTTGCCTTCTTGTTGAAGTTACCACCGTCAGTTTGTTTCTTTTTAATGATTTCTAACATTTTTTCTCTGTCTGTCTTTGCTTTATCAGCCATTGGTGTGTCCTCCTTGCTCTAGTAATTAACAATTTTTTCAAAGTTAAAGATTCATCTACTGAATAAATGCCTTCAAATAAAGTCGATTCTTGGATCATCAACTTCTAGGTCTCTTTCAATTTTGTATGCATTACTTACTAACATACAATCAAATAACGATGCTTGTAACAGTATATCATTATGACTCACTTTATATCAATAGAAGCGTTAAATAGCTAAGGTTTAGCTTTCAAATATGTCGTTTAATTTCAATAAATTTTGTCCCTACCGCCTCAACAAATTCCTTATCGTGATCAATGATTAGCATTGGTGGTTGAAACGTCATAATGACATCTTGAATTTGTTGTCGCGTGATCACGTCCAAATAATTAAGTGGTTCATCCCAAATATATAAATCGGCCGGTTCAACTAATGAGCGACTTAACGCTACTTTTCGCTTCTGCCCCATACTCATTTGGCTAATATCTTTCGTAAATTCATCCCGTTCGAAGCCTAATTTTCTTAACATATCTAATAATAACGAATATGAAACAGCCTTTTCTGCGGCAAAATCTTGTAATGAGCCAGATAGTCCATCAAAATCTTGCGGCAACCAACTGACTTTTAAAGGCGCCGCTAGTTGCTGTTGTCCTTGATAATCTAAATGATTCAAAATAGCTGAAATAACACTAGATTTACCAGATCCATTCTCGCCTTGAATAACAAGTCGCTCCGTTGATCTCACTTTAAATGAGATTGGATGATTGACCGCCACTTCCTTTCGGAGTGCCGAGAAATCAATAACTTCTAATAATGATTTTTCTGACGAGATACGCTCAAAATTCAAGGTTAAAGGTTCTGCCACATCGATATTCTTAAGGAGAGACCGTTTTTCTTCTACTGCCTTGTTGGCTCTTTTTTTGATACTTAATGCGCGTTTCATTGATTTTGCCGACTTGTGACTAATAAATCCACGGTCGACTGCACTGGAGACTTTGGCTTCCGTTTGATTAGCCCAACCCGTTTTTTTCTGCGACGCACTTTCTAACCGTTTAATATCGCGCTGTAATTTTTCTTTTTCATTGAGCTCCCAGTTATTACGCGCCGTATTTTCTTCATCCCATGTTCGATAATTTCCTTTAAACTGGCTAATCTTAGCTCGGTCAATGGAGATAACATGGTCTATAATAGCGTTTAAAAAATACCGGTCATGGCTAATTAAGATAAAACCTGATTTTTGCCGTAAATAGTCAGAAATAACCTGGCGTCCAGCTTCATCTAAATGATTCGTTGGTTCGTCAATTAGTTGAAACTTTCCTTCGCCCACAAACAGACTAGCCAATAATATCTTCGTTTGTTGCCCTGGACTTAATTGGTTAAACGGTTCTGCCAGAATACTTTCAGGCAAACCCAACTTATCCAACTCAATTAAAATCTGCCACTGATCGTAATCTTCTAAACCTGTCACACGCCTAATAACTAACCAGACGGATTCTTCTGGCTTTTCAACAGTTTGAGGGAAGTATTGAAATTCTAAATCGGTTCTAATTTTCCCTTGATACTGCAGTTGGTTCTGTAAAATTCTAAATAAGGTCGTCTTTCCACGACCATTTCTACCAATTAACCCTAACTTCCAACTCGCGTCTAATTGCAAATCAACTCGGTTAAATATTGGTGCTAACTGTCCATCATATTGAAAACTTAATTGTTCAATTTGTATTGTTCCCATGGTAATTACCTCATTTCTTTGTGAGGTCGACCATTGGCCCACTCAACTTGAGTCCACAAAAAAAGAGCATACAGTTATATGCTCTTCAATCGTTACGCATCAAAAAATGGTTCTTTAAGATGTGAAAAAGAATTGAAATTGCAAACCGTTTGAATAGCCAACCCGCATAAAAGGACACACTTCGCCCCATGCTTAGCCGACAGATATTCGATTAACGATTTGTATTTTTCAATGTTCTTCACACTCCCGTTTGTTGATTGGTTATAGATTATCATATTTGTGGGGGATGGGCAAATATGTTAATTAACTTTATAGTAAACGTCCGATTCCGTAACCATCATTGACAGTGCTCCTTGAGTACTAAGGGCCACTATCTTGTCTTTGCTGATGTCTCCAGCTACCAGTTCACCTTTTGTTCCCTTGGGTAAGAAAAAGACAAATAAGCCAGAACGAGAAACTGAACCTTTTAATTTTAGCGCCCCATCAGTTATTGCCGATTGTAGTTGCTGCTTATACATCAATTCATCTCCGCTTTGATAAAGACCCGCTAACTTTGGTTTACCATTTGCTAAGTTTAACTCGGGAATATTTAGTTTTAAATTTCTCACTTCACCGGCCTGCTTATATCCAGTGATATCCGTAAATTTCATGGTATCATGTCCTACATTAATTTCACGTCCATGTTTATTTTTCCAAGTTCCATCAATGGTTGCATAGTCACCCGTTTTGATTTCATTAATATCCATCTTTGCCTTATCCGTAGAACTCACATTTGAACTTTTTTTAACAGATGTGCTTCCGTCAACTTTTTGAAAAACCTGTAAATAACTATTGTTACTCGTTCGGACAGTGATTCGATCTTTTGAATCGTCTATGGTCGCTGGCTTATCGTCTCCTGAGTTAGCCATTGTCACTCCTTTAGGGTAAAAAGATACGCCCCATAATATTGAAGCCATTTGATCCGCAGAATCTGCCGCCAAATATCCATTTTGCACTTTAAATGTCATTGCTGAACTTCCATTACTATCAGTTAATGTCTTACCTTGTAGCTTCATGGATTCATTAGTAAGTTGGTTCAAAGTTACAGAAAGTTTGGCGCCGTCTGCGGAATCCCATGTGTTACCATTTCCGTCGTGATGATTACTAGATGTGGCAACCTCTCTCCAATCGCCCAGTAAACTCGTATAGTCTCCCTGTTGAATCTTTGAAAGATCCATTGTTTGATCCGTTTGTTCATTTACTTTCGTTGGTTGGGATTCTGACTTTTGGTCTGACTCGCTATCCGATTTGTTAAGTTGTTTATCATAAGATTTCTTTAAAGTAGTTACTTTTGATTTAAAATTATTAAGTTCTTTTTTATCGTAAACAGTCACATCTTGTATCTCGAGTCTCTTAGAAAGTACCTTTAATGAATTTACCTTCATCGTAATATTTTTGGTTGATGCTTTAGACAGATTTGTAATCTTACTTTCTTCAAAAGTTGTCTCATTTTTATCTTTCAGTAATTTTCTAGCTTGATAAATTGAATCATCATAACGTTTTACGACTTTTTTATTTTTTTCTGTTCCTTTTTTGTATTCGTCTGACTCTTTAATCAATTTTTCTAATTCTTTAAATTGCTTACTTTCATTCTTTTCTTTTTCAAAAACTACTGCCTCTTTGTCTATTCCTTTTAACTGTTCCTCTATCTTTGGCCCATTGTCATGCTTCTGATTATATATGTAAAATGCGCCACCCAAAATAACTATAATTGCTACAACCCATACAACTTTTTTGTTCTTCATCCCTATTACCCCCGTAATTTATTAATTTCCATAAGTGCATCAGACCATCACAAACTGGTTATTTTTCTTAAAATAAAAGACCAATTCCCTAAAAATCCTTGGAAATAAGTCCTTTATGATTTATTCATGTTGCATTTTTTGTTTTTTATCAAAAATTCACATTAAAATTACTATCTATTATCTGTTTTTTTTCGTATGTTGTCCCTTTTACTAAGACAGTTAACCGTTTGGCGAACCAGACGATTTTTATATCCTGTAACACCATTGTCGTCGTCACGTAATATCGCGTAAGTCCTTTTATGAATAGTTTAAGTTTACTCAAGAGTGTTAAATGTAATTTAATTCTAATCTACTTTTTCATAGTCAATGTAGCTAAAGTAAATACTAAAAAGGGCATTAATCATTCTTTAATATATTTACGTTTAGGAATTGCTTTTAACCCATCTTTACTATTTTTAGCCGTTAATATGTTTTCCCCGTGTGGTCTATCTCGTAAGCTGGTAATACTAAACGCTTTTTTCCCATCTATAAGTTTTGCCTCCGTAGTAATATTTGCAAGTTTCATTATAATTTTATTACCCGAGACTGTATACGTCCCTGCCGGTCCAGCAATTTTTCCATCCACAGTTTGTTCAACTCTATTATCCTTAAAAGTATACGTATTTGATTTATACGTATACTTTCCATCCAAGGTGTTTGAACCGCATGCCGAAAGAGTGATCATTCCCAGTACTATCATAAATCCCATAATAATTTTATTTTTCATTTATTCTCTCCAAACTTTATTTAAGCACACTTTCTTTTTAGAGGTACTCCCATCTAAATACATTTTAAGCTCAAAACTTAGTTCTATTTCTGAAGTTAATTTTCATAAGAAATTTTCAATTACGTAGTAACCTATAATGGTGGCTATTAAAGAAATTATTGCTGCTGCCGTTAAGGAGAATGGAATCAGTACAGCAAAAACTCCTAAAAGAATAAACTCAGAAATACCAATTGCGTGAGTTACAGATTGGTATTTTACAGTTTCTGTTCCGGTCCACGGATTTAAATTTTTATTTTTTAACATATATGCATTAATAGCGATTAACGTTATTGCTACTAAACTAATGTATAGTGAGGTCCTGGTATTTAAATAACTACGCGTATATTGAGAAGTTAAATAACCTTCGATATACGGAGTAGCATAAACGATCGTTATCCAAATCATTATCGTCCACCGTTTAAATCCATTTAATGAATTTATTATTATATTATACTTTTGATTTTTGTCTTTCAAAAATCCCCTGATAAGAATTTTCCAAATAACAACAACCGGTAATGCTAATATTACTAGTATAATTCCCACTATAACAGCCCCAACTAGTAAAAAGCACCCCATTGTATCATCTGACGTGCTGCCGTTTGATACCTGTTCGTACTCATTTCCAGCCCTATCTCTTAAAGTCATATTACTTCCCCCAATATTAAATGTTTTCTATTCCTTCACGAACATCTGTTAATTTTATTTTATTAAATGCTTCTGGATCCGTTTTTAGAGTACCATCTGAAACTATCCGAACGTCACGAGCTTGACTAATAAATTGTATTATATTTCTAACCCAACGCCCGTTTCCGTCAACTTGATTATTTTGTTTAGCTTTCAAAATATAATTTTCAAGTTCTACTTTAGCATCATCGTCTAATTTCTGTTTTTGTTGTCCAAGTTGTACATAAGTGATTGCTAACAAATCTTCGGCGCTATAATCTGGAAAACTTATTTTGTTAACAAATCGACTGGGTAATCCTGGATTAGATTGTAATAATTTTTCCATATTTTTAGTGTAACCAGCCATAATGACTATCAAATCCGATCGATAATCATCCATATCTTTAACTAGTGTTGTTATAGCCTCTCTCTTATAAGTACCAGCATTACCACCCTCTGGATCCAATTCATAAGCTTCATCAATAAAAAGAATTCCACCCTTAGCCTTCATTATTAGATTATGCGTTTTAGGAGATGTTTGTCCTGTGTACTCTCCAATCATATCTTTTGCAGTTACTTCTTTTATATCAGGTTTTGAAATAATTTCATTTTCAAATAAGATTCTTGCTAGTAATCTTGCGACTTGTGTTTTACCTGTTCCAGGTGCTCCACTAAAAATTAAATGCAAACTACTTTCATTAACCGGTTCACCCTTTTTTTTCCGCATCTCATTAACAATACTTGTAGCTATATACGTTTTAACTTTTTTCTTAACATCTGTGAGACCAATCATTTCATCAAGTTTATTTTGTGCTGATTTTGGTTTAGGTACTGGCTTAGGGATTGGTTTAGGGGTAAATTTATTCTTACGTTTAATTTTCGCATCCACTAACATTACCTGTGAACTCTCATCATAAAAAAACCAAGGTGTTTTATCTTCATAATTTCTAAAGTTTATATTCCCACGATTAACACGATTTCCCCACCTGTTAATAAATGCCCACTCTCCACTTATATTTACTACTATATCTTTATTAGGATTAATCAAAAATAGTCGTGCTGATTTCTTATATCTATCAATGTTTACTTCAGGCGAAATAACCTGTTTTATTATAGTATTTCCGTATATTTTCAAGCCATCAATTAATTCATTTGTTAAAAATCCATCAGGATCAAGACCCATGTCCATTGTAAATTTATCTATTAAAATTTTATCATTTTTATCATATGTAGTTACACCAACCTCTAAAGCATTGAGTTCTTGAATTCTTCCCGAAACCCCGAGCGTAGTAGTATTTACAGCATTTAATGTTCCCAAATCTATTTTAACCGCTGACCACTTTTCATTTTCCATAAATGTTATTTCACTTTTATCTAATTCTGCGGACCCAAGTGTTAAACTATCTCCACTTAATTCTTTAGTACGTAGCTGTGCTTGATCAATTACGACGTTATTACAAATTAATTTACTCAGAGGAAATTTCCATACACTAATGGAAAGGGAAAAATTCTTCGATGATTCATGTGCCACTGTAAAATTTTCTAAGTGTAATTCCACTCCAGATACTCGTGACGCAATTCCACTACGATTCTCTCCAAGAACCATATTGCAATTTTCGATCTTACAATGATTATATAAGTTTATTCCCGATTTACCTTCTGGTACATAAAAAGTATAACCATTTCCATCAATCGTAATTTGTGCATGAATTGAAACGGCATCAATGATATCTGAATTAAGGACAACTGTATCCCCATCTTTTAATTTATCTTCTATCTCTGAAAAGGCGTATTCTTTCGGTTTAGTTCCTAATCTTCTTCCAATTGTATATACTTTATTATTCCCCATAACTTACACTCTCCTTTTATTATGCCAAAACCACTAAACTATATATCGTTAGAAAATAGTTGAAATAAAGAGTGAATTATTTAATGGATATAAAAAATGAAAAGAAATCTATTATTTATATCTCTATTATCAAGGTCTCGCATATTATCTTATTTTCAATATTCATAAAAATTAAATATTTCTGAGTAACCACATAAATTTCTTTTATTTTTAACAAATTTTTCTCTATATAAAGCGCCATCCCGTATGTTTTATTCAACCATGTATACCGACAATCTTTTTATCAAAGTACCAGCAAAAGCAATACTTTGTACCAGTAATAATATCATAACTCTACTAAATTAACAATATAGGTTGTACTTGGTACGTGCATAACACGTATTAATCTTTGATACCCTTAATATTGAGGTGATAATCATATGTCTATAGACTTTTTTGGCGGAAAATTAAAAGCAATTCGTAAATCAAAGCGTCTTACACAACGGGACTTATCGATACGTCTAAATGTTAGTAAAGGAACTATTTCCGGGTACGAACAAGGCTTATCTTATCCATCAATTGAAACGTTGACAAAAATTTGCATTATATTAGATACATCTGCTGATTATTTACTTGGGATTTCCGATGATTTACCATTCAAAATGGGCGGACTAACTGATGAGCAGATGGAAAGCATTTTACAATTTGTTTCCTTAATTGAAAGAGCAAATAAAGTTACCACTAAATAAATAAGGCGCACACTATCAACTCATGATAGTGTGCGCCTTTAGCATAACTGAATTATTTTTATTCCGTAAAAAAGACACCCTCCAAATTGGAAGATGCCTTGAAATGTTGATATACGAGTATATTAACGTTTTGAGAATTGACTTGCTTTACGAGCTTTCTTAAGACCTGGTTTCTTACGTTCTTTCATACGAGGATCACGTGTAAGTAATCCTGCAGATTTAAGAGCGGCACGGAAATCTGGATCTACTGTAAGCAATGCGCGAGAAATACCATGGCGAACTGCGCCAGCTTGACCTGAGAAGCCACCACCATTAGCGTTAACTAAAACATCATAACTACCTAATGTTTCTGTAGCGTTGAATGGTTGTAAGACAACTTCACGTAAGTTAGCAAATGGAATGTAATCTTCAATTGCTTTGTTGTTAATAGTAATTTTACCAGTACCTGGTACTAAACGTACGCGAGCTACTGAGTTTTTACGACGACCTGTTCCTGAATATACGACTTGAGCCATTTCAATTGCCTCCTTAAATTAAGTTTGTAATATCTAAAGTTTCTGGTTGTTGTGCTTGTTGATCATGTTCTGCACCACGATATACGTGTAATTTCAATGCTTGTTCTTTACCAAGAGTACCTTTTGGAAGCATACCTTTAACAGAGAAAGCAATCAATTTTTCAGGATCGTTGGCACGGAAATCACCGGCAGTACGAGTCTTTAAACCACCTGGATGATCTGTATGATGTTGGTATAATTTTCTGTCAGCTTTGTGACCAGTTAAACCAACCTTTTCTGCATTGATAACAATAACGTTATCACCAGTATCCACATTAGGTGTGAATGTTGGTTTGTTTTTACCGCGTAAGATAGAAGCAACGACAGTTGATAAGCGACCTAAAGAGATATCGGTTGCATCAATAACATACCATTTACGTTCTATTTCGCCTTTTTTTGCTAAATAAGTTGTACGCACGATTGTTTCCTCCGTTTTTTCATGTTGTTTGTTTGACACTCAAATAAGTTTCCGGGGCCTATCAGTGGGGCAAACAATACCATTTATAATATTAACTATTAAAAGTCAATTTGTCAATCTAATTTATGGGCATCCCACAAATAAATAACACCTTTTCAGATTTAGAATTGTCTTAGTATTCATATTGTCAATAACTACTATATTACCCTAGTTCATCCGGATAATAAACCTTTTTTAAATATAATCCACTGGCTGGAGCCGTTTCTCGAGCCTGTTGTCGATCCTTCACTTCATATAACCGTAGAATATCATGGACTGGACGCCGCCCGTTCCCTATTTCTAGGAGTGTTGCGACTAAAATTCGGACCATGTTGTAAAGAAATCCATTACCATAAAACTCAAAAATAATTTCATGATTTTCTTTATCTTCTCTCACGGTTGCCTCATAAATCGTTCGAACATGATTGGTGACTTGACTACCTGCAGCCACAAAACTCGAAAAATCATGTTCCCCAACTAAATCAGGTAACGCCTCTTCAATTTTTGCGATATCGATTTTATATTTATAATGACCCGTGTAGAATCGTTTGAATGGATCCGTGAACTCTCCTTGTGACACACGATACATGTAACGTTTACCATGTGTACTATACCGTGAGTGGAAATCGTCACTAACCAGTTCAGCCTTTTTAACTTGAACATCCAACGGTAATAAACTATTCAAAGCCCTTAACATACTCATTTCTGGAATTTCATGCATGAAATCAAAATGAAAAACTTGACCTAATGCATGAACGCCTGCATCTGTTCGGCCAGAACCATAAATTCTAACCGGTACATCTGACTTACTCATAATTGTGACTGCTTTTTCCAATACGGATTCAACGGTTCGTTGGTTTGGTTGCCGTTGAAATCCAGCAAAGGCTGCCCCATCATAAGCAACTGTAATTTTATAACGTACTGACATATTTCTTCATCCTTAATTTTTGAGATAGACTAATGCAACAGTTACGACTGCAAATAAGACAAAGGCCATCGTATCCGTTGTTTGCCATTTAAGCACTCGGTATTTCGTGCGGCCTTCGCCACCTTGATAACCACGCGATTCCATCGCAATGGCTAAATCTTCTGCTCGATTGAACGAACTAACGAATAATGGAATTAACAAGGGAATAATTGACTGCATTTGTTTAATCAACGACCCTTGACCAAAATTCACGCCTCGAGCACGTTGCGCATTCATAATTTTAGCCGTTTCATCCATCAATGTTGGCACAAATCGTAGCGCAATTGATAACATCAAGGCAATTTCATAAACTGGAAATTTAATGGCTTTCAGGGGTTTCAATAATGATTCAATCGCGTCTGCTAATTGTAATGGCGCCGTCGATAACGTTAATAATGTCGACATGAAAATAATTAAAATAAATCGACAAAAAATATATAATCCATTTGTCACACCAAACTCTGAAATTTTGAAGATTCCCCAGTGCCAATACATCTGGCCGCCACTTGAAAATAGCATTTGTAGAGCAACCGTGAAAATAATCAACCAAATTAATGGCCGGACACCTTTTAGAAAGAAACTCAGACTAATTTTTGACGCCAAAATACAGCCCAACGTAAAGATTAAAAGCATCGAGAAACTTTGCCAGTTATTCGCCATGAAGATGATTCCGACAAAATAGAAACTCAGAACTAATTTAGCTCGGGGATCTAGACGGTGAATAAGTGAATCACCTGCTATGTAACGTCCTAAAATCAATTTATTCATTTGCGTCATGACCTCCTTTTCGACTTAATAATGCGACAAGGTCATCAGCGAGTTCAGCTTCCGTTAAAGGCATATTGGCGAAAGAAAACCCTTTTTCAGTCAGTTTTTTTGAAAATAAAGTCGTTGTTGGCACATTCAAATGGTTATTCAATAAAAAATCTGGTTCCGAAAAAACAGCCCTCGGCGTACCCGATTTAATAATCGTCCCTTTAGACATAATAATGGCGTGATCTGCATAATTCGCTACGTCATCCATTTGATGCGTCACCAAAATTATTGTGAGATTTTGTTCACGATGGAGTTCCTCGAACATTGCCATCATGTCAACGCGGCCTCTAGGATCTAATCCTGCCGTAGGTTCGTCTAAAACAAGGATTTTAGGCTCCATAGCTAAGATGCCGGCTATTGCTACTCGACGCATTTGGCCCCCTGAGAGGTCAAATGGAGACTGTTGATAGATACTCTCTGGCAATCCAACTAATTGTAGCATTTTTGCAGCAATAGCTTCTGCCTCAGATTCTGTTTTACCGAAATTTTTTGGCGCAAAAGCCACGTCTTTAATGACGGTCTCTTCAAAGAGTTGTGCTTCCGGAAATTGAAAAACAATTCCAACCTGTTTGCGTAAATTGTTCAGCGCTTTATTAGGCGTTTCTGGCGTTATTATCTGCTCACCAATCTGAATTTCACCTTCGGTAGGCTTTAGTAGTCCATTTAAATGTTGTAACAGCGTCGATTTACCAGAACCTGTGTGCCCGACGATTGCCGTAAATGATCCATCCTCAATTTCAAGATTGATATCATGCAGAGCCTGACTTTCGAAAGGTGTGCCTTTTTGGTAGGTAAAGGCTACTTCGTTGAATTTAATTGCCATAACCAATCTACCATGCCTTCCTCTGTCATATAGTCGTCCGGAATGTCAAAATGACGTTTTTTAAGTGCTGCCTTTAAGCGTTCCGGATAAGGGACATCTAAACCCATATCCACTAATTGTTCGCCGAGCGCAAAAATTTCGGCAGGTGTTCCCTGTTTAACAAGTTGTCCGCCATCCATCACCATAATTTTATCGGCACTTGCCGCTTCATTAATATCATGTGTAATTGAAATGATTGTTAACCCACGTTCATCTTTAAGTTGATGAATTAAGCTCAAAACCTCGTCACGACCTTCAGGATCCAACATACTGGTTGATTCATCCAAGATGATGACTTCTGGCCTTAGAGCGACAATTCCTGCGATTGCGACCCGTTGTTTCTGCCCACCAGATAATCTGGCCGGTTCTTTGGCCGCAAACTGCCACATGTCAACACGTTCAAGCGCATCTCTGACACGTTCTTGCATTTCTTTGCGTTCAATACCATTATTTTCAAGTCCAAATGCCACATCGTCTTCAACTGTTGCTCCAACGAACTGATTATCTGGGTTTTGAAAGACAATTCCAATTTTACGGCGAATGTCCCAAACTGTTTCAGTTGATAACACAAGTCCATCAACCGTAATTTCACCAGACTTAGGAGCCAATAGGCCATTAATATTTTTTGATAGCGTGCTTTTACCACTACCATTATGACCAATGATAGCGACCCACTCTCCCTTATTAATCGTAAAGGAGACATCTTTGAGCGCCATTTCATTCAGTTCTTTTTGTGCTTCATATTGATAATTTAAATGATCAACTTTAATTACTTCAGTCATGCCGCTTGTCCTCACACTTCACAAAATAGATTACGTTTTGAATTATATCACAGGCAAAAATTAACCCGGTAACTTTATACTTTTAATTATGCGCCCTAATCCGACCATATCTTCATCACTATGAGTCTAATTTCCAATTATAAGGCACTTATTATTTATTGATGGAGATTTAGTTGTGACCGTTCAGAACAGGCTGAGAACCGTATTCTGGTCCAATAGTTCTCACCATGTGATAATTAATTAAATTTTGTTGTCGTCGGTAGTTATTTTGTTTTCGAACTACTTTAAAACCTTGTTGTTCAAAAAAAGGAACGGCAGTTATTGAGGCATTTACTGATTGTATTTTTGTTTGTAAATAATGTCTTTGGTAGTTGGTTAATTCGGCAAGTAATCGTGTGCCAATTTGTTGCCGAATCATATGACTCAAAACATACAATAAATCTATCTGCCCGTTTGCATCAATATTACTAAACCCAACGACCTTTCCGTCGCTTATGGCAACCAAACTATACGTCTGAGTTAACCGCCGATGCCACTCGTCCAAATCAGGGTGCACCTGTACCCATTCATTAATTTCTAATTGCGAGTAATCCTGTCGATTAACGACTTGAACCGTTCGATTAAACAATGCAATAATTTCAGATAAATATTTAGGATCATACCGATAAAGTTGACTACCTTCAATCGACATCGGGCTACCTCCTGATTGGATTAAGAATATTATTATCATACTAGGTTTCCAGACATAAAAAAAGGGTTCTAAACACATTACTTGAATGTGTTTAGAACCCTTTTAAAAATCTCATTAGACAATAAAAAATCACTATGAAGGATGACCGGCAATTCACAAACGTGAAAGACCTTCAAACTAGACTAAGATTACTCCATCATCATAACGTTTGTTTTTAATCATCAATCAAAGTGAAAAATTATCTGTTAACGAATTATACTAATTCAATAATAACCATTTGTGCGGCATCGCCACGACGAGGCATTGTCTTCATAGTTCTAGTGTATCCACCATTACGTTCAGCGTAACGAGGAGCTACATCAGAAAATAATTTTTGTAATGCTGATTGAACAGTGACATCGTCACCATCTTCTTTCACGTCAGCAACTGTGTTTCTTACGAAAGCAGCAGCACGACGACGTGAAGCCAAATCACCACGTTTACCTAAAGAAATCATTTTATCGGCAGATTTGCGTACTTCTTTAGCGCGAGCTTCAGTAGTCACAATTCGTTCGTTGATAATAAGACTTGTTGTTAAATCACGTAACATTGCTTTACGTTGAGAACTTGTACGTCCTAATTTGCGGTAACTCATGAATAGGTTCCCTCCCTCTATATAATATTAGTCATCATGACGTAATGATAAATCAAGCGCAGCTAATTTAGCTTTAACTTCTTCCAACGATTTACGTCCTAAGTTACGGACCTTCATCATGTCAGCTTCGGATTTATTCGTCAATTCTTGAACCGTGTTGATACCAGCACGTTTCAAACAATTGTATGAACGAACTGATAAATCAAGTTCTTCAATCGTCATTTCGAGCATTTTTTCTTTATGCGTTTCTTCTTTTTCAACCATAATTTCGGCATTTTTAGCTTCATCGGTTAAATCAACGAATAAAGTCAAATGCTCAGTTAAAATTTTAGCCGACAAACTAATGGCTTCGCTTGGTGTAATTGAACCGTTAGTCCAAACATCAAGTGTCAATTTGTCATAATCATCTTTTTGACCAACACGTGTTTTTTCTACTTGGTAGTTCACACGTTCGATTGGGGTATAAATGGAGTCAATTGGTAATACGCCGATTGGCATATCTTCCGCTTTGTTTTGATCAGCAGATACATATCCACGACCATTACTAGCGTTCATGCGAACATGAAAAGATGCGCCTTCTGCGACTGTACAAATGTACAAGTCGGGATTTAACACTTCAACATCACTGTTGCCAATGATGTCACCGGCAGTAACTTCTGCGGGACCTTTCACATCGATTTCGATGGATTGGTCTTCGTCAGCAGCTAACTTCAAAGCAACTTTCTTAATATTCAAGATAATTTGAGTAACATCTTCCAATACGCCTTCAATAGTTGAAAACTCATGTAAAACGCCATCAATTTGAATATTAGTAATAGATGCACCTGGTAAGGAAGATAGTAGAATCCGACGAAGTGAATTACCTAATGTCGTACCATAACCGCGTTCAAGTGGCTCTACAACAAATTTACCATAGTTAGGACTTTCATCTATCTTATGAATATTTGGTTTTTCAAATTCAATCATTCTTATCTTTACCCCTTTCAAAACGTAACGTGTAATCTAGTGAAAACATTATGAAGTTCAACTCCGTAATGAATATTAATCCACGTTAAACACGACGGCGTTTTGGAGGACGACATCCATTATGAGGCACCGGAGTAACATCGCGAATTGCGGTTACTTCGAGACCAGTAGTTTGTAAAGCACGGATTGCGGCTTCACGGCCAGAACCAGGTCCTTTAACAGCTACTTCAACGGTTTTCATACCGTTTTCCATTGAGCCTTTAGCTGCAGCTTCTGCTGCCATTTGTGCTGCGAATGGTGTAGATTTACGACTACCTCTAAAACCTAATGCACCAGCTGATGACCATGCAACGGCGTTACCGTTAACATCAGTAATCATAACAAGTGTATTGTTAAAAGTAGAATGAATATGTGCAACACCGGCTTCAATATGTTTTTTAACACGGCGTTTGCGAGAAACTTTCTTAGTTGCCATAAATAGTATTACCTCCTTAATCTAGTAATTATTTCTTGCGGCCTGCAATTGATGTAGCTGGGCCTTTACGTGTTCGAGCGTTGTTTTTCGTGTTTTGTCCACGAACTGGTAAACCACGACGATGACGCATGCCTCGGTACGTTCCAATTTCTTGGAGACGTTTAATGTTCAAACTGATTTCGCGACGTAAGTCACCTTCAATTTTGAATTGATCAACAACTTTACGGATTGCATCCTCTTGGTCAGTTGTTAAATCACGAGTTCTAATATCTTCTGATACTTCTGCTTCTACCAAGATCTTAGCAGCAGTAGTATTACCGATTCCATAAATGTAAGTTAATGCTACCACGATTCTTTTATCACGTGGAATATCAATACCTGCAATACGAGCCATAACAATTACACCTCCTAATTTTTATTATCCTTGACGTTGTTTATGTTTTGGATTTGCGCTACAAATGATCATAACTCGACCTTTGCGCTTGATAACTTTACAATGTTCACACATTGGTTTTACTGATGGTCTTACTTTCATTGAATTATACCTCCTAAAAGTTTTTGAAGTACAATCTATTTAAAGCGATAAGTAATACGACCCTTACTTAAATCGTAAGGAGACATTTCAACCGTCACTTTATCACCAGGTAAAATACGAATATAATTCTTACGGATTTTACCTGAGACATGAGCTAAAATTTCATGATCATTTTCAAGTACTACTCGAAAAGTCGCATTGGGTAACGTTTCACGGACCGTACCCTCAATCTCAATTACTTCTTCTTTCGCCACGTAAATGTACCTCCTTAAAATCGTGTTTTAACTTTACATGTAAAAATGGTGAGAAATAGAGACTCTCACCCGTTCTTATCAGGATATTAATAAAAAATATCCTCCTGAAAAGATAAACCGGAATTATTCTATCATACCGCTATCTCAGATGCAAGTTAGTCACTCCGGCACAATTACTTTGCGGCGGAATACTCAGATTACTTGAGATTGTTTAAAATCGTTTCAATATCTGCAAATACATCTTCAATATCACGGTTGCCATCTACTGTATACAATAGATGACGTTGTTCATAAAAATCTAATAACGGTGTATTCATTTTGATGTTAACTTCTAAACGGTTCTTAACCGTTTCAAGCTTGTCATCTTCACGTTGATAAAATTCATGATGACCACAACGATCACATGTTCCTTCAACCTTTGTGGGGTTAAAGATTTTGTGATAAGTGGCACCACAGTTGCGACAAATGTAACGACCAGTTAAACGTTCAATTAGAGATTCAGGATCGACATGAATGTCAATGACTGCGTTAAGAGGTTTTCCAAGGTCTTTACCGATTTCGTCCAAGGCAACAGCTTGCGCCATATTTCTTGGAAACCCATCAAGCATGTAGCCATCTTGAATATCATCCTCAGCTAATCGTTCTTTGACAATGCCATTTGTGACTTCATCAGGAACAAGATCGCCACGATCAATATACTTTTTAGCTTCAAGTCCCATTGGTGTTTCATTTTTCATTGCTGCACGGAAGATGTCCCCCGTAGAGATATGAGCGATGTGGAAAGCGTCGACAATCTTTTCAGCTTGTGTTCCCTTACCTGCACCAGGTAAACCCATTAACATCAGGTTCATTTTAGTCATGAATATCCTCCTAATATGAGAAATGGTTAGGCATCAGCCTAACCTAATTCCCAGTTTAAAATTTGTTTTTATCGATTATCTAATGAATCCAACGTACTTACGTTTCATCATCATACCCTCTAATTGACGAATTGTTTCAAGAGCAACACCAACAACAATCAACAGACTAGTACCACCTAAACCAATTGATTCATCTAATCCAAACATACTTGATGCTAATAATGGAATTAAAGCAACAAATCCTAAGAATAATGAACCAACGGTACTTAAACGCATCAATAATTTTGAAACATATTTTTCTGTTGCTTTACCAGGCCAAACACTTGGAATGTAACTTCCTTGTTTTTGTAAGTTCTCTGAGAGTTTCTCAGGATTTACCTGAACGAAAGCGTAGAAGAATGTGAACAAGACAATTAATACGGTATAAAGAATGGCACCGTATGTCGTTTGCATATTGAAAACTTGACTCAATACTTTGTACCAAGTCGCGTCCCCTTGTGAGCTTTGGAAAGCCAAAAGCACAGTTTGGGGAGTTGCAATGAATGAACTCGCAAAAATAACGGGGATAACACCCGCAACGTTTACCTTAAGTGGCAGATATGAACTATCCGTCGCACCAGCAACTCGTCTTGTGTATTGAATTGGAATCTTATAGTTAGCCTGTTGAACATATGTTACAAAAGTTACGATTGCAAAAATTGCAACGAACAAGATTACTATGAACAAGATGCCCCCCCAAAGATCACCTTTATCAGCTTGGACAATTTGTTCATTAAAAATCTGTTTAATACCACCCGGGATACGAGAAACGATACCTGCCATGATTAACATGGAAACACCATTCCCAATACCTCGTTCAGTAATCATATCACCTAACCAAGTCGTCAACATTGTTCCGGCTGTTAAAATAATGCCCAGAACAACATATGTTTCCGTACTTGGATTTTTAACCAAACCTAAACTACTCAATGAGTCTAACCCTGCAGTGATACCCACAGACTGAACAAATGCTAAAACAATTGTTAGGTAACGCGTAGCTTGATTCAATTTACGACGACCAACTTCACCTTGCTTACTCCATTCTACAAAACGAGGAACAATGTCCATCTGTAGTAATTGGATAACAATTTGAGCGGTAATGTAGGGTGAAACCCCCATTGCGAAAATCGAGTAGTTAGTTAATCCACCACCACTAAAAGTGTTAAGAAGACTAACTAAGTTACTACTTGTTGCACTAGCAATTGCAGCATGGTTAATTCCAGGAACTGTTATAAAAGTACCTAAGCGAAAGACAATTAAAACGCATAAAGTGAAAAAAATCTTTTGACGGATTTCTTTCACGGCTAATGCATTTTTCATCACTTTAAGCATTAGATCACCTCTGTTTGACCACCGGCAGCTTCAATAGCTTCTTTAGCAGCAGCTGAGAATTTACCTGCTTTAACAGTTAATTTCTTGTTAAGTTCGCCGGAAGCTAAAATTTTAATTCCTGATCTTTCGTTCTTAACAATACCTGATTCAACAAGTAAAGCTGGTGTTACTTCAGCACCGTTTTCGAATTTGTTTAAGCTATCTAAATTGACAACTGCATATTCTTTACGGTTAATGTTGTTAAATCCACGTTTTGGCATACGACGGAATAAAGGCATTTGTCCACCTTCAAAACCTAAACGTACTTTACTACGGGCTTTTTGGCCTTTTTGACCACGTCCAGAAGTTTTACCATTACCAGAAGATGTTCCACGTCCGACACGGTTACGTACTGAGCGAGAACCTTCACTTGGTTTTAATTCATGTAATTTCATAGGGTTGGCACCTCCTTATTTTAAACTGCAAACAAGATGTTGATGTTATTTAACTTCTTCAACGTCCACTAAATGAGAAATCTTTGCGATAACGCCTCGTGTTACTGCGTCGTTAGGACGAATAACAGAGCTGCTAATACGGTGTAAACCGAAAGCTTTAACGATTTCGCGTTGATTTTGAGGACGTCCGATGACACTGCGTTTTAATGTAATTTTCAAATCTGTCATGTTTTAGTCCTCCTAGTCAGCTAAGTGTTGGATAGAAACGCCACGTAATGCAGCAACTTCTTCAGCACTCTTCATTTTCTTTAAACCATCCATTGTTGCGCGAACAACGTTGATTGGTGTATTTGAACCTAATGATTTACTTGTTACATCTGATACTCCAGCAAGTTCCATAACGGCACGAACTGAACCACCAGCGGCAACTCCAGAACCTTCAACAGCTGGTTTAAGCATAATGCGTCCACCACTGTATTGACCGAGAACTTCGTGAGGAAGTGTCGTACCGACCATAGGTACGTCAATCAAGTTCTTTTTAGCATCTTCAACTGCTTTACGGATTGCTTCAGGAACTTCTTGAGCTTTACCTGTACCGAAGCCTACATGACCATTGTGATCACCGACAATAACTAATGCAGCAAAACGTAGACGACGTCCACCTTTTACAACTTTAGTAACACGGTTAATCGCAACAACACGATCTTCTAAATCTAAATGAGTTGGATCAATGAAAGTCATAAACTATTTCCTCCCTTTCTTAGAATTCTAATCCATTTTCACGAGCTGCTTCAGCTAAAGCAGCAACGCGTCCATGGTATAAGTATCCGCCACGATCAAAAACAACAGCTTTGATACCTTTGTCATTAGCGCGTTTAGCAACTAATGCGCCGACAGCAGTAGCTTTTGCTACTTTGCTATCGCCTGTTACATCACTATCCATTGTTGAGGCACTTGCTAGCGTTACACCCGCTACGTCATCAATTACTTGAGCGTAGATGTGGTTATTTGAACGGAATACGTTTAAGCGTGGGCACTCTGCAGTTCCAGAAATCTTACCACGAACACGTAAATGACGCTTTGAACGTGTTTTATTTCTATCTGGTTTTGTAATCACAATTTTCACCTCTTGATTTTATTCAAAAACAAAGTAAGTAATGCTAAGCAGCATTATTTACCTGTTTTACCTTCTTTACGACGAACATGTTCGCCAACGTAACGAATTCCTTTACCTTTATAAGGTTCTGGAGGACGAACGGCACGAATTTCTGCGGCAAGATCGCCAACTTCTTGTTTACTGATACCTGAAATAATAATGCTTGTATTTGCAGGAACTTCAACAGTTAAGTTTGCGCGTTCTTCAAAATCCACTGGATGTGAATAACCAACATTTAATACTAATTTTTTCCCTTGTAATTGTGCACGATAACCAACACCAATCAACTCAAGTTCTTTTTTGAAACCTTCTGTAACTCCAAGAACCATGTTGTTTACGTTGGCACGCATTGTACCATGTAAGGCACGAGTGCTTTTATCGTCACTTTCACGAGTAAATTTAACTGAAAGACCTTCTACATGCATTGTAATAGCACTAGAAAACTTACGAGTTAATTCACCTTTGGGGCCTTTTACTGTAACCATTTGACCTTCTTGTGTAACTTCTACACCAGCAGGAAGAACGATTTCTTTATAACCTATACGACTCACGCGAGTGACACCTCCTTACGAATTAATTGATTACCAGATGTATGCTAAGACTTCGCCACCAATTTGTTTGGCGCGTGCATCTTTATCTGTCATCACACCTTCTGATGTTGAGATAACTGCGATTCCTAAACCATTTAATACTTTAGGAACTGCATCAGCTTGAACGTACGTACGTAATCCTGGTTTTGAAATACGTTTAATACCAGAGATTACACGTTCATTGTCTTTTCCAAATTTTAAAAATACACGGATAATACCTTGTTTGTCATCATCGATGTATTCGATATCACGTACGAAACCTTCATTTTTAAGGATTTCGGCGATATCACGTTTGATTTTTGAAGCAGGTACTTCTAAAGACTCATGCCGTACCATGTTTGCATTACGGATACGAGTTAAAAAGTCTGCGATCGGATCAGTCATGACCATTGAGTTTACCCTCCTTTAACTTATCTTTTTAAATTTACCAACTAGCTTTTTTCATACCAGGAATTTGGCCTTTGTGAGCAAGGTCACGAAGACAAATACGGCATAATTTAAATTTACGATAAACAGAATGTGGACGACCACAACGTTCGCAACGTGTGTAAGCTTGCGTAGAGAATTTTGCGGGACGTTTGTTCTTTGCAATCAATGATTTTTTAGCCAAAGCTTTGTAACCTCCTTATTATTTAGAAAACGGCATACCCAATTGTGTGAGTAATTCTTTTGATTCCTCATCAGTATTAGCAGTTGTAACAATAACAATATCCATTCCACGAACCTTATCCACATCATCAAAATCGATTTCTGGGAAAATTAATTGTTCGCGAACACCTAAAGTATAGTTACCACGGCCATCAAAGGCTTTATTGCTAACGCCACGGAAATCACGCACACGAGGTAATGAAACTGAAACTAATTTATCTAAGAAATCGTACATGCGTTCGCCACGTAAAGTAACTTTTGCACCGATTGGCATGCCTTCACGTAAACGGAAGCCAGCGATTGATTTCTTAGCTTTAGTAACCAATGGTTTTTGACCAGAGATCAAAGCTAATTCTTCAACAGCTTTATCTAAATTTTTAGCATTAGTAACAGCATCACCAACACCCATGTTGATAACAATTTTATCAACTTGAGGTGTTTGCATAATTGATGTGTAGTTAAATTTTTCCATCATAGATGGTGTAATTTCATTAGTGAACTTTTCTTTTAAACGGTTAGTCATGAAGAAAGTGTCCTCCTTTCAGTAGGTCTATTTAACAGTTTCACCTGATTTTTTAGAAACTCTAACTTTCTTACCATCTACAACTTTGAAGCCAACACGAGTTGGTTCGTTTGTAGAAGGGTCGACAAGCATCACGTTTGAAACGTGAATTGGTGCTTCAATATCCACGATGCCACCTTGTGGATTCGAGTTACTAGGTTTTTGATGTTTTTTTGCAATATTGATACCTTCAACAATCACACGGTCTTGTTTAAGGAAAACTTTAGTAACAGTACCTTGTTTACCTTTATCTTTACCTGCAATTAATTGAACTTTATCACCAGTTTTGACGAACATTTAGCGCACCTCCTTGTTTTCCGATGGATTTCTTATAATACTTCGGGTGCTAAAGAAACAATCTTCATGAAATTGTTATCACGTAATTCACGTGCAACAGGTCCAAAGATACGTGTACCTTTAGGGCTCTTGTCATCTTGGATGATAACAGCAGCATTTTCATCAAATTTGATGTAAGAACCATCAGCACGATGAGCACCTGATTTTGTACGTACGATTACGGCTTTAACAACTTCACCTTTTTTGACAACACCACCTGGTGTTGCATGTTTAACAGTAGCAACAATAACGTCACCGATATTAGCAGTTCTACGCTTTGATCCACCTAAAACTTTAATAGTTAAGATTTCTTTTGCGCCTGAATTGTCGGCAATTTTTAAACGACTTTCTGTTTGTATCACAGTAAGTGTCCTCCTTTCAATAGCAAATTAGAAATACGAATGGCAATTATGCTTAAGCAATAACTGCTTTTTCAACGATATCTAATAAACGGAATCTCTTAGTTGCTGACAACGGACGAGTTTCCATAATTTGAACGATATCGCCGATTTTCGCTTCGTTATTTTCATCATGTGCATAGAATTTTTTAGAATAAGTCACACGTTTACCGTAGGTTTTGTGTGTCTTGTATGTTTCGATAAGAACACTAATCGTTTTATCCATTTTGTCGGATACAACGCGTCCTTGATAGACTTTACGTTGGTTACGAGTTTCACTCATGCGTAAATGGCCTCCCTTTCGTAATCTACTTGTTTAATTCTTGTTGGCGTAATGCCGTTTTAATACGAGCAATTGTTTTACGTACTTCACTTAAGCGTGCGGTATTTTCTAATTGACCGGTAGCTAATTGGAAGCGTAAGTTAAACAATTCATCTTTAAATTCTTGTTCTTTGGTAATCATTTCAGCAGTGGTTAATTCATTAATTTCCTTAGCCTTCATGTGATTCGCCACCTACTTCCTCACGTTTTACAATTTTAGTTCTCACTGGAAGTTTGTTTGATGCTAAGCGTAAAGCTTCGCGAGCAACTTCTTCGGGAACACCGGCAACTTCAAACATGATCTTTCCACGTTTAACTGGAGCTACCCATCCTTCAGGAGCACCTTTACCAGAACCCATTCGAACACCAATTGCTTTTGCAGTATATGATTTATGAGGGAAAATTTTAATCCATACTTTCCCACCACGTTTCATATGACGGTTAATTGCGACACGAGAAGCTTCGATTTGACGGTTAGTGATCCATGATGATTCAAGAGCCTGTAAACCGAATTCTCCAAAAGCGACTTCTTTGCCACCTTTAGCTTCCCCACGCATTTTACCACGGAATTCACGACGGAATTTTGTACGTTTAGGTACTAACATAGGTTATTTCCCTCCTTTCACAGCGTTTTTCTTAGCTGGTAAGATTTCGCCACGGTAGATCCAGACTTTTACGCCTAATTTACCATAAGTAGTCATTGCTTCAACCCAAGCGTAGTCAATATCTGCTCTTAAGGTATGTAATGGAACTGTACCATCTGAGTAGCTTTCAACACGAGACATATCAGCTCCGTTAAGACGGCCAGCAACTTGAACTTTGATACCTTTGGCACCAGAGCGCATTGTACGTTGCATAGCTTGTTTAACGGCACGACGGAAAGCGACACGGTTTTCTAATTGTTCCGCAACGTTTTCGCCGACTAATTGAGCATCTAAATCAGGACGTTTGATTTCAACAATGTTGATATGCACACGTTTACCTGTTAAATCATTTAATTCTTTACGAAGTTTTTCAACTTCAGCTCCACCTTTACCGATAACCATACCAGGTTTAGCAGTATGGATTGAAACGTTAACACGTTTTGCAGCGCGTTCGATTTCAACGATAGAGACAGAAGCGTCGGTTAATTTTTCTTGAATGTATTTACGGATGTGTAAATCTTCATGAAGGTAGTTTGCAAAATCTTTTTCTGCATACCATTTTGAATCCCAATCACGAATGATACCTACACGTAATCCCGTTGGATTTATTTTTTGACCCACGCGTTATCCCTCCTTATTTTGTAGCTTCAGATACAACTACTGTAATGTGACTCGTACGTTTATTAATTGGTGAAGCTGATCCTTTGGCACGAGGACGGAAACGTTTTAACGTTGGTCCTTCGTTAGCAAAGATATCACTAATAATTAAGTTTTCACCATCTAAATCAAAATTATTTTCTGCATTAGCTACAGCAGAAAGTAAAACTTTTTCAATGATTGGGCTTCCGGCTCTGGGAGTAAATCTCAAAATACCGATAGCTTCAGCAACACTTTTACCTCTGATAAGATCGATTACCAAGCGAGCTTTACGCGCTGGAATACGAACAGTTTTGGCGGTTGCTTTTGCTGATGTTACTTGTTCAGCCATGTGTATAACCTCCTTTATTTAACTGTAGTTTTCTTATCGTCAGATCCGTGACCACGGAAAGTACGTGTTGGAACAAATTCACCCAACTTATGACCAACCATATCTTCTTGCATAAATACTGGAACGTGTTTGCGTCCATCATATACAGCGATTGTTAGACCAATGAAGTTAGGGAAGATTGTTGAACGACGTGACCATGTCTTGATAACTGTTTTCTTTTCTTGATCAGTTTGTGCTTCGACCTTTTTCATCAAATGTTCATCGACGAATGGTCCTTTTTTTAGACTACGACTCAATGTGAATCCTCCTTCCGGAATATAGCTTAAGCAACAAGCAAATTATTATTTTTTGTTGCGTCCACGTACGATAAATTTGTCTGATTGGTTTTTCTTTGAACGTGTTTTGTAACCCATCGTCTTTTGACCCCAAGGAGACATAGGTGATGGACGACCAATTGGAGCTTTACCTTCACCACCACCATGAGGATGATCGTTAGGATTCATAACTGATCCACGAACTGTAGGACGTTTACCGGCCCAACGAGCACGACCAGCTTTACCGATTTTGATTAATTCGTGTTGTTCGTTACCGACAGCACCGATAGATGCACGACATGTTGACAAGATCATGCGAACTTCGCCTGATGTCAAACGAACAAGAACGTATTTACCTTCTTTACCAAGTAATTGTGCTGAAGCACCGGCTGAACGAGCAAGTTGTCCACCCTTACCTGGTTTTAATTCTATATTATGGATAATTGTACCAACTGGGATATCTTGAAGAGCTAATGCGTTACCAACCTTGATATCTGCTTCTTTACCAGATTGAACCATCATGCCAACTTCTAATCCTTTAGGAGCAATGATGTATGATTTGATACCATCAGTATATTGTAATAATGCAATATTAGCTGAACGGTTTGGATCATATTCGATTGCTTTAACAGTTGCTGTTACATTGTCTTTAACACGCTTGAAATCGATCAAACGGTATTGACGTTTGTGACCACCACCACGGTGACGAACAGTAATGCGACCATAGTTATTACGGCCGGCAGTTCTGCTTTTTGATTCTAGTAATGATTTTTCAGGAGTTGATTTAGTAATTTCTGAGAAATCAGAACCAGTCATATTACGACGACCGTTAGTGGTTGGTTTGAATTTTTTAATTCCCACGTTATTTTCCTCCTATTTACAAAATTTTAGATTATTCTTCGAATAATTGAATTTCTTTTGAGTCGGCAGTTAAAGTAACGATTGCTTTACGGCGTTTTTTAGTATAACCGGCATAGCGACCTTGACGCTTTAACTTACCTTTAACATTCATGATATTTACTTTAACAACTTTAACGCCAAAAATATCTTCGATAGCTTTTTTGACTTCAATTTTAGTTGCGCGAGTATCAACGTCGAATGTGTAAACTTTATCAGCCATTCTGTCCATTGCTGCTTCGGTGATGACTGGGCGTAAGATAATATCTCTTGATTCCATTATGAAAGAGCCTCCTCTACTTGAGAAAGAGCTGCTTGAGTCATGACTAATTTGTCGTTGTTGATAACGTCAAGAACGTTAACACCTTTAGCTTCTACTACTGTAACATTTGGTAAGTTACGAGCTGCTAAAGCAACGAAATCATTGCCAGGTTCAAGAACTATTAATACTTTTTTGTTGATATCTAAGTTACTTAAAACTTCTTTGAAAGCCTTTGTTTTTGGTTGTTCGAAGCTAAGAGCATCGACCATAACCACGCCATTATCCAATACTTTTTGTGAAAGTACTGATTTAAGAGCTAAACGACGAACTTTTTTAGGTAATTTGTAACTGTATGAACGAGGAGTAGGGCCAAATACGACACCACCACCACGCCATTGTGGGCTACGGATAGATCCTTGACGAGCACGACCTGTACCTTTTTGGCGCCATGGTTTTCTACCACCACCTGAAACTGCACTTTTGTTTTTAACTGAATGAGTTCCTTGACGTAATGATGCACGTTGCATGATTACGGCGTCAAAAATGACATTGTCGTTAGGTTCGATTCCAAAAATAGCGTCGTTTAATTCAACTTCACCATTTTTAGTACCATCTTGTTTTAATAATGCGACTGTTGGCATTTTGAAATTCCTCCTTCCTGTTATTTAGCGTCTTTAGTGACGTTTTTAATTGTAACTAATGATTTGTTTGCGCCTGGCACGTTACCTTTAATCAAGATAACATTGCTTTCAACGTCAACGCGGATAACTTCCAAGTTTTTGACAGTTACGCGCTTGCCACCCATGCGACCTGGTAATCTCTTACCTTTGAATACACGGTTAATAACGGCACCCATTGAACCAGGACGACGATGGTAACGAGAACCATGAGTCATAGGACCTCGTGATTGTCCCCAACGTTTGATATTTCCTTGGAAACCATGTCCCTTAGACGTACCTGTGACGTTAACGACGTCTCCAGCTGAGAAAGTATCAACTTTGATTTCGTCACCCACAGTATAATCTCCAAGCACGACATCGTTAATTTCACGAACGAAGCGCTTAGGAGTAGTATTTGCTTTTGCTGCATGACCTTTAGCAGGTTTGTTTGTTAATACTTCACGTTTGTCTTGGTAACCTAATTGAATTGCTTCGTAACCATCATTTTCAATTGTTTTCAATTGTAAAACAACGTTTGGCGTAGATTCAATCACTGTAACTGGTACCAATTCACCATTTTCAGTAAAAACTTGTGTCATACCGACTTTTTTTCCTAAGATTCCTTTTGTAGTCATAAGTACACCTCCAATATGTTTATAATTTATTTTTGTTGCTGAGTTTTATAATTTGATTTCAATATCAACGCCACTAGGTAAGTCAAGTTTCATCAATGAATCAACTGTCTTAGGTGTTGGGTTAACGATATCAATCAAACGTTTATGTGTAAGCATTTCGAATTGTTCACGTGAATCTTTATGCTTATGTGGTGAACGTAAAACTGTGTATAATGTACGTTCTGTTGGCAATGGAATTGGTCCAGAAATTGTTGCCCCTGTTCTTTTTGCAGTTTCAACAATCTTGTCAGCAGATTGATCTAAAATACGGTGTTCGTAAGCCTTTAGGCGAATACGAATTTTTTGTTTTGCCATTTTGTTCCCTCCTTCGTCTATTTTAAAAATAAGACTAGCTCCGTGTAAGTGACCGACACGCCTTGCGTGGCAAAGCTGCCGGGCGTGTCGCAATCTTTCACATCTTAGCTCATTCTATGAAACCCTGCCACAGGGCGAACTACGCCATCTGTTTTTGGGTACTTATCTATACTACTAAAGATAAAGCCTTATGGCAAGTGCTTTCTTTCTTTTTTTCAAAGTTTCTCATTAGAAAATCATAATTCACTTTTTTTCAGAAACAACTTTTATTCAATCGTTATTTTAACACAAAAAAAAGAAGCTATCGATAAACGATAACTTCTTTTTAAAATTCAGAACGGCTGACTAGTCAGCAGATGTTCCGTTTTTCTTCATAATTTCTTCTTGGATTGCTTTTGGTACAGCTTCATAATGATCAAATGTCATTGTAAATGTACCACGTCCTTGTGTTGAAGAACGTAAAGTAGTTGCGTAACCGAACATACCTGAAAGAGGAACCATTGCGTTAACAACTTGTGCGTTTCCGCGAGCTTCCATACCTTCAACACGTCCACGACGAGCAGTTACATGTCCCATAACATCACCTAAGTAATCTTCTGGAGCAACAACTTCAACCTTCATCATTGGTTCAAGGATAACAGCACCAGCACTCTTAGCAGCATTTCTCAATGACATTGAAGCAGCTACTTTAAATGCTGATTCGTTAGAATCGACATCATGATATGATCCATCATATAACTTGGCTTTAACATCAATAAGTGGGTAACCTGCAAGAACACCGTTTTGCATAGCTTCTCTCAAACCTTGTTCAACTGAAGGAATGTATTCACGAGGAACAACACCACCAACGATAGCGTCTTCGAATGCGAAACCGCCACCCTCTTCATTAGGTGAGAATTCAACCGTAACATCCCCATATTGACCTTTACCACCGGATTGACGAACGAATTTACCTTGTGCAGAAACAGTTTTTGTAAATGTTTCACGGTAGGCAACTTGTGGTTCACCAACAGTAGCTTCAACGTTAAATTCACGTCTCATACGATCAACGATGATATCCAAATGCAATTCACCCATCCCAGCGATTAAAGTTTCACCAGTTTCAGGGTTAGTTTCTGCCTTGAATGAAGGATCTTCTTCAGCTAGTTTTTGTAAACCGATATCCATCTTATCTTGATCAGCTTTTGTTTTTGGTTCGATAGAAACTTGGATAACTGGTTCAGGGAATTCCATTGATTCAAGAATTAATGGGTGTTTTTCATCCGTTAAAGAATCACCAGTTGTCGTGTTTTTCAAACCAATAGCAGCAGCGATATCACCTGAGAATACTTCAGGAATTTCATTACGGTGATTTGAATGCATTTGAAGAATACGACCAACACGTTCACGCGTGTCTTTAGTAGAATTCAAAACATATGAACCAGCTTGTAATGTACCTGAGTAAACACGGAAGAATGTCAAACGACCAACGAATGGATCCGTTGCAATTTTGAAAGCTAAAGCAGCGAAATCTTTATCATCGCCAGCTGTAATTTCAACTTGTTCGTCCGTTTTAGGATCAGTTGCGTTATAAGGTTTGACATCTAAAGGAGATGGTAAGAAATCATTAACAGCATCCAACATCATTTGAACACCCTTGTTTTTAAATGCTGAACCAGCAAGAACTGGGTACATTTCAAGGTTTAATGTTGCTTTACGGATAGCAGCTTTGATTTCATCTTTAGTAATTTCAACGCCATCAAGATATTTTTCCATAAGCTTTTCATCAACATCAGCAACGGCTTCAACTAAAGCTTCGCGACGTTTTGTAGCTTCTTCTAAATATTCTTCAGGAACGTCAATACTTTCCCATGTAGCACCTAAATCTTCGTTATCATATAAATCGGCTTTCATTTCGATTAAATCAATAACACCTTCAAAATCATCTTCAGCGCCAATTGGCATTTGGATAGGAACAGCATTTACTTGAAGACGATCTTTGATTGTACCTACTGAATAATCAAAGTTAGCACCCATTTTATCCATCTTATTGATGAATACAATACGAGGAACTGAATATGTTGTTGCTTGACGCCAAACATTTTCAGTTTGTGGTTCAACACCAGATTGACCATCTAAAACAACAACGGCTCCATCTAAGACACGAAGTGAACGTTCAACTTCAATAGTGAAATCCACATGTCCTGGAGTATCGATGATATTAATACGATGTTCTTTCCATTCAGCTGTTGTAGCAGCTGATGTGATTGTAATACCACGTTCTTGTTCTTGTTCCATCCAATCCATTTGTGAAGCTCCTTCATGAGTTTCACCAATTTTATGAATTTTACCCGTATAGTATAAAATACGTTCAGTAGTTGTTGTCTTACCAGCATCGATATGAGCAACAATACCAATATTACGCGTTTTTTCTAGTGGAAATTCGCGTTTATTTGCCATTTTGTATGATCTCCTTCCAATTCTAAAATATATCCAAAAAAATGACTACTATATCGATTATCAAAATCATATAATAGCCATCCTTTTATAAAATTACCAGCGGTAATGTGCGAATGCTTTGTTAGCGTCAGCCATTTTATGTGTATCTTCACGTTTCTTAACTGATGCACCAGTATTGTTTGCTGCATCCATGATTTCTTTAGCTAAACGTTCTGGCATTGTATGTTCCCCACGTAAACGTGCGTAACTTACTAACCACCGTAAACCTAAAGTTGAACGACGATCAGGGCGAACTTCAATTGGCACTTGGTAGTTAGAACCACCGACACGGCGAGCTTTAACTTCAAGTACGGGCATGATGTTTTTCATAGCTTCATCAAAAACTTCATTAGGTTCGTTTCCTGTTTGTTCTTTAATCATTTCGAATGCATCATACAAGATCTTTGATGCAGTACCACGACGACCATCTAACATTAAACGGTTGATTAAACGTGTTACTAATTTAGAATTGTAAATTGGATCAGGCAATACTTCTCTTTTTGGAGCTGGGCCTTTTCTTGGCATCTAAATAACCTCCTTAGATTCTATTTTTATTAGAATGACCTAAACTTATTTAGGTCTCTTTGCGCCGTATTTTGAACGACTTTGTTTACGATCAGCAACACCGGCTGTATCAAGAGCACCACGGATAACATGGTAACGTACCCCAGGTAAATCTTTTACACGGCCACCACGAATAAGAACAACACTATGTTCTTGTAAGTTATGTCCAATACCAGGAATGTATGCTGTAACTTCAAGAAGGTTAGATAAACGAACACGCGCATATTTACGTAAAGCAGAGTTAGGCTTTTTAGGTGTCATTGTTCCGACACGAGTAGCAACCCCACGTTTTTGTGGTGCAGGATTATCTGTTTGAACTTTCTTGTAACTGTTATACCCGAAGTTTAATGCGGGTGCACCAGATTTTGAACCTTTAGAATTACGACCTTTACGAACTAATTGATTAATTGTTGGCATCTAAAGTTTCCTCCTTCCTTATTATAGGTTAATTGTTTTTAAGTCCACACATCCAGGTGGTTCATTTTTTAATAATAAAAAATAACGTCCTAGACGTCTGGCTTATAATGCGCTGCTGTTATACAGAATCTCAACTATGTAGATGAATTAACTGTTCACAAAAAGCACCTTACACAGAATAGCATGGTATTTTATTTTCGTCAATGGTATTTGTATTAAAAAGCGTATTTTTTACATAGGAGGATATAAATTATGTTAATTAGCTACTTATTTTTACTAGGCGCCTGCCTGGGATCATTTATTACCTGTACTGCGACACGCCATGCGTTGAATCAAAGTCAACTCGGTCAAAGATCGATGTGCGACTATTGTGGGGTAAACATCCCTTGGCGAGACCTTATTCCGATTTACGCTTTTCTTAGATTACGTGGACATTGTCGATTCTGCAAGGGGCAATTTCCAGCATATTCATTTATTTTTGAATGCAGTTTGGCTATTATGTTGCCTCTGGCTTTCGCCAAACTTTCCCCGCCACTATTTATACTGGTTACCGCATTTTTATTTTATCTCACTTTTTTATCCGTTATGGATTTTACCAATCGGCTTATTTCTAGTCGTCTAACTATTGGTGGTGGCCTCATATTTATTGTTTGGCACTATTTATTGCTCGGCTTACCAGACTCATTATTAGAAATCTTATTATTTAGCCTGTTTCTATTTGCATTATGCTTTCAACAAAAAATGGGGGTCGGCGATTTCATACTACTGCTTGTCATTCAACTAACATTTGGCATCCATTTTTGTTTGATTGTGACGCTTTTCGCTTGTATAAGTGCACTCATATATTTTCTCTGCACAAACCAAATGAGATATCAGATTTTTGCGTTCGTTCCGCATTTAACGTTAGGCACCTATCTAACTTTTGCATTATCTTTCTATATATAAACAAAAAGGCTGAGCAACTATGCTCGGCCTTTAATTTAGTCTTCGATTGCGTCATTTAAATGACCATAATTGAATAAAACGTTTAATATAACAGCTGACAAACTACCAACAACAAGTCCGTTGCCAAAAATAGTTTGAATCGTTAAAGGTAAGGCTTGTAACAACGCTGGTTGAACAGTTACGCCAAGACCTAAGCTGACTGAGATACCAATAATTAATAAATTGCTATTACTACCTTCGACTTCACGCAACATTTTAATTCCTTGCGCACCAACCATTCCGAACATTACCAACATGGCACCACCTAGAACGGATGCGGGAATGACAGTTGCCGTTGCACCAATTTTTGGAAGCAAACCCAAGGCAATTAAAAAGAATGCTGAAAAGTATACCGGTTTTTTTGTTTTAATTCCTGATAATTGAACGATCCCAACATTTTGTGAAAAAGTTGAATAAGGGAATGTATTGAAAATACCACCCAAAATAGCTGCAAGTCCCTCAGCACGGTACCCTTTTTTCAAATCATCCTTTTTGATAGGACGACCAACGATATCACCTAACGCAAAGAACACACCAGTCGACTCAATCATTGTTGTCAAAGCAGCTAGAATCATCGTCACAATTGATGACCATTCAAATTTTGGAGCAGCGAACATGAAGACATGAGGAAGCTGGAACCAACTTGCCTGACTCACAGGCTCTAATGATACCTCACCCATGAACGAAGCAACCACAACACCTACTAAGATACCAATTAAGATCCCGACTTGTTGGATAAATCCGCGTCCCCAGATGTTCAACCCTAGGATGACGAGGACTGTTACACCGGCAACAATCAGATTAGGAATACTTCCGAATGATTTAGCCGTAATATCCCCGCCACCCATGTTAGTAAAGGCGACCGGAATTAATGTTAACCCAATCAATGTAATCAATGAACCCGTTACAACTGGTGGGAAGAACTTTCTAATATTCGCAAAAAAACCTGCGATTAAGAAGATAAATATCCCGGCGGCAATAATTGATCCGTACATTGTTCCCAGTCCAAAATGTTTCCCTACGGCTGATAATGGTGCCACATACTCAATTGCACACCCAAGTACTACTGGTAAACCAATCCCGGTAAAACGTGTGCGTTTTAATTGCAGCAATGTTGCAATCCCACACATAAAAATATCCATCGAAACTAAATAAGTAATTTGTTTTGTACTAAACCCAAGTGCAGCTCCAACTAACAATGGTACTAAAATATCGCCCGAATACATGGCTAATAAATGCTGCAACCCTAATATTGATGCTTTAAAATTTGATAAGTTAGATTCATCCAAACTACTATCTTCTAATTCCGTGCTATCTTTCATTCAATCCTCCACGTTATCCTGCACACTAATAAGTCAGGTTTTTATGGACTTCGCTCTTAATACGCGCTTAATTTAACTCACATATAGTCCGGAATTTACGGCTCCGGGTAGAGACTAGCATCCATATCATGACATTATATAGGTGGTTGGTATTTTTTTATTGTATGACAATATTAACACAGTCCATTTATTCATTCAATGGTTCACGGATGTTTTTTTACTTGTTACATCTATCGTTCGTTTATAAAGCACAAAAAAAAGAACAACTCTTAAATTAATAAGAATTGTTCTTTTTTTGCTTTAACGTTAGTCGTTCACGCCAGCTTCTTCTTCTTTCATTCGTTTCTCAATGTCTGAGATTGAATAAACATTAGCCGAAATTGAACCTGTTTCTTTTGGTTTGATTTGACGGTAATCTGGCATACCAGTACCGGCAGGAATAATCTTACCAATAATAACATTTTCTTTAAGACCAATTAATGGATCATTCTTACCGCGAATAGCAGCATCCGTAAGAACACGAGTTGTTTCTTGGAATGATGCAGCTGATAAGAAACTGTTTGTTTCAAGAGAAGCTTTAGTGATACCAAGCAAGACAGGACGTGAAGTAGCTGGAATGCCACCCTTAATCAATGTCTTATAGTTATCTTCTTTAAGATCCATGATATCCATCAAAGTACCTGGCAATACGTCTGTGTCACCGGGATCCATAACGCGAACCTTACGTAACATTTGACGAGACATAACCTCCACATGCTTATCAGAGATTTCTACCCCTTGCATACGATATACTTTTTGAACTTCACGAAGAATGTAGTTCTCCGTTGAAAGAACATCACGAACTTGAATTAATTGTTTAGGATCAATTGAACCAACTGTAAGTGCTTCGCCACGATGAATCTTATCGCCTTCGGCAACTTTAAGAACAGCAGTATAAGGTAAGCTATATGTTCGTGTATCAGTTTCACCCTTAACTGTTACTTCTTTAGTACGTTCAGCAGGATTTTCTTCAATCGCTTCAATCACACCAGTTACTTCTGTAATTTCGGCACGACCTTTAGGATTACGTGCTTCGAAGATTTCTTGAACACGAGGTAAACCTTGTGTAATATCATCTCCGGCAACCCCACCAGTATGGAAAGTACGCATTGTTAATTGAGTTCCGGGTTCACCGATTGATTGAGCAGCAACAGTACCAACTGCTTCACCAACTTCAACCTGGTCGCCAGTAGCCATATTACGGCCATAACAATGTTCACAAACCCCATGCTTCGTGTTACATGTAAATGCTGAGCGGATTGTTACTTGTTCGATTCCAGCAGCGATAATTGCTTGCGCTTTGCTTTCTTCGATCATTTCATTTGAAGTGACAATAACATCACCAGTTTTAGGATCTTTAACGGTCTTCATTGCGTAACGACCTAAAATACGGTCATACAATGGTTCGATCATTTCATTTCCTTCTTTGATGGCTGATACATCTAAGCCACGATCAGTGAAACAATCTTTTTCACGAATAATAACATCTTGAGCAACATCAACAAGTCGACGAGTCAAGTATCCAGAATCGGCAGTCTTCAAGGCCGTATCAGTCATCCCTTTACGAGCCCCATGAGTTGAGATAAACATTTCCAACACAGACAAACCTTCACGGAAGTTAGAAATAATAGGTAATTCCATTGTTTTACCATTAGGAGCTGCCATCAAACCACGCATACCAGCTAATTGAGTAAAGTTAGAGATATTACCACGGGCGCCAGAATCACTCATCATTTGGATAGGATTCTGTGTGCCCAATGCTTCCATCAGTTTTTGTTGGATGTCATCTTTTGCTTGTGTCCAGATAGCAATAACGCGTTCATAGCGTTCATCTTCTGTAATCAAACCACGACGGAATTGTTTTGCAACCAAAGCAACTTGTTTATGAGCTTCTTCGATAATTGCAGGTTTTTCCTTCAAGTCAGTTACATCAGAAATACCAACTGTGATACCAGCATGTGTTGATTGATCGTAACCCAAGTTTTTAAGACGATCTAACATCTTAGAAGTTTCAGTTACTTTAAATCGTTTATAAACTTCAGAAATGATATCGCTCAAGAAGCCTTTTTTGAAAGGTAAAATAATTTCTTGCGCTTTAATCATATCGCCAATATTATCGCCAGGTTCAACGAAATATTTATCGGCTGTCTGGTTAATTAAGTTATCATTCTTAGGTTCGTTAATATAAGCAAATTCTTTAGGTAAGATTTCATTAAAGATTGCTTTACCAACAGTTGTGATCATAATGCGTTCTTTTTGCCAATCCGTAAATGGTTTACCTTCAGCAGCAAGTGTTGCTGTTTGTAATCCAATACGAGTATGCAAATGAACGTATCCATTACGGTAAGCCATCACTGCTTCGTTAGCATCTTTAAAGATCATGCCTTCGCCTTCACGACCAGCTTCTTCCATTGTAAGGTAGTAGTTACCTAAAACCATATCTTGAGAAGGTGTTACAACTGGTTTACCATCTTTAGGTGCCAAGATATGATGAGCAGCTAACATAAGCAAACGAGCTTCTGCCTGTGCTTCATCAGATAAAGGTACATGGATAGCCATTTGATCTCCATCAAAATCGGCATTGTAAGCTTCACAAGCCAAAGGATGAAGACGAATTGCTTTACCATCAACTAAAATTGGTTCGAAAGCTTGAATACCAAGACGATGAAGTGTTGGTGCGCGGTTAAGAAGAACTGGATGTTCAACAATAACTTCTTCTAAAACATCCCAGATGTCTTCATCGCGACGATCAAGCTTACGTTTAGCATTTTTAATATTTGATGCCATTTCGCGTTTAACAAGTTCTTTCATCATAAATGGTTTGAATAATTCCAAAGCCATTTCACGAGGAATACCACATTGATTCATCTGTAACGTTGGTCCAACAGCAATAACTGAACGGCCTGAATAATCAACACGTTTTCCAAGTAAATTTTGACGGAAACGTCCTTGTTTACCTTTCAACATATGTGAAAGAGATTTCAATGGTCGGTTACCTGGTCCAGTAACTGGACGGCCACGACGACCATTATCAATCAATGCATCAACAGCTTCTTGTAACATACGTTTTTCATTTTGAACAATAATACCAGGAGCATTCAAATCTAATAAACGTTTTAGTCGGTTATTTCGGTTAATAACCCGTCTGTATAAATCATTTAAATCAGAAGTGGCAAAACGGCCACCTTCTAATTGAACCATTGGACGTAAATCAGGCGGAATGATAGGAACAGCGTCCATAACCATCCATGAAGGTTCATTTTGAGAAAGTAAGAATGCTTCTAAAATATCCAAACGACGAACGGCACGCGTTCTCTTTTGGCCAGTAGCATCTTTCAATTCTTCCTTTAATTCTTCAGATTCACCAGAAAGGTTAACATCGCGTAATAAATGACGAATAGCATCGGCACCCATTCCAGCTTCGAATTCAGTTCCGTATTCTTCACGTTTTTCACGATATTCACGTTCTGTTAGTAACTGTTTCTTTTCAAGAGGTGTGTTACCAGGTTCAGTAACAACATAAGAAGCAAAGTAAATAACTTCTTCCAAAGCACGAGGGCTCATGTCTAAGACAAGACCCATACGACTTGGAATTCCTTTAAAGTACCAGATATGTGTAACTGGTGCAGCTAATTCGATATGACCCATACGTTCGCGACGTACTTTAGAACGTGTAACTTCAACCCCACAACGATCACAGACAATACCTTTATAGCGAATACGTTTGTATTTACCACAGGCACATTCCCAATCTTTTGTTGGTCCGAAAATACGTTCATCGAATAATCCATCTTTTTCAGGTTTCAATGTACGATAATTAATTGTTTCAGGCTTTTTAACTTCACCGTATGACCAGCTTCTAATCTTATCAGAAGATGCTAAGCCAATTTGCATGCTATCAAATTTATTGACATCGATCAAAGGACCGACCTCCCTTTAGTTTTATAGTGTATTGAATTTCTTAAACTGAAATTAGCTTCATCAACACAAATTCAAGTTCAGTAACTAAGCCAAAATTATTCTTTGTTCATTTCAGCAGCCATTTTTTCGGCTTCTTCTTTAGCTTTTTTCTCTTTTTGTTCGTTAGCTAACTTGCTTAACGCATCCACATTAACGATATCATCATCGTCATCATCCATGTCACGTAATTCAATTTCAGCTTTCTTAGCATCAAGTACTTTCATATCTAATCCTAATGACTGTAATTCTTTAACAAGAACACGGAATGATTCAGGAACACCTGGTTTAGGAATTGGTTCACCTTTGACAATTGCTTCGTATGTTTTCACACGACCCACAACATCATCAGATTTGTACGTTAAAATTTCTTGTAACGTATAAGCGGCACCATAAGCTTCAAGTGCCCAAACTTCCATTTCACCAAAACGTTGTCCACCAAATTGTGCTTTACCACCTAAAGGTTGTTGCGTTACTAATGAGTATGGTCCTATTGAACGAGCATGAATTTTATCATCAACCATGTGAGCAAGTTTCATGTAGTACATAACCCCTACAGAGACACGGTTATCAAATGCATCACCAGTACGTCCATCATATAAAATTGTCTTACCATCTTCTGAGATTCCAGCTTCTTTAAAGACATTCCAGATATCTGAATCACGAGCACCATCAAAAACAGGTGTTGCAACGTGGATACCTAATTTACGAGCAGCCATACCTAAATGAAGATCTAATACTTGTCCAATATTCATACGAGAAGGAACACCCATGGGATTCAAGAGAATATCAACCGGTGTACCATCTGGCATATAAGGCATATCTTCAGAAGGCACAACGATTGAAACAACCCCTTTGTTACCATGACGTCCAGCCATCTTATCACCAACACGTAACTTACGTTTTTGTGCGATGTAGATACGAACCATCATGTTAACACCAGGACTTAATTCATCCCCTGCTTCACGAGTAAAGATTTTAACATCTTGAACAATACCGCCACCACCATGAGGAACTTTCAATGAAGTATCGCGTACTTCACGAGCTTTTTCTCCAAAGATAGCATGTAATAAACGTTCTTCAGCAGATAATTCAGTAACCCCTTTAGGCGTTACTTTACCAACTAAGATATCACCATCATTAACTTCAGCACCAATACGAACGATACCAAATTCATCAAGATCTTTTAATGAATCTTCACCAACATTAGGAATTTCACGAGTAATTTCTTCAGGTCCTAATTTCGTATCACGTGCTTCTGATTCAAATTCTTCAATATGAATTGACGTGTAAACATCATCACGAACAAGACGTTCATTGATAATAACAGCATCTTCAAAGTTATAACCATTCCATGTCATGAAGGCAACTAATGGGTTTTGGCCTAAAGCTAATTCCCCATTTTCCATTGAAGGACCATCAGCTAAAATTTCATCAGCATCAACATGGTCATTCACACGAACGATTGGACGTTGGTTGTAGTTTTTACCACCATTTGAACGATGGAATTTCATTAATTTGTATTTATCTAAAGCACCATCTTCACGACGAACACGAATTTCACGCGCATCAACATATTCAACAGTACCTTCGTTTTTGTTAATTAAAGCCACACCAGAATCATGAGCTGCCTTATATTCAATACCTGTACCAACAAGTGGTGAATGAGGATTGATTAAAGGAACAGCTTGACGTTGCATGTTGGCACCCATTAAGGCACGGTTAGAATCATCATTTTCCAAGAAAGGAATACATGCTGTAGCAACAGCCACAACTTGTTTAGGTGAAACATCCATGTAATCGACTTTATCAATACCAATTTCGATATTTTCTGAACGGTTACGAGCCATTACAAGTTCATTCACGAATGAATCATCTTCATTTAATGGTGAGTTAGCCTGTGCAATAACATAGTTATCTTCTTCGTCAGCAGTCAAGTAATCGATTTTTTCAGTTACTTGATGTGATTCCCAGCTCACACGACGATATGGTGTTTCGATAAAACCATAACGGTTAACACGTGCGTAGCTTGATAAACTATTAATCAAACCAATATTAGGTCCTTCAGGCGTTTCAATTGGACACATACGACCGTAATGCGTGTAATGAACATCACGAACTTCATATCCGGCACGATCACGAGTCAAACCACCAGGTCCTAAGGCAGAAAGACGACGTTTATGCGTCAATTCACCAAGTGGATTAGTTTGATCCATGAATTGTGACAATTGAGATGAACCAAAGAATTCTTTAATTGAAGCCACAACAGGACGAATGTTAATCAATTGTTGTGGTGTCACAGTTGTTGTATCTTGAATTGACATACGTTCACGAACGACACGTTCCATTCGTGATAAACCAATTCTAAATTGATTTTGTAGTAATTCACCAACTGAACGAATCCGACGGTTACCTAAATGATCAATATCATCCACGGAACCGATGTTTTCTTTCAAGTTAAAGAAGTAGTTCATTGAAGCAATAATATCAGCAGGTACAATATGTTTATATTGTAAGTCAATATTACCGTTACCAATCATTGGCATTTCACGTTCTGGATCTACTTGAGAGTAAACCTTAACGATTTGAAGAACCATTGGTTCAGTAACAACCCCATCTTCTGATGGATGGTAAGTCACCGTTTTGAAATCTTGACGATCAAGGTATGGTGCTAAAGTTTCCATAACTTGTTTATCAATTACGGTATCTTTTTGTGCAAGCACTTCACCAGTATCTGGATCAGCCAATGTCTCAGCTAATGTTTGATTCAATAAACGTGTTTTCAAGCTTAATTTCTTATTGATTTTGTAACGACCAACTGGAGCTAAGTCGTAACGTTTTGGATCAAAGAAACGAGCCGTCAATAAACTACGTGAGCTGTCAGCCGTTTTAGGTTCGCCGGGACGTAGTCGTTCATAAACATCTTTTAAAGATTCTTCAACACGTGAATCATCTGTATTTTTATGAACATCTTTTTCAAGCGTTAGCATTAAGCTATCGTTGTTTCCCAACATTTCAATAATTTCATCATCAGAACCAAATCCTAAAGCGCGGACCAATTCAGTTAACGGAATTTTACGTGTACGATCAATACGTACATATGAAATGTTTTTAGCATCAGATTCATATTCTAACCATGCACCACGGTTAGGAATAACTGTTGTACCGTATGTTTCACGGCCATTTTTATCTAATGAACCATTATAGTAGACACCTGGTGAACGAACTAATTGAGAAACGATAACTCGTTCGGCACCATTAATAATAAAGGTTCCTTGTTCAGTCATTAATGGAAAATCACCAAAGAAAACATCTTGTGATTTAATTTCGCCAGTTTCATGGTTAGTTAAACGTAATGTTACATGTAGTGGAGCAGAATAATTCGCATCATGTGCGCGTGCTTCATCTACAGTATATTTAGGTTCTAATAATTGGTAATCAACAAATTCTAATGATAAGTTACCAGCAAAATCGTCAATTGGCATGATATCTTCAAACATTTCACGAAGACCTTCATCCAAGAACCATTGGTAAGAATCACTTTGAATTTCGATTAAATTAGGTAAATCTAAAACTTCTTTGATACGTGCGTAACTTCTACGTGTACTGTGTTTACCGTAGTTTACTAAATGTCCAGCCAAATTAGTCACCTCTCAAATTTATTCTGTAAACCTGCCAAAAGCCGATGATTTTATATTACAATTTGGTTACAAATTGCATACTAGACGAAAAAATCGGTTTTTTTGACAAAAGAAAAAACAAAAATAGTTTATTTATTTTTTAAACAATAACCATTTTTGTTTCTCTATAAGGCTTCTTACGGACAATAGATCGTAATCAGCTATAAAAATTCACAGTATTATACATTTAATTATCATATACGTTCTTGAATCAGATGTCAACAGTTCCTGTTCGCTATGTCATTGTCACAAATTCTTCGGCACTTGTTGGATGTATAGCAACTGTATCGTCGAAATCTTTTTTAGTTGCACCCATCTTAATAGCAACTGCAAAACCTTGTAACATCTCGTCCATACCTTCGCCAACACCATGCAAGCCAATAATACGTTCGTTCTCACCGAATGTAATTAATTTCAAATTCTCGGTCTCTTTAACATCACCCAAACTATAACGCATCGGTGTAAATGTTGATCGATATATTTTAAGATTATCTTCACCATATTCCAGTATCGCTTCCGTCTCAGTTAGACCAATGGTTCCGGCAACTGGGTGAGAGAAAACGACTGACGGCACAAGTTGGTAATCCAAATGTTCAGTTGGCTTGTTGTTAAAGACGCGTTCCATCAATCGGCGACTGGCAGCAATCGCAACGGGTGTTAGATCCATTTTACCAATCACATCACCGGTTGCGTAAACGCCAGCAACAGACGTGTTTTGATAGTCATCGACCATAATAGTACCATCATCATTTAACACAACGTCCGTCGCCGAAATATTAATTTTATCAGTCACCGGGTGACGCCCAACAGCCCAGATAACGCGGTCTACAATGATCGTGCCATCATTAGCAACCACTTCAAGTTTACCGTCACTAGTCTTCTTTATCTCAGCTATCTCTGATTTAAAACTAATATCAATTCCTTTTTTTACATACGATTCCGTCACATTCGTTGAAATTAATTCATCAAATTTAGGTAAAAGTGCATCATATTTCGCATACATATGCACTTTTGACCCTAACGCATTTAAAGTACCCGCAAGCTCAGTACCAACATAACCGTTTCCGATAATTGCAACACTGGTAGGTAGCTCGTTTAACTCATTAAAAAACTGATTTGATTCGATACCATATTCCGCGCCAGAAATATCAGGAATATCTGGTGTACCCCCAACCGCGATTAAAATATGATCTGATTCGTACTGCGAGCCATTAACCTCAACCGTACGATTATCAACAAACTTTGCATAACCCTTAATAACTTGAACATGATTCTTATCAAGATTTCTAAAATAAGAACCGTGCAACCGATCAATATATGCGGAACGATTAGCAACTAATTTTGCAAATTTCAGCTGAGGTTTCTGGACATCGAATCCATAATCAGCAGCTAAATTAAAGTCTTGAGCCATTGATGCCGCTGACCACATAATTTTTTTTGGTACACATCCCACGTTGACACAGGTCCCACCAATTTCATTTCCTTCAATTAATAATACTTTTTTGCCAAAAGATCCGGCACGGTTTGCTGCGGCAATACCGGCAGATCCACCACCGATTGCAATAAAATCAAATTTTTCCATGTGTGACCCTCCTTTTCTACTAGCTTGATTATAGATTGAATTACTAAATTCTCATATTTTAATGCCTAAAAAGGGCGCAACCACATAAATAGTTACACCCTTTAAAATTTATTTCGTTGTTGCTTTAATTTTCTGTTCCTTAACGGTTACTTTAATGACACCCTTTACTGCACCAATCATCACATTATCATTGTCTTTTATCTGACCAGAAAGGAGGATATCACTTAATCGATCTTCAACCTCTGTTTGTAATGCGCGACGAATTGGTCGAGCACCATACTCAGGATCAAAACCAACCTTAGCAATAACATCAATTGCGGCAGATGAAATTTTTACTTTAATGCCTTGTTCCTTCAAACGATCAAGAACTTCCTTAGTCATCAACTTCACAATTTCATGTAGTTCATCTTTAGTTAATGAATGGAAAATAATTGATTCATCAATTCGATTCAAAAATTCAGGACGGAACGATTTTTTCAGAGCCGCACGAATTTTTTCGGACATTGCTTTATATTCATCTTTCTCAGATTCAATACCAAACCCAACAAATTTTTCATCACGAATGGCAGTTGCACCTAAGTTAGATGTCATAATAATAATCGTATTTCTAAAATCAATTCTGCGACCTTTAGAATCTGTTAAGTACCCATCATCTAAGACCTGAAGTAAGATATTAAAAACATCAGGATGTGCTTTTTCAACTTCATCTAAAAGAACCACAGAATAAGGTGTTTGACGAACTTTTTCAGTTAATTGCCCACCCTCGTCATATCCAACATATCCTGGTGGCGAACCAATCAAACGACTCGTACTATATTTTTCCATGTATTCCGACATGTCAACCCGAATCATTGCCTCTTCAGAACCAAACATTGCCTCAGCAAGTGCCTTGGCTAATTCTGTTTTACCAACTCCAGTTGGGCCAAGGAACATAAATGATCCAATTGGTCTCGTTGGATTTTTCAAACCACTTCTAGCACGTCGAATTGCTTTTGAAATTGAGCTAACTGCCTCATTCTGACCAACAACCCGTTTATGCAGGACGTCCTCAAGGTGAAGTAAGCGATCACTTTCACTTTTATTTAGTTGTTGAAGTGGGACTCCCGTCCAATCAGAAACGATACTTGCAACTTCTTCACTATTTACTTTTATATCATAGTGTTCCGTCTCAGATTCAACAGCAGCAACCTTTTCAGCTTCTAAATCTTCAACCTGTTTCTTAACACGCATTTCCTTTGTTCGAATGCCCGCAGCCAACTCAAAATCTTGTTGACTAACCGCATCATCCTTTTGTTGACGTAATTCATCAAGCTGATCTTGTTTTTTACTTAATTTTGATTTAGTACTTGGACGTTCAATACGAACTTGAGCAGCAGCCTCATCCATTAAATCAATGGCCTTATCTGGTAAGAAACGATCAGTAATATATCTATTTCCCAATTCTACAGCCGCTTCAATTGCGTCATCAGTAATTTGAACGTGATGATGCGCCTCGTACTTAGGTCGAAGACCCTTTAAAATATCAACCGTTTGTGCTTCCGTTGGTTCTTTAATCGTTATTGTTGCAAAACGACGTTCCAAAGCGGCATCAGACTCAATATATTTTTGATATTCGTCTAAAGTGGTTGCGCCAATAACTTGGACCTCACCACGAGCCAAAGCTGGTTTCAAGATATTTGATGCATCAATAGCGCCTTCAGCACCACCGGCACCAATTAACGTGTGCAATTCATCAATAAATAAAATAACATCTTTAGTTGTGTAAACTTCCTTCAAAATCTTTTTCAATCGATCTTCAAATTCACCACGATATTTTGTACCCGCAACTAATGAACCCATATCGAGCATCATTAATCGTTTACCAATCATATCTTCGGGAACATTTTCGTCAACTAATCGTTGTGCGAATCCCTCGGCAATCGCCGTTTTACCAACACCAGGTTCACCAATTAATACGGGGTTATTCTTCGTTCGGCGACTTAGGACTTGAGTTAATCTTTTCACTTCAGAATCTCGGCCAATCACGGGATCAATCTGTTTGTCACGTGCCATTTTAGTTAAATCACGAGCTAATTCATCTAATGTGGGCGTACCTTGCTCTGCATTATCTTTATTACCACGATTTTTCTGTCTCATTTGAACTTCACTAACGCCAAGTTGACGGAATATTATCTTACGAACCTGTTTAATATCTGCACTCAGACTGCCCATAATTCTCGATGACAATATCTCATTGTTACTTGTAAGTGCTAGTAGAAGATGTTCCGTACCGACTTTACTTGCATTTAAATTTTTAGCCTCATCATTAGCAATTGATAAAATCATTTTTGCCTTTGGTGAATATGGTAAATAAGTGTCATTTTTGGTTAATCTCAACGAACCATAACCGGTAAATCTTTCAATCTCTTCCATTATATCTTCTGGATCAACATCAAACTGCTTTAACACTTTATCTGCAACACCATTTTGAACTTCAGATAAGGCTAAAAGTAAATGTTCAGTACCGACAGCTTGTTGACGATAATGTTTGGCCGCTTCCTGAGCCCTGATAAGAACTTCCTTTGCGCTCGGAGTAAATAAATTATCCATAATATTACCTCTTTCTACTCTTCATATCGTAAGCGATTAATTAAATTAATTAACATTTTAGCACGTACCGTGTTTTCCAAGTTGGTATCCATCCCAAGAAAAGCATCTTTTTTTATCGTGGCCAAAATTAAATTAGATTCTTTTTTCGTTAACGTTTTTTCATCATATAAGCTTTGTATAATATCGTATCCTTCTTGCTGAGACACATCCGTGCCAATTAAATTTTCTAGTGTTTGAATAAATTCTTGATCCGCAAAAAGGTTTACTTTTTCAATTTTTATATACCCACCGCCACCACGTTTACTCTCAACCACGTATCCATTTTGGATAGTGAAGCGAGTATTTATTACGTAATTTATCTGCGATGGTACACAATTAAATAATTCAGCAACTTCAGAGCGTTTAATAACGATTGCTTTTTCATCCAACAGAATTTTTTTGAAGTACTTTTCAATCACATCAGAAATATTCTGACCCTGCATATTCATCACCTCAAATAGTTTGACTAATGTTGACTTTAATTATACGAAATATATATCAAAATTGAAAGTCATTTGTCTTGAGACAAAAAAAGAACCTAAACGTAATGTTTAGGTTCTTTTTTAATTAATCGGGAAAACAGGATTCGAACCTGCGACCCC
>NZ_AZDI01000011.1 GCF_001434695.1 Dellaglioa algida DSM 15638
TAATTTAGAAACTTATGTCACAGCCTCCTTATTTTTTTTGTTGGGCTAAGATGGCTGGTAAAACAATCCGATCAACAATCCGAACTGCAAAATCAGTAACGAATTGTGGTGTCATATCATTGGGTGTCATCATTGCCTGATACTGTAATAAATTAAAAGGTAAAAGCTTAATATCCTCAGTAACAGTGTATTGAAGCTCGCCAGAGAGCTGGGCTTGTGACAATAATTGATCCATTAATGATAAGTTTTGTTGGCGCATTTGATTTGAATATTTTTGAACAGACGGCGTGTCTTGACCAAGTTCGAATAAGAAAGCACGCATGAACTGAGATGATGCATTGAAATGACTAAGTATTGAAATTAAATTATCACGTAATGTTTTATCTGAAAAATCAATAGTTGAATAATCGGAAATCTCATCTTCTGAGAAATAATCAACGGCATCTAGAAGTAAATCAAATGGCGTTTTCCAACGGCGATAAAGGACGGGCCGTCCTGTTCCTGCCAGTCGAGCAACATTTGAAAAAGTGACATTTTCATAGCCTTCTTCATTTAAAATATTGATGGCTGATTGAAAGATATCTTTAGTTAATTCTTTTTTTGTTTTCCGGGGTGCTCTTTTTTTATCCGTCATTATCTTTAAATCCCTTCATTTTAGGTACGTTAAGTATAACATAGTTACATAATGTTATTAAAATAAATACAACATGTAATTAAAAGTTGACTTTGAGTTTACGTTGACGTATATTATATTTAAGATACAACGTGTACTTTAAATATAATTATTAGGAGATTTATTAAATATGAAGAATAAAAATTTGAAACTTGAACCAATTCCGCATAACTTGGTTATTATTGCGTGGATTATGGTACTTGGTATTATGGCACCAATGTTAGATTCCACTATGGTTAATATTGCAGTTAATCAGTTAAGTATTGATTTTCATGTCAGTTTATCAATTGTTCAATGGACGGTTACCGGATTTATTCTGGCTATGGGTGCTGCCGTACCATTTTCAAGTTGGTTAGTAATGAGGTTCTCTGGTAAATCTGTTTATCTGTGGGCAGAAATCGCTTTTGGAATGGCATCTTTATTGGCGGGTATTTCTTGGAATATTAATGGTTTAATTATCTTTCGATTAATCCAAGGATTTGCTGGTGGACTATTAATGCCGGTGATGTTCACCTTGCTTGTTGATTCCGTTGGTGGTGATAGAATGGGACGAATGATGGCCGTTATTGGTCTTCCAATGACCCTTGGTCCAATGGTTGGTCCAATAATTGGCGGACTATTAGTTCAGTATCTCTCATGGCGCTGGATTTTCTTTATCAATGTACCGGTCGTTATTGTGGCGATTATATTACTGATACTTAAAGTACCGCAGGTTGCACCAAAAAATAAGTCTATAAAATTTGATTATTTTGGTGTTGCATTGCTAATTGCCATTTCTACGACAAGTATCTATGGCGTTGTGCAAGCCAGCACTAAAGGAACGTTTAACAATACGGCGACGTTATCATACGTTGGTACCGGAATCTTTCTAGCTATGATCTATGTAGGGTACGCACTATTGAATAGTAAAAGGGTCGTGATGCCTTTACATTTATTTAAACAACGTCATTTTTCTGGATCCATGTTAGGAATCTTTTTATCGGGATTTGTGACCTCTGGACCAATGTTACTTTTACCTCTTTTCTTTCAAGATATTCGAGGTGAAAGCGTAATTGTTGCGGCGGTATCTTTGATTCCACAATCAATTGGGATGCTAGTTTCGCGAACTGCAATTGGTAATTTAATTGATTCTTTGGGAGCTCGTTGGGTTACTATTATTGGAATTGGCATAACGCTCGTTGGGACTATTCCATTTAGTTACTTTGACGCATCAAGTCATTATTTATTAATTGCAATTGTCATGTTCATACGAGGAGTTGGTGGTTCAGCGGTAAAATCTGCGACGCAAGCGGATGCTTATGTGGGATTAGATAAAGTAGACTCAGCAGCAGCCTCACTTAGTTCTAATTTATTTCAACAAATTGGTGCTGGGTTTGCAACAGCCATTTTAGCGACGGCTGTCACAACCTATACGACGACGCATCATGTTGTAAATGTTACGCAGTTGGCTCAGGCGTATCACTATGGATTTATGTGGTCGGCAATATTCGTTGTCAGCCTTACCATTCCAGCTATGATGTTGAGTCGTAAAAGACAAACTGGCGGGATAAAAGAACTATAGATGAGTTATATTTGGTTAGCACTAATGGGTCGTAATCATCATTGAAAAGCGGTATACTGTATTTATTAATATTTAAAACAATAGGAGGCCAAATTATGTTAAGTCATTTTGATGAAAAAAATCTTGAAGTCAACGAAAAAGGGATTCCATTCCCAGCTGATACACGCGTTAGTTTCGAAACTAACAACGAATTCTTTACTGGGGTCGTTGAAAAACAACTAAAAAATTCGGCTATTATTAAATTCGATAAGGAATTTATTAAGAACGAAACGGCTGAAGAATTAAAACAAAAAGTTGTCATTAGTTATGCAGGATTAGAACTAATTAAATAATTAGAATGAGAGGTTAGCGTGCGTACTTAGCGCTAACCTCTTTTTTTAAATTAAACTAAAAAAGGGGGATGACAAGATGAATAGATGGATTCAAAAATATCTAGATAAAGCCAATCTGTTGGCATCCCCCGTACAAATTGTCGTGTTTTATTATTTGTCATTAATTGTGGTTACTAGTCTCTTGTTATGTATCCCATTTTTTAAACAACCGGGTGTGAATATCTCGTTTATCGATACGATCTTTATGGCCGTTTCAACTGTTAGTGTTACCGGACTGACGACATTTCCGTTAGAGCAAGTCTATAATCAAAATGGTATTGTTTTACTCGAAATATTATTTCAAATAGGTGGTTTTGGAATCACCATGTTATCGACATTTATCTTGGTAATTGCTGGACGTCGAATTGGATTACAACAGCGACGACTGATTCAGACCGATATGAATCAACCACGTTTAAGTGGGAATGTTCGTTTGGTTTACACGATCTTTGGTATTATGTTGGCAATTCAGGCCGTATTTGGCGTAATTTTTTCATGTTACCTGTACGCACGTGATGGATTTGAACATCTAGCCAAATCAATTTTTGACGGTTTTTATATTTCGATTTCAGCACTGACAAATGCGGGCTTTGATATTACTGGTCAATCCATTATTCCGTATTCAAAAGATTACTTTTTTTTATTTTTAATTATGATTTTAATTTTTATAGGTGGTCTTGGGTTCCCAGTTATCATTGAAGTATTAGCGTGGATTAAAATGACTTGGTTTAAGCCGGGTAATCAGAAATTTAGATTCTCACTATTTGCAAAATTAGCGGGTAGCTTCGCGGTTGGATTCTTCTTTATTGGAACTATTCTGATATTTTTATCTGAGAATAATGGCTATTTTGCAAATAAAACGGTTATTGAGAAAACAATCACGGCCATGTTTTATAGTGTGACAACGCGAAATGCGGGATTACAGATAAATCAAATTGGCGATTTTAATACAACAACTTTACTGATTTTCTCTATTTTAATGTTTATTGGTGCCAGTCCGAGCTCTGTTGGTGGTGGTGTCCGAACGACGACAATTGGTATTTTGGGGTTATATTTACTCTCATTTATCCGGGGGCATAAGAACGTGAATGTCTTCAACCGAAGAATTCATGAAAATGATATTCAAAAATCGATTGTCGTTGTTAATTTGTCCATCTTGATGTGTCTGATGGCGGTTTTTATTTTAAGTATTACGGAAAACCAATCACTCATTTCGTTAATTGTGGAAGTAACCTCTGCCTTTGGGACAACGGGATTATCAACAGGTATTACTAGTTCGCTTAGCGTCATTGGTAAAATGGTCATTATTATCCTGATGTTTGTTGGACGTGTAGGGATGTTATATATGTTGATATTCTTCGTTTCGAAAAAAGATCGGGATGAAAAATACCGTTTTCCTTCAGAACAAATCATTATTGGATGACTTTTCGATTAAAGTTATTAAATAAAGAGTATTAAAAAACAGATGTATGCTATAATTTATACCGCAAAACCATTTTATATTACTGGAGGATTATCGTGAAAGAAACGGAAAAACGCTGGCTCACAGTCCTAAAAATTGCGCTGCCACTTTGTCTGAGTTACATCCCAATTGGACTCGCATGTGGGATTTTACTCCATGCGGCAGGCTTCAATACGATATTAGCAGGATTAGTTTCCGTGCTTGTTTTCTCAGGTGGTGCACAGTTTTTGATTGCATCTATGCTGACAATTCATTCGCCGATTCTTTCGATTGTTACCATGTTATTCTTCCTTGAATTGCGTTACGCCTTATTAGGTGCTAGTTTATCGCAATACATTCGAGGGACTAGTCGTAAATTCCTATACATATTTGCGGCATCACTGAACGATGAAAATTATGCAGTTAATTACTTAAAGTTTGCGACAGATAAAGAATGGAAACCAAAAGATGCCTTGATGGTTGAACATTACTCATTATTATTTTGGACAATGAGTAATGTTGTGGGTAGCCTCATTGGTGCCGGATTAAAAATTAATTTAAGTATTGTTGAATTTGCACTAACATCACTATTTATTTATATGATTGTTATGCAACTCAAAAATTACTTAACAATCCTGATTAGCGTCTTGTCAGGAATATTGGCAATTATATTTATGACGTTATTTCAAAGTACGATGGGATTAGTTGTAGCAACGTTGTTAGCCTCTTTTGTTGGGTTCTTAATAGAGCACGAAGTCGTTAAAAAAGGTAAACGTAGCAAGTTATTGAATACGATTAAACCAAGAGCAAGTCGACATACGATCAGTAGAAAATCTAAAGTTTCTGAGGAAAGTTAACTATGGAAATGACAACAATGGATCATTTTTTATTAATTATTTTATCTGCGTTTGTTGCATATTTACCTCGATTCATTCCATTACGAATTTTCGCATCTCGAGAAATTCCGGAATGGTTTAATGAATGGATGAAGTATGTACCCGTTTCTTTATTTTCAGCATTAGTTTTTAAAGATCTTTTTATTAATTCAAGATTTCAGTTTGTTGGTGTAGATAACGTAACAAAGTTAATAGCAGCAGTAATCGTCTTTGCGATTGCTTACCGTACGCGGTCAATGGGTCTATCAGTTGTTCTTGGACTCTGTGCTATTATGTTATTGTCACTTGTTTTGTAGATATAAATTAAAATAAGAATTCGGTTTCATTGGGAATCCGAATTCTTATTTTTGATTAGCGATTGAACAATATTCCGTGATATAATGGCGTTAGTATAAATATGATAATTAAGAGGTGTAGTTAGAATGAAAAAATGGGTATGGGGAATAGTAGTGATCATCATTGTAGGTATGTTTGGTGGTTACGGGTTAACAAAACACGCGGAAACTGGAAAAAGTTATGATACAGCAATGAAGGACGGTAAAGCCGCAATCAAGGATGCAGAGTATGCTAGCGCTGAAAAGTACTTCGACATTGCTTTACAAAAGAAATCAAATGATGTTACTGCACAAGCTTATAAGACACAGGTAACTCATTACAGGACTGTTCTTGATAAGGTTGAAGCACGCCAGTATGCTAAGGCAAAAGATGCAATAAGTGTTGTTTTAGCAGATCGTGATGCATCTACGGTTATTAAAAAACGTGCGACAAATTTAGAAAAAGAATTAACAACAGTTATTAAAAAACGTGAATCATTTACAACAAGCTATGATACTGCAAAAGATTTAACTGCAAAAAATAGTTATACGGCATCGAATACTGAGTTAGACAAAATTTTAAAAGATAGTGATATTGATAAAAATTATTATTCAGATTTTAAGAAAGAAGCAACTGATTTACAAAAGAGCAATGATAAGAAATTAGCAGCTATTGGATATCCAACAAGTAGTTCAACGAGCTCAAGCTCATCATCTTTATCATCAAGTAGCAGTAGCGTTACTTCGAAGCCTAATACCGATTCTGGTTCATCATCAGCGGAACTAACATCAGAAGAAAAGGATGATGCGGCGAAGTATTCTGGATCAAATGAGTACACGACGAATTCATCGGATTATGTTGATGCAAGTAGTGATAAAATTACGGCAGCACGTATCAAGGAAGCACGTGACGCAATTAGATCTGCTGGGGTAAATCCTAGAGCGTTTAGCGATTCAGACGTTGCTAAAATTATTAAACAGTCTATTAAAGAAAAAACAACTGTTAAGGCCATTGCAGCACGTGATTACAAATAAAATACTTTTAAGAGCACGATCCTTGATTTTACTGGGGTTGTGTTCTTTTTCTTAAGTATTCATATGACATAGTAAAAAATTGGGGGAATAGGTTATGTACTTAGCTATTAAAGAAATAAAACATAATAAGTTTCGATATGGGCTTATTATTTTCACGATCTTTCTAGTATCATATCTCATCTTTTTTTTAACGGGTTTAGCATTCGGACTTGCGAATAATAATCGTTCATCAATTGATAATTGGCATGCAGATAATGTTGTTATTAGCCAATACGCGAATGATAACTTATCATCATCGGAAATTCAAAGTAACGCATTACCTGAAATTTCAGGATCAAGCTCTGACTATGCTTACTTAGGTCAAATGATGGGTGTCGCTAGTCGTAAGAATGAAAAAAAAGCTAATATCAGCGTTTTTGGTATTCAATTTAATAAGTTTTTGAAACCAAAATTAATTCAAGGACGTATGCCACAAAAAGCTAACGAAGTTGTTGTTGATAATGGATTGGAAGCAACTAAACTAGGTCAAAAAATAAAAATTAATAACGTGGATGAAGTTTATACGGTCGTTGGATTAACTACCAGGAACAAATATACGACATCACCTGTTGTTTACTTACGATTAACTGATTATCAGACATTGAGGTATGGGCCGGGTAGTTCAAATAAAAAAATAAATGCAATCGTTTTAAAAAATTCGGCAGGTATAAAAAAAGAAACACAATTTACAACGTTAACAACGAATGAATTAATTAACAATATACCGGGATACGCTCCAGAGGTAAAAACATTTGCATTAATGATTGGGGCTCTTTTTGTTATTATTGCGTTTATCGTCGGTATATTTATGTATATCTTAACGATTGAGAAAACGGCTGTTTATGGTGTTTTACGGGCACAAGGGATTTCTGGTGGAACCTTAGTTAAAAGTTTAATCTGGGAATCATCATTGTTAGGAATAGCAGGGATTGGGCTTGGAATTATTGCGGATGTGGCAACGGCATTGACGCTACCGGCCGCTGTGCCATTTTTAAATAACGCGTTTTTAGTTTCTGGATTCTCACTTGTTTTATTGCTAATGATTATTCTGGGATCACTATTTTCAATTTCTAAAATATTACGTGTTGATCCGCTTGATGCAATTGGGGGTGTCTGAATTGAGTTTAATGCGATTATCGAATGTGTCCAAGATGTTTGGAAAAGGTGATAGTGCCAAATTAGCACTCAAAGATATTAATTTAGTTGTTGAACCTGGAATGTTTATTGGATTAACTGGTCCTTCAGGCTCCGGAAAAACAACGTTGTTAACAATTATGGGTGGGCTGCAGGGACTAACCGATGGTGAAGTTTATTTTAAAGATTTAGAAATTGGTAAATTAAGTGAAAAAGAACGCACGCATTTACGATTTAACGAATTTGGATTTATTTTACAAGGCTCAAATTTAGTTCCTTTTTTAACAGTTTTAGAACAGTTTGAGTTAGTAAGTAAAATGCGTAGTAAAAAAGGGAATAATGATCCTGAAGCAATGTTACGTGAATTGGGCGTATGGGACCAAAGAAATCAGTATCCGGCAAGTCTTTCAGGTGGACAAAGACAACGTGTTGCAATCGCTAGGGCATTGTTTAGTCAGCCAGAGATAGTCTTTGCAGATGAACCCACGGCAAGTCTGGACAGCAAAAGAGCAAAGCAAGTTGCTAAACAGTTGGCCGATATTACGAAGAAAACAGGTCAAACGATTATTATGGTTTCGCACGATGAGGATGTATTAGCTTATACAGATAAAACATTCTTTATGCGGGACGGACAATTGACGGAAGAATAGTAATGGATAAATTAAAAGACAGTATTCTTATTTAAAAAGAATGCTGTCTTTTAATTTGGAACAAAAAAAGAGACGCAATTGCGTCTCCCTTTAATTTAATAGTTTATGATCTTAATGATGTCCATTTCCAGTTGTTAACTTCTGGAAGATCATCACCATGTTCGCGAATGTAAGCTTCATGTTCTGCAATCTTAGCATCCATTTCTTTAACAAATGCATCACCCATAGCGCCTAAATGGCCAGCTTGTAAGACAGCATCTTTAGCAAGGTTGAAACGATCCATTTGGTTCAAGACACGCATATCGAATGGTGTAGTAATATCACCATTTTCACGGTAACCATGAATTGCGATGTTATGGTTGTGACGATCATAGAAGATGTCACGAACCATAGCTTCGAAACCATGGAATGCGAATACGACTGGTTTGTCAGTTGTGAAGTAGCTATCAAATTCTTCATCAGAGAAACCGCGAGGGTCAATCTTAGGATGACGTAATTTTAAGATATCTACAACGTTGATGAAACGAATTTTTAATTCTGGGAAGGCTGCGTTTAAAAGATCAACAGCAGCTAAAGATTCCAAGTTAGGTTCTGTACCAGCAGCGGCAATAACGATATCAGCGTCGTCGCCCTTAGCAGTACTTGCCCAATCGATAACTTTCAAACCGTTTTCAACAAGTTCTTGAGCTTCATCAGCTGAGTAGAATTGAGGACGTGGATGTTTACTTGAAACAACCAAGTTAATCAATTCTTCGCTTTGAAGTGTTGTATTCATAACAGCTAATAAACTGTTAGCATCAGCTGGTGTATATTCACGGATGAATTCAGGTTTCTTATCAGCTAAATGGCCAAGGATACCTGGATCTTGATGAGTATAACCATTATGATCTTGTTGGAATACAGTTGATGTTGCAATAACATTCAATGATGGGTAATGGTTGCGCCATGATTGTTCTTTGGCTTTACGTAACCACTTGAAATGTTGTGTCAACATTGAATCAACAACGCGTAAGAATGATTCATAACTAGCGAAGAAACCATGACGTCCAGTTAAGACGTAACCTTCCATCCAACCTTCAGCTTGATGTTCTGATAATTGAGAATCAAGAACACGGCCTACAGGACTTTGCCATTCATCGTTACCTTTTTTGATTGGTTCTAACCATTGACGGTTAGTTGCTTCAAAGACAGCATTCAAACGGTTTGATTTAGTTTCATCTGGTCCGAAGATACGGAAGTTTTTAGGATTTTCTTCGATAATATCACGAGCAAAATCACCGAAAACAATCATATCTTGTGCTGTTACAGCACCTGGAGTTGATGTATCAACAGCATTTTTCTTCCAGTCTGGCATAACTAATTTTTGAGGATTAATCCCACCGTTAGTAATAGGGTTCATTGCCATACGTTGGTTGCCTTTAGGTGCCATTTCTTTTAATTCAGGAATTAATTTACCATCTTTTGTAAATAATTCTTCTGGACGGTATGATTTCATCCAATCAACAAGTGAGTCAATATGTTCCATGTGACGTTGTGTTACAGGAATTGGCACTTGGTGAGCACGGAATGAAGCTTCGATTGGTTCGTTATCCCATTGTGCTGGACCAGTCCAGCCTTTAGGTGTACGGACAATCATAACAGGCCATTTAGGCATTGTTGCTTCTTCAGCTGGATGTTTGCGAGCTTCAGTTTGGATTGCTTTAATTTTTTCGATAGCAAGATCCATTTTTTTAGCCATATCAGGATGGATGATCTCAGGATCAGTTCCTTCAACGAAAATTGGATCCCAACCCATACCTTCAAAGTATTTCGTTAAATCTGCATCAGATTTACGTGATAAAATTGTAGGATTTGAGATTTTGAAACCATTCATATCAAGAATTGGTAATACAGCACCATCATTAACTGGGTTAATGAAGACATTTGAGAACCAACTTGTTGCTAATGGGCCAGTTTCTGATTCACCATCACCAATTACTGTAGCAGCAATGACATCAGGGTTATCAAGAATAGCACCAGCAGCATGAGATAATGAATAACCTAATTCGCCACCTTCATGAATTGATCCCGGTGTTTCAGGAGCAGCATGAGAAGCAACACCACCTGGGAATGAAAATTGTTTGAACAATCTTTGCATACCAGTTAGGTCTTGAGTTATTTTAGGATAGATTTCTGTATAACTACCATCAAGGTAAGCGTTAGAAACCATTACTTGGCCACCATGACCAGGTCCTTCAATATAGAACATGTTTAAGTCGTACTTGTTAATTGCACGGTTTAAATGAGCGTAAATAAAGTTTTGGCCTGAGATTGTTCCCCAATGGCCAATAGGGTTAACTTTGATGTCTTCAGGAACGACGTCAGTTTGTAATAATGGATTTTGTTTTAAATAAAGTTGACCAACTGAAAGGTAGTTTGCTGCACGCCACCAAGCATCAACTTTATCTAAATATGATTTAGATGAAAAATCAGTTTCTGTCATAGTTATACACTCTCCTAAAGGTTTTATTTGTTAAATTAATAACGCTTACTATATGACCATAATAACAAACATCAAACAGAAGTCAATCATTTAGTTTATTGGAACGTACCAATTTTTTAAAAAATTAAATAAAAAGCCGTTAAATGGGCTATTTAACGGACATAAAAGTATTGAATTTAGAGAATTTATAATGGAATCTCATGCTTGAATATTCAAATGGTGTGCCATCATCTAGAAAAAAAATACCGTCCATAATGCTGACTGGCTCTGTTGATTTTAAATCTAAAAGGGCTTGATCATTTTCGGTAGAAGGTTCAGCATAAATTGAAATGGAAGACTTGGTAACCGCCTGATTTTGAGCATCTTCTAAATAATTAAAAATGGATCCCTTAACGATAACACGTGATAAATTAGGAACAATTTTGATGGGAATATATCCTGTCTCAATCATGAATGGTGTTTTTTCAAATAAACGAAGACGAACAATTTTGTAAACAAAGTCATCCGCATTTAAGAAAAGGTTACGCTGTAAGTCTTCTGATGGGGCAATTACTTCAAAACTTAACACCTTAACTTTGGGACTTTTTCCGTTCATTTCGAAACCATCTGTGACACCTAAGTTAGTTCCCGCATAATTGAAAACCGTTTTGTTTTTTAAATATAACGGGTTAATAAATGTCCCAGATCCTCGTTTTTTAAATATAATGCCATCACTGGCCATCTGACCTAGGGCCCGTTTTACTGAACTACGACTAATTTCGTAAGTCTCACTTAGACTACGTTCATCGGGGAGTTTCATGTCGGGGAATTCATTCGCAGTGATTCTTTTTTTTAGTTTACTAATCAGTTGTTTATAAATTAATTCGGCCATAAAATGGGACTCCTTTCGTAGCGTTAATAATCATAGTTAAACATAAGTTTTAATATTCAACAAGTCGATATTTTTTGAAATAGATTGATATTATGTAATTAAAAAGTAAGAAGTACAGACATTTCAGTGATTTTTTTGTACAATGAAGACTGTGATTAAAGGAGTGTGTCTATTGGAAATTTGGCAAAGTTTTATTGAAAATATTAAGTTACGTAGATTCGTTGTTCTATGTACAATTATTGGGGTTATTTTCCTTGCAAAAGATGTTATTAGTATTGTGTTATTAACGTTTATTTTTACATATTTAATGGTTAGGTTGATAAATATGATCCAGAGACATTTACCAATTAATAGCCAATTAATCGTTATTGGCGTGTATCTGGCAATTCTCGCATTATTGTATTTGGCAATTACTAAGTACTTACCAATTTTAGTTATGCAGACAGTTTCAATGACTCATTACGTGATTAATTTTTATCAAAATCCGGGTGATGAAACGAATGTGATGATGGAGTGGTTCGTTAATTCTATTGGTAAGTCTCAAATTATTCCACAATTAAAAAGTGGATTCACACTCGTTTTTAAATACTTAACAAGTATCGGATTTATGGCGGCAACGTTCTTGTTGTCATTAATATTAAGTTTCTTCTACACGATTGAAAAAGATCAGATGGCAAAATTCTCAAAAAACTTTTTATCAAGTGAGTTTGGCTGGTTCTTCCAAGATGTTTACTATTTTGGTGAGAAGTTCGTGAAGTCATTTGGGGTCGTGATCGAAGCCCAATTTTTTATCGCAACAGTTAATACAATTATTACGATTACCAGCCTGTACTTTATGAATATTCCGCAGTTATTGCCTTTAGGAATTTTAATTTTCTTAATGAGTTTAATCCCTGTGGCTGGTGTACTGATTTCATGTATACCGTTAAGTTTGGTTGGATATTCTGTCGGTGGTATTCGTGATGTTATTTATATCTTAATTATGATTATGGTGGTTCATTTACTTGAAGCTTATGTGTTAAATCCTAAGTTCATGTCGAGTCGGACAGAATTACCAATCTTTTTCACATTTGTAATTCTATTGGTCGGTGAAGAATTATTTGGGACATGGGGTTTGATTGTTGGAATTCCTATTTTTACCTTCCTTTTAGATATCTTAGGTGTGAAGTCGATTCCTGGGACTAGAGGACGGGGCGTTAAAATCAAAAGACTAAGGAGAGATAAGCAAACTGATGGCAAAGAAAAATAAATTTTTAGCTGAATTTAGAGTAAACAGAAAAAATACAAACTCAGTTAAGTGGGATAACTTAAAAGAACAATATGGTGACGATCAGCTATTACCATTGTGGGTTGCGGATATGGATTTCAAATCACCTAAAGCGGTGACAGATGCCTTAGTTGCCCGTGTACAACATGGTGTTTTCGGGTATTCAACAATTCCTGATTCATATTATGATGCTTTTTTTGAATGGCAGCAAACCCGTTATGGCATCGAGATGCATAAGGAATGGATGCGTTTTGGGACAGGAGTCGTTAATTCATTATACCAATTAGTCGATTTAATGACCGAGCCAGGTGACAATGTTTTAGTTCAAACACCTGTGTATTACCCATTTTATAGTGCGATTGAAGACAATCAACGACGTGTGATTCGAACGCCTTTAAAACATGAAAATAACCAATATGAAATGGATTTTGAGGCACTTGAACGTGATATTAAAGAGAACCACGTTAAGTTACTGATTCAATGTTCACCACATAATCCAGTGGGTCGCGTCTGGACGGAAAGTGAGTTAACACAACTGCTTGAACTATGTCGTGAGAATCATGTCATGGTGATTTCTGACGAAATTCATCAGGACTTAATTGTTGGAAATAAACCTTTTATATCGGCGTTATCAATAGATGATGGTCGTTACCGAGATAATATGGTTGTTGTTAACGCACCATCAAAGACGTTCAATTTAGCCGCATTACAAAACTCACATATCATTATTCCAAATTCTCAATTACGTGCTAAATATGACAAACTTGTGAAACATTTAAACAAACCAGAAGGTAGTTTAATGGGACGAGTTGCAGGCGAAGCTGCCTATCGTTCAGGCGCAATCTGGTTGGATGAAATTCTAAGTATTGTCAGAACGAATTATTTAGAAGTCAGTCATCAGTTAGTTTCTAAATTTCCAGAGATTAAAATTAGTGAACTAGAAGGGACTTATCTGATGTGGATAGACCTTTCAGCTTATGTCAGAGCGGACAGAATGAAAGAATTTATGCAAAAAGAATGTGGCTTGGCCGTTGATTATGGTCAGTGGTTTAGCGAAGAAACTCCAGGGTTTATTAGAATGAATTTAGCGACGGATTTAGGGACAGTTCAAATCGCCGTAGATCAGTTGTTAAAAGGGCTCAAGGGTGCTAAACTGAATCACTTAAATTAGACTATTAATTTAGGCGATTTCAGTGTAAAATGTACCAGTAAACTAAAAATAGAAAAAGAGGATTTTATCTTATGGCAAAATTAGTATTTATTCGTCACGGACAAAGTGAATGGAACTTATCTAACCTTTTCACAGGTTGGGTAGATGTTAACTTGAGCGAACAAGGCGTTGCTGAAGCACAAGCAGCTGGTGAAAAGATTAAGGCAGCTGGAATCGAATTTGATCAAGCTTACACATCAGTTTTAACACGTGCTATCAAAACGTTACATTACGCACTTGAAGGTTCAGACCAATTATGGGTTCCTGAAATCAAATCATGGCGCTTAAATGAACGTCATTATGGTGCTTTACAAGGCCAAAATAAAGCCGAAGCAGCAGAACAATTCGGTGAAGATCAAGTTCTTGTATGGCGTCGTTCATACGATACATTACCTCCACTTTTAAGTGCATCTGATGAAGGTTCAGCAGCTAACGATCGTCGTTATGCTGATTTAGATCCTAAAGCTATCCCAGGTGGCGAAAACTTAAAAGTTACTTTGGAACGTGTTATTCCTTTCTGGGAAGACGAAATCGCTCCTAAATTACTTGAAGGCAAAAATGTAATCGTTGCTGCACATGGTAACTCATTACGTGCCCTTACAAAATACATTGAAAACATTTCTGATGCAGATATCATGGGTGTTGAAATGGCAACTGGCGAACCAGTTGTTTACGATCTTGATGACAAATTAAACATCGTAAGTAAAATCAAACTTTAATCTAAATTTAAGACCGTCCTTTTGGACGGTCTTTTTTTGTGCAAAGCAGCCGGGGTGGCTGCGGATAATATTGGTGCAATAAAATTAGTCAAAAAAATAAGAGTAACTATCGGTTTCTTGATAGTTACCCTTATTTTATTTATTTTTGGTCGAATAAGTGAGCAAGAAAAGTGGCATTAAAAGAATTATTGCTGACAAAACAATCGTTTTTTCAGCAAGATAAGGGACAACCGCGCCAGTTACAGCAGCGCCAACAGTAAAACTAGAAATAATCGTACCAATTTCAACTGCTTTAGTTCTCGCGACTGTATCGTGTCGGACAATACCTTCGAAGAGAGATTCAGCTAAGGTTCTAATATTTCCGGTCATCATAAGTGAGGCGAATGGGCCATTGTTGAGTCGTCTGAATTCTTGAAGTTGGGCTGCGGCCGCGATTGAGACGAGGGCGCTTGCTAACATGTCAGGAATAACAGGTGAAATAAAAGCGACTAATAAGAGCAAGATAATTTCAAAAGTAATAATTAGTTGTTTGCGTCGTACCAAGGTATCACTTTCAGGAAGCCTATTTTGAAGATAGTGCGCCAAAATGGTCCCCAGCATGAAGGATAACAAGGGTACTAAATAATGTAAGGCAGTGGAGAAGCTGAGCTGACCAATGTGTGTACCAAGTAAAATTAAATTCCCAGTTTGTAGCCCGGCAAAAACTTCACCGTGAACCAGGTAGGTATAAGCATCAAATCCGCCAGCAGCTGCTGCTAGAAAGCTGCTGAAAAGTAATTTTTCGTGTATTGGGGTTATCTGTTTCATCATTAAATTCCTTTCAGTATTCGTTCAATAAATTGAGTATAAGCGTTCCCAAAAAAAGAAGCGACTAAAAGGTCTTTCAGAGTTTCGCCAAGTAGAAACGTAAAGATGGAAATTTGAGTTGTTACTAAATTGAATCAAGTCGTCCCATTTATTTAGTAGGCATAGATATGGTCAGTATTTTTTTATAATAATTATATATTTATTATAAAAAGGCATGTCAAGGGGCAAAAAGATGAGGCGTGGCGGACTTATATATTTATTATAATTATATAAAGAAAAGGCGTGATACACTGTAAAAAACAGTAAAAGGGGAGCTAATCTTATGAAGAAAAGACGAAGAATATGGATTGGTATTGCAATAACTTTTACGCTTATCATAGGAGGATTAATAATGTGGTTTACAATTGGCAAACAAGAAACGAAACCGAATAAAGGTGGCGTCATTTTTACAGCATTACCTTTGAAGTCGAATGATTATTATCAACCGCTATACCAAGAATTAACTCAGTTCAGTAATCAATTTGCGAAAAAAGCCGAAGGGCAAGATTCAGTTAAAACTTTAACGAAGGACTCGAAAGTTTCAAAAAGAATTAATACGGACTATGATGACATTTGGTTGCGTGATGTGGCACCGGTAGTGGCAAATAAAATGGTAAAATTTCGCTATCAACCCTCTTACTTACCAAAGAAAGATGCAAAATATTTGGATAAGTCTTTCAATCGATTTTTGAAGCAAAATGAAATTAAGACAGAATCTTCTAAATTGATTGTGGACGGTGGAAACGTTGTTTGGAATAAAAAAGACGTTGTTGTAATGACTGATCGCGTTTTTGAAGATAATGATCAATTAACGGAAAAAGAAGTTATTCAGACGCTTAAAAAACAACTAGATGTTAAAACAGTGATTATTATTCCTGCAGAGGAAGAAGATGCTTTAGCACACGCCGATGGTATGATTAAATTCATTGGTCCTAAAAAGATGTTTATTAGTGATTTTCAAAAAGATACAGCATTTCAGGCCAAAGTTCGAAAGGCAATTCTAAAAGGGATGCCAGATGCTGAATTCGTTGAATTAAAATCGGCATATACTGAAAAGGGGCAGTACGATAAAGATATATTCTCCGCTAAGGGCTTATATATTAATATGTTGGAAACGGATAAAGTAATCTATGTGCCACAATTCAACATGAAACAAGATCATGAAATGCTAGAATTTATTCGTAAGAACGTAGATAAACCAGTTGTTCCCGTTAAAATTGGAGATATTTCAACAATGGGAGGCGCACTGAACTGTTTGACATGGTATTACCCACCGATTAAGGATTAATATGAAGAGAAGACTTATAAAGGTCAGCTATCAACTAACTTTTATAAGTCTTTTCATGTTGGATTCATTTTTCTAGTCGAAATTAAAAAAATACGTTAATATAATATTTTAAAAGAAAAATAATTTTTTTTAAAGCTTGCTAAAAGTAACTATTAATTTTTAATAATTACGGTATAATAATAAAATAGGTTTTTTACAATTAAATAAAGAGGGATTTTACAATTAATATGAAAAAAAATATGAATGTATTTCTGGCCGGTGTTATTTTAGGCCTGATAGTTATGGGGATAGGGCTTCTAGTTATTTATAGGCCAATGATGCTCAATAAAGAAAGTCTTTGGAAAGAATCAGTTATTGCAAAATCAAATACCGAAATAAACGCCGCAAAAAAAACAAATGAAACATCAAAAAAATTAGATAAGGACCTTCAAGTTCTTAATAATGATTTTCAAAAGAAAATGAAACAAACTAATTTTGTTGGATCGTTTTATGGGGTTAAAGACAATGAAGAATTTACTGATACTGGTTTAGGCTATGCCAACGCTAGTAAAAAAATGCTAAATGGTAAAGATTCTATGTATAGTATCGCTTCTATTCAAAAAGTAATGACGGCTATCCTATTAGGACAGGCGTTACTACAGACAAAACACAACTTGGATGAACCGTTGAGTAATTTCTTACCTGATGTACCAAATGCGAAAAATGTAACTTTAAGATCAATGCTTCAAATGGTATCTGGGTATGGTCCTCAGGTGGCACCTAAAGGGAAAAATCTAAGCGGGCAAAAATTATATGAATATATAATCAACAACATGAAAATGACTAGTGTAGGGACCTACAAATATGCACCCGTTAATTACTTATTGCTAACCTTTGTAATTGAAAAATTAACGGGTAAATCTTACGAAGACTACTTTAAAGAAGTTATTAAACAACCGTTAGGGTTGGCACATACCGATTTTCAACAAGATATTGTTAATAATGAAGAACGGGCAGTCGGTTATAAATCAAAGACTAAGGATAACTATAAGGAAATATCTGAGATGACGATGGCCCAGTATAATTATGAAAAAGGGACCGGCAATTTATTNTTATGTCGAGTAAAGACCTTTTCAAAGTATTGAGCCAATATTTAAAAGGGAACATAGTTCCGATGACAATGGTTAGAGAATTGAATAGACCAGAGGGTCAGACAACTTACTGTGGCGGATTATATCATAATGACTCACGTGTAACGGCACATGGTATGGAGAGAGGCTTCGAGCCCACCGTATTAATGTCTTATGATGGTAAAAGTGGGATTGTTTCTCTAGGTAACATGAAATTGAAAGAATACACTAATATGAAATCACTGATTAGAATTTATCCAACCTTGTTTAAGCAAGACCAAACGATAGCATAATCTTAAAAACGACTGCCTCAGGCAGTCGTTTTTTTTGTTTAATTATAACGATAAATAGAGGGAATAATAAATATTAAGTTTACAAAATTTACAAAAAACTATTTACATTTGTAAAAGTAAGCGCTATCATTTAACTTGTAAAGACGAAAGGAGATACACAAAATGAAAATTACAACAGGGGAACTAGCAAAATACTTAGATCATACTAAATTAAATCCGGATGCAACGAAAATGGATATTGAAACGATTTGTGCGGAGGCACGTCAATATAATACGGCATCTGTCTGCGTTAATGCGCATTGGGCATCATTGGTTACAGAAAAATTGGCAGGAACGGATGTTAACACATGTGTTGTTGTCGGATTCCCATTAGGAGCAACAAGTACACAGTCAAAGGTGGCAGAAACAAAAACTGCCATTGAAGATGGCGCAAAAGAAATTGATATGGTCATTAATATTGGCGAATTAATTGGTGGAAACAATGAAGCAGTTGAATCCGATATCAGTGCGGTTGCACAAGAAGTTCATAAATCGGGTAAATTATTAAAAGTTATTATTGAAACATCATTTTTAAATGATGAACAAATTGTTAGAGCTTGTGAATTATCTGAAAAAAGCCATGCAGACTACGTTAAGACATCTACGGGATTCAGCGCTTCTGGTGCCAAAGTAGAAGATGTGAGTCTGATGCGTAAAACAGTCGGTGATCGATTAGGCGTGAAAGCTTCCGGTGGTATTCATAGTCGCGAGGAAGCAATTGCAATGATTGAGGCAGGAGCAAGTCGATTGGGCGTTAGTGCAACTAAGAAAATTCTAGAATAGGGTGGAAAAAATGAAATATAAACGTATTTTTGGACTCGTTCTTGATTCTGTCGGGACGGGTGCTGCAGATGATGCAAAAAATTTCGGCGATGAAGGGTCTGATACATTAGGACATGTCGGTGAAGCTTACAAAGGTATGCTGAAAATACCTAATCTCCAAAAGTTAAGTATTTCAAACATTCGTGAGAACACTATCGAAGGCGTTGCTGCCGAAGAAGAGCCTTTGGCTAGTTTTGGAAAAATGAAAGAAATATCAGTTGGAAAAGATAGTATGGACGGACATTGGGAAATGATGGAATTACCTGTTGTTCAAAAACTAAGCTTCTTTCCAAATGGGTTTCCACAAGAATTACTTGATAAACTAACAGAATTTTCTGGTCGTAATATTGTGGGTAATCGTCCTGAATCGGGAACTAAGATTATTGAAGAATTGGGTGAGCACCAATTAGAAACTGGCGATTTAATCGTTTATACGTCGGGCGACTCTGTCATTCAAATTGCAGCAAATGAAGCAATTATTCCCGTTGAAGAATTATACCGTATTTGTGAATACGCGCGTAGCCTAGTCAATGGTCCTGAATATACAGTTGGACGTATTATTGCTCGTCCTTACATTGGGAAGACCAAAGATACATTCACTCGAACAGCCAATCGTCATGATTTTGCGTTAAAACCAACTGGAAAAACGGTTATGGATTACCTGCAAGAAGATGGGTTTAAAACAATCGGAGTTGGTAAAATTAATGATATATTCTCGAAACAAGGGATTGACGAGGGTTATCATAATGAAAGTAATATGGACGGAATGGACCATGTTGACCATGTTATGGCAGAAGATTTTACAGGTTTTTGTTTTATTAATTTAGTTGATTTTGATGCTATGTACGGACATCGACGTAATCCGATTGGGTTTGGACAGGCATTAATGGATTTTGATGTACGTTTGGGTACAGTTATTGAAAATATGAAACAAGATGATTTATTGATGATTACTGCAGATCATGGGAACGATCCAACATTTAAGGGTAGCGATCATACAAGAGAAAATGTGCCATTATTAGTTTACTCACCACAAAATAAAAAGAGCGTAAATTTAGGCACTAGAAAAACATTCTCAGATTTTGGTGCAACAATATTAGATAACTTTGGTGTTCAAGGTGAGGACAGGGGAACTAGTTTTTTAGATAATCTTGAATAATCAATATGAATGAAATAGACAATGGGGGAAACAACGAACTATGAAAAGCTACGATGAAGAAAAAATAAAACAAATGCTACTAATTTCTCATTTGTATTATGAAAAAAATATGGGACAAGTAGAAATTTCCAAGAAAATAGGACTTTCTCGTCCAACCATCTCACGTAGTTTGCAAACGGCTAAAGAAATGGGATTAGTAAAAATTCAAATTGAAAATCCATTTGTGGATTTTAAAGAACTGGAACAACAATTGAGCGATAAATATAAAGCTAAAATTAGCATTGTGCCGACTAATTATAAGGGAGAGACGACAGCCTTAAATAGCGTTGGTATGTTTGCGGCGGAGTATTTATCACGAATTATTAAACCAGAAGATATTATTGGAATTGGCTGGGGTAAGACGGTTCACGCGGTTACGAAACATATAGAAAAACGAAATATTTTAGGTGTTCAGGCTGTTCAATTAAAAGGCAGTGTGAGCTTCGAAAACGAAAGAACCTATGCTTACGAAAGTATTACTGAGCTAGCTAAAGCATTTAACACGCAGGCACGATATTTACCATTACCAACAATTTTCGACAATGTGGAAACAAAAAAAATGGTGGAGAAAGATCGTTTTATCAAATCAATTTTGGATTTGGGAAGGCAAGCTAATATTGCCATTTTTACTGTTGGTGTTATTGGAAAAGATGCGCTTTTATTTCACTTAGGTTACCTAAATGATGAACAAAAAATGGAACTAGAATCTAAAGCGGTAGGAGATATCGCATCCCATTTTATTGATGAAAAAGGGGAGATTGTTAGTCAGGAATTAGATGACAGAACCATCGGGATTCAATTAGAGGACTTAAAAAAGAAAGAGCATTCAATAGTGGTAGCTTCTGATGTTGAAAAAGCAGCAGGCGTAAACGCTGTTCTAAAGGCAGGGTACGCAAATACTGCGGTCATAGGTAGCAGCTTGGCGCAAAATTTAATTGACTATAAATAAAATTGGAGCGTGAAAAAAATGAGAATGGTAGATGTCATCGATCAAAAAAGAAACGGTAAGGAATTATCTGATGAAGAAATTCAATTTTTTGTGGACGGTGTTGTAAATGGATCTGTGCCCGATTATCAAATTAGTGCTTTACTAATGTCTATATATTTTCAAGATATGACTGATCGTGAACGTGCTTCTTTAACGATGAAAATGATGGAGTCCGGTGAACATTTAGACCTATCAGACATCCCCGGTATTAAAGTTGATAAACATTCGACAGGTGGCGTTGGCGATAAGGTTAGCTTACCTTTAGCCGCAGTTGTAGCGGCGGTCGGAATTCCTGTACCCATGATTTCTGGTCGTGGCCTTGGACATACGGGTGGTACTTTAGATAAATTAGAAGCTATTCCAGGTTACCAAATAGAGATAAGTGATGAAGCCTTTATTAATCAAGTTTCAAAAGAGAAACTGGCAATTATTGGTGCTACAGGTGGTATCGCCCCCGCTGATAAAAAAATATATGCCTTGCGGGATGTTACAGATACCGTCGATTCGATCCCGCTGATTGCTAGCTCAATAATGAGTAAAAAGATTGCATCTGGAACGGATGCATTGGTGATTGATGTTAAAACTGGGTCAGGCGCATTTATGAAAACACTGGAAGATTCTACAGCTTTGGCCACAGCACTTGTTGAAATTGGAAAAAGTGTTGGAATGGATTGTATGGCAGTTATTTCTGATATGAATCAACCTCTGGGTAATAAAATTGGTAACTCGTTAGAGATAGAAGAATCAATTGATATTTTGAAGAATAAAGGTCCTGAAGATTTACGTGAGCTGGTGTTAACTTTGGGAAGTTATATGGTTATTTTAGGCGGAAAAGCTGAAAAATTTGATGAAGCTAAGCAATTATTGGAAGAAGCTATTGAATCAGGAGCTGCTTTAGATCGATTCCGCGCGATGATTAAGGCACAAGGCGGAGATGAAACGGTCATTGAAGACTATTCAATCATGCCACAGGCCCAGTATAAATTTGAGTTGCCAGCTTTAAAGAGTGGAGTAGTAGCTAAATTAACGGCCGACGAGATTGGTATCGCAAGCATGATGTTAGGTGGTGGTCGTCAAAAAGCAGGGGATCAATTAGATTATGCAGTAGGTATTGAATTGCATAAAAAAATTGGCGATAAAGTTGAAAAAGACGAATCGTTAATGACTATTTACAGTAATCGTGAGGATATTGAAGACATTAAGTCATTAATTTATGACAATGTTGAAATTGCTGAACGTGCTGAAAAACCACAAATGATTTATAAAATTATTAAATAGAGTTTCAAATAGAGTTTCAAAAAGACTAGTTTTTAAACTAATTGAAAAGTGAGGATGATTTTAATGAGTACGCACATTGGAGCACAAGCTAATGAAATCGCAGAGGTTGTTTTAATGCCAGGCGATCCTTTACGAGCTAAGTATATCGCTGAAACTTTCTTGGAAGATATTCACCAATATAATACGGTTCGCAATGCTTTTGGTTACACTGGTAGTTATAAGGGACATAGAGTATCTATTCAAGCTTCGGGCATGGGAATTCCTTCAATTTCTATTTATGCAAATGAATTAATCCAATTTTATGGTGTTAAGAAATTAATTCGTGTTGGAACTTGTGGCGGTATGGGAACCGATATTCATGTTAGGGATGTCGTCATTGCGCAAGCAGCAAGTACAGATTCAGCTATTATTAATAATACTTTCGGAAGTGGCATGTACTATGCGCCAACTGCTGATTTTAAACTATTGTTAGCTGCGCACACGGCTGCACAACAACAAGGAATTACGGTTAAAGTTGGCAATATTTTATCGGAAGACCGTTTTTATAATGATGAAATTGATCGTAATAAATTAATTGAATATGGTATTTTAGGTTCTGAGATGGAATCCGCAGCATTATATATGCTGGCAGCTAAGTATCATGTACAGGCTTTAGCAATATTGACCATTAGTAATCATATTATAACGGGTGAGGAAACAACGGCCGAAGAACGAGAAAAATCATTCAACGAAATGATAGCGCTTTCTTTAGAAACTGCTATCTCCGCTGATTAAGGGAAGAGGCAATATCATGTTTATTATTATTAATATTATTGGTCTGTTATTATTTGTAGGATTAGCTGTTTTATGTTCCAAGAATCGAAAAGATATTAAATGGTATTCAATTGGAACAATGTTAGTCGTCAATTTGGTTGTTTCGTGGTTATTAACTGGCTTCCCAATTGGTAGAGATATCGTGTTGGGTGCAGCTAACGGCTTTAATGCGTTAGTTCAGGTAGCTTACACAGGTATTGCATTTGCTTTACCAAGTTTGGTTCACGTTAAACAAATGGATTTTGTTGTGAGTGTGTTATTACCCATTTTAATGATTATTCCATTGTTTGATATTTTAACATATATCGGCGTTTTACCATGGATTATCAAATGGATCGGCCGAGGGTTGGCAAAAGTAACAGGTCAACCTAAATTTGAATCATTCTTTGCAGTTGAAATGATGTTTTTAGGTAACACAGAAGCTTTAGCAATTTCTGGAATCCAATTAAAACAAATGAATAAACAACGTAATTTAACTTTGGCGATGATGTCAATGAGTTGTGTGACCGCTTCAATTGTTGGGGCCTACACGCAACTTATGCCAGGACAATTTGTATTAACTGCAATTCCGGTTAACGTTATTAATGCTATTATTATTACTAATATTTTAAATCCAGTCGTTGTTCCAGTTGAAGAAGATACAATCGCAACAATGTCAGCTGAATCCGGCGAAAATGGTAAAGAACCATTCTTCTCATTTTTGGGAGATTCAATTTTAGGCGCAGGTAAATTAGTTTTGATTATTACTGCAAATGTTATCGCCTTTGTTGCATTGGCAGCTTTAGTAGATAAACTATTAGGTATCGTAAATCCATGGTTAAGTTTGGAACATATCTTAGGTATTATTATGTTCCCATTCGCTTGGTTAATGGGACTAAATACAGCAGATGCTTTCCAATTCGCGCAATACATGGGAACGAAATTAGTGACGAATGAGTTTGTTGTTATGGGACAAATTACCAATTCGGTTAAAGACCTCGCGCCTCATTACCAAGCCGTCTTAACTGTTTTCTTAACGTCATTTGCTAACTTCTCAACAGTTGGTATGATTATTGGTGCGTTCAAAGGGTTAGTTAACCATGAGAAAAACGAATATATTGCTAAGAATGTTGGCTTTATGCTCTTATCAGGTGTGTTAGTTTCATTACTTTCAGCAGCAACAGTTGGTCTCTTTATCTGGTAATTATAAAATAAGGTGTGAGTGAGATGTTACAAGGTTTAAAAGAAATGATTAAAAGAAGGACTAAAGCGACTATTGGTAAAAATGATCTTAAAACTGAGATTTTAGCGGGTGTGACAAGTTTCTTTGCGATATCATATATAATGATTGTTAATCCACTTATTTTAAGTGACGCAGGTATCCCCGTTAATTTAAGTATTTTTGCAACAATTATTATTTCAGTATTAGGTTGTTTGTTGATGGCAGTTTGGGCGAATGCCCCCATTATTTTGACACCTGGGATGGGTGTTAATGCTTTCTTCACATACACATTAGTTGTTGGTATGCATTTTACATGGCAAGTGGCAATTGCCGTTTCCTTAGTCAGTAGCTTTCTATATCTGGTGATTGCTTTTACACCATTAAGTCGTGTTTTGGCGGAAAGCATTCCGGATGTTTTGAAAACGGGAATTACGGTGGGAATAGGGTTATTCTTAGTTGAATTAGGGCTGGAAAAGGCAGGTTTAATTACCGCCGGATCAAATGGATCTTTACTGGCCTTTGGTTCTTTACAGAACCCAACAACGTTATTAGCACTGTTTGGATTAACGTTGACCGTTATACTATATGTTAAAAAGATTCCGGGAAATTTTATTATTGGGATTATTGTGACAAGTCTTGTGGGAGCAGCTTTTAAGATTAAAGGGCAAGCAACTACAGTTGATGTCACACAAATTAAAGAATACGGTAAGTTATTGTTTCAGGGCGACTTTCAAGAAATTGGTCAATTAAAATTCTGGTTGGCCGTCTTTTCAATGACGATGATTTTGGTTTTTGAATCGATGGGACTACTTGAAGGACTCTTACCCGATAAGAGTAAATTTAAAAAGTCATTTCAAAGTAGTGCAATTACCGCTCTTCTATCAGGTATCTGTGGAACAAGTCCAACCGTGGCTGCTGCTGAAAGTGCCGCTGGTATTGAAAGTGGTGGTCGCACTGGGATTGTGGCGGGAGTTGCTAGCCTACTGTTCGCTAGTTCAATTTTCTTAGTTCGATTTTTGAAGTATGTGCCTGAGGCGGCAATTGCACCCGTAATCATTATTACAGGTGCTTTAATGATGCAACAACTTCAACATATACAAATTCAAGATTTTAGTGAGTGGTTCCCAGCCTTTTTGATTATCGTTTTAATTCCTTTATCAGGAAGTATTGCGATAGGATTATCATTTGGATTTGTTAGTTATCCGATACTAAAGATAATGACAAAAAAGACAGATATTTCGGCAATCATGTGGATTTTAAGTATGCTTTTCTTAATAAATCTGGTGTGCACCGCATTTTTAAATTAGTAAGATAATTTTATAAAATATAAAAAAGTATTTCGTTAGGTAAGAGCATTACTAGGCATCTTAAAACGAAGTACTTTTTAGTTTGTTCAAAATGAGTAGTTTTTTTATGTGAAGGGAGTTCTCTTTTTTAAAATGGATTCACCTTGTAATACAAATGCATTTGGGATAAGATTTAGAAGATTAAAATAAAGAGCGACAGTGAGCGCTCATTTTAGGAGGAATTGAATATGCAACAGACAACGGCAGTGAAACAACACCAGAATCGACTAACTAGTTATCAAGGAAAGGTCGTCGCCTCAGCAACTGCGGGCTTTGGACTGGAGAATATGGATGTCATGTTCTTGTCCTTCGCCCTATCTTCAATTATTGGGGAACTTCACTTGAATGGGTCACAAGCTGGATTGATTTCATCAATTACTAATGTAGGGATGTTAATGGGTGGTGTGATTTTTGGCATGTTGGCGGATCGATTTGGGCGTATTAAAACGTTCACTTATACGATTTTCATATTCGCATTTGCAACTGCGGCCATGTTTTTTGCCAGTAATTTAACGACTATTTATATTTGTCGGTTCTTTGCAGGTATTGGTGCGGGTGGTGAATACGGAATTGGAATGACCATTCTAGCAGAGAGTTTTAAGAAGAAAGATATGGGCCGCATTTCATCGTACGTTGGTGTTGCAGGACAGGGTGGCGCTATTTTAGCGGCAGTTTTGGCAGCATTTATATTACCACAATTTGGTTGGCGAGCCTTGTTCCTATTTGGGCTAATCCCTGTACTAATTACATTCTTTGTTCGTCATCATTTGAAAGAAAGCAAGGCATTTGAAACAAGTAAACATGATGGAAAAGGTCAATTTAAGGCTTTGTTCGCTACACGTCAGTTAACACATCAAACACTAGGATTAATGTTCATGGCAATCGTTCAGATAGCTGGCTATTTCGGATTAATGAATTGGTTACCAGCAATTATGCAAAAACAATTGGGATTAACAATAGCGGGATCATCAACGTGGATGATTTCAACAATCATAGGTATGAGTGCTGGAATGTTAACGTTTGGCTGGGTTTTAGACAAATTAGGTGCTCGATTAGCTTACGGAATATTTTTATTAGCTTCGGCGGTCAGCGTCTATATTTTGACGATACCAACGAATACCATGATGATGCTTTTTGCGGGTGCATTGGTCGGTTATTTCGCTAATGGCATGTTTGCCGGGTATGGTGCGGTTGTTAGTCACTTGTACCCAACGGAAGTTCGTGCAACTGCCAACAACGTGATTATCAATGTTGGACGTGCAGTTGGTGGGTTCTCATCCGTGGCAATAGGGTTTATCTTGGATCACTACAATGTAATGGCGGTCATGATTTTCTTATCATTACTCTACCTGATGAGTTTTGTTGTAATGATGAGTATTAAAAATTTAAGAAGAAAAGAATACCTGTCATTTAATCGTGATTAAAATCGGCGTTAACAAATTAAAATAAATCAAAAAAAGGATTAACCTGCTGATAATTAACAGCGAGTTAATCCTTTTAAATTTGCTACATACCGTGTTCTAAAAGATATTGATATGTAACGTCTGATAAATCGGGTGAAATACGGACACGATGTAAGGTAAATAGTCCTTGATTCTCATTAGCTAGGCCTGGCAAAGTTGTTAAACCAAGTTCATAACCTGCGGCTTGGGCCAACTTAGGTGTTTGATCGTTAAAGCGGCCAACGGGATAGCAGATAATTGAAGTTTGTTGATGAAATTTATCATTTAACCATTTCTTTGAGTCCACAAATTCAAACGTCTGTTGCGCATCGGTCATTTGATTGAGCTCTTTATGATGAACGGTATGACTTTCGATGGTTACTAAACCGGATTGGCGCATTTCATTCATTTGTGGAATCGTTAATTTATTTTTATGCCCAAAGTGATTTGTAATATAGTTAATAGTTGCTTTTTTATGATATTTTTTTAGGGCCGGATAAGCTTTTTCGTAATTATCTTTGTAGCCGTCACCAAAAGTAATCCAAACGATTTTATTAGCAGGCTTTTTATGGGTTTTAAAAACCTCAATGGCCTCAGCAGGCGTTAAAGTATGATAACCATTTTTTTGAAGCCATTGCATTTGATGTGCGAATTGGGCTTCGGGGATGCGTAATGAATTTCCGACAGAGATACTATGATACATTAAAATAGGAAATTCAGTTTCTCCTTTAAAGGATTGCCAATGTGAGCTATCAATCTTTTTTTCCGAAAGGGCCTTATTTTTCTGAATGGCTTTTTTTGGAGTAGAGGGATGATTTTTTTTAATTGGGTTACTTTGTTGGTGTGAGGCAGAGGGTGTTTTCTTCCCAATAAAAAATGATGTCCCGGCACCGATGGAAAGGATAAGTAATAATAAAATAAACCAAATCTTTTTTTGCTTTAACATAATGAACTCCTTTTAGTTTAACTACCACTATTTAATTTACCATTATGATGTGGGAAGTTCCAACATTTTAAGAATAGATGATAAGCTAATTCGATAAATAATGTCAGAAAATATAGCTAATTTTATTTATAATAATGAGAGCGGTTTAAGAGAAAACCGGAAAGCGCTTGCTAAATATAGAAAATATATTTATACTATAATAATTGAAGACGCTTCCTATTTTTTTATAACGAATGAATCAAGAAGAATGGTCTGATAAATATACTAAAGAATTGAAGGACAAGTGCAATGGCAAAAATTATTACTGTTTTAGGATCAACTAATATTGATAAGGTTATTTCTGTACCCCGTTTTGCAACTAGTGGAGAGACTTTACACACACCCAATCATCAAATTGAAGCAATGGGTGGAAAAGGCTTGAATCAAGGCGTTGCAGCTGCACGTTCTGGTGCTAAAACTAACATGATTACTAAAGTTGGTAAGGAATTCGATACGTCAAAAAATATGAATGTCGAAAATTTGAGTACAGATCATGTGATGGTTTCAGAAACTGAAGAAACAGGACAAGCTTATATCACTGTTTCAGCAGAAACTGGAGATAACATTATTCATATTTATGGTGGCGCTAATGCTGATATGACAGCTGCAGACGTCCGCGCTCATGAAGCCGCTATTGCCGAATCAGACTTTTTGATTACACAATTAGAAATTCCAATGGAAGCAGTTATCGAAGGATTCAAGATTGCTCGCGAAAATGGCGTTAAAACAATTTTAAATCCTGCTCCAATGCCTGAAAATGGTGGATTACCAGCAGAACTATTACAATTAACTGATATTATTACACCTAACGAACATGAAACATTCTTATTAACTGGTATTGAAGTGACTGATGAACATTCAATGTTACACAATGCTGCTTACTATTTTGAACGCGGAATTGATACCGTTATTATCACAATTGGATCAGAAGGTTCTTTCTTTATGCGCGATAATGGTGAAGAAGGAATTGTTCCAGCATTCAAAGTTAGTGCCGTTGACACAACTGCTGCCGGGGACACATTTATTGGCGCTACAGCTACACGATTACATGCTAACTTAGATAACTTGGCTGAAGCAATGCGTTATGGATCGGCCGCCTCATCTGTAACTGTTTCACGTGCCGGCGCACAACCAAGTATTCCAACTGAAGCTGAAGTTTTAGCCGTTTTAGATGCTCACAAATAAATTTATATTTTTTGAATAGGAGATAAATTATGCGTAAAACAAATCTTTTGAATACAAAATTATCAAATGCAATTTCTGAAATTGGACATACTCAATGGTTAACAATTGGTGATTCAGGGCTTCCAATCAAGGATGACGGTCGTAAAATTGATCTTTCAGTTATACGTGGATTACCATTATTTATTGATGTCTTGGCCGCAACATTATCTGAAATGAAAGTTCAAAAGGTTTTCTTAGCTGAAGAAATTAAAACGGTAAATCCTGAACAATATACAGCTATCAAGGCATTATTGGATGATGACGTTGAAATTATTTTTATCTCTCATGACGAACTAAAATCGATGAGCCGTGATGATAATAATATTGCTACAGTAAGAACGGGCGAAATTACGCCATTTTCAAATATTGTTTTGGAATCAAATGTTGATTTTGAAGGCGAAGCAATTAAATAAATTATTAATTTAGGAATAGGAAGATATATATAATGAATATGTTAGGCTTATTTTTTTCACTTTTAGCAATTATTGGTTGGAGTGCTTATCCAACGTTAGTGTCATACTTTGGTGGTAAACCAGTTCAAGGTATTTTTGGCGCAACATGGGGAACTTTGATTGTCGCAATTGTTCTCTCATTAGTTACAGGAATGCCAATGTTACATGGCTCTAACTTCTGGTTAGCATTCTTGTCAGGTGCTGCCTGGGCCTTCGGTAATGTCTTAACAATTATGGCCTTTGGTATGAAAGATCAAGAAGGTAATGCCTTAGGATCCGCAAAAGCAATGCCAATTTCAACCGCTTTCCAAATTACAGCGAATGTTGTATGGGGAGTTCTAATGCTTGGTAACTGGGGTCCTGTCTCATCAAAAACTTATGGATTTATAGCCGTTGTTATTATTTTGATTGGTGCTTACTTAACGACTTACCAAGAGAAAAAATCAGCTGGTAATAAAGAATTACTTACAAAAGCAGTTGGTGTGTTATTAATTGCTCAAGTAGGTTACTCATTATATGGAATCTTGCCACAATATACTAAAGGAACTGACGGTATGCATATGTTCCTAGCGCAAGCAATGGGAATGGCAGCCTTTGGGTTAGTTCTCGGAATATACGAAGTATCAAAAAACAATAATAATATTTTTACACAAAGTGTTACGTATAAACAAATTTTTTCAGGTTTCTTCTTTGCAATGGCAGCATTAGGCTACCTTGTTTCAGCTCAACCTGCAATGCTTGGATTGGCAACTGGATTCGTCCTTTCACAAGTTTCAATTGTCGGTGCAACAATTTCAGGAATTATCGTTATGCGCACTAAGAAAACGGGTAAAGAGTGGTTAGTCATTGCTATTGGTTTAGTCATGATTGTGATTGCCGCTGCCGTAACAGTTTTCTTGAAAAATTAAGTAGTATCCGTTAAATAAATGATAAATACGAAAAAGTCTTCAAAACATTAATTTGTTATGAAGACTTTTTTGTTTCAATAAAACAAGTGTATTTTGTTACGCAAAATGGAACAAAATACACAGTATTATGGTAACAAACGATAGGCGCTAAAAGGCTGTTAATTAGTCTTAAAACAACTTATATTAGGGGTGTAGAAAAAATAAAAAATATATAGGAGATGCTTATTATGAAAAGAGATTTTATCGATACTAAGACATACACGAAAGACGAAATTCAATATTTAATTGATTTAGGAATTCAAATGAAGAAGGATATTAAAGAAGGCAATTATCCTCAACTATTAAGTAACAAGACTTTAGGTATGTTGTTTGAAGAATCATCAACCAGAACACGTGTCGCATTTGAAACAGCTATGACACAACTTGGTGGACATGCACAATACTTAGCACCAGGACAAATTCATTTAGGTAGTTCAGAAAGCGAATCATTGGGAGATACAGCAATTGTTTTAGCTCGTTTGGTAGATATTTTAATGGCTCGTGTTGCTAAACATGAAACGATTGAGATCATTGCAGAAAAATCAACCGTTCCTGTATTAAATGGGATGAGCGATTATAACCATCCTACACAAGAAATTGGCGATATCATCACAATGGCTGAAAACTTACCAGCTGGTAAAAAATTAAGCGATTGTAAAGTTGTTTTTGTAGGGGATGCAACCCAAGTTTGTGTTTCATTAATGTTTGTTACAACTAAAATGGGCATGCAATTCGTTCAATATGGTCCTAAAGGCTACCAAATCAAACCAGAAACATTAGCAATTGGCCAAAAAAATGCTGAATTATCAGGTGGTAGCGTCTTAATTACTGAAGATGTTGAAGAAGCAATGAAAAATGCAGATTTCGTTTATACAGATGTTTGGTATGGCTTATACGAAGCAGCATTGACATATGACGAACGTATGGCAATCTTCTATCCTAAATACCAAGTTAATGACGCATTAATGGCTAAAGCAAATGCCAACGCCAAATTCATGCATTGTTTACCAGCCAACCGTGGTGAAGAAGTGACAGATAGTGTCCTAGATTCAAAAGCATCAGTTGCATGGGATGAAGCAGAAAATAGATTAACAGCAATGAGAGCATTATTAGTTTACCTAATGGCACCAAGTATGAATTATTCCGACGAATTGCTTGATTCTTTGAAGGATGACACGCTAAAAAATTTATTGATAAATCGAGTTGATTCAACGAAATAATTTCTGATTTGTCAATAAATGGAGGCGGAGACTATGCAAGAAAAGAAACAATTCAGACTGTTTGATGCAGTCTTAATGTCGGTAGTTGTAGTATTAGTTGTTGAATCTGCAGCACCTGCGGCCGCTATTGGACCATCACAATTTTTCTGGTGGGGAGCACTTCTCTTATTCTTCTTTCTACCTTATGGGTTAATTTCCGCGGAATTGGGAACGACTTATAATGATGAAGGTGGTATTTACGATTGGGTTAAAAGAGCCTTTGGTAGAAAATGGGGCGGAAGAGCTGCTTGGCTCTATTGGATTAATTTCCCCATCTGGATGGCTAGTTTAGCCGTTTTATTCAATGAAGTAATTGAACAAATTTTCCGAGTTAAAATAGGAACGGGAATGGGTATTGGAATCGAACTCTTATTCATTTGGGGCGTTACTATTATCTGTTGTTACCCAATTGCGGATAGTAAATGGATCTTGAATTTAGCCGCAATTGCGAAAGTGATTATCATGTTGAGTGTGGGTGGCCTAGGTATTTACCATGCAGCTACTCACGGTTTGGCTAATGATTTTTCAGGAACAGCGATGTTACCTAAATTTGACGCAACAAGCTTAGGCTATATATCTGTAATTCTATTCAACTTTTTAGGATTTGAAGTTGTGGCTACAATGGCCGGAGATATGAAAAATCCTAAGAAACAAATTCCACAAGCTATTATCTGGGGTGGTGTTCTAATCGCCGTCTTCTACCTCTTTGCTGCATTTGGAATGGGAGCTGCTATTCCAAGTAGTCAACTATCAACATCTGGTGGATTAATGGATAGTATTCTATTATTAGTTGGACACTATAACTGGTTTGTTGTTACGATTGGGGTACTCTTCATGTACACCTTGGTTTCTAATCTAGTTTCTTGGTCAGCAGGGGTTAATTATGTTGCCTTATACGCTGCTAAAAATAACGACTTACCAAAAATATTCAAAAAAGAAAGTAAAAAAAGCCATATGCCAATTGGGGTAACTATTTTAAATGGTGTTATCGCAACTGTCTTGGTTATTGCCGCACCATTTATCCCCAATCCCAACATTTTCTGGGCATTCTTTTCATTAAATGTTGTTGCACTATTGGGTTCATATATATTAATGTTCCCATCATTTTTACGCTTACGTAAGATTGATGGCGATCGGGAACGCCCATTTAAAGTTCCAGGCAGACCACTAATGATTAAATTAATGACTTGGATTCCAATGGTCCTCTTAATTTTGACATTGATTTTAACGGCCTTTCCGTTGAATGGTGGTCAAGCAGAAATGAGTAGTAAAATACCAGTATTAGTGGGAACCGTTATTACAATTATTATTGGTGAAATTTGTATTAATTATGCTGAAAAACAAGGTAAATAAACCGAGAGAGGAAGTAATTAAATTATGAAAACTTTAGACACATCTCCAAAAACAGACGGATACCATATGCCAGGTGAGTTCGAGGAACATAAAGGTGTTTATCTTTTATGGCCAGAACGTCCAGATAACTGGCGAGAAGGGGCAAAACCAGCCCAAGCTGTTTTCGCTGAAGTAGCAGCAGCAATTGCTAAGTTTGAGTCAGTAACAGTTGGTGTTAGCGATCGTCAATATACGAATGCGCGTCATGTACTTGCTGACAATATTGAAGTGGCAGAAATATCAAGCGATGATGCATGGATTCGTGATTGTGGACCAACATTTGTTGTTAATGACAAAGGCGACGTTCGTGCCGTTGATTGGACCTTTAACGCTTGGGGTGGCCTAGTTGATGGGCTATATTTCCCTTGGGACAAAGATGATAGAGTTGCACAAAAAGTATCAGAGTTAGAAGGCCGCAATCGTTACCGACTAGATGACTTTGTGCTAGAAGGTGGATCAATCCATGTTGATGGGGAAGGAACGTTAATTACAACCGAAGAATGTTTATTATCTGATGGACGTAATCCTCAATTATCAAAAGAACAGATTGAAAGTATATTAAAAGAATATTTAAACGTTGAAAAAGTTATTTGGTTAAAAAATGGGATTTATTTAGATGAAACCAATGGTCACGTTGATAACATTGCTAATTTCGTTAAACCAGGTCAAATCGCTTTGGCATGGACGGATGATCAAGATGATCCGCAATATGCAATTTCTAAGGAAAATTATGATATTTTAACAAACGCAACAGATGCTAAAGGTCGTAAAATTCAAGTTGAAAAATTATATGTTCCTAAACCAGTTTTAATTACGGCTAAAGAAAGTGAAGGCGTTGATGCAGTTGATGGGACATTGCCACGTTTAGAAGGCGATCGATTGGCAGCTAGCTACGTTAACTATTACACAGCTAACGGTGCAATTATCTACCCACTTTTCGACGATCCAATGGATGAAAAGGCTAAAGAAACCTTACAAAAATTATATCCTGATCGTGAAATGGTCGGCATCTTGGCACGTGAAATTTTATTAGGCGGTGGCGATATTCACTGCATTACGCAACAAGTCCCAGTTGGCAGATAGGAGATTATGATGGCGAAAATTGTTGTCGCGCTTGGCGGTAATGCAATCTTATCGAATGATGCATCTGCCAATGCTCAAAAAGAAGCAGTTCAAGGAACAGTCAAAGCGTTAATTAAATTTATTGAAAATGGTGATCAGTTAATTATTACGCACGGTAATGGACCACAAGTTGGTAATCTATTGCTACAGCAACAAGCAGCAGATAGTGAAAAAAATCCAGCTATGCCTTTAGATACTTGTGGTGCTATGACTCAAGGAAGTATTGGTTACTGGTTCCAAAATGCCATGCAAGAACAATTGGCTAAAAAGCAGATTGATAGAAGTGTCGTTTCAATTGTGACACAAACGATTGTGGATGAAAATGATCAAGCATTTGAGAAACCAACTAAACCAATTGGTCCTTTCTATAAGGAATCAGAGTTAGAACAGATGACTCAATTGCATCCTGACTGGACGCTGGTTGAAGATGCTGGGCGAGGTTATAGAAGGGTCGTCCCTTCACCTCAACCGCTTGAAATCAAAGAATATCCGGCCATTAAACAAATTGTGGATGCTGGTATTATTCCAATTGTCTCAGGTGGTGGCGGTATCCCCGTTATTCGTAAGGGAAATCAATTAATTGGAACTGAAGCAGTTATTGATAAAGATTTTAGTGCTGCTAAGATTGCTGAACTAATCAATGCCGATCAGTTAATTATTTTAACCTCTGTTGGTGGCGTCTTTTATAATTATGGTAAGGCAGATCAGGAAGAAATTTTTGATGTTACGGCCGAGGAAATACAAGGACATATTGATGCTAAAGAATTTGCTGCGGGTAGCATGATGCCCAAAGTAAAAGCTGCCGTTCAATTTGTGCAAAAGACAGGTAATCCTGCCGTGATTGGCGCTTTAGAAGATGTTCAAGATATTATCAGTGGAACAAAAGGAACCACAATTCATCAATAATTAGAGAAGTAACTAGTCGTCTCAAGCTAGTTACTTCTTTAGTGTATACTGATTAAAGGAAAGAAATACGGAATGGGGTTCATTTATGAAAATTATGGGATCAACACCTCGAAAAGATCATTTTTATCTACCTGCAGAAACGATTCGACACCGTGAATCAATAATGATGTGGCCAGAACGCCCCGACAACTGGCGTAATGGCGCAAATGATGCGCGCCGTGCCTTTATTGAGATTGCGGTAATTGTAAGTCGCTATGAACCAGTGACTATGTTGGTTTCAAGACAACAATATAAACATGCCCGCCATTTATTGCCAGAATCAATTAGGGTCATTGAGATGAGCTTTGACGATGCTTGGATAAAAGATATTGGGCCAACCTATGTATTGAACGACCAAGGCGATATTCGAGGCGTCGATTGGCGCTTCAACGCATGGGGCGGACTAGTTGATGGCCTATACTTCCCATGGAATATGGACGATCAAGTTGCAGAAAAATTATGTGAACTTAATCGACTTGATTATTATCGATTAGAAGAATTTATCCTGGAAGGCTGCGCTTTTCATACCGATGGTGAGGGGACTCTGATTGTTACGGAGGAATCCATCTTGTCAGAGGGTCGGAATGGTCAAATGACTAAACCTGTTGTAGAAACGATTTTGAAAGCCTATTTAGGTGTTGAAAAAATTATTTGGCTTAAATATGGCTATTATATGGATGAAACTAACGGCGACGTTGATAGTATGTTGAGTTTTGTGCAACCTGGGGAATTAGTACTCACTTGGACTGATGATGTGGATGATCCGCAATATGTAATATCGCAACAAGCATATGATGTTTTAAAAAATGCTACAGATGCGAAGGGTCGCCAATTTAAGATTCATAAATTACAAATACCAAAACCTTTATTTGCTACTGAAGATGAAAGTAACGGCGTTGACTTGGTAAATGGTCTTCTGCCACGCTATCCAGGAGATAGATTAACAGCAAGTTATGTTAACTTCTATCTCGCAAATGATGTTTTAGTTTTACCCGTTTTTGATGATCCGCAAGATAATATTGCTATCGAAAAAATGTCTCAACTATTTCCAGATCGTAAGATAGAACCTGTTTATGTACGAGAACTTTTGTTAGGCGGAGGTAACGTACACAGCATCGTGGACGCATTGCCAACGCATACGGGGGTGTAAAATGAACTTTTATGAAATTGTTAATGGAAACATTGAGAAAATTAATAAGAATGAACAAATTTTATTAGATTTTGTCATTAAAAATATGGATAGCATTAAAAATAAAAATATTCGTGAATTGGCAGCGGAATGTTTCGTATCTACCACAACATTTCTAAGATTTGTTCGTAAAATTGGTTTTTCTGGTTATAGCGAATTCATAACCGTTATTAAATATACAATGATCACTCAAAATAATATTGAAAAAGATAAAACCTTTGCGATTAACCAGGTAGAATATCGCGAAGAATATTTAAAAAATATCAATGAAACCGTCCGTGTTTTAGACAATGATAAATTAAATAGAATAACAGCAGTAATGAATAAACGACCACATTTATATATTTTCGCGAAGGGTTTCAGTAAGTATGCAGCTGAATATATTGAATATCTTTATACATTAAATAATTTTATTGTTATTTTTCCTAAAAATTTTGAACAACGTCAATTGGCTTACCGTAATATACAACCTGATGATTTATTATTTGTCTTCAATTACGATGGTGAGGACAAGGAACTGATTGAGATTCTGCAAATTATTGAAAGAAAACGTGAATATGCGTTATTAGTTTCCATTACGGGTGCGAATAATAATACCATCCAAAATATGAGTAATATCAATTTATATTTATTCACCGATGAACTTTATCAAAATCGGATTGAAATGACCTCGCATGTTTCTTTAATTGCTATTATGGAATTGCTGTTGTATCAATATAATGAAGGTATTAAATAAGGGTCAGAATAAAAAAGTCATTCTTAGGGATGTCTTTTTTTATTACTTATAAACCTAATAAGACTAATAAGACTTTAGTTAAAGGCAGATAAATAATAAGTTATTTATCTAAAATAGCTACCCTTTATAATTGTATACGGGGTTAATTTAATGTTATTATACAGTGTGCGAAAGCTTTACGTATAAACTTACATAGTTTTAGAGGGTAGAAAGGAATGACCGTATGAGATAAATATTGCGCTAGTTGCAATATTAGAAATGGTTGGGTTAAGTATAAAGGAGTGTTGGTTTTATTCGAGGGCCAATGCTTAGGCAGAATTAGACCGAAACAAAATGCTACGGCGGGGGCCATAATAGCGATGCGAGATGATGTGCTTTGGGAAATATCATCTGATGCGGATGGATGAACCAGGTCCGATTTTGATTTCAATGAATATCATAGCGGATAAAATAACTATGGTATTCATATAACTGTGGGGGAAACAAAATGATTAAATATATTTTAGCAATTTTTAGTATTAGTATTATGTTTGGAATAACGGCTTCAAAAGTTTTTGCTGCAAGTGATCCGGTATTGAACGGGACAACTGACGCAACGGTTAATTTAACGGGAGGGGCTAGCGGGCTTTCAATCGCAGCGGCGCCAAATTTTAATTTTGGTAAGTCTGAAATAAGTAGTGTGGCAACGACGTTAACTTCCAGTGGAACAGCAAGTGATGGTTCAGCTATAGCGGCGCAGGTTTCAGATGCTCGTGGAACAGGTGAAGGTTGGGATTTACGAGTTTCGTTAGGTTCTCCTTTTAAATTAAGTGATTCAGAAGGTGGTCATTTATTAAATGGAGCCGTTTTAAAATTAAGAACGAAAACGGCGACGAGTACGGGTACCGGACAGGCACCAGGCACCTTAGTAAATGAATTGACACTGAATGCTGCTTCACAATCAAGTGTTAGAGCTGATGTCGGTCAAGGCATGGGAACTTGGAGTATGCCTTATACGAATGCTACTTTGATGGTTCCGGCGGGAAATTATATTGGTGATTATACGGCCACAATTAATTGGTCGTTAACTGATGCGCCACAAAAATAATCTGCGACAGTGGGGCTGTCCCGGGTTATTTTGTATTGAGATAAGTAAACTTAAAATGCCGTTTTGTTAGTACATAGGTTAAAAAGACGGCCAGCACGTAAAAAGGGGATCTCTGAAATGAAAAGAATGATTTTAGCAATCAGTATGGTGGGTATCATTTTTAGTTACATGATACTGGGGGAAACTCACATCCAGGCGGCATATGAAAATAATCCACCTCAAAGTATTAAATTAGATAATATCTTTACGACACCAGCCGGATCTGATAGTACAGTTGTCCAAAATGGGGCAACAAAGAAGAGTTACGTCCAGGTTACCCCGGATGAAGGAAAAAATAAAAATGGGGCAATTTGGTCAACAGCTAATAATACACTGGACTTAACGAAAGATTTTGAATCATCAATGTATGTCTATTTTGGTGGGATGGGTGAAAATGCTGCCGATGGTATGGCTTTTGTTATGCAAAACGATGCTAGACAAGGTAACACCATCATTAAGGGTAGTGGTGCTCAAATGGGCGTTTGGGCCAGCGATGTACATTATGGTCCGTTCGATGGCATTCAAAATAGTTTTGCGGTAGAATTTGATTCTCATTATAATGATGGGTTTGATTGGAACGTTGGTAAGAGTATTGGTGATCATTTAGCATGGGGATTCCCAGGTCAGAAATCAACGTACAAGGATGAGGGCGAAGGGAACCGGATATTAAATCATAATGCTGTACAAAGTATTCAGCAAATGTCGAATGATAGATGGTATTCATTCAACGTTAAATGGAATGCGGCAACCAAAGTTCTACAGTATTCTTATGGAGATGACCGGGCCAAAAACCCGGTAGTCAGTGTTAACATTGATCCACAAACTATTTTTGGTGGGACTGATGTTGTTTGGGGATTTACTGGGTCGACAGGTAGCAGTACCGAAAATAATCAAGTTGCTTTCGCTAAAGTTCCTGGACTAGTTAACGAAGAAGCTACCGAGACGGTAACCAATAGTTCTGGTGACGTTGTTGCCGGTAAAGATGTTACTGGTAAGAAAGTTAGTTTGGGCGATAACTTACATTATAAAGTCGGTTCAAAATATACAAGTGGTAAACAAGATTGGGAAAATATCTTAGCTGACTTCAAGTTAGACGGGGACGTGACATACAAACCCGGAACGCTTAAAGTTGTTAAAAAAGCGCAAGACGGAACTGAAAAAACGACTTCGTTACCCGACTCATCTTGGTCAAACAAGGCGTTATCTAAGGTTAATTTAGGTAAATTGGGAACGTATACTACCGATGCTAATAGTTCGGCTTATATTACTTTTGATGTGACTGCCGATAAGGTAGGGATGGTAAAACAAAGTGAAGCCGCATTGAACGGTGACAACTATTTAACAAAAACTAATGCATTAAGTTATGAAATCTCACAAAACAAGGCACCCACTCTTACCTTGGCTGATGCCGGTAAATCAGTTGATGTGACTGAGGGTGATGCTTACAAATTTAATGGTACTTGGAAAGATGTTGATAGTGATACCGCCAACTTGTCTTATTCTGTAGATGGCGGTAGCGCCGTTTCATTTGCGAGTGACGTTAAAAATGATCCAAAAGGGCAAGATCATAATTATTCAGCAACGGTTCCGGCCACTTCGTTACCTTTAGGAACAAATAAGGTAAGTGTTTACGCCATGGATTCGGATGGCGCTAAATCAAATGTTGAGACAGTTACGATTAATGTTGCAACTGCGGGGCTTTTACAGTTTGTAAATATCCCTACGACAACCAGTTATGGATCAATAGAAATACCAGCGGGCAAAGAGTCCGTTGATATTAGTAGAGGGAATGACTGGGACGTTAGAGTGAAAGATACCCGAAAAACGGGTAGCCATTGGCACGTTGACTTAACGTTAACAGAGCCTTTTACAACAGGCAAGGGGACGGCAAATGAACACGTGCTGAAAGAAGCATTAGTTTATAAAACGGGTACCAGCCAAACAGAATTTACCGTTGGAACGGCGGTAAAGGTATACGATAAAACAACCGTAAATGGCGATGACGTACCTATTAAATGGGCGGATGACCAAGGTGTTTTGATGGTCGCGCATAGTGCTGATTATAAAGGCGCATACGCAGCCAAACTCAACTGGGCATTGGTAGATGCACCGTAGAATATAAAAATAAAGAGTCGCACAATCAATTACGATTGCACGACTCTTTATTTAGTTAGTTTATTGAAATTAGCTCCAGCGATTTGATTTTCCTGGTAAAACCATTAAAATGATGAACCAGATATAACCAATGATAGGGATTAGTTGAAGTAAAATCCACCAGCCAGAACGATCCGTATCATGTAAACGACGAACGGTTACTGATAAGTTTGCAAGCCATACTAAGAATACGACGATATTTCTTCCGGTTGCAAGAGCCAGATCGCTGAAATTGTAGATATCCGTTATCGGATGACCTACAGAAAAGGTATAAATATTAACAATTAAGAACCCAACAATGGTATTAATAATAGCTGGCCACCAAAAATCTGATCTACGTGCCGTGTCAGAGAAATTAGTGATGTTGTTCCAGAAATTTTTATATGATTCGATCATGATAATAGCCCCCTTTTTATAAAGCTTTTAAAGTCATCATTTTTGGACTAAATATAGTTAAACACTAAAAAAATATATATTAGTATTTAACTACATGTTACTATTTTATCCTTTATAAGTATATTAATATGCATTATTGTAAAAATTTGACTATTATTACTGATGAATGTGATAATCATTTTAATATGGAAGGTTGATAAATGTAAAAATGAATAAGGCTGTGATATTATGAGAAGTATAAATTAAATATTTAATTGGAGGATACTTATGCATCGAACCTTACATTTTTTAAATAAAAGTTATCGAGTATTTTTTCGTCATTGGAAATTGTATCTTCTCCTAGTAATTGGGACAAATTTCATTTTATCGCAGGTGATCCAACCTATACTGACTGTGATAGTCAATACGATACTCAGTAGTAATCATGTTGAATATTTAACTTACACTAATATCATCTCGGTGATTGTAAATAGGCCAATCCTGCTGATTGAGCTTATTCTGGTAATATTAGCCATTTTAGGAATCGTGTACGTTCAGATGGCTTTTATGATTAGAAGTATTCGATCTATTCGTTATGATTTGAAAATTGGGTATAAGGTATTATTAAAACAATCTATCCACGATGTCCTTGCGTTACGTCCTTTGACGGCATTACTCGTAACTTGGTATTTTGTATTGATTCTGCCTTTTGGGGAAGTATTATTTAAGTCCTCCCTGTTGAGTAAAGTGACAATTCCCGATTTTATTATCCAGGATATGTGGGCGAGCCCAACTATTTGGGGACCTATACTGATTGTTTATGGATTGGCCTTTTTCTTCTCTATCCGATTAATTAGTTTTTTACCAACATTATTATTTAGTTCTGAAAAAAGAACGGGTCAATTAATTAAGCTAAGTTGGGATTCAGCCCGCGGCCGATTTTGGACAACCTTATTGAAAGGGTTAGTTATTACAACTTCTCTGGCGATTTTGGCAGTGATTAGTCAAATTGGCTTATACGCAATTCAAAGTTATGCGGACACTCATTTACAGGGGCAGGCACTAGTAATAGCTATGGTTAATTTACTTCTTCTAGAATTCTTTAGCCAAGTTGTTCTTGCGTTAAGTGTTGTTTTGTTATTGGGTATCGCTTTGGATATTTTTGAACAACATCAACCACAGCTACAACCGGTTCAAGAAATACACACTAAAAGTAAACGAATGATTGGATTGCGTCGAGCCGGTGTAACGCTTGCTATTTTACTGATTGCGGGAACCGTCTCCATCTATAATTATGGTTATTTAAAAGGGATGCTTGGAGACTATCCGGTCCTTATTTCACATCGGGGAGTTGACGATGGAAACGGGGTACAGAATACAATTCCTGCATTGGAGAAGACCTCCGCAGAGAAGCCGGATTATATTGAAATGGATATTCAGGAGACAAAAGATCACCAATTTGTTGTGATGCATGACCCTAACCTAGAAGCTTTAGCTGGGGTTAACCGAACTGTCCATGATTTAACGTTGTCAGAATTAACTGCATTAACGGTTAGTGAAAATGGGTATTCAGCAAAAATTCCGAGTTTTGATCAATATTTAGATGCGGCGGAAAAACATCATCAAAAATTATTGGTTGAAATTAAGGTATCTCCACAGGATAGTCCCAATATGACTAAAAATTTCGTGAAAAAATACCAGAAAAGAATGCTAGCCGATAAAAATAGAATTCATTCTTTGAGTTATGACGTTGTTTCACAAGTGAAAAAACAAGCGCCAAATCTCTATGTCAGTTTTATTATGCCTTATAATATTTCGTTCCCTAATACGCCAGCGAATGCGTATACCATGGAAGCAACAACTTTAAATGACACCTTTGTTAGTCAGGCCCATGATAAGAAGCAAGACGTGTACGCCTGGACTGTGAATGATGATAGCGTTATGCAAAATATGATGTTTATGGACGTAGATGGTATTATTACGGATCAGTTAAGTACGCTTAAAGATGTGGTTAAGGCCAATAATGATCATCCAAGTTATGCAAATAGACTATCATTATTTTCAAATCAGTTATCTGGGTTTGATGTAACTGTTGAAAACTAGTTGGTGGTTTATAACAAGAGTCAAAACTATGTTACCGTTTACACTTGCTGGATAGCATGCTATGCTTAAACCGTTATTGAACTGAAAATATGATTGAATTAGGAGTGTGCAGTATTTATGATTAAAATTATCGCATCAGATATGGATGGCACATTATTGAATAATGAAAATAGTATTTCTGAAGGTAACGCGAGTGCTATTAAGAAGGCACAAGCAATGGGAGTAACCTTTGTAGTCGCAACTGGACGCAGTTATGATGAAGTTAAACCTTTGATTGACGCGGTGGGCATCAATGCACCAATGATTAATTTCAATGGGGGCGCTACAACAACTGAAACTGGGGCGCAAATTCATAGTTTTCCAATTTTAAAAGATGAAGCAAAAAAAGTGATTGAACTTTTAAAAAATGAACATGTATTTTTTAAAATTATGACATCAGACGGCGTTTACTCGGATGACCCACTTAAATATGATGAGGCTGTTGTTAAATTGCAATTACAGCCGATACATTATGTTGATAGCTATAACGAAATAATTGATAATACAGAGATAGATCTGTTTAAAGTACTTATTCGAAAGACTGATGGAGCTGATGATTTATCGGTTATAAAAAATAAGATTGAAGAAAACACCACGCTGGTTGTTACTTCTTCTGGAGACAATAACCTTGAAGTGAATCATGGTAACGCGCAGAAGGGCATTGCATTGAAACGATTTGCTGATGATCTGGGTATTCCAATGTCAGATGTAATGGCAATCGGTGATAACCTGAATGATATCTCAATGTTGAAAGTGGCAGGCGTTAGTTATGCCATGGAGAATGGGCATCAAGAAAATAAAGATGTTGCTAACCATCGAGCAAAAACAAATGTTGAAGATGGTGTTGGAATAGCAATTTTGGAACAATTATCTCAGGAATAATAACGAAAAAAGACTGAATACCATTTATGGTATTCAGTCTTTTTGGTTAAAATTTAATCGGCAATCATGTCGCCGGCTGTTGGGCCGGCATCTAATTTATAAATACGTTCGATATCAATAACGACGGCATAATGTGTTTCTGGCAAATGACGTTCTGCACCAAATGCTACGGCATTATCAAAAATTTCACCCGAATTAAATAAGTGAGCCGTTCCTTCAAAACGGAACCCTTTTAAGTTAGGACGATCAACAACGGCAACCGCCGCACGACTATTATCTTGAAGGTTGTGTAAGGCTTGTTTTGCCGTTTCTTCATTGTAAATTAAATGTGTATCATCAAAAACACGCATTGATCCTTTTGGACCAACTTGTGGAAAGCCATTTTCATCTGCGGTTGAGAGAAAATTAAGTTGTTCAGAAATCATTTTTTTCATATCTTCTGTTAATTTTGCCATTGTAAGATCTCCTTATTTAATTAGTTATTGTATCTAGAATTTAGCACACGACTGGTAGATTGGCAAAGAATAAGCTTTATAAGAGGATAAATAAAAAAAGATAAACTATATTTAGAAAAAAGGTTGTAAATATGTCTAAAAGAACTATACTTATATGAGTCTAACAGACATGTCTAAAAGAAGTATTGGAGAAAGGATTTTAAATTTATATGTATGAGCTATTAATTCTAGCGGCGTTAATGAGTCGCAATATGTCAGGCTATAAATTACGATTGATTTTGGAAAATGCAATGTCGCCAAGAAGGAAAATTTCAAATGGCGTTTTATATCCCGTTCTGGATAAACTAAAGGTTAAAGGGTACATTTGTTTTGATGAGGACCAGAATGCTCGTGGGACTAAGACGGCGTATA
>NZ_AZDI01000012.1 GCF_001434695.1 Dellaglioa algida DSM 15638
GCGAGGGTAGGACGTTGCCATGCTAATTAAAAAAGACATTAACTTAATTGTTAATGTCTTTTTTTGTGCGATCATTTATTATAAAAAGCCGCTTGCCGGATTTGAACCGGCGACCCCCACCTTACCATGGTGATGCTCTACCTGCTGAGCTAAAGCGGCATTACTATAAAATTCTATAGCAATACTAATAAAAAATCAATCTAAATATTAAACAATATGGACGGACGATCCAATTATAGAACCTTTCAGCAATGGTGATAATGCTTCGATTGAAAATATGGATAGTGAATGCATTGCTCGGGAACAAAGTGTATAGAGATTTCCAAGGTCATTTTGTGATACATAGTTTGTCTCTGAAATATCGAAGGCAACAACGGAATCAAACTCAAGTCCTTTAGCTAAATAAATGGGTAATATAATTGTAGTAGGCGGTATACTTCTATCACCGTCCGTGATTTTTGTAATATCTACCGACGCCCTGAGTTCATTATAAAGTATATTACACTCTGTTATATTTTTTGTAATAATTGTTAGCGGCTGACCGCTTTTATCTTTTTCGTTAATTAATGTTATCAAGGATGAAAGAGCCTGAGAACGATTTTTACTAAAGTATATTTTGGGTAATTCACCATGACGTGTGAATGATTCAATATTATTCCCGTCGGGCAGTAGTGATTTCGCAAAGTTAGTAATTTCAAACGTTGATCGATAACTTTTATTTAGAATAATTAAATTAGTTTTTTTGATTTTTAAAATCCGATTCAAATTTTCTAAAAATTTAGTTGGTAAAACTAAATCGTGGAACAGTGCTTGCTCACTATCGCCCAAAAGTGTTAGTTTGGCATTGGGGAAACAATTTTTTAAATATAAAAGTTGTAATGGAGAGTAGTCCTGTATTTCATCAATAAACAGGTGCTCAATATTTCTATTTTGACCGCTTCCTGACAATAGATCACGTAGTAATAATAATGGTGCAGCGTCTGACAATGCTATTTTGTGAAGTTCTAGGTTCAATTGGAATGTTATTTTAGATTCTGTTGAAATAGCAGATTCTAAAAAATTTGCATATTGCTCGTAGATATCTATAAAGTAGTTATTGTAGATAGCATCATAAACAATGTTAAAACGATCTTTCAATATGATTGTACCGATATATGAAATTTCGTCGTCTACATTATCGAATTCATCACGTTTATAGTCTATTAAATATGTTTCGTACTGGGAGTCAGACAGAGAATCAATTTCTTCTCGTATCGAATCTGATGTAGACATTTCGGTAATTCGATTTTTCAATCGTTTTGTTAATGCATTTTTTGTTGCAGTGAACTTATCTGCTGATAACATATTTTGTGGCAAACGTGTGTATATCTGGGTGATTTCTTCTTTTTTGAAGAATGGTGTCCCTTCGTATATGATATCGGTGAAAGATAAATCCGTGGATTCTAGTGTATTTAAGTAATGTTCAATTGTTTCTTTGAATTGTTCGTTACCTTTTATATCGGATAAATGGCGATCGTTATTTGATTCATAGTCTTCAAATAATGTCTCCACCTTTAATCCCTGAAATCGATTAGAAAAAAATTCTGCCAAAGTGACTTGGCGCATATTTTTTTCGCCTAAACTTGGCAGAACATCAGAAATATAATGACTGAAGAGTAGGTTTGGTGAGAATAAGATGATTTGGTCAGCATTTAGCGACGTTCTTGAATGATAAAGTAAAAATGCAATGCGTTGCAGAATGGCCGACGTTTTACCACTACCGGCGACCCCTTGTACGACTAGCAGGTCGCTTGTCGTATCACGAATAATTGTATTCTGTTCTTGCTGGATTGTTGAAACGATATTTTTCATTTGTGCATCGCTTTGTTCGCCTAGGACCTGCTGCAATAATTCATCACCAATTGTTTCGTTGGTATCAAACATCGATAGGATTTTGCCTTCCTTAATTTGAAATTGGCGTTTTTTTGATAATTCAGTCATTTGCTTTCCTTGTGGCGTTTCGTATGAAACATGGCCTAGTGCACCATTATAATAAATACTTGAGATGGGCGCTCGCCAATCGTGAATCAGAAAGTTTTGGTGATCATCTACTAGAGACGCTAGACCAATATAAAGTTGTTCTTGGTCTGGATCACCATCATCTTGGATATCAATGCGGCCAAAATAAGGTGAGTCGCCTAACTGTTCTAAAGTGTGGACTTGTCTTTCTAAAATTTCTTCGGTCTGAATTGTTGTTGCAACTAATTGCTTTTGTTGTTGGACTTCAGCATTCGTTTCAATTCGATCATCAATTTCAAAAGTATTGATTTTTGCGTTATCTACATAGTTTTTTTCAACTGATGATGTTTCTTTATGCGCTTTTTCATACAGTTCAGCTGTTTTAATTGATTTTTCATTAATTTCTTTAACAACTGAGTCCACTCGTTCTTGTTCAATTTCTTCTTCCGACATATTAATGGCCCCCTTGTACTATTGACCTAGTTTAAAGGTTTTTGAAATTTTCGTCTAGTATTTAATATTATTTGATTTTTTGTGTGGAACACGCTACACTTACACTAATAGATAATTCATTGATTATTGCGAAGTAGGAATGCTAACCACAACAGGGACATACTGATTTTATTGAAAGGTATGATGGCAGGCCGAATTGGATATATGAGAATTTTGGGTAACCTCCTTATCGGTAAGTGGCAGGATTCGTTCTGCAATTTAGGTGGTACCACGAGACAGTCGTCCTATTGTTATTTACTAACAATAGGACTTTTTTTATAGATAGAAAGGGAGCGTAATTATGACAAAAAAAGTAATTTTAACGGGAGATCGTCCCACAGGTAAACTACATATTGGGCATTACATTGGTTCATTGAAGAATCGCGTTGCAATGCAAAATTCAGGTGATTATGAGACATTCATTATGATTGCCGATCAACAAGCTTTGACAGATAATGCACGTGATCCAGAAAAAATCAAAAATAGTTTAATTCAAGTTGCTTTGGATTATTTGGCAGTTGGAATTGATCCAAGTAAAACAACTATTTTTGTACAATCTCAAATTCCTGCATTAACGGAACTAACAAGCTATTTCTTAAACCTGGTAACTGTTTCTCGTTTGGAACGAAATCCTACTGTTAAAGCTGAAATTCAGCAAAAGAATTTTGAACGTAGCATTCCTGCTGGCTTTTTCGTTTACCCAGTTAGCCAAGCTGCTGATATTACGGCGTTTAAGGCAACAGTTGTTCCTGTCGGTGATGATCAGGAACCAATGATTGAACAAACACGCGAGATTGTTAGAAGCTTTAATACAATTTATCAAAAAGATATTCTTGTTGAACCGGAAGGCGTTTTTCCACCAAAGGGTCAAGGTCGTTTACCTGGACTAGATGGTAACGCAAAAATGAGTAAGTCATTAGGTAACGGTATTTTTCTTGCGGATGACGCTGAGACATTGAAGAAGAAAGTTATGTCGATGTATACTGACCCGGATCACATTCATATTGAAGATCCTGGTAAAGTTGAAGGTAACATGGTATTTACTTATCTTGATATCTTTGATAAAGATACTGAAAAAGTTGCAGAGCTTAAGGCTCAATATCAAGCTGGCGGTTTAGGCGATGTTAAAATTAAACGTTACTTAAACGATGTGCTTGAAGCTGAGTTGGCACCAATTCGTGACCGACGTGCTGAGCTGGCTAAGGATCCTGAAGCCATTTATGCGATGCTAAAAGCCGGTAGCGACAAGGCAAATATTGTTGCTAACAAAACCTTGAACGAAGTTAGAGATGCGATTGGGATTAATTATTTTAACTAGTTCTGTTGTGAACCGTTTCTTTGATTTAGTATGAGGTGAGTAATAATGGAAAAGTTTGTTTTATTGGATTTGGGTTCAAATTCAGTCCGATTATCAATTAATGAGCAACTCGATAATGGGCAATTTAAAGAAATCAAACGATTAAAGTCAGAAACACGATTATCTGAAGGGATGGGGAAATCCCGCGTTTTGCAGGAACATGCAATGGCTAGGACGATTGAAGCACTAGTGAGTTTTAAAAAACAGTACGACGTTTATGGCCCAGTTGCCGTGCACGGCATTGCAACTGCTGCAGTTCGAATGGCGCGAAATCAAAAAGAGTTTTTACGTCGTATTAAAGAGGCTGTCGGTGCTGATATTGAAGTTTTGAGTGGCGATGATGAAGCTTATTACGACTATATGGGCGTTATGGAAGCTTTGCCAATTCGTGATTGCTTAATTTTAGATACGGGTGGTGCAAGTAGCGAACTCATCCATGTTGTTGATCGAAAAGTAGCCCATCTCGTGAGTCTTCCGTTTGGAGCGGTGACTTTATCTGAAAAATATTTAAAAAATGATCAGATTACGGGTAAAGAATTGTTTCAACTAATGGAATATTTAGTAACTGCCTTTCAAAAGTTAGAATGGTTAAAAGAGGCAATTGAGCTACCACTTGTTTTACTTGGTGGGTCGAATCGAATTATTGGACGTCTTAATCGGAAAAAACAAAAATTAGTGAATACGGAAGCAATTAATGGCTATCAATTGTCGCGTAAAGCCGTTTCATTAACCTTTGAAGAATTAGTAGGGCTGACAACTAAAAAGCGTGCACAAGTTAGTGGGATAGCTTCTAATCGTGCAGATATTATCGTAGGTGGTATTGCGCCCGTTGTGGCCTTAGGTCAGTATTTGAATTCCGTAGGGGTCATTTTCTCTGAAAGTGGCGTTCGTGAAGGCTATTTAACAACTAAATTAGGCAAATAAAAAGACATCGTTTAATACGATGTCTTTTTATTTGGGTAAAATATCTTCAAATGTCATTGCCGACAAGAATTTTTGAATACGTTCTGTGGGATGATTGAAAAATTCATCCGGTGAACCGTTAAATAAAATATTGCCTTCTTCTAAAAAGATAATATTGCTAGCAACAGCTTTTGCGAAGGCCATATTATGCGTCACAATCACCATCGAATTCTTTTCGACGTCTAATTTAAGTAACACTTTTAAGACCTCAGCCTCTAACTCTGGATCCAGCGCGGAAGTCGGTTCGTCAAATAATAAGTATTTAGGATTCATTGCCATTGCACGGGCAATAGCGACACGTTGTTGCTGCCCACCGGATAACTGGTTTGGATAATAATTAGCACGATCTGAAAGACCGACTAGTTCCAAAAGTTCTTCAGCGCGTTGTGCAGCAATTAATTTTTGTTCTTTTAAAACGTGCAAGGGACCTTCCATAACGTTCTTTAAAACGGTTAAATGTGGAAATAAATTATAATCTTGAAAAACCATGCCGGTTTGTCGACGAACTTCTAAAATAGTTTTTTCACTGATTGGTTGAGCGAAATCGATTACTTTATCATCTAATGAATAGAGACCTTCTTCAGGTTGTTCTAACAGATTAAATGACCGTAACAATGTCGATTTACCTGACCCAGAAGGTCCAACAATCACGGTTGTCTCATGTTCTGGTAATTCAAATGATAATGATTTTAATGCTTTGTGTTGATCAAAATATTTATTAACATTTTCAAATTTAATCATGATTCAGACCCCCTAGGTATTCTTGATGTAACGCGATGTTCTTTTTTCTAGGTAGTATTGCCCAACGTTTAAAATTGAGCAGAATACCAGGTAAACGACTGCAACTTCACAGTATAGGACCATAGGTTCATAAGTCCGGGCCGCGATTTGTTGACCAACGGAGAACATTTCAACAATCGTAATTGAGAAAGCTAGTGAGGTATCTTTAATTAAGCCAATAAAACTATTTGATAAAGGTGGCAACGAGACGCGAGCTGCTTGTGGTAAAATAACGCGGAATAATACGGTTGTATGGGTCATACCAATCGCGTAACCGGCCTCCCATTGCCCCTTTGAAATTGATAAAATAGCGGCACGAATTGTTTCGGACGCATATGCACCTACATTTAATGAGAAAACAATTACGGCAGCGCTGAATGCACCAAATTCAACCGTATAAGGAGCCGGCAATCTAGGTAATCCATAAAACAGAATAAACATTTGAACAATTAGAGGTGTTCCCCTGAAAAGCCAGACGTAAAAAGAAAAGAAGGCCTTGCCAATTATTTTTAATAAACGCGTGAAAGTACTCCCTTTTTTAACGTTTGAAATGCGAACTAATGCTGTAATCACGGCGATAATTATCCCGATAATAAATGAGATAACCGATAATGGAATAGTGTAACGCAACCCAGCTTCTAAAATGGCCGGGAGTGAATCCATAACAAGTTTCATGAACGATGAACCTCTCTTAATCTAGTTTAATAAAAAAAGACCGATAACAAAATGGATTTTGCACCAGTCTTCTTTAACTTATTTGTTTGTAATATCGCTACCAAAGTATTTTTTTGATAATTTTGATAATGATCCGTCGGCGCGTAATTCTTTAAGCGCTGCATCTAGTTTCTCTTGTAATTTAGAATTGTCTTTTTGAATCAAGCCGGCAACTTTAAGTGACGTGATTTCAGAACCCGTTGAAATTGTTTTGATGTTTGTGTCAGGTTTTTCTTTTAGGTATGAGTAAACAGCGTCATTACTGTTGATAGTACCATCAGCGCGGCCATCCAAAATTAAGCTAATTGTGTTTGAAAAATCGTCGGTTGATACGACATCAGCACCGAGGCGTTTAGCATCAGCACCATTTTCACTTGTAACGGTTTGTGCCATTTTTTTACCTTTGATATCTTTAATTGTTTTAATCGATGTGTTATCTTTTTTAACAACTAAAATCGATTTTGAATAGATGTAAGGTGATGTGAAATTGTATTTAGCTTGACGTTCTTTTGTCACACCGACATTGTTCAAGACAACATCATATTTGTTGGCATCTAATCCAGCAACTAGAGAATCCCATTTTGATTCTACAAATTTGGGTTTTAAATCCATCTTTTTAGCTAATTGTTGTCCAAGTTCAACTTCAAATCCCGTTAATTTATTATCGCTATCATGGTAGCTGTAAGGGCGGTAAGTCCCTTCAAGACCAATTGTTAAGGTATCTTTTGTTTGTGTTAAATCGGATGATGACTCTTTAGATTTGCCGCAGGCCGTTAGAGCAAGAGCAATCAATAACACACTGGCAAGACTTAATATTTTTTTCATTTTAGTACGCCCCTTTTTTTAAAAGTAATATATTATCTTTCTATAATAGCGTAAAATGAGCTAAGAAACCATTCATTTTTCTTACTAAAAGTAAAAAACAATAAAAAGGACTAACAAAATGACAAAATTAATAAAATTTTATCAAAAAAAGTGGCAAGACCGGCTTAATATCTTATTGAATGATGGTCTTATTTCGGATGAAGCAAGAAAAGAGATAGAGAAAAGTTCACCTAATCACGAGTTAAATAATCAAATGACAGAAAATTATATAGCGGATTTTACGCTACCAGAAGGTGTTGCCTTTCATTATTTAGTTGATGGTAAAGAGGTGACGGTTCCAATGGTGACTGAAGAACCTTCTGTGATTGCCGCAAGTAATAACGGTGCAAAAATAATTGCATCCGCCGGTGGCTTTACGACGAAAATTGACTCTCGATTAATGATTGGTCAAGTGATTTTGGAAAATGTCGAAGAGGCGGACAAGACGATTAAACAAATTGATGCGCAAAAAGCGTATTTAATTGAAGTAGCTAATGCGGCCCGTCCCTCACTTGTAAAACGTGGTGGTGGCGCACGCTGGGTACGTGCTAGAAAACTAGCAGATGATTTACTTTCTATTGATCTAGCAATTGATGTTCAAGCGGCAATGGGCGCAAACAGTGTTAATACGATGATGGAAGTGGTTGGTGATGTTCTGAGGAGAGAATTGAATCAAGATGTTTTGATGAGTATTTTATCTAATTATGCAACCGAGTCATTAGTCGAATCGAGTTGTTCAGTGCCAATTTTTCTACTCGACGCTGTACATATGGACGGGCAAGAACTAGCCAAAAAAATTGTTTCTGCCAGTCGAGTAGCACAACTTGACCCTTATCGAGCCGTCACACATAATAAAGGAATCATGAACGGTATTGATGCGGCGTTAATTGGATCTGGGAATGATTGGCGTGCGATTGAGGCAGGTGTTCATGCCTACGCTAGTCGAGATGGTCAGTACCGGGGCTTGACTAACTGGACGATAATTGGCGATAATCTAGTTGGGACAATTAAAGTGCCTATGCCTGTTGGAGTTGTTGGTGGCTCAATTGATATTGTACCAATGGTCCAAATCAATAAAAAAATGATGGGTATTGGCTCAGCTAAGGAGCTAGCTGGTGTAATCGCCAGCGTTGGCCTAGCACAAAATTTTGCAGCACTTAAAGCATTGGTTTCTGATGGAATTCAAAAGGGACATATGGGCCTTCAATTAAAATCGTTAGCGGTTAAAGTTGGCGCTATGAATGAAGAAGTGGGACAATTAACTGAGTTATTAAAACATGAAATACGACCGGATACTGCAATTGCAACGCAAAAATTAAAAGATTTAAGACGAAAAGGGGAACGTTAAGATGGCTGAAATTATATTACAACAAAACACGCAAAACTTAATTGCCGAAATTAAAAAACAATTTGATGGGGAAATCAAAATTCAATGTGGTGGAGAAAAAGTTGGATTCATTAGACATCAGCAAGTTGAATCACGGTTAGAAGATGGTAATTTTATTATCAATGTGACTGACATTACGGCACCAGATTATTTAATTTCACATGAGTTGTTTCATTTTTTCTTACAACTTAACCAAGCGCCTGAATTAATGTTAAAGATGACAACGGATGATTTTGATATTGATGATAAAATTAATGCCACGGCTATCCAACTATATGACACGATTTTACATGCAACAATTTTTAGATTACAGGAAGAAAATGGATTTATCGATGATAACGTCAGATCACTATTCTACCAAGGCGTTTTAGCAACAGTAACAGCTGAGCCTAAAGAAGGTAGTGGTCCAGACGAATGGGGAATGTATCGTTTAATCACGCTATTAGATGCCCTAGTTTTCTTCCAAAATGAAGATGCGGAACAAATTACTGAGAAATTTTTAGAATTTTATCCTATCTCTGCAAACGCGGCGCTCAAATTGTTGGAAATATTAACGGCAAACAGCTTGCGTGCACCGTTTGAAGCTCGACGTGCGGCAGTTGCATTATTCAAGGCATTTGATGCACAACTTGAAGCATGGAAATTACCAAAAATGTACCTAAATACATTTGCAACTTTGACACCCGTTTTTAGCGAACGTCAATTAAAATTAGAAGTCCGTCAATTATTTGATATTATGCATTCTGAGTTTAAAAGTAACGTTAACTTTGCATCTGCATACATTGGAATTCAAAAAAATGATAAACAAAATGCATTTGTTATCACGGTCCCTAAAAATGCAGATTCAAAAGAAGTTATCATCCACACCTATGATATGACAGTGCTAGAACTGATGAACACGATTGATATGCGCTTTTTAATTAGACCTGCTGAATAATGGTAGAGTTAGCAAAATATAATTTAGCCGTTATTACGGCTGGGGATGAGCTTTTATTGCTGAACCGCTTTAAGAAGCCGTATGTTGGTCTTTGGAATGGGATTGGTGGTAAACGTAAGGCGACAGAATCTGAATTGGCAGGGATGATTCGTGAATTAGCTGAAGAAACGGGTATACAGGTTTCGGAAGCTCAATGCAGTCCAACCGGATATCTTGAGTGGTCAGTGGATAATAATTATCAAGCTACGATAGCACTGTTTCATGTAGATTTAGCGAAGTCGTTCGGAACGCAATATCCACAAAGAATGCGTGAAGGAATTCTGGCTAATTTTCCAACTGCATGGGCTTTAGATGAACAGAACGTTGGACTAACGCCTGACCTGATTCCTGTGTTACCTTATATATTAAAGAATGAGGCACATCGATATGTGACGAATTTCAGAGGCTCACAATTAATCAAATTTGAAATTAAATTATAGTGAAGGATTGTTGCAAAATGCTTGAACATAGCGAAATATTTACTCGGTTAAGTAGTCTTAAGACACGGTTGCAATGGTTAACTTACTTTCAACGGTTCTTCGACTTCATCCTTTTCTACTTTGGTGGTGTCAGTTTTTTTGGTGGAAATCCAATCATGTTATTTGGCACATTATTTACAAAAGGCGAAGGATTGTTATTAACCCTAATGGTCGCAGCAATTACGTTTAGTATTACGGCGCTAAAACGGGATCCAAGACGAGTGGGGCGCATTTTGATTACCATTTTAGATGGGCAACTGTCTGAAAAAGAAATTATGATTATTCGCCAATTTCAAAAATATGCCCGATAAATTTAAAAGAGATGGTCTGTGAAACTCGCGGATTGTCTCTTTTTATTGTTTAAAATCGGTAAAAAACTATGCTATACTGTTAAGGAGTTTATACAGAACGAATGACAAAATACAGATGAAACACGATACGGAAAGGGTCTTAAAAATGACAGAAAAACCCACATTTTATTTAACCACACCAATTTATTATCCATCAGGTAAATTACATATTGGTAATTCATATACAACAATTGCATGTGACGTGCTAGCGCGTTATAAACGCCAAAAAGGCTATGATGTTTTCTTCTTAACGGGAACAGATGAACATGGCTTGAAAATCGAACAAAAAGCTGAAGAATTGGGAACAACACCGCAAGCTTATGTCGATGGTATGGCTAGTGATATCAAAGAATTATGGAAAACACTTGAAATTACAAATGATAAATTTATTCGAACGACGGATGACCAACATGAAAAAGCAGTACAATATATTTTCGATAAATTACTCGAACAAGGTGATATTTATTTAGGGGAATATGAAGGTTGGTATTCTATTTCTGATGAAGAATTCTTTACAGAATCACAATTAGCCGAAGTTTTCCGTGATGATGCTGGCAAAATGATTGGCGGTAAAGCACCAAGTGGCCACGAAGTTTCATTAGTTAAGGAAGAATCATATTTTTTTAAAATGAGTAAATATGCGGATCGTTTATTGAGTTATTACGATGCACATCCCGACTTTATTCAACCAGAATCACGTAAAAATGAAATGGTAAATAACTTCATCAAACCTGGTTTGGAAGATCTTGCGGTTTCTAGAACGACCTTTAATTGGGGAGTTAAAGTGAAAAGTAATCCAAAACATGTTGTTTACGTTTGGATTGATGCTCTGGCAAACTATATTACGGCGCTTGGTTACGGCTCTGATGATACCGAGTTATTTGATAAATTCTGGCCCGCAAATGTCCAAATGGTTGGTAAAGAAATCGTGCGTTTCCATACGATTTATTGGCCAATTATTTTGATGGCACTTGATTTGCCTTTACCAAAACAAATTTTTGGTCATGGTTGGTTGTTGATGAAAGACGGAAAAATGTCTAAATCAAAGGGGAATGTTATCTACCCAGAAATGTTAGTTGAACGTTACGGATTAGATGCCCTCCGTTATTACTTAATGCGCGCTGTACCATTTGGTAATGATGGCGTCTTCACACCAGAAGATTTCGTTTCGCGAGTAAACTTTGATTTAGCGAATGATTTAGGTAACCTATTGAATAGAACTGTTGCTATGATTAATAAGTATGACGGTGGAAAAATTCCAACGTTAAATGGTAATGTGACTGAATTTGATGGCGACTTAGGTCAAACGGCTGAAGACGTTATTACAGAATACACAGAATTAATGGATAAAATGCAATTCTCAGATGGCTTAAATGCAATCTGGAAATTGGTTGCTAGAACAAATAAATATATTGATGAAACACAACCATGGGTCCTTGCTAAAGATGAAGCGCGTAAAGCTGAGTTGGATAGCGTGATGGTTCATTTGGCTGCTAGTCTACGTGTGATTGCTGTTTTAATTCAACCAGTAATGACGCATGCGCCTAAAGAAATATTCAACCAGTTAGGTTTAGATGAAGCTGACATGGCAATTGAAGGGTTAAACTACTCTGACTTCCCAGCAAATAAAGTTGTTATTGAAAAAGGAACACCTATTTTCCCACGTTTAGATGTAGAGGAAGAAGTTGCCTACATTAAAGATCAAATGACAGTTTCTGATAAGAAAAAGGGGCGTAAAGCAATGGCAGTTAATCATACGGACGAAGATTCTACAGATTGGAACCCAGAAGATGTTGAGTTGAATTTAACATTACCTCAAACGACATTTGACCAATTTGAACCAAATGAATTAAAAGTTGCTGAGATTATCCAAGTTGAAAAAGTTCAAAATGCTGACAAATTATTGAAATTCAGATTAGATGCCGGTGATCCTGATCATCGTCAAATTTTATCTGGTGTGGCAGAGTTCTATCCTGAACCAGAAGACTTATTAGGTAAAAAAGTTGTGATTGTTGCAAACTTGAAACCACGTAAGATGAAGGGCGAAATTAGCCAAGGGATGATTCTTTCTGCTGAATACGATGGTAAATTAAAATTAATTACCGTTGATGAAGATATTAAAAATGGTGCAATTGTTGGCTAAATAAAAGTGAGGACTAGAAACAAAACTTGGTTTTGCTCTAGTCCTTCTTCATTTTTGCCGATCAAAGGAGGTATCCTATGGAAATATTCGATACGCATACACATATTAATTCTGATGAATTCAAAACCGAAATTCCTGAAGTTATTGAACGTGCAAAAGCGTTTGATGTCACTAAGATGGCCATCGTTGGTTTTGATCAACCCAGTATTTTAAAATCGTTAGCGTTGGCCAAAGATTATCCGAACTTGTATTCTATAATTGGTTGGCATCCAGAAGAAGCAAAAACGTATACACCAGAAACTGAAAAAGTTTTGATAGAACAACTACAGACGCCAAAAGTTGTGGCAATGGGTGAGATGGGTCTTGATTATCATTGGGATACATCCCCAGTAGAAACCCAGAAAAAAGTTTTTAAACGTCAAATTGAAATTGCTAAAAGTTTAAACTTACCGATTTCAATTCATAATCGAGATTCTTTTGAGGATGTTTACACCATTTTAAAGGAAGCTGATATCCGAGATATCGGCGGTATTATGCACAGTTTTAATGGTGACGCAAAATGGGCGGATAAATTCTTAGACTTAGGGATGCATTTATCCTATAGTGGCATTGTGACCTATAATAGTGCCAAAGAGGTTCATGAAGCAGTTAAAGTAACACCGATTGATCGAATTTTAATCGAAACAGATGCGCCATATTTAACGCCTGAACCTTATCGAGGTCAACGTAACGAACCCGGTTACACGAGATATGTCTTAGAGGCAATCGCAAAAATTCGAGAAAGTTCAAGTATCGATATGGCATCGGCAACATTTAAAAATGCCGAAAAACTATTTAGGATAGGTTAATATGCAAAAAATTAGAGAAGTGATTGTAGTTGAAGGTCGCGATGATACCAAACGGATCCATTTAGCTGTCAATGCGGATACGATTGAGACTCGCGGATCGGCAATTAGCGACGAAACATTAGATCAAATTGAATTGTTACAAGAGACTCGTGGGGTCATCGTATTTACAGACCCAGATTTTTCTGGAGAAAAAATTCGTAAAACAATTTCGGCACGAGTACCTAGCGTACAACATGCTTTTTTAAAGAAAAGTGAAGCTGTCCCAGATCATAAAGGTAGTCTAGGTGTGGAGCATGCCTCGGTTGAAGCTATTCGTGAGGCGTTAGAGCATCTTTATACGGAAATGCCAGATGGTGAGATTTTAATCAGCTTGGAAGATTTACAAACGGCAGGTTTAATTGCCGGTCCGGATGCTAAGAGTAAACGTGAAAAATTGGGTGAATACCTAAAAATTGGTTATACAAATGGGAAACAATTATATAACCGACTAAAATTATTTCAAATTACGCCGGAAGAATTTGCAGATGCATTGAAAGAAATTAACGAGACAACGGAGGAAACACATGGCTAACAATGACGTGCCAGATATTGCTTCACCAATTAGAACCAAAGCGATTATGGAAACTTATGGCTTAACTTTTAAAAAGAGTTTGGGTCAAAATTTCTTAACGGATAAAAATGTCTTAATGAATATCGTGGATGCTGGGGATATTACAGCTGAAGATGATGTTATTGAAATCGGACCCGGAATTGGGTCTTTAACAGAACAATTAGCGAGACGTGCTCATAAGGTTTTGGCCATTGAAATTGATCAAAATTTGATTCCAGTTCTTGGCGAAACATTAAGTCCTTATGACAATGTTGATATTGTGGAACAAGATATTTTAAAAGCTAACTTACCTGCATTGGTGGAAGAACATTTTGATGGTCAACATCCATTAAAATTAGTCGCTAATTTACCTTACTACATCACAACGCCAATTATTATGCATTTATTAGAAACGGCGGTTAAGTTGGATACCATCGTTGTCATGATGCAAAAAGAAGTTGCAGAACGAATTGCGGCTGACCCGGGAAGCCGGACATACGGCTCACTCACGGTTGCCGTTCAATACGAAATGGATGCGGAAGTGGCATTTGTTGTGCCAAGAACTGTATTCATTCCACAACCCAATGTTGATTCAGCAATTATTGTGTTGAATCAAAAAGAAGGGGACGTTGAACGTCCAATTAGTGAAATGGTCTTCTTTAAATTAGTTAAGGGAAGTTTTGCTCATCGTCGTAAAAGTTTGTGGAACAATTTGCAATCAATCTATGGTAAGACACCTGAAATTCGTGAGGCATTACAAGAAGCCTTAGATGCGTCAGAGATTTCTGCTCAAATTCGAGCTGAAAAGCTCAGTATTCATGAGTTTATCGTCTTGTCTAATAATCTTATTAAAGTCGAAGAGAAATTTAATTAACTTCTTATTGAACTACTAACGTCCGGTGTGGTATAATTGCAAATCTTGTGAAACTATGTTATGATGTTTCACATAAGAAGGTGAAGCCCATCATGCCAGAAACTTTAGCAAGCATCAAGGAAAAGCTAGATGCCCAAGTCGGAAAGAACTTAACGGTAGTCGCTCAAGCCGGTAGAAAGAAAACTACAGAACGTAAAGGGATTTTACGTGAAACATTCCCAGCAATTTTTGTAGTTGATTTAAACCAAGATGAGAATTCATTTGAACGTGTCTCATACAGTTATACTGATGTTTTAACAAAAAATATTGAAATTGATTTTGAAGATTAACATAAACGGTTAAGTTTTATAAAATCTATCATTGATGATAGATTTTTTTTTGCGAAAGACTATCAGAGACCTGATAGTCAAAAAGATAATAAATTTAGAAAAAGGGATTAGGGTAGATGAATAAAAATTTTGGGAAAATCATTGGAGTAGTTGTTCTTGTACTGGTATTAATTGGGGGTTCGACAGGACTCTATTTAAAAACAGAGGCTAACAAACACGCGAGTCAATTAGAGGCAAGTAAAGAAAGTATTTTAAATGCCGCCGCTGATCGTACCAAGCCTTCTAAACAGAAGGTAAATGGAATTCTTGTGTACAACTATCTACCAAAGAACATTATGGTTCCACAGAATGCAGTAAAAATGGCCAAAAGTGAGAAGACTAATTCATTTGTAGTCGTAACTGCTACGAAAAATTCACAGCATGGGGATGCTGTGAATTACAAAATAACGGCACAGTCTTATCAAAAAGACGACTACTCTTATAAAAAATCAGGCTCCGCAAAAATGGATAACCAGTTAGTGAATGCTAAAACGAATCAGCCTTTAGCGCTTAGCGAGTTGCTTAACAAAAAAGGTAATTTATCTGATTTATCTTTACAACTACAAAATGAAATCTTAAAACAACATAAAAATTTGAATATTACTAAAGTATTGCGATTAACTGAGGCTAAGAAGCTAGCTAAAATTAAATTTAACTACTCAAACGACTCTTTACAAGTGACTTTCCCAGATAATGAGTTAAATGTTTCAACCGTATCTTTAACTGGTAAAGAGCTTATTCACGTAATAGATCCCGTATTTTACTCGGATAAACTTAAAACTCAAGTTGTTCCTGAATCAAAAAATAAAAAACTTGTAGCGATTACTTTTGATGATGGCCCTGATCCCGCTAATACGCCTAAAATCTTAAAAACGTTGGCTAAAAATAAGGTAAATGCCACATTTTTCATGGTGGGTTATCGAGTAAAAGAAAATCCACAAATCGCGAAACAAGTTTTAGCTGCCGGTAATGAAATTGGCAGTCATACTTATAATCATGCTGACTTGGTGACTTTAAAAGATGATAAAGTCCAAAGTGAAGTTGAAAGTACATCTGCTGAAATTTATAAAGCAACCGGTATGTTGCCACAAATAGTCCGTCCACCATATGGAGCTGTTAATAAGGCTGTTGCTGCTAAAATGAATATGCCTGTTATTCAATGGGCTATTGATTCAAGAGATTGGGAAACAAAAAATAGTGCTAGAACTGTCTCAACTATTACCCAATCGACTTACCCAGGAACAATTATATTGACGCATGATAGTCAACCAACAACCGTTGTTGCACTTGATTCAATCATCAAAAATTTAAAAGCCAAAGGGTACGAATTTACAACGATTAGTAAAATGTTTGGTGATAGTTTACACGCAAATTATCAATATTTTGGTGAAGATGACGAACGTATTATTAAATAAAACGGTGTAGCGTCTTGACGTACTTGGTAAAATAACGCTGCTTAAATTAATAGAATACGAGTAGGTTCCTTGTCATTTTTTTTGATGAAGAACCTATTTTTTTATAATAGATGAACTGGGACTTTTATTTTTAGAAATTATTAGTATAATTAGAGGTAATTAAGGCATACTGGGATTAGGTGAAAATATGGAGATTCGTGAAAAAGCCCCAGCCAAAATCAACTTAAGTTTAGACACGCCATTCCATCATCAAGATGGTGAACAGGAGTGGCGGATGGTCATGACATCAGTTGATTTGGCAGACTACTTACATATCAAATCGCTAGAAGATCGAACGGACATTACAGTGGAAACTGATAGTGGCTTTTTACCGTGCGATCACCGAAACTTGGCCTACCAAGCGGCAAAAATTTTACAAGATAAGTTTCATATCAACAAAGGGGCTCAAATACATATTAAAAAACAGATACCGGTGGCAGCTGGATTAGGTGGCGGATCATCAGATGCGGCTGCAGTTCTACGTGCGCTAAACAAATTATGGGAACTTAAGTTATCGTTAGCTGAATTAGCTAAAATTGGGTTGAAAATTGATTCTGACGTCCCCTATTGTGTCTACAGTAGAACAGCTCATGTAACCGGTCGCGGTGAAAAAATCGCCATTTTAAAAGAATTACCGCCTGTTTGGTTAGTGGTTGCGAAACCGAAAATTAGTGTTTCAACGCCAACAATTATTAGACAAATCGATTACACACATTTGGTCCACCCGAATGTGAATGCTATCGTGAACGCCATTGAGGATGACGATGTGGATGCGTTGATTGATAATCTAGGGAATGCGCTCGAACCAATTACGGCTGAACGTTATCCCGAAATTACGCGATTAAAAAAGAAAATGATAAAATTCGGTGCAGATGCTGCAGAAATGAGTGGATCTGGTCCAACCGTCTTCGCAATTTGTCGGAAAAAAAGCCGGGCGCAACATGTTTATAATAGTTTAAAAGGTTTTTGTGAAGAGGTTTATCTGGTCAGGCCCTTAAGTTGATTTAATTGCGATAGTTGACTGATTTTGGTATGTTGTAGGCATTAAATATGACTGAAATGAGGGATACCGATGGAAGCCTTAATTGAAATTGATTATACAAATGATTTTGTCGCAACAAACGGAGCGTTAACGGCAGGGAAACCCGCACAAGCTATTGAGCCGCGACTCATGGAATTAATGACTGAGTTTGAGCAAAAGGGTGATTATATTGTGTTGGCCACAGATATACACGATGAAAATGACCCTTTTCATCCGGAAACAAAATTGTTTCCACCACATAATATTGCCGGTACAAAGGGTCGAGAATTCTATGGACAATTAGCCCCTTGGTATCAGGCTCACAAAAATGAGTCAACGGTCTATATGATGGATAAAACAAGATATAGTGCTTTTGCAGGAACTGATTTAGATTTAAAATTACGGGCGCGTTCAATTGATACAGTGCATTTAATGGGCGTCTGCACAGATATTTGTGTGTTGCATACAGCGGTCGATGCGTATAACTTGGGCTACAAGATTGTCATTCACGAAAAAGCGATGGCAAGTTTTAATCAAGTTGGCCACGAATGGGCACTGACTCATTTTAAAGACTCATTGGGCGCGGAAATTCAAGATTAAGATAAATAAAAGGTGACTGGATACTCATTCGGTTACCTTTTTTTGGTAATAAGGGTACATAAAAAATGTCTAAGTTAAAGGAGTATAAAGAATGAAATTCGATTCAATATTTATTTTTATGAGTAGTTTACTGGGTATTTTTGTTGGGATGGTAGCGTCATTATTTTTAGTTATACTAAATATATTTATCAATTTTATCTGGGTAACCGTTCCGGGTAATTTAGAATGGTCTTATTATCCCTTAATCGTCGGTTTGATAGGCGGTTTATTAGTGGGGCTGTTCCAAAAATATCTTGGTGATTATCCAAAAACGATGCATCAAACTTTACAAGAATTTAAAGACACAGGGTCAGTGCGATATAAAAAAAGAGTTGGGAAGAACATCTTAGCGGCGTGGATTGTCTTAGCGTTTGGGGCCAGTCTTGGGCCAGAAGCCGCACTTTCAAGTATTCTGGGCGGTTTAATTAGTTGGGTTGGTGACAAGATGAAGTTGACCCTTAAAAGAAGAGAAGAATTTTTGAATTTGGGGATTGGCACAATGATGGCAACTATTTTTCATGCCCCTTTACTTGGTATGGGTGAGGCATTGGAGAAAGATGCTGTAACTAAACAATCGGCCAAGAAAAATTGGCCTAAAATTCTTTTATATGGTTGGACGACCTTGCTTGGAATATTAGGATTTACCAGTATTAATCGACTATTTCCAAAAGAAGCGTTATTTGGATTACGTTTTGCTAAAGTGAATTGGCAACCAGAAGTATTATGGCTAATTGTACCAGCACTGATTATAGGTGTTATTTTTGGCATTTTATTTTTAAAATTAGAAGAAATAAGCGAGAAAATTGCTAAAAAAATAACGAATAAACTAATAGCGGCCGTTTTAGCAGGAGCCCTGATTGGGGTAGCAGGAATGATCTCACCATATTTACTTTTTTCGGGAGAACATCAATTATTGAGCTTTTCAGGTAGTGCCGCTAAAGAGTCCGTATTATTTTTAGTCCTTTTAGCGTTAGGTAAGTCGCTATTAACAAATATTTGTTTTGCTTTCGGATGGCGAGGTGGGAAGATATTCCCAGCTATCTTCGCAAGCGTTGCAATAGGATTCGCTATTATTACTATCTTTAACTACACGCCGGGATTAATAATCGGAATCGTTGTTGCTGCAAGTGTAACAATCATCTTGAACCAACCGATTGTTACGGGTGCACTTTTATTATTCCTTTTCCCATTACAATTTTTCCCAGCAATCGCAGTAGCTTGTTATCTTTCTGGAAAAATTAGGAGTAAGTTAGCCGAAATAAAAATGATTGTTTAAAGTAAACATATGGGGTGAAAATTATCAATAAAAGCAGATTAGAAGCGTTTAGCGATGGGGTTATCGCAATAATAATAACTATTATGGTTTTGCAAATAAATGTACCTACGCATGACAGTTGGAGCGCTATACTAGCGCCTAATTTTTTAATTACATTTGGATCGTATATTCTTAGTTTCATGTTTGTGGCAAGTTTTTGGGTAAGTCACCATATGATTTTGGCGCCGGTGAAGACGGTTAGTAAGAAATTATTGTGGGTTAATTTACTTTTATTATTACCAATGAGTGTACTGCCAACCGTTACGACATGGCATAATGATTTTGTGAATTCCGTGGCGCCAAGCGTTTGTTACATCGCGATATACACATTTTGCGTATTAGGATTATTTGTTTTATCAAAAGGCGCAATGAAACATGTAGATAAAAGTCATATTAAGATGATGGAAAGTGTCGCAAAAATAAGATTTTGGATGGTTATGTTTGGGCTAGTTTCAACAATCGGAACATTCTTTATCCCCCAAATAGCCTCCATCTCAGTAATGTTAATTCTAGTGGGATACCATACGTCTGTATTCATTTTAAATAAGAAAAAGTGGCATGGATTAATATTGTAAACGATTACTATGCCATTTTGACAGTATTCCTTCAAACGAATACTGTCAAAAATACTTATTAAACCTTGATTAAACGGTGATTAAGACGAATAAAAAGTTGACGCGGCCTCATTTAAAATGATATTCTAGTAATTGTCGGTAATAGTATTCATTACTATTTAGATTACGATTTGAAAAATGAGGGAGAAATCATGCATAAAAAATCGGTTTTAGTTGGCTTATTGCTGGCGTTATTCGTTGTCGTATTGGCCGGGTGTGGGCAAACGGCAACCAATAAAGGATCTAATAAGTTACAGGTTGTCACGACATTTTACCCAATTTATGAATTTACTAAAGCAGTTGCTGGTTCTGATGCGGATGTAACAATGTTGATGCCTGCTGGTACAGAACCTCATGATTATGAACCTAGTGCTAAGGACATTGGTAAAATTTCACAAGCAAATGTCTTTATCTATAGTAGTAATAACATGGAAACGTGGGTCGGAAGTTTGAAATCAAGTATTGATGAAGGACAGACCAAAATTTTAAATGCCAGTCATTCGATTAAGATGATTGACGAGAATGACGAATTGAAAAGTGAAGAGGCCGAATTGGCCGATAAAGAAGAAACGACTTCTTTTGAATCAACCGATAATTATGATCCGCATATCTGGTTAGATCCTGAAAACGCAAAAGAAATGGTTACAAATATTTCCAAAGAACTTATACAACAAGATCCTAAACATAAGCAGGATTACGTTAAACGCACGAACGCTTATTTGAAAAAATTAACGACGTTAAATACTGAGTATGAAACGACATTAAAAAATGCTAAAAATAAAACGTTCGTGACGCAACATGCGGCATTTGCTTATCTAGCAAAACAATACGGATTGACGCAGGTCGCAATTGCGGGGATTTCTTCTGATGGGGAACCTAGTCCAAATCGCTTGGCAGAATTACAAACCTATATTAAAAAGTATCATGTCGACACTATTTTTACGGAAGCAAATGATTCAAGTAAAATTGCGAACATGTTGGCAAGGGAAACTAATATTAAAGTTAAAGGGTTGAACCCAATTGAAGGCTTGTCAAAAGCTCAAATTGAAGGTGGCGAAACATACCTTTCAGTGATGCAAGACAATTTGAAATCGTTAAAAACGGTTGTTAAATAAGGAGAATAGATGAAATATATTGAAGTTAAAGATCTCACTTTTTATTACGATGAAGAACCCGTTTTACAAGATATTAATTTTCACATTGATTCAGGCGAATTTGTTATTTTAACTGGTGAAAATGGCGCTGCTAAATCAACTTTAATCAGAAACGTTCTGGGATTATTGCATCCTGCTAAGGGGACTGCTGAAATTTCTAAAATTAATTTAGAAGATAAAAAATTACGCGTGGGTTATATTCCACAGGAAATTTCATCATTTAATGCGGGTTTCCCATCAACGGTCTATGAATTGGTAGCGTCAGGTCGTTATCAACAAAATCGTTGGTTAAGAAGATTAAATAAAAAAGATCATGATCATATTAAAAAGGCACTTGAAACAGTGAATATGTGGAGTTTTAGGAATCATAAAATTGGTGAGTTATCTGGTGGGCAAAAACAACGCGTGTGTTTAGCACGAATTTTTGCGGCAGACCCTGATTTGTTCATTTTGGATGAACCCACAACAGGGATGGATGAAAAATCTCGTCATGATTTTTATGAATTATTACAACACGAAGCACATACGCACCATAAAGGTATTTTGATGATTACTCATGATCATGAAGATGTGTCTGAGTATATTGATCGCCATATTAAATTAGTTAGAAAGGAGGACTCACAATGGAGATGTTTCTCTATGGATTCATGCAACGAGCTTTAATTGCCTCACTCTTAATGGCTGTCATTACCCCATTATTAGGCTTATTCTTAGTTTTAAGAAGACAATCGCTGTTAGCCGATACATTGTCGCATGTTTCATTAGCCGGGGTTGCATTGGGCTTATTCGTCAATATTAACCCAACCATCACCACGTTAATTGTTGTTTTGATTGCGTCAGTCTTAATCGAATTCTTGAGTAACTTGTATCGGACTTATTCAGAAGTTTCAATCGCCATTATGATGTCCGCCGGTCTATCGATTGCTTTGGTCTTAATGAGTTTAAATCAGGGCGCAAGTTCGATGAGTGTTCAACAATACCTGTTTGGATCAATCGTGACAATTAGTACAGCCCAAGTGATTATCCTAGCGATTTTGACAGTCTTAATCGTTGTCCTTTTCTTATTATTCAAAAAACCAATGTATGTATTAACTTTTGATGAAGAAACGGCTTTTGCCGAGGGTTTACCTGTTAGATGGATGTCAATTGTTTTTAACGCAGTTACGGGTGTGACAATCGCTATTATGATGCCAATTGCAGGCGCTTTGCTCGTGTCGGCCATTATGATTCTACCGGCTGCCATCGCGATGCGCTTAGGTCGCAGTTTTAATATGGTTATTTTAGTTGGTGTGGTTGTTGGTGTCATCGGGATGGTTGGTGGCTTAATGTCGTCATACCAATTCAATACGCCACCCGGCGCAACGATTACATTATTGTTTATTGCCATTTTTATTATCTGCAGCTTGATTAAAGTCGTCTCAGTTAGACGCCAAGTGAACAAACAGAAGTAAAACCGAATATTAACAATCAACAAGCTATTTTTTAAAATAGCTTGTTTTTTTATTAAAAAATTATTAAAAAGCGAACGTTAATAAAATTAATTTGGGTTTTAACTGTTAATCTTCGGTAAAACGGGTTATAATAAAAAACACGCTCGAATACTAGAGATTTTTGAAAAGGAAAGGCCTGATATAAATGAAGACAAGAAGAAGTGACCGATTAATTGATATGACTCGTTACCTGTTAGAAAGACCACACACGTTAGTTTCTTTAACTTATTTCTCAAAACGTTATGAATCAGCTAAATCATCAATTAGTGAGGATTTAGCAATTGTAAAACGTACGGTTAGAGAACGCGGAACAGGAACATTGGAAACAATTCCCGGCGCTGCTGGTGGTGCACGTTTTATCCCTTCAATTGATGAAGCGGAAGCCCGGGAATTTATTGAAACAATGACCGAAGAATTATCAGAAAAAGATCGCTTATTACCAGGTGGTTATGTATACCTATCTGATTTACTTGGCCGTCCTGATGTTTTACGCCAAGTTGGACGCCTTATCGCAACGGAATACTTAGATCAAAAAATTGATGCCGTTATGACTGTTGCAACTAAAGGGGTACCAATTGCACAAAGTGTATCCACATTCTTGAACGTGCCCTTTGTCATTGTTCGTCGTGATTCAAAAATCACTGAGGGTTCAACGGTGAGCGTAAATTATGTATCCGGATCTAGCGAACGCATCGAAAAAATGGAATTATCAAAACGTAGTTTAAAACGCGGCGCTAACGTGTTAATCGTTGATGATTTCATGAAGGGTGGCGGAACGGTTAACGGAATGAAGAGCTTAATCGAAGAATTCGAAGCTAACTTAGTTGGTATTTCTGTTTTCGCCGAAGGAGCCTTCAGCGGTGACCGGATTGTTGATGACTACAGTTCGTTATTAAAAGTTGATGAAATTAATCATACAGATAAAACAATTCATGTTAGTGAAGGAAATTACTTATCAAAAACGTTTAAAAAATAAATTTATAACAGATCTTAACGATGACATTGGAGTCAGTCTGTTAAGGTCTTTTTTTGTGTTGAAAGCCAGGATTAATAGCCACTTTTAATGCCGAACGGTCTTGAACAAATCTTGCAACACATGCGTGACTAAGCTATTATAAAAGAAGAATATTAATTTGGAGGAGACTATCTAATGACAGTTGCTAAGTATGCGATTATCCTTGCTGCCGGTAAGGGTACGAGAATGAAATCGAAGCTATATAAAGTATTGCATCCGATTGCTGGCCGCCCAATGGTCGACCATGTTTTAACAGAAATTGAAGCAAATAATATGGATGAAGTTGTAACAATTGTGGGGCATGGTGCCGAAAAAGTTGAAGAAACTTTAGGAGACCGTTCAGAATATGCCCTTCAAGCAGAACAATTAGGAACGGGTCATGCTGTCCTTCAAGCAGAAAAAATCTTAAAAGACAAAGAAGGTATGACCATTATTGCTAATGGTGATACACCACTTTTAACGGCTAAAACATTCGGCGAATTGTTCGAATATCATAAAGAAAAAGGTGCTGCAGCAACAGTTTTAACAGCACAAGCTGAAGATCCAACTGGTTACGGGCGTATTATTCGTAACGAAATAGGCATTGTTGAAAAAATCGTTGAACAAAAAGATGCCACAATCCAAGAAGCTAACGTTCAGGAAATTAATACAGGCGTTTATTGTTTTGATAATAAAACGTTATTTGCCGCTTTACATGAAGTGACAAACGATAATGCTCAAGGCGAATATTACCTAACTGACGTTATGGAGATCCTTAAAAAACAAGGCAAGATTGTCGCAGCTTACCGCATGAAGGATTTCTCAGAATCAATGGGCGTTAATGATCGTGTTGCATTATCTGCTGCAACTAAAGTTATGCAACGTCGTATTAATGAAATGCATATGCGCAATGGTGTGACATTAGTTGATCCTGATAACACGTATATTGAATGTGATGTCAAAATTGGATCAGATACAGTTATTGAACCTGGTGTTTACTTAAAAGGTAAAACCGTGATTGGCGAAGATTGTTATATCGGTGCACATTCAGAAATTATTGATAGTATCGTTCATGATAATGTAACGGTTACGGCATCATACCTTGAAGATTCTGTCATGGAAACACAAAGTAATATTGGGCCATACAGTCATTTACGTCCTCAAGCACATATTGGCGAAGCCGCACATATTGGTAACTTTGTGGAAATTAAAAATGCTTCGATCGGTAAGAGTACAAAAGTGGGGCACTTAACTTATGTTGGGGATGCAACTTTAGGTAAAGATATTAATGTTGGATGTGGCGTTGTTTTTGTTAATTATGATGGGGTTAATAAACATCATACAAATGTTGGCGACCATTCATTCATCGGGAGCGGTTCTAACTTAGTTGCCCCACTCGAAGTTGGTGATCACGCATTTATCGCTGCCGGATCAACAATTACGGATAATGTTGATTCACACGACTTGGGTATTGCCCGTGGCCGTCAAGTGAATAAAAAAGGTTATTTTGATAAATTACCTGTTGCGGATGCACCAGAAATTAATTAGTAAGCGAATTCTTATCGGATTTTAACTTGCAATTTACTTGATTACTATTTAAAATTTTAAGTAGGGAAAATTAAATAAATGGAGGCACATATGTCAGAACATTATTTTGATCCAAAGTTGAAAATTTTTGCTTTGAACTCGAATAAACCATTGGCTGAAAAAATTGCTGATGCGGTTGGTGTTAAATTAGGTAAAACCTCTGTCGATCGCTTTAGCGATGGCGAAATCAGAATTAATATCGAAGAAAGTATCCGTGGTGATCACGTATATATTGTTCAATCAACGTCTGATCCAGTTAATGATAATATTATGGAATTATTAATTATGATTGATGCTTTGCGTCGCGCAAGTGCTAAATCAATTAATGTCGTTATTCCTTATTATGGTTACGCTCGCCAAGATCGTAAAGCGCGTTCACGTGAACCAATTACAGCAAAATTAGTTGCTGACATGTTAGAAAAAGCTGGTGCAACAAGAATTTTAGCGCTCGATTTACATGCTGCTCAAATTCAAGGATTCTTTGATATTCCAGTTGACCATTTAATGGGTGCACCTTTACTTGCTGATTACTTCTTAACTGAAGGATTAGACAAAGATTCTGTTGTTGTTTCACCTGATCATGGTGGTGTAACACGTGCCCGTAAATTGGCAGAATTTTTGAAGGCACCAATTGCAATTATCGATAAACGTCGTCCTAAAGCCAATGTTGCTGAAGTTATGAACATCATTGGAACTGTTGAAGGCAAACGTTGTATTTTAATCGATGATATGGTTGATACGGCGGGTACAATTACACTTGCTGCTCAAGCCTTGATGGACGCAGGTGCAACTGAAGTGTACGCAAGTGCAACTCATCCTGTTCTATCGGGTCCAGCTGTTGAAAGAATTGCAAAATCACCAATTAAGCAATTCATTGTAACGGATTCAATTCAGTTACCTGAAGATAAAAAGATTGATAAATTAGTTCAAATTTCAGTGGGTCAATTAATTGGGGATGCAATCACGAGAATTCATGAAAACAAACCAGTTAGTCCATTATTTAAAAACCGTTTCCACAACGAAAAATAGATTTTAGTAAGTTAGATGACGTCAGTTGTCTAACTTTTTTTGTATCTAAATTGAATGAACACAAAAAAACCGTCAGTCTGGGAGGACTGACGGAAAAAGGA
>NZ_AZDI01000013.1 GCF_001434695.1 Dellaglioa algida DSM 15638
TATGTCACAGCCTCTTTTTATTTATTTGTTAATATTTTCAACCAAGAAGTTTAAAATATCAGGTTTCACTGCTTCTAAATAACCTTTAGCGTGCTCTGAACCAGTCATAAATCGTGTCGTTACGGGAACGTTCAACTGTGTTAAACGTTCCGCGAATTTAAGGACACCACTGTTTGGAACAAACTCATTTAAAGAGTTCGCTAAAAACATTGGTCCGGTCGTTTCCGTAATTTTATGATAGGGTGTTGCAGCGCTTGCCAAGGTTAAATCACCATTCAGGTAGTTCAAACTAAACCATTTATAGAACGGGTCATTGGCTCCATCTTGATTAATACCAGCCGTTTTTTGTAATACATCTAAATCTTTCGTTTGATTTGGAGCAGCAACAACATGTTGATGCATTTGTAACCACTCATCAAAGTCTAAAATACCGGATAAGGAAATAGCTGGAAATCCATATTTAATACCCATTTCGACTGACATATTACCGCCGGCAGAAGAGCCCAAAACAGCAATATTATCTGCTAACTTTTGTTCTTGCAACCACTCAACCAACTGATCCATATCATCCAAAGGTGCTGGATAAGTATTCTCTGGTCCAATTCGGTAATTTGGTGCAACTACTAAATAGCCTTTTTCACCAAGAAACTCGCCAATATCCGACTCAGTTTTTTTATCGCCACGGAACCAACCACCGCCATGAATATCAACGACGGTCCCAATGATATCGCCGGTTGGTTTATATATATCTAGTGTTAACTCGGTTTTATCGCCATATTTAATATCATATTTAACGTCAATCATTAGTCATTAGCTCCTAGTTCTTTAATCACTAGAATCTGAGCTAATAAATCATCTTTTGCTTTTTCGTAATCATTCAAATCATCTTGAGTCGTAAATTTTGAATAAAAAGCATCCAACCCGTTCGCTGCAAACTCATATTCAAAAACATAGAGACGATCATAGGCATCCGTAAACTTAACTAACGTTTCGTGTTGTTTGCCGGACAATTGTAACGCCAATTGGATTGTACGGAAGTCAGTGTATGCCAACTCGAATTGAACTGCCCATGCACGCATAAAGTCATGTTTAGCAATAATATGCAGATAATGATGCTCTGCCGTCCACTGTAATTTATCTAACGAATTTTTTACATCTATCATATTAGAATCCCCCTATTGATACATCATTTTTAATCCACATACAGTGTAACTAAAAAATGTTTTCATAACCAATATTTTGACTCCATTCGTTTAAAAATAATCCCGTACATATGCATTAATTCACCCATCATACCTGCTTTTTATTAATCGATTAATTTAGCTTTCTTATTTCCTAAATGTAAACTATATGCGGAATATAGTAGCACCACAATAACGATCCACTGAATTACACTCGTATCAATACTTTTTACTAAAAATACGGCAATTAAAACACCAATAATACCAAAAACAGAAAATAACGTTATTTTTCTTGAATATTGATCTAATTTTATAAATTGCATACTTCCGATTGGCAATGAAAATGCGCATCCACCCATCATGATTGGAAATGCAGAAATTGGATCCATCCCCATTGCATAGACGGTTGCCATCGTTAAAGAAAATGAGCCAATCCCAATGTTATTCAAAGCGCCATAAACGAATAATAAAAACCCGGTTACGACTAACTTCCAACCGAATAATTCCGTCGCCGTTCCATTTGCAGAAATCAATCCAATTTTACCCGCAACAATCAACATCGTCGCAACAAGTAGCCCGACAATAACAAATGTTCTAATCGTATTTTCAGGTAATTTAACAACAAATCTAGGCCCAATGTAAGCCCCAATCACTTGGCAAACGATACAAACTAGTAACGTTTTAATACCAACATTAACCGTCGTGATATAAGCCAATGACATAACAAAAATAGGAATAACATCCTGTGCATTTAATGTTCCCGGTAATTTTTTCATTGAAACCCACTTAGCTTTTGGAAATATTGCAGTTGATATGGCAAAATCTGAAATACCGAATGTAGAAAAGAAAAAGATAACTATTTGTGATATTGGCGTCCAAATTGGGTTTGCCGGTTCTTTCATTACATCTGCTTTATGTTTTAATAAATCACGTATAAAAAAATAAATAAAAGTAAAATTAACAATAATAATAGCGATAATTAATAGTTTTTGCATTCTTAACTCTCCCTGTTCAACCGTATTTCTTAGATTTTTACGGAAAATATAATTTTATCGAATAATCTATTTTATACTATATATTCGTCCCTTTAAAGACCAAAAAGCTAAACACCAATGTAAAAATGGTGTTTAGCTTTTTATGAATCTATTTAATTTTCATTTTTCCAACAAGTCTTCCAAATTAGTTACTCTATTTAGCTTCCATAACTTTGATTTTCTCATTAATTTCTCGTTCAACTTTTCGATGTTTAGGTGAAAAACCTTCGGCAAAGAATAAAATTCCACCAATTATTAACACATAAGTTAATCCGACCGTTGAACTATTCCAGAATGAAGCACCATAGTAGAGGATACTGCGGCCACCATCATACAAGAAACGCATTGGCAACCATGGGAGAACCCAATCTTGGTAGAACTGAGGTACCAATGGTTGAGCCATTGCAAGCAACGGAATTGAGAAGAAAAGTAAGAGGACAAACACAATGACACCCGGGAAGCCAATCCATGTTAGTACTCCTGAGAACAACATAATAAAGGCAAAACTCGTGAATGATAAGAATGCCGCAATCGTCATAAAGTGTGTGAAATTAAATCCTAGTATCCAAGTCGCATATGTGGCCGTTGCAAACCCGGTTAAGATTGCGAGCGCAATTGCCGAAATAATGAATGATGATTTAAAAGAGAATTTGTGTTTCATTGATTTAAATTCCTTCGTATTTCCAGCGTAAAATAGTAACAAACTAATAACCATGCTCGCAATCCAAACAGGTTGGAAGAATGAACTGTTTGCTGATGTTAGCCCCTTCGTTGAATGTCTAACCGTCGTCTTCACTGTTATGGGATTATTCAATTTCAATGCAGTAACGGCTGGGACACTGATATTTGCCTTAGCCATATTCGTTAAAATACCGGCCGAAATACCACCACCTATTTTTGTCACAATTGTTGATAACGTTGACCCCAATGTTGTTGCCAGTTGAGCATTCTTCGCTTCATTTGTCACAACAGTAACGTTAGCAACCTCTTTTGAAGTTGGATCAACTAATTTGCCAAGCGAAGAGGAGAAGTTTTTTGGAATCACGATAGCAGCATAATATTGTTGTTTATCCATCGCTTTTTTAAGGTCTTTATCACTCTTTACAATGTGCCAATCTAACGCTTTATTTTTACTACCCATTAAACTTTCAACAATTTTATTTCCTTGCTTACCGTCATCTTCATTGACAATAGCCACCGGAACATCCTTGAGATCTGATTTAACAGATGGAATTTGCATCACAACCATGATGAATGTTAACAAGATTGAAACTAAAATAGCAAAACCTAAAAATTTATTTTTAAACATAAGTTTATTCCTTCTTTCTTTGAGTGAGCACTCAATCAATTACAACTATGATTATAACCTGTTTCAAAGTTTAGTCAACCCTAACTTTAAAATAACAAACACCAAAACAATAAGTTCGTCATTTGTTATCGCTGCCAATTGTGTCATAATAATAACAGCGATAGGATGGTGATAATTATCAAAAAGTCTGAATTAAAGCTATATGCCAACTCGGATTTATTCAAAGATATCACGGACAAACAGATGCAAATTTTAATTGCCTCAATCGAATTATTCTCAGAAAAAGGTTATGCAAACACAAGTACAAAAGAAATTGCCAAAAAGGCTGGTGTGGCCGAGGGAAATATTTTTAGTAAATATACCAATAAACGGGGGCTACTAGACGCAATTATTACGCCGGTTATTAAATCAATTTTGCCATCAGCGATGCAAGACTTATTGGATGAGTCTATGGATCCTTCTAACCTAACTTTAGATTCGTTAATTCGGCCATTATTAAAAAATCGAATTATCTTCCTACAAGAAAATGCCAAAGTTCTCAAAATATTTATTTCAGAATTACTCTATGACAAATCTGTGGTAACCCAATTACTAGAAAATGCACCTGCCCCATACTGGACGGCAATTAATACAACAATTGATGCGTTAAAAGAGAAAAAGTTAATTGTTAATTGGGATAATCTTGAAATTCTCAAAGTTATCTGGTCGATTATCGGTGGAGTTGTTCTAGGTTACCTTTTATTTGATCAGCCACTAACAAAAGAAAGTACTGACCATTCAACTGATGCCTTGATTAATGCACTTAGCATCTAATCCCATGACATAAAAAATAAGGAACAGGGAGAGTCGAGAAGACTCCCCCTGTTCCTTATTTTAATAGTCTCATTAAATTGTTATTTTGTTCAAGTAACCCCTCCGTCACCTTGTTTAAAAAGACATTTTCGGCACAAATTTGATCATAAATATACTTATTTTAAATTTTCAAGTATAAAGCGTTTACATTTTAGTAAAAGTTTAGTAAAATGTATTTGTTAACTAAACGAATGCGATTACATTGTTAACGCACAGTATTATTACAGCAATTATTTTATCAAAAATCTATTATATAGAAAGAGGTTATTAGAATGAACACGAATAAATTAACGATTGAAGCTGAACGATTTGCTGCCGCAATTATTGCCGGAAATCCTAAGCAAACAAACGAAGATAACAAGGTGTATATCAAGCGTCAACTAACGTTATACCTTGAATCAGTTTTGTTGGTTAATGATTTTAACTCTTTGGAAGAAAACCAATTAGGCTCTGCTAAAGAAAAACAACGTCAAGATATTTTAGACAAGATCATCGAACATCGATATAACTAATTAGAGGGGGTTAAACAAATGAAAAATTCTAAAGATATTAAGCAATATGCTTCATATGCATTTGGTGCCTTTGGCCATGATGCCTTTTACGCAACTCTTAGCACTTATTTTATGATTTTTATTACAAGTCAATTATTCGTTACAAAGGATGCTGGATTCAACGCCAAGATGATTGGTTATGTTACAACTGTAATGGTTGTTATCCGTATCGTTGAAATTGCATTTGATCCATTAATTGGTGGTGTTATTGATAATACACGTACTCGTTGGGGAAACTTTAAACCATGGTTGCTAGTTGGTTCAATTGTTAGTTCAATTGGTTTAATTATTATTTTCACTGACTTTGGTGGTTTAGCAACGAATAGTCCTTATCTTTACTTAATTCTTTTTGCAATTGTATATATCATTTTAGATAGTTTCTATTCATTTAAAGATATTTCATTCTGGTCAATGTTGCCTGCCTTGAGTGTTGAATCAGAAAAACGGACTAAATTTGGGACTATTGCCCGTTTTGGATCAACATTAGGTGCTCAGGGTGTTATTATCGTTATCGTACCAATCGTTGTCTTCTTTTCAAAAATATTCTCAGGTACTCAGGGTAACACACAAACAAAAGCTGGTTGGTTAGGCTTTGCTGTCGTTATCGGTTTAGTTTCATTCTTAGGTGCTTTGGCAACTATCTTAGGAACTAAAATTGAAAAAAATGCTATTCGTGAAAACACTGAAAAGGTTCGTTTCCGTGATGTTTTCAAAGTTATTGGTAAAAATGATCAATTAATGTGGTTATCATTATCATATTTCTTATTCGCTTTTAGTTACGTTATTACAAATTCACTTTTGATTTACTACTTCAATTACATTTTAGGTAGTGCTGCAGCCTTTACAATTGTTGGGGTTCTAACAGCAGTCTTAGGAATTATTTCAGTTTCACTGTTCCCAACTTTAGTTGCGTTAGTTCACCGTCGTGCCATTTACTTAGGCGGAATCGTAGTTATGTTATTAGGTTATATTCTCTTCTTATTCGCCGGCACTAACCTTATCGTTGTCTTAATTGCTGTTGGGTTATTCTTCTTCCCATACCCACTTGTTTTCTTAGCAGCATTAATGACAATTACTGATAGTGTTGAATATGGCCAATTGAAGAGTGGTACACGTAATGAATCTGTTACCTTAGCTGTTCGTCCTTTATTGGATAAATTAGCTGGTGCCTTCGCCAATGGTGTTGTTGGTTTTGCCGCAATCCATGCTGGTATGACAGGTAGTGCTAAGCCCAGTGATATTACATCAAGTGGGCTATGGCAATTCAGAATGTACATGTTCTTTATTCCTATGGCGTTAATGGTTGTTGCTGCTTTAATCTTTATGGCAAGAATTAAATTATCTGAGGCTAAACATGAAGAAATTGTTAAAGAATTACAAAAGAAATTAAAATAATATAAAAAAAGAACGATCAGATGAAAATCTGGTCGTTCTTTTTGTCTAATCGTTAAGTCCTTTACCATCAAGGATTTTAGGAATATATTTAATGATTCTTGCTTCTCGCGTTTCTGTTCGTTTTGCGTCTGCGAAGTAGCGAGCGTACGTTTTTTGACGTCCCGGTGTTAAGGTTTCAAAAAACTCTTCTAACTCTGGCATTTCGTTCATTTTTTTCTGAAATTCAATTGGTAAGACCAGTTCAGTTGGTTTACCCTTAGGCACTTTTAACCCTACCTTTTCGGCTGCAATCGCTTTTTGAATGTAATCACTAATCTCTGACTTTAAATCTATCACTTCTTTTAAATTATGAAATCTAATCTGACGACCTACCTCAGTATTTTCGCCCGTTCTGATTAAAATACCTTTACCATCATCGATTAACGTACCTTTCAAGAAAAGTAACGCCATATATTCTTTAAATCCTTGAATTAAGACAACATTTTTGCCATTCAACGTGTAGCAAGGTTTACCCCATTTGAGCTCTTCCACTAAACCCGTTTCAAGTGAAAGTTCTCTTAATTGTGTCATTTCTTCTTTCCAGTGCGTTGCTTTTTCTAAATATAAATCTACTTTTGGGTTCTTTTTAATTTCTGTCATTATCTCAACCTCTTTATTTTTATAATTTTTTATCTGGATTTAGCTGTAGTCCAATTAACGAACACAATAAGAAAAACGCAGCCAGTAAAATAGTTTTAGTGCCCATTATTGGTACCAAAGCACCCATGGAAGTCGCCCCAAAAAGAAACGCTAGAACAACACCCAACATACGCCAACCTTTTGTTAGAGCAATCACGTTGCCCTTAATAAAACCATCGTAAAAGCTCTCGGCCATTGTTCTTAAGTTACCTGTCATCATGAACGACGTAAATGGTCCCCCATTAATCTGTCTAAATTCCTGAAGTTGCGCGGCCGCAACCATCGAAACAATTCCCGTTGATAATTGAGTTGGCCAGCTCTTCGGAATAAAGGCGACTACGACTAACAAAATTGCTTCAAGACCAATCACAAATTTTTGTCGCTTATTAATCGTATCTTCTTCTTTAAATCGATGTTGGAGGTTTCTAGTTATGATAATGCCAATCATAAATGCAAAAATTGAAATGAGATGATCAAAAATAGATCCCCATTCCCCTTGCCCTAAACTGACACCCAGTATGATTAAATTTCCGGTTTGCATCCCAGAAAAGACCCCATCGTGTACCAAATATGTATATGCATCAAATCCACCACCAGCGAATATTAATCCGGCAAATAGCAGTCTGTCTATTAGCGACATTGGTTTTTTCATTAAATCCTTCTTTCAGTTTCTACATAAATTCTTCTTTCAATTTTAAGTATACTAAATTATCAAAAGTTCACAAGAATATCCAACTCATTTTTTTAACATTTACAATCATATCAAGCGCTTTTTCCAACTTTTAAGCTTATAATGAAGTTAGTTTTTACATACAAGGGAGATTACTTTTATGCATTTAGCCATTATTGGAGCCGGACCACGAGGCATGGTTACACTTGAACGTCTTATTGCTTGGCAACGAGCAGAGCATTCGAATACACCACTCACAATTGATTTGTACGACCCGCATGGCATTGGGGGCCGTGTATGGACGCCTAAACAACCTCATGAGTTAATCATGAATACGGCGGCTCAACAAATTAGCTTGTTTTATGGAACAAGTGTCAATTCTACTGGACCCATCATTACGGGACCTAACATTTTTGAATGGGCTCAAACCGAGGCCCACGATTTTATTGAAAAAAATAACTATTCAGCGGATTTTTTAACCGAAATTGCCCATTTGAATCCAAATGATTATGCAACACGGGCTCTATTTGGTATTTATATTCAATGGTATTACGCTGAATTAATTAAGCATACGCCTAAAAATGTTAACATTAACGTTAATAAAGTTACTGTCACACAAATTTCAAAAAATGCTAATCATTTTGAAATTATGACTGCCTTACCTTCAACTGACACTGTTGATTATGTTGTCATGTCTTTAGGTAATCTCGAAAATGAATTATCCAAGGACCAACAAAAATTTGATTCATTTGCGACAGAAAATAACTTAACTTATGTCTTACCTGGTTTCCCAAACGAAACAGAACTTGACCACATTACGCAAGACGACACTGTTATTTTACGTGGCTTAGGTCTAAGTTTCTTTGACATAGTGACACGACTAACCATTGAACGCGGTGGCCGTTTTAAACAATTAGATAATGGTCAATTAACCTATCTAGCAACTGGCAAAGAGCCCCATATCGTCGCAGGATCACGTCGTGGATGGCCATACCATGCGAAAGGTGATAATCAAAAAGCACCCGGTGAAGAATCGCAAGCGCATTTCTTAACGGCAGCCAAAATGGCAGTCTTCATGAAAAATGGCTCAGTACCTTTCGCCGAATTTTGGAACTTACTGAGTCATGAAGTTGAGTACCATTATTATTCATTACTTGTTGCAGAAAAATATCCAGAAATAGAATTAACAAAGTTCCAGCTGGCTTTCTTAAGACAACCTGAAGAAACAGTTAAACGATCAATCATTGCCGAATCTGATAGATTTAACTGGGATCATTTAGGTAATCCGATGACTAAGAAACCCAATGCAGATTTCAAAACAATCATGTTAGAACACCTACAAAACGATGCAGCAGACGCCAGAATGGGTACTAAGACTGGGCCATTAACGAGTGCACTTGAAGTTTTACGAGATTTACGTCTTCCAGTGAGACAGCTGGTTGATAACCGTCTCTTAAGCGATGATGAATATCTAACTGACTTCTTAGGTTGGTTTAACTCATTAAACAATTTCTTAACAATTGGGCCACCATCAATTCGTATCGAACAATTACGAGCACTCGTTGATGCTGATGTTATCACAATGTTAGAACCAGGAATGATTGTTGACACTAAAAACCACCAATTTGAAACATATAGTGCAAATGCGCCTGAGCAACGTTATCTAGCAACCACTTTAATCGAAGCAAGAGTTCCTGCTGTTCACGCAACAACAGCGACAAGTCCTCTGATGAAACAGTTGCTTGAAACAAGAATTGCCAATCCTTTAGTTTTGAATCCAACTAAAGGTGCTCCAGTAATAGATGGGGCCGTTAATGTTGACCCTATTAGTAATTTACTACTAGACGAAAACAAACGACCACAACCCGGTTTATACTTCTGGGGAGTTCCCACGGATGGCGTTCATTGGTTAACGGCCGCAAGTCCAAGACCTTTTGTAAATGATGTCAGTCTACGCACCGCCAACGATATCGTGAAAGATATTTTTGAAAAAGAATCGAATAAAAAATAATAAAAGAGTCGCGTATCCTATTTTAAAACAGTGAAGTGCCTCATAATTGTTAGACATAAGTCTAATGATTGTGAGGTATTTTTTTATGTCTAAATATTCAAGTAACCTGAAAGTAGAGATTGTTCAATTATATCTAGAAGATCATATTTCTTTAACTATTTTAGAACAAAATATAACATTCCCAAAAGTTATATTCGTAAATGGGTTACCTTAACTAAGGTACAAGGCCTTGAAGCGTTAAGGGTTAAACACAGTAAACGTATTTTTAGCCATCGTTTTAAGTTAGATGTGGTACGCTATTATAAAACTCATGGTGTGGGATATAACATAATCGCTGCTAACTTCAATATTCATCCATCTCAAGCTCAAACTTGGAATAAATCATTTGATTTATACGGTAGCCAAGCCCTTATCCCACGTCCTAAAGGACGGCCTACGCTTACGCAGGAAAATGATAAAAAGAAAGACAATATGACGTTAACTGAAAAACAAAAATACGAAGAACGTATTTTACAATTAGAAGCCAAATTACATGGTGCAGAATTGAACCGTGACTTTCTAAAAAAATTGCACGCCTTAAGAAGTGGCAAACAAATAGGGAGAAAACCTTAATTATTCGCAGACTTAGGAAAAAGCTCCTAATAAAATTTAAGGTTAAATGGTCAACTTATTACGATCAATGTTACCGAATTGATCACGATGTAGATAAATATTCTGCTGCGAAAGAAATGATTAAATCTATTTTTAATGATAGCCGAGAGACCTACGGTCACAAACGTATTCAAATAATGTTGGATAAGCAATGCATTCATTTATCCCTAACAACAATATTAAAATTAATGAATTAAATGGGTATTAAAATACGCTTTACCGCAAACATACGGATAAATATAGTTCGTATAAAGGCCATATTGGAAAAATTACACTAAATATTATTAATCAAAAATTTAATGAGGTTCTTCCTTACCATGTCCTACACACGGATATTACCCAAATTAAACTTCAAAATAATAAATGGGGTTATATTTCTGCAGTTACTGATGAAGCTAGTCACGAAGTTTTAGCGTTATCCATGAGTGAACATCCAGATAAGTCACTCATTTTTGATATGCTCGACCAGCTGAAAGAAATAAATCTGCCAATAAGTTTAAAACTTATAATGCATTCTGACCAAGGATGTCATTATCAATGGGCCGATTACCAAAATGAACTAAAAGCCCTGAACTACGTTCAGAGTATGTCTCGGAAAGGAAACTGTTTAGATAACGCACCAATTGAAAGTTTCTTTAGTTTAATGAAGCGAGAATGCCTCAAACGTCAGGTTATTAATAACATTGAGAATCTCATTCAAGTAACAAACGAATACGTAGAATGGTTTAATCATGAACGGATTTCTTGTAAATTAAAAGGCATGACTCCGATAGAATATCGAAATCATACCTTAGCATCTTAAATAATATTAAAATGTCTAACTTTTTTGTTGCACTTCAACAGAGTATACGACTCTTTTTTAGTGCTCATAAAACATAATACTATGGAATACCATATGTTAATAGATATTCTAAAATTAACAAAACTGAAAAAATATTATTTCAATTCTGCTTGTTTATCCATAACACGTTCATTGATTTTGAGAAATGGCCAATAAATTAATATACCAAGAACTATTGTAAGTCCTTGAACTATAGGTGCCCGCCAATCTCCACCAGTTGCTAGGTAGGAGTTTAATAGTGGTGGCGTTGTCCAAGGAACCATCACAACAACACGATTCATCCAACCGATTGCTGTAAAGAAATAGGCAATGCTAATTCCTAAACCGGGCAATAACACGAATGGGATGGTTAAAGCAATATTAAAAACAATTGGATAACCAAAAATAACGGGTTCATTTATATTAAAGAGGCTTGGGATAAAAGATAATTTCGTAATATCACGGTTAGCTTTTGATTTTGAAAAAATTAATGTAGCAATCAGTAAACATATAGTACTTCCTGTTCCACCCAGCATACCAAATGTATCACGAAATACATTATTAATAATATAAGGAATATGATCACCCGCAGCATATGCGGCCATATTTTTATTCATATTAATTAATAAGACGGGATCAAGCAGTGTCCCATTGATAACTGCTTGATGGATACCAAAAGTAAATAGTAAATTACCAGTCCCATAAATTAATAGTAATCCTGGAAGACTTGTATTCACGCGTCGAAGGGGTTCTTGAATGACATTAGTAATTAAAGAAATTAAATCAGTATGAAACGAGACAGTTAGCACCGCTGCAAATGCTGCAAAAAGGCTCATCGTGATTAAAGCAGGAATTAGTGAATTAAAAGATCCAGCAACGGCTGAGGGAACAGCGTCGCTTAAATGTATTTGTATTTTTTTTACTTTAGATAAACTTATAAAAAGTTCGGTTGCAACTAATCCAATAATAATTCCTGAAAACATACCCGTTGTGCCAATATTTTGAAACGTTAAAACAGAACTTGCTGTCACGGCGTTTTTTGCATCCACGGGAATAATTGAAACAGTATTTGGCATCATAATCACCAATGTTCCTAATGCAATGATCGCCGCAGAAATTTTATTAACATACTTTTTATTTTGAGCCAGACAATAGCCAATTGTTGGTGCAATTAATAACCCAGCAATATTTAGAGTACCATTAGTTATGTATGTACCAAAGTATTGAAAATTACTTAGTCTTTCCCCAGTAAATACCCAAGGAAATATAACATTATTAACCAAAACACCAATACCAGCCAAAATAAATAATGGCATAATTATGGCAAATGCATCACGTAAAGATCTCAGATGGACTTGATTACCAATTTTATAAGCAATATTTGTAAACTGATCTATAAATTTTTTCCCTCTATTTCTCTTTTCATTCATTTTGCATACCTCCCATTAATCTAAGTGTTCACCATTTGTTGCAATCACCTGTTTTAACCAATAAAAACTTGCTTTAGGAATACGCTTAAGATCTTTCAGATCATGATTATCCCGGTTAACATAAATGACACCATAACGTTTATTCATATCACCTTTAGAACTCGGAATATCAATAAGTCCCCAACCAAGATATCCCATAACATTTGCTCCATCAATTTTAACAGCATCATATAATGCCTTTAAATGATTCTTATGATAGGAAATACGATAATCATCTTGAATGGTTTTCTGATCATTAAGTTGTTCACGAACACCAATTCCATTTTCAATAGGGAATACGGGTAAATTAGTCTCATTTGATAACTTAGTCAAAACACTTCGAAATCCTAATGGATCGATTTGCCAACCCCACTCACTTGTTTCAAGATAAGAATTCTTAATACTACCATCACGCATGTAGTAACTAGGCGGTGTATCTTTTGGTAATTTGTAATGATCTAAAGTAACTGTATAGTAATAACTAAAAGAAATAAAATCATTTTTATGTGATGCAATTAATTCTAAATCACCAGATTGAATAGTTGATATTAAACTCTTTTCTTTTAAATAATGAAGAACTTCATTTGAATATCTACCCTGACTAAAAGCATTAACAAAATGTTGATTAATAAATTCTGATGCTTTTCTAGCTATTAAAATATCTTCTGGATGATTTGTTGCCGGATAAAATTCTTGATAGGCCAACATACCACCAATTTTGATTTTTGGATATCTATCATGTATATAATTAGCAATTAATGAATGAGCTACCATCGTATTATTAGCAATTGTATAAAGAGCCTCTAATGTTTTATCGCCGTGAATAAATCCACTGTTTTCAAAACCAGCTTCAAATAAATAACCATTCTGTTCGTTAAAACTAATCCAATATTTAACTAATTTACTATAACGATCAATAACAACCCTAGCAAAATCAACAAAACAATTAACAACGTAACGACTGATAAACCCGTTATATTTTTCTGCCAAATGCAGTGGCATATCAAAATGATACAAACAAATCATTGGTTCAATTCCCGCCTCGATTAATTCCTCAATTAAATGATCGTAATATTCAAACCCCTTTTCATTTATGGTACCGTCACCATTCGGAAAAATACGAGTCCACGAAATTTGAAACCGATAACAATTAACTCCCATTTCTTTCATTAACTGAACATCTTCTTTATACCGATGAAACTCATCGATTCCTACTTTCCAATCTGATGTATTTTCCGTGGCAACTTTTACGTCATAAACTGATTTCCCTTTACCTTGTTCATTCCAAGCACCTTCACTTTGCATACTTGAAACTGAATTTCCCCACAAAAAATTTTTATCTAAGCTCATAAAACATTCCTCCAATCTAATATTTATTTAATGATAGCGCTTTTATATTTAAATGTAAAGCCATTCAAATATATATGAATTTCATTTTATTAAAAATGAACTTATGTTATAATTAACTTAATAATGGTAGGTGATGAATTTGGCTAAATATAAAGAGATTGCAGCAACTATCCGTAAACGGATTTCAGACGGAACTTATCCAGCAAAAACTGCTTTACCGGAACAAATTAAATTGGCACAAGAATTTAAGACATCCAGAATGACGATTCAAAAAGCTCTTGAAATATTAATGTTTGAAGATCTTATTTATAGTAAACAAGGCAGCGGAACTTTTATAAAATCAAATGCAGCATCATTGTCACAGTTAGATACTGGTATTAATCAATATATAGGTACAACTGCTCTATTTAAAGGGAAATCAGAAGTTAGAAGCCAGGTTTTAGAAAAAAAACTTCGCTTACCAACTCCAGATGAAAGTGAATATTTACAGTTAGACGAAATAGAAGCCGTTTACGATATTATTCGATTACGTTTCTTAGATGGAAAACCATATAGTATTGAACATTCCGTGATGCCCGCTAAAATTTTAAAGAATTTAACAAAAGAGATTTTAGAAAAATCAATTTACTATTATTTAGAAAATAAACTAGGCTTAAAAATAGGGTCCGCGTACCGAAAAATTAGTGCAGATAAACCTAATGACATGGACCAAAAATATTTAAAATGTGATTTAACGGAACCAGTCTTACAAGTTGAGCAAACTGTCTTTTTACAAAATGGTATACCGTTTGAATATTCAACAACTAGACATCGTTATGACCAAGGTAGTATTATAACGGTAACTAAGGGCAATGGAGCACCAGCGTAGTAACATAAAAAATCCTACTAGCAAGTGCTAGTAGGATTTTTTATGTTACTACGCTATTTACCAATTTTATGATGACCTCTTCCGTATCTATCCTAATCAGCTAAAATATCTTTCGCGTAGGGAATCGAATTTTGAGCACCTTTTATTTGAACGGCTAATGATGAAGCTTTGTTTGCATAGGTCATTGCTTCTTCAAGATTACTGTAATCTAATTCAAGTTTAGAACTTAATGCACCAATAAATGTATCACCGGCAGCTGTTGTATCTGCGGCCTTAACTTTAAAGGCATTAACAAATCCCGATTGTTCTGATGTCGCATAAAAAGATCCTCGATCACCCACCGTGATAATGACTGCTTTAACACCCATTTTAAAGAACTCTTTAGCACTAGCCTCCATTGAAGCTTCGTCAGTCACTTTAATTCCCGTAATTATCTCAGATTCTGTTTCATTAGGGACGATCATATCCGTCACTGACAACAAATCATCCGGAATATTTTTGATTGCTGGTGCCGGATTTAAAATTGTTTGAACATCATTTTCACGTGCAATTTTAAAAGCCTCAATCACAGAAGGAATTGGCACTTCAAATTGAGCAACAATTCTATCAGCTGCTTTGATGCTGCCTTTAGCAGCCTGAATATCTTCATTTGTTATGTCCTGATTTGCGCCACCATAAATCAGGATGCTATTTTGACCATTCTCGTCAACCATAATATATGCCTGACCAGTTCCCGCAGTTTCTGACGTAGTAACATGATCAATATTCATACCGTCCTCTTTGAACGTATCTAACATAAAATTAGCGGCACCTTCATGCCCAACTTTACTAATAAATGTCGTTTCTGCTCCCGATCGAACGGCCGCAATTGCTTGATTAGCACCTTTACCGCCGCCGGCCACGGCCATCGAATTCATTGCCATTGTTTCACCCGGTTGTGGGAAACGCTGGACATTCAAAATTGTATCTACATTAGTTGATCCTAAAATAATCACTTTTTTCATTTCACTTGCCCCTTATCCGTCAAATTAATTTTTATATTTTCATTTTACCGATAAATCAAAATTTACTCAAATATATCGAAACTAATAATCGATATTTGATAGCTTATCTGTAAAAGGTTATGATGGAATCATTAATCTACTGTCTGAAGGAGAAAATATGATAAAACCCATTATGCATGATGAACTATTTCTTGCCCAAAAAGCTGAGCCCGCATCAAATTCAGATGCATCCATTATAACTGATTTACTGGATACTTTGGACGCTAATAAAGATGTTTGTGTTGGTATGGCTGCCAATATGATTGGCGTGAATAAACGAATTATCGTTTGCCAATTTGGCGCATTAAATGTCCCCCTCATTAATCCCAAAATCATAAAAAAATCAGGCCGTTACAACGTTGAGGAAGGCTGTCTCTCATTAGTTGGAGAACGCCCAACACAGCGATACGATATGATTACCGTTGATTATTTAGACAAGTCTTTTCATCCCCAAACACAAAAATTTTCAGGCTGGATGGCACAAATCATCCAACATGAAGTTGATCATTGTGAAGGCCTTATTATCTAAATCAACTATTTTTAACCACGTATATATTATTAAGAATGTTAATAATCGTTAAAGAAACAATCATTTGTAAATATAAACTGACTCGCAGTGATAGTATGATATTTGTTCATAAATAGTTTAATTTAAGATCAAAAAGAAACGATTGATCACAGGTTTAATTATTTATAATCAATACTTTATACAAGGGACTGAACAGTAAGTATGGAAAATAGACAGAATAAGTGGTTGGTATCCGGAATTATTGGCTCGTTATTATTTATCGGATTGTCAATTTCAGTTAGTATTCAATCTAACTGGTTAATAACCGTCGACTTTAAATTACAAACGTTAATAAGTAGTCTCGTTAATCCAGGTTTGACTAAGTTTTTTTCATTAATTTCGATCACTGGTAGTCCAATATTTGTGATTGGAACAGCGTCCTGTTTAATGTTGTTTTTTACTTATCGCCATGATATTTATAGTGCTTCCTTCTTAGGATTTGCCTTAATTGGCGGGGACGCTCTTGCATTTATTACCAAAGAAGTTATTCAACGCCCTCGACCAACGCAAAGATTAGTGGCAGAATCTGGATTTAGCTTCCCTAGCGGCCACGCGATTGGCTCAACAATCTTAGTTATCATGATTTTTATAATTATTATTCCTAAAATTGAAAGCCAAAGGTTAAAACTAATAACTCAATCACTAGCCATTGTTTGGCTTATTATCATTATTTTTTCAAGAGTATACCTAAGAGCACATTTTCCATCCGATATCGTAGGTGCTTTAATCTTAGGCGTTTCATGGGTTAGTTTGCTTCAATTCGTCTATTTAAACGATAGTCCTTTACTATTAAGCAAAAAATAATTATTCACTCCAATAATAAATAACTATTTTTTCACTATTAAGCACTTAAATTCAAAAAAAGAGCACCTTACCTTAGCAATAATTAGCTTACGGTAAGATGTTCTTTTTAGTTATAATAAATATCTTTAATTTAATTATTTAATCGATAACCTGCGTGATATAACGGACCCACGTACTCATTAAAAGCGAATCCAGATCTAATTCCTGCGGTCACAAATTCTTTCGCTTGATAGACAGATTCTTTTACCGACAATCCATTCGCCAGACCGGCAGTTACTGCCGCCGCAAATGTACAACCAGCACCATGATTATATGCCGGCGAAATTTTGTCTGTTTCCAACACCTCAAAGTTGGCGCCATCATAGAATAAATCAATGGCCTTTTCGCCTTCTAATGCTTTACCACCTTTAACGATAACATTTTCAGCACCCAATTCATGAATTTCAATGGCTGCCTGCTTCATATCATCAAGTGATTTCAAAGTCCCCAATCCCGATAAAACGCCCGCTTCAAATAAATTGGGCGTTGTCACCGTGGCAATCGGAATCAATAAATCACGAATTGCATCAGCTGCTTCAGGATTAAGCACCTCATCCTCACCCTTGCAGACCATAACAGGATCAATCACAACATTATTAATTTTTTTTGATAAAATATTTTCGCGTGCGACTTCTGTAATGGCTACACTTCCAAGCATCCCAGTTTTCATTGCCGCAATCTCACCGCCGGCACCCGTAGTCTTCAATTGAGCTTTGACCAACCCAGAATCCATTACCGTAACATTATGTGACCAATTTGTATCCGGATCCATCGTCACAATAGACGTCAGTGCAACCATTCCATAAGTGCCAAACTCTTCAAACGTCTTTAAGTCGGCCTCCATGCCCGCACCACCACTTGCATCACTACCAGCAATTGTTAATACTTTAGGGATTATTTTTGTCATGCCGTAAGCCCCCTTTTTTAATCTTCTTTTCTCACGTTACCATCTAATTTCTGATCAACACTTTTTGTTTCTCTCAATAAAAAGATTGCGGCTAACACTCCGATAATCATCATGATTAATGAAGTTAGAACAACTTGAATCATCCCTTTGTTAAAGGCCGTCAACACAATATCTTGAACTTTAGTAGCGTATGGTGTTGAAATCATTTTTTGACTCCACGCAACCATGTGTCCTGAAAAAGCGCCAGCGTTCACTAATGCCTGATGAATACCAGTCGCTGCTGCGTTAGGCATATGACTATCACTGAAGCCGGTATTCAAACTTGCTTCATACGCTTTAGTTTGTGCCAAACCAAGGACAACCACACCTACCGTAATCCCAATTTGTCGAAAAACATTCAATAAACCTGAAGCCATGCCAATTTCTTTCGGATTAATATTATCCATAGCAGCCGTATTAATCATCGGATTAATAATTGCATTTCCCAGTCCTGTTAAAACAAGAAGGGGTAATAATTGTAAATAAGTAAAATCAGTCGTTGAAACTCGACTAAATGTAAATAGACCAACTCCGGCAATAATAAATCCAAATGCGATCATCCATTTCTTACCAAACTTGTATCCTAAAACGCCCGTAAATGGTCCTAGAACAAGCGACCATAAACTCATAGGTAATTGTCTCAATCCTGTGGTAAAGGCTGAGTATCCCATGTAATTTTGCATTAAACTCGTTTGATAAGCAGCTAATGCAAAAATCCCTGCTCCAAGTGCAAATGCAAGAATAACCACGCCAACAAAATGACGATTTGTTAATAACGTTAGATTCATCATTGGCGATTTAACTTTTAATTCCACAAAAACGAATATTGCCAGAATTAAAATTGAAGCAATTAACCATCCCATAATACGCATATCCGTCCATGCCCAATGCATGTGTTGTTCTTTTTGAATCAACCCATATATGCCGGCAAACAAGCCAATTGCTGAAAGAATCATACCCATAAAATCAATTGATTCTTCAGCGCCATATGCAGGTGTTTCTTTTACATTTCTGAAAACCAAGTAAACCGCAATAATCCCAACTGGTAAATTAACAAAGAAAATTGAAGGCCAGCCAAAATTCTCAACTAAAAGACCGCCGACCAAAGGCCCAATTGCCGTTGAAAATCCGATAACCGAACCTAATATACCAAGTGCAGTCCCACGTTCACGTCCTGAAAAGTTAGAGGCCACCAAAGCCATTGATAAACTCATCATTCCTGATCCACCTATTGCTTGAACAGCTCGACCAATATCAAGAACAAGTAAGTTTGGTGCAAGTCCATTGACAACTGAGGCGATTGTAAATAAAATCATGCTTAAAATAAATATTTTTTTCCGGCCAAACATGTCTCCCAATTTTGAGACAATTAATAAACTGACGGCAAACATTAACGTATAAGCATTTAAAATCCATTGTAAGTTACTAAAAGTTGTTTTAAAATCAATTGCCATGCTTGGTAATGCCACATTTACTACTGTAACATCCAAAAGTCCCATAAAAACACCTAGACTCATAGCGAATAAAGCTACCCAGCGATTTGTTTCTTTTTTCATTTTTTATTCTCCATTTTCTGTATCTCTTTTATTTGCGTTTGAATCCAATTCATTTTTGTTTCAAGAACCGTCATAACGAAATCTGTAGTCCGAATTTGCCATTGGTAATAATCCTCTGTAGTTGGATGAGCTTCCCTTAAATCTTCTAAGTGATTCTTAACGGCCATATAAACATGGAAGTCTTCATCTAATTCACCGAAATAGTCACGCAAAATGGCAACTTGATCGACCACACTCATATAGGTCATCCCTCGCATTTTAAAACGATACATATCATCCCATTTCGAATCATGAACAACAGGTTTTTCCATTAGTTCATGAAAATAGTCCCGTCCTGATTCAGTAATATACGCCGTCTTAGTCCCACGAGCAT
>NZ_AZDI01000014.1 GCF_001434695.1 Dellaglioa algida DSM 15638
TCATCAACACTCAAAAGTATAGAACCTTTTTAGTTAAGTGTGATAGGTGAGTTTAACACATGTATGTGGGCTTCGTTTAAGGCGGCTAAGTAACCCGCCAAAAATGTTCGTTGGATTGGGGCCTGTTCGCCATTTAACGTGAACACAACAACCCTGAAGACTAAACTTCCTTTGCCTAGATCGACAAGACCCAAAATATTTGGGCCATCTTTAATTTCAGGGTGAAGTGGAACTAATTGATCATTAACTTTTTGTACAATTTCGGTTATTTTATCAACATCATCGGTAACATCAATTCGAATATCGATGACGGCTCTCATATTGTTTCGAGATAAGTTACTGACAATTGTAATATTACGGTTTGGCACAAAATGTAAGATACCATCATAGTCTTCAATCTGTGTCGTTCGTAATCCGACAGCTACGATAGGGCCTTCGATAGTATTGATTCTAACGATGTCACCAACGTCAAATTGTTGTTCTAAAAGAATGAAAAATCCGGTGACGACGTCGGTCACAAATCCTTGTGCGCCAAGACCTAAGGCCACACTTAAGATTCCAGCACCAGCGATAAGTGTTCCGACTGGAACGCCAAGTACTGAAAGAATGGCATATAAATAAAAGAACAACATAACATAATGAAACAAATTTAATGTTAGAGAATTAATTGTTTCGACCCTGTTTGTTGAATATTTGCTGGACATTCGGTATTGAGCAAATGTTCGACGAATAATTTTTTTACCAATCCAATTTATAACGATAAATAAGAACGAGAAAAAAATAAGTGAAAATGCTAGCTCAACTAAATGGCTAATAATCGAATCCCAATCAATATCGGCTATGTAGCGTGAAATGAAATTACCCTGTTTCGTGACCGTTTTAAGTAAGGTGCCTAAAACTAAGCTATCCTTTGAAATATGGGTTAAAAAAAGATTGTTCAAAATACTGTTCACCTCTAAATCTATTTATTGATATCATCATAGCAAATATATGAGTTAATGTGTAATTTAAATGCTAAACTGCAGTATGGTATCGATTGCAGTTTTAAGGTTCGAATGCTATCCTATAAGTAGATTTTGAATTATTTTACATAAGTAAATAGGAGGAATAATTATGACAGTTGGACAAATTGCGGGATTAATTGCCGCTATTGCTTTTGCGGTTTTAGTTCTATTCATTATTTTCGTTTTAATGCAAATGATGAGAACGCTCGGAGAAGTTAATAAAAGTATTTCAGCAATTACCAGTGACGTTGATGGACTATCTGGTGAGGTTGAAAATATGCTAGTGAAATCAAATGTCTTATTAGACGATGTGAATGGTAAAGTGGCAACGATAGATCCGTTATTTCAGGCAGTTGCCGATCTAAGCGAAAGCGTGTCAGATTTGAATGATGCAAGCCGCGACCTAGTATCACATGTTTCAGCAACATCAAAAAAAGCTAAAGATTCTTCGGCTTTCATTAATGTTGGTAAAAAAGCATTTGATTTTTATAAAAATAGAAAAGCTTAAATCAAGGAGGGGTTAACATGTCAAAAAAATTCTTATTGGGGTTAGCAATTACGGGTGGAGTTGCCGCATATGCAGCTTCTAAATTAATTTCAGAAAAAACAAAGCAAGATATTAAAAACCAAATCGAAGAAAAAGCTATGGATGCACGTGATCGAGTACTGGAATATAAGGCGTATGCTGAAGATGCTAGTTACGATTTAAAAGATAAAATAGGTGATTTTGACGAGATAAAAAATAATATAAGTGATACAATCTCTGAAAAAAGTGACTTACTTATGAGTCAGGATGCCTATGCTAACGCTAAGGACGCATTGATCAATGCAAAAAATGATTTAAAGAATAAATTGGCTATGGAATCAGACGATATTTTTGAACAAATGACTGATTTAACAGATGAATTTTCAGACTTAGCTGATGAAGATATTTATGTTGATAGCAAGAGCGCCTTTGGTGAAGCTAAAGATGCTGATGAAGCAGAAGGAAAAGCCGAAACAATTTATCCCGACGGATGGACAGGCGAAAAATAAAGACAAAAAAAACTCATTACATTGTAATGAGTTTTTTTGTCTAGTGAAGTTCAATTGTTTTTAACGTTTTAGGCGTAACTGTAAAAGGTTCATTACCATTTTCGGTTAAGTAGATACAGTCTTCAATACGGACACCAGCAACACCAGGAATATAAATACCAGGCTCAATTGAGAAACACATGCCAGGTTTAAGTTCCATTTTATTTCCTTCCATAATTGAAGGAAATTCATGTTCACTCTGGCCCATACCGTGACCGAGACGGTGAATGAAGTACTGACCATAACCGGCATTAACGATAATGTCACGGGCGATTTTGTCTAAGTCCTCAGCAATCATACCGGGTTTAGCAGCAGCTTGTGCCGTTAATTGAGCTTCTAAACATACTTTATGAATTTCTAAAGATTTTTCATTTGGTTTACCAAAAGCAACAGTCCGACTTGCATCTGAGATATAACCGTCTGAAATGACACCTAAATCAAACAATGTCAGTGCATTTGGCTGAATTAAGTCCTTCTTTGGGAATCCATGAGGTTCTGCAGCATTTTTACCACTTTGTACGATAGTATCAAAGCTCATGTGCATAATACCTTGTTTCTTCATTGCATATTCAATTTCGGCAACGATGTCTTGTTCAGTTTTACCTTCTTGAAGAGCTTTAAAACCAACTTCAAAAGCAATATCTGCCCATTTTCCGGCAACTTTTAATTTTTCAATTTCATCGGGTGTTTTTATGACCTTAAGTGTTTCGATGAACCCCGTTGCGTCGGCAACAAATTCTGCGCTTGGGAAAATACGACGAATAGCATCATAACGTTCAACGGTTAAGCTACCTTTTTCAATGGCCCATTTTTTTGGTGAATTTTGACGTTTGTTGATTTCACTTTGAATGATTGCAAAGGCATCTTCATGATCAAGATAACCATAAACAGGGTATTTCCAACCTGTATCTTTGGCAGCTTCAACTTCGAGAGCCGGCGTAAATAAGAATGGATCTTGATCAGCAAATACGAAGAGTGCCATAACGCGCTCAATTGGATCACTTTCAAAACCAGTAAAATATTGGATACTCATTGGATCGTTGATATAAGCAATGTCTGTGCCATTATTGGCAAGCCATTGTTGTAAAGATGCAATATGTGACATGAAATCTCTCCCTTTACATTAGTATACTGCATTATAACATAGCTATAGAATAACGATGAAGAATTGTAATTTTCATTATATAAATTTTATTTTCATGAAAATAAGGTAAAAACGCTTGCAATTATCTTGAAAATTTGCTAAATTGTTCTAGTGCATGAAAACGGAATGAAAACTTGATATTTAAGTAATGAGAGGAAATAATATTAATGGATAAGCAAACAATAACAATTTATGATGTAGCAAGAGAAGCAGCCGTTTCAATGGCTACTGTTTCACGAGTGGTTAACGGTAACCCCAACGTTAAACCAGCAACAAGAAAGAAAGTTTTGGAAGTGATTGATCGTCTTGATTACAGACCTAATGCAGTTGCAAGAGGCTTGGCAAGTAAAAAAACGACGACAGTTGGGGTTATTATTCCCGATGTAACTAATATATACTTTTCATCATTGGCTCGTGGAATTGATGATGTTGCAACAATGTATAAATACAACATCATTTTAGCTAACTCTGATCAAAATGGTCAAAAAGAAGTACAGGTATTAAATACATTATTAGCTAAACAAGTTGATGGCATTATTTTCATGGGTAATCAAATTACTGATGAATTACGTGCTGAATTGAAAAGAAGTCGGACGCCAGTTGTCCTTTCAGGATCAGTTGATCCTACTGGAGAATTAGGTAGCGTAAATATTGATTACGTTGCGGCTGTGATGGAATCAATAACGGACTTAATTAATAATGGAAACAAACGCATTGCATTTGTTTCTGGTTCGATGGATGAACCAATTAATGGTGAATACCGTCTTAAAGGCTACAAGATGGCTCTTGAAAAAGCCGGAATCAAATTTGATAAAGAATTAATTTTTGAAACAGATTACTCATATCGTGCTGGCGAAACATTATGGCCAGCAATCGCTTCAAGTCATGCAACTGCTGCTTTTGTCGGTGACGATGAATTAGCTGTTGGTGTCTTAAATGGTGCTAGGGATGCTGGATTACGTGTGCCAGAAGATTTTGAAATTATTACAAGTAATGATTCAAAATTAACTGAAATTGTTCGACCTAAATTATCTTCAATTACACAACCTTTGTATGATTTGGGCGCAGTTTCAATGAGATTGTTAACAAAATTAATGGATAAAGAAGAAGTCAGTGAAAAGACTATTCTGTTACCATATGGCTTAATTAAGCGTTCTTCAACAAAATAATTTAATAAAAACTTGATTCTTCAATTGTTATTTGAAGTAAATCAAGTTTTTTTATTAGAATTTGGACGGAAAATTTATGAAAAATAAAAATAATATTTACTTCGCTTTGGCAGTACTAATTATTGTGATTCTATTTATAAGTTCATCGGAGACCTATAAACAGCAGACGTCTGTTCCATTTCTTGAAAAATATTTAGCTAATAAACCGTTTGAGAACTGGTTATCAAATGTGTCATTTAGTTATGCGGGTCAGGTTGAAAGTGTTCAACAAGTTGGTTATTTCAAATTTGTTGAATTTTTCATTCGCAAAGCGGCCCATTTTATGACGTATTTTTTAATGGCCGGTTTTATATTCTTGGGATTAAAAAATAGGATTAAAAAATGGCGTTATAGTGGATTTATTGCAATTGCTTGTGCCGCAATTTATGCATCATTTGATGAATTTCATCAAAGTTTGACGGGTGGACGATCACCCCTCGTTCAGGATGTAATTCTTGATACAATTGGTGCAACAGCAGGGGTTTTATTAACTATACTAATAGTGACGCTTTATCATCGAAGAAAAACCCGCAAGAACTAAATTAGGCTATTTCACGCGAATCATGTTGATATTAGCTCGTTATTTTGATACTATAATAAACGGTTAAAAGTAAAAATTCAGAAACATTTCGGAAAGAGGTAGGGAATTATGTCAGGACATTCAAAATGGAATAACATCCAGGGTCGAAAAAATGCACAAGATGCTAAGCGTGGTAAAATTTTCCAAAAATTATCAAGAGAAATTTACATGGCTGCAAAAAGTGGTGGCCCTGATCCCGATTCGAACCCCTCGTTACGCTTGATGCTTGATAAAGCAAAAGCTGCAAATATGCCTAAAGATAATATTAAACGTGCTATTGATAAAGCATCTGGTTCTGAGGGTGCAGATTATGAAGAAATCACATATGAAGGTTATGCACCAGGTGGAGTAGCCATTTTGGTTCATACTTTAACAGATAACCGTAACCGTACGGCATCAGAAGTCCGTATTGCGTTCACACGTAATGGTGGAAACTTAGGCGAAACTGGTTCTGTTAACTATATGTTTGATCGTAAAGGATACATTGTGATTTCTCGTGAAGAACTAGATACAGACGAAGATGCAATGTTTGAAGATGTTATTGATGCTGGTGCCGAAGATTTAAAGACATCAGAAGAATTATTTGAAATCTATACGGATCCTAAAGATTTACCAGATGTTCGTGCTTCACTAGAGGGTAAAGGCTACAAATTAGATACATTTGAATTAGTCATGGTTCCTCAAAACCTAGTACCAGTTCCCGAAGATAAAATTGAACAATTCCACCACATGATTGATGCATTGGAAGAAAATGACGATGTTTCAGAAGTTTTCCATGCTGGAGATTTATCGGACGAAGAATAAATTTTAAAGATAATCGTTCAAAAAATAAAAATACGCAAAAAAAGCCAAAACTTAAATGTTTTGGCTTTTTTTGCGTATTTCAATATGAAGAAGGGAGGAATATTGAAATGATTGAAACAGAAATGAATACAATTTTTAAAATCTGCGTTGAGAAGAAGGCAAGTGATCTTTATATAATTCCAAATGCCAAAGGGTGCTCAGTTAAGTATCGTATCTCAAACCAATATCATAATTTGGATACATATTCAGAAAGAAAGTTGATGCAAATGAATAACTTTCTTAAATTTAAAGCTAATATGATTTTGAGTGAGAATAGGCGGCCACAGTTTGGGGCTTTTCAATGGCAAATTGGACATGAACAGATTAATTGTAGGATTTCCAGCGTAGGCGATTTTTTAGGAAGGGAATCAATCGTTATTCGATTCATTTATTCGGAAACTAATATGCCGATAAACCGATTGTTGCCATATCAATTTGAAGAATTAGCCGGTTTATGCAAATCTAGTGGTTTAATTTTGTTTTCGGGTCCCATGGGTTCAGGTAAAACGACAACCATGTATCAACTTGCCGAAAAGATACAACGTCAGAGGACGATATTAACAATCGAAGACCCCGTTGAAATTTATAATACAAATTTTATTCAACTACAAGTGAACGATAAAGCAAATATGACATATGCAGAGTTATTGAAGGTTGGGTTGAGGCATCACCCAGACATTTTTATTATTGGTGAAATTAGGGATGAATTAACTGCTGATGCGGCAATTAGAGCGGCTATGAGCGGTCATTTAATTTTAAGTACCGTGCATGCAAGAAATGCGGCCGGTACAATTAAACGCTTAGAAAATCTTGGTGTTAGCCGAAGTGATTTAAAAGAATCATTGCAGGCGGTTAGCTACCAACGCTTAATTGAAACAACGCAGGGATCAAATGGCGTTTTATTCGATTTATTATCCGGTCAGAATTTAAAGAATATTTTTGATGGGACGGATAATCAAAAAATTCCGCTAGAAAGGTGGCACAAAAATCTTGCTGAATGCGTTAAAAACAACATTATTACATTGGAAACGGCAAGTCGTTATCAATAGGGAAAGGTGGACAATAAAAAAGCAAAGTGAATTTTTTGAAGTATTAGCGGATTTATTGGATGCCGGGTTTTCATTGAAACAAGCATTAACCACTACGACGAGATTATTTTCAACGGGTAAATTAGATATTCAAAAAATTGAAGCCGAGTTAAGTCATGGTGAGGCATTTTCGACGGGAATTAAACCTTACATTTCAAAAAGTTCATATTATCAAATTATGATTTCTGAAAAATATGGTGGATTAAACAAGAGTATTAATCAGTTAGGTAAATTAATGGCAGTTCGAGTTAAACAAAAGAAACAATTAAAGCAACTGTTGCAATATCCAATTATATTGATGGGATTATTAATTGCATTATATATTGGTATTCAGCAATTTATATTACCAGAAATTAACTATAGCCAACTGGGAACGACCTCGAACTCTGGAATCAAAGTAATCATTGTAAAAAGTATAATTGGTCTCTTTAGTAGCTTACTTATAGGTTACGGTATTAAAATTATTATTCGTGTTTCTAGGCAAACGACAATGAATCGACATGTTTGGTATTGTCAGATACCCGTAGTCGGCAAAATTTATAAAGATTACTGCCATTATTACTTAACTTTTAATTTAGGCCTACTGCTATCGAGTGGCTTGAATCTCAATAAAATATGTGATTATTTAAACCAATTTGATCAAGAATCGTTACTTCATCAACTGGGACGTCAACTTACACAACATTTTGAAAAGGGCGGTAATACTAAACAAATGATTGATAAGAACCCACTTTTTCCGAAGGAACTAACTATATTTCTTGAAAAGGGAAATACGTTAGAGGTGATGAGTCAGGAATTACTAATATTTTCTGAATTAACTTATCGAAAATTTGAATCATCTGTCGAAAAAATGATGGTTTATGTGCAACCAATTGCATTTATAATTGTGGCGGCTTGTATCGTTGGACTATATTTAGCAATCTTATTACCTATGTATCAAACAATGGAGGAAATTAAATGAAAAACAATCGAAAAAAATTAAAGGCATTTACACTTGTTGAAATGCTCTGCGTCCTTTTTATTATCTCTCTCTTAATGTTAATTATACTTCCGAATATTGGGCACCAAAGGACAAGTGCAAAGCACGTTAATGACGAAGCATTGGTCAGTGTAGTCCAAACCCAAGTTGATTTGTACGAAAATGAGACACACAATAAATCAATTAATTTTTCCGATTTAGTTTCAGAAAAATATCTCACTGAGAAGCAAGAGAAAGAAGCGCAAGCAAATCATATAGTTATTTCAAATAATGTCGTTAAAACTGAAAAATAAGTTATGCGCATTTAGCATGATTGAAATGTTGATTGCGCTGGCGGTTACTAGTTTATGTGGCTTATTGTTGATGGGACCGATGGATAGGGCATTGGCAACGTCTAGAGAAAAGCAATTTTGGCAAAATTTTGAACAGTTATGGCAAAGCGCGGTCATAGAATCACCGCTAAATAAGATGCCCAATATTATTAATTTTAATGAAAATAAAATGACTATCATCAATGGAAAAAATAAAATTAGTCTCAGTTATCCGAAGACTGTAACCGTAAAAAAACAGGTGACGATTAAAATCAGTAGAAGCGGACAGATAACCGGAAAGACGGTTAATTTTAAATCTACTTTACCAAATAGAAATCAAAAATTGGTTTTCCAAATTGGATGGGGCCAATTTATTAGAAGGGATGTAGAGTGATATGCGAAAGTTATCGGGAATTGTGTTAGCTGATGCCATTATGACGTTAACTATTGTGGCATCAGGATTTGGACTGTACGTTCAAACAAATCATACGTTACGAAAGCAAGCGGATTACTGGAATCATAAAACAACACTTACGAGAAATTTACGTGAGGTTAGTAAGCTATTAGTGATTCATCCAACGAGTAATTTAACAAAATTAGTTGAAGGTGATTTACAATGTGCCACTAAATCGGAAATTCGTATCCAGTCTGAGGAAGAATTAGTCAGCGTAAAATTAAAATGAAGGGGTTCTCACTGTTAGAGACCATTGTTGCCTTAGGAATATTTGTTATTTCTCTCAGTCTGATGACAACATGTTGGAAATTGTGTACAAGCCAATATCAAAAAAGTAATGAAAATAGTGAGTTTTCATTACAACAATGTATTAGTTTATTAGAGTCAGATCAACTAGATCTTAATATCATAGATGTTGGTAAATATACGGTTGCATTAAAGAATAATAAAACGGGCGCTAGATATTTTCTTAGTCAACATGGTGAGATGATTCAATTCATCGGGTTTTCGGGAGGACACGTGCCAATTTTATACCATGTTAAATCATTCTCAATCGAGTACGACGAACCTATTTTATTTTTGAAAATTAAACAAGAACATCAAAATAGAACTTTAAAATTGGTAATTCCGATGGAAAAGAAGGCTCAAAATGCAAAAAAATAATTTATTAGGTGGGCATCTAGTTGTCTCGGCTATGTTTTGTTTAATGATGATGGTTGTTTTATTAACGGGTCAATTAGCATATTTTTATGCGAAAATTACTAGTTACCAAAAAATATGTCAATACAATCAGGCAGAGACAATGAAAAATATGACTATTCTAAATCAGACATCCAAAAAAATTGATGAAACATTTTATTATAATCTAGGTACCGTCGAGTACCAGAAGAACGTTTACCGGATAAAACTAAAAAATGATGTTCAATATACATTTTTAAATGATAAAAAAGAAACTTAACTTGAATTGATAATTAAAAATCGTTAAACTGAAACGAGCAAATAAATTCAGGGAGTGATTTTATGTCATTAGAAGAAATTGAAATGAACTTTAATCAAATTAACGAAACAATTGATATTTTACAAAAAAGTTTAGAAATCACTTATTTAGATGCCTTTATTGAAACTAGCAATAACTTGTTAGACAATAAGTCCGCGCATGTGGAATCGGGTCTACCAAATGATCAAGATGTGAAGCTTTTAAATCAAATTTATAAAAAAATGAATCTAGAGTCATTATCATCGGAAGATGTACGCAAAGTTATTCAGTTAGTTTTGCTGAAGGCAACCAGACAAGAAAAAATTCAACCTAATCATCAAATGACACCTGATACAATTGGCTTTTTAGTGGCATTTGTACTTGAAAAACTGATGGGTGAGAAGAAAACGTTCAGCCTATTGGATATTACGGTTGGATCGGGAAACCTCTTAACAACTATTTTAAACCAAATGTCTACGGACAAGTTTGAAATATCTAAGGCATATGGAGTTGATAACGACGATACAATGCTGTCAATTGCCGGATTAAGTGGGCAATTACAACGGCTGAATTTGGATTTATTTCATCAGGACGCAATTGATGACTTAGTCGTTAAAAAATCTGATGTGGTTATTGCGGACTTACCAATTGGTTATTATCCATTGGATGAGCGGGTCAGTCACTTTGCAACACGTGCTACTGAGGGACATTCTTACGTTCACCATTTATTAATTGAACAATCGGTAAACTACTTGAATGATGGCGGATTTGGTGTCTATCTTGTGCCTACAGGTTTATTTGAAACTGAAGAAGCAAAAAAATTATTAGTCTACATTCAGGAAAATGCATATCTTCAGGGAATGTTAAATTTACCGGCTAATTTATTTAGTTCTGCCGGTTCACGTAAATCAATCTTAATTATACAAAAACATGGAAATAACAGTAAACAGGTAGACGAAGTGTTATTAGGAGATTTCCCATCACTAAAAGATGAAGAACAATTCCAAAATTTTGTTAAGACGTTAGATAAATGGATTCAAATTAATTTTAACAACAGATAAAGTGACTCATATTTTGAGTTACTTTTTTGTTTTGGTAATTTTTGAAGAAAATATGTCTTTTGAAATTGGCGAACGTCATGTATAATTTATCTAATTACATAGAGGGAGATTGATAGCAATGACAGACAAAAGTTCAGGTGACCATCATTCCAGGGGACTAAAAAGTCGCCACGTTCAATTGATTGCGATTGGTGGAACAATAGGGACTGGATTATTTTTAGGAGCTGGACAATCGATCCATTTGGCAGGTCCATCTATATTACTAGCATATCTCATTACGGGGATTGCATGTTTTCTTTTAATGCGATCACTGGGTGAGCTTCTACTATCCAATGTGGATGCACACTCATTTATTGATTTTATTTATGAATATTTAGGTGAAAAAGTTGGATTTGTTGCCGGATGGACTTATTGGATTTGTTGGGTAACAATCGCAATGACAGAGATTACCGCGGTTGGACTTTATATGAAGTTTTGGTTTCCCAGTTTACCACAGTGGATTCCCGGTATGGTCATGTTACTAATTCTTTTAGGGATAAACTTAGTTACGGTTGGACTATTTGGTGAAACGGAATTTTGGTTCGCACTTATTAAGATTATTGCCATTGTTGTATTGATTTGTATTGGTATATATATGGTCGTCGTCAATTTTAAAACATCGGTCGGGCACGCTAGTTTAACGAACCTAGTCAATCACGGTGGCTTCTTTCCTCAAGGAATTAAAGGATTTGTTCTATCATTTCAAATGGTATTATTCAGTTTTGTAGGTATCGAGATGGTTGGGCTAACTGCTGCTGAAACGGAAGATCCGATGAAGGTGATTCCAGAAGCAATTAATGAAATCCCGCTAAGAATTATTTTATTTTACGTGGGGTCACTTTTGGCAATTATGGCAATTTATCCTTGGAACATGATATCAGAGTCACAAAGTCCTTTTGTTCAAGTTTTTGAAAATATTGGGATAAAATCTGCAGCTAGTATCATTAACGTTGTTGTCATTACGGCTGCCGCATCTGCTTGTAATGGATCGTTATTTAGTACTGGAAGAATGTTATTTTCATTAAATTATGGTAAAAAAAATAAGTTTTCTAAAAAAATCAGTACACTTTCGCACAATCAAGTTCCCGCATTTGCATTAAAATTTTCAACAGCTGTGATTGCTATTTCAGTTATATTAAATATGTTTATGGCAGAATCTGTATTTACCTTTATTTCAAGTATCGCGACGACGTGTTTCTTGTTCATTTGGGGTACGATTGTTATAGCACATTTGAAATATCGTCGTAAAATTAAGCTAGAAAAGGCAGAAGAAACATTAGCATTTAAAATGCCACTCTTTCCTATGACGAACTACTTGATTTTGGCATTTCTGACATTTGTGGGTATCGTATTGTGTTTGAAGCCGGATACATTAATTGCGCTTATTGCCTCAATTTGCTGGTTGATTATTCTGTACGGTATTAAAAGTGTTCAAATGAAACTTGCAGATTAAATTTTTTGAAAGACCTAAGATTTATTAAGGTCTTTTTTTTGTATATTCGAGATATAAACTATAAGATTAAAGAATATTTAGGAAGAAGGGTGAAAAATATGATATTTTTTACGTCTGATACGCATTTTATGCATGGAAAATTACTTGGAAATAACGATTTTGCACCGAGACCGTTCAAAGATGTCAATGAAATGAATCAAACAATCATTAACAGCTGGAATGAAATTGTTACGGATGATGATTTAGTTTATCATCTTGGAGACGTTGCAGTTTTAATGGCTAATTCTGGTGGTAATGAGGCAATTTTTAAAATTTTAATGCAATTAAACGGTCGAATTACTTTTATCAAAGGTAACCATGACAATCGTTCAATCATCAATTATATAAAAAAACAAAATATTTTAATTAAAAATAAACCGAAATTCGAATTTCATGATGTTGGTATTTTATTAAAAATGAATCATCATCAACTTTTTTTGACACATTACCCCATGATGCTGGGAATTACAAATAATAGTATCAATTTACACGGGCACATTCACCACTATAGTGTGAATTCTGAGACAAATATTAATGTTGGTATTGACTCTCCAGAGGTTAGTTATCTGGAAAATCAGAAAAAATTTGGTGCACCGTTTACGATGGCTGAAATTGACGTCATGATTGCTGGTAAAAAAGAAGCATTAAAAAACCAAGATGAGGTGGATTGAAATCAATGGAAAAAATCACAATTTTACACACGAATGATATTCATTCACATTTAGAGAATTGGCCTAAAATCAGACGATTTTTACAATCAGAAAAAATTAATCTTGAGAGGCAAGGACAGACTGTTTTAACATTTGATATCGGGGATGCAATTGATCGTGTCCATCCGTTATCAGAAGCGACAAATGGTAAGGCAAATATAGAATTAATGAATACCGTGAAATATGATGCTGTTACAATTGGAAATAACGAAGGAATTGGGAACTCAAGAAGTCAGTTACAACATTTATACGACGATGCAACATTTGATATTATTCTTGATAATGTGGTTGATGGGGAAGTCGATAGTCGACCTTCATGGGCAACCGAATATAAGCTTATGGAAACTGCGGCCGGGACTAAAATTGGAATAATTGCATTAACGGCACCGTTTCCGATGACCTATGAGATGAACGGGTGGGAGTCTAATCAAATTGATACAGTTTTACCTGCACTTTTGAAAAAGTTAGTCGGTAAAGTCGACGTTATTATTTTGTTATCACATCTAGGGTTGGGCGTAGATAGAAAAGTTGCTCAAAAGTATCCTCAGATAGATATCATTTTAGGCGGACATTCACATCACTTGTTAAAATCTGGGGAAATAGTGAATGATTCATTATTAGCCGCGGCTGGTAAATGGGGGATGTACATTGGTGAAGTCTCTGTTGAGCTAGAGAACCATAATATCACCCAGAAAAACGCCCGGGTAATTGAAACGGAAAGTTTACCCGAAATTAGCAGTGACCAGGCAGAAATAGCGGGATACAGGTCGCTAGGAGAATCAATGTTAACATCCGAGGTTATTACAAATTTACCTAGAGATTTAAATACATCGTGGACTCAAAATTCGGAATTAATGCAAGCGGCGCTTAAAGCAATTGAATTAGGGACTAAAACGGATATAGCCATGTTAAATGGTGGATTGCTTTTGAAAAATCTACAAAAAGGTGTTGTCACTAAAAATGACTTACATCAGACATTGCCGCATCCAATGCGGGTGATTACGGTTAAACTAACTGGATATAATTTGATACGACTAATGCAGGAAATTAAAAAGAATAGGTCATTTCTTAAAAAATTTCCAATTAGGGGGATGGGGTTCAGAGGCCAATTATTTGGTGAAGTTGTGGTTGACGGATTGACGGAACAAGAAAATGGCGAACTTTTGTATCATAAACAAAAAATTATTCTGGATGCCTATTATACCTTTGCAACGGTTGATCATTTCATGTACATTCCTTTCTTCCCAACTATAGAAATAACAGGCGAAATCACCATAAATGGCAAAAAGTTTTTGAGAGATTACGTTGGGGACTATTTAAAAATGGAATTTTCTGTATAATGAAGTATGACTAAAGCAGTAAAAGGAGGTTTAAAATTTGAATCAAGCACAGAAAGAAAAACGAGAACAGCAGCTCGCAATCAAGGCAGAAAAATTAAAAGCCTACGCTAGTGATGTTGTTCGACAGAGTGAGACCAGAATAGTAATCGATAACCGTCCATATGATCTTGTTTCAAACTATAGAGATGGCTTCGAAATTGAAAAATTAACGGAACGGTTCAGCCAAATTTTAACAAAATATGATTATATCGTTGGTGATTGGGGGTATGATCAGCTTCGATTAAGAGGTTTTTATAAAACTGAAAATAAGAAAGCATACCGGTCACAATGTATCGATACCCTGGAAGATTATCTATATGAATATTGTAATTTTGGCTGTTCTTATTTTGTATTACACAATTTGGAAATACAAAAGCCTGAACCAGTTTCTAATCCGAAAGAACGTAAAAAAACGATTAAGCCAGTTGGTAAAAGAAGAAAACAAGTAGTAAAAGCACATACGGCTGAAAAAAAATATCAAATTAAAAATAAAAAACCTAAAGCACCATTAAATAAAACGAAGCCTGTTAAAACGACAAAGAACGTTTCAAAACCGGTACCAAAGCGTACGAAGAAACACGAATTTGTGATTAGACAAAAAGATAAATCATAATTAAATGGATAAGGTGATAATAATGGCATATAAAGGTTATATGATTGATTTAGACGGCACAATCTATCGAGGAAAAGAAAAAATTGCGGCGGCAAAAAGATTCGTTGAGTCTCTTCAGGCACGTAATATAGCATTTTTATTTGTGACTAACAACACGACTAAAATGCCAAAAGATGTTGTTGCAAATTTAGCCAATAATTTTGATATTCATGTGACAGAAAAAGAAGTCTACACGGCTGCACTTGCGACGGCAGACTACTTAGATTCACTAGATTCCAATAAAAAAAGTGTTTACATCATTGGAGAGCATGGACTAAAACAAGCTATTATGGATAAAAATTTTGTTGTTGAAGAAACAACGCCTGATTACGTTATCGTTGGTTTAGATTCTGATGTTACTTATCATAAATTTGAAATGGCTACATTAGCCATCAAACGTGGTGCTAAGTTCATTGGAACGAATGCTGACACGAATATTCCAAACGAACGAGGGTTACTTCCCGGTGCCGGATCTTTAGTAAGGATGGTTGAGTGTACAACGCAGCAAGAAGCCACTTATATTGGGAAACCAGAGACAATTATTATGGAAGAAGCGCTGTTGAGATTGGGACTTGAGAAGAGCGAAGTCGTAATGGTCGGCGATAATTATATGACTGATATCATGGCCGGGATTAATTTTGGCGTTGATACAATGTTAGTTTATACGGGCGTTTCAACGAAGGAATTAGTAGCATCAAAACCGGTACAACCAACAATTCAAATGGATTCACTTGATGATTGGGATTTTGATAATGATAGAACGCGTTAAAAAAGTGGGGCAGTGGCTGAGTTTATATCTAGCGATTGTCTCTTTTTCTATTATAATCGTAATTAATAGTACGTTCATTTATAGATTTTTTGTGACCACATCACATCTAGAAAAAAAAGTTGGATTATCTCAAGCGGGATTGATGTCTGATTATAAAAGTTTGTTACGTTATTTTAATTACCCGTGGGTGGACAAACTGCAGATGACGCTACCTTCGTCGTATGATGGTATGCAGCATTACCATGATGTTAAGCAATTATTTTTACTTAATTATATTTGTTTTATTATTTTTGGGTTTATTGCAATAACATTTATTATTCGGTTAGTGAAACAAAAAGAACTGTGGAAATTAATTAGACCGTTTCAGATAGCAGCCACCATCCCTTTTATTGGTGTGTTTTTATTCTTCTTTAACTTTGAACACTATTTCATATTATTTCATGAACTCATGTTTAGAAATAATGATTGGATATTTTATCCACAACTAGATCCTATTATCCTAGCTCTACCAGAAAATTTCTTCATGATTTGTTTCTTGCTAGTCTTCATTCTGATAGAACTATGTTTTTTTATTGGAATTTACGTGGGTAAAAGAGAAATAAAAAGAACATTGAGAAGTTAGATTTTTCTAACTTCTCAATGTTCTTTTTATTTACTGAATTTTGCTTTGAGACCACCGAATACGGCTGGAATTAGAGAGATTAATATAATTCCTAAGACAACTAGAGAAAAATGATCCTGAACGGCTGGAATATTACCAAAGAAAAATCCGGCAGAACAACAAATTGTGACCCATGAAAATCCGCCTATTAAACTAAATCGTAAGAAACGAGAATACTTAAATCCACTACCACCAACGATGAAAGGAGCGAAAGTTCGTATAATCGGCATGAACCTGGCTAATATAATTGCGGGACCACCATGTTTGTTAAAGAACTGTTCAGTTCTGTTTAGATTATCTTGATTGATCAATTTACCGAATACAGCGTGTTCCGAAACTGAACTCCCTACTTTTTTTCCAATAAAGAAGTTTAACGAGTCGCCTAAGTAGGCAGCTGCAAGGAAAAGTCCCACGAATATCCAAATATTTAAATGGTAAATCGAATTTGCCGCCAAGGCGCTCGCGGCAAACAACAGTGAGTCACCTGGTAGAAATGGTAAAATAACAGCACCAGTTTCTATAAAAATAATGAAAAATAAAATAAGGTAGGTCCAATTCCCAAAGTTAGTGACAATACTGATTAAATGAGTATCTATATGTAGAACAAAATCGATGAAAAAATTTATAACGGACATAAGTATACGTACTCCTTTAATTTTTTGTATTTTGTTTTATCAGCTGAGTACTGTGAATGGTTCGGCTAGTCTTTGGGTTGATATAACTCAAAGCGCTAGTTACCGCAGTAGGAGCCTCACCGAAACCCGAAGTAATTAAAGCAACTTTACCCGGATATGAAACGATATCTCCCGCGGCAAAAATACCGGGAGTTGAGGTCTCCATTTCGGAATTCACAGATAACAACTTTTTATTCATAAGTAATCCCCATTTACGAATAATTTTATTATCGGATAAATAACCATAATTCACAAGTAAATTATCAACAATTATTGTTTTATTAATATTATCTTTAGAATGCTTCAAAAGTATTGCAAGACGACCCTCTTTTTTAGAAAGTGATTGAATGACAAAGGGTGTTTCAAAGATGGTATTAGTTTCTTTTAACTTCGAAACGCTGTATTCCAAAGCCCGAAAGGTATCTCGACGATGAATCATGTGAATTTGATTAGTTATTATGGAAAGTTCATTCGCCCAGTCTATTGCGGAGTCGCCACCACCAGCAATGGCAATCTCTTTATTTGAGAAATTGTCAGGATTACTGATATTATAAAATAAAGACTGATCTTCGAACTCCGTTGCATTGGGAATAGTTAATTTTCGAGGTTGGAAAGAACCGATACCAGCCGTAATAATGATTGTTCTACTATATGTAATACGTTTAGAAGTTTGAATTTTAAAAAAATCGGCTTCCTTCACAAAAGATAGAACAGTCTCGTTTAATTTGATATCAGGATTGAATTGAGAAGCCTGATTTGAAAGCTGTTTAACTAAGTGTTCGCCAGAGATGCCGGCGAATCCGGCCACATCATAGATTTTTTTTGTGGGGTATAGCGTGCCAACTTGCCCACCTATTTCAGGAAGACTCTCAATAATCTGAGTTTTAGCTTGCCTCATATGTGCATAAGTTGAAGCAAATAGACCAACGGGCCCAGCACCAATAATGGTAATATCAAATATGTCTTTTTCTGTCATATTTTGTCTCCTAGTATTCTATTTGTTAACATTATAGTAGTATAACGCATAAAAAATATAAAGTAATAGTAAATTAGAACGAAATTGGGTACAATGAAATCATTAAAGTTTAAAGAGGAGGAACAAAAATTATGGCATATCCACAACTAGACTTAGAACACGTGACAGGTCCACAAGTTAAAATGGTTACAAATTACGGTGATATCGTAATTCAATTATTTCCTGAACAAGCACCAAAAACAGTTGAGAACTTTATCGGCCTTTCGGAGAAAGGATATTATAAAGATGTTATCTTTCATCGAGTGATTTCTGATTTCATGGTGCAGTCTGGTGACCCAACTGGATCAGGAATGGGTGGCGAAAGTTTATGGGGAGATTCATTCGAAGACGAATTTTCACCTGAATTGTTCAATATAAGAGGGGCTTTATCAATGGCTAACTCTGGACCTGCAACAAATGGTAGCCAGTTTTTTATTGTTCAAAACTCAAACGTGCCTGAACAAATGGTTAATCAACTAAAGGATGCTAACTATCCTGAAGAGGCAATAACAGAATATCAAAAAGGTGGTACTCCCTGGTTAGATTTTCATCATACCGTATTTGGTCAAGTAATTAGTGGAATGGACATTGTTGATAAGATTGCGAATGCAAAAACGGCAATGCAAGATAAACCCGTTGAACCAATTGTGATTGAAAATATGATAGTGACAAAATAAAAGGGATGAAAGTCCTTTTTGTTTTGGGATAGTTTAACATGAGAGGAAGAAACTTATATGGAATACAGAATAGGACAAGTAATTTCTGGAATCGTAACTGGAATCCAGCCATATGGCGCTTTTGTAACAATTGCAGAAGGTATTCAAGGATTAATCCATATTTCAGAATGTCATAACGGATATGTTGACAACGTATTGAATTATTTGAAAATAAATGAAAAAGTTAAAGTGCAAATTATTGATATTGATGAATATAACGGTAAAATGAGCTTTTCAATTAGGAATGTTTCTAAAAAAAATGCTAGTTTAAAAAGTTCTGGAGTTAAAATCAATCATAAATATTATTGGACTAATAGGTCCGTAAACACTGGTTTTGAAGCAATAGATAACAAAATAGATTTTTGGATAAACCAACAATTAGGAGATATTCAACGAAATGGGCTTGACCAAG
>NZ_AZDI01000015.1 GCF_001434695.1 Dellaglioa algida DSM 15638
TTCATCAACACTATTTGACATAGAGCCTTAATTTAATGATTTTAAAAAGAGCATTTCAATTGAAATGCTCTTTTTGTGTATTCTCTTGTAATTTAGTTAGTAGACGTATAAAATTTAAATCATATATTTATACATAAGGAGTATTTTAATGATTGCGCAAACATTTTATTTAATTGTTTTAATTATCTGGTCAGCTATGATTGGCTTGACTATTTGGGATAAAGGGCTAATTAATTTTTTAAAATATGTATTTACCACCGCAAGAATTCCATTTCAAAATAGATTTAAGCATCCTTTTTTAACCTTTTTGGTCATTCAAGAAAAAGAACAAAAATCATATTTCTATGCATTAAGTTTCTTGATGTGCACGATTCTAGGCTTAATGTTATGGCCGTCTTTATTAATCTTGAGATTAATGACATTTACCATTGCATCGTTACTATTTTGTTATAGCTTTTTTTCATATTTAAAATTATTTCCCAAACAAACAAAAATTTGGCAGATTGAATCTTATTTGTTATTACTTATTACAACTTTTATTTTTTATTTAATTAATTACATGAATTTAATTACGCCGTTGTCAGAGTGGACTGTTATCTCTGCGTTTATACTAGGTATTATTATTATTACGTTCAGTTCATTTTATTTATTGAAATTACTTTCATATATTGTTAAAAATAATTTTGCGCATACCATACAAGTCATTGCTGAGTTTGCATTAAACATTTTTTATGAAGGTTTACTCGTGGGAACTTCTCTGATAGGGGTTTTAGGCGGTGAAGTAAAGGTTACTGAATTTGTTTCAAAACTACCAAGCACACATGTTGTTGATCATCTGGTTGCTATTTCATATTATGGATTGAGCGATTTTTTCGGTGATCCTATTAATTCAATTCAAAACGTACAATCGTATCCAACAATAATTTTGTATATCCATCTGCTAAGTTTGTTATTTGGTGCGAGTTACACGTGGATATTCCTTGCTAATTTAATTAGTATTGATAATAGCTAAATGAATTTTGCAATTATAATAAAAAGTTGATATAATTAAATAAAGTTATTTTGGAGAGTTGGCAGAGTGGTAATGCACCGGACTCGAAATCCGGCGAACGCTGTAATGGCGCGCGCAGGTTCAAATCCTGTACTCTCCTTAATTAAAATATCATGGTTTCTCATGTTTGCCGAATTACTGTTAAATCAGTAGTTCGGCTATTTTTTTACTCTTTTCGATGTCATATACATTCCTATATTTGCTATCAAAGGTAAGTCAAAAAGGACAGTCAGTTTTTTTTAGGTTAGTCAATTTTAGTCATAAAGGTTAGTCAGTTTATAATACTAAAAATCAATGTCTAAAGCGGATTTTAATTTTTCTTTTTGATTTGAAGTAACATGAGTATATATATCTAGAGTCACACTGATATTTTTGTGACCTAAGCGTTCTTGAACAGATTTAGGCGTAATTGTACTGTCTTTTTCAAATAGCCATGTTGCATGAGTATGACGTAATCCATGAGGTGTGATTTGATGTACAAAAATTTTGTAGTAATCATCATTTGTTTGAATGTAGGTAGCATTAAAATCTGAAATACCTTGATTAATAACAGATTTTATCCAAGTATTAGGTTTACTTAAGTTACGCCAAGTATTTTTATCATTTGGAAAGACAAGTATAGATTCTGAAGAATATTCATGATAGGTCTTTAATAAGTTGAGTATTAGATTATTTAAATCGATTATTCTGTAAGAAAGCCATTTAGGAGGTTGTACAGCTAATTTTCCACCTTCAACCATGGCTAACGTCCGTTTAATATCAATCGTACTATCGTCGAAATTAATATCGTTCCATTCAAGTGCAAGAAGTTCACCTTTACGCATACCTGTGTACGCTAATACTAATAAGAATGTAGCATGTGTAAAATCGATGCTTCCTGTATTATCTTTATTAGAATTGTTAAGAAGGTAACGAGTGAATTTTTCTAATTCAAGACTACTAAAAAAATTATTAGATTGATCCTTAACGAGATTAGTCACTTGTCGTTTCGGAAACATAATGTGATCAAAAGGATTTTCAATAATTAATTTTAAAGTAAAAGCAAAATCAAATACTCGTTTAGCATATCGACTTAATATATTAAGCTTGGTATATTTATTTGCCCACGAGTTAACAACAGGCTGGAGAACGTCAGATGTAATGGCATTAATCTTCATATTGCCAATAGCTGGTAGTATATGAACGTCAAACATCTGTTTAGTTTTATAAATTGTGCTAGATTGGACCGTATTTCTGTATGATTCTGTAAACCATCTCAAATAGACATCATTAAATGTTAATTGTGATGGGGATGAATAAGCAGTTGAAAATACAAAGGAATCGTTTCTCACGCTGGCTTCAATTTTTCGATATTCTGCATTAGCTAGAGCAGGCGTCTTAAATCCACGACGGGTTGTTGTAGATTTCTTAGATGTTTCAGGATTTATACCAATATAGATTTGAAACATATATTTAGTAATTCCTTTTTTAGTTGTATATTCCTTAATTGCATAATTTTTTTTATATTCAAACAAATTACTCACTCCTTAGCGTTATTAATTTTGATATAAATGCAAACGTATGTTCTTTACGATTTTAAAATAAAAGCCATCCTTATTTTTCGATAGGGGATGACTTTTACTTATCTTTGAACAATTGCTGATGATGGACCAAACATAGACTGGTCAGGTAATAGTGAGTTATCCGCTCCCGTGCGATACTCGGCGGTAATTTTCACACTGCCATCGGAATTAGGCATAAGAGTAAAAATATCTAAACCATCTCCAACAGGATAACTTCGTAATTCATATCCACCGTTCGAAAGTGTGTGGCTACCCTTAAAATAATTATACTCTGGATGGAAATCCGTAAACTTGCCCTTTACGATTAATTTCGAAGCTTCCTTAAGGTCAATTTGTTTAACTGATGCTGCTGCACTAGAACTAGCTGCCACGCTAGAAGCTTTACTCTCAGAAGTAGCGTTAGCTTTTTTTATTGATCCTTTCTTGCTAGATTCTCGTTTGGTTTTCAGTATACTTGACGATTTAGCAATAGATGAGGAATCATCTGCCGCGCTTTTACTGTCCCCACATGCTGTTAATGAGAGCATAGTAATTGTAGTAATACCAATTATTGCTATTTTTTTATTCATGACGATACTCCTCTAAAGTTTTATATTCTCTATACCTTGTATCAACACGATCAATGAGCCTTGCGCTCATCGCCTGCTTGTCTGGTGGCCGAAAGGGCGGTTAATTAATAGAAATTAATGTTGGTAACCTAAATTTGGAGAAGAAACTTTACCGGTAGATTTATTTACGTCAAATTCAACAAAATGAGTTTCAGTGTCATACACAGCCACGACGAATGAGTCGCCTAAGTCTGAAGTGCTACTTGATTTTACTTTTGGAGTCCAGTCATTCGTATCGTTTTGGAATGAATTGAAGTAAGCTAAAGCGTCAGACTCTGCTTTTGATTGTGTCATTGTTGATGATGAAGAATCTGTGGTTTTAGAAGCACTTGAAGAATCAGCATTTTTAGCGGCAGCAACACTTGAAGAAGACGCAGCGATAGAGCTTTCTGCGGCTAGGATGGAAGAGCTTGCTGCTGAAATACTTGATGCCTTAGTAGATGCTTCAGACGAAGCCTTTTTTTCTGAAGATTCTTTTTCTTTTTTACTTGATTCCTGTTTGGCTTTTAGTACACTTGATGATTTTGTTTTAGAATCTGAATCGTCACTTGCACTTTTATTGTTACCACAAGCAGTTAATGAGAGCAGAGCGACCGCGGTAACAGCCATTGTTACTATTTTCTTATTCATGACTATATTCCTCCAAAGATTTATTTGTGTTGCAAAGCGAGCAGTAGGAATTGCACCTACTTAATATGTATCTATACACTCGTCGTTGATTTACCAACATGCTACTAACAGCGGGTTAGAGGGGATTATTATAATTTAATTGTAAATTTTTTCCCACAGTTCATGCAAACTGCATGATATTTCTTACCTTTTTTACCGGAAAATCCTCCGATTGTGGCACCAACTGCGCCCAGTAGAACGCCACCAGCCGCTGCTTTACCAATGGAAAATGCTTTTCTTTTGTTATCAAGAATCTGAATATTATTAGTTTTACATTTTGAACAGTGTGGGGCTCTTTTATTGTATTTCACTTTTGGGGCTTGTATTGTAGTATTACTAATATTTACTATCGAAGTTGGCTCAATTGTGTTCTTTGGAGCATAACGTTTGGAGACATAACTATTTTCAGAACTCTTATCTACGATATCGCTTAACGGTTTAAAGTACCAAGTGAGGAATCCAGTTGATAAACCTAAAATAATACCTAGATGATGAATCTGAAAAGCTATTCCAAACACAAAACCTAAAAAACCAACTACTATAAAAATAGCGAACGCTGCGGAAAAATTACCATGTTCCTTTTTATTTTTCATATTTCCTCCCAATAGATACGTGTTTCAAAACGAGTAGCGGGAATTGCACCTACTTAATATAGCTATATACTCGTTGTATGTTTTTTTATAATTTTAAATTGAGGTCATAATCATGATGAGCATTATCGTCATCATAATCGTCGGTATCATAGTTTGAAGTGAACTTAAATCTAATATTTTTTAACGAGGTTACAGCCTTCAATGATTTAACAGGAATAGTAACTGTTCCATCTTTTACGGCACTACCAGCGATATCACCGTCCCAAGATCCAGAAGAAATAGCTTCATGTTGTTCACCATTATCGAATATAGCAGTACCTTGAGTTGGATAAATAGCGACATCTCTTGATGGGGCTATTGAAAAATGTAGTTTGACGAATCCTTCAATATCAAAGGTACCGTCGTTTATTGACTTATATTTGTAAGTTTTGGATAGCTTATACACGGTGACTTTATCGACTTTAACCTTAGTGCCAGCCCAGCTATCATCCGAAATAACTACAGAATAATCTTTACTATTAGAGAATGAGTAGTCATTATAGTCGATAGTTAAGATATTTGATTTCTTTTTGGAATTACTATCGGAAGTATTCATAGATGTACTTATATTATCTACTGCTTTACCATATGCAGATTGAGTTATTAAAACAATAACAATAGATACAATGCTTAAAACTGTTCCAATAATTGCTAAAGTTTTTTTGTTTTTTCTATTAACTATAAGAGCAATAATCCCCAGTATGGCTCCTATAATTCCAAAGAAAAATGATACATTGTTAATAATTGGAACCCATGAAAATAATAAAGCAATACCCCCGAAAATGATTGCTAATATACCTAAAACTTTTTTCCCTGATATAAATAATCTCCTTTTAGCTTTTAACGTGAGTCCTATCTACACGTGTGTGGGGCGTGTAAATTTATATCTCTAACTTGCTATCAATAGGTTAGGGGATTTTTTTATTTATTTAATTCAAAAGTTGTTGCATTAATATTGATCGAGTCATCATCGCTGGACATATTGGATGTTACATATTTGAATTTCGATATTTTAGATACGTCAGTTTTTTCAACGATAGCTCCTACCATGCCTTCTTTTTTTGCTCCAGCTTGAATTGTTTCTCCTACCAACGAATCCATAGAGCCTTGATTAGGTTGTACTTGGACTTTATTTGGTAAAATAAGTTCGGGAGTATTTATTTGTAAAGCAGTTTTATTATTATTGGTTAAATCATAGTAGAGAGCAAATTCGTAATAAGTATCGGGTAAGGTAACGCCAAAGTTTTTTTCATCAGTATCCCGTTGTGATTTGTTATTCGTTTTAATTTCTAAGATTTTGGCATCCTTGAATTTAAAAGTTGTTCCTTTGATATTTTTCGTTAAATTTATATTTTTAATAGCTAATAATTTTGCTTGTCCTGCGTCGTCAGTTGCCTTTTGTGTATCGCCAACTTTTTTAGTAACACCTGACACGTAGTGTGTTGATGTTTCATTTTTATTGCTTATTGTTTTTGAATTATTTCCACAAGCAGTTAACAAAGAAGCTGATATGATTAATATACCTAATAAATATGCTGTTTTTTTCATTCTAATTCCTCCAAAGTTTTATATGGTACAAATCGAGTAGCAGGGATTACACCTGCTTGCAGTATCTATATACTCGTTAATAAATAATTATTTTTATAGAACTTTCCCGATGATTCTAATTTCTTCAATAGGATAAATTATGTCATCGTATTTATCATTAGCAGAGACAAGACGAATCTTATCTTCTCCGATATATACAAATTTACATGTGACCCCTATATCTTCAATAGAAATAATAGCGATTTCACCATTTTCAACAGTTGGTTGATGATGGATGAATGCTTGTTGCCCTTTATGCAATCGAGGTTCCATTGAGTCACCAGCAATAGTTAATATTTCATCGGCATTTCTTGGAATCTCGGCACGATCTACAACAGAGACGTTGGCATTACTATCTTCATATTCTCCGTCAATTGGAGCACCTGCAGCAGTTGAACGGCCACTTATGATTGTACGTTGTGGGAATTCGAAGATATCTTCGTTTATTTCATTGGTGTTATTAGAATTTTGTTTGTTTAGTTGTTGTTTAGTGAAAGACAAGACTTCATCTTGTCTTTCTGAAGATAAAACATTGAACATATCCAGTAATAGATGAGAAGATTTACTGTCTTCTAAACTTGTATCTATTTCAAGAATATCAAGCGGAGAAATATCTAGAGCTTTTGATAAAAGAACTATTTTGTCACGACCCATATTTTCAATTAAACCATTTTCCCATTTTCTAACGGTACTTTTACCAACGCCTACCTTTTTACCAACTTCTTCAAGTGTTAATCCCATATTTAAACGCTTTTGTTTTAAAAAATCACTCAATGTGCTCACCTCTTTAAAAGAATTATAACAAAAAAGTGTCGAAAAGGATACAAAAAAGTGTCTAAAAATACACTTTTTTATTACGCTTATAAATTCACTGTGATATATTATTGGTGTCCTAAAAGACACAAATAAAAAGGCGGTGATTTTATGAATTCCAGTCTATTGATATCAGAGTTAAAGATTAACAACAAGAATGTGCGTTGGTTAGCATATGAAATGAGCAAAAGGGGTGTAAGGGTTTCTTCTTCTGCTCTATATAAAAAATTAAGAGGAGACTCTCAATTTACGGTACCCGAAATTAATGAAATTACTAAAATTTTAAATTTAGGAAGAGACGGGATGTATCGTATTTTTTTTGGAGACTTTGTGTCTTAAAAGACACTAGAACGTGGAAGGAGGTGTAGGGATGAAAAAAATAAAAGTTACAATTCCAATGTATATCCCAAGAATGATGTTGAATTGGATATTAGAAAAAAAATATGGCTACATTCGCTGTAACGAATGCCACCATATGTGCGCCAAAGATAGTATTTATTGTGAAAAGTGTGCAACAAAATTAAGGAGTTAACGATTTAACTATAACGTCCGAGGCAATGCTACTAATAATTTCTACAGCAAAATTTCTGAACCCAGAACTTATTTTTGATGAGTATTTATTAAATTTGGTAATAGCAACTTTAGATTTCGGACCATTTGAAATAAGGTCAGGAAGGGATGAAGAAAAATCATCTTTTTCTTCATCGTTTAATTCGTCTTGTAAATTGATTAATTCTTTTAAAGATTCTAGAGCAGTAGAGGTCCAAGGATAGGGTGAAGAGCAGTTTCTGCAGTATGAAGGAACTGGGACGTCATATCCTCCAAACACCCCATCAAGTTGTAGGTATCCATTAATGGATTTATTGCATGATGGACAATGTGTTATAACCTCTGAACCACAATCTTCGCAAAATTCTTTTGGATTTTCTGAAGAAGTGGTAATGAATGAAGAAATTTGATGGCCTTTAAGGCAGACTGACTGGGAATACTGTGTGTCCATAATATCACCACCTTTCAGATGAATTTCAGCAGTAGGATGCTGATAAAAATAGTATATCAAAAATAAGAATCTAAAGGGGGTGTAAGAATGAGTATAGATAAGTGGAATTTTAGAAAAGAACAATGGTTTTTAGAATCTGTTGAAAGTACAAAAAAAGCCTTGTTGGGTAACAACTTAACCTTTGAACAAGTCCAAATTGCTTTGGACGAAATTCGAGGCGAGTTATTAAAACAACAAAGTGAGATGAAAATTAGATATTAATCTTTATACGGGGCATCAAAGCGTTCAACAGCATGATTGTATGCTTCTTCAAACGAGTCAATAGCGATCGTTGGATCGTATAGATTTCCTTTTGATTTTTCTTCTTGTATATCACAGATAGTAACGGCAGTTGCTGCTCCAATTGCCACTCAATGGTCGCGTTGAATAAATTTATATACATTAGCACCTTTTAAATTTACTAGGTACTGGAATATCAGTAAACAAAGTATATCAAAAAATGGACCTTGCATTTATCGCCAGCCTGTCTGGTAGGCGAAAGGGTGGTTCTAATTTAAATTAAGCTAGTTTTAGTAAGTATATGATGACGTAGATCCAGCAAAGATAGCAATGAAGATTATGAAATAGATAATGATGAAAATAATGTAGGCAATAAATTTAACAATTCCAGCAATATTCCATGTTTTTTGGACAGCTTTAAAGGTTTCGACGTCTTTGTAGTTGCCTTTTTGCCAAGCCCATTCGTTACCTTTGAAACCAACAATAAATGCCCAAACGATATTTAATACTGGGATAAATATTAATAAAGGTAAGTACGTCTTATTAGCAATTCCCCAAATCCAATTGAACATGAAAGCTCCCCAGTTCCAACCTTTAACCTCTTGAGGTACAACTTTACCATTTTCATTCATTATGAAAACTCCCTTAGACAGCTTTTAACGTGGATCCTATCTGCACGTAAATGCAAAGTGAGTAGTAGGAATTGCACCTACTTAATGTATCTATACACTCGTTGGAAGATTATCTTTGTGATTTTCTATATCCGGCAGCTTGCGCTTCTTGCTCACTACTGAATGTTATCGAATTAGATGTACTCATATGATATCCGGTCTGGCCGGGCATATGGTAAATCTTAGATTTAGTATTACCAATAATAGTTCCTTCACCAGTAGTAACCTGACCATCGTTAGTAGTATGAGTATTATCTGCTGCTGTAGTTTGTGCTTGTTGTGTTGCAGCTTTTTTTGAGTTAGCTTCATCATTTGCTTTTTTAGTGCTTTCGGATTCTTTTTTAACCTTTTCAGATTCTTCACGTTGAACTTTTTCAGAATCAGCTTTGACAATACTTTCAGATTCTTTTTTAGAACTTTCGGATTCTTCTTTGGCAGTACTTTCAGATTCCTTTTCAGCACTCTCAGACTCTTCTTTGACAACTTTTTCGGATTCTTTCTTATCAGACTCCGCTTGTTTAATACTTTCAGATTCTTTTTTAGAACTTTCTTCTTTTGCTTTTTTCTTTTCAGATTCATTTTTACTTGAATCTACTTTCGATGTGTCAGTATGATTAGCTGTTGTTTTACTTGGTTGTGGTAAGGCAACAACAACAATATATGAAATAAGAAAAGCAAGTAGGGCGTACCAAACACGATTTTTAATTCTGTTATATGTAGTGGGATCTTTCTTTCTAGTTTGTATGATTCTTACTATATAATAGATTGATGTACCGAAAGATAAGAAAACTATTACACTAACGAATCCAACTAAACCGGAAGTAGAGCCGATTGCGAAGAGGGCAACCAGTGCAGCGTACCAGACACGATTTTTGATTCTGTTATATGTATCAGGATCTTTCGTCTTGGTCTGATACCTTTTAACCGAGTAGTAAATAATAAAGCCTATTGAAACAAGAAATATAAGTGCAAATAATACGTCCATAAATAATAACTCCTCCAAAGATTTTTTGTGGTGCAAAACAAGTAGCAGGAATTGCACCTGCTCTTAGTATCTATACACTCGTTACTAAAAAAATGATATAAGTGTCTATGATTTCATGTTGATAATCAATATGAAACTATTATTTGATGAATAATTCAGAACCACAGAGTTTAATATTCAGGTTTTTAGGCAAAGACAGTATATATATGGAATATCTTTAATTAGAATGAGATGGATATAGTATTCTATTTAGAGAAGTAAAAAACGGGCAATAAAAAATATATTAATAATTACTCAATTTTAAAAAAATTCAGAAAAATAAACGTATTTAATGAATATAGGGAACTTATTCGTGATTTGAGAAATTACTTAAATGAGTATCTGACCTTAATTGTATTTATCTAACATGGGTTAGGTCCTATGGATTTAATAATAATCAAATATTTAACTTTATTATAATGAATGAGTTGATATAGGTTATGTTTAGTATTAATTTACTAAAGAAGGATAATAAATTATGATATGAACCATTTAATTTTAGCACATAAAAGAATACAAAAATACGGAAAATTAGTGATTATACAAGTGGGAAAGGAATCGGAACGTATTACCGAAATATTTATTATGAAATCTAAAAATAGATAGACATGTAATCAGTTATGTACTAATTAATAAGAGTAAAAAAATGAGTATATGAAAAAGTCATCTACTCGTAAGGAGATAGACCACGAGTAGATGACTTTTTTAGAATTATTTTGTATCGTTCTTTAATATGGGATTTCAATACCTTTGATAAATAGTGCATGAATTAATATAAATGAGTCTTAAACCAACCGTTAAATTAACTAATATTCAAACAAGTAACTAAGCTAATTTTAATAAGAATAAGATGAATATGACGAGTTAGCTAATCCGGCAATAATAGCAGCAATAAAAAAGAAATATAAAAGAATACCAGCTATGCTAAGAATAAAAGAAACGATCCCGGCAATGTTCCATGTTTTTTGAACGGCTTTAAATGTTTCGACGTCTTTGTAGTCACCTTTTTGCCAAGCCCACTCATTACCTTTAAAACCGATAATAAAAATCCAAACGATATTGAAAATTGGGATGAGAACTAGTAAGGGAAGGTACGTTTTATTAGCAATTCCCCAAATCCAGTTGTACATAAATGCGCCCCAGTTCCAGCCTTTGACTTCTTGTGGGACAACGTTGCCATTTTCTTCCATCATAATATAATCCTCTGAGTCAGCTTTTAACGTGAATCAGTTTGCTGCACGTTATTTAACTATAAAAACAAGTGGTAGGAGTTGTACTCACTAAAAATGTTGCTGAGTACTCGTTAAAAATTTTTATTTCTTAGCAGGTGCTTGTTTGAGTGTGAAAATTGCTGCAATAATTAATAAAATAAATGTTGGAAGTGCAAAAATCATAGATACAAGGAATAGTGCGGAACCAATAATTCCAAGAACGTGGCCGGTAATAGAAATATCAACTTTTTTTGATTGAATAAGTCCAATAATGTGAAGAATAAGGCCAAGACCTAACATAATATAAAAGAAAATAGAAACACCACCGGATACGCTACCGGTTACAGTACTGTTTGTCTTGACGGACGATTCACTCATGGCACCAATAAGAACAACAATCCAAGAACTGGCCACTAACAAGACATTTATGATATCTAAGATACCCGCTGCAGTATTAATTTTTAACTTCATAAAGCATTTCCCCCAATCAGCTTTTAGCGTGAATCAGTTTATTGCACGTAAGTTTATTTAATTTAAAAATAATTATAAATTATCTAACAGCGACTCATTAGTCGCTGAGTGTTTCTTCATTATACATATTCCTTCTAATTTTTTATAGAAAAAGTACTTATTAAGCGCAATCAATTTTTTGTAGTTGATATGAATAGATTGGGCGGCAATTTAGTAGTCAAAAAAGGAATATAATTCTTATGCGTAAGGATATAGAATTTTATTTTTTTCTAATGAAACGATGGCAAATCTTGCCATCAAATTGGACATCTTGTACAATAATGGCAAGATAAAAAACGGAAGTTGGTTATAAGTAATGAAAATTGGAATCGATCGAATTAACTTTTTTACATCGAACGAGTATGTTGATATGACTGAGTTGGCTCTAGCTAGGGGTGTGGATCCTGATAAGTATTTGATTGGTATTGGTCAATCAAAAATGGCTGTAATTCCAGCGACGCAAGATGTTGTAACATTGGGTGCCAATGCGGCGGATTCATTGATAGATGATGAAAACAGAGGTAAAATTGATTTTGTTATTTTTGCAACAGAGTCCGGAATTGACAATTCCAAGTCAGCTGGAGCATACATTTCTGGGTTACTTGGATTAAGCCATGTGAGGGCAATTGAAGTTAAACAGGCTTGTTATGGTGCAACTGCTGCAATTCAATTGGCAAAAGGACATGTTGCCCTTAACCCGGGCAGTCAAGTGCTAGTTATTGGGGCGGATATTGCCAGATATGGTCTGCATACTTCGGGTGAGCCTACACAGGGTGGCGGTGCCGTTGCGATGCTGATTACAAAAAATCCGGGTATTTTAGAGCTAGATGAAGAGAGTGGATTTATAACAGAAGATACAATGGATTTTTGGCGTCCTTTGAATCATAGCGAGGCACTTGTAGATGGCAAAACATCACAAAATGTCTACTTAGACTTTTTTAATAAAACGTGGACTGAGTACAAGGGTAAGACAAAATTAACATTATCTGACTTTAAAGCGATGTTATTTCATTTGCCATATACAAAATTGGGTACCAAGGGCTTGAGAGAGGTCTTATTAGAAGCTAATGAAGACGAAAAAATAGAATTGACACGCGAATTTGAAGCGGCAAAAAGATACAATAATCAAGTAGGAAACTTATATACTGGATCGTTGTACTTGAGTTTTATTTCCTTACTCGAAAACAGCAATGATTTAAAAATTGGTGATAGAGTTGGATTATACAGTTACGGATCAGGAGCCGTTGGTGAATTTTTTTCTGGTAAGTTAGCGTCTGAATTTGAAGACAGGTTGCCACAAATAAATTTAGAATCACGAGTTCAAGTATCTGTTGAGGCATACGAAGAAATGTATCAAAGTCAATTAAAAAACGATGGGGCGGATATAGAGCTTGATTATAAAAATGATCATTCTAAATTTGTTTTGACTGGTAGTAAAAACATGCAAAGACAATATCTTATTCAATAGAAAAAGAGGCTGTGACATAAGTTTCTA
>NZ_AZDI01000016.1 GCF_001434695.1 Dellaglioa algida DSM 15638
GTTTAACGCAGATAAAGGTTTTGGTTTCATTACTCGCGAAGATGGTAGCGATGTATTCGTACATTTCTCAGCTATCCAAGGCGACGGTTTTAAAACATTAGATGAAGGTCAAAAAGTAACTTTTGACGTTGAAGATAGTGACCGTGGACCTCAAGCAGTTAACGTAAACAAAGATTAATTTAAAACTTAAACAACTTGCTGTTATAGTAAGTTGTTTTTTTGTACAAAAAAGACCGTCAATATGAAGTTGACGGTCTTAAATATTATTTACGCGTGGTATTAATTTTGGCATTTGGCATTAACGTGTTGCCTGTTTCGGCGTGAACAAGATCGAGTGCATCACGTAGTTTATCAGTGATACGCTGCTTTTCAGCCTCATCAGCAATTTCGAAGGCCTCACCGTTGACCATTGTGCCTGTTCCCTGTAAATGATCCGATTTTGAATGATGAGTTGATTTACGATAATTTGTTCCCAGAACGGTTAAATCATCAAAGCTTAAATCAGTTTTTAGTTGAGATGACATGGTATTTAAAAATTTCTGATTCAATAGATTTTGAAGATTGGTACTCTTCAAGGCAACCGCCATGATAATTTGACGTTGTCGGGTTTGACGACCATAATCACCGAGTGGATCGTCATAGCGCATACGAGCATACGATAATGCTTGTTTACCATTTACATGACTCTTAACGTCTTTTTTAAAGCTCGCACCACCGTATGAGAAGGTTAATGGTGATTTGACGTCAACGCCGCCAACGGCATCAACCAATGATTCTAAGCCCCCCATGTTAATTGTCGCATAGAAATCAATTGGTACATTTAAGTATTTTTCAACCGTTTTGACGGCCGTTGCGGCACCACCGTATGCGTAGGCGGAGTTGATTTTGCTTGGAAAGTCAGATTCATGATCCGAGATAGCAACTTCGGCATCGCGAGGTAGACTAACTAAAGTCATTGAACTCGTTTTCGGATTAAGCGTAGCAACAATCAAAGTATCCGTACGGCCACCCGTTTTAGCACGTCCTAGAGCACCATCATCGGAACCTAAAAGTAAGATGGAAATGGGGTTGCCATCATTCAAAACGGATGAAACGTTACGAGACTTAGCGATTTTAGTTGATGTATAAATTTTATCGGCCGCATTTTTGGCATTCGAATACTTTTGATAGGCGTAGATACTACCGCCGATGGCGAGGATTAAAATAACTAATGCAATTAAACGACGGCGTTTCTTATTTTTTTTCTTTTTATGTCCTTTTTTTTCGCGTTTTGGTAATGGCGTTGAACCATTTAATCTTTGATACGCTTGTTCCCTTTGATATTCTTCTCGACGACTTGACATGAAAACGTTCCCCTTTAATTAATTAGTGTCCACCAATGAAAAAGCCAGCAATTAAAATGGCTAAAACAATGACGGTAATTTTAACGTATAAGTAATCTTTTTCTTTGTAGAAGGCGTAGATTGAAACAACAACCCGAAGAATTGGTGTTAATATGAGAAAAAATAAACCGAGCATCATGATTGCGTATGGTTTTAAAGCACCAATTCCTGAAATAATAGCAGTAAACGAAGTTGGAAATGTGTTCCCCGGATAGCCCGTCGAACCGGTAACTAACGATAAGACAAGGCCAATAATCATAATGGTAGCAGAGACGAAAACCCCGGCTCTTAAAATTTTGCCAATCATTAATTCAATTTTAGCCATTTCGGCTGATGTTTTATTATTTTCATTCATGCTAGATAGACACCCCGAATCCTTTTAAAATCATCTGAGTACTGACGTAGAGCAAGACCGGTACAAAAATTAGACGAATGATTTTTGCGGGTAAATATTGCATCACGCGTGAGCCAATAGATGACCCAACCAAAATTCCTAATGCCAGTGGGACCGCAATGTCGGGCCTAATTGAACCATTAAAAAAGTAAACGGTGGCACTTGCAGCGGCGGTTACACCCATCATTAAGTTACTTGTTGAACTTGATGGTTTTAGTGGCATCTTCATTGCAGTATCCATGGCCATAACTTTAAAAATACCTGAGCCAATACCTAAGAGACCACTAGCAACCCCCGCACCTAACATAATAGCCATACCGCCCGGAACGTTTTCAACTTGATAATCAATTTGTTTTTTTAATTGTTTATCATAATAAGAGCTATTTAATTTGAATTTAGTTGATAAGTAATCCGGGTTGGCTGATTTGAGAACTTCCTCGCCAACAAATATTTTTTTGAGCATGTTGTAGACTGAGAGTAGCAAGAAAGCACCAAATAAAATAAAAAGAAATGATGTATTGAAGATACCGGTTAGAAGGGCACCACCAATGGCGCCGATTGTTGTCGCAATTTCTAAAAACATGGCAACTCTTAAATTTAAGACGTCATCTTTTAAAAATGCAATTGTAGCACCGGAACTTGTTGCAATAACGGCAATAATACTGGCTCCGATGGCATATTTAATGTCTAAACCCATCATTAAAGTCAGAACGGGAGTGACAATGATACCGCCACCTAACCCTAAGATTGATCCTAGTGCGCCTGCCACAATACCGGCGACAAGCATAAGTAGTAGCATATTCATTATTTATATCCAATCCTTTTCTAAATTTATAAACATGGCTTATTTTACCATAAAACAAGCAAAAATTGAGCGTTCACTGAATTTCTGTATGAAATTTTAAGATTTACATTCTCTGACTTTAATTGAATTGAAAAATATGATAAATTATGGGAAAGAAATAGACAGAGATTAGGGGGTTGGAGAGTGATGATAAAAAATAAGAAGTATCTTGTTTTTTTAGCGGTTATCTGTGGTGGATTATTCTTGAAGTTAACGTGGTTAGTTGTTATTAAGAATGGATTCATTCTAGATATTGATGACTATATAACGGCAATAATTAGGGCTCAACCATCGACACAATTACACCAAGTCATGTGGATGATTAGTTGGTTAAGTAGTCCAATGATGATTTTTCTTTATTCAATTATTGTAATGGCTATTTTATATCAATTACGCGGTTTAATCCCCGTTGTGTGGGTCGGTGTTATCATGTTAAGTGGCGAATTTCTTGTTACGTTTCTTAAAAATACCATTCAGAGACCCCGGCCGGTTGGTCATGGCTCAATTGGTGGGTTTAGTTTCCCAAGTGGTCATACGTTTGGTGTAGCGTTATTTTGCCTAGTTGTCATGAGTATTATGATGTTAGAATTTAAAAATAGTCGACAAATCTTGATTAATAGTTTATTAGTCGTATGGATTATATTAATCATGGTTTCAAGAGTTTATTTGCGGGCCCATTTTCCAACGGATACAATAGGTTCTGTTTTACTAGCATCGACATGGACATCAATCGCGTTAATGATATATCCAACTTTAAAATTAAAATGGTTAAAGAAATTTAATATCGAGGGCTAAGAAGATGAATCAATATGAAACGAGTCGATTAATCGTCCGCCCACTAAGGGCTTCAGACGTAACTGATATCTATGAATACGCGCAGCTAGAAAATGTCGGTCAATCTGCGGGCTTTGTTCCCGTCAATTCATCGGTCGAGGCCAGTTTATTTATTGCAACATTGCAAAAACAAGGGATTTTTGCGATTGAGCTTAAAGCTACGCGAAAGGTAGTTGGCAACATTGGCTTATATGAAGTCATCGATGAGGATCAGGAACCTAGTTTAACGATTAAAGAGATAGGGTATGCATTAAATCCAGCTTTTCAAAATCAAGGAATCATGACAGAAGCAGTTCAAGGATTGTTAACAGCAGTTCGAATTGGCTCTTTAAAACGAATAATGGGTGTAACAACGCTTGAAAATGAAGCGTCAATTCAGGTTTTAAAAAAATCAAGCTTTCAATTTATTGAGAAAAGGGAAGTTCCATCGGTCTTTAGTCCGGCTGAGTTAATCGTCGAACTAGTGTACGCGATTGATTTAAACTAATAGGTACCAATTATTAACGACATATGGTATCCTTAATGCGATATGAAAAACGGTTTCAAAATTATTTGATTGGGGTGACTGATGATGCAATTAACAAAAGGATTTGAACAAGCAGCTTGTATTATTTCTTTATTGGCAACACAAAATAGAGGTGTGCCAATATCATCGCAAGTGATTAACGCGCGTCTTGGAGGGTCACAAACCTATTTACGAAAAATTATGCGTAAGTTGGTCGTTGCGGGTCTTGTGAAATCTATTTCTGGTAATAATGGTGGATTTACATTGGCAAGGGATGCCAAAGATATTAATTTATTAGAAATTGTGGAGGCCACTGAAGGCAAAATCGAAACCTATCCTAATTATGGTTTTTTTGATCGCGTATTCCGCGAATTTAAACAAGATACAAAAAAAGCAACAGCGGTCATTAACAATGTGTTCACGGAGGCGGATAAACGTTGGGCCGATTATTTGGAGTCGCAAACGGTTTATCAACTCATCTCCGCAACGTTTGGTGAATCTGAAATTCCTTTAATTAACTGGAATGAAGAGGATATTAGTGGTCAACATAAGTTGATTATCCAAAAAATTGTTGAAAATGTAACAGGAAATCATAAATAATAAATGAAAACATGATTAGCCGTAACTGGGTTAATCATGTTTTTTGTATAAAGCTTATATTTTGTAAGCAAAAACGATGGTTATTTATTTATGCAAATGCTATCATACGTAGTGTTAATAGAAATATGGAGGAATCATAATGTCAGATAATAAATATTACGGCGCAGATGCCATTGTCGATAGTTTAATAAACCATGATGTGAAATACGTATTTGGAATTCCGGGTGCGAAGATTGATCGCGTTTTTGAGAAATTAGAACATCCAACGAACCCTAAGTCACCAGAATTAATTATTACACGTCACGAACAAAATGCGGCATTTATGGCTGCTGGTGTTGGTCGTATCACGGGTAAACCAGGGGTTGTACTAACGACTTCTGGACCGGGTGCAAGTAATTTAGCAACTGGTGTTGTGACTGCGACAGCAGAAGGTGATCCCGTTTTGGCTATTTCTGGGCAGGTTAAACGTTCAGATTTAACGCGCTTAACGCATCAAAGTATGAATAATACAGCATTATTTGAACCTATTACTAAATACAGTGCAGAAGTTCAAGAACCCGAAAATATTTCAGAAGTGATTGCCAATGCTTACCAAGAAGCTGAGGCCGCAAAACAAGGGGCAAGTTTCGTCAGCGTACCGCAAGATGTAACGGATTCAGAAGTGAAAACAAAGGTCATTCAACCTTTGATGGCACCTAAATTAGGGCCAGCTAGTCCAGTTGAAAGTACCCTTTTAGCACAAGAAATTAAATCAGCAAAATTACCTGTCCTGCTTGTGGGGATGCGTGCGTCTTCACCTGAAGTCACGCAAGCTATTCGTAATCTGGTTGAAGCAACTAACTTACCCGTTGTTGAGACATTCCAGGCTGCTGGTGTGATTTCTCGTGAATTAGTTGGTGATTTCTTTGGCCGTGTCGGTTTATTTAGAAATCAACCAGGGGATCAATTACTTAAAAAGAGTGATTTAGTCATTACAATTGGCTACGATCCCATTGAGTACGAACCACGTAACTGGAATGCCGAAGGAACGGCAAATATTGTTGTTGTCGATGATATGCGTTCAGAAATCGATCATAATTTTCAACCTAAAAAAGAGTTGGTCGGTGATATTGCACAAACACTTGAATTTTTATTGCCATACATGAAAGGTTACCAAATGGCTTCTGAGTCACGTGAGTACTTGGATGGGCTACAAGAAAAATTACAAGCAAGAGATGAAGCACCAGTTGTGACTGATGAAACTTTGACTAGTCACCCATTGAGTATCATCCGTGAACTACAAAAACGCGTTTCAGATGAAATGACTGTGACCGTTGATGTCGGAAGTTTCTATATTTGGATTGCGCGTCATTTTAGAAGTTACGAACCTCGTCATTTGTTATTCAGTAACGGGATGCAAACGTTAGGTGTTGCGTTACCTTGGGCAATTTCAGCGGCGTTGGTCCGACCAAATACGCAGATTGTGTCAGTTTCTGGGGATGGTGGCTTTTTATTTTCAGCACAAGACTTAGAAACAGCAGTTCGCTTGAATTTAAATATTGTTCATATTATTTGGAACGATGGTCATTATGACATGGTTAAATTCCAAGAAGAAATGAAATATGGTAAATCTGCTGGGGTTAATTTTGGCCCAGTTGATTTCGTGAAATACGCTGAAAGCTTTGGCGCAAAAGGTTTACGCGTTGAAAAAGCACAAGATTTAGCTAAAACATTAGATGAAGCATTTGCAACAAATGGTCCTGTAATTGTTGATGTCCCAGTTAACTACAAAGACAATCAAGAATTAGGTCAATCAATTTTAATGGATCAATTGTACTAAAAATAATGATGAAAAGGGGTTAATTCAATGCATGAGACAAATAAGATTTATCAGCATGGTACTTTGGCAACTTTAATTGAAGGATTATATGAAGGCACACTTTCCGTTGGAGAACTATTAAAACATGGTGATTATGGAATTGGAACTGTCGGCGATTTAGATGGTGAAATGATTGCCATGGATGGAAAGGCATTCCAAATCACCTCAGAAGGTCAAGTTAATCAGCTTACCGATGATGTTCTTGTCCCATTTGCGACGGTTCATTTTCATCAGCCAGACGTTTCTATTCAATTTGAGAATGTGGCGGGTAGCATCTTAGAGGAACAATTGCTAGAATTATATCCTTATCAAAATTTATTTTTTGGAATTGTTATTAAAGGAACATTTAGTAAAATGAGCACACGTTCGGTTGCTAAACAAAGTAAACCTTACCCAACCTTAACTGCCGTGACCGCTGAGCAATCGGAATTTAGCGCGGAACATATTGATGGCACAATTGTTGGTTATTTTACGCCTAAGTTATTCCAAGGGATTGGTGCAGCCGGATTTCACCTACACTTTTTATCCGATGAAATGGATATGGGCGGTCACATTTTAGATTATCATTTAGAGAATGGGATGGTTAGTTTACAACCGTTTAGTTCACTTGAACAACATTTTCCGATTGAAAATGATGCTTTTTTAAAGAGTAACGTTAATGTCGCGAAATTACACGATGAGATTAAATTGGCAGAAAACTAAGTTCTGGCTTGCAAAAATTTAGTGAATTGATTATAGTAGGAATTATCGAAAGAAGAGGATGCAGTTTTCATGAGTATGTTTAACGAGGCAATTAAGTGCTGAAGAACTTAAACAGAAAGGGTAGACTGCCGAAGTGGACGCTAACTTAAATTTAGTGACTGCTGGGTTTTGGCTTAATAAGTCAAAGACTGTCGTGGTCAATAACGACCACGGGGCGCTTATAACGATTTGACTGAGTCTATTAATCTGAGTCTTTTTGTATAACGCGTAATAGTGTTGTATAAGAAGGCTCTTTTCTTTTCTCAATTTTAAAAATCACGAGTGCTCCTCTATATATAGGGGGGATTTCAAATGGCAGAACAAGAAGGTATGCATCGAGAACTAAAAACAAGGCATTTATCTATGATTGCTTTGGGTGGAAGTATTGGAACGGGATTATTCGTGGCAAGTGGATCAGCAATTTCAAAAGCAGGTCCGGGTGGCGCACTATTGGCTTATGCCGGAATCGGAATTATGGTCTACTTTTTGATGACGAGTTTGGGTGAAATGGCAACGTATTTACCAGTTTCGGGTTCGTTTGCGGTGTATTCAACGCGGTTTGTTGACCCAGCAATGGGTTTTGCAATGGGTTGGAACTACTGGTTTAACTGGGCAATCACGCTAGCCGTTGATATTAGTACGGCGGCATTGGTTATGCAATTTTGGTTGCCGGATGTGCCGGGCTGGATATTTAGTACGGTCTCGTTGGTCATTATTTTCGCAATTAATGCACTATCTGTTAAATCATTTGGTGAAACTGAGTATTGGCTATCAATTATCAAAGTTGTAACGGTTATCGTTTTCTTGGTTGTTGGTGTCCTGACAATTTTTGGTATTCTTGGTGGACATGCAACGGGTCTTGAAAACTTTACGATGAAAAAAGCGCCATTCGTTGGTGGTGTTCCAATGATTTTAAGTGTCTTCGTTGTTGCCGGTTTTTCGTTCCAAGGAACTGAATTAATTGGTATTACGGCGGGAGAATCAGAAACGCCTGAAAAGAGTATTCCAAAGGCAATTAAACAAGTATTTTGGCGAATTCTACTATTCTATATCTTTGCAATCTTTGTTATTGCGGCAATTATTCCATATACTAGTCCAGATTTACTTGGATCAAGCGCATCGGATATTTCAATTAGTCCGTTCACACTTGTCTTCCAAAGAGCTGGGTTAGCCTCGGCTGCAAGTATTATGAATGCCGTTATTTTAACGTCGGTCCTTTCTGCGGCAAATTCAGGAATGTATGCGTCAACGCGAATGCTACATTCACTTGCAGAACAAGGTTACGCGCCTAAAAAGTTCAGAAAAACGAATAAACGTGGCATTCCAATGGCAGCTTTATGGGGAACGACATTTATCGGATTACTGACATTTTTAGCAAGTGTCTTTGGATCAAGGGTCTATGTCTTCTTGCTCAGTGCAAGTGGATTAACTGGGTTTATCGCTTGGTTAGGGATTGCAATTTCACACTATAGATTTAGAAAAGCGTTTGAAGCGCAGGGACACAAAGTATCAGAATTAAAATACTCGGCAAAATGGTTCCCGGTTGGCCCAATTTTGGCACTTATCCTTTGTATATTAGTTATTCTTGGACAAGATATCCAATCATTCCAACATTTTGATTGGGAAGCCATATCGGTTAGTTATATGAGTATTCCATTATTCATTGTCCTGTACACATACTATAAAATACGTTATAAAACAAAATTAATTCCATTGAAAGATGTTGATTTATCGAAGAAATGAGGCGCGTCTTGATTAGAAAAAAATGGATGGTAGTAACATTGGCAATGTGTATCTTATTTTTAGGTGCTTGTGGTAAAAAAGCGGACACGACATCAACTCATCAAGAATCGAAAGTCGTTAAAAAAAGCGAACTACCTAAAAATGTAAAAAGTAACGATTGGAATTTAGTGTTGGTCAATTCTGATCATAAATTAAAGCAAGAATTGGATTTTAAACAGGTAACGGATGGTAGTATTGTTATAAATACTAAAATAGAAAGTGCTCTGAACGAATTTGTAGCAGCTGCAAGCAAAGCTGGATATAAAGCTTCACTCGTATCGGGTTATCGATCAATCAGCTACCAAAAAGAAGTCTATGCAGATTCAATTCAGAGTTATGAAAATTCTGAAAAATCGGTTTCTGAGGCTGAAAAGCTGACTAAAGAATACGTGGCTGCACCGGGATCTAGTGAGCACCATACTGGACTGGCTGTCGATATTATGTCATCAAATTGGTACGCTCAGCATGGTGATTTAGACAATAGTAGCGAAAAAGATAAAGGTCAAAAGTGGTTGATGGATCATGCAGTGGATTATGGATTTATTTTAAGATTTCCAAAAAATAAAGAGAAATCAACGAAAATTGACTATGAAACGTGGCATTTTCGCTATGTTGGTAAAGATAACGCAAAATATATAGTTAAGCATAATTTGTCGTTGGAAGAATATATAACGTTACTCAACAAAGAAGGCAAGAAATAAACTTGCAATTTGGCGGGTCAACGCTTATTATTAAAGTAATAAATAAACACGGAAAACGTTATAAGTAGGCATTTAAGAGACGTAATGGTGGTGAGAATTACGAAGCTGAAAATCCGGCGTGAATAAGTGGGTGGGTAATGCCACACGGGAGACCGTTATTAATTTGAGTGTGACAAATAGCTATTTGTCGAACTTGGGTGGTACCGCGAAAATAAGCCTTTCGTCCCAATTAGTGGATGAGTGGGCTTTTTTTATACAAAAAAAGGAGGAATAAGGCATGTTAGATATTAAAATGATCCGCCAAAATGTTGATGAAGTGAAGGAACAGTTAGGTAATCGAGGAGTTAAACCCGAGATTATTGAAGAAATAGTTGCAAAAGATCGCAAACGTAGAGATATTATTGTTCAAACGGAAACGTTAAAGAAGCAAAGAAATGATGTTTCACAAGCCATTGCACAATTGAAACGTAATAAAGAAAATGCGGATGCTCAAATTGAAGAAATGAAAAAAGTTGGGGATGCTATAAAGGCATTCGATGAAGAATTAAACGGTTTGGACGAAGAGGTAACTGATATGGCGTCACGCTTGCCAAATATGCCAAACAAGACGATTCCAGTTGGACCTGATGAAGATTCGAACGTTGAATTAAGAAAAGTCGGAACGCCAAGAACATTTGATTTTGAGCCTAAAGCGCATTGGGAAATCGGAGAAAAATTAGATATTTTGGATTTTGAGCGTGGTGCTAAAGTGGCGGGTAGCCGTTTCTTGTACTATAAGGGTTGGGGCGCACGGTTAGAACGCGCACTATATAACTTTATGCTTGACGAACATGCAGCCGATGGGTATACGGAAATCATTCCGCCATACGTTGTTAATGATGAATCAATGTATGGAACGGGACAATTTCCTAAGTTCAAGGCGGACGTTTTTCAAATTGAAAATGAAAATTTAACGTTAATCCCAACGGCAGAAGTCCCTCTAACTAATTACTATAGAGATGAAGTTATCCCGGAAGAAAAATTACCAGTTTATTTCACAGCTCTTTCACCATCGTTTAGGTCTGAAGCGGGAAGTGCAGGTAGAGACACTCGTGGTTTAATTAGATTGCATCAGTTTAACAAGGTAGAAATGGTGAAATACACTAAACCAGAAGATTCATATGCGGAGTTAGAAAAAATGACGAACGATGCGGGAAGAATCATGGAAAAATTAGGATTACCTTACCATGTCATCACGTTATCAACCGGAGATATGGGATTTTCTGCGGCAATGACGCATGATTTAGAAGTTTGGTTACCAGCCCAAGATATGTACCGTGAAATCTCAAGTTGTTCTAATACTGAGACGTTCCAAGCACGCAGAGCACATATCCAGTACAGAGATGATAATGGAAAATTACAGTTTGTCCACACGTTGAACGGTTCAGGATTAGCTGTTGGACGTACGTTGGCTGCGGTTCTTGAAAATTATCAAAATGAAGATGGATCGGTAACAGTTCCAGAGGTTCTTCGACCATATATGGGCGGATTGGATGTAATTAAGTAAAAATTTGTAAAAACGGCTTGTACCCACATTCATGGGTCCGGGTCGTTTTTTGTTGCAATAAAGGCGGTTATTTTTGAATTTTTAAATTTATCTGCAATGAAGTGTTGACACGAAGTATACCGGATG
>NZ_AZDI01000017.1 GCF_001434695.1 Dellaglioa algida DSM 15638
CTTTATTTAAAACTTTGCAACAGAACCCAACCATTCATAACTGTAATGAGATTTATCTGGATCAATCCACATCCCAGATGGATAATCTGGATCACTAACTGAGAAACCCGTATTGGTAACTGAACCTGCCAATACCCTTCTATCATAGTTTTGAGCAAACTTAGTTGTAACTATTGCATCATTTTTAGAAACATTAGTGGCTGTCTGCGCTACAATCTGGTTTCCACCCGCACTGGTCGTTTCAGCCTTTGCTGCACTGCTACTACTTGCACTGGTCGTTTCAGCCTTTGCTGCACTGCTTGAGGTGCTGGTGGCTGTCACATCAGCTGACACTGGCTGGCCGGTAACTAGCATCCCTAATCCCAGTGAAAATAATGAAATCCCCATGACAGCCCAATTCTTACCGCGTTTATACAGTTTATAATGCGTTTTAGTCTCTCCAAAGTAATTATTCCTTAACATAAAAAACCTACCTTTCACACTATTTCAAATAAAATGTTGTCATTAAAATCCCGGTTTATTAAGGCTATCGGTTTTTTAAATTATAATAGAAACTACTAATATCCCCTTATATCCCTTAAATGGGGCCTATCTTTCGCACGAAAATATTTGAAATCATGCTAAAGTCCTATTATTAATTAAGTGGTCTTAATAAATCACGTTTATATTATAATAGCATACTTAAACTTTAAATTTAAATCACTGGCATCCCTCTCGTCTGTTCAGTGATCCGCCACTTATACAACTTTTTCGTATTCAACACATGTTTCGCCCAATCATCGGGATCATGCACAATATGATAGGCCATTAACACATTATCAGCCATGTTGATTCCTCCTATTTTGGTCATCAGTCATTCCTTAATGTGTTTAGTACACGTGCTGAGCCCTCAGACTAGCAATTATTTGAACCAAGCCACCAATCGATCAAATTAAGTTTGGTGATGACCAGTCTGGATCATCTTAACTACTTTAGTAACCGTTGGCTTAGGCGCTGGCATCGTTGGTTTTGCTGGGTTACCAGCATACTCCGCGGTTTTATCAGCTTTTGGCGTTACGGTTAGCTTACCGTCCTTATTGCAGCGTTGATGCTTGTCAAAAACTTGGCAACCTTCTTTCGTGGTGATTATTGAAACAACCCTGCTCGTCGTCTTGGGTCCGGCAGACCTGGAACTGAATCTGGCTATTCGGGGCTGGTGACCTCTGTGTGGTGACAGCAGCATGTATATCAAACCTTTACCATCTTCAAGCACGAAATTAGCTTGCATACTGTTTGATAAATATCGCCTAATTTGGATAATCCTACTGAACTATTGCAGGTGGCATCAGTTCATACAGCCAAGTAAAGCCAATAAGGTATACCCTAGTGGCCAGGTTGGTTTAGTCAAATAAAAATTTTAATTGGTTTCTTATAAGTGCATATAATTTCATCATCACTACCTGTCTGCTATAATGATGGTAAAGGTGGTGATGATTTGCGATTTATATTTAAGGCTTTAATAGTAGTTGTTATTATCCTTGCATTTCCTTTGTCCATAGTTCTTGTCTTTAAAAATTGGTCAACGGCCATTGGCACTAGCACACCCATGCAATTAAAGTTTGATTGGTTGGATCAGTACGAACCGATATACCTTTTTTGGAGTGGGATAATTCTGGCGGCGGTGTTAATTGTTTTATTGATTATCACACTTTTTTGGCCACGGTCACAGTCATTATATCTTCACCAAAAGTCTGATGGTCAAGTTACCATCAGTAAGAAAGCTATTGAGCATTTTGCTCTTTCAGCACTTCAACATGAACCCTTTATTGGTAACCCCAAGGTATCAGCTAAGTTATCACGAAAAAGGATCACACTTAAAATATCGGGTGATCTACTAAATTCAGTCAATGCCAAGAAACAGACTGCAAATTTTCTCAATCAATTAAAAAAAGATTTGCGTATTTGTCTTGGAATTTCTGAACAGAAAAAAATAAAAATCCGACTCGTTGATTTCAATGAGTCGGACGCTAATGTGCATCAATCTCGAGTTGTCTAGGAGGTGATAACGTGACCGAACTCATTAAAGCCTATTTTTGGCCACTAATTGGTGGAATTATAGGATTGCTCTTAGCGGTCCTTATCATCACTTTTGGATTTTTAAAGACGCTTTTTGTTTTGATTTTTATGGTAATCGGGATTACCGCGGGTTATTATATTCAAAAAACTGGTATCTTAACAAATGTTTTTAAATAACTGTTTGAATTATAAGGAGGAAAAATTATGCAGAACGGAACGCCAAGTGAAAAAACAACAACTAACGAAAAGTCTGGTATTAAAGGCAATTTAACATTTGATGATAAGGTTATTCAAAAAATAATTGGTATTGCACTTTCTGAAGTAGATGGCTTATTAACCGTAGATGGCGGTTTTTTCGCAAATGTTGCTGAAAAACTAGTTAATACTTCCGATGTCACATCAGGAATTGATGTAGAGGTTGGAAAAAAGCAGGTTGCAGTGGATCTCGACATTGTTGCTGAATACGGCATTGATATTTCTAAACTGTATGACAAGATCAAAAATGTTATCGTTCGGGAAGTAAAGAATATGACCGACTTAGAAGTAATTGAGGTAAATGTGAATGTTGTTGATGTCAAGACAAAGGAGCAACATGAAAAAGATTCGACTTCTCTGCAAGATCGCGTGAGCGATGCTACAGACAAAACGAAGGAAGCCGTCAGTAAGGGCGCAAATAAATCGAAGGAAACATTAAGTGACAGCGTTGATAAAGTAACGTCTGACAATAAATCTAGTCGTGTTAACTAAGGGGGTGAGTAAATATGGGACTTATTTGGTCATTAATCGTCGGGGCAATCATTGGTGCCATTGCTGGCGCAATCACTAACCGTGGTGCTGCTATGGGCTGGATTGCAAATATCGTAGCTGGTTTAATCGGTGCGTGGATTGGCCAAGGCCTCCTTGGCACTTGGGGCCCTTCGTTAGCTGGCATGGCATTGATACCATCGATCATCGGGGCAATTATTTTAGTTCTGATTGTTTCATTAGTTGTTGGTCGAACCAGTAAAAAGTAAGGGGGAATTTTATGGACGTCTTGAAAAGTGTATTTAAGTTTATGATTGCTTCTACGCTCATTGTAGGTGGTGTCCTCATCGGTGGCACCGTCTTGGCTGCTAAGAAAGTAGATGGCATTGGTGATACATTGCAACAAAAATTACATGGATAATTAGCCAAATTTATCTGTATTAGGCTTCTTAGAACGTAAATGATTGAGCAATTGAAGATCAGTTAATCAATATTTAAATTTGCAATCTACCTTATAAGTGTCATTCACACTATCTCTTGTAGGATCTCCTTATTAGACAAGCAAATTAAAATGTGGAATAATACTGTTGTAACAAATACATTATGGGAGGTTATATTATGAATCTAGATGACAAAATTGATAGCACCAAAGATAAGGTAAGTGGAAAAGCTAAAGAAGTTGAAGGCAAGGTTACGAACGACAAGGCCCGCGAAGCTGAAGGTAAGGGTCAAGGTATTCTAGGTAAGGCTAAAGATAAACTGTCAGATGCCAAAGATGCTGTTAAAGATACGGTTGATAACGTAAAGGAAAAGTTAGATAAAGACGATAAATAAATTATCATTTTTAAGAAGACCAAAATCTGGTCTTCTTTTATTTTTTCACGCTTGTTACCTTGTTTTTTCTCCACACTGTAATACGCGGCTTATGTGGTCGCTGCGGCTTTTTACGTTACCACCGTCCATCTTTAAGCTGATGTTCTAAGTCACCCAAGCAACGTGTCTCTGTGCGACTGACAAGGCCAAATCTGCTATTTACCATCTGGCCCATGCCGGCCACCTCCAAATTTTGGGCAAAATAAAAACGCCACGCTATTTAGCACGACGTCTATTATCCTTACACCATCTTATCGAGCCGAGCACCCGCCTGTGCCCACTCCGGAAACTCATACCCGTATTTACTATGAATTAATCATGATATCGCCACCTCCTGACCATATGCAAAAAAAACAGTGATTAGCTGAACTTTTCGATAAATCTATTAAAAGTTTCCGTAGTCCCATTTGCAATTAGTACAACTAAAGCTTCATAGCTAATTTATCAAATTCTTGTATATCAATACCCGTTGCTCCAATTAAATCAAGAATAATCTCCTTTGCTAAGTCTTTACTATAGGAATTTAATTGTTCTGTGAAATCTGGCTCTTCACTTTCATACAGGCCATTGAGCAGTGGAATAATGTAACTATAGATATACACTATTAGTGGATATTCGGTAGATTGCAAATTTAATCCGAATTTTTGGACAAATTTGTCAGCATAACCTGATACGGTGTTTGCCAGTCGAGTATTTTAAGCGGTCGCTGGTTAATTTGGAGTAACGTCGTCGTTAAATCTTGAGCACTAATGTGCTCAAAACGAGTCCCTTTAGGATAAAAATAACGTAAATTCCGATTAAAGCGTTCATTACTACCACGTTCAGCTGGCGTATAAGCATGGCAGTAATAGGTCTTAATACCATATTGTGATTCAAGTGATACTAGCCCACTAAACTCAGTGCCACGGTCCACAGTAAAGCTGTGCACCGGACCATTAAAAGTGGTTAGGAACTTAGTTAGTGCTTCATTAACAGTCGCTGTCGTCCGATCTTTTAACCGGTATGCCCAAAGGAACCGTGATTTGCGATCGATTAAAGTTAATAAAACTGCCTTACTATGCCCACGAGGACCAACGACTGTATCTAGTTCAAAATCGCCGATGCGATTACGTTGATTAATCATCATGGGACGCTGTTCAATTGATCGCCCCAAAGATTGATTATATTTGGATCGTTGGTCAACGTTACGCCGTTGGCGTACGCCATGTTCAGGTAGATCATTCAAGGAGAAATCAATTCTCCCCTTATTTAGCCAATTATAAATAGATTTAGTAGCTAGTTTAAATTCGTGAGCAATCATTCCTGGTGACCAGCTTAGTTTTCCGACCACATCGTGATCGCTTGTATTCGGCATCTGTTTGTGCTAATTCAGCCTGATAAGGTTGACATCGAGATAATTCATAAGAAATTGTTGACGGTGATCGGTTCAGCCGAACGCCCATTTGGATATTGGACAGCCCTAGTTCACAAAAGGTTTCGATTTTAATTCGTTCGGAATAGGTTATACTAGACAAAAGATCAGCTCCTAAAAGATGGGTTTGTGGTAAACACCATTTTAAAGGAAGCTGATCTTTTTTGTCCGAACAGCGTTCGGATTAATTTTACAATCTACCGATTATGCTTATTTTTGGCATTTTGATGGGATTAGTCGCTGGGCCACTATCTAATAAATTTAAAATACTGAAATTACCAGTAGGTCTCTCAACTATCTTATTAGCAATTGCAGGTCTCTCCCTGTTCTTCTTAAGAAATAATACTGGTATTATTCTTTACGCCTTAGCTACCGGTTTAGGAATGGGCTTATGGAACGCACTTGATAATTTATTAAACTTAAAAGTTATCCCCGATCAAAATCGTGTTGCATTTTTCTTAGGTGTTTACAACTTAGGTAATACAATTACACAAGCTATCGCACCCGTTTTAGCCGCTGCCGTCATAAGTCTTTTTGGTTATTCTGGAATTTTTATTGTTTCATTTATTTTTTCCTTGATTGGTGGTATTTCAATGCTATCGATTAAATCATTAAAACGTTAGTAAGATATTTTTTAGCAATCCTTATTTAAAGTTAAGGATTGCTTTTTGTTCTCTTCAGTTGCAATCGCTTGCAACTCGCAACTATCCTCTGCTATGCTCGTGCCAACAATGGTAATTGTTTATTCACCTAAATTTAGGATGGAGGTAATTAAATGACTGAAAGTTATCAATTTGATGTTTTGTACTTAGGCGCGGGGCATGGTGCCTTCGACGGGGCGGTTCCACTAGCTAATAGTGGTAAAAAAGTCGCCATTATCGAAGCGGACAAAATCGGGGGAACTTGTCCAAACCGTGGATGCAACGCGAAAATTACGCTGGACAACCCGGTTCAACTTTTACGCCACCAAGAACGCCTTGATGGCATTGTAAATGGTGACTTAAAGCTGGATTGGACTGCCAATGTAGAACATGAACACGAAGTCATCGACGGCTTGCCGGACATGATTACTGGTTTACTCGACTCTGTTGACATCGAAATTATTCACGGTCGTGGAAAATTTGTTGATGCTCACACCATCGAAGTGGATCAACAGCGCTACACCGCTGACAAAATCGTGATTGCAACGGGGCTACGTCCCCACCATCTAGATGTTATGGGCTCAGAACTTACGCATGACAGTACCGATTTTATGAACCTCAAACAGCTTCCTGAAAATATCGTAATTATTGGCGCGGGCTATATCGGCATGGAATTTGCCACGATTGCCAATGCTGCCGGCGCGAACGTCACTGTACTTTTACGCCATAATCGGGCGTTGCGCAAATTTAATCAAGATTACGTAAAACAAGTCATTGCCGACCTCGAAAAACGAGGGGTGAAGTTCATTTACAACGCTCAGGTGGATCGTTTTGAGGAAGACGGTTCTCATTTTACCGTGTCTTATAACGATCACGAAACCCTCACCACCGACTGGATTTTGGATGCTACCGGACGAATTCCTAACATCGAAAACATCGGATTAGACGAAGTAGGCGTTAGTTACAATGCTAACGGGATCGAAGTTAACGATCATCTTCAAACTAACATTGATAACATCTATGCTTCTGGTGATGTGCTTGATAAAGAACAGCCTAAGCTCACCCCGACTGCGATCTTTGAATCTAGTTATTTAACCCAACTTTTCACAGGAAAGACTACTGACGCAATCAACTATCCGCCCATCCCAACCATTGTCTTTACCTCACCACAAATCGCACAGGTTGGTATGAGCGTCGAAGAAGCTCAGCAAAATCCTGATTACACCATTAAAACTAATCATCTTCCTGACGGATGGTTCCGCCAAGTTGATAAGGAAACAATTGGTGATAACACCTTGATTTACGATCAAGACCATCATCTTGTAGGAGCAGCTGAAGTTAGTGAACATGCTGCCGATGCAATTAACGTTTTATTACCAGCAATTGAGTTTCAATATACAGCTGAACAACTAGGCCGCATCGTACCTCTCTTCCCTACTTTGGGAGCGGACGTCTGGTCACAGATTTAAAAAAACGCTGAGCCTCTTTTAAGGAGACTTGAAGTGAACCCCCGGTATTGGACCAAAATCCAATATCGGGGGTTTTATATTGACCAAGTATTCTAAAACATTAAAGGTGAAAGTTGTTCAGGAATATCTTTCATCATCGTCAGGTTACAAATTATTATCAAAGAAATATGGAATTAAAAGTGAATCTTTGGTTTCTTCTTGGGTGCAACGTTATAAGGCCTTTGGCCTAAATGGCCTTGATATTCTATCTCCAAAGAAATCTTTTGATGGTTCATTCAAGCTGAATGTTTTAAAATGGATGAAAACGAATAAGGCTTCTTATCCGAAAACTGCACTTCATTTTAATATCTCAAATGTCGGAACTATTTGGCAATGGCAACATACGTGGGAGATTGAAGGTGCTGATGCCTTATATCGTTCCAAAGGACGGCAAACAATTATGTCAGCTGATAAACAATCGAAGAAAAAGCAACAAACTGAATTAGAACGGCTTAGAGAAGAAAATGAATTACTACAGATTGAGAATGAATACTTAAAAAAATTAAGAGCCTTAGTCCAGGAAGAAGAAGCCAAAAAGCACAAATCATCAAGGAACTAAGGCTTAAACATAAATTAGTTAAAATTTTGCAAGTCGTCGGTATGGCTAAGAGTACTTATGAATACATTATTAGTCATGAACCAGACGGTTCATCCAACAATGATAAACAAGTTATTAAACAATCAATTCAAATGATTAAAAAGAAACATCCGGCATATGGTTATCGTCGTGTAACTGGTGAATTACGCCGAATGAATTTCTTAGTAAATCATAAAAAAGTGCTAATCTTAATGCGTGAAATGCAGTTACTTTCTTCCGCATTTAACAAACGTACCCGTAAGTATAATTCATATAAGGGTACTGTTGGTACCGTTGCTAAGAATTTGATTAACCGCCGATTCTTTACAAATCGACCTTATCAAAAATTAGTGACAGACGTTACTGAGATCCGTTGGGGAGGCAAAACGATTGATGAGCGTGCCTATTTTACATGTATTTATGATTTATTTTCAGGTGAAATTCTAGGACATCAAATTAGTAAACATCCAACTGTTCAATTTACAACAACCGTTTTAAAACAAGCAGTTAAGAAAATCCCTAAGGATTTAAAATACCGGACTACGGTCCACTCAGATCAAGGATTTCAATATCAACATCAAGATTGGGTTAATATTTTAAAAGAACATCGTATTTTTCAAAGTATGTCTCGCAAAGCAACTTGTTTAGATAATGCAACAATGGAAAGCTTTTTTCATATTATGAAAGCTGAGGCTTTTTATCAAAAAGAAACCGATACCTATGAAACGTTAGTTTCACAAATATCGGTTTGGATAAATGATTACAATTTTTCTAGAATTAAAACAAAACTGGGTTATAAAAGTCCGGTTGAATATCGAATTTTTACAACCCAGAAAGTCGCTTAAAGTTTCGTCCAATATTTGGGGTTCACTTCAAAGGTCTTATCTAAATGCCTAACTTTTTTATGTCACTTCAGTATACCCTAGTGGTTTTTTGTTTTGGTACATGATACATTGCACCAATGGGTCACGCCGTGATATGGCAATTTATCATTGTATGATCACCTTCAGTGAGAGCATGTCATGCAGAACGCTATCCTCTGGGGCAAGCTGGTATGAGATTAACCACATAAAATACAACGAAAAAAGATGATCTTATACTTAAAAAATGGACAATTTTTTGAGTATAAGATCATTTTTGTCTGTAATTATTTTGATAGTTGCTGGTTGGCTATTTTTTTTGTATCCAAAAACCAATAAGCACGAAAGTCACCAACTAGTTTTGAATAGGGATAGCCAATTATTCCTTGGCTTTGTAGCTTATTCGATAAATGTTCTTTCAAAATCCAAGGATCTTCAGGTGAGACGTGATCTAGTTCTAATATTTGATTGATTTTTTGTACAGAAGTATTTAAGTCAATGGCTACATGTTCAATAGTCAAATGACTTAATTTTAGATTTTGACGAAGCTCTTTACTATTATTGATACGCTCTATAAAATTTAAAGACATTTTATTTCTCTCTTTCGCTATTAAAATCATGCTGACGAGAAGGCTGAGTCAGCCATTCACAAGAGTTGTTAATTATTCAGATATGAATTTTTCGCCAGTCATATATGCACCGTGTTTTAAGAAAATAACGGTAGCCAATCCTGCTATACCATCATCAATGAGTGCCCATTTATAGCTTCTTTGTTAGCCAAAATCAATTTGGTCTAACATCGTTTCACGGCTAGCTTGATCTAAACCAAGGTAAGTCAGTGTCATGGCTTCGCTTGAGTGATTCAATAAGTGCATGACTAAACCAATATTGTAATTTGACTGTGTATAGACACGATAAGCGCCTGTTTTACGCATGGTGTGCGTGCCTAAATAGTTGATACCTAGTAGATCACCAACACGCGCCATCACTTTATAAAACTGTTTCTCGGTGATATGGCGATCATGATGGGCTGTCGAGGGGAATAACCACTCAGAATTGATATTTTCTTGGACCAGCCAATCATGATATTGCAACAAGTCTTGCTGAACAGGCTTTAAATATAACGTGTTTGCTTTACCGGTCTTTTTATCATGAATAAAGGCTGTATTTTTGACAGAGCCGTCTGGATTATAGACATCTGATTTTTTTAATGTCATGACATCACTCACACGTAGTAGCGTGGCCTTACCAACTTGAAAAACGGTGTAATTTCGGCGACCAGCACGGAAACTATCGAGAAGTGTATCTTGTACCATCTTTAAGACGTTGGAGTCTTTGATGGGTAGGACGATTTGTTGCACCATGATTCATATATACCTTTCTGAAATTAAATAATTAATTAAATTGTTTATTTATTAATGACCAGGACCGTATTTCTAAACTTCTTTTATGGTTTATTATATCACTTAACAAAAAAACAGCCCCCATTATCTACTAGTCAGATAATGGGGGGGCTGTTTTAATAGTCTTTTCGAGGGGTCATTGATGTAATTATAGCCCCTAAATTAAGGAATGTTTTAGTGACCACCTAGGATCATAGTTAACTCATAGCAAAACTCCTGGTATTTTACTTAGAAGTCAATAAATTAATTGGACTGCTTTATGGTGGTAAGTTATGACGTATTTGGTTCTGTTGCAAAGTTTTAAATCT
>NZ_AZDI01000018.1 GCF_001434695.1 Dellaglioa algida DSM 15638
GTCTAGAAGATAAGCAAGAAGACAAAGAAAAATCCTATCTTAAAGAAAGAATTTCTGTTTTAGAGAAATTCTTAGATAAAGAACAAACATCAAATTCGGAATTAAAAAAAATTATTCAACAAACTCAAAACCTCTTAGACCAGCAACAGCGTTTAGCCTTGCAAGATAAAAAGTTGCTAGAAGAATACAAGGCGGAGAATGACAGCTTAAAAGCTCTTAAAATACCATCAGAGGACACCAAAGAGGAACAGACAGACAAACAATCGCAAGAAGTAAACAACGGTTCAGAACAGCCGATTGAAGCACCTAGAAAGTGGTATCAATTTTGGAAGTAAAATATAAAATGTAAGGAGCGATAAATATGAAAATTAATTATGATGAAGTCTATCAAGTGGAATTAATCAACGAATTGTCAGCAAGGGTCTATGGACGATTACTAAATATTTGTATCAAGGCAGGGTATGACTTAGACGGTTCTGTTGCAAAGTTTTTCTGATAAGTTTATTTTAGGGTAAATTAGAGTAAAAGGATAGCTTGGAGGAATGAAAATGGATCATTTTAAAGGCAAACAATTTCAAAAAGATGTGATTATTGTAGCCGTTGGCTATTATCTTCGTTATAACCTCAGCTATCTTTTTCTATTATTCTACCTTATTTGATAGTAGATTTAAAACTTTGCAACAGAACCAATTAAACCATTCAAGCGAAGCCATGACTTTAACATATCTTGGATTGGACCAAGCAAGTCGAGAGAACATATTAGACCAAATTGATTTTGGGTAATGAATGTTTAGAACTTAGTAGTCGTCCAAAAACGACTACTTTTTTTGTTGAATCGTCCAAGGACGATTCGATGCTTTTGACTTGTAAGAACAGGATTGAATGAAGCCATACTGTTCGCATATTTTTAGTGGATGAACAAACAAAATACGAGAGATTTTTTGTTCGTTCATCCATGGTTTTAGAAAAAAGAGGGACGATTTCGGAAGAAGAAAATCGTCTCTTTTTTTTCTTCTTTTTGTATGACAAAAAGAAAGATCTTTTGCCCATTTTATTTTTATAAAATGGGTAGGTGGCGTTCGCGTAAAGCAAATCGACACAATCCAAAGGGGATAAAAGGGGAAAGTGAAACTTCCCCCTTTTCAAGCCACATTGTAATACAAGAACGAAGTGCTTTGTATTACAATGTGATAGCTTGCAGTATTTATGGGTTTATATTTTCTATTTTGTTATAATGATTGTAACCGAATAGGGCGCAATGCTTATTACAAAATCAATGACAAAGGGCGATTGAGGAATGAGCGCTGGGGCATTTTATCTTTGAGGAGGCTATTTATGGATCAGAAAGAAGTATCACAAAATCAAACAAAGTACATTCAATTTAGATTATCTGAAGAACAATACAATAAGCTGAAAATTTCAGGAGAAACATATGGACTCTCTCCGAATCTTTATGCGAAAAAATTAGCACAAAAATCTCATTTAAAAAAACCTTATCTCGAACATGACCAAGCGAAATCTTTATTATTAGAACTCTCAAAACAAGGAACCAATTTAAATCAAATCGCCAAGAAACTCAATCAATTCGATCGGATGGACAACCAAGATAAAGAGCTGATCGAGGCTTTACGCTATACATACGGAGTACTCGCTCAAGCTCAAAAGGGGTATAAAGAGTTATGGCAACAATTGCAAAAATAAGCAATGGCGCAAGTGCAGCGAGCGCCCTTAATTATGCTTTAGGTCAAGACAGACCTATGCATGAAAAAACTGAACAGTGGCTACAAGACCATCAATTGGAACGTCCTGTGGAGCTGACAAATTGTCGGGCAGTTGCCGTGGGTGGAACCAACGGGATTGATCCCTTTATCGCCAAAGAACAATTTCATGTCATTCGACAACTTCATAACCAAACCAAAGAATCCAATCAGGTCTTGCGTATTACCCAATCTTTCGCCTTAGATGAACTGAATCCGAAAGTACAAAAGGACTGGCAAAAAGCCAACGATTTAGGCGTTGAGTTAGCAGAAAATCTCTATCCTAACCATCAAAGTGCTGTGTATACGCATTTAGACGGAAAAAATCACGTCTTACACAACCACATCATTGTCAATAAGGTCAATTTAGAGACAGGAAAGAAATTAAGAGAACAAAAAGGAGAAAGCGTTCAACGAGCACGAGAAATGAATGATCGACTCGCTTCTCGAGAAAACTGGCACATTTTAGAGCCACCAAAAGAGCGCCAAACAGAGACAGAAAAAGAACTAATCGCCAAAAATGAGTATTCTTACATGGATGATTTGAGAGAAAGAATCAATAAATCGCTTCAAGATGTCTCTGTGAGCTCATATGAGACGTTTAAAGAGCGTTTATCCGATAATGGTGTAATTCTATCAGAAAGAGGCCAAACGTTCTCATACGCCTTTTTAGACGCCAATAATAAGCAAAGACGAGCACGAGAGACCCGATTGGGTTCTGATTTTGGAAGGGAGACCATTTTACATGAGTTGGAAAACCGAGCAAGACAAAACGAATTTAGAGCTGTTGAACAACGAGAACCAGCGATTACTCCGCTTGAGCGAGACACTCAACAAAGAGAATCAGAAATTGTTAGCCTTGAACAAGCAATTGAACCAAGAAAATCAGAAGCTCTCAAGCGAGAATCAAAAATTAATCGATTTATTGACACAATCAAACAGCTTGCAGGACGAGTACCAGAACTTACTCAACGCGTTACAAGAAAATTAAAGCAAACAAAAGAGAAAATCCTCGAGGATTTTGAACGTCGCTTTTCAAAGGACATGAAAAATTACGAGCAAGAACAACAGAAAAGCCTAGAAAAACAAGCGAATAGAGACGTACAGTCCGAAAAGAAGCCAACAAAAGATCATGATCGGGGGATGAGTCGATGAATAAAGATGAACAACTCGTTGTTCAAGTATTAAATGCTTATAAAAATGGCAAAATTGATTTCAGTAACGTTCCAGAACTAGACCGCTTAGTCCGTCAAGAAGTTAATAAAGACTTTCGGGACTACCAAGAAAAAATAGAAGCTGTTGCGAATCAAAAAATTGAGTCTGCCATTCAAGAACAACTCCATCGTTTAGAGGCAGAAAACTTAAAAGCGACCATACTGAAAGACATTCAAGTTGAAAAACAAGCATTACTCGCTTTGAAAAAAGAACTGAATGAACAAAAAGAGCAGATAAAAGCAGATCGCAAACGTGAGATTGTCGAACGTTACGGTATTCTGATTGCGAACATTGTCTGCCTGTTCTGTTTCTTAGTTGTCGGTATTCTCATCGGACGATGGATTTATAAAGGTATCTGGGATGGTTGGGGTTTGCATATTTTGTATGACACAGTGATGGAAATACAGCCTAAACATCCTTATGGGGCAGTCGTTCTTGGATTAGGTGGTTTTGGTTTAATCGGTGCTGGCATCTATGGCAGTTTTCGATTAATGTATACCGCTTCAACATGGTTTGATCAACGTCCAAAAATCTTTAAAAGAATCTTTCCGAAAAAATAGAGAGTGAGGTAATCCTGTGGTTTTAGAAAATAAATTAGGCTTAACAAATTCAGCAGAATTAGCTAAACAAGAAGAGTTATTAACGAAAAAAAGAGCCAAAGAATTGTTTGAGTCTGGCAAAATAGAGGATCTGGAAATTGGGACGTTTCAAGGCTTATCTGATATTCATCAGTTTTTATTCCAAGATATTTACGACTTTGCAGGAAAAATTCGAGAAGTGAATATTGCGAAAGGAAACTTTCAATTTGCGCCACGTATTTTTTTAGCGCAAACACTTGAATATATTGATAAATTACCTCAAGAAACATTTGATGAAATTATTGATAAGTACTCGGATATGAATGTGGCGCATCCTTTTAGGGAAGGCAATGGACGAGCCACTCGTATCTGGTTGGATTTAATTCTTAAAAATAAACTACACAAAATCGTCGATTGGAATCAAATTGATAAGGATGAATATTTAAATGCCATGATCCGTAGTACAGTCAGCACCAATGAATTAAAATATTTGATTCAAAAGGCTTTAACTGATGATTTAGGAAAAGAACAATTCTTTAAAGGAATTGATGCGAGTTATTATTACGAGGGCTATTACGAAATTAAAACAGAAGATCTATAAACACGTATAAACACGATTTAAAGGAACAGACTGCTCAATATAAAACTTGAGCAGTCTGTTTCTTTTTTTGGATGATTTTGACCTTTGATTTTAAATTTTTGAAAAAAATAAAAAAAGCGAAGCCTATATTACATTTATCTTATATATTTTAATCTTTTGTTCTTTTGCGTGAAAAAAAAGTCAGTGGTAGCAAGGAAGGACAGATTTTTATAGCAACAAAAAACGATGTATATAGCAACAAAAAACGATGTATATAGCAACAAAAAACGATGTATATAGCAACAAAAACTTGATTAAGTTGCTATATATTTGTATAATGAAAGCATAGAGAAAATTGACGTCTAAATCACTTCTCTATGCTTAATCACAAAACACTCACAAAGGAGTTTTTCTATGTCTATTATATCAGAAAATCAAAAGCAGGTGTATACCTTGAATGAAATCGAAAAACGTAAAGTGGTCGAGCATAATAGCTTGATTACTTCAATCGCTAAAATGCAAAAGACCGCTTTAAAAATGTTTGAATTAGCCGTGTCTTGCATTGATACAGAAAATCCGCCCAAAGATAATATAATCTATCTTTCAAAAAAAGAATTATTTTCTTTTTTTGATGTATCTTCAGCAAGTAAACATACTCGTTTTAAAGAAGCGATTGAGTATATGCAGAAACAAGCTTTTTTTCAAATTAAAGAAGAAAAAAATAAAGGGTATGAAATGACAAGTATCGTCCCAATACCAACTGTTAAATGGAACAGCTACAGTGACGATGTAATGATACAATTTAATCAATTTATTATGCCTTATCTGATTAATTTAAAGGCAGAATTTACACAGTATAAAATCTCTGAATTGAAAGAACTTAATAGCAAGTACAGTCTTATCTTATATCGTTGGTTAGCTATGAATTATAGCCAGTACGAGCATTATAGTGTTAAAGGTGGACGGAGAGCCGAGCAAGTGGAAGCCTACCGCAACCCCTCAATCACAGTGAAAGAGTTGCGAGAAATCACTGATACGATTAATGAATATACACGTTTTCAAAGTTTTGAAAACCGTGTATTAAAAAATGCCATTGAAGAAATCAACGCCCATACGTCCTTTAACGTGTCTTATGAGAAAGTCAAAAAAGGACGTTCGATTGATTCTATTGTTTTTCATATTGAGAAGAAACGCCGAGCGGACGATAACAGCTACAAGTTGGAAGATACGGCTTTTCAAGTAGATAAAAAGCAAAAAGAACAAAGCGAAGCTGTTCTAGTTAAGCAGGCAATGGAAAGCAAGTACACACGATTATTGATTGAAAACTTTCTCTTATCCCCTCTTGAAATGACGGACACGGCACTTATGGCAGGTTTGCAAAAGAACGTCTATCCGCTTTATGACGAGTTAAAGGAATTAAGAGGGTTTGAGGGAGTAAAAAAACACCTATCGTATGTTCATGATAAGCAAGAGCCTTACTCTAAAGGGAACATTGCGAAGTATCTTAAAAAGGCGATTGATCAATACTTACCAACTGTAAAATTACAAGACCTTGAACAACCAGAACGTGCAAGTGTTCGAGGTAAAGGAGAAATCCATGAGTGAAAATTTAAAAACCATAAAAGAAATTGCGGATGAAATAGGTGTTTCAAAGCAAGCTGTATGGCAAAAAATAAAAAAAGAATCGTCAATAGATTTACGTCAATTTACGTCAAAAAAAGGAAATACCGTTTACGTTGACGTTGATGGTCAAAAAGTTATTAAGAATGCTTTTTTTAACAAAACGTCAACTAAAAAACGTCAACAAAAAGTTTTTGTTGACGACAACGTGAATAATTCAGTTGATGGCAATCCAGAGGGGAATGAAGAGATTTTATTTTTAAGGAATCTAGTGTCCGAACTCCAATCAGAAAAAAAAGAGCTTCATAAGCTATTAGACCAGCAACAACGTCTAGCCTTACAGGATAAAAAATTACTAGAAGAGTATAAATCAGAAATCAATGAATTGAAAGCTCTTAAAATGCCTCAGGAGGATATGAAAGATGGCTCGTCGATAAGGGGTGAGGCGCAGGAAGAAATTGAACGACTGAAAGCTCAATTGAAGTTATCAGAAGAAGAACGAAACAAGGCAAAAGAAAAAGAGCCGGTAAAAACAGAATCTAAAAAATGGTGGCAACTATGGAAATGAGAGGGGATCAAATGAGTCATTCGGAACAAATGATTGAAAACCAGTTCATACAAATCTTAAGTGAGAAAGAAAGGGCGTTCGATTGATAGCATAGTCTTTCATATCGAGAAGAAACGTTGTGCTGACGATAATAGTTACAAGTTGGGAGATAAAGACTATCAAGCCGATAAAAAGCAAAAATCAAGAAATGAAGCGGACTTACTAAAACAGGCAATGGAAAGTAAATATACAAGACTTTTATCTGAAAATTTCTTAATTGGCATGAATGATATTATGGATACAGCCACAATGGTAGGCTTACAGAAGAATGTTTATCCGCTTTATGACGAACTGAAAGAATTAAGAGGGCTAAATGGTGTCAAAGACCACTTGTCTTATGTTGCCAGCAAACAAGAAGCCTATTCTAAACGTAATGTAGCGAAGTATCTCAAAAAAGCAATTGAGCAGTACTTACCAACAGTTAAAAGGCAGGATTTATCATGAGTGAAGAATTAAAAACAATAAAAGAGCTGGCGGACGAATTAGGTATTAGTAAAAAGTATTTACAAAACAAAATCAGTTATGAAAAAAAGAAACAAAATTTATCTATCGGAAATTGGAAAAAAATATCCGGAAAAAATACAATAGTATTATCTGACAAAGAACAAACATTAATAAAAAGTTGGTTAAACAGTCTAGAAGATAAGCAAGAAGACA
>NZ_AZDI01000019.1 GCF_001434695.1 Dellaglioa algida DSM 15638
TTTTTTTGAGAAAACTTATTCTCTCAAAACTAGCTAATATTTATCATTGATTTTTAAGCCGTACACCGTTTCACACCACTTTGTGGTTAAGTCCTCGACCGATTAGTATTGGTCCGCTCCATACATCACTGTACTTCCACTTCCAACCTATCTACCTGATAATCTTTCAGGGGTCTTACTTCCATAAAGGAATGGGAAATCTAATCTCGAGGTGAGCTTCACACTTAGATGCTTTCAGCGTTTATCTCATCCATACATAGCTACCCAGCGATGCCCTTGGCAGAACAACTGGTACACCAGAGGTATGTCCATCCCGGTCCTCTCGTACTAAGGACAGCTCCTCTCAAATTTCCTACGCCCGCGACGGATAGGGACCGAACTGTCTCACGACGTTCTGAACCCAGCTCGCGTACCGCTTTAATGGGCGAACAGCCCAACCCTTGGGACCGACTACAGCCCCAGGATGCGATGAGCCGACATCGAGGTGCCAAACCTCCCCGTCGATGTGGACTCTTGGGGGAGATAAGCCTGTTATCCCCAGGGTAGCTTTTATCCGTTGAGCGATGGCCCTTCCATACGGAACCACCGGATCACTAAGCCCGACTTTCGTCCCTGCTCGACCTGTAAGTCTCGCAGTCAAGCTCCCTTGTGCCTTTACACTCTGCGAATGATTTCCAACCATTCTGAGGGAACCTTTGGGCGCCTCCGTTACCTTTTAGGAGGCGACCGCCCCAGTCAAACTGCCCACCTGACACTGTCTCCCACCACGATTAGTGGCGAGGGTTAGAGTGTTCATACAACGAGGGTAGTATCCCACCAATGCCTCCTCCGAAACTAGCGTTCCGGTCTCTACGGCTCCTACCTATCCTGTACAAGTTATACAAACACTCAATATCAAGCTACAGTAAAGCTCCATGGGGTCTTTCCGTCCTGTCGCGGGTAACCCGCATCTTCACGGGTATTATAATTTCACCGAGTCTCTCGTTGAGACAGTGCCCAAATCGTTACGCCTTTCGTGCGGGTCGGAACTTACCCGACAAGGAATTTCGCTACCTTAGGACCGTTATAGTTACGGCCGCCGTTTACTGGGGCTTCAATTCTGGGCTTCGCCGAAGCTAACTCATCCTCTTAACCTTCCAGCACCGGGCAGGCGTCAGCCCCTATACGTCATCTTACGATTTTGCAGAAACCTGTGTTTTTGATAAACAGTCGTTTGGGCCTATTCACTGCGGCTGACCTTTCGGTCAGCACCCCTTCTCCCGAAGTTACGGGGTCATTTTGCCGAGTTCCTTAACGAGAGTTCTCTCGCACACCTTAGGATACTCTCCTCGACTACCTGTGTCGGTTTGCGGTACGGGTAGTTATATTCTAACTAGAAGCTTTTCTTGGCAGTGTGACATCAGTTACTTCGCTACTTAATTTCGCTCCCCATCACAACTTGTCCTTAAAGTTAAGCATTTAACTCAACTTCAGACTTATTGCTTGGACGCACATATCCATCAGTGCGCTTCCTTAGCCTGCTGCGTCCCTCCATCGTTCAAACAAATATAACTAGTACAGGAATCTCAACCTGTTATCCATCGTCTACGCCTCTCGGCCTCGACTTAGGTCCCGACTAACCCTGGGAGGACGAGCCTTCCCCAGGAAACCTTAGTCATTCGGTGGACAGGATTCTCACCTGTCTTTCGCTACTCATACCGGCATTCTCACTTCTAAGCGCTCCACTAGTCCTTACGGTCTAGCTTCGTTGCCCTTAGAACGCTCTCCTACCACGGAACCCTAATGGGTTCCATCCACAATTTCGGTAACATGTTTAGCCCCGGTACATTTTCGGCGCAGAATCACTCGACTAGTGAGCTATTACGCACTCTTTAAATGGTGGCTGCTTCTGAGCCAACATCCTAGTTGTCTGTGCAATTCCACATCCTTTTCCACTTAACATGTATTTTGGGACCTTAATTGGTGGTCTGGGCTGTTTCCCTTTCGACTACGGATCTTATCACTCGCAGTCTGACTCCCGGATATAAATCAATGGCATTCGGAGTTTATCTGAATTCAGTAACCCTAGATGGGCCCCTAGTCCAAACAGTGGCTCTACCTCCATGATTCTTAATTCCGAGGCTAGCCCTAAAGCTATTTCGGAGAGAACCAGCTATCTCCAAGTTCGTTTGGAATTTCTCCGCTACCCACACCTCATCTCAGCATTTTTCAACATACATGAGTTCGGTCCTCCAGTGCGTTTTACCGCACCTTCAACCTGGACATGGGTAGGTCACTTGGTTTCGGGTCTACGTCTACTTACTATGGCGCCCTATTCAGACTCGCTTTCGCTACGGCTCCGTCTTATCAACTTAACCTCGCAAGCAAACGTAACTCGCCGGTTCATTCTACAAAAGGCACGCTATCACCCATTAACGGGCTCTAACTATTTGTAGGCACATGGTTTCAGGAACTATTTCACTCCCCTTCCGGGGTGCTTTTCACCTTTCCCTCACGGTACTGGTTCACTATCGGTCACTAGGGAGTATTTAGCCTTGGGAGATGGTCCTCCCGGATTCCGACGGAATTTCTCGTGTTCCGCCGTACTCAGGATACTGCTCTGAGGGACTTTCATTTAGCATACGGGGCTATCACCCTCTACGGCGAGTCTTCCCAGACTCTTCTACTATGAAAATCTTTGGTAACTCAAATGAGCAGTCCTACAACCCCAAGAAGCAAGCTTCTTGGTTTGGGCTCTTCCCTGTTCGCTCGCCGCTACTTAGGGAATCGATTTTTCTTTCTATTCCTGCAGGTAATTAGATGTTTCAGTTCCCTGCGTTTACCTCTATATAACCTATGTATTCAGTTAATAGTAACAGTCGATTAAAACTGCTGGGTTCCCCCATTCGGAAATCTCCGGATCAAAGCTTACTTACAGCTCCCCGAAGCATATCGGTGTTAGTCCCGTCCTTCATCGGCTCCTAGTGCCAAGGCATTCACCATGCGCCCTTGATAACTTAACCTAACTTTACTTAAAGCAAAGTGGTTTTGTTAAGAACTACGTTCTTAACTAATAAAACGCGGTGTTTCTCGGCTTATTGCTTAAAAATTTAATAAATATTATCTAGTTTTCAAAGAACAAATT
>NZ_AZDI01000002.1 GCF_001434695.1 Dellaglioa algida DSM 15638
ATCTTCATGGGCAGTTAACATCAACAACTAATAAAATAGATTTGAGTGAAGTTGAGCTGATAGTTGCAAAATAATATTTTGTGGTTATCAGCTTTTTTTACATAAATTTAATAATATTCTCGGAGGAAACCTTTATTTGATTGGTACTGGTGAATAATGATAATGTAATGTTAAAATGAAGGTGTACGAGAGATGAGAGATTTACCATAAAAGATATAAAAATTTAAGGGAGTTAAGATAATGTATAAGAAACTAAAAGAGCACAGAATGCCATTCATCGCTATTTTTACCGTAAGTTTATTTTTGGTTTTACCTCAGATACTAAATCATAGTGTTGTTTTGGGTGCTGATTCAATATTTCATTTTAACCGTATATATGATATATATATGCAAATTAAAACAGGAAATTTTAATTTTTTTCAGTCTAATTACGGGTTTCAACAAAGCGGAAGGATAGTTAACGCCGTATATGGACCTGGTTTCGCATATATTTTAGGAATTATACTAGTAGCCGTCCATAGCTGGATAAAATTTCAAATTTTAACTTCTTTTTTACTCTTCTTCATAAGTGGTTATTCGATGTATTTTTTATCAAGAGCTATGACTGCAACAAAAAAGATTTCGTTGTTAACCGCCATCCTTTTTATGGGTAGTTTTTGGATTACTGGTTGGGAGGCAAATCAAAACTTTATGTCCTGGGGAATTATGTTAATGCCGTTAGTTGTATTATCTGGACTGAAGATGATTAATAATAATGCCGAGGATTTAAAAATTATTCCGTTAGCGCTGACTGTTGCTTTAGTCATTCAAGTTCATGTTTTAAGCGCAGTTATGTCAATTGCTGTTTTGGTTGTTTTCTTTGTAGTAGGTATGTTTCAGACGTCTGGTAAACTGAAATTATTAGTAAAATGTCTTCTAGCAGCGGTGTTAGCGTTACTCCTCACCTTTAATGTTTGGGGATCTATGTTAGAAGTCTTTACTTCAAACGCTCTCTATTCACCATTTGCTGAACATGATATGTCTAGCTGGGCAATGAATATTTCAACGGGCGATTACGATTACGTACACCTAGGTTTAGTAATGAGTGTAATTTTTATTGCACAAATTATTTTTGTCTTCTCAAAAAAAGAAAAGATATCATTGGCCAATAAAGTTGTTACGATTATCGGGGGTATATTTTTAATATTATCTTCAAACTTGATTCCGTGGGCTAGATTATCAGATTCATTTCCACAAATACAAAGTTTTTTACAATTTCCTTATCGTTTTAATGGATTTGCGATGGTCCTATTACTGGCGGGATTTGGCGCTACAATTTCTAATTTATCCGTAAAATCATTAAGAAAGAATGTTGAAATTGGGTTAATGATAGGGTGTGGGTTTATTCTATTCCAGGCGTATACATCGCTTCAAATTCGTAATGAATTCTGGCATAGTGACCAACCTATCGTTAAAAAATCAGGAATTTATTTTTTAAAACATTATAGTAGTAATCAAATTACCAATGGGTTTACTACTCCTAATCTAGGTTCGGGATTAAAAATAATTGAAAAATCAGCTCCAGATTATTTGCCTGATTATCGTACTAGACCAAGTAATAGTTATGCCGCTTATGAAAGAGAAATTATAGCTAATTATAAAAATGTAAAAAAGACGGTCAAAAATGGTACGTTAGTTGTCAAGTGGAATGCTAAAACAAAAGGGGAGCTAAAGAGATTACCAATTGTTGTCTATGAAAATTCAGTATTGTCATTAAATAAGCACGCTCTCTCTAAAGACCAAGTGAAATTATCATCAATCGGTAGTCCTACCGTAAAAGCAGATAAGAAGGGTGAAAATACATTAACCTTAAATTATCATTCAGATATGATAACGAAATTGAGATTAGTTGTGGTTGCATTAGCTTGGGTAATAAGTGTGTTATCAATAATTATTTTTTACGTTAAATCGCGTCGTAATAACTAACTATTTATAAACGGCTAATTATTGCGAATTATATTATTTATTTTTAATTAAACTATAAAAAAGGACCTGACTCAGAAATTTCTGAGTCAGGTCCTTTTACATATTATGAGAATGACATTTATTTATCTAATGACTGAAGAACGACGTGATAATTTAACGACGGCTTCAACTTTTGATGTTTGTGGGAACATATCGACTGATTGAATGTAATCAACGCGATATGATTTTGTTAATAATTCTAAATCTTTTGCGAGTGTTGAAGGATTACATGAAACATAGACGAATTTTTTAGGGCGACTCTTATTGATGGCTTCAATTAATTGATCATCTAACCCAGTACGTGGGGGATCAACAACTAAGGCATCTGGTACGAAACCTTCTTCTAACCATTTAGGCAAGATATCTTCCGCCTTGCCGACTTCATAAGTGGTATTTTCTTGATGCGAAAGAATTGCATTCTCTCTGGCATCTTCGATTGCTTCAGGCGTTGTATCCATACCACGAACTTCTTTAGCGCCATGAGCAACATAAAGTCCAACGGTACCAACACCACAGTAGGCATCAACTAATGATTCATTTTTATCTAAGTTAAGAGCTTTGTTGATTTCGTCGTATAAAACGCCAGTTTGAACCGGGTTTAATTGGAAGAAAGCACGTGCTGATAATTTGAATTTCATTTTACCGAGGCGTTCCATAATGAAATCCTGGCCGGCAATATTAATTGTTTCGTCGCCCCAAACAAGAGATGTTTCACCTTTGTTGATATTTTGCATGACTGAGGTTACCATAGGTAATTCTTCCAAAATATGCATGATTAATTCACGTTTCTTAGGTAATTTTGATGAATTCGTAATGAATGTTAATTGAACTTCACCCGTATCAAATGATTCGCGAACGGCAAGTGTTTTGATAATTCCTGATTTGGCTTCTTCATTGTAGATAGGAATTTCAAGTTCTTCTAGTAGCGCAACAACATGACGAATAACAAGCATTGTTGTTGGACGCTGTGTACTAAACTCTTTTAAATCTACTAAGTCATGACTCTTTGGTTTATAGAGTCCGGCAATCACATGTCCGTCTTGTTCGCGAACTTGGAATTGTGCTTTATTACGGTATTCGTAAGGTGTTTGCATACCAATAGTTGGTTTTAAATCGTAATGTTCATAACCGCGTGGTTTGTATCTTTCTAGAGATTGAACAATGACATCTTTTTTGAAATCTAACTGACCTTGATAGTTTAAATGTTCTAATTCGATACCACCGACTTCGCCATAAGTTGAATCTTTTGGTTCTACACGAACGGGGCTTTGTTTACGAATTTTGTGGATTTTAGCGTTAATGTAAGTTGGTGATACACTAGTGACTTCTGCCACCACAACTTCGTCTGGAAGAGCACCAGGGACGAAGGTAATCTTACGTTTATAGTAGCCGATTCCTTCACCATTAATGCCTAAGCGTTTAATAGTTAAAGGGAAGCGTGAACCGGCTTCGATTTCTGTTCCAAATTCTTGATTGTCTGCCATAGTTTTTATAAACTCCTTATTGCTTTTTTCTTATTATAACACAGGAATATTGGCATTTTGACTGTTCAAAGATATAATAACAAGATAAGCATTTAAAGGAGTCCACATGACAAAAAAAATTACAAAAATAACCACGCAGAAACGTGTTGGTCGCTACAACGTCTTTATTGATGAGAAGTATGCCTTCCCTATTGGTGAAGAAGTATTGATTTCGTTTCATCTTGCAAAGGGAATGGAACTGGACGATGCATTAATTAAAAAAATCGCTGATGCAGATGATCGATCGAAAGCGTATTCCAGAGCATTGAATTATTTGTCAACGCAAATGCGAACGGTTAAAGAAATAAAAGATTACTTGAAGAAACATGAAATTACTGAGGACGCAATTGAAGAGACGATTGAGAAGTTATATGAATTCGGATTAGTCAATGATCTTGAATATGCTAAGAGTTATGTCCGGACAATGATGCATACGTCTGATAAAGGGCCAACGGTTATTCGCCAGAAATTACGGTTAAAGGGTGTTGCAGTTGAAAGCATCGACGAAGCACTAGAAGAATTTCCAGTAGATGAACAATTGGAAAATGGCATCAAAGTAGCTGAGAAATTAGTTAAACATTACCATGATCAATCATTTAGAAATTTAATTAATAAAGTTCGCCAAGCATTAATGACAAAAGGGTTTAAATCTGATGAAGTCACACAAATTATGGATAACTTAGAACTTGAGATGGATCCTGAAGCGGAGTGGGATGCGCTTGTTAAACAAGGGGATAAGGTTTGGAAACGGCAACGAGGGTTAGAAGGTAGTCAACGTGCTATGAAAGTTAAACAGGGGTTATTCCAAAAAGGGTTCCAGTTTGACGATATTAATGAATATATTGAATTGAAAGAACAAGATGAGGCACTTGGATGATAATGTGGGATGACGCAAAAATTAAAGACTTTCAAGAAACCTTATTAACTTGGTATGACAGCGAAAAGCGCGATTTACCTTGGCGCCGGAATCATGAGCCTTACCATATTTGGGTCTCGGAAATCATGTTACAACAAACACAAGTGAACACAGTTATTCCTTACTACGAACGGTTTATGGACTGGTTTCCAACAGTCGAAAGCTTTGCGAGTGCACCAGAGGAACGAATCTTGAAGGCATGGGAAGGACTTGGTTATTACTCGAGAGTTCGAAATATGCAAAAGGCGGCTAAACAGGTTGTTCAAGATTACGCCGGTCAATGGCCGCAAACAGCCAATGAATTACAAAATTTAGTTGGCATTGGGCCATATACGGCTGGTGCTATTGCCAGTATTGCTTTTAATGAGGCCGTTCCTGCAGTTGACGGAAATGCATTTCGCGTATTTTCACGTTTGTTTGAGATTGAAGACGATATTGTGAAACCACAAACTCGAGTTATTTTTGAACATGTAATTCAACAAGTGATTTCTAAAGAACGGCCTGGTGATTTTAACCAAGCAATCATGGATTTGGGCTCGAGTTACATGACCGCTAAAAATCCTGATCCGGAGCATTCACCGGTTAAGCGATTCAACCAAGCTTATTTAGATGGGAAAGAACTTGAATTTCCAGTAAAATCTAAGAAGCCTCGTCCCGTTGAAATGGCCTATGCTGCTTTAGTGATTGAAACCGACAAAGGTTTTTTATTTGAGAAACGTTCTAGTAAAGGGATGCTCGCCAATTTATTGGCTTTTCCGTTACTTAGAGTTGATGATTTGAAAGAAAAACCGGATGATGAATTATTAACAGATGAACTGGTCATAAAATTAGATCAATGGAGTCAAGAAAACTTGAATCAACCACTCGTCTTTTCGCCATTAGAAGGACAAATGGTTAAGCATACCTTTACACATCAAAAATGGTTAATTGATCTATTTGTTGTGAAAACTAAGGCATTTGATTTAAGTTATTTCCCAGGAGAATTCATTCTGGAGAAGGATTTTGATCAAATTGCGGTTCCTAAAGTGCAACAGAAAATTTGGGATAGATATTTAAGTCTTTCTTCAAATAAATTTTAGTAAAACGGCTTATTTTTTGGTATAATTATTCTTGCAATCGATGTAAAGTGCACTATGTGTTTAGAAAGTAGGTTTTGGTAGAGATGAGTAATCAGTCAAAGGAGCCTAAAGAAGGCGACTTCATTACCATAAAGAGTTATAAACACGACGGTAGTTTGCATCGAACATGGCGTGATACGATGGTGTTGAAAACCAGTGAGAATATGATTATTGGGTGTAATGATCACACATTAGTGACCGAAGCAGACGGCCGTCGATGGGTAACCAGAGAACCCGCAATTATTTTTTTCCATAAACACTATTGGTTTAATATTATAGCCATGATACGTGATAACGGCGTTTCTTATTATTGTAATTTGGCTTCACCGGCCACGTTGGATAAGGAAGCTTTGAAATATATAGATTATGATTTAGATGTCAAAGTTTTTCCAGATGGTGAGAAACGGTTATTGGATGTAGATGAATATGCAGAACACGGGAAAAAGTGGGAATATTCTGACAATGTCGATAAGATATTGAAGCATAATGTCCGAACACTTGTGGACTGGATAGATAACGGGAAAGGGCCATTTTCTAAAGAATATATAGATATTTGGTACAATCGTTACCTCGAACTAGCGGAACGTGAGAATAAGAAATAAGGAGAAGAGGTGATTCCATGTATTCTTGTGGAATCACCTCTTCTTTTTGTGAGCTATTAACTTTTTTCTTCTTAGATTGGGAGATATGGTAACATATAAGTACGGTAATTACGAAACAATAATAGATGTGTGAATGAAAATATCTAAATGAATGGATGAAAAAATGAATACTAAAGCGAATATAAAAGATGTTGCCAGCAAGGCAACCGTGTCTATTGCAACTGTGTCACGCTTTTTGAATGGGAAAACAGAACGTATGTCTAAAGAAACTGCATTGAAGGTTCAGGCTGCAATTAAGGAATTAAATTATGTGCCTAATGACGCTGCACGCCAAATGATTACAAAAAAAAGTCGAATGATTGCCACAATTGTGGCAGATGTAGACGATTATTTTGCTACTGAGATGTTTAAGGGAATTAGCTCTATCCTGGATGCTCAAGGCTATACAGCCGTTTTGTTTGATTCTGACACTGATAAGAATAGAGAGCAAGGGATACTTAAAATTATTGGTGAAAAATCATTTGATGGCTTAATTATGCAACCGATGCTTAAAACAGAAGCGGATTTACGAGTTGCGGTCAAAAGAAATCTACCAACAATTATTGTTGATCGTGAGCTATCCGATTCGAATTTAGCTAACGTTGTCACGAATAATTTTGACATTAGCCAACAGGTAACAAAATATTATATGAATCAAGGGTTTGAGCGAGTAATTGTTATAACTGGCGAGTTATCTGGAGTCTCGACTCGAGAAGAACGATACAGCGGAATTAGGTCCGTAAGTTCCGATGCCATTTTGATGGAGGTACCAAGTGCAGATACTAAATTAAGTCATACCTATGATAAGCTGAAGAATACATTGATACGCGATGATAAAAGAACCGTTATATTTGCACTAAAAGAGCGCTGGTTATTGCACCTTTTGCCTAAAATTATGGCTGACGGGTTTATGGCTAACCAACAAGTGGCGGTGACAGGTTTTTCTGATACTGAAGTTATTAAAGCCATTAATCCGGGAACATCATTAATTAATCAAAACCCATTTCTATTGGGTGCTAGTGCAGCAGAATTATTGTTGAATGAATTAAACGGCGAGATAGTAACCAAAAATAAAAAAATAATTATTCCTGCTGAATTTAAATAGACAATTGGAAATAGACTTACCTTTAATGGCAAGTCTATTTTTGTAAAGAAATATAAATTGAAAAGGCCGTTGTGTAAACGTTTACCTAAGTTCTTGGAATTTAATTGATTTTAACCCTTGCATTATTTAAAATAAGTATATATAATATGTCGTGTAAACGTTTACCTAATTAATTTTAGGACATCTATATAAACTAATTGGAGGCGCTAAAAATGGATAAAAGAACTTTTTTAGATGTAGATAAATTTGCATTAGGGTTTGCTTCAACAACTGTAGAATCCAAGTTTGAAGACGAAAATATGGTTAAAACGGCAAAAAATTTTCTTGCTGCATACTTAACGGCCTATTACTTAGCGGAAAATTTCAACGAAATTGAACGAGAAAATTTTGATAACAACAATGAAGAAAAATTTGAAGATATGAATTTTGAAACATTGATGAGTCGGGTAAAGAAACTCAATAAATATTAATATCGGGGGAGAAAAATAATGACAGTTATCTTAAATACATGGATTTTTGAAAATGATGTAAAAAATGGAGTCAAGCAGGACGAACTAATTGATCGCGTTTCAAAATTGGACGTTGATGGTATTGAAGTTAGACGTGAGTATTTTAAAGATTTAGCTGTAGAGTTACCAATTGTTGCGAAAAAAGCGATGCAATATAAGCTATTAATAAATTATAGTGTCCCAGATCAAGTATTTTTAGACAATGGTATGTTAAATCCTAAATTAGCTATGTACTTTGAAGAAGGATTAATTATGGGCATAAAAAAAATTAAATTTAATATTGGAAATTTTGCCGCATTTACAGGAGATCTAAAACAGGCGTTAAGCACATTTCCATTAGATAAAATCAAGATGAATGTTGAAAATGATCAAACTGAATTAAGTGGAAGTGTTGAAGCGTTGGTAACATTTTTAGAGAGTACCAAACAACATGATATACCAGTCGGTTACGTTTATGATCTTGGTAACTGGGCATTTACGAAGCAAGATGCACTTAAGAGTGCAGACTCATTATCGCAGTATACAGATTATATTCATTTAAAAAATGTCATTAATAATGATGGTAGTTTAGTAACATCTGCAAATTTAGATGAAGGAATGTTTAATTGGCGTGTTATTTTGAAACACTTACCAAAAAATGTGGCTTTTGCACTTGAATTTCCAATGGATACTAAAGCCCTTATTCAGTCTCAAATTACACTACTAAAAAAAGAAATCGAGGAGTAAATTATGGAAACGCTAATACCGATTCTGTTACTAGTTACTTTCGTTGGCTTCATCGTTTATATTTTAAAGGGTGGAAATATTATGATTGGCTTTTTCGTAATGGCAATTCTATGGTCCGTTATTGGCCAAATTCCGTTTGATAAAGCTGTTCAAAAAGTTTTTGCCGAGCCCGCTCTGAACTATGGACCAACTATTATCTATATTGCATTTGGGTCATGGTTTGGTAGGGTTCTGGTCGATAGTGGAATCGCACCCGCAATTTCAGAAGCAACAAAAAAAGTGGGGAAGAAACGTCCCTTGATAGCCGCAATTCTGATTGTTTTCGTTACAGCGTTTATATTTGTAAGCGCATACGGAGTTGGTTCTGTCATTGCTATTGGGGTTATTCTACTTCCAATTATGTTATCTCTTGGTATTCCAAGGGATATCGCCTTGACTGCCTTCGTAATGTCAATTGGTGCACCCATGTATATTAATGTTGTTTTATTCAATCAAATTAAAGCATTTTTTCCGAATGCCATTTACGGCGGTCAATATCTAATATTTGGATGGACCGCAATGGTAGTTCAATTGATGGCCGTTGTTATCTTCCTAGTGTTGCATCGTAAGAAGTTTACCCAAGAAAATGTTGATGCTAATCTTAAAATTATTGGTGAAACGCAACAAGATGATGAAGGTCGTCATATTCCTAAAATAGCCTTCATAGCCCCAATTATTCCTGTTGTGATGAATATGGTATTTGGTTGGGATGCCATCCCTGGACTGACATTAGCAACGTTGTTTGCTATTCTTGTGACCGGAAATATGAAAGGGTACAAAAGTTTCGTTCAATTCTTGAATAGTACCATTCAAAAAGCAATTGGTGATATCGCAGGTTTAATTATGTTTTTAATGGCATTAGTTATGTTCGCCGGTGCCGCCCAATTGAATGCCGTTAGATTTCAGTCTATGTTTAGCATGATACTACCCCACAATCATTTGATTTTAGCTATTGTTTTTGGCATATTAGCGCCACTTGCTTTATTTAGAGGTCCCTTACATGTATGGGGCGCTGGTGCTGCGACTGCTGCAGTTCTTTCGGGAACTGGATTGTTCAATGATGCATTTTTATTACCTTTACTTTATGTGCCAGCACTTCTTGCAGTTTCAACGGGAATTACACAATCGTGGAATGTTTGGGGACTTGATTATATGAAAGTCCAATCAAAAGATTTATTAAAACGAGGCGTCCCAATTATGTGGTTTGTTTCTATTATTAATGAAGTTTTAGTTTATTACTTTTTCGGTTAAAATAAAAAAGACGTGAAGGGAAGAAAACATAATGAGTGAAGTTATAACAATTGGAGAACCAATTATTACGTTTGCATCAAAAGATATGGATCAAAGTTTGTCGGAATCAGTTAATTATTTAAAAATATTAGGTGGTGCTGAACTAAATGTGGCAATTGGAGTTAAACGGCTGGGACATGATGTTGAGTATGTATCTCGTGTTGGAACAGAGCCTTTTGGACAATACGCAAAGAGCGTCATTTCTGGACATGGTGTCGGCATTGACTATATCAGTGAAAGTGAAAATCATTGGACTGGTCATCAACTGAAACAACTAGTGTCCACTGGAGATCCCGAGACATTTAACTATCGTAAAGGATCGGCTGCTGCACATTTAACAAGTGATCGAATTGATGCAATTAATTTGGATGACGTAAAGATTGCGCATATGTCTGGTATTTTCCCCGCCATTTCAGATATCGCCGAAAAAACATTTAGAACTTTGTTAACAAGGCTTGTGGATAACAAAAAATTTATTACGTTTGATCCCAATCTACGACCAACATTGTGGAAAAGTAAGGATTATATGGTTTCAACAGTTAACGAACTGGCAAGTTATGCAGACGTCGTTTTACCAGGAGTTGAAGAAGGTAAAATTCTGATGGGCAGCGATGATCCAGAAGCGATTGCCGACTTTTATTTAAAAGGGGAACGAACAAAGACGGTTATTGTTAAAATAGGAGCAAGCGGCGCTTTTATCAAAAATAAAGATGGAAGCACAAAAACAATTAAAGGGTTCAAGGTTGATAAAGTTGTAGACACTGTAGGCGCGGGGGATGGATTTGCACTAGGTGTCATTACAGCACTGTTGGAAAATAAATCAATGGAATCAGCTGTTTTACGAGGAAATGCGGTTGGTGCGCTTCAAGTTCAGACGCCAGGAGATAATGATGGTTACCCAACGCCCGAAGAGTTACAAGAATTTTATAAAAAAGAAGGGGTACAAGAATGATGAAACTACAAGTTGCAATTGATCGCGTTACGTTAGAAGAGTTTCAGAACAGTGTTATTAAGTTGGACGGTATTGTTGATGTAATTGAGGTTGGGACTTCCCTAATTAAGGACTATGGCATGGATTCATTGAAATCAATTGTTTCACGTATCAAACAATCAGAAGTTTTATTCGATTTAAAAACGATCGATGAGGGTACTTATGAATTCGAAAAAGGCTTCACTGCGGGTGCAGATACGTTAACCGTTATGGCAAGTTCATCAATTGATACAATTGAACAAGTTTATGCATTAACGGTTAATCAAGAGAAAAAAATGTTAATAGATTTGTTGGCAGTTAACGATGAAAAAATTGAAGAATTGCGACAATTTGATAAAGCAATTTTTGGCTTGCATTATTCACATGATAATAAGAATCAAGATTTTGACGCGGTTAAAGCTGTTGAACAATTTCATAACAACTTTCCCAATATTAAAAATATTGCGGTTGCTGGTGGCATTGATATTGAACAGGCAAGCAGATTGGCGAAGCAAAGAATTGTTGAAAGAATTATTGTTGGTGGTAAAATAATGAATAATGAGACACCAGTGGAGATGGCGAAAAAATTTATGGAGGTTATTAAATGAGTTTACTTAATGAAATAATGGATGAAATAAATTCGGTTATTGGACAGGTTAGTGATGATCAATTAAACAATGCTGAAAAGTTGATTACAAAAGATAAAAGAATTTTCATTTTAGGTGCTGGTCGTTCTGGGCTTATGGCAAAAGGTTTTGCAATGCGTTTAATGCATATTGGTTATACCGTTTTCGTAATTGGTGAAACTATCACACCATCAATCGCAAAAGGGGATGTACTAGTGTCTGTTTCCGGATCAGGAACAACTAAAAGTGTTCTTGAACCAACAGAAAGTGCCAAAAAAATTGGTGTTAAGGTGATTGGACTTACAAGTAATGGAACATCTCCGCTAGCTCAAGTTTCAGATGCGGTGATTGTTGTTCCAGGCGCAACGAAGGCTGACAACAGTGTAAAATCAATTCAATTATTGAGTACATTGTTCGATCAAAGTGTGCATATTACGATGGATGCCCTGGTGTTAAAGGTTAGTCGTAGAGATAACGTATCTAACGACCAGGCTAAGGCGACACATAGTAATATGGAATAAAATAAAGATGTCTTACAATTAAGCGTTAAAAGAGTAATGCAGACTATGATCATTTATAGTCTGTATTACTCTTTTATTTTAAAAAAGTTCAGATGAAAAAGAGCGTTGACTATTTGTTGAGAGCGTTACGCGAGTGGCTTAAAGGCCCATAAACTGAATTTATTGGAAAGTAAAGTATGATATAATACTCACATGTGTAAACTAGAATACAATTTAGGAGAATCCAAAGTATGAATGAAAAAAAGCTTTCAATTGTTGTCCCAATTTATAATATTAGTAATTATCTCGAAGAATGTTTATCGTCTTTTTTAGTACAAGGAATCGATAATTATGAAGTTATCATGGTGAACGATGGTTCAACGGATAACTCTGGAGAAATTGCCAAGCGTTATGAGGATAAATACGAAAATTATAAATTATTGGATCAAAAGAATGGTGGGTTAGGATATGCAAGGAACTCTGGAGCTGCAGCAGCGACCGGAGACTACCTAACGTTTGTCGACTCGGATGATATTATCCCGGATAATTCTTATGAAAAAATGTTAAATATTATTGAAAAGTCACATTCTGATTTCATTATTGGAAATGTTGTTCGATTTAATTCTAGAAAAAGTTACGGATCTGTCTTACATAAACGTATTTTTAGGGAAGACATGGTAGGAACTAACATTCATGATACCCCTGAATTAATTAATGATACGACTGCATGGAATAAAGTCTTTAATATCAACTTTTGGCGGGAGAATGATTTTAAATTTCCTGAGGGGATGTTATATGAAGATATTCCAGTCTCTATTCCTGCGCACGCGATGGCCAAAAAAGTGGATATCTTAACGGATATTACTTATAAGTGGCGTGCTCGCGATGCTGGTGATAGTTCAATCACGCAACAAAGAAGTTCTATTGATAACTTTAGCGATCGTATGAAAGCAATTAATAGTGTTCGCCAATTTTTTGCTAAACAAAATATTTCACAATCCTTAAATGATATTTTTGATTATAAAAATTTCCAATTCGATTTTCCACTTTATATGTACCTCATGAACGATGTCGATGAGGATTACCAAGCAATCTTTTTTAGTACCATTCAAGAGTACTTTCCTAAAATTTCGAAAGAAGTTTTTTTAAAAATTGCTTTAAAAAACAGGATTCAGTACCAATTAATTGTTGAAAATAAAATTGAAGAATTTAAAGATTCTGTTCGACAACTCAAATTAAGTAAGTATAAACCACATAAATCTGAACAAGGATATAGCTATAATTATCCTTATAAAGAGGTTTTAGCGCCTAATGACCGGTATGTATCAAAAGAAGAATTTCGAGTTAACATGGATATTGAGGAAGCATATTGGGACAATGATGTGTTCAAACTTAGTTGGACGACATTCCTATGGGGAATCTCAGAGAAACATAAGAAAGATATTTCAGTTTCAGTAGCATTAGTGAATAGCGATGATACACAAGAAATTGAAATTTCCAACCCTGTTTCTACTAAATTTAATCCAATGATGACGTTACGAAAAAGTAGCTTCAGTAAGAAACATAAGATGCCCTACCTTAAAGATAACTATAATTACTCTAAGTTTGAATTAACGTTACCAATCAAGGATTTAATGCCACAAATGCATCCGAATAAATCGTATTATCTATCTGTTAAATACAATATTAATGGCGTCGAAAAAAATGCTATTTTAAATTCGCCTAAGAAGGGGTTATCGACTAAGCCTCACTATCAATTAATGGACGACTACGTTGTTACGCCAAGCTATAATATAAAATGGGAACTTGAATTTAAAAAGAGTGCCGCTCCAGTTGTTATTGAAGCAGTTAATAAAACTAATAATGGTATTGAATTTACAGGTAGGTGCGTAGCGAATAGAAAGAAACTATTTGCTGAAGATAGTTCACGAAATCGTATATTTGAAACAGATATGCTTTCTGATGATAATGGTAACTTTAAGGCTACTATCACGAAGGAACAAATTAGTGAACTAGATTTTTCTAAATTGTACATTTACTCTGATTCTGAAAACCCTGTTTCACTTGATCCTAAATTAATTAATAGAGTGTATGGCATCTCAGATAAGCAATTATCTATTTTCAATACCTTAGAGGGCGGCCTAGTATTATCGATTGATCAACCTCAGTTTATAGTTGAAAAAGTTGAAGCAATTAAAAAGAGTTTCTCTATCAATATCATGTATTTGGATACCGCAAACGCCATCGTGTCAAAAGATTCAGCAGAACTGGTATTTACTGGTGAAAAAGATAATTTTATTATTAAGGCTAATGAATTGAAGACGGATGGGTTAACTAAAATATTAACGTTCATATTTGATCCCAATACTGTTTTTAAAACTTTTGACAATTCTTTTTCAGTTACTATTAGCGTGAATAATAATGAAGAAGAACTTTACGTTTTTAGAAAAACGCTAGATGAATTACGGATTAAAGATAGTAAAAGACAATATATCATTAAATATAGTTTCAACAGTTCAACAATCTTCTTAAATATTAAACAATCATGGGGAGTACTAGATAATAGTCCTCGAAAACAGATGATTTTAGCTAAATTAGTTTATCCATTGATGAGATTATTGCCTATTCAGAAAAAAACGGCCGTATATGAATCTTTCTGGGGTAGAGAATTCAGCGATAATCCTAAAGCAATTTTAGAGTACGTTCAAGCTAATCGTCCAGACATAAAAAATGTTGTCTTTGTAAAGAATGTGTTGAAGGACTTCAGCGATATTAACGCAAAAGTTTATCGTAAAAATTCGTTCATGTACTTTTATACATTAGCGCGTGGAAAATATTTCTTTAACAATGTTAATTTTCCCAACCATTATGATAAACGTAAAAATGCAGTAGAAGTCCAAACAATGCATGGGACACCGCTTAAAAAACTTGGCTTTGATAATCCTGGGGAAATTAAAGATTCGGCAAGAGAAGGTTTTATTGAACGTAATTCTCGATGGGATTATTTAACAGTTCCAAGTGATTATGTAGCTGATATTGCTAAATCTGCCTACCTATTTGACAAAACATTTTTAAACGTAGGGTACCCAAGAAATGATAGTTTATTTATACCGACAACCCAGAATGAAAAGAATGATATTTTAAAAAAATATGGGTTACCGTTAGACAAAAAGATTATTTTTTATGCGCCTACTTGGCGGTCTAAAGGTAAATATGCAATGCCTATAGACCTAAACGAGCTAAAAGAACAGTTTTCAGATGAGTATGTTTTTGTCATTAAGTTGCATCATTTTTCAATCCCTAGTTACTCGTTAGAAGGGATTGAGGATTTTGCAATTGACTTATCAAATAATAGTGATATCAGAGACCTATATAAAGTTTCTGATATGATGATTACGGATTATTCATCTGTGATGTTTGATTTTGCGCTTCTAAGAAAGCCTATGCTTTTCTACGCGTATGACTACGATAATTACAAAGATAACCTAAGAGAACTATACTTTGATTTCGAGGAAGAGGCTCCTGGTGCATTCATTAGGAATACCGATGCCCTTATTGGGGAAATTAACGATATTGATCGTTATTTTGATAAATATAAGAATAAAATTGAAACCTTTGACGAAAAATTCATTCAATATGATAAAGGAACGGCGTCTGAACAGGTTGTTAAGAGAATTATAAAATAGGTGTTTAGTAGCTACTTCTAAAGAAAAATTAAGTATTTTTAGACATGAAGGAACTCCTTTCTTTAGGCTGTTAGTTGGCAACGGGAAAGTGGGGTTCTCTTTTTGTATGGGGCCCTTAATTTACTGCTAAACGGTGATATTATTATGAGATAGTTAGATACGACTAAAGGGGAATTCATATGTTAAATCGGTTAAAAAATTCAAGATTAATGTTTTGGTCGCTCGAGTTATTAATTCTGGCTGCTTTAGTGTGGACTTGTACTAAAATAAGTTTTTTATTCAGTCCTATAGGGATATTTATTTCGACACTTTTTGTGCCAATTATCATATCTGGATTTTTATTTTACTTATTTAATCCAGTTATTAAGTTTTTAATGAAAGTTAAAATTAAGAAATTCGGTATTTCTAGGACTGGGGCGGTAGCAATCCTTTTTCTATTTTTAGCTGTCGTTCTGGTTGCACTAGTAGGTTATCTGATTCCTAGATTAATGACTCAGTTGGGTCAGTTAGTGACGAATATACCAGGTTATGCGAAGGCAGTTACTGATTCGTCTACAGATACTTTTAATCATTTAAATAATTATGCTTGGTTCAAAGAAATTGATTTTAATAGTTACCTCAAACAATTTGAAAATTCTATGGGTACTTACTTCCAATCAATTGCTACAAACTTAACAAACTCTATTGGGTCAATGATCGGCGTCGCAACTACCGTCACAATCGTTGCACTTACAGTACCTGTTATGTTGTTCTATATGTTGAAGGACGGTCATAAATTAGTACCAACTCTTAAAAAACTTGTTCCAGAAAAGCATGGTGATGAACTTGTTGAGTTATTAGGACGAATGGGCGATACGATATCTGCATATATTGGCGGACAAGCAATTGAGTGTCTTTTCGTCGGTGTGTTTACCGCGATTGGATATTCAATTATTGGGATGCCATACATTTTATTACTGGGCGTTATGGCTGGTCTCGCGAATGTCATTCCGTATATCGGACCTTATATTGGGATTTTTCCCGCGTTGATTATTGCGGTAACACAGTCTACTCAAATGATTGTCTTTGTTATTATTGTTGTGTTAATTGTGCAACAAATTGATGGTAACTTTGTGTACCCTAATGTTATTGGTAAATCCTTAAATATTCACCCTTTGACAATTATTGTGTTATTGTTAGTTGCAGGGAATATAGCCGGATTGCCAGGCATGATATTAGGTATTCCATTATATGCAGTAATAAAAGTGGTCGTACAATACTTTTTTGAAATTAGACGATTACAAGAAAAATAAGACAGACATCGGTTACAATTTTATGCTAAAATGAGTTATTATTAATACCGATGAGGGAGAATATCATGAAAAAAGTAATTACTTATGGAACCTTTGATTTATTACACAAGGGACATGTGCGAATTTTACAACGTGCTAAAGCAATGGGTGATCATTTAACAGTATGTATCTCAACGGATGAGTTTAACGCAATTAAAGGCAAAAAAGCTTATACGTCATATGAAGATCGTAAATTTATTTTAGAAGCAATTAAGTATGTAGATGAAGTGATTCCGGAAACTGAATGGGATCAAAAAATTGGTGATGTCGTTGATAATCATATTGATACGTTTGTCATGGGCGACGATTGGAAAGGTAAATTTGACTTTTTAAGTGATTATTGTGAAGTTGTTTATTTACCAAGAACAGATGGTATCTCAACGACTAAAATCAAGAAAGATTTAGGCATGAATCTATAAAAAAAGACGTAAAATATGAAAATATTTTGCGTCTTTTTAGCGAAAGGAATTAAAAAATGCATAAAATAAAGGTAATTGTTAAGAAAGTCATCAATAAAAATATTATTAAGCGAATTGGTCGTCAAGTTTTAATAATATTGAATGATATTATGATTAAATTTCCTATTAAAAAAAATCAAATTATATTTGAAAGTTTTAACGGACGAGATATTAATGATAATCCGATGGCTATTTATAAACAGGTTAAAGCTGACATGGGCACAGAAATAGATGGGCTTTATTTTAGCGTTAAACCAGGGGTCTACCAAACGTTAAAAGAACAATACCCAGATATCAAGCTGCTGAAGCGATTTGGTGTTAAGTGGACCATCAAAATGGCGAGAGCAGATTTTTGGGTCATTAATTCGAGATTACCAATCTGGTGGTTAAAAAATAAAAAGACGACGTATATTCAAACGTGGCATGGAACACCGTTAAAACATCTGGCTCTTGATATGGATAATGTGACGATGCCAGGTACAACAACCAAAAAGTACCATGATAATTTTAAAATTGAAACGGCACGTTGGGATTATTTAATTGCGCCTAATCAATATTCAAAAATAATTTTTGAACGCGCATTTGCATTTGAAAATAAATCGTTAGACATCGGTTATCCAAGGAACGATATCTTATATACAAACAATAACGAAAAAGAGATTAAGACTCTGAAAAAAACTTACTTGGGAAATGAAAATGCGAAAGTTATACTCTATGCGCCTACATGGCGTGATGATAGTTTCTACCGTGAAGGCGTCTATAAATTTAAATTAGCTTTTTTGTTTGAAGAATTCTTTAAACATGTGTCTGATGATACGATTTTAATTATGCGCCCACATTATTTGGTTAAGAATAGCATTGATATTAGTGGGTTTGAAGATCGTGTCAAGATTATGGCAGATGAAAACATTACCGAGTTGTACCTAATGAGCGATATGTTGATCACTGATTATTCTTCAGTTATGTTTGATTTTGCTAATTTAAATCGTCCGATGCTGTTTTATTGTTATGATTTGGATCATTATCGTGACGAACTTCGAGGATTCTATCTTGATTTTGAATCGGAAGCACCAGGACCAGTCATTCAAACAGAGGCAGATTTCTATAAACAATTGGACATCTATACCGAAAATAACCAATATCCCGGTTACGAGAAACGATTTAAAGCATTTCAAGATAAGTTTATTGAGTGGGATGATGGGAAAGCATCACAAAAAGTTTCTGATATTATCTTAGGAAAGTAAGTATGTTCATCTGAAAAGGAGAACATGCTTTTTATTTTTTTAAATATAATGACCAATAGACCGGATAAGATGTTAATTTTTGGTGATTAATGGTAAAATTATATAAGCGTAATTGTGTACAGGTTGTTGTGAAACAAAATAATTGAGTGACTTAATGGTGGTAAAATGGAAGACTATAAAATTCGATTAGAGTACGTTACAAAAGGTATCAAAAGTAAGAAAAATCGAAAAGTAGATAAAGACTCGAAAGATGTTTATTGGGCATTAAGGGGAATCTCTTTCGATATTTATCGTGGCGAATTTTTTGGTATTATTGGAATGGGTGGTTCGGGGAAATCTACCTTATCTGAAATTCTTGCCGGAAAAGCAAAACAAACGACAGGATTTTTAACAATGGCCGGAAATACGACGATTGTCTCGTATGAAACCCAACTGAGACGGGATAAGACAGCTGTCCAGAATATTCAGGATGCAATTACTGATTCAAGTATTGATTATAAAAATAGTGATCAAACGTTAAGTAACGTTTTGAAGTTTGCTGATTTAGGTGTCTTAAAAGAAAGTAAGATTGAGGACTATTCGCCTGATATGCGTGCGCGAGTTGAATTGGCAATGGCCTTTTTTATTGAACCCGATATTATTATTTTGGATGGTGTTTTATCAGCACTTGATGATATTTTTTATCAGAAAACTGTTGATAAGATTAAAAGCTTACAAACTGAGGGTAAAACGTTTGTCCTTGCCAGCCAAGATTTACAACAAATGGAATTTTTAACGAATAGAATTGCATGGATCCAGAATGGTCAACTAATGGATATTGGCGAATCAGAGAATGTCGTTATGAGTTATTTGGATTTCGTTGCCTGGTATGATGGACTAACTGACGAAAAACGAACTGAATATGATAAAGAACGTGATGCTGAACGTAAATCATTTAATGTAGAGGCATTATATACACAGTATAAAGAAACGCATTTTGATCCCGATATGCCCCGTTCAGTTGAATTGCGGCGGCGAGAAGCATTTTATAACGGGCAAGCGTTTGATAATGCAAAATATGAATCAAAAAAGAAAAAGAAGAAAAACCATAGTAAATTGGCTTTAGTGTTGATTGGCATCTTAATTTTGGCAGTTGCGGGGACAGTTTCCGCAAAGTATATCCAAACGAATAATGCTAAACAAGAGTCCATATCGGTTGATAGTCGGCAAAAATCATCTATCAAGGTGAAAGAATTAGCCATTGCCAAGTCAATTAGTGCATCCGATGTGTCAAAAAAAGGAGCAGATTCTTCTAAAAAAATTGCCTCAATTAAAGCGGCCAGTAGTTCTTCGGTAAAACAAAAGAACGAGTCTATCGCTCGGGCCGAGGCGGCCAGGGTGTCTGAAGCGGCCAAGGTATCATCCGAAGAGGCGGCTAGTTCCGAGTCCGTAAAAAAGGAAAGCTCTGAGAAGAAAGAAAGTATCAGTAAAATTGATACAAAAACAGTTGAAATTGGCGATGGCGATAGCTTATCAAGTATTGCGACTGATAATGATACAACCAGTGATAAATTAATGGATATTAATAGCTTATCGTCAAATCTTTTACACATAGGTCAAAAAATAAAAGTACCTAAATAAATATGAGTTAACTCGGAGGAAGTTATGAAATTAAGAACTAAAGTAATTGTTAGTATTGTTGTCGTTGTGTGTGTTGGTGGTGGGACAATCTTAGCCAGTACAAAATCTGGTCGAGATATGGTCGAATGGGTAGCTAGTCGCGGTCAGGTTGGGTCGGAATCTCAACAAAAAAAGGAATACGCCGAACAACAAAAATTAGCTGAGGCAAAATACGGAGAAGATAAAAAAAGCTCTAGTTCAGAATCTAAAAAAGAAAAACCAAAAAAGAAAAAAACCGAATCAAAAGAAAGTAAAAAATCATCAACAAAAACGTCTTCGTCATCATCTAGTTCTGATATTGATACAGATACAATAACAGTTGTTTATGGTGATTCATTATCATCCATTGCGGCTAATCATGGTATGTCAGTGAAGGCGCTGGTCTCATTGAATGATATGGAAAATACGACATTAAGACCCGGTCAAGTACTCAAAGTTGTTGCTGGAAGTGGTCGTGCATACGCGTCAAGCTCTGACACAACGAGTTCAGATACAAACACGGATACAGAAACGTATACTAATACAAGATCTGATAACACAACAACGACTTCAGATTCTAACTCAACGGCAGATGCATCAAGTTCAAGTAGCGATACGACAACAGATAATCAATAAGTATTTCGAGCGTTAGTTATTAATTAGTGTATACTATTTGGTAAATTAAAAATAAATGTAAATGAATTGGAGCGGATGAGTAAATGAGTTCAGATCCTGGTCACGAATTGCTGCTGCAGCTGTTATTATTAGTCATATTAACGTTAATTAATGCCTATTTTTCAGCTGCAGAGTTAGCAGTAGTTTCAGTAAATCGTAATAAAATTGAAGCAGAGGCAAAGGCCGGAGATAAAGGTGCAATAAGAATTCTCAGTATTTTGAATAATTCAACGTCATTTTTATCAACTATTCAAATCAGTATTACTTTTGCTGGTTTCTTGTCTTCAGCTTTTGCAGCAACGGCTTTAGCCAAATATGTTGAACCGTTGTTTGGAAATGCAGTTTGGGCACACGACGTTGCCGTGATTGTTGTGACGTTGATTTTGTCTTATTTTTCACTTGTATTGGGGGAGCTATACCCTAAACAATTGGCATTACAAATGCCAGACAAAATTGCTAGGGCAACGACTGGACCCATTCAAGTGATTGCGATTGTATTCAAACCATTTAACTGGTTATTGTCAATCTCACTCCTTGCTCTAGAAAAAATAACACCGATTAAATTTAACAAAAATGATACGGAAGTTATTAGCCGACAAGAAATAGTGCATATGATTCAAACAGGTGAAGAACGTGGTGCCATTGATTCAGATGAATATGAGATGATGGAAGGGGTAATTTCGTTACACACGAAGTTGGCCAGAGAAGTCATGGTTGCCAGAACCGATGCGTTTATGATCGATTTACAAAATGATAACGATCGAAATATTGATGCCATTTTAAATCAACCATTTTCCCGTGTGCCGGTTTATAGTGATGACAAAGATAATGTCGTCGGAGTCGTTCATATTAAAAATCTACTTAAGTCAGCTAGAGAGTATGGATTTGAGCGAATTACATTACGTCAAATTATGCAAGAACCGATGTTTATTCCGGAAACAATGGCTGTCGATGATTTATTATTTGAAATGAAGAAGACACATACGCAACTGGCTATTTTGCTGGATGAATACGGTGGGGTTGTTGGATTAGTAACAATTGAAGATTTAATTGAAGAGATTGTTGGCGATATTGATGATGAATCTGATAGTCCTGATAATACATTGAGAAAAATCAATGCTCACGAGTACATTGTACAAGGACGTATGACGCTTGATGATTTTAATGATGAATTCAATTGCGATATCCATATGAAAGATGCAGATACAATCGCTGGATTTGTTCTAACTGAGTTAGGTCGAATTCCTGATGACAATGAACAGCTACAAGTTACTCTTGATAATGGGTTAATTCTTGAAACAGAAAAGATGGATGGTTCCCGATTGGTGGAACTTAAAGTAATTATTCCAACTGCCGTTTCAACGGATGAACCAAAAGATAAATAACAAACAGTCAGATAATAAGGTTGGCAGAACTCCAAAGGCTCTGTTGACCTTATTTATTTTACGTCGAAGTTCATTATCATTTATGATAAACTATAAGTAATATGTTTTAGAGAGGACAAAAAATGAATACAGAAGAATTAGAAACTCAAGTAAAAAAACGCCGAACGTTCGCGATTATTTCTCATCCCGATGCCGGTAAAACAACGATTACTGAACAATTACTTTTATTTGGTGGGGTAGTTCGTTCTGCCGGAACCGTTAAAGGTAAAAAATCAGGTACTTTCGCAAAATCCGATTGGATGGAAATTGAAAAGAAACGTGGAATCTCTGTTACAAGTTCAGTGATGCAATTTGATTATGACGATAAACGCGTTAATATTTTGGATACACCAGGACATGAGGATTTCTCAGAAGATACGTACCGAACATTGATGGCCGTGGATTCTGCAGTCATGGTAATTGATTCTGCTAAAGGGATCGAACCCCAAACAAAGAAACTATTCCAAATCTGTAAAATGCGTGGTATTCCTATTTTTACGTTTATTAATAAAATGGATCGTGATGGCCGCGAACCGCTTGATTTGATGGCCGAATTAGAAGAAGTCTTGGGTGTAGAATCTTACCCAATGAACTGGCCAATTGGAATGGGTAAAGGATTAAAAGGATTGTATGATATTTATAATCACCGAATTGAACTTTACCAAAAAGAAGATAAAGGTATTAATTATGTCGACTTAAATGATGCCGGCGAAATTGAAGGCGACCATCCTTTAAAAGAAGATAGTATCTATCAAGAAGTGTTAGATGAAGTGGAATTATTAGGCGATGCTGGTAATACCTTTGATGAAGCTAAAATTGCAACAGGGGACTTAACACCCGTCTTCTTTGGTTCAGCTTTAACTAACTTTGGGGTTAAAACTTTCTTAGATATTTACCTAAACTATGCGCCGGCACCACAAGAACATAAAACAATAGAAGAAACATTGATTGAACCTACTAATGAGCATTTTTCCGGATTCGTTTTCAAAATCCAAGCTAATATGAATCCTAATCATCGTGATCGAATCGCATTTATTCGGATTTGTTCAGGAGAATTTGAACGTGGAATGGATGTTAAGTTAGCACGAACTGAAAAGAAAATGCGCTTATCAAATTCAACACAGTTTATGGCCGATTCACGTGAGGTTTTAGAATCAGCTGTGGCAGGTGATATTATTGGGTTATATGATACGGGTAATTTCCAAATTGGTGATACAATTAGCAACTTGAAAAAACCAATTACGTTCGAAAAATTACCTCAATTTACGCCTGAATTGTTTATGAGTGTCAACGCTAAGAATGTGATGAAACAAAAATCATTCCATAAAGGCATTCAACAATTGGTTCAAGAAGGTGCCGTTCAATTGTACAGAAGTTATAATACTGGTGATTATATTCTTGGTGCCGTTGGTCAACTTCAATTTGAAGTATTCCAATTCCGAATGTTAAACGAATATAACTCAGAAGTTATCATGACACCAATGGGATCTAAGACGGCCCGTTGGATTGATCCTGAGCAATTAGACGAAAAAATGTCCAGTTCTCGTAACTTACTCGTTAAAGATCGACAAGACTTACCATTATTCTTATTCGAAAATGCATTTGCAGAACGATGGTTCGCTGATAAATATCCAGACGTTAAATTAACTTCAAAACTATAAATTAGAGCGTGATACTAAATTAGTGTAACGCTTATCATATGGTACAGATAAAGCATTTCATGAGTTAAGACGAGTATGATTAGTCTTACAGTGAGGTGCTTTTTAATTTCATAAGAATTAAGTATTCGTCGCAACCAGTTTGTTTCTAAAAATAAAAATAATCGTTTCCCAGTAGTTCATGCAGGGAAGCGATTATTTTTCATCAATGAAATCTGCGTCATCTTTGCTAATTAACTTTTCTTTAATGGCAGGAGATTTTTTGATTAGAAAATAAGTATAAAAAAGGCTTGAAAATCCAGTCAATGCCCAAACAGACCAGGATGTATTACCGACGTCACTAAATCTAAATGCTGACATCAAGTCCCTAAGTACTTCAGCGTAAAGTTCCTTAAAACTGTGATCAATTGAAAAAGCTTCATTTGTTAGTAGGTATCCAACGGATAATTGAACAATTAGAATTAAGCACCAACCAATTAGGTAGTGTAGACCACCTTTAGCCATTGTACGATGCGTATAAATTTTTTGTTCTGTACCGTCATTATCTCGATAATATAACTGTGTAGCATTTACAATTCTTACTAATGTAAATTTTGCTTGATAAAAACCAATGATAAGGCTAAAAATAATGATTAAAATTAAAATAAACAAACTCATCGAAGAAAATTTAAACTGATTGATGAGTTGATATAAAGAAAATGCCGGCATAAAAATATAATTAATTCTTTTAACGGCACCATAAGCAAATTGCTCTCGGATGAAGTAAGCAATTACGAAGATGGTAATTAATTGTTCGATGATGCAACACTCCTAACAAGTCTGTTAATTTAATGAATATGGGATTTTGATATAGGCTTCATCAATGAAACCACCACCTTCTAATTCAAACCAAACGTTACTGGTTGATGATTGTAATTCATTTACTAAGATAACCTGAGTGTTATCCATTACGTTTTGTAATTTTTTACCGTAGGGTTCAGCAAAAATGGATACTGATTTACCGGGTATATAGTCAATAAAAGCAGGGCGGTTAATTTTTTTTGTTATAAAGTTATCACTTTCTTTTTCAGGTAGTACAGCATATTCTGGCTGATCTACGAGGTGCACGTTCGATGTATTTTCCAACCACTGATTACCACCCATGCCGTACCAAATAGTGCCGGAGTTAGTTTCAATTTTCTCGAATACTTGTAAAATACCGCCGGCCGGTAGGAAAGAAGCATAAAAGTTACCATCAGGTAAGTCATAACAACGGGTACGTTCCGTAATTTGAATAAAGGCATCAATTTTATCGACCGTTCGCCAATTGAGATTGCGGTAATAGTAGTAGATGGTCTGTTGCTCTTCCGTAAAAGTACCGTAACTTGTTTTTGAGGCGCGGAGTAAGTTGAACCCGGGAATGTTTACTGGATCATATGTAAATGGTTCATGTAAATGGCCTCGTAATAAAGTTGGCGAACCAATAAGATAACCACCGTCGATATCTTGATTATAAATCCAAACGGCAGCACCATGTTTCTTTTCGTAACTTAAAATAATAGCGCCATAACTCTCAACAAAGGTACTGGTAAAACCTGAGATGCCAACTAAATTATAATCATTAATTGGTTCAAATTGTATTCTTAAATCACTACCTTTTGTTCCACTGATTATTTGGGGACGCAATAAATCATCATTATTTTGGTCTTTGTAATAAATAATCATTGTTGCATCAGACACTGATGCTGGTAAAAAAGTCTGTTCTTCAACAACTTCTTGTCTTTTTGGCTTAGTGGTTTCCTGTTTATGGGTCATTTTAGGATTAAATGTGAATTGGATATCGGTAGTGGAATCGGGTTGCTCAGTTTTTGTGAAAACTGATAACACATTCCGGAAGAAATCTCTTAAGGCGATTTTAAACAGCTCCATTCGTTAGCTAATACCATAATTATAACCTAAAAAGCGTGATTATTGGAAAAAAGTATCTAAATGATCATTTATTTGTGTAAACGGATTAGAAAATAAAAAAAGCCATAACTCCCAGAATTGACTTTCTGGGAGTTATGGCTTTAATTTGGTCTTTATTCAGCGTTAGTTGAATCTGAATCTTTAACTTCAGCAGTTGTATCCGCTGAAATTTTAATTTCGTCTTTTTCGATCTTGGCAGCTAATTTTGTTACATCAGGATTATCAAGGTAGAAGTCAGCAATTTGGTCTTCAATCTGTTCTTGAATAACACGTCTTAATGGACGGGCACCCATGGCAGGATTGTAACCTAAATCAACCAGTTTCTCTTCAACAGGACTTGTTACGCGAAGTTCTAAGTTTTGGTTTTTAAGTACGTCGTTGACATCATTAAGCATCAAACTTACGATTGATACTAAGTTTTCTTTACTTAATGGGTTAAATTCAACGATATCGTCAAAACGGTTCAAAAATTCAGGGCGGAAGTAATTTGATAGCTTATCAATGATGGCATGTGTTGCACCCGTTGACGTTGCGCCAAAACCAACATTGGCTTCGGCATCAGCACTTCCAGCGTTCGATGTCATAATGATAATCGTATCTTTAAAACTAACCGTGCGACCTTGAGAATCCGTTAAACGGCCATCTTCAAGAATTTGTAAGAACATATGCATCACATCAGGATGCGCCTTTTCGACTTCGTCCAATAGGATTAGGCTGTATGGATTACGACGAACTTGTTCAGTTAATTGTCCGGCCTCTTCATAACCAACGTAACCTGGAGGTGAGCCAATTAATTTAGAAACGGAATGTTTCTCCATATATTCACTCATATCGAAGCGAATCATTGAATCCTTCGTACCAAATAATTCTTTTGACAATTGTTTGGCAAGTTCAGTCTTACCAATACCAGTTGGACCTACGAATAGGAATGAGCCAATTGGACGCCCAGATTTATTGAATCCGATACGGTTACGGCGAATGGCACGAGCCACTTTATCAATCGCCGCATCTTGTCCAATAACGTTAGCTTGAAGAGAGACAGCTAAATTTTTCAATTGTTGTTGCTCTTTTTCTTTTAATTCGCCTACAGGAATACCCGTTTTATCTTCAACGATTTGTTCCATTTCTTTTTCGGTTACAATTGGTAATTCATCAGAATCAGTATTACTATCTTGTAATTCTTTGAATTTTGCAACTTGATCACGGTAGTAAGCTGCTTTTTCGTAATCTTCAGCACTTAATGCGGCCTGTTTTTGTGTTTCCGCATTCTTAATCTTCTCTTCAACCAGCTTAGGATCAATTGCTTTAATGGTTAGGTTCATTTTTGAACCAGATTCATCAAGTAAATCGATTGCCTTGTCCGGTAAGAAACGATCTTGAATATAGCGGTCAGATAAAGAAGCAGCCGCTTCGATTGCTTCATCGCTGTAACGAACATGATGGTAAGCTTCGTATTTCTTTTGGATCCCCTTTAAAATCACGATTGATTCTTCAACGCTAGGTTCGTCAACCTGAATAGGTTGTAAACGGCGTGCGAGGGCAGCATCTTTTTCAATTTGACGGTATTCATTTAGCGTTGTTGCGCCAACTAATTGCAATTCGCCTCGAGCAAGAGCAGGTTTCAAAACATTCCCCGCATCCATACCGCCTTCGGCATTTCCGGCACCAACAATTTCGTGAATTTCATCGATAAAGAGAATAATATTTTTATCTGCTTTTAATTCTTTCATTAATTGTTGCATACGTTCTTCAAACTGACCACGAATTCCAGTTCCTTGGACTAATGAGACAACGTCTAAACGTACAACTTGTTTGTTCAACAATTTTTGTGGAACAGCTGAGTCAACAATCTTTTGAGCTAAGCCTTCAACAACAGCCGTTTTACCGACACCAGCCTCGCCAATTAAAACAGGGTTGTTCTTTGTCCGACGATTTAATATTTCAATAATTTGGTCAATCTCTTGATCACGGCCAACAACTGGGTCAATATTTCCTGCCCGTGCTTCGTCAGTTAGGTTTAGCCCGAACTGGCCAAGGATTGTATCTTTTCCGTTATTTTTACGACCGCCACCGTTTCTACCAGCTTGGGTAGGGGGCGTTTGATCTTTTCTTTGAGGGTCATTGTTTTGACCATTTGGTGCGATGGCATTAAATAATTCATCAAGATTTCCAAAGCTGAAGGGGTCTTGTTGATTGTTACGGATTTGACCATTACTTAAACGTTCTTGTTCATCCTTAAGTAAGAGGTAACAATTTTGGCATAAATCATATTCTTGATGTTGGCCATTTAAGTTAGTTGATAAGTGGATCGTTGCTTGATTGATTCGACAATTTTGACAGATCATATGTGCACAACCTTTCATATTTAATTCGTTATTATTTCATAATATATTTAAGATCAAAGCACGTTGACCTTCTTTGACCTTCGATGATTAGTATACAAAATGTAAAAAACTTCTGCAAGTAATTTGCATTCATTTTTTACATTTTATAGCGTCTATTCTATAATGAAATAAAGATAGAAGGTTTTAGCGAAAAGGGGTCTTAAAATGAGCGAAGATTATAAAGCAAAGATTGATGCGTTAATTGCCGGAGAGATAGAGACAATCACGATTAACCCAGATGAATTTATGGCTTTTCAACTTGTTTGGCAAAAAGAGAAGTTACGTAAAGCAATCGTTGGTAATGCGCAAAGAGAAGGCCAGATTATTTATAAGTATGTCAGTTTAAAAAACTAAAAAAATGACTAAAGACTTGTATCATTTTTTAAATAATGGTACTATTTATCTCTAGAGGTTAATGCGTTTAACTTACTAATGAAAACGCGTTCTTTGCTTTTGTAAGTGGGTTATGCATTTTTCTAAAATAAAAAATATAGAACACCGAGGAGATAATTAATTATGGAAAAGAAAGACTTTCACGTAATCGCAGAAACAGGTATCCACGCACGTCCAGCTACATTATTGGTACAAGCAGCAAGTAAATTTACTTCTGACGTTGCTTTGGTTTACGGAGAAAAATCAGTAAACTTAAAATCAATCATGGGCGTTATGTCATTAGGCGTTGGTCAAAATGCTGACGTAACAATCACTGCTGATGGTGCTGACGAAGTAGACGCAATCGCAGCTATTACAGAAACAATGACGAAAGAAGGACTTGCTGAATAATGTCGAAAATGCTAAAAGGGATTGCTGCTAGTGATGGTATTGCCATTGCTAAAGCATATATGTTAGTTCAACCCGATTTATCATTCTCGCAAGTAAGCATTGAAGACCCAGAGTCAGAAATCAAACGTCTTGATACTGCCGTTGCAGCAGCAAGCGAAGATTTGAAGTTAATCAAACAAAAAGCTGCAGAAAACCTCGGCGCTGAAGAAGCCGAGGTTTTTGAAGCCCATTTGACAATTCTTTCGGATCCTGAACTTATGGGTAACATTGGCGATAAAATCAAAAATGATAAAGTTAACGCCGAAGCTGCATTGAAAGATGTTACAGATATGTTCATCTCAATGTTCGAAGGCATGACTGATAATGCTTATATGCAAGAACGTGCCGGCGATATCCGTGATGTTACAAAACGTGTAATGAGTCATTTATTAGGCGTTTCTATCCCTAATCCTGCGCTTATTGACCAAGAAGTCGTGGTCATTGCGCATGATTTAACACCATCGGATACTGCCCAATTAAATCGTAAATTCGTTAAAGGGTTTATTACTGATGTTGGTGGACGTACTTCTCATTCTGCTATTATGTCTCGTACACTTGAAATTCCTGCTGTTGTAGGCGCTGGAAATCCAACGACTGCAATTACAGAAGGCGATATGGTTATTGTTGATGGTATCAATGGTGACGGAATTATCAATCCTACTGCTGAAGAAATCTCAACTTACGAAGCAAAAGCAAAGGCTTTTTCTGATCAAAAGGCTGAATGGGAAGAATTAAAAGACGCTAAAACGGTTACGGCTGATGGTGTTCATTTTGATTTAGCTGCTAATATTGGTACGCCTAAAGATGTTGCTGGTGCACTAGATAATGGTGCCGAAGCAGTCGGTTTATTCCGTTCAGAATTCTTATACATGGATGCCAGTGAATTACCTTCAGAAGATGATCAATTTGAAGCTTACAAAGCTGCAGTTGAAGGTATGAACGGTAAACAAGTTGTCGTAAGAACAATGGATATTGGTGGCGATAAGGAATTACCTTATCTACCATTACCAGAGGAAATGAATCCTTTCTTAGGTTATCGTGCAATCCGAATTAGTTTGGATCGTCAAGATATCTTCAGAACACAACTTCGCGCATTACTTAGAGCTTCTCATTACGGACAATTAGCAATCATGTTCCCTATGATTGCAACCGTTGATGAGTTCAAAGCAGCTAAGGCTATCTACGTTGAAGAACGTACTAAATTAATCGATGCTGGTGTGCCAGTAGCAGAAAAACTTGAAGTCGGTATGATGATGGAAATTCCTGCTGCTGTTATGAATGGTGATCATTTAGCTAAATATGCTGATTTCTTCAGTATTGGCACAAATGATTTAATTCAGTACTCAATGGCCGCTGATCGAGGTAACGAACAAGTTTCATACCTTTACCAACCTTATAACCCATCAATTTTACGTTTGATCAAAATGGTAATTGATACGGCTCATAAAGAAGGTAAGTGGGCAGGTATGTGTGGTGAAATGGCCGGAGATCAAATTGCCGTGCCAATCCTAGCCGGCATGGGACTTGATGAATTCTCAATGAGCGCTTCATCAATTCTTAAAACACGTAGTCTAATGAAAAAATTAGATACAACGAAAATGAAAGAATTGGCTGATAAGGCTGTCACTGATTGTGAAACTAATGAAGAAGTTATCGCATTAGTTGAATCTTACATGAAGTAATTCAAATATTAAAAAAACTGATAATTTCGATTATCAGTTTTTTTGTGTTTATTTTAATTGGGAATGAATGAGAATAATGTACTTTTATTGCATAACGAACCAGAAACCAATATAATTAAGGATATTATACTAGAACAGACAAGGGGACCTTATCGTGAATATTGGGATTTTTACAGATACATATTTTCCACAAGTGAGCGGTGTGGCGACTTCAATAAAGACACTAAGAAATGAGCTCGAAAAAGAAGGCCATACGGTCTATATTTTTACAACAACTGATCCGCACGTTGATAAGACGGTTTATGAACGTAATATCTTTAGGTTTTCTAGCATCCCATTTGTCTCCTTCACGGATCGACGAATCGCTGTTAGAGGCTTATTTCAAGCGTATCAAGTGGCTAAGGAATTAAACCTAGATGTTATTCATACGCAAACCGAATTTTCTATGGGATGGATTGGTAAATTTGTTGCGAGAAATTTAAAAGTGCCTTGTTTACACACATATCACACGATGTATGAAGATTATTTGCATTATATTGCTAATGGTAAACTGTTAAAACCTTATCATGTTAAACAAATGACAAAAACATTTGCTTATCACATGAGTGGAATTGTGGCACCAAGTGATCGTGTTCAAAATCTACTGCAAAAATATGGTGTGAAATCAGAAATGCGTATTATTCCAACTGGCGTAGATATCTCTCAATTTGAGCAATTAGAAACTGAGGATTATCGGTCTAAGTTAGGTATTGCTGAAGATCGCCCAGTTATGCTTGCTTTGAGTCGATTAGCTTTTGAAAAGAATACAAAAGAAATAATTGATGTTATGCCTGCAATTGTTGAAAAAACGCCAGATATTTTATTCTTAATTGTTGGGGATGGCCCAGCTCGTGAGACGCTTGAAGAACAAGTCGTTAGTATGAATTTAGAATCTAATGTGCGCTTTACTGGCGAAGTCGATAATGACGAGGTCTTCCATTACTATCAATTGGCCGACTTATTTATCTCCGCTTCAGTTACGGAATCACAAGGATTAACGTTTATTGAAGCCTTAGCGGCTGGCACACCAGTACTTGCTAAGACGGGTGATTATACTGACGAATTAATAGATAAACCAGAAATAGGGAAGACGTTTGCTTCTGAAGATGAGATGGTTACAGATGTTATCGACTATCTCAATAAGCGTGATCAAGTAATTGACCCTGAGCCACGTTTAAATAAATTAAAAGAAATTTCGGCAGCAACATTTGGCTCTAAAGTTGCCGCATTCTATCAAGATGCGCAAATTCAATATGTAGAATTAGAAGAGGAAGATGACGAAATTAGTCATTTATAAACGTACCTATTTTTTAAAGGAGTTTCAGCCATGCTATTAATTAACATGTTTTCTGCAGCCGACTCGGTTAAAGGACAAGGAGTTGGTAGTGCCTATACCGAAATGATGAGGTTACTCAAAGAACGTTTTCCGACTGAATTTAAAATCAGTGTGAATAAGTATAGCCGTTCCGATATTAGTCACTACCATACGATTAATTTTCCGTATTATCTTTCGACTTTTATGCCTGGTCGTGGTAAAAAAATTGGTTACGTCCATTTTTTACCGGAAACATTAGAAGGCAGCGTTAAAATCCCGCAACCTTTTAAAACCATTTTTTATTGGTACGTGATTGCTTTTTATAAGCGAATGGATCATATCGTTGTTGTTAATCCAAGTTTTATACCAAAACTCGAAGCAGCTAAGATTCCTAAAGAACATGTGACGTATATTCCTAATTTTGTGTCAAAAAAAGTTTTTTATGAAAAAACGGCAGAAGAGAAACAAACTTTTAGAGACGAATTAAATATTCCAGCTGATAAGTTTATTGTCTTTGGTGATGGACAAGTTCAAGAAAGAAAAGGTGTGCCTGACTTTATTACTCTGGCCAAACAGAATCCTGATATTCAGTTTATCTGGGCTGGTGGCTTCTCATTTGGGAAGTTAACTGATGGTTACGCGGAACTAAAGAAGGTAGTCGATAATCCACCAAGTAATTTAATTTTTACTGGCATTATTGATCGTGAGGCATTGGTGAATTATTACAATATTGCTAATCTTTTCTTATTACCATCCTTTAATGAACTGTTTCCAATGTCAGTGTTAGAGGCATTTAGCTGTGGTACGCCTGTACTATTGCGTGACCTTGACCTTTATAAAGCGGTTATTGACGGTTATTATGATGCCGCAACGGATGTTGATGACATGCAAATTAAATTGAGAAAATTAAAAGAAGATCCTAATGCTTTAACGGTATTACACGATAAAGCAGATCAGGCGTCAGCTTATTACTCTGAGGACAGGCTGGCCGAGATTTGGCATCAATTTTATTTGGACCAGAGCAAAGAGGATTAAAAAATGACTCGAAAAAATGTAGGACTATTGATATTGATGGTCATAATTGGAATGGGTATATTTGCTTATTCGTTAAGAAATGTGTCGCTGGAGTCACTCATTAAGGACTTAGTTAACATAAATGTTTGGTGGCTACTCGTTGCGGTATTTTGCGTTTGTATGTATTTTGTATTTGAAGCATTTATCGTCAAACGATTTCTTAGGGGACAACATAAAAAATTTACATTCAAGAATGCTATCCGTATCCCGTTAATTGAACAATTATTTAATGGAATTACACCTTTTTCAACAGGTGGGCAGCCCGCACAATTGTTTGCAATGGCTCAATCTGGTATTGATGCAGGACGCGCCAGTTCAATTTTATTAATGAAATTCGTTGTTTACCAAGCTATGATCGTAATTAATTTCATTGTTTGTTTATTGATTGGGTTTCAATACATACAAGATAAAGTGAACTACTTGATGGTTTTTGTGATTTTTGGATTTGTAATCCATTTAGCCGTAATTATTGGTTTGTTAATGATTATGTACTGGTACGCTTTTACTAAAAAATTAGTGGCCGCTTGTATGTTGGTTGTTAAGTTATTCGTTAAAGGTGATAAATTTGAGCGCTTAAATACGAGCATCTATTCAAAGATAGAGAACTTTCACAAAGAGAGTTTACGGATGAAAAACGAAAAGAAAATATTATTTGATGTTTTCGTGCTAACGTTTTTCCAATTAGCCTTTTACTATTTGGTACCATATTTCATCATGTTGTCACTCGGCTATACGTCAGTGGACATTGTTATGATTACGGCGCTTCACGTGCTGATTGTGATGGTTATTTCACTCTTCCCAATTCCTGGTGGAACCGGTGGAGCGGAATACAGCTTTGCAATTGTCTTTTCTAGTTTCATGACGAGTCATAGTAAATTAATATTAGCCATGCTGTTGTGGCGTGTGCTGACTTACTATCTTGGCTTGTTCGCTGGGATGTTCGCGTTAGTCATGAAACCGGACAAAGTAGAAGAAGTGGGACTAGATGATTAAATAGGTAAAAAGTGGGGGTCAATATGGATTTGAAACGTCAAGAATTAATTCAATTCATTTTAGATCGAACAAACACAACCGAGTCTTATCCATTCAATAATCCGAGTCGGAAACAAACTATCTTGTGGACGATTATGAAACAAGTTAGTAGCGGTAAGATGATGGCAATGATTTTTGAAAGAGATGACAAGTTATTGTTAAACCTAAAATTAAAGCCAGAACATGTTGATCAAATGAAACATGTGGACGGTGTTACATCTGGGTTTCATATGAATAAAAAATATTGGTTAACAATTGATATTCAGGATACGGATGTTACTCAAATTGAATTAGAAAATATGATTATTGAGAGTGATTCGTTAACAAAACGGTAAATTAATAAGGCACTAAACCATCTAGATTCTCTAAATGGTTTAGTGCCTTATTTTTATGGTCATGTATTTACTTGTTTTCTGTCATATAAGCATTTAAACGTTCCATACCAGCAACTAAGTTATCCATACTTGCGGCATAACTTAGGCGGATATAACCTTTACCAGATTCGCCAAAGGCAGTACCTGGAATTAAAGCAAGCTTGTGATTGAATGCTAGGTCTTTGCAAAATGCCATTGCATCTTGATTATAACCTTCAGGGATTTTAGCAAAGATATAAAAAGCGCCACTGGGTTCCGCCATTTCAAAGTGCATTTTTTTCATCTCTGTCATTACAAAATCACGACGTTTTTTATATTCAACGTTCATAATACGACCGTCATCCTTACCATCGCGTAAAGCGGCAATACCAGCACGTTGTGAAACACTCGTTGCGGATGTAACTAGATATTGGTGGACCTTCTTTAATTCGTCAGTCATAGCTTTAGGTGCGAGTAAAAACCCAATTCGCCAACCTGTCATTGCATGTGACTTAGATAAGCCATTGATTAAGACAGTCTGGTCACGAATATATTTAGCAATCGAAATATGGTTATGTCCATAAGTTAATTCACTATAAATTTCGTCACTGATAGCCCAAAGTTTTTGTGTTCGGATTTCATCGGTTATCGCAATAATTTCGTCTTCAGTCCAAGAAATACCAGTTGGATTACTTGGATTAATCAAGATAATCCCCTTAATGGTTTCGTCGGGATTGTCAGCAATGGCTTGGTTAATCATGTCGGGCGTTAATCTGAAGTTGTTATCACGTGTATCAATGTAGATGGGTTTAATCCGGTTTAAGGTAATTAATGGCATGTAACCGGGATAAAGCGGAGTAGGAACAAGAACCGCATCCCCCGGATTGAAAATAGTTTGTAAGGCAGTTGCGATAGCTTCAGTAGCACCAACCGTGACTAATATTTCAGATTGAGCATCATAACTAACACCATATTTTTCATTGAAAAATTCACTGGCGGCCGTACGTAATTCAATATCGCCAGCCATTCCCATATAATGGGAGTAATTTTCATTAATGGCTTCAATGGCAGCCTTTTTAATATGATCCGGCGTATTGAAATCTGGTTCGCCCATAGTTAACTTAATCATACCGGGAATTTGGCTCACTTCATCATCAAATTGACGAATATCTGAAACTTCTATTTTGAATACTTGATCGTTCAAATCTTTTCTAAATAAACCCATTTTATCGGCCTCCAAGTCTAATAACTAATAGTTTAGCATAAAAACATGTTAAGAAACGATTATAATCTGTATAATCAGGTGTAAATACGGAGAAACTTTGGTATTATTAACTATGATATTGAAAGGGGAACAACTATGAAAAATTCTCAGTTAGTCGCAATCATTAGCCGCTTAGAGGCTATGCAAAAAGAAGAAAACGGCGAAATCCAAACAAGACACTTCGAACGTGAAGGCGTTGAAAAAGGAATCGTTGAATATGATCCAGCTATGAAGGCATATACGTTAGAAGATTTAGGTAACCATACTAGATTTCCATTTGATGATATTGATTTAATTGCAATGGAAGTTTACGATTTATTGTTTGGTTAATCATTAACTGAAACATAGATTTAAAGACATTTTCGTGTTCTCGAAAATCGATCTTAAAAAAATGGAGGCACTAAGATGCGGTCAACTTTAAAATATGTTCAGGATAAATTGAGCTCAAGATGGGGTTTCTTCCTCTTGACGCTCGTTTTATTTTGGATTAAAACTGTCGTTGCGTACGAAACAAAATTTACGCTTGGTTCGACGGGGAGCATGCAACAATTTTTACTTTATTTAAACCCAATCCCAACGGCTTTATTGCTGTTCGGAATTGCAATTTACTTTAGAGGTAAAAAATCATATTGGATTTTGCTGATTGTTGATTTTATTCAAACAACATGGCTTTTTGCAAATATGGTCTATTATCGTGAATTTTCAGATTTTCTATCACTAGGAATCATTAAAAATTCAGGTTCAGTTGCAAATAACTTAGATAAAGGAATTGCTGGTATTTTACGTCCAACTGATTTTTTCGTTTATCTTGATGTTATTCTTCTAATTTTGTTACTTATATTTAAGTTAGTCAAAATTGATTATAATCCAATCAAGAAACGTTACGCTTTTATTGTGACAATTGCGTCTATTCTTTTAACTGCCGGTAACTTAGGTCTAGCCGGTAAAGATCGTCCTCAATTGTTAACGAGAACTTTTGATAATAACTATATTGTTAAATATTTGGGCTTAAATTTCTATGCCGGATATAACGTTTATCAAACACAAAAAGAAAGTGCGACACGTAAAAATGCAACATCAAAAGATATGGATGAAGTCCTGAGTTATTTGAATAAGAATCGTGCGGGTTCAAATATTCAATACTATGGAAAAGCAAAGGGTAAAAACGTCTTTGTGCTTCATTTAGAAAGTTTCCAACAGTTCATGATTGATTATAAATGGGATGGGCAAGAAGTAACGCCTACCATTAATAAATATTATCATGATCAAAACACGTTATCGTTTGATAATTTCTTCCATCAAGTAGGACAGGGGAAAACGTCTGATGCCGAAATGATGTTGGAATCATCACTTTACGGATTACCATCTGGGTCAGCAATGACAACTTATGGGACACAAAATACATTCCAATCAGCGCCAGCTATTCTTGATCAAAAAGGCTACTCAACGGCGGCTTTCCATGGTGACGTGGGTAGTTTCTGGAATCGTAATAATACGTATAAATCATTTGGGTACCAATACTTCTTCAGCGAACCTTATTATGATGTCAAAACTAACTACAAAGTTGGTTATGGGATGAAAGATAAGATTTTCTTGAAGCAGTCAACTAAGTACATTGAGCAACTACCTCAACCATTCTATGCGAAATTAATTACATTAACTAACCACTATCCATATGATTTGGATAGTGCAAATGTCTCGATTAAAAAGACGACCACAGATGATAGTACAGTTGATGGATACGTACAAACGTCTAAATACTTGGACCAATCATTTGAAGAATTTGTTAGTTATTTGAAGAAATCTGGGCTATACAAAGATAGTATGATTGTCATGTATGGTGATCATTACGGGATCTCTAATAATCATAAAAAGGCTATTGCACAACTTTTAGGTAAAAAAGAAGTTACGAGTTATGATTTAACAATGTTCCAGAAGGTTCCATTCATGATTCATATGGATGGCCTTAAGGGTGGCATTAATCATACTTATGGTGGTGAAATTGATGTTTTACCAACCTTACTTGATCTATTAGGGGTTAAAAATACGGATACGGTTCAATTTGGTAATGATTTATTGTCAAAAAATCGTAATCAAACCGTGGCCTTTAGAAATGGTGATTTCGTTTCGCCAAACTTTACTAAAGTCGGGAATACGACATACGATACGAAGACCGGTAAAGAAATTAAGACTCTAACGGCGGAACAACAAAAAACTTATGATAAAGAATTGAAGCACGTGACAACGTCATTATCATTATCTGATAGTGTTATCACAGGTGATTTATTAAGATTCTACACGCCAAGTAATTTTACTAAGGTGAATAAATCTGATTACAATTACAAAAAGAGTAAAGCGCTAGAAACACTGAAAAAAGCACAGAAAAAAGAAAAAACAAGCTTAATTGAACAACATGGTGGTGTATCTACTGAAGATCTATTCAAGACAGACGCACCAGAACTGAAATAACGACTAAAGTCATAACACTATGTTATGGCTTTTTTTGTAACCTTTACACAATCTTTACAATTCAACCACATGACCTTTACATTGAAAATATAAACTGGATGTATGAGTTAAATGTCGAGAATTTGCGGAGGAAGTTATGATGAGAAAAGGGCCTTTAGTATTGGTTGGCGGTATTTTAACAGTTATGTTATTAGTTTTATCGGGGTGTGAAACACAATCGAGTTCAGGTAAATCGATCACAATTGTTGGATCAACCGCTTTACAACCGTTAGTAGAAGCGGCTGGTGAACAATATGGTACCGAAAATGTTGGTGTCTTTGTCAACGTTCAGGGTGGTGGTTCTGGAACAGGATTGAGTCAAGTTCAAGAAAAAGCCGTAAGTATTGGTAATTCGGATGTATTTGCTGAAGAGAAAAAAGGGATCGATGCCAGTAAATTGGTTGATCATCAAGTTGGTGTTGTGGGGATTACACCGGTTGTGAACAAAGACGTTGGCGTTAAAAATGTCTCTAAGAAACAACTTATTGCAATTTTTACTGGTAAACTAACGAATTGGAAACAATTAGGCGGTGAAGACTTGCCAATCGTTCTATTGAATCGCGCAACTGGTTCTGGAACACGATTAACATTTGAAAAATGGGGCTTAGACGGCCAACAAAGTAAGGATGCGCAGGAACAAGATTCAACGGGGATGGTACGTCAGATTGTCGGATCAACGCCTGGTGCAATTAGTTATATGGCGTTCTCGTACGTAGATAAAACGGTTGATTCGCTTTCCGTTGATAATGTGAAACCAACTGAAAGTAATGTGGCCTCAAACAAATGGAAAATCTGGTCATATGAACATATGTATACGAATGGTGCACCCACTGGCTTAACTAAACAATTCTTAGACTATATGACGTCAGACAAAATTCAAAAACAAGTTGTTAGCAAATTAGGTTATATTCCAACCACGCAGATGGAAGTCAAACGTTCTGTTGATGGAAAAATTATAGCAATTAAGAAGGGGATGTAGGTATGGATCCGATTCGTGAAAGTTTACTAAAAAAGTCTAAAGCATCTAAACTTGAGATGCGCGGTAAAATAATTACTTATTTCTGTATTGGGTTAATTGTTGCCATTGTTCTTGCTATCTTTTATTTTGTGGCTTCAAAGGGATTAGCGACATTCTTTACTGATAAAGTGTCAATTAAAGATTTTTTATTGGGTAAAAGTTGGAATCCCGGAACACTAGACAAATCAGGTAAGCCAGAAGTTGGTGCTTTACCCATGATTTCTGGATCGTTCTTTGTCACATTCTTATCAGCATTAATTGCGACACCATTTGCGATTGGAACGGCCATTTTTATGGTTGAAATATCGCCTAATAAAGGTAGTCGAATTTTACAACCGGTTACTGAATTATTAGTCGGTATTCCTTCAGTCGTGTATGGATTTATCGGTCTTTCAGTAGTTGTACCTTTTGTCCGGAGTATTTTTGGTGGGACGGGGTTCGGTATTTTATCAGGAACATTCGTTTTATTTGTGATGATTTTGCCAACGGTAACGTCAATGACTGTTGATACCTTGAAATCAGTCCCTCGCTACTACCGTGAAGCTTCATTAGCTTTAGGAGCAACCCGCTGGCAAACAATCTATAAAGTTATTTTAAGGGCAGCAACACCGGGCATTATGACTGCTGTTGTCTTCGGGATGGCACGTGCTTTTGGTGAGGCTTTAGCTGTTCAAATGGTTATTGGTAATGCATCATTAATGCCATCAAGTTTAATTACACCATCATCAACATTAACAAGTATTTTGACAATGGGAATTGGGAATACAGTCATGGGTTCATTAGAAAATAATGCGCTTTGGTCACTTGCCTTAATTCTATTATTAATGTCATTATTCTTTAATATGGTTGTAAGAGTTATTGGTAAGAGAGGGGCGCTTAAATAATGAATCCTAAAAAAGCAGATAAAATTGCTACAAGTATTTTATACGGTATCGCAGGATTTGTTGTTCTAGTTCTGGCTGCCTTACTTGGTTATATATTAGTTCGAGGATTGCCACATGTTAGCTGGCAATTTTTAACAACTCCAGCGAAATCATTTTCAAGCGGTGGTGGTGTTGGTATTCAGTTGTTTAACTCATTCTATCTCTTGTTATTAACGTTACTGATTTCATTTCCTATCTCATTGGGAGCGGGTATTTGGTTATCAGAATATGCAAAGAACAACTGGGTAACAACTGTTATCAGAACATCTGTTGAAATTTTAAGTTCATTACCTTCAGTTGTCGTTGGTCTTTTTGGTTTCTTAATTTTCGTTGTTCAATTTAACTTTGGATTTTCAATTCTATCGGGTGCATTAGCGTTAACATTCTTTAATTTACCTTTATTAACAAGATCAATTGAAGAATCATTACGTGCAATTCCGTACTCACAACGTGAAGCTGGGTTTTCATTAGGTTTGTCACGTTGGGAAACTGTGACCAGAGTGGTCGTTCCGGATGCAGTACCTGGTATTTTAACAGGAGTTATTTTAAGTGCTGGCCGGATCTTTGGTGAAGCCGCTGCTTTAATTTACACGGCCGGACAAAGTGCACCTGCTTTAGATTTCACAAACTGGAATCCAGCAAATATTGCAAGTCCATTAAATCCAATGCGTCCAGCTGAAACGTTAGCCGTTCATATTTGGAAGATTAACTCAGAAGGTATTATGCCGGATGCATCGGCTGTTTCAGCTGGTGCATCGGCTGTCTTAATCATCGCCGTTTTATTATTTAACTTCTTGGCACGTTTTGGTGGTAAGGCACTTTATCGTAAAATCACATCAAGCAAATAAATCATTCAGGGGGTCAAGAATATGGCAGAAAATAATATTGAAAAATCTAGAATTATGACCTTCAATGAGGATAAACATGAAATTGCCTTAGAGACAAAAGATTTACATGTTCATTATGGGTCTAATGAAGCAATTAGGGATGTTAGTTTACAATTTGAACGGTTTAAAATAACGGCATTAATTGGTGCGTCTGGTTCTGGTAAATCAACTTACCTAAGGTCATTGAACCGGATGAATGATGGGATTGCTGATGTCACAGGGAAAATTATCTATCGTGACTTGGACATTAATAAAGATGATGTTGATATTTATGAAATGAGAAAACATATTGGGATGGTTTTTCAACGACCTAACCCATTTTCAAAATCAATTTATGAAAATATTACGTTTGCTTTAAAACGTCATGGTATGAAGGATAAACAATTACTTGAAGAACGTGTTGAAAAATCGTTAAAACAGGCCGCACTCTGGGATCAAGTTAAAGATGATTTGAATGTCAGTGCCTTATCATTATCTGGTGGACAACAACAACGTTTGTGTATTGCTAGAGCAATCGCCATGGAACCTGATATTCTATTGTTAGATGAACCGGCGAGTGCCTTAGATCCAATTTCAAGTCGAATTGTTGAAGAATCACTTTTAGAGTTAAAAGAAAAATACACAATTATTATTGTGACACATAATATGCAACAGGCATCACGTATTTCGGATTACACGGCATTTTTCCATTCAGGAAACGCAGTTGAATTTGATAAAACGACAACTATTTTCACACGACCTACAATTAAATTAACGGATGACTATGTTTCAGGAAACTTCGGTTAAGGGGGAGCGCAAATGAGTAAGATAATTGAAACGAATGATGTTCATTTGTATTATGGTAAGAAAGAAGCGCTCAAAGGCATTGATCTCGACTTTAATGAAAAGGGGATTACTGCGTTAATTGGACCTTCCGGTTGTGGTAAATCAACTTATTTAAGAACGTTAAATCGCATGAATGATTTAATCCCGGGCGTCACTATTACTGGTGCCGTAAAATTAAAGGGTGAAGATATCTATGGTCCTAAAATGGATACGGTAAGTTTACGTAAAAATGTGGGTATGGTATTCCAACAACCTAATCCATTTCCATTCTCAATTTATGAAAATGTCGTTTATGGCTTGCGTTTGGCTGGTATTAAAGATAAAGCGACATTAGACGAAGCCGTTGAAAAAAGTTTAAAACAGGCGGCCGTTTGGGATGACGTCAAAGATGATTTAGGAAAAAATGCGCTCGCTTTATCCGGTGGACAACAACAACGTGTCTGCATCGCACGCGTATTAGCGGTTGAACCTGAAGTTATTTTATTAGATGAACCCACTAGTGCTTTGGACCCAGGTTCAAGTAGTAAAATCGAAAATATGTTGCTAGAATTGCGTGAAAAATATACTATTATAATAGTGACTCATAATTTACAACAAGCTTCTCGAATTTCAGATCGAACGGCTTTCTTTTTGGAAGGCCATTTAATTGAAGTTGCACCAACGAGAGAATTATTTACACAACCTAAGCATCAAGAAACGGATGACTACATTAGTGGTCGATTCGGTTAAGGAAGGAAGACAAAATCATGCGATTACTTTTTGATGAAGAACAAGAAAAGCTACACATTAGATTTAGTGAAATGGGCATGATGGTTAGTGAAGCAATTCATAAATCTGTCAGTGCCTTCATTAATCACGACAAAGAATTGGCTCATGAAGTCATTGTCGGGGATTACAAGATTAACGAACGTGAGATGAAGTTGGAAAAGCAAACGCTTGAAATGATTGCGCTGTACCAACCGGTGACGAGCGATTTACGAGATATCGTCACTGTTTTGAAGGCTATTTCAGATTTAGAACGAATGGGTGACCATGCGGTAAGTATCGCAAGATCGACAATCCGTGTTAAGGGTAATCCTAGAGTGCGAGAAATCGAAGATGAGATTGGTATTATGGGTGATCATGCACGTAAAATGGTTGAAGAAGTTCTAACTGCCTATATTAAAAAAGATGCTGAAAAAGCACGTAAAGTGGCTAAATCAGATCTTGAAATCGATCAGTACTTTACAACTATTTATGATCAATGTATCCATGAAATGAAGACTAATCCGGAAACGGTTGTGGGAAGTGCTGACTATTTAATGGTTGCCACATACCTTGAACGTATCGGTGATTATGTGACTAACGTCTGTGAATGGATTGTATACTTGAAAAATGGTCGGATTACTGAATTAAACCCCGGTAAATCTGAGTTAGAAAAAGAAAACGAATAAGTAGTAGTTATTCGATAGCTGACAATTTAATAATTGTTAGCTATTTTTTTAGTTAAACGTTAAAATTTAAGTAAAGAACACGCTTTAGAATTGTCAAATAAGTATGATAAGAAGTACAATGGTGGTAGATTATTCTGAATGGAGGAACTATAAAATGAAAACAAATAAAAAATTTACAAAATCAAACAATAGAATTATATCTGGCGTTGCAGCTGGACTTGCTGAATACTTGAATTGGAATCCAACGCTTGTCAGATTTCTATTCTTAATGCTAATTTTTGCGACAAAAGGCGCATTTATCCTTGTCTATATCTTGTTAGCAATTAGTATTCCAGGGAAGAAACGTTCATTTACTAGTTCTTTTGAGCAGTTTACATCTAGTGCTGGTCAACGAACTGGATCAACAACCAAAAATAAAAGTGACCGTAAAATTATAAAAGATGTAGAAGTAACAGATAAAAAATAATAATGAGGTGATTCATATGGGATTTTGGCAACGTGTTTTAATTAATGCCGTGTTATTCTTGGCAATATCTGGCTTTTTTCCGGATACTCTATTCGTAAAAAGTATCTGGGTAGCGTTAATTGCCAGTTTTGTATTAGCTGTTTTAAATATGTTAGTTAAACCATTCTTAGTGATACTGTCACTACCGGTGACAATATTTAGTTTAGGCTTTTTCTATCTAATCATTAATGCGTTCATGTTACAAATGACGTCCTTTTTCGTGGGTAATGAATTTAAATTCTCGAGTTTTTGGGCGGCATTTGTGATTTCAATCGTGATGAGTATTTCCAACACGATTGTAACAAATTACTTTATTCAAAATAGACAATAGGGGGCACTAATATGGCCAATGAAGTCTCAGTTAGAAATTTAGTAGATGCAATGGGATTAACCGTTTTAATTGGAAAAGAGTACCTGGATGATAAAAAAATAACAACAAGTGATATCTCACGTCCGGGTCTTGAATTGACGGGGTATTTTAATTTTTACCCTAAAGAACGTATTCAGTTATTTGGGATGACGGAGCATGCTTATGCAAACGGATTAACACATGAGAATCGGCAAGTTGTGATGGATCAACTGGCGACAGACCAAACGCCATGTTTTGTTGTTTCAAATGATTTAGATGTGCCGCTTGAGCTGTTAGAGATTGTTAAAGAGCGACATATTCCAATCTTAATTTCTAAGTTAACAACTTCTCGTCTATCTTCTAACATGGTTAACTATCTGGAAGCTAGACTTTCAGAACGCCAATCAATTCATGGTGTTTTAGTCGATATTTATGGACTTGGTGTGATGATTACCGGTGATTCAGGTGTTGGTAAATCAGAAACAGCACTTGAATTAATTAGACGTGGTCATCGATTAATTGCTGATGATCGTGTAGATGTTTTCCAAAAAGATGAAGAGACACTTGTTGGTGAAGCGCCTGCAATTTTGAAACATTTACTTGAAATTCGTGGCATTGGTATTATTGATATTATGAATTTATTTGGTGCAGGTGCAGTCCGTGATGACACGGATATCTCACTTATTATTCATTTAGAGAATTGGTCACCAGATAAACAATTTGATCGATTGGGTAATGGTGAAGAGTTCGTGAAGATTTTCGATGTGAATTTACCTAAAATTTCGGTACCAGTTAAAACTGGACGTAACTTGGCCATCATTATTGAAGTCGCTGCGATGAACTTCCGTGCGAAAACAATGGGTTATGATGCAACAAAAGTATTTGAAGATAATTTAAATGGATTAATCCAAACAAATTCAAAAAAAGATTAGAGATTGGATGAGAGTGAATTGAATTTTTTATTAGCCGCATTGAATCCTATAGCCTTTAAATTAGGCCCCAGTGAAGTCCGCTGGTATGGTGTCATCATTGCCAGTGCCGTGATTCTTGCGATTATCTTGGCAATATTTGAAGGTAAGAAGATAGGTATCGATGAAGATACCATTTATGATATGGTTTTATGGGCATTACCAATCTCAATTGTTTCCGCACGTCTCTATTATGTTGTTTTTGAGTGGTCTTATTACTCACAACATCTAAGCGAGATTTATCGTATCTGGGATGGTGGAATCGCCATTTACGGTGGCTTAATTGGGGCAATAATAACAGTCGTTGTGTTCAGTCAGCGCCGTCATTTATCGGCATGGCTGTTGTTCGATTTAACGGCACCAGTTGTTTTACTCGCACAGTCAATTGGCCGTTGGGGTAATTTTGTTAATCAAGAGGCCCATGGTGGAAAGACAACGTTAGAGGTGTTACAAAATTTACATCTACCTGGATTTATTATTAATCAAATGAATATTGACGGTACATATTATCAACCAACGTTCTTATATGAATCATTGTGGAGTCTGGTCGGCTTCTTCATCTTAATTAGCTTACGACATCGATTACACCTTTTTAAACGCGGTGAGATTTTATTTACGTACCTTATCTGGTATTCATTTGGTCGGTTCTTTATTGAAGGGATGAGAACGGATAGCTTAATGTTATTCTCAACAATCCGTGTTTCTCAATTGCTTTCATTAGTGATTTTTGTTGGCTCAATTAGTTGGTTGTTATTAAGAAGATATTGGGAACCACAGAATCAATGGTATTTGGACGGACAATAGAAATAAATTTAATGCTATTAGACTTAGAATTTGGTATGCTTAGAATGAATAAATTTTGAAGGAGATTATATAATGACAAAAAAAGTAGCAGTATTAGGTGCCGGTTCTTGGGGCAGTATCTTGGCTGATATCCTAACTGAAAATGGTCATGATGTCAGACTTTGGTCAAACGTTCCAGCACAAGTAGCAGAAATGAATGAGTTCCATACGAACACACATTACTTGGATGATTATACTTATTCTAAAGATCTACATGCATATGACGATTTAAAAGAAGCTTTGGATCAAGTTGACGCTATTTTATTTGTTGTTCCAACAAAAGCAAGCCGTATCGTTGCTAAACAAGTAGCAACGATCTTAAAAGAAACAGGTAACAAACCAATTGTTATTCATGCAAGTAAAGGATTAGAACAAGTAACACATAAACGTATTTCAGAAGTAATTGAAGAAGAAATTTCTGCTGATATTCGTGGTAGTGTCGTTGTCTTTTCTGGTCCAAGTCATGCTGAAGAAGTTGCTAATCGTGATTTAACAACAATCGTATCAGCAAGTGCTGATCCTGCTGCTGCAAGTTTTGTTCAAGATCTCTTCATGAATAAATTCTTGAGAATCTACACAAACAATGATGTTATTGGTGTAGAAATTGGTGCAGCTATGAAAAATATTATTGCCGTTGGTGCTGGTATGTTACATGGTATGGGCTATGGCGATAATGCTAAAGCGGCTTTAATTACTCGTGGATTAGCAGAAATTGCGCGTTTAGGAACATCATTCGGTGCTAACCAGTTAACTTTTATGGGTCTTTCTGGTGTGGGTGATTTAATCGTTACAGCTACGAGTGTGCATTCACGTAACTGGCGTGCCGGCGACCAATTAGGCAAAGGTAAATCATTAGATGACGTTGTTGCTGACATGGGTATGGTTATTGAAGGTGTTGGTACGGCTAAAGCAGCTTATGAATTAGCTCAACAACAAGGAATTGATATGCCAATTACAAATGCTATCTATGATGTCCTATATAATAATAAAGAAATTAACTTGGTAATCGAGTCTTTACTTAACCGTGAAGGTAAAGCTGAATTAGCAGAATAAAAGGGGATTAAACAATGCAAAAAGTTAAGAAAGCTATTATTCCTGCTGCCGGATTAGGAACGCGATTCTTACCAGCAACTAAAGCAATGGCAAAAGAAATGCTCCCAATTGTTGATAAACCAACGATTCAATTCATTGTTGAAGAGGCACGTCAATCAGGTATCGAAGATATCTTAATTGTTACGGGTAAAGGAAAACGACCAATTGAAGATCATTTTGATTCAGTGCCAGAACTTGAGGCTAATTTAGCAGCAAAGCATAAAGATGAATTACTTAAGTTAGTTGAAGAAACAACAGATATTAACTTGTATTTCATTCGCCAATCACATCCAAGAGGTCTTGGTGACGCTGTTTTAATGGCTAAAGACTTTGTTGGCGATGAACCGTTCGTTGTTATGTTAGGCGATGATTTAATGGAAGATAAAGTGCCATTAACGCGTCAATTGATGAATCGTTTTGATGAAACGCATGCATCAACTTTGGCTGTAATGAATGTCCCACACGAAGAAGTGTCGAAGTATGGTGTGATTAATCCAGAAGTTGAAGTTAAACCCGGCTTATTTAACGTTAAAAACTTTGTTGAAAAACCTACGCCCGAAGAGGCACCCAGTGACTTAGCCATCATTGGTCGTTACTTATTAACACCCGAAATTTTTGGGATTCTTGAACATCAAAAACCGGGTGCTGGGAATGAAGTTCAGTTGACTGATGCTATTGATGCATTGAATAAAGTGCAACGCGTTTTTGCCCATGAATTTAAGGGTACGAGATATGACGTTGGCTATAAGTTTGGTTACCTCAAGACGAGTATTGAGTATGGCTTGAAACATAAAGAAGTTAAAGATGAATTAAAAGAATACTTGAAAACTTTAGGTGCAAAATTAATTGCAGAAGATGCGGCTAAAAATAAATAAAATCGTTCTTTAAAGTTAAATGGGTCACAAGTTAGTTAAACTTGAGACCTATTTTTTATTTGAAGGGCAAGCAATTAGATGGACAAAAAAAGATGCATGGTGTATTGTTATATTACTTACTAAAAGGAAGAAGGTTAGGCTGATGACGAAAAAATATGATGTAGTTGTGATTGGTGCTGGACCCGGTGGAATGACTGCTGCGCTCTACGCATCACGTGCGAATCTATCGGTTTTAATGATTGATCGTGGTATCTATGGTGGGCAAATGAATAATACTGCCGAAGTTGAAAATTATCCTGGTTTCAAATCAATTTTAGGACCTGATTTGGCAAAAGAAATGTACGAAAGTTCGACACAGTTTGGAGCAGAATATGCTTATGGAAGCGTAAGCGATATTACAACCGAAGGTGACACGAAATTTATTACAACGGATAGCGATGTTTTTGAAACAAAAGCCTTAATTATTGCAACTGGTTCAGAGTATAAAAAATTAGGTGCTGAAGGCGAAGAAACCTTTGGTGGACGAGGCGTGTCATACTGTGCGGTGTGTGATGGGGCATTCTTTAAAAATCGTGAAGTTGTTGTTATTGGTGGCGGAGATTCAGCGATTGAAGAAGGTTCTTATTTAACACAATTAGCATCTAAGGTGACTGTTATTCATCGCCGTGATAAGTTACGCGCTCAAAAAATCTTGCAGGATCGTGCATTTGCAAACGATAAAATGGATTTTGTTTGGGATAGTAACGTCACAGATATTGTTGGCGATGATCGTAAAGTGACTGGTGTTAAAGTAACGAATAATCAAACTGGCGAAACGTCAGAAGTACCTGCCAGTGGTGTCTTTATCTATGTTGGTGTTAAACCAATGACAACGGCGTTCACAAAGCTTGGCATTACTGATGATTACGGTTGGATTCCAACTGACGAAAATATGCGTACTAATGTACCTGGTATTTTTGCGATTGGTGATGTTCGTAAGAAAGAATTGCGTCAGATTACGACTGCCGTTGGTGATGGTGGGATTGCTGGACAACAAGCATTCGGTTATCTTGAATCATTAAAAGATGCAGAATTAAACTAAAAGATTGAATGGGCCTTTTTATGGGCCTATTTTTTTGCTTGACTTTATGTGCAAATGCACATTATACTTATTTAAACTACTTATGCATAAAATAGTGTATAAACGTAAATCTAAGCGAGAAGAGAATTAGAATGACAAACAAAAAAAGAAACACAATCGGTGCGATTTTATTACTTGCGACTTTTGCCGCATTGCTAAATCAAACACTGATGATTACTGCCTTACCAAAATTAATTTCGGTGTTAAATGTTAATTTTGCAACGGCTCAATGGTTAACAACGGGATATATTTTAATGGTCGGGATTTCGACGCCATTGTCCGCAACCCTGTATGAAAAATATTCAACAAGACAGATCTTTATCGGAATTATGGTTGTTTTCCTTGTTGGTAGCCTGGTTGCATCAAGTGGTGCAAATTTCTGGGCAATCTTATTAGGTCGATTAATTCAGGCCGCAGCCGGTGGTGTGTTAACGACTTTCACGATGATTAGTATGATTACGATTAATCCAATTGAACGTCGTGGAACTGTAATGGGTCTTTCAATGCTGGTGATTTCAGCTGCACCAGCAATTGGGCCAACATTATCAGGGGTCATGATTACCTTTTTACCATGGAGAGCATTATTCATTTTTATTATTCCAATCATGCTCACTATTTTAATTATTGGTTTATTCATTTTACCTAATTACTCAGAAAAGCAAGCGGCTAAAATTGATTTTAAATCGTTTTTCTCATCATCGATTGGACTAACGGCTATCTTAATTGGTATTTCAATTATTAGAGAACAAGTATTAATTGCCCTTGGACTTATTGTAATTGGAACCTTAATTATGGTTTACTTTGGTCGACGTCAATTAACACTTAAAGAACCTTTCTTGAATATTCGTATTTTTAAAGTACGGTCATTTTCTACAATGATTTCATTAATCATGCTTGTTTTTGGTATCTTATTAGGAACTGAGTTAGTCATGCCAATGTTTCTAGAAAATAACCAACATCTATCAGGTATGACTGCTGGATTAATTATGTTGCCGGGAGCGGCAATTAATGCTATCATTTCTCCTATTGTTGGTAATCTCTATGACCAATATGGGTATAAAAAAATATTCGTGTTTGGTTTTTCAATGTTGATGATTTCAGTTTTGCCAATGCTATTATTAACGGCTGAATTTCCCGTTTGGCTCTCGGTTGTCACATATGCCATTCGTTTGGCAGGAGTTGGTGCAGTAATGGCACCAGCCACGACTGAAGCATTGAAGGATTTGAGTCCAGTAGAGATTAATCACGCAACAACATTAACGAATACATTAAGACAAATTAGTGGGTCATTATTTAATACAATTATTATTGTTATTGCCAGTATTCCGGCATCATTTGTAATTGGCTACCGTTTTTCAATGATCTTTATTATGGTAATCTCAATGCTAATCGGATTAATCGGATTAGTTTACTTTAGAAAAGAAAGAAAAAATTAAGGAGTTTTGAGATGCAAAATATGAATGGACGTTCTTTTTACGATACGCATGAAGTTGAAAAATTGACAACAATTTACAATAGAATGATTCGTTTAAGAATAAATGACACTTTAAAAGAATTTAAACTTTCTGAAAGTAATTTTTTTTATGTGTTATTAGTTTGTGAATCGCCTGGAATTAGTCAGGATAAACTAATCCAAAATATTTACCGGGATCACAGTGTCGTGACGCGTGCCATCTCAAAACTAATTAAAAATGGTTGGATTGAAAAGAAAATGTCCGACGTTGATAAACGGCAGACAGAACTCTACCCGACAGCTAAAGCGATTAATAACTATCAAGTTATTTTTGACAGAGTAACCGCCGTTAATGACGAGAGTGTAGCAGTCCTTAGCGAGGGAGAGACCGAGCAATTTAAGGTCCTTTTAGAGAAAGTAATTCAAGCAGGAATTGAGCGGGAACGCCTTTCTGGGAAAAAGATATCAGAATTATTCTGATATCTTTTTTATTATCCTGAATAGTAAGCGCATTTATTGTATAATAGAAATATTATATGAATGGGAGTGATATTTTGACTTGGGAAGACAGTTATTCAATATGGTTAAATGAAGAAACGTTAGATGCAACGCTCAAAAATCAAATTGTTTCGCTTAAAAATAACCAAGAAGATTTAAAGGAAGCTTTTTATCAACCAATGGAATTCGGTACTGCTGGGATGCGTGGTTTGATGGGACCCGGAATTAACCGGATGAACATTTACACAATTCGTCAAGCAACTGAAGGATTAGCTCGTTTTATGGACACGTTAGATGATGCAACTAAAATGCGCGGTGTCGCAATTAGTTACGATTCACGATACCAATCACAAGAGTTTGCTATGGAATCAGCTCGCGTTTTAGGCGTTCATGGTATTCCAAGTTTTGTCTTTGAAAGTTTACGTCCTACGCCAGAATTATCATTTGCAGTTCGTCATTTAGCTACTTATGCTGGAATTATGATTACAGCTAGCCATAACCCTAAACAGTACAATGGTTACAAGATTTACGGTGAAGACGGTGGTCAAATGCCACCTGAAGAATCAGACATGATTACCGGTTTTGTTCGTGAAGCTGATGATTTATTTGCTATTAAAGTAGGCGATGAAACAGCATTAAAAGCTGATAAAATGATTCAAATTATTGGTGAAGAAGTCGATGCTGCGTACCTTGCCGAAGTTAAAAAAGTCACGATTAATCAAAAATTAGTTGATGAAGTTGGTTCTTCAATGAAACTTGTTTTCACACCACTTCATGGAACAGGTAAAATGTTGGGCGAACGTGCTTTGAAACAAGCCGGCTTTGAACAATTTAAGATTGTGCCTGAACAAGCTGAAGGTGATCCTGAATTTCCAACGGTTAAATTACCTAACCCAGAAGACGCACCAGCATTTGATTTAGCTATTAAATGGGGCCGTCGTGAACATGCCGATTTATTGATTGCTGTTGATCCGGATGCTGATCGTATGGGTGTTGCCGTGCGCCAAGCTGATGGTGAATACAAATTATTAACGGGTAACCAAATTGCCGTTTTAATGTTTAATTACATTTTAACAGCCAGTGAAGACGCGGGCACATTACCTGCCAACGCTGTTGGGGTTAAATCAATTGTTTCAACTGAATTAGCAACTAAAATTGCCGAAGCACATCATGCAAAAATGATTAATGTGTTAACGGGCTTCAAATTTATTGCGGAACAAATTCAAAGTTATGAAGAAACAAATGAACATACCTTCATGTTTGGCTTTGAAGAAAGTTACGGTTACTTAATTCGTCCTTTCGTTCGTGATAAAGATGCAATTCAAGCATTAGTGATGTTGTCTGAAGTGGCTGCTTATTATAAACAATCTGATAAAACGTTATCTGATGGATTAGATGATTTGTTTAAAGAATATGGCTATTACGCTGAAAATACAAAAGCACTAACATTTGAAGGTATTGAAGGCGTTCAAAAAATTAAAGACTTGATGACTATTTTCCGTGAAGATGCACCTAAAGATTTTGCTGGTTTTAAAGTGTCTAAGTTAGAAGACTTTACAACTGGTATGGCACAATTAGCTGATGGAACATCTGAAGAAATTGGCTTACCAACGGCAAATGCTTTGAAATATATTTTAGAAGATGGTTCTTGGATTGCAATTCGTCCTTCAGGAACTGAACCAAAAATTAAATTTTATGTGGGAACACAAGCTGAAACAGATGAAAAGGCGCAAGCTAAATGCCTCGCATTTGAAGAAGCAATTATGGCAATCGTCAACGCCTAATTGGAGAGTAGCGCTAAATATAAATTTAGCGCTATTTTTTTAGGAAATAAATGGTAACGCTTGAATTATCTTTTCCATCTATGGTAAGATTGTAAAAATTTAGATAAAAAATGCGAGGGAGCTGTTAATTATGGGAATGCATCAATACTTACAGAGTTTAAGTAATTTAGAAACATTGAGACGAGCACCGGGCTATTTTAAATATGAAGAACATTCAGTAGCGGAGCATTCATTTAAAGTAACGGAAGCTGCTCAATTTTTAGGCGACGTAGAAGAGAATGCTGGAAATAAGATTGATTGGCGGATGTTGTACGAAAAAGCGTTAAATCACGATTATACTGAACGATTTATTGGCGACATTAAAACACCAGTTAAATACGCTACACCAACGTTAAGAGAGATGTTGGCTAATGTTGAAGAATCCTTATCGGAAAACTTTATCGTGAATGAAATTCCAGAAGAATTTCAAGACGCTTATCGTCGTCGGTTGTCGGAAGGCAAAGATGATACCTTAGAAGGCAAAATTTTGTCCGTGGCCGATAAATTGGACTTATTGTATGAATCATTCGGTGAGATTCAAAAGGGTAATCCTGAAGCGGTTTATACTGAAATTTACCAAGAAAGTTTGAAAACAATTCTTGAATTCTCGGATTTAGCGAGCGTACAATATATTTTACAAGAAATATTACCAGAGTTATTAACTGAAGATTTTACGGATAAAGACAAAATTAAAAAAATAACATTAGATATCATTAAAAAATAAATAAAGAAGGAAGTTATGTATTGCCGATAAGTGGGCGTATGGGACTTCCTTTTTCGATCTCATTAATTAAAAAAAGTCAGTAAAATAAGTGAGATAACGTGCGAAAGTATGTTCGGTATGCTAATATAATTGATAGAGAATAATCATTGTTAAATGAGCCTGGTGGGTTATTCCGGGCTTTTTTTATTTCTAGAAATGATTGTATTGGAGGGATTAACTTGATTGATAGACATGATGATGGTGTTTTTGATTTAGTTTCAAAATACGAACCAACTGGTGATCAACCGAAAGCAATTGAAACGTTAGTTGATGGATTGAATGACGGTAAAAAAGAACAAATATTATTAGGTGCAACAGGAACAGGTAAGACGTTTACAATTTCAAATGTGATTAAAGAAGTTAATCGTCCCACGTTAGTCTTGGCACATAATAAAACATTAGCTGGGCAATTATACGGCGAATTAAAAGAATTTTTCCCCAACAATGCGGTTGAATATTTTGTGAGTTATTATGATTATTACCAACCGGAAGCGTATGTACCTTCAAGTGATACGTATATTGAAAAGGATTCAAGTATTAATGATGAGATTGATAAATTACGACATTCAGCAACAAGTTCATTGTTAGAACGTAACGATGTAATTGTTGTTGCATCCGTTTCAAGTATCTTTGGATTGGGTGATCCAACGGAATATCGCGATCACGTGATTTCATTACGAACGGGAATGACGATGGAACGTGATGATTTACTTAGAAAGTTAGTCGATATTCAATTCGAACGAAATGATATTGATTTCCAACGTGGTCGTTTTAGAGTGCACGGCGACATTGTGGAAATTTTCCCAGCGTCTCGTGACCAAAAAGCAGTTCGTGTAGAGTTCTTTGGCGACGAAATTGATCGTATCCGTGAGGTTGATTCATTAACGGGTGAGGTTATGGGTGAACTTGAACATATGGCTATATTCCCCGCAACGCATTTTATGACTAATGATGACGTTATGGATCATGCTATTGAAGGAATTGAAGAAGAACTTGCCGATCGATTAAAAGAATTAAAGGGTGAAGACAAGTTATTAGAAGCGCAACGCATAGAACAACGAACAACTTACGATTTAGAAATGTTACGTGAAATGGGTTACACCTCAGGAATCGAAAATTATTCGCGTCATATGGATGGTCGAAAACCGGGTGAACCACCTTATACTTTAATTGATTTCTTTCCAAAAGATTTCTTAATTGTTGTTGATGAATCGCATGTGACTATGCCACAAATTCGTGGGATGTACAATGGTGATCGCGCGCGTAAACAAATGTTAGTGGACTATGGATTCCGTTTACCTAGTGCCTTAGATAACCGACCATTAACGTTAGCTGAGTTTGAAGGTCATGTAAACCAAGTCATTTATATGTCTGCAACACCGGGTCCTTACGAGAGTGAGCGAACAACGGATGTAGTTCAACAGATTATTCGACCAACCGGATTACTTGATCCGATTATTGAGATTCGACCAATTATGGGTCAAATTGATGATTTAGTTGGTGAAATTAATTTGAGGATAGAACGAAATGAACGAGTCTTTGTCACAACTTTAACTAAGAAAATGTCGGAAGATTTAACTGATTATTTGAAAGAGTTAGGGATGAAAGTGGCTTACTTGCATAGTGATATTAAAACAATGGAACGAACAAAAATTATTCGCGATTTGCGTCTAGGAACATTTGACGTTTTAATCGGGATTAACTTGTTGCGTGAAGGTATTGATGTGCCTGAAGTTTCATTGGTGACTATCTTAGATGCCGATAAAGAAGGTTTCTTGCGTAGTGAGCGCTCATTAGTGCAAACGATTGGACGAGCGGCTCGAAACGAAAATGGACGCGTTATTATGTACGCTGATAAAGAGACGGATTCAATGAAAGGCGCGATTGAAGAAACACAGCGTCGTCGTGATATCCAAATGGCATACAATAAAGAACACGGTATTACGCCAACGACAATTAAAAAAGCAATTCGCGAATTAATTACGCCAACTAAAATTGAAGATAATTCAGGAACAGTTAAGACATTTACCGAAACAGAATTTTTGGATATGGATAAAAAAGAGCAACAAGATATGGTTGACCGTTTAGAAGGACAAATGAAGGAAGCTGCTAAGAAACTAGATTTCGAAACAGCTGCATCATTACGTGATACGGTATTGGAATTGAAAACACAAATGCTATAAACAGGGGGTTTTTTCTTGAAAAACGATAAAATTGTGATTCATGGTGCGCGTGCGCATAACTTAAAAAATGTGGATGTCACTATCCCAAGAGATAAATTAGTTGTTATTACTGGGCTCTCGGGGTCAGGAAAAAGTTCATTGGCTTTTGATACGCTTTATGCTGAAGGCCAACGACGTTATGTTGAGAGCTTGTCAGCATACGCACGACAATTTTTAGGTCAGATGGATAAACCAGATGTTGATTCAATTGATGGGTTATCACCTGCTATTTCGATTGATCAAAAAACAACTTCAAAAAATCCACGATCAACTGTTGGAACAGTAACCGAGATTAATGATTATTTGAGATTACTATGGGCTCGTGTAGGACATCCTATCTGTCCAAATGATGGTCATGAAATTACGAGTCAATCCGTTGAACAAATGGTTGATCGCGTTCTGGAATTAGAAGATCGAACAAAATTACAAATTTTATCACCGATTATTCGTAATAAAAAGGGACAACATAAAAAGGTTTTTGAAACAATCAAACGTGAAGGTTTTGTCCGTGTACGCGTTGACGGTGAACTACATGATATTGACGAAACATTTGAGCTAGAAAAGAATGTGAAACATTCAATCGATATTGTGATTGATCGAATTGTTGTTAAAGAGGGGATTCGTTCACGTTTATTTGATTCATTTGAAGCGGCATTACGATTATCTTCAGGGTATGCAACTGCAGATATTCTTGATGGCGAAACAGATGGTGAGACACTTCAATTTTCTGAACATTATGCCTGTCCAATTTGTGGATTCACGGTGGGTGAATTAGAACCACGCTTGTTCTCATTTAATGCACCATTTGGCGCTTGTGAGACCTGTGATGGACTAGGGATGAAGCTAGAGGTTGATGAAGATTTAATTGTCCCGGACCCAACTAAAACGTTAGCTGATGGGGCGATTGAACCTTGGAATCCAATTAGTTCACAATATTATCCATCAATGTTGGCACAAGCAGCAGAAGCTTTTGGAATTCCAATGGATGTCCCATTTGAAGACTTGACGGATGAACAACGTGATATTGTTTTAAATGGTTCAGGGACACGTCAGTTCCATTTTCATTATGCCAATGATTTTGGCGGTGTTCGTGATGTTGATGCGCTATTTGAAGGGGTTATTACAAATATTAGCCGTCGCCATACAGAAACGAATAGTGATTTTACACGTGATCAGATGCGTAAATATATGACAAGTTTAACTTGCCAAACATGTCATGGCTACCGCTTGAACCGTAAAGCACTAGCCGTACAAGTTAATGGGCAACATATTGGTAAGATTTCTGCACTTTCAATTGGCGATGGCTTACCATTCTTTGAAAATGTAGAATTGTCAGAAAAAGAAACTGTTATTGCGGCACCTATTTTGAAAGAAATTCGTGATCGCTTAACGTTCTTGGAAAATGTTGGGTTAAATTATTTAACCTTATCACGTTCTGCGGGAACACTTTCAGGTGGTGAAGCGCAACGAATTCGATTAGCCACACAAATTGGTTCGAATTTATCAGGTGTCTTATATATTTTAGATGAACCTTCAATTGGGTTACATCAACGAGATAATGATCGCTTGATTGAATCACTTAAGAAAATGCGTGATTTAGGTAATACGTTAATTGTAGTTGAACACGATGAAGATACTATGATGGCCGCTGATTACTTAATTGATGTGGGTCCTGGGGCTGGTGAATTAGGTGGTGAAATTATCGCTGCCGGAACACCAACCCAAGTGAAGAAGAGTCGTAAATCTTTAACAGGTCAGTATTTGTCTGGTAAAAAATTCATCTCGTTACCTGAAACAAGACGTGACGGTAACGGTAAGAAGATTCGAATTACTGGCGCTAAAGAAAATAACTTGAAGAATGTGACGGTTGATTTCCCATTGGGTGAATTCATCTCAGTAACAGGGGTTTCAGGTTCGGGTAAATCAACTTTAGTCAATGGAATATTGAAAAAAGTCTTAGCGCAAAAGTTAAACCGTAATTCTGAAAAACCAGGTAAATATAAATCAGTTTCGGGTGTTCAAAATGTTGAGAGTGTGATTAATATTGACCAAAGCCCAATTGGCCGAACACCAAGAAGTAATCCCGCAACTTATACGGGTGTTTTTGATAATATCCGTGATTTATTTGCTGAAACTAATGAAGCTAAATTACGTGGTTATAAAAAAGGCCGTTTCAGTTTTAATGTTAAGGGTGGCCGTTGTGAAGCCTGTAAAGGTGACGGAATTATTAAAATTGAAATGAACTTCTTGCCAGACGTTTACGTACCATGTGAAATTTGTCATGGCGCACGTTATAACTCTGAAACACTTGAAGTGACTTATAAAAATAAAACAATTGCTGATATCTTAGATTTAACAGTTGGCGAAGCTTTAAAATTCTTCGAACCAATCCCTAAGATTAGACGTAAATTACAAACAATTGTAGATGTTGGGTTAGGTTACGTTTCATTAGGCCAATCAGCAACAACCTTATCTGGTGGTGAAGCACAACGAATGAAATTGGCTTCTGAATTACACCGTCAGTCAAATGGTAAGAGTTTTTATATTCTGGATGAACCTACGACTGGGTTACACACAGATGATATTAAACGATTGCTTGGTGTGTTGAATCGCTTAGTTGACGCGGGTAATACAGTGCTAGTAATTGAACACAACTTGGATGTGATTAAAACGTCTGATCATTTAATTGATTTAGGTCCAGAAGGTGGAGACGGTGGTGGAACAATTATTGCTACTGGAACACCAGAAGAGATTGCTGAAGTGCCTGAAAGTTATACAGGACACTACTTAAAACCAATTTTAGAACGTGATCGTGCACGAATGAATAAGTAATTTTGAAAAGACAGATGAGAATCTGTCTTTTTTTATTATCTTTTTATGGAAAAAGTGGTAACTTTAAAGAAGAATGAAATAAATTGGAGGACCGGTTGGCCATGGGCAATAAGTATAAGAGCGTTTTTGATATTATTGGACCAGTTATGATAGGACCATCTAGTTCCCACACGGCCGGCGCTGCCAGAATTGGCAAAGTTGGTTTTCAACTATTTAATGGACAGATAACTAAATTAAAAGTTCGGTACTTTGAATCATTTGCTAAAACGCATCGCGGGCATGGAACCGATTTTGCGACGGTTGCGGGTGTCTTAGGTTTTGAACCCGATGATGTTCGCTGTCCCCAAGCAATTCAAATTGCTGAAAAAATGGGGATAGACATTCAATTTATTGAAGATTCCCATCCAAGTCCCATTAATCATCCTAATAGTGCTGAACTAACGCTCGAAAATGAAACTAAAAAAATTTCATTAATGGGTTGTTCAATCGGTGGTGGGACGATTGAAATTAGAGCATTCACGATTAAAAATCAACAATTTTTCCCAAAGGGTGGCTTACCGATACTAGTGTTAGAGGCTAATCCAATTAATCAAGATAAAATTCAAAATCAAATTAAAAAGACAACAAGTATTATTAGCCAAAATGAATCTGAATTAACACCAAACGAGTTTATATATGAATATGATTTAACAAAAAATCTTGCTGAAACTGAACTTAAACAACTTCGGCTACTGACCCATAATCTCATCTATTTAAAATAGGAGGTTCCATCTTGTATAAGAGTATTGCTGAACTGGTTTCAACCGCAAATAAAGAAAATAAATTAATTTCAGAATTGATGATTGACCAAGAAATGACACAATCCGGTGAAACTAGAGCTGTTATCATTGAAAAAATGTCGACTAATCTAGAAGTTATGAAACAAGCAATTGAACGGGGATCTAACGGTGAAGGTGTGACTTCTTCCACTGGATTAACGGGTGGGGATGCCGTTTTATTACGGAAGTATCGTGAAAAAGGGCAGTCGTTATCAGGAGATGCTAATTTAGAAGCCATGCAATATGCAATTGCGACTAATGAAGTCAACGCGTCAATGGGACTTATTTGCGCAACGCCCACCGCTGGTTCATCTGGTACTTTGCCTGGGGTTATTTTTATGATTCAAAAACGCTTGAACTTATCACATGAAAAAATGATACAAGCTTTATTCACGTCTAGTGCGTTCGGGATGATTGTCGCAAATAACGCGATGATTGCCGGTGCAACAGGCGGTTGCCAGGCGGAAGTTGGGAGTGCATCGGCCATGGCGGCTGCAGCTGCGGTTGAAATTACCGGTGGTACACCAGAACAATGTGCGGAAGCCTTTGCGATGGGGTTAAGTAATCTATTAGGGTTGGTTTGTGACCCAGTTGCCGGTTTGGTAGAGATTCCATGCATTAAGCGAAATGTAATTGGTGCGGTTAATGCGCTAACGGCTGCTGATATGGCATTAGCGGGGTTATCTAATAAGGTTCCTGCTGATGAAGTCATTATGGCGATGAAAGATATTGGTGAACGGATGCCAAGTGCGCTTAGAGAAACAGGTGTTGGTGGCTTAGCCAGTACACCAACAGGACAAGCAATAAAAATGAAAATCTTTGGTGAAACGATTTAGAGTTGGAAACAACTCTTTTTTTGTACACGGATACAAAAGAAACACCAGGTATGTTATACTGATGAAAGTAGATTTGGAGGAATTAAAATGGCAGATACGTTAGAGTTAGTTGTAATTACAGGGATGAGTGGGGCCGGTAAGACGGTCGCAATGCAAAGCTTTGAAGATCTTGGTTATTTTTGTATTGATAATTTACCACCAACCTTATTACCTAAGTTCTGGGAATTAGTAAAAGAATCAGGTAAGATTTCAAAAATTGCATTGGTTATGGATTTAAGATCACGCGCTTTTTATGATGAAATTATTGAAATGTTATCAGGTTTTGATAATACTGAATTCATGACGACTAAGATTTTATTCCTTGATGCATCAGATGCAGAACTAGTTTCACGATACAAAGAAACGAGACGCGCGCATCCGTTGGCAATGGAAGGCCGTCTTATGGATGGTATCGAAAAAGAACGTGAATTATTAAATGATATTAAAACACAAGCACAATTAGTGATTAATACAACTGATTTATCGCCACGTCAATTACGCGAAGAAATTTTCCATAACTTTGAAACAAGAGAAACGGCAAGTTTTCACGTTGAGATTTTATCGTTTGGGTTTAAGTATGGGTTACCTATTGATGCAGATATCGTAATGGACGTCCGCTTCTTACCTAATCCACACTACATTCCAGAATTAAAACCACAGACAGGTTTGGATAAAGCTGTTTATGATTATGTAATGAAGCAACCCGCAACAGAAGGCTTCTACACAAAGTTTGAATCATTACTTGAATCAATTTTACCCGGTTATGAAGCTGAAGGTAAAACTAATTTAACAATAGCAATCGGTTGTACAGGTGGACAACATCGTTCAGTTGCTCTAGCTAAACGCTTGAGTGAAGAACTAAAGGTCACGTACCCAGTGAATGTTACCCATCGAGATATTAATAAAAGTAAGGAATCGGTGAATAGATCATGACAAAAAATGGACATAGGCCCAAAATTGTTGTGATTGGTGGCGGAACTGGACTACCAGTCATTTTAAAAAGTTTGAGAGAAAAAAATGCTGATATTACGGCTGTTGTAACGGTAGCTGATGATGGCGGTTCGTCCGGCATTATCAGAGATTACGTGAATGTTGTGCCGCCTGGTGATATTCGTAACGTTCTTGCGGCTCTATCTGAATTACCAGAAATTTATTTGGACATTTTCCAATATCGATTTGATACATCGGATAGATTCTTTGCCGGTCACGCAATTGGTAATTTAATTATTGCCGCATTGGCCGAAATGAAAAAAGGGGTTTTCGCCTCTGTGCAAGAATTATCAGAAATGATGCGAGTGGATGGACACGTCTTTCCAGTTGCCGATGAACCATTAGTTTTAAATGCGGAATTTTCTGACGGTACCTTTTTAGCTGGTGAAGCAGAAATTACAGCTGCCAGAAAATCAATTAAACGTGTTTGGGTGACGTCAAACGAAAAAAATGAAGCTGAAATGCCGGCTGCCGTACCAGAAGTAGTTGAGGCAATTTTGAGTGCGGACCAGATTGTCCTTGGGCCCGGTAGTTTATTCACAAGTATTTTACCGAACTTAGTTATTGGGAATGTGGGAAAAGCTTTGGCAGAAACAAAAGCTGAAGTTGTTTACATTTGTAATATCATGACGCAAAAGGGTGAAACAGAACACTTTACGGATGCGGATCACGTTCGAATTTTGAATGCGCATTTGGGTCAATGTTTCGTAAATACAGTCCTTGTAAATACGGCGCAGGTACCAGAAGGTTACATGGACAAAGAAAAATATGATGAAAACTTAATTCAAGTTGAACACGATTTTAACGGATTAAGGGAACAACATTGCCGTGTTATCTCATCGAATTTCCTAAAATTAAAAGATCAGGGTGTCTTTCATGACGGCAACAAGGTTGTTGAGGAATTAATGGACTTAGTTGGTCGACCAAATCATGAATTAAGACACAGAGAGCATAGTTAGCACGAAGATAAGGTGAATAAATGTCATATGCAAGTGAAGTAAAAAAAGAATTAACAACCCTCAAAGTCCGGAGAAACAACGCCAAAGCAGAGTTAATGGCGTTGATTCGAATGAACGGATCTTTGAGTATTATTAATCATCAATTTGTTTTAAATGTTCAGACTGAAAATCCCGCAATTGCGCGACGAATCTATGAACTTTTGAATGAATTTTATGATATTACGAGCGAACTATTAGTGCGTCGTAAAATGAAATTAAAAAAGAATAACATTTATATTGTGCGATTGAAAACAGGAAGCGACTTTGTCTTAAAAGATTTGGATATTATTGAAGATATGCAACTTAAGATGGGTGTGCCAACTGATTTATTGTCACATGATGATATGATGATGCGTTCATATTTACGGGGCGCATTCTTGGCGGGTGGCTCAGTTAATAATCCTGAAACCAGCCGTTATCATTTAGAAATTTATTCTGTTTATGAAGAACATAACCAAACGATTTGCGAGATGATTAATAAATTTGGCTTCAACGCGAGGATGACTGAACGTCGTAGTGGTTATATTGTTTATTTGAAAGAAGCAGAAAAAATTGCTGATTTCTTATCATTGATTGGCGCAACCACAGCTATGTTGAAGTTTGAAGATATTAGAATTGTCCGTGATATGCGTAACTCGGTAAATCGCATGGTTAACTGTGAAACGGCAAACATGAACAAGGTTGCCGATGCCGCAAATAAACAAATTGCGAATATCGAATTCATCGCGCATTCTGTTGGGTTAGGTCAGCTACCCTCTAAATTAAAAGAAGTTGCTGAAACCCGATTGGTACATCAAGAAGTTAGCTTGAAAGAGCTTGGCGACTTGGTGCCAGGAGGTCCAATTTCAAAGTCGGGGATTAATCATCGATTACGAAAAATTAATGAATTTGCTGAAAAAGTTCGAATTGGTGAAAAATAAATCAACGTCTTGAAAGGGTGGTTTCATGATTGAATTTAAATATGATGTACAACTGTTGCTTGAAGGTAGTACGCTAGACGAGGATCGTTTGTATGATGAGATTGTCCGTCAATTTGAGGGTGATAGTCTGATGGTTGCCGGTGACACTGACCTAATGAAGTTACACTTCCATACAAATTATCCATGGAAAATACTAGAATATTGTGCCAGCCTTGGGGATATTTTTGATATTGTCGTTGAAGATATGGTCAGACAAGCTAAAGGATTAAAAGGTTAGTGAACGATAAAAAACCAGATAATCATAATAACTGAGATTTCAGTCATTATGATTATCTGGTTTTTTTGTGGCCTTAGTTATCTATATATGATTTTAATGTTGTCATATCAATTGATTCATCAAAAATATGGTCATCAACAATCACGGTTGGAACGAATTGGATATGTGCAGCATTTGCTTCATTAATAATAGCGTCAATTGCTACTTTGTCCGAGACATCCGTTAAGTTAAACGTTTCTTCCATATAAGTAGCAACTTCTTCAAGTGTGAAGTCCTTCCAAGTTTCTTGCGTTTTGAATAATTCAGTAATTAAATCATATGACTTTTGTGAATTATCTAGTGGCAAGTAGTGATGCGCAATATTGCCTCGTTGTAAGGATTCTTTTTCTTTATCAAAGAGTTTAATGACACGTTTGACTTTACCATCTGCAATATAACCATCTAGAGTTTCTTTAGATTTTTCAAACCATTCTTTAGAGTAAGGGCAACGAACATTAATAAATTCCACAATCGTTTTTGGCGCATTTGGATCACCAATCACGAGACCAAGATCTCGTTTTACTTTTGATGCATCAATAATTGAAATATCCATTTTTATCATTCCTACCTTCGTTTAATAGCGTCAGTATAGCATAGTAAGGGTCAATACGAGTAATTTTTCGCTCAAAAAAAGACACCAACAATTAACTTGTCAGTGCCTTTGAAGCGTCAAAAATTATTTAAGACCCTTTTTGTTAGTCATAATTTCATCAATCAAACCATATTCTTTTGCTTGTTCAGCAGTCATATAGTTATCACGATCTGTATCTTTGTTAAGAATTTCAATATCTTGGCCAGTCGCGTCAGCCAAAATCTTGTTGATTAATGTTCTTGTCTTCAAGATATGTGCAGCAGCAATTTCAATTTCTGTTGCTTGACCTTGAGCGCCACCAAGTGGTTGATGAATCATAATCTCTGAGTTAGGTAAGGCAAAACGTTTGCCCTTTGTACCAGCAGTAGCTAAGACACTAGCCATTGAAGCAGCCATACCCATAACGATTGTTTGAACATCAGCATTAATGAAGTTCATTGTATCGTAGATAGCCAAACCGGCAGAAACAGAACCACCGGGTGAGTTAATGTAAATTGAAATATCTTTTTCTGAGTCTTGAGCATCTAAGAAAAGCAATTGAGCGATAATCGCATTTGCCATATCGTCATTAACTTCACCAGAAAGCATAATAATTCTGTCTTTTAATAGACGAGAATAAATGTCATAGGCGCGTTCGCCACCAGCAGATTGTTCAATAACTGTAGGAACTACATTCATAATTAAAAACCTCCAAATTTGTTGTTTAATCTAACATAAAGTAATTTTACCTTCTTGGTCAAAAAAGGTCAAATGAAAGAACCTAAAGGATGAATTTAGTTATCCTTTAGGTTCTTTGAAAATAATGGGTTCTTCAGATTTCATTTTGGTTCCATAGAGGAAATTTCCCGATAAATGACGGACTAGATAGCCGGAATAAGATACGGGAATAATATCAGGTGGTTTAATTGGCGTGACTATGTGACGCTCTGAAATAAACGCAATTGGCGGACTCTCTGTCACCTTTTTCTTGGTTTTTTTTTGATGGGTAATCATTTTTTCTGGAGTATCGTCTTTGGGCGATATTGGTTGTGCATCTTCTCGAGGATTCATTGGATTAACAGGTGAAACACGAGAATTTTGGTTGTCGTTTTGCGTTGCGGCGCCAACTTGTTTGGGAACGTACATTGATAGAAAAAATAAATTTGTTAAAACTGAAGCTAATGAAATTCGTGCTAGGCGAGATGGCTTATAAATTTTTGACATTATTTGTGCCCCCTACACCATTAGTTCGAATATCAACAATCATATTTGCAAAAATCTCCCAATCAGAAGCCAGTGGTGGGCTATTCCAAATAAGATAGCGACTAGAAACACCAGCCATAAGAAAGTCAGATAAATAAATATCCGTTTTAGCAGTTAATGAATAACTAACCTCTATGTTAAAAAAGGGCAGAGAATCTAAATTTTTATGAATTAAATCATTGTAGTTGTTTCCTTTTGAAAAATCTATTGTGACATGAACGGGTTTCAGAACGGTAGAAAGATCAATATAACGAATAAAGAGAAAAAGATATTCTGATTTTAAATGGGAGATGTTTTTGATTTTAATTCCGAATATATCAGGATTTGAAGTTTTTAAATTGGAAATTAATTGGTCAACAAATAAATAGAAAAAACCATAATTCTCTTTTAAAATAGTATTATCCAAAGCAACTTGCCAGCTAAATTCAATTGGTGTACTGTAATAACTGGCAAAGTGGATTCGAGATAATTCGTCAAATAGTGAAATATAATTTTTTTCATTTAACGTAATATCAAAATATTTTTGTAAATCTTTAATAACAAAGGTATTCAAAGATTCGATCTGAGAAAAGAAAGGCGAAGTATTAAAAGTAACATCAATCATGCCTTCTATATAAAGAAAATTTAAAATGAATCGTGTTTCAATTGTTAACTGATCCTCCGTTAATTCTTTAATTCCTGGATTTTCTTGTAAACAAGCGAAAATCATTGGGAAAGTATTTTTAGAATTAGCAGTGGTAACATAAGGAACATCTTCGATATTAGTATTTGTTCGTTCTGATGTTAAACTTTGTATTAAAACTGCCGAAAAATACTTTAATTTTAGAAGTTGCATTTGTGTTAATTCTAAGTTTAAAGAGTCGATTAATTGATTCACGAATAAGTTAGAGTAGCGATTAACTTCCTCGTTAAATGGGAAAGAATAGTTTTTATAGATATCTAAATAGAGCTTATAAAAAAACATACGAATATTCTCTTCGGAGCCTGCCAACTGAAAATCTTGGGTTAAGTGAAATCCAACTTTCTGTAACATGTCATCCAAAGCACGTTTTGTACGGTAACCGGTGGCCTCGCTCAAGAATAAAGAATCCGTAAAAAATTCTAAGTTAAAGTCAGTCTGCATAAACATCGCGTTTAACATTTGAAATTGTGTCGAATTTTCCGCATACAAAAGTAGCAAATGGTCAATTGAATCTAAGCCATTTTTTTGTAGCGTTATCTTCTTATCATTAATATTTATTAGATAGTAACTATCAAGACCTTCATTAACAAGATCTTCTGCCAATGAATTAATGGTTGTTACCGTAATAAATTTTGACCATTCAAATTTATTTTGGATTTCTATTTGAGTAGCGGATTGATCATATGTATTCTCAAGGTATGAAAATAATTCCAACTTGCGAATATCATCTTTATTGAATATAAAGTCCATTTGTTCTGATTCCTCCTCATTAAAGAGTTTCATGCTCTTCATTATAAGCGAAATAAGTATGATTTGCATTTAATTTTGATGTCAAAAATTATCATTTTATATAAAAAAATGACAATTGACAAATGTGGGTATATAAAATAGTATGACAATACAATGTATATTTCGGGTTACAAAAAAATTAGGGCTATATCGGTTGAATTTACGGTAAGGAGATATCAAAAATGAAGAGAGTAATATTAGGTACTTTGGCAGTATTATCGGGATTTTGTATCATGACCTCTAAAATGCTGGTTCAAGCGGCGAGTGAAGACCATAATATGGTGCAATCTGATTTGTCGATGGTTTTTCAGTCGGGAGTAACGACGATTGATTTTGCTTCATCTCTTAACTTCAATATGGCTAAAATTGATACGACCGCTAAAAAAAGTTATGCTAAAGCACAAAGAATGGCTACGGGTATCAGTACACCCAATTATGTTCAGGTATCAAATTTTAGTGGAACTGAAAATGGCTGGATGCTTGAGGCAAAACAAAGTCGTCAGTTTGAATCTCAAAACAGCCATAAGATTCTAACAGGAGCTTATGTCAGTTTCAGCCAGGGAGATCTAGCATCAATCTCTACGGATAAGAAACCAGGATTTTATAAAAAAGATTTTGATTTGTCCGTAGGCGCTAATAAGGTTGTAGTTGCGGCCAACGGCGATGAAGGATTCGGGACATGGGTTTATCGATTTGGTAATGAAGATACGAAGGGGAGTAGTATTGCCCTGAATATACCACGAGAAACGTCTAAGATGGCAGATGTCTATCATAGTGAGATTATGTGGTCTTTAAATAGTGTACCGGCAAATGAGTAAGAAAAAGATGAATATAACAAAGAATATGAAAAAAATAGGATTCTGTTTTATCTTAGGAACCTTGTTTTCGATGATGGTGAATAAAATTGACGTTAAAGCAAGTCAAGTCAACTTTTCGGTTCAACCCGTGGTTACCAAATACCAACTAAATAAAGAATTAACGTATTTTGATCTAAAAGCGGATCCCGGAACAAAAACGCAATTAAAAATCAAGGTGACAAATCTGACTGATAAACCGGTAACCGTTGAAGTAATCGTTAGGGATGCGACAACAAATTATAATGGTGTCGTTGAGTACGCCGACTCGCAAAATAAAGTTTTAAAAGAGCAACCATTTTCAATTGTAAAAGTGGTTAAAGCTAAACAAAATAAGGTAACAATACCGGCAAAAGGTGAAAAAATTGTTGATTTATCAGTGCAATTACCTGAAACAAATTTTGATGGAGTTGTTGCGGGTGGGATTTCTGTAATTGAGGACGACGAGTCGACCTCGCAAGGTAATTCTGATCAAGCGGTTATTAATAATCGATATTTATATACGATAGCCGTTGTATTTCATGGTCGGCAGCAGATTGACGAGGCACAATTAAAATTAAAAACAGTTAAACCAATACAGATTAATGCGCGCAACGTAATTTCCGCATATTTTGAAAATCAAAGTGCAATGTTTTTAAATAAAACACATGTAAAAGCACAGGTGAGACGAGTAGGTGACAAAAAGGTTCTTTATCAAGCCGAGACAAACGAAATGCAACTTGCGCCAAGTAGTTCCTTCAGTTATCCAATCCCATTGGATCCAGGACAAAAATTAGAAGGTGGGACATATGAATATATTGCAGATGTTACCTCCAAAACACAGGTATGGCATTTTAAGCAAAATTTTACGATTACTGGGTCAGATGCTAAAAAGTTAAATAAAAAAGATGTTACAGTGGATCAAACTAACTACTGGATATATTGGCTGCTGTTGATACTAATCATTATCGTGATTAACACTCTAATCTTATTATGGCTTAATCGAAGACTAAAGAAAAAATATCAAAAAGAGAAAAAATAGAACGTTAAACTTTAAAAAGCTGATAGATGTGAAGATGACAATCATATATCTATCAGCTTTTTTTTGTAAAAAAATATATCATTATATTTAGCCGATAATGCCTTTATAGCGCCATTAATTGATTTTTATAGATAATAAAAATATAAAATAGTGGGTTTTATATTGAAAAGAAAGCGTTACCATGATAATATATGTTTATGGAAATTATAATATAAAATCAATGACTGAGTAGGAGAATCTAATGTCAACATCAATAAGTCGTTTTATTATGAAGAGCCTGTATCAGAATTGTCTATAAACTAATAATAGAGGAGATGAAAAAAATGAACAAATCAAAAATAAGTGTGGCAAAAAAGAACGTAATTAAAACTGTAGCGGTGATTGGATTATTGAATTCTGTAATGATTTTAGGTGTATCGGCTCATTCTGTAGATGCTAGTAATCATGAAAAACAGGTAGCAACATCTGAGGTGGGCACACAAGAATTAGGAGTGGTCACTCGAGGATCAATGAATGTTTCCGGAACGGGTGCTAGTGGGCTTCATCTACAAGGTAATAACACCGTAACAACAGGAACGTTGGATTTTGATTATGAAGGTAAATCAATTGTATCAATTGGACTTAACGAATCAACGGATTATGTTATGTCTGTTCCGGCAGAGTTAGTGCCTCTTTTCAACAATTCGACATTTACTAACTATATAACGGGTAATTTCCAGTTTAATAATGGGAGCAAATACGCTTATAACAAAAATGATATTCGAGTTGAAGATGGTGGAAAAACATTAAGAATAAAAAATCCAACGCAGTCATGGTTCGCATATGCTGATTTTAAAGTTCATTTATCTCTCGATCTTGGGCAAATGGTAACTGATACAGGCATCAGAGTGGCAGATGCAGAAAATAACTCGAGTTACATATTTACGGGTGGACTAGTCAAAAATGGATCTTCGGTTGATTGGGATGTGGTTGGTTCGTACAACGCTTCATACACGCTACCGACGCATCGATTAGACCCAGGATGGACATTATTACAAGAAGTACCAACAGTTGAAGCAATTTTTGATACTGATACAACTGTAACGGGACGCGGCGTACCCGGCGCCAAGATTCAAATTAAAGTAGGCGATAAAGTTATTGGAACGGGGGTTGTCGACGAAAATGGTATCTACGTTGTTACAATTCCAAAACAATATGCAGGTGTAACTGTTAAAGTTAATCAAAATACGGGTGTAGGTTGGAGTAAAGATAGAGAAGTTATCGTTAAACACAAGGATGCTACAATTGCTAAACCGCAAGTTAATATTGTAACTGAGGATTCAAAGGCTGTAACAGGAAAAGGAGAAACGCCTGGTAACATTATCATTATAGCGGATGCAGATGGTAAGGAGATTGCTCGAGGGGTTGTTCAAGCAAATCGGAGTTTTGAAATACCAATTCCGAAGCAAACCGCATATTCGCTTTTATATGTAACTGAAACAAATGGGACAGAAACTAGTCTTCCAACGATTGTTCCGGTACATGCCACGTTAAGATAAAATATTAAAAAGAATTTTACGTTATCGCTGACGTAAAATTCTTTTTTTGCGTATATCGTGCCTTTAATTCTATAGATGGCATAAGGGGCTTTTGGCTTGCCATATAATCCTTAAATTGTTTATAATGCCTAAAGGAATGGAAACCGTTTACTCTTAATTGCAGTTATTTTTAAAAAAGTAAAAAAAAAGATTTAACATTGAAATGAATTATGGGTAAACTGAATATAACTTAAGGGTGTGTTGTTTGAGTTGCGTTTGAATTAACGGATGAGAAATTGGAGGGGACAGTGGGCAGGAAGTCAGGGGTTGTATTTCCGGTAACGTTCAATTGAATCAGACCAAGATAACAAAATTAGACATGCAAAGTAGGATTAGGGGAGGGCTAAACAATGAGAGGATACAATAACAATAAAAAAGAATGGATTTCAGCAACGTTGATGGCAAGTGCCGTTTTAGCAGGATTACTGGTCGGTGGATCCGTAACACCGATGACTCAAGGTGAGCAACGGGTCTCTGCTCAAGCTAAAGAGATTAAAGCAGTTAGTTCATCGACAAGTGAATCATCAAAAAAACAAACAGTTATTAAAAAAGACGATAAAAACGTAAAAGTAGTGACGAATAAAGTTGGATCAATAGCACCAACGCTAGGGTACGCGGGTCCAAGTACGGATGCGGTTGATACAAATTGGTCAAAAACGCCAGTAGATCCCAATAAAATAACAACAACCTATGTTTCACCGTCAGGAAAACAATATATAGATGATGAACCGGTCTTATATTTTGGTAATAATGAATTAAAATTTCAACCAAGTTCGCTGACCAATAATAAATCGTATAATGATCCAACAAATGCCTCTAGTTGGATGTATACGGGTACTACGGGTGTTAACCCTAATCCCAGAAGATCCTACGGGATTATTATTAATGGTAACGTTCCAGATGACCGTGGGTATGGTAATACTTCATCGGCAAGGACCAACTCAATTGAGGCTGGTGTTAGGGATGGAAAAATCACGAATTATCAATTATATAAGAATACGAGTGGGACAGGATTTAAAGCAACGATGTATGATACGGTCTATAACTTAAGTTATACATTTGAAGAAATATATGACGAAGTCGGTGGTATTTATAGTTACTTCAGTATAACGAATAATGACGCGGCGGGAACGGCCTCTCGTGCTGTTGGTGCGGTTCAAGGTGTAGATACTTTTGTTGATAGTGATAGGGTTCCTGTTAAAAGTATAGGCCCAAATGCTGGATTTAAGATGACTGGTGACAAGCATACCTTAAACTTTAGATTAAACAGTCCTGTAAATAATGCTAGATTAGGTGGTTGGACAAATTATACTGCCGGTAGGGTACCGGGCGTTATGCAAATTGCTAATGTGTCAGAGTACTTCACAGGGGGCATACTTGGTGCTGGTATGGAAGCCTCAGCGGCTGACAAAGTCATTTCAATTAGTGATATTTCAAAACCGGATGAACCATTAATAGATGATAGTGGATTTGTAATTAAGACCAATCCTAAAATGTTAGCACCCGGAGAGACACTTACTAATGGCTCTTACTTAACCTATAAAGAAGTAACGCCAAGTACTCCACCCGTTGCTACGGTAACAACACCGACAATTAATGCATATGCGGATCAGGCGGCCGCATTTACAATCAAAGGTAAAGTTATCGATGTTGATGGCACAAAGGGTCATATTGAAATAACTTATCCTGACGGCTCAACGTCGCCAGCGACGGATAATAAGTATGATACATCAAAAATCAACACATTTTTCGATTATACGGCAAAAATTGATCCAGCTAGATTATCAGTTGGCGCGAATACAATTACGATTGCGGCTGTTGATGATAAAGATAATAGACAATTGTTGCCTGTAACGATGAAGGCTAACTTATTTAAATTAAGTGCAACAGGTTTACCTCAATTGATCAAAATTGGCGGAACGGTTTCCACTCTTGAAACTGATTTAATTAAGAATTTAACAATTATGAATAAAAATAAACATACGTTAACAATCGATGGTAAAAATCCATCGGGTAAACCGTTAGACAATTCAAAGGTTGGATTTTATTTTCAAGATATGACATTAACAGATACAGACACATCGCCTGTTGAAGTTGCCAACGTGCCTGTACCGGTCAATGTATCAGACGATCACACGGTCATTGATACAACTTCCGCAGTGTACGCGAAAGACTTCAGTACGACGAGCGAAGCTATTTCAGGATTGTCAAATGCTGATTTAAATGCATTAATCTTAAAAAGCAGTGAAGCGAGAGGTTGGATGTCAGCCACTGGTGCTGAATCAAAAGTAAGCGTTAAGTCAACAACGCTTACAGGAACCTCAAGTGATGGCGTGTATAAAGCGGTTATCCAAAATGCAAATGGCAAAGAGATAACAATTAATATTACTGTCACGGGTGGTTTGAAGATTGCTTCAGCTCCTGACGCGATCACTTATGGGGCGTCGACAGGGGTAATGTTGCCTTACAGCAAAGAGAATTTTAACCTTCAACGTCAAGATAATAGTACTGCTAAGGTATCTATTTCTAATTCAGGGAAACAAGCTTGGAAGTTGACGGCTAAAGTCTCTAAACCTCTAACGTCGGGGTCTGACACATTAACAGGCGTCTTGAAATATATAGATACAAATAACGCTGTGACAGATTTAGACAGCGGAAGTGTCATTGTCGGAACGGGTAAGACAGAAGCAACTCAAGATGTCACTTGGGATGCTAAACAGGGGATTATTGCCAGCCTTGACGGTGCCAATACCTCACTTAAAGCGGGGAAATACACAGGGGAATTGACATGGACGTTAGATGATACGCCTAACGCCTAGCCTTGTTTAATAATGATAATCGCTAGCATTTTGCTAACATTATAAAAATATTGAAATCTAACGAGGGGAGGGGATAAGATGCTAAAAAGAAGTACAGTTTTGGGGGTTCTTTTAGGTAGCGTGATGCCAATTAGCTTCGTTGCGGCTCAGGTTTCGGCGAGTACTACAGTCGGATATCAATCGCAGGCGACCGTTGAATTTGTGGAAAATACTGATGTTACACCGCCAGTAAATCCGACAGACCCGACGGATCCGCTAAAGCCTGTTAGACCTGTTGACCCAGGTACGCAGGGGCCATTATCAATTGATTACGCTTCTAACATTGAGTTCAGTCAACAACAAATTTCTGGTAAAGATAGCGTGTATTACGCACAACTAGATCAGCTGAGCGATAAGAATGGCAAGGTGGGCGATTATCCGAATTATGTTCAAGTAACGGATAATCGTGGATCAAATGCCGGCTGGAAGTTAACAGTTGCTCAAACTCATCCATTTATGAACGGAAGGAATCAACTGAATGGGACAGTTATTACATTAATGAATGGTAATGTGAGTGGCAGCAATAAACATCAACCAATGTCAGTCGATGAGGCAGCAATTAAGCCTGACGGTAAGGCAGTTACCGTGATGACGGCTAAGACCGATAACGGGATGGGAACTTGGACAGAACATTTCGGAAAAGATAATCAAGCAGCTAAGAAAAGTGTCTCATTATTTGTACCGGCTGAATCAAAAAAAGTGGCCGGCGCATATAAATCTGAATTAACATGGACCTTAACTGATGCTAAATTGTAAAAAAAGAATATAATGGGGGAATAAGATTATGAATATTTCAAGTAAATTGCTATTAAGTGCATTATTGGGTGTAGGTACAGCTGGCGCAGCTGTAACAACAGCTCACGCAGCGGAAACACAATCGTATACATCACACGGTAAAATCGAAATGATTAAAAATGATGGAACAACGGATCCTGGGGTTATCGATCCAACAGATCCTGGAACAGTTGATCCAACGGATCCAACAAATCCCGGTACGGGTGGTCCATTGTCAATTGATTACGTTTCTAACTTCAACTTTGGCAAACAAAAAATGTCAGGTAATAATGAAACATATAACTCTGAATTAGTTGCCGTTACAACGGTTGACCCAGTTGCCGGAACTAAAAAAGATGTTGCTAACTTCTTACAAGTTTCAGATAATCGAGGCTCTGTAACAGGGTGGAAACTTTCCGTGAAACAAGCAAAAGCTTTCACAAGTGAAGTGACAAACAAAACGTTAGACGGAACAACAATTACGTTGTCAAACCCTGAAGTACGTAATGCTGATAATAATGCAGCAAAACCAGCACCATCTACTTTGGTAAACGGTGTAGATATTTCTGCTAACTCTGGCGACAAATTAGTTATGCAAGCTAAAGACGGTGAGGGTGCCGGTACATGGGCAGAAGCCTTTGGTAACGCAACTAAAGATGCTGAAAAAGCTAAATCTTCTGTTAAATTAGCTATCCCTGGTGATAGTAAAAAAGTTGCTGAAAAATATTCATCAGATATCACATGGACACTAACTGACGCTGGATTATAAAATTCGGCTAATTCAATAAATAATAAAAATGGTTATTAACTAAAAGGGGAAATAAAAATGAAAACAACTAAAATTGTAACAAGCGCAATCGTATTATCAACATTAGGTTTAGTCGCAGCACCAGCAGTACATGCGGCAGACGTGCATACAGAAACATATACATCACATGGTAAAGTTGGCTTTATTGAAAATACAGATCCAACAAATCCAGTTGATCCAACAAACCCAACTGATCCAGTTGGACCAGTTGATCCAACTGATCCAGAAAATCCTAACCCAGGAACAAATGGTCCTTTATCAATTGACTATGTTTCTAACTTTGATTTTGGTTCAAAGAATAAAGTTTCTGGTGACGATGCAACTTACTACGCTGCGCCTGTTAAGTTAGCTGATAAAGATGGTAATGCTATTACAAGAGCTAACTACTTACAAGTTACAGATAAACGTGGTACAAATGCTGGTTGGAAACTTTCAGTAAAACAAGAAAAACAATTTAACGATGGTACTGCTGACTTAAATGGCGCTCAATTACAAATGACAACACAAAAATTAAATTCTAAGAATATTGATGCAAATAACCCAACAGATCCAGTAATTCCTAATGCTACTATTGCAACAACACCAGGTAGCGATGTTCAAGTTTTAAATGCAGGTAAGGGTCAAGGTATGGGAACTTGGACTGATTCATTTGGTGAATATACAGATGGAACTGCAGCTGATACGTCAATGAAGGCTGTTTCTTTACAAGTACCTGGTAACTCAGCTAAAAATACAGATACATCATACAAAACAGATTTAACATGGACATTAACAGACGCAGGCATGTAAAAAGTAAATTAGTGGTGAAAATTGATTTAGGGACTATGAAAAGGGGAAATTAAAATGAAAACAACTAAAATAATTACAAGTGCAATCGTTTTAACATCATTAGGTTTAACAGCAGCACCAGCAGTACATGCGGCTACTCCTAATACAAAAACATACAACGAAACAGGAAAAGTAGGATTTGTCGACAGTGTAGATCCTACTGACCCGGTTGATCCAACGAACCCGGTTGATCCAATTGACCCAACTGACCCAGTTGATCCTGGTACGGCTGGACCTTTATCAATTGATTATATTTCTAATCTTGACTTTGGTACAGATCATAAAGTTTCTGGTACAACGGCGACTTACTATGCGAAACCTATTGCAGCAAAAGATAAAGATGGCAAAGATGTTAAACGTTCTAATTATTTACAAGTAACTGATAACCGTGGTACGAATGCCGGTTGGAAACTCTCGGTTACTCAAAATAAACAGTTTAATAATGGAACTGCCGATTTAGACGGTGCAGCATTAAAAATGACAGGACAAGTTTTTAATTCTACTAATATGGATGCAACAACAACACCAACTGCTTTAAATAGTGGCGTTATTACACCAACTATTGGTCAAGACGTTCAGGTTGTTGCGGCTGCTAAAGGTCAAGGTATGGGTACTTGGACTGATTCATTTGGTACGTACGTAGATGGTAATGAAAATACGGATGCTTCGATGAAGGCAATTTCATTAGAAGTACCTGGTAAGACAGCCAAAGCAGTTGGAACTACTTATTCAACTGATTTGACATGGACATTAACGGATGCAGGTATGTAAACCAAATTTTAAATTAGGTTGGAATTGAAAAGGGGAAAATGGCTATGAAAAAAACAGCAATTGCAACGACAGCAGCACTTTTGGCTGTTACACTATTCTCATCAGTCGCACCGGCAGTACACGCTGATGATATTGTTAATACGACAAAAGGTGATGTTGACTTTACAAAAAGTACCAACCCTAACGGCGAACTCGCATTAGTTACGGCACCAAGTGTTGATTTTGGTGATCAAACTATTAGTGGATCAACTAAAACATATACTCAAGCAACTGCCATTGGTGGTATACAAGTAGATGATAACCGTGGATCAAATGTGGGTTGGAATTTAAGTGTTTCTAATACACAATTTACTGGATTAACAACATCAAGTGCTAAATTGGACGGTGCTAAATTAACTTTAACAAGTGGTGCCGCTACTAATGATAATGGTGCAAGTTTTGTCGCAACGCCTGCCGCTACTATGGTTTTAAATGGTGAAGGTTCGGTTGTCCCAGCAATGGATGCAAAGAAATTAATGGGTATGGGGATTAACAAGGCGCCTATTACTAAGGCAACTTTGGAAGTACCTGGTACAACTACTAAACTGAAAGAAAAATATGAATCAACAATCACATGGACTTTAAAAGACGCAGCATTATAAAATGCAGAAAGGGATAGGTCAAAACAATGAGCTTAAATAAAAAATTACGTCTAGCATTAGCCATTGTCCCCCTCCTTGCGCTTTCGATAATGGAAAATTCAGTAGTTGATGCCGCCGTTGCCCTTGACGGTAAATCGGCAACAACAGCGGCTAACCTGACGCTACTTGAAAAGTCTGGTCCAGTTGATCCATTGGATCCATCAAAACCGGTTAAACCTTTGAATCCAGGATCGTCAACGGTTGGTAATCTGAGAATGGATTATATATCTGACTTGCATTTCGGTTCACACGAGGTTTCAGGGACTACCGAGACTTATTTTGCTACTTTTGATAAAGTAGCCGATTTGACTGGACACCGAGACCCGGTTACGGGTGGCTGGATAACGGATAGCCTAGGAAGCTACCGTGATGTGCCTAATTACGCTCAGGTAACTAATAATACAACTGGTAACTGGCAATTAGACGTTCGTAATTCTCCATTTACCAGTGTGAACGGTGGTGTACTTAAAGGTGCCTCATTATTATTGGATAATATAGAAGGTCATAATACAATTGTGGGGTCAAATATTTCTCCTAATAGGACAAAGCTATTGGGTAATAATCGTGATGCTACAGTTGTTGCCACCGATGGGGTTACGGATAAGCCTGCGGGAACATGGACGTTAGCGATGGGTAACATGTCACCTCTTAGTCCAGATTCTAAAGGTAACCAATCTGTACAATTAACTGTGCCTGGTTTTTCTGAGAAAGTAGCAGGCGAGACATATACATCAACATTAACATGGACATTGATTGCTGCCCCATAGAGGCAAATTGAGAGGAAAGAGGATTTTTACATTGAAAAAAACAGTTGGGATTATAATGGCATTTGTGACAGGATTAGTCTTATTTGGAGGAGGGCATATTCAACAAGCGCAAGCCGCTGAAATGAACTTCGCAGTAACGGCCAATATTCCGGAAAATCAGGTTGATAAACGTCAAACTTATTTTAATTTGAAGATGAAGCCTAATCAAAAGCAGGATATTACTGTCACATTAAAAAATGCAACTAATAAAGCCGTTGTTGTTGTGGCTGAAGCTAATTCAGCTACAACAAATGATAATGGTGTGGTTGAGTATAGCCATGTGAAACCTAAACTGGATAAAACAATGAAAATGCCTTTAACTTCAATTGTTAAGTCGGACAAGGAAGTGACGATACCTGCCAAAAGAAGTATCGTTCATACTTTCCATATCACGATGCCAGCTAAGCAATATGATGGTGAAATTGATGGTGGGTTGTATTTTTACGAAAAAACAAATAAAGATACCGAAAAAAAATCGGAAAGCAACGTTCAAATCAAAAATCGTTACGCCTTTGTGATCGGAACAACGTTAACTGAGACAGACAGTGTTGTGAAACCGGATATGAAGCTGCTAAAAATTGAACCTTCGCTAGTTAATTTCCGTAATACATTAAAAGTGAACTTACAGAATCCAACAATGACGCCAATTCGTAACTTAAAAGTTGATGGAAAAGTTTATTCGAGAAATGGTAGTAAGGTGCTCTTTGCCTCAAACACTTCAAACATGACGATGGCTCCTAATACGAACTTCAATTATGGAATTTTTTGGAACAACCAACCCTTTGCCCCCGGTAAATACCGTTTAGAAATGACGGCAACCTCCGGTGTGAATAAATGGAAATGGAACGAAAACTTCACAATTGATGGTGCAACTGCGGATAAGTTAAATAAAAAAGCGATTAACTTGGAACATGATTACACGATGTGGTATATCTTGGCAGGTATCTTATTAATCCTCCTAGTGTTATTCATCATTTGGTTCCTTGCACGTCGTCGTAATAAAAAAGATAAAGAAGATGCCATTGAAGAAGCAAAACGTCAGCTTATGGCAGAAATGACAACTGATGACAAAGAAGATAAGTAGTCAAAATAGACGAGGTATTGATATGAGAAAAAAACTAATGAGTGCTCTAATAGTTAGTCTTTTAGGGTTATCTGTCGGTTTTAGTACATTCGGTCAACCCGTAAAAGCGGCTAGTTACACGAGTGAAGTTGGGATTGAGTTTGTTGGCAGCATGCCAGGGCCAGGAACAACCAACCCAACAACACCGCCAGACGGTAAAACGCCTGTTTCGAATAATAACGTAACATCACAATCTCGATTGCCTCAAACCAATGACGTAAAAGAATCAGGTTTATCAGTGATAGGCTTAATTCTTTTAGCAGTTATGGGATCAGGTATGTGGTTCAAACGCGAACGTTCAAAATAAGTGAGTTCTGGTTAAATTAAAATGGTCTTCTTCGTAGAAATACGAGGAAGACCATTTTTTTGTTTTAAAAATCGTACAATTGGTTATTTTAGTAGGCTGTGATATATAAATAATTGTTTCGTATTCAATTTGTTGTGTAAACGCATGCAATTACTATATAATAAGGAATAGAGGATGAACTACATATCATCGCGATGGCTTATTTTAAATAAAAAATCAACTCACGATGGACGTGAATTGATTAATGTCAATTATGATGCGCCATGAGGGAGTCGAACCCTCAGCTCAAGAACCGGAATCTTACGTGCTATCCATTACACCAACGGCGCAGTACATCTAATAGTTTATCTGAATTAGGCGAGAAAAACAAGCAGCGAAAGTGGAGGTTGAGAATAAAATGGCATTTGAACAGAAGTTTAAACAGCAACAATCACAAATCCAGAAATTGGCAATGACGCCAGAATTACAACAGTCAATTAAAATGTTGCAATATAATATAGAAGATTTACAACAGTTCATTAACGATAAAGTCATGGAAAACCCTTTAATTGAAACAGTTGACGATAACCAAATTATCCAAGCCGGGGAGTCGCAATATAAGGTCTCTTTAACGACAGATGGCGACAATGATTACATGAACTCAGTTAGCTCTGATGAGGCACAATCGTTATTAGATTACCTGTTAGATCAAATCTACTTAACGATGCGTCAAACGCCGCTGAGAAAAGTTGTTCTTTACCTTGTTGACTATGTTGAACAAACGGGTTATTTTAGTGCTAACTTGGACGATTTAGCGGAAGAATCGGGAATTCCACCAATTATGTTATTGGATGCGTTAACCTTGATTCAGCGTCTTGATCCGCCTGGCGTTGGTGCTCGAAACTTACAAGAAAATATTATGTTGCAGATTGATTTGGACAGTTCAGCGCCTGAGTTAGCCTACGTTGTTATTAAGGATAACTTTGATGACTTCGTTGATCGTAAGTGGCAGCATATCGCGCGTGAATATAGCGTTAACATTTCTGATATCCAAGAAATATCTGATTTTGTTAGAACGTTATCACCTAATCCAGGTGCTGGCTTTGGAACACCTAGAATTGGTAAAATATACCCAGATCTTGTTTTAAAAAATATTAATGATGAACTAACCTTATTTAAGGTTCGCGGGGCACAGCCCGAAATTGTTTTCCAACAAAAATATTTTGATGATATGTCAAAAGGTAACGATCCTGAGGTAACTAAGTATTTAGCTGATAAAAAGCGCGAATATGAATGGTTAGTCAATGGATTAAGACAGCGTGGAGATACAATTTTAAAAGTGGGTCAATATATTCTGAAATATCAAGCTGCTTTCTTTGCTGATAAGACAAAACCAATTAAACCACTACTTCTAAGAGAAGTCGCGGCTGCCCTGGATGTTCATGAATCAACCATTAGCCGAACGGTTAATGATAAATACATTGAGACCGAGTTTGGTGTTTATGAATTAAAATCATTCTTTGGACAAGTTGCAAATAAAAACAAGAAAAACGCTGAGGCATTATCATCAAAAGCGATTATGTTAACGATGCAAGAATTGATTGATGCTGAAGATAAGATGAAACCTTTATCGGATCAAAAAATAGTTTTACAATTAATGAAACAAAACATCGATATTTCGAGACGGACGGTTGCAAAATATCGTGAAAACCTGAACGTTCCATCATCATCGGCGAGAAAACGCTACAAGAATTAGGAACATTATGACCCTTATCTGGCATATCAAACGGCAATTGCTAACAAAGCAGATAGTCGGTTGAAGTGCTTGCAAAGCATAAAATAAACTGCTATAATTTGTCTTGTAATAAAGGTATGAAGACACTTTGATTAACGCAGAATGTTATCGTGCTTTGTTTTTTTGAGATTGATGGGTCATAATGCGACACTGTGGGACGTTTTATGCCCCACAAGAGAGCAGGTGCAAGATGCATCAAGAATTAGAATGGATTGACGCGATTGCACCAGACATGATTAAAGTTTTAAAACAGCGATATTTTGTTTTAAGACAGGTAGGGTGGATGATGCCCGTTGGTCGAAGAACGTTGGCAACAACCTTAAATCTTAGCGAACGCGTTATGAGAACCGAGACAGATTTTTTGCGAAAGCAGGAACTTATTGTCGTCGGTACGTCAGGAATGATGTTAACGGATCAAGGCATATCAGTTCTACACGGCCTTGAAAAAGTAGTGGATAATTTGGTTGGTGTTCGACAAGATGAACAAGAACTTAGTCGGATTTTAGGCATCGAGAATTGTTTGATTGTATCAGGGGATTCTGATGAACAACCTAAAGTCTTAGACGCAATGGGTAAGAGTGTAGCTGCAAAGTTAGCGCTCTTGTTGCCTGAAGGTAAGAATTTAATTGCAGTAATGGGTGGGACAACGATGGCCCAAGTGGCAGATCAATTAACAACACGCCTGTCCATTAAACGTGATTTAACTTTTCTACCAGCCAGAGGTGGTGTCGGCGAGTCAGTTGATATACAAGCCAACTCAATTAGTGGTAAAATGGCATTACAAACAGGGGGGAATCATAGAGCCCTGTATGTACCCGAACAATTAAGTGAGAGAACGTACGAACCTCTTCTTGAAGAGCCGAGTATTCAAGAAGTTTTGAGCTTAATCAAGGAAAGCAATGCTGTTATTCACAGTATTGGAGAAGCAATGCATATGGCTAAGCGTCGAGACATGTCTAGTGGTATAATAAACATGTTGAAAGATGACAAAGCTGTAGGTGAGGCATTCGGATATTTCTTTGATGCTCAAGGCAAGGTCGTTTATAAGATTCCTCGTATCGGTTTACAAATAGAGGATCTCACGCATATAAAATGTATCGTAGCAGTTGCCGGTGGTCATTCAAAAGCCGAAGCAATTGTGGCATACATGAAACAACTTGCACCTAAACAGACGTGGTTGATCACGGATGAGGGTGCTGCAAACTCGATTTTAAAAAAGTAGTGTGTAAACACGCTTTTTAAAATAAATAAATCTTCATTTTCCTAAAGGAGGAAATTTAAGTATGTCAGTAAAAGTTGGTATTAACGGTTTTGGTCGTATTGGTCGTTTAGCTTTCCGTCGTATTGCTGAAGTTTCAGATAGTATTGAAGTTGTAGCAATCAACGATTTAACTTCTCCATCAATGTTGGCTCATTTATTAAAATATGATACAGCCCATGGTAACTTCGACGCAGAAGTTAGCGCAACAGACAATGGTATTGTTGTTAACGGTAAGGAAATTCCTGTATATGCAGAAGCAGATGCATCAAATATTCCTTGGGTTAAAAATGATAATGTTGATATCGTATTAGAATCAACTGGTTTTTACGCATCAGAAGAAAAAGCTTCAGCTCATATTAAAGCTGGCGCAAAACGTGTATTAATCTCAGCTCCTGCTGGTAAAATGCCTACTATCGTTTACGGTGTAAACGAAGACGTTTTAACTTCAGATACTAAGATTGCTTCTGCTGGTTCATGTACTACTAACTGTTTAGCACCACTTGCTGGTGCTGTAAACGATGCCTTTGGTATCCAAGTTGGTACAATGACAACAGTTCATGCATACACAGCTACACAAAAATTACAAGATGGTCCTGATCGTGGTGGAAATGTTCGTGCTGCACGTGCTGCTGCTGGTAACACAATTCCTCATTCTACTGGTGCTGCTAAAGCTATCGGTATGGTAATTCCTGATCTTGTTGGTAAATTGAATGGCCATGCACAACGTGTTCCAGTTATTACTGGTTCATTAACAGAATTGGTTACAGTTTTAGATACTAACGATCTTACTGTAGACCAAGTAAATGCTGCTATCAAAGCAAGAACTGAAAACAACGAATCATTCGGTTACAATGCTGATGAAATCGTTTCTTCAGATATCATTGGTTCAACTTACGGTTCAATCTTTGATCCTACACAAACAGAAGTAACTGGTACTGGTTCTAACCAATTGGTTAAAACTGTTGCTTGGTACGATAACGAATCTGGCTTTACAGCACAAATGATTCGTACATTAGAAAAATTTGCTAGCTTAGAAGCATAATCTAGTTAAACTTTTTTAACCGCATAGTAACTATGCTTAGGCGGAGGGAGGCAATACTCCCTCTGCCTTTTTATTTAATCAAAATTACACAGGAGGCTATTTCAATGGCTAAATTAATCGTTTCAGATTTAGATGTAACTGACAAAAAAGTTTTAATTCGTGTTGATTTTAATGTTCCTATCAAAAATGGTGTGATTGGGAACGATAACCGTATCGTTGCTGCATTACCAACAATCAAATACGTAACTGAAAATGGCGGAAAAGCTATTCTTCTTTCTCATCTTGGCCGTATCAAAACTGAAGATGACAAAAAAGATTTATCATTGCGTCCAATCGCAGAACGTTTATCTAACTTATTAAACAAACCTGTTACTTTTGTTCCTGCTACACGTGGTCCTCAATTAGAAGACGCAATTGCAGCAATGAAAGACGGCGATGTTTTAGTAATGGAAAACACACGTTTTGAAGATTTAGATGGTAAAAAAGAAAGCAAGAACGATCCTGAATTAGGTAAATACTGGGCTTCACTTGGCGATTTATTCGTCAATGATGCTTTCGGTACAGCTCATCGTGCGCATGCTTCTAACGTTGGAATCTCAAGCAACATGGAACAAGCTGCTGCTGGATTCTTAATGGAAAAAGAAATCAAATTCTTAGGCGAAGCTGTTGACGAACCTAAACGTCCATTTGTTGCTATCTTAGGTGGCGCAAAAGTTTCAGATAAGATTGGTGTTATTTCTCATTTACTTAAAAAAGCTGACAAAGTTATCGTTGGTGGTGGTATGACTTATACTTTCTACGCTGCTAAAGGTATGAAGATTGGTTCATCATTAGTTGAAACTGACAAAATTGATTTAGCAAAACAAATCATTGAAGAAGCTGGCGACAAATTAGTTTTACCAGTTGACTCAATCATTGCTCAAAAATTTGATAACGATGTTGAACACAAAACTGTTGATGGTGACATTCCTGATGGTTACATGGCTTTAGATATCGGGCCTAAATCTGTTGCAGAATTTAAAGATGTCTTAAAAGATGCTAAAACAGTTGTATGGAACGGACCAATGGGTGTTTTCGAAATGAGCAACTATGCTAACGGAACACTTGAAATCGGTAAATTCTTGGGTACTTTATCAGACGCTACAACAATTGTTGGTGGTGGTGATTCTACTGCTGCTGTTCAACAATTAGGTGTTGCTGATCAATTAACTCATATTTCTACTGGTGGTGGCGCTTCACTTGAATACCTTGAAGGTAAAACTTTACCAGGTATCGCTGCTATCACAACAAAATAATTTTTAATTAAATTATTGTAGGAAACTGTCTATTAACGAAAGGAAGTTATTATTTTGCGTAAACCAATTATTGCTGGTAACTGGAAAATGAACAAAAATCCTAAAGAAACTGTTGAATTTGTAGCAGGTCTTAAAGGTAAATTACCAAGTTTCAAGGATGTTGAATCTGTTATTGCTGCTCCTGCAGTAGATTTACAAGCATTACTTGACGCTGCTAAAGGAACTGATTTAAAAGTTGCTGCTGAAAATGCATACTTCGAAAACGAAGGCGCATTTACTGGCGAAACTTCTCCAAAAGTTCTTTCTGAAATGGGTGTTGATTACGTTGTTATTGGTCATTCAGAACGTCGCGAATACTTCGGCGAAACTGATGATGATATCAACAAAAAAGCACATGCTGTTTTCAACAATGGCATGGTTCCTATTATCTGCTGTGGCGAAACGTTAGAACAACGTCAAGCTGGCGAAGCAGAATCATGGGTTGAAGGACAAGTTTCTGCTGCATTAAGAGGCTTATCTGTTGAACAAGTTAGTCTTGCTGTTATTGCATACGAACCAATCTGGGCTATCGGTACTGGTGAAACAGCTACTTCTGACCAAGCACAAGAAATCTGTGCTGTTGTTCGTAGAACAGTTGCTAAATTGTATGACCAAACAGTTGCTGATAAAGTTCGTATCCAATACGGTGGTTCAGTTAAACCTGGTAACGTCGTAGAATTAATGGGTAAAGACGATATTGATGGTGGTTTAGTTGGTGGCGCAAGTATGGAACCTGCTTCATACTTAGACCTTGTAAACTTCAAAGCATAATTCGCTTTTAAACTGTTAAAAAGATTGAAAATGAACGAGTAAACTATTAAAATGAAGGTAAGGGTGTTAAATCCCAAGCCAAAAAACGTTTTTAAAGGAGAGTACAAACTTATGTCAATGATTACAGATATTTATGCACGCGAAGTTCTAGATTCACGCGGTAACCCAACTGTTGAAGTTGAAGTTTACACAGAAGACGGCGCAATGGGCCGCGGAATTGTTCCTTCAGGTGCTTCAACAGGTGAACATGAAGCTGTTGAGTTACGTGATGGCGACAAATCTCGTTATATGGGCTTAGGTGTTACTAAAGCTGTTGACAACGTAAACAACATTATCGTTAAAGAAATTGTTGGATTCGATGTTACTGATCAAGTTGGTATTGATAAAGCTATGATCGCATTAGATGGTACACCAAACAAAGGCAAATTGGGTGCTAACGCTATTTTAGGTGTTTCAATTGCCGCTGCTCGTGCTGCTGCTGATGAATTAGAAGTTCCTTTATACAGTTACTTAGGCGGATTTAACGCACATGTCCTTCCAACTCCTATGATGAACGTTATCAATGGTGGATCACATGCTAACAACAGTGTTGATTTCCAAGAATTCATGATCATGCCTGTTGGCGCACCTTCTATCAAAGAAGCTGTACGTATGGGTTCAGAAACATTCCATAACTTACAAAAGATTTTAGCTGAAAAAGGCTACTCTACTGCTGTTGGTGATGAGGGTGGTTTCGCTCCTGATCTTAAAAACAACGAAGAACCATTTGAAATCTTAATCGAAGCAATCGAACGTGCCGGTTACAAACCTGGTAAAGATATTGCTATCGCATTTGATGCTGCTTCATCAGAATTCTACAATGCTGAAACTGGCAAATATAGATTACAATATGAAGGCGAAAATGGTAAAGATTACACTTCAGAAGAAATGGTAGCATTCCTTGAAGCAATCGTTGACAAATACCCAGTTATCTCAATTGAAGATGGTTTGGATGAAAACGATTGGGAAGGCTGGAAGATGATGACAGCTAAATTGGGCGCTAAAGTTCAATTAGTTGGGGATGATTTATTTGTTACAAACACTGACTACCTTAAAAAAGGTATCGAAATGGGCGTTTCAAACTCAATCCTTATCAAAGTTAACCAAATTGGTACGCTTACAGAAACAATGGAAGCTATCGAAATGGCTAAAGAAGCTGGTTACACAGCTATCGTTTCTCATCGTTCAGGTGAAACTGAAGATACAACTATCGCTGACTTAGTTGTTGCAACTAATGCTGGCCAAATCAAGACTGGTTCATTGAGCCGTGTTGATCGTATCGCTAAGTACAACCAATTAATGAGAATTGAAGATAACTTAGAAGAAACAGCAGAATACAAAGGTATCCACTCATTCTACAACTTGAGTTCAGATGCTCGCGACACAATCATCAACAAATAATTCTTTATGAATTAAGCGTTAATGATTTAAAGGGTTCACCTAATTTGATTAGGTGAACCCTTTTTTGTTTGGGGACGTTGTATGTAAATATTTATAGATGTATAATTTATGAATTAGATATCAGGCATCTAAACTATGATTAAGGATGTGTCGGCGGATGAAAAAGGCAGACTGTATCAAAGTAGAAGAAGCATTAACTTCACGAGTGTACGATTTAATTTTAAATGAAGAAACGGCGAATGAAGAACGTGCATTATTAATTGAATTTAAAAATAAAGTTGCAAAAAACGGGGACTTCGAAAGGGCCGAAATTGATTTAGCTAGCCAGTTGCGGCGGCTTGCGATGGTTCGTTTAAAACATAAAGAAAAATTAAGTAGCGGTGTGGGTAAACTCTATATGGAAATATCGACAACCGGGATGTTTAAAAAGAACTTGGGTTGGGGATTAATCGCAATGAGTTTCATGTATCATGGTTAAAAGTATCGGTTTTTAAAGGAACTATCTGAGTAGGGTAGTTCCTTTTGTGGCTAATGGGATTGTATAAAAAACGAGAAACATAAAGAAGAGGTATTGTGAATTCATGGTTAAATCGGGCATTAGGGAACGTTTAAATCTAACTAATCTTATTTTTATTTTAAGGGGATTGGCGATTGGGTTAATTACAGGAGTCGTTGTCAGTTTATTTCGACTAGCAATTATTTATATTTTTAAATTATTTATTTATTTTTATCATCTGATTAATCAAAATATGTGGCTTTTGATACCGATGGTTCTCCTGAGTTTTCTCATGGCACTGGGGATTGGAACATTGATGAAACAGGAACCGAATATTATGGGATCCGGTATTCCACAAGTAGAAGGTCAACTTGCGGGAAATCTTGAAATGTACTGGTGGTCTGTTCTGTGGCGCAAGTTCATTGGTGGTGCGCTAGGGATTGGTTCCGGTTTGTTTCTTGGCCGAGAAGGTCCATCTATTCAGTTAGGCGCAGCCGTTGGTCAAGGGTTCGCCGAGATGACCAAACATACGGAATCAGAACGCCGAATCTTAATTGCTGGTGGTGGCGCTGCCGGTTTATCTGCGGCTTTTAATGCGCCAATCGCGAGCACCTTATTTATTTTGGAGGAAGTCTACCATAATTTTTCTCCTTTAATTTGGACGACGGCTTTAGCAAGTTCAATTTCAGCCAATTATATTTCGTTACATTTTTTCGGGCTAAAACCCGCGTTACAAATGATTAATATTCAAACCTTAGCCTTATCGCAATATGGCCATTTGATTGTTCTTGGTCTTGTTTTGGGACTTCTAGGCTATCTATACCAGGTCGTGTTACTGCGTGCGACCGATTTATATAATATCTTACATAAGATTCCTGTTTTTTATCGTTCAATCGTGCCTTTTATCTTGGTGATTCCAATCGGACTTTATTTACCTCAAACCTTGGGCGGAGGTAATACAATAATTTTAAGTTTGGTTGATAGTAAGGCCTTAACAGTCTTATTAGGACTCTTTCTTTTAAGATTTATCTTTTCAATGATATCCTATGGGTCAGGGTTACCGGGTGGTATTTTTCTGCCTATTCTAACTTTGGGTGCGATTATTGGTGCTACTTATGCGACGAGCATGACAGCATTGGGAATCTTACCGGCTAAATACTTAACTGACTTTATCATTTTTGGGATGGCCGGTTATTTTGCGGGAATTGGGAAGGCGCCTTTTACGGCAATTTTATTAATCACGGAAATGGTAGGAAGTTTGCACCATTTAATGCCTTTGGCAATAATTTCATTAGTTTCCTTCGTGGTCGTGGATGTTTTAGGTGGCGCGCCTATCTATGACTCGTTACTTAAGAAATTAATCGGGCAAAATGAAATCGATTTGGGTGGAAAAAAGGACCGACTTGAAACGCCCATTTTCGCTGGATCAAAATTGGAAAATAAAAAAGTTTTAGAATTAGATTGGCCCGAAAATAGCTTACTAATCACAGTGAGACGTGGTGAGAAACAATTAATTCCGCATGGAGAAACTATTTTGAAAGCGGGGGACACACTAGTTCTTCTAACTGAACATCAAAATAGAGCAAATCTGCGGACGGAAATGAACGCTTTATCCGGATTTGAATCGCTTTAATAAAATAATAACGGTGGAAAATTAATGCAATCTGTGCTAAATTAGTATAGATATAGATTATCCAATTGGGGTAAGGAGGTAAATGATTTGACTAACATACTAACAATTTCAATTGTCATCGTTTCAGTTTTAATGATTATCGCTGTTATGATGCAACCTGCAAAAACAAATAACGCATCAGGTGCCTTATCTGGTGGCGGTGCTGACGATTTATTTAGTAAACAAAAACCGCGTGGATTCGAAGCATTTATGCAAAAAGTAACCTTTATTTTAGGCATTTTATTTTTCGGTCTAGCATTAGGTCTTGTATATTTAGCCTCAAAATAATTAACAAAAGCCTCTTGTGCAAATAGTTGTTGCAGCAGGAGGCTTTTCTTTAGGATTAAAAACAAGTAAATAATAAAATGATAGTAATTCCAATAAGGAAATGAAAATGAGGTATACATGGATAAAAAGATGCAAGAACTTATATTAAAAGAATTAAAAATTAAAGAAAATGAATCATTTAGTGTTGAAGAATTGACGACTGCCCTTAAGTTAGAGGGACAAGACTCATTCAAGGAACTCGTTAAAACACTTGCTGAAATGGAACGTAAACGTGAAGTGAAAATTACCTCAGAAGGTAAATTTCAAATTGCGCTTCAAACACCACAATTAGTGGGAGTTTTCCATGCAAATGACCGTGGCTTTGGTTTCGTAACAATTGATCCTGAACAACCTGATGTTTTCGTTAATCCAACGCAAACAATGTCAGCTTTGAATGGTGATAGCGTTGAAATTGAAATCACAAGTCCAGCTAAACCTGGAGATGAACGTGGACCAGAAGGTAAAGTTAACAAAATTGTTGAACATAATGTGACCTCAATTGTTGGTGAATTCGAAGTTGAACCATCTGACCTTGAAAACCAAGGTACAATTGGTCATTTAGTGGTTAAAAACAAAAAACTTCAACGTTACAACTTATTAGTTACGGGAGTTGGTTTACATCCAGTTGCTGGTGAAGTTGTTACAGCGGATATTACGGCTTATCCAACAAGTGAAAAACCATTAGTTATCGAAACATTGGTTAAAGAAGTTGTGGGTAATAAAGACGATCCGGGTATGGATATTTTACAAGTAGTTTATCAACATGATATTCCTAGTGAATTTCCTGAAGATGTTATGGCGCAAGCTGAAGCAACACCAGAAGTTGTTTTACCAGAAGAAAAAATTGGTCGTGTTGATTTAACTGATCAAAAATTGGTTACAATTGATAGTATTGATTCTAAAGATTTAGATGATGCTGTTACTGCTTGGAAATTAGACAATGGAAACTACCATTTAGGTGTTCATATTGCTGATGTTTCACATTATGTTCAACCGGGCACACCACTTGATCGTGAAGCTTACGAACGTGGTACAAGTGTTTATTTAACTGACCGAGTTATTCCAATGTTGCCACACAAATTATCAAATGGTATTTGTTCACTGAATCCAAAAGTTGAACGTCTTGCTATGAGTTGTGAAATGGAAATTACGCCAGAAGGTTATGTGGTTAGCCACAAGATTTTCCAAAGTGTGATTAAAACAACAGAACGTATGACGTATAAAGCAATTAACAAGATTCTTGAATCAAATGATGAAAAAACAAAAGCTAAATATGAAGAATTAGTTCCCATGTTTGAAACAATGGGTGAGTTACACAAAATTCTTGAAAAAATGCGTAAAAAACGTGGTGCTATCAGTTTTGATGATAATGAATCTAAAATCATTGTTGACGAATCTGGACATCCAATTGATATCCAAATCAGAACGCGTGGTACGAGTGAACGTATGGTTGAGTCATTCATGTTGGCCGCTAACGAAACAGTTGCAGCACATTACGATAAATTAAAAGTACCTTTTGTTTACCGTATCCATGAAACGCCTAAAAATGAAAAGGTAATGCGTTTCTTTGAAACATTGACAAGTTTTGGTATCGTGGTTAAGGGTGATAGCAAGAATGTTACACCTAAAATGTTACAAGGCGTTTTGAAGGAAGTTGCTGGTAAACCTGAAGAATCAATGGTTTCTGTTATGTTGTTGAGAAGCATGCAACAAGCTAAATATACGGACGAGTCATTGGGTCATTTCGGGTTGGCTGCCACTGATTACACGCATTTCACATCACCAATTAGACGTTACCCTGATTTGATGGTTCACCGTTTAATTCGTTTCTATGAAGAAAATGGTGTTGGGGATACTCAAAAAGAAAAATATGCTGAACAATTACCTGAAATTACAACACATGCTTCACAAATGGAACGCCGTGCAATCGACGCTGAACGTGACACTGACGCAATGAAAAAAGCTGAATATATGGCTGATCACGTTGGTGAAACCTTTGAAGGTGTTGTTAGTTCAGTTATGAAATTTGGTGTCTTCGTTTCATTACCAAATACTGTTGAAGGTCTTGTACACATTAGTAATATGAAAGATGATTACTATGAATATCTAGACATGCATATGGCATTAGTAGGTAAGCGAACGAAGAGAACTTTCAGAATTGGTCAACCAATCGAAGTGAAAGTCGCTAAAGTTGATATTGAACAAAGTGCGATTGATTTTGAAATCGTTAATCCACAAAACACACCTACTTCTGATTTAAGAGGGAAGGGTGGTAACTTCAAACGCCCAAGTAATGGTCGTCCAGGAGATAAGAAACCTTATAACCGTAATGGTAAACCAGCTACTGGAAGTAGTAGTAACGGTAAAAAACCATTCTACAAATCGGCTAACAAAAATAACGCACCAAGAAAAAATAATACACGTCAAAAATAATATCAGGGGGGATTAAGATTGCGAAAAGAAAAGTCATCTTTTGATAAACCCTTAGCTCAAAATAAAAAAGCCAGACATAGTTATAACATCGATAATACGGTTGAGGCCGGTGTCGTTTTAACAGGGACCGAAATTAAATCTGTTAGAGATAGCCGTATTAATTTAAAAGATGGGTTTGCGCAAATTAGAAATGGCGAAGCTTGGTTGATGAATGTTCATATTTCAACATATGATCAAGGTAATCAGTTCAATCATGATCCACTTCGAAATCGTAAGCTGCTATTGCATAAGAAGCAAATTGCTCAATTTGATGAAGCAACTAAGAATAAGGGTGTCACAATTGTCCCTTTGAAAGTCTACATCAAAAATGGGTTTGCTAAGGTGTTAATAGGTGTTGCAAAAGGTAAGAACGATTACGATAAACGCGAAACAATTAAACGTCGTGATCAAGAACGTCAAATTCAACGCGTTCTTAAAAATTACTAAACAAAAAAAGGAAGTACCCAAGTTCAACATTGGGTACTTCCTTTTTGGTTTAACTTTAAATTAAGCTTGTTTGTAAAGACCAGCAATTTGATCTTGAACATCTTTATTTTCCAAGAATTCATCATAAGTTGTGTCCGCACGATCAACAAGACCGTTTGGTGTTACTTCAATGATACGGTTAGCAATCGTTTGAATAAATTCACGATCATGAGAACCGAATAATAACGCACTCTTATAATTTGAAAGACCTTCATTCAATGAAGTGATTGATTCCAAATCTAAATGGTTAGTAGGATCATCAAGTAAAAGAACGTTATTTCTTGTTAACATCATTTTTGATAACATACAACGGACTTTTTCACCACCGGATAAGACGCCAACTTCTTTGTCGACTTCTTCGCCAGAGAATAACATACGACCTAAGAATCCTCGTAAGAAAGTATTGTCGCTTTCTGCTTTAGAAGCAAATTGACGCAACCAGTCGATGATTGTTAAATGTTCATCAGCAAATTGATCATTATTATCCTTGGCAAGGTAAGCTTGAGAGGTTGTTACACCCCATTGAACAGTACCTGTATCAGGTTCTAGTTCACCAGAAAGAATTCTGATTAAGGTTGTAACGGCAATATCTGTTTCACTTGTAAAGGCCGTTTTATCGTCTTTACCTAAGCTAAATGAGATATTATCAAGAACTTTGACGCCATCAATTGTTTTTGAAATGCCACTAACTGATAATAAATCGTTACCGATTTCGCGATCAATTTCAAAGTTGATGAATGGGTAGCGACGTGATGAAGGTTGAATATCATCAAGCGTAATTTTTTCAAGCATCTTTTTACGCGATGTTGCCTGTTTAGATTTAGAAGCATTGGCACTAAATCGTGCAACGAATTCTTGTAATTCTTTGATTTTAGCTTCTTTCTTTTCGTTAGAATCATTTGCAAGTTTTGAAGCCAATGCACTTGATTCCATCCAGAAGTCATAATTACCAACGAATAATTTGATTTTACCAAAATCAACATCACACATATGTGTGCAGACATTATTCAAGAAATGTCTATCATGGGAAACCACAATAACGGTATTTGAGAAGTTAATTAAGAAATCCTCTAACCAGTTAATTGATTTGATATCTAACCCATTAGTAGGTTCATCGAGTAGCAGAACATCAGGATTACCAAAAAGTGCTTGTGCAAGCAAGATTTTAACTTTTTGACTTTCTGTTAATTCACTCATCTTTTTGTCTTGCATATCTTCGCCAAAGCCTAGGCCTTGCAACAGCATTGAAGCTTCTGATTCAGCTTCCCAACCATTCATCTCGGCAAAGTCAGATTCTAATTCGGCAACTTTGATACCATCTTCGTCAGAAAAATCAGCTTTTGCATAGATAGCGTCTTTTGCTTTCATAATGGCATAAAGTTCTTTATAACCCATGATGACAGTTTCAAGAACAGTATATTCTTCAAAACCATAATGATTTTGTTGAAGCATTGTCATACGTTCATTGGGATCCAATGAGATATTACCTGTACTTGGTGTGATTTCACCAGATAAAATCTTTAAAAATGTTGATTTACCAGCGCCATTAGCACCGATTAGTCCGTAACAATTACCAGGCGTGAATTTTAAATTGACGTCATCGTATAATTTACGGTCTGAAAAACTTAAACTTACATTACTTACAGTTATCATTTAATACCCTCACTATTCGTTTGTATAATCTACATATCATAGCATATTTTGAGCCTAAAATGAAACGGTTTTGAAAATGCGTGCTAATAAAGCGTTTATTTCTGAAAATGATAGCGGATTAGTCACAGAGTTGTAACATGAGTGATGTTTTGTAATGCCATTGACACATGACTGACTTGTCAGTTCGTTATACTCTGTGGATAAGATAGCTAAGGTATTTATAAAAAAGGAGCATTATTTTGAAAATTAGAAATATTATTGGAATCGGAGTAATTGCGATTGGACTACTAGGTAACTCAGTTTCTGTTAGCGCAACATCTATCAGTGACTTGAAGAAGCAGGAATCCGCTGCGCAGGAAAAAGTGTCAGCTGCAAACACAGATATTACAAAATCATTAACTAGTATTAATGATGAGTACGCAAAAGTTGATAAATTAAATCAAGAAGTTTCTGATAAGGAAAATAAGATTGGTTCACAAGATAAATCAATTGAGGATGAACAAGCACAATTAAATACACGAATTGAAAATGCCAAAGATAGATTAAGAAGTCTACAGGTTAATGATTCAAGTAGTAAAATGGTAACAGCCGTTCTCGAAGCAAAAAATGCGGGTGATTTTATTAACCGTGTTTATGCGGTTTCAGTTTTACAATCTGCGGATAATAAAACAATGCAGGATGTCACGGCTAATATTAAAGACATGCAAGAAGCCAAGGCTAAGTTAGAAGTTGAACAAAAAGCATTGAAGTCTAAGCAAGCTGAAGCTAAACAAGAAACGGAAAAAATGGACAAACAATTGGTCGCTTTAAAAGGAACCTTAGGTGATGCTAAAAGCGAACTTGATAAAGTAAAAAAAGCAAAAGATGAAGAATTATCAAAAGAAGCAAGAGAAAAAAAGGCGAAGGAAGACGCCAAAGCAGCAGCTGAAGAAAAGAAAGCTGATGCTAAGGCAACGAAAAATATAGAGTCAACTGATCAAAAAGCAAGTAATGATACTTCTGGTAAAACAACTAAGAAAACCTTGCAAATGGAAGCAACGGCTTATTCAACTAATGCACCAGGTATGGGAACTCATGGTTCATACGGTTTGAGCTTATTAAGTAATCCGCAGCAAATTGCTGTGGATCCAACAGTTATTCCATTAGGAACTGTTGTTTGGGTATCTGGTTACGGCGTAGCGGTTGCCGGCGATACTGGAACTGCTATTAAAGGAAATCGAATTGATGTTCATTTCTTGTCGAATGAGAGATGTTTTGCATGGGGTAGAAAAACAGTAACTGTTAAAGTTTTAGACTAAAATATAACGAAAATGGCCACCTAAAATTTAAATTTTAGGTGGCCATTTTTTAATTAAATATCTTTTTGCATATGGTGGTAGTCATGACCGCTAATAACCATGTTACCAACAGTTTTAAAGCCCATTTTAGTGTATAATTTTTCAGCTTTAGGATTTCTTACATCGACGTTTAAACCAATTTTATTCTTTCCAGCGGCACGGGCAACTTCTGGTAACGACTCTAAAAGAGTTGTTCCAATTCCTTGGCCTTGGAAGTCAGGTGAAACAGCAAGTGTATCGAGATACCATTCACCTGGTAAAACTTCTGATTCTGGGAAAAACTCAGTTGATTCAGGCAAACCAATTTGTGGGAAGAATTGGCTCATCGCGTGATCAATGTGGCCTTCATCTTCATCTGGGTAACCGAAGGCGACTCCGGCAACCTTACCGTCGATATCCGCAATTTGAACGCGACCATAACTATAACGGTAATCTTCTGTTTCAAATGCAAGTTCCAATACCTTGAAGAGGTCAGGCAATGGAATCTCTTTAAGAATAGGGATTTCCATATCTTCTAAGATAATGTTCACTAAAGGAACGACCTCATGTGCATCTTCTTTTGTTGCTCTTCTAATAATCATAAAAACCATCCTTTCCTGAATAAGTCTAGTGTATAGGGTATAGAAATAATTGTCAAAACAACCCAATTGCACGCTGAGAATGGATATGTTATATTATGTAACATGAAGTCAATTTGAGGAGGATATTATGAAAAAATGGCAGTCAATGATCATAACATTCATGTTCGCATGTGGGGTTGGATTATTTTTACATAGTAGTCAAGTGAGCGCAGCAGAAAAAACATATACGATAGGAACAGATGTAACCTATGCACCATTCGAATACCAGGCAGAAGACGGAAAGTCGTACGTTGGTATTGATATGGACATCATGCGGGCCGTCGCTAAAGAAGAAGGATTTAAAGTTGATATCAAAGCTTTAGGATTTAATGCAGCAGTTCAGGCGTTAGAAGCCAACCAAATTGACGGTGTAATGGCGGGAATGACTGTATCTCCTGAACGTCAAGTGAAATTTGATTTCTCAGAGAGTTACTATGATGCTGGGGTTGCAATGGCAGTTGGGACCAACAGCACAATTAAATCATTAGATGATTTAAAAGGAAAAAAAGTTGCCATTAAAGTGGGAACATCCTCTGCAGAGTTTGTTAACTCAATTAAAAAGCAATACAACATTACGACGACAACATTTGATGATTCAAGTAATATGTATGATGACGTCATGACGGGTAATTCGGTTGCTGCTTTTGATGATAAGCCCGTTTTGGCTTACGGAATTAAAAATGGTATCAAAATGAAAATTGTTGGTGAAACATATGAAAAAGGTGAATATGGATTCGCCGTTAAAAAGGGTACAAACAAAGAATTACTCACAAAATTTAACTCGGGCTTAAAGAAACTTAAGGCTAATGGCGAGTACAAAAAAATTGTTGATAAGTATACGGGTACAAATGCCAAGAGCGCTAACTCGAACTCAAAAAGCTCTCGAACAATTTTAGGTTTATTGAAAACAAATAGCGGCACCTTGTTTGATGGCTTTAAACAAACGATGCTGCTCACTATTGTTGCAATTGTTTTTGCGACGGTATTAGGAATTATTCTAGGAATGATGGGTGTTGCACCGAATAAATGGCTTAATGGCCTTTCAAGCACATTAATTTATATTTTCCGTGGACTCCCATTGATTGTCTTAGCATTCTTCATTTACATTGGTATTCCTAATTTAACGGGGACTAAGATACCAGCATTCGTTGCCGGAATTATCACGTTAACGTTAAACGAAGGTGCCTATACGGCTGCGTTTGTTAAGGGCGGTATAAAGGCTGTTGATAATGGTCAGATGGAAGCGGCACGTAGTTTAGGGCTACCCTATGGTAAAGCCATGATGAAAGTTATTATGCCACAAGGAATTAAAATCATGATTCCGTCATTTATCAATCAATTTATTATTACCTTAAAAGATACCTCGATTCTATCTGTTATTGGTATTTTAGAATTAACACAAACCGGCAAAATTATTATCGCAAGGAACCTTGAAGGGTTCAAAATGTGGCTAATTATTGCGGTTATTTATCTCGTAATTATTACGTTATTAACGTGGTTATCTAATTTAGTCGAAAGGAAGATTAAATAATGGCAGCTAAAATTCAAGTAACAAATTTAAAGAAAAACTATGGTTCAAATGAGGTTTTAAAAGGATTAGATCTTTCAGTGGCGGAAAAAGAAGTCGTTTGTATGATTGGTCCTTCTGGATCTGGTAAGAGTACTTTCTTGCGTTGTTTAAATAAACTGGAAGATCTAACTTCTGGTTCAATTGTGGTGGATGGTCACGATATTAGTGATGCGAAAACCGATTTAAACGTCATTCGTCAAAACATTGGTATGGTATTCCAGCATTTTAATTTATTTCCACATGTAACGGTTCTTGAAAATATTATTTTAGCTCCCGTTGAGTTGAAGAAAGAAACAAGAGAAGAAGCAGTTGAAGAAGCAAAACGATTACTTGCCCAAGTTGGATTAAGTGATAAAGCTGATGCCGCACCTAATTCATTATCCGGGGGACAAAAGCAACGCGTTGCAATTGCGCGTGCATTAGCGATGAAACCGGATATTATGTTGTTCGATGAACCAACGTCTGCGCTTGATCCGGAGATGGTTGGGGATGTTTTAGATGTTATGAAACAACTTGCTAAAGATGGTATGACAATGGTAGTTGTGACGCATGAAATGGGTTTCGCTAAAGAAGTTGCTGATCGTGTCGTCTTCATGGCTGACGGTTATATTTTAGAAAGTAGTACACCAGATGAAATTTTCAGTCATCCTAAAAATGACCGAACAAAAGATTTTTTAAATAAAGTCTTAAATGCGTAGATATTGACTCATGATTAAGACATTGAAGTGAAATCAGTTAGTTTATAACTGGTTTCTTTTTTTGTAAAAATTAATTATTGAGAATAAGAGAACATTGATGTCGTTAGCGTTTTAATAGTTTATAATAAATGACAACTGGAGGGGGAATTTGATGAACACGATATGGTTAGGATTTTCACAAAAATTATTAAAGGTTGATCGATATATAAAAAAATCTTTTACTTACCAGGCAATTGAAAAAACATTCGCAATTATTTTACCCTTTATTATTATCGGAAGTCTTAGTATGGCTCTCAGTTCTAGCGTTTTTTCAAAGCAAGGATTCTTTAATCAAATATACGATATTTCATCATGGTTACCTTACGAAGATGTTATAAAAAAGGTATTAGAAATTATTAACACAGTAACAATGAATTTTATTGCAATCATGACGGCCTTTCTAAGCGCAAAGTACATCACAAGATCGTTTAAAAAAGACGAACAAATAGCGGGTTTTACTGGGGCTATCGGAATGCTTATTTTAAACTATAATTTAGCGAGTTTTACTTCTGATAGCAATCAGGAGACGTTTTTGATGCAAGACCTGGGAATTAGGGGGATTTTTATTTCTTTAATCTTGGGCGTTTTTGTGGGTTATATATTTAAATGGTTCTCACCCAGAAATAAGCAAGAAAAAGTAGATCAATATACATTCATTTCTCGTGGCGTGGGAGGACTACTTCCACTAGCCATTGTATTAGGTATTTTGATTGGATTAACGCTCCTAGCTTCAATGATTAATCAAATGGGTGTGAATGGATTATTTTATTCTTTGTTTAGGCTAACAGAAATTAAATCGAAGCATTTGATTATAACTATTCTATTTTTAGCTTTTTTTAATAGTATTTTATCTGGTGTCGGTATTTCGGGACCTTTGGGTATTATGCAGGGGGGCTTGGATGATACCTCAATTGTCAGTAACTTAAGTTATTCCCTAAAGCATGGCACATCATTCGGTGTTCCTTTTCCTATTTCAATTCACACTATTTATGATAGTTTTGGAAGTTTTGGTGGAACGGGCATGACAATGTCTTTAATCATAGCGATTTTAGTTGCTTCAAAAAATAAAAATAGTCGTAAGATAGCTAAATTTTCAATTATTCCGAGTCTGGTTAATATTAACTTTCCATTGATGTTCGGCTTGCCGATTATTTTAAATCCAATATTGATGATACCATTTATAATATCGCCACTTGTTTCAATGATAATTGGTTACTTCTTCATTTACTTCAAGTGGATGCCACCAGCCGTTTATAACTTACCTAGAACAACGCCAGCACCGTTAATGGCATTTCTGGGAACTAATGGTCATTGGAGTGCATTGTTTGTTTCAGGCATCGTTCTAGTTGTTACCGTTTTAATTTATATTCCATTCGTTAAATTGAATAATCAGGCAGCACTTATCGATGGGGGTGACCTAAATGAAAAATAAACGAAAAATGGGTCGTTATCTATTTTGGGGAATACTTATTTTAACCTGTCTTTTAGCCGTAATTATACCGGCAAATACGTGGAATAGTCAGAAAGTTAAAAATAGTCGGATTATCCATAATTCTAAGTTAAATCCCGTCATCTTAATTCCGGGAAGTAGCGCAACTCAAAATCGTTTTGATGAATTAATTGACGTTTTAAATACTTCAACGAATCGTGCACATAGTTTATTGAAAATTACGGTGAAAAAAACGGGTGAGCTCAAAATCACTGGTAAGATAGCCAAGCGTGATATGCAACCGTTCATTGTTGTTGGTTTTGAAGATAATTCAAATGGGTATAGCAGCATAAAAAAACAAGCCAAGTGGTTTAACACGGCATTTAATTACCTTTCTGATAAATATAAGTTTAACCAATTCAGCGGTATTGGACATTCAAATGGTGGCCTAATTTATACGACATTTTTAGAGAAATATTTTGATAATAAGGCTGCGTCGATTAACACCCTGATGACGATTGGCTCGCCGTACAATGGAGAGGAAACAAATCAAAGTACACGAACACAGATGTTAGCAGACTTTGTGGCGGATCGAAAGAAAATTCCAACAGACTTAGTGCTGTACTCCATTGCTGGAACGGAGAACTACACGAATGATGGGATCGTCCCTTATCAAAGTGTTAATGCCGGAAAATATATTTTTCAGAATCAAGCGAAATCGTACACTGAAATAACGGTTACGGGAAATGAATCAGAACATTCTGATTTACCACAAAACAAACAAATTGTGGCGTTAATTAAACAGTACGTGATGGATTCTAATGATTCAAAGAAAAATGGGCCGGATGATAAAAAACAATAATTAGTATTTAATAAATAAAAAACGACTAATCAATTAGAAAATCTAACTGATTAGTCGTTTTTATAGTCTAGTGGTTATTTTTCAGCTAATTGTTCAAGAATTGCTAAACCAACGCCATCTTCAGAATTAGTTTTTGCTGAATGGTTGGCAATGCGCTTAACTTCATCATGACCATTTTCCATGGCATAACTAACCCCTGCAACTTTTAGCATCGAGACATCATTTAAGTTATCTCCAATAGCCATTACATCTGACATAGGGATGTTTAATCCTTTAGCGAATGCTTGAAGCGCAATCCCTTTTTGTGCATTTATATTATTAATTTCAAGATTAGTTGGTGCAGAAGATGTTACCACGAGTGAGTCTTCTACTTCAATTTTTGCTTTCAAAGGCGTTAATTTTTCTTGGCCATCCATACTGAAAACAATTAATTTAAAGATATCAATTTTGGGGTCGTCGATAACGGTCTGATAATCATCAACGTAATTAATATTCATTAATTCAAGTCTAGCAGCGGCCAGTGAGACAGCCATTTTAAAAGGTGTATCTGGGTTTGTATCTGAAATTAAGCGAGCCACGTTTTGAATGCGGCTTGCACGATTATCAGAATAGACACCATTTGAAGTTGTCATTTCAAAGTAGAAACCTTCTCTTTTAAATAACCGAACCAATGTTTGAGCAACTTCATCTGAAATGGGTGTCGTGTTAAGTGTTTCGCCATCTTCGTTTAAAACCTCTGCACCGTTAAACGTAATCATTGGACTATTGAATCCAGCCGCCGTAATTAAGGGTTTAACCTCAGTATAGCCACGACCTGTAGAAACGATAAAATGGACCCCTAAAGCTTGCGCTTGTTTGATCGCATCGGCATTTTTTTCAGAAATCACCATTTGATCATTCAATAATGTACCATCCATATCTGATGCAATAATTTTTATCATAAATTCAACACTCCTCTAATCATATTTACTTGTTTTATTTTAACATGAAACCGCTCAATATTTTAATCAAATCGTTTATTTTTGTGTCCGGTAATATGGTAAACTTGATTCATGAGGTGCTGCGTAATGAATATTAATGTCGATAATGACTGGCAACCATTTTTAACGAATGAACTTGCAAAGTCAAAATATACTGCTTTAAAAACTTTTATTGATTACGAATATCAAAATAAGACGATTTTTCCGGAACAAAATCGGATTTTTGAAAGTTTTAAATTAACACTGTTTGCTGAGGTTAAAGTCTGCTTACTTGGGCAGGATCCATACCATGAAGAGCATCAAGCACACGGTTTGAGCTTTTCAGTTTTACCAGGAGAAAAGATTCCACCATCTTTACGTAATATGTACAAAGAATTAGAGTCAGATTTGGGTATTCAACCGGTTAATCATGGTTATTTGAAAGATTGGGCGAAGCAGGGTGTCCTGATGCTGAATACGGTGTTAACCGTTCAAGAGGGTGCCGCTAATTCTCATCGGAATCAAGGGTGGGAAATGTTAACCGATGCCGTTATTCAACACTTGTCGGAATCAAATCAGCCAGTTATTTTTGTTTTATGGGGAAAATCAGCGCAAGATAAGGTGAAATTAATTGATACGGATCATAATTTTGTGATAATATCACCTCATCCAAGTCCTTTAGCCGCTTACCGTGGATTCTTTGGTTCTAAGCCATTTTCAAAAATAAATCAGAATTTAACGAGTCGGGGATTGCAGCCAATTGATTGGCAATTACCCATACATGTTTAATTATAGGAGGAAGTAAAATGTCATTATTTGAAAGTTTAAAAAGTAAGATTGAAAGTAAAAAAATTAAATTGGTTTTTCCTGAAGGGGAAGAAGAACGTATTTTAAAAGCTGCCGTTAAATTAGCGGAAGATAACTTAGCAGAACCCATTTTGTTAGGAGATGTAAAAAAAATTCAAGCATTGGCAGCGCAACTTAATTTAGTTATTGAAGGAATTGGCATACAATTACTTGATCCAAAGGCCTACTCCGATGCGGATTTTAATGAAATGAAAGAAACTTTTGTTGCTCGCCGTAATGGTAAAAACACAATAGAACAAGCAGATGAAATGTTACGTGATGTTAATTATTTTGGTACGATGTTAGTTTACATGGGACTTGCTGAAGGTATGGTTTCTGGAGCCGTTCACGCAACTGGCGATACCGTACGCCCTGCATTACAAATTATTAAAACAAAGCCAGGCGTTAGCCGTACAAGTGGTGCCTTTATTATGACTAGAAATAATGATACAGAAAAATATCTATTTTCTGATGCAGCAATCAGTATTAACCCAACTGCTCAAGAGTTAGCGGAGATGGCAATTGCAAGTATCAAAACTGCGCGTATTTTTGATATTGATCCAAAAGTTGCCATGTTAAGTTTTTCAACAAAGGGTTCAGCAAAATCTCCAGAAGTTTCAAAAGTTGCTGAAGCCACTGCGATTGCTCAAAAATTAGCACCAGACGAAGCAATTGATGGTGAATTACAATTTGATGCGGCTTTTGTGCCTAGTGTTGGTGAACAAAAAGCACCCGATTCAAAGGTTGCCGGACATGCGAACGTCTTTATCTTTCCAGAATTACAATCAGGAAATATTGGTTATAAGATTGCACAGCGTTTGGGTGGGTTCGAAGCGATTGGTCCAATTCTACAGGGATTGAATCAACCAGTTTCTGATCTGTCTCGTGGCGCTAACGTTGAAGAAATTTACAAGGTTGGTATTATTACTGCAGCACAAAGCTTAGAGTAATAGGGTGAAATAATTAATGAATATTGAAGTGAATTCTGTTGAAGAAACGCAAAAAATTGCGGAAAAATTAGGACAACTCGTTGAACCTAACATGATTTTGCTATTAGATGGTGATTTAGGTGCGGGAAAGACAACTTTCGCGAAGGGCCTAGCCGTTGGATTAGGGATTACGCGAAATGTTAAAAGTCCAACATTTCCAATTGTCAGAGAATACCGTGAAGGCCGTCTGTCACTATTTCATATGGATGTTTATCGTCTTGAAGGGATGGGCGGTGCAGATTTAGGGCTAGACGAATACTTTAATTCTGATGGCGTGAGCGTTGTTGAGTGGTCTGAATTTATTCAAGATGAATTACCAGATGACTCGTTAAGAATTACTTTGTTGAAAGATGAGGATGACGACAATCGTCGTGTCATTAAACTTGATAGTTACGGCTCACAATACACGAGGATACTTGAGCAGTTGGTTAAAAAAAATGGTTGATAATCCCAATTGGGTTATCAACCATTTTTGCGTTAATGAACTAGTTTTTCGATTTCTGGTATCATCTTTAATGGATCGGTTTTAGGTGCGAAACGCTTAACAACTTGGCCGTTACGATCGACCATAAATTTAGTGAAATTCCATTTAATTGAGCGGCCAAAAGTCCCTTTTGTTTCTGCAGTCAAATACGTAAATAACGGTAACGCATCTTTACCGTTAACATTTCGAATCGTGTGCATTGGGAAGGTAACGCCATATGTCGTCCGACAAACTGCGGCGGCCTGTGCATCATCGTCGAGTTCTTGATGGAATTGATTTGAAGGAAAACCAAGAACGACTAAACCCTGATCCTGATAATCTTCATATAATTGTTCCAACTGTTTAAATTGTGGTGCGAATCCACATTTTGTCGCGGTATTAACAATTAAGAGCGGATGTCCTACATACTTTTCAAGCGAGTAAACGTCACCGTTTTCTAGTGTGACTTGATAATCATAAATTGACATCATAATTCCCCCTGACATAGTTTGATGACAGTTATTAAGCCGGTTTAACGAATGGTTTTAAGCTGTCTTGACCAAAATTATTTTCTTGGTACAGTAAAATATTAGCACAGGCAACTGAATCATCTAATGCGTTATGGTGGTTCGTTAATTTAATATCTAATTCATCGCAGACGGTGTTTAATTTATGGTTTGGAAAATCTGGAAATAGTTTACGACTTGTTTTAACCGTATCGAGTAGCAAAAATTTTGGTGTTTCCAAGCCGTAATAATCTAAAGTATTATGCAAAATACTGTTATCAAAAGGCGCATTATGTGCCACGATTAAGCTGTTATTTTGAAAGAGTGGTGAAATATGTGACCATAATTCCGGAAATTTAGGTGCGAAGGCAACATCTTCTTCATGAATTCCGTGAATTTGAACATTTCGCCAATTAAAAGGTGTTTCAGGTTTGATAAGCGAATAGAATTCATCGACGATTTGATTGTTTCGAACGACTGTTAAGGCAATTGAACAAGCGCTGTGACGCTGATTATTAGCAGTTTCAAAATCCATTGTGACAAAATTCATAGGCGACTCCTTTTTAATCTGAGATAATAGCCGAGGTACAAAGATATGCCCGGTCTGATAACGTTAACAAAGTATACCAGTTAGGTAATGAAATTAAAAGTCAGCTGTTTATGTGATAAATTAGAAAAATAAACGATGAACGTGTTAAAATAAAAAGAATCGCTAAATGTTGAAAGGAATCGAATAAATAATGAAATATGATACATTTGTAGAACTTTTTCCAACTATGAGAATTTTAAAAAAAGAACCCCTTGCTAAATATACCAATACTGAAACGGGTGGTATGGCAGATGTCTTAGCTTTTCCCAAGACGGTTGCGGAAGTTAAACTTCTTGTTAATATGGCTAACGAAAATGGTATTCCGTTAACTGTTTTAGGTAACTCAAGTAACCTTGTTGTAAAAGATGGTGGGATTCGTGGACTTGTCATTATTTTAACGGATATGGATCAGATTACCGTATCTGGTACAAAAATTATGGCTCAAGCGGGGGCATCTCTAATTGAAACGACAGAACGAGCATACCAAGCTGGGTTAACTCATTTTGAATTTGCTGCCGGAATTCCTGGAAGCGTTGGTGGTGCAGTATTTATGAATGCTGGTGCTTATAGTGGTGAAATTTGCCAAGTTTTAACTGAAGTGAGTGTGATCACGCGTGCAGGCTATGTGAAAACTATGGTTAACGAAGAAATGAACTTTGGCTACCGACATAGCCAGATTCAAGATGACCATGACATTATTTTAGAAGCAACTTTTATCTTAAAAGAAGGTAATAAGCATAACATTCGTGAAACAATGGATAATTTTAATTTTTTACGTGCCTCGAAACAACCTTTGGAATATCCGTCATGCGGAAGTGTCTTTAAGCGACCAGAAGGGTACTTTGCTGGTAAACTAATACATGACGCTGGATTGCAAGGTTATCAAGTCGGTGGTGCTCGGGTTTCAACAAAGCACGCCGGGTTTATTGTTAACGTGGACGGTGCGACAGCAACAGATTACATGGACGTTATTAAGCATGTACAAGATACCGTTTGGGAAAAATTTAATGTTAAGTTAGAAACAGAAGTTAGGATTATCGGAGAAGACTAAAAGAGAGGAAGATGGTTAATGCCACTACTTGAATCAGTTATTGTCTTAGCTGCGCTTGTATTATTATCAAACGTCATCAGTCACTATCTGGTTTCGATACCGGTTGGTTTAATTCAGATTACATTGGGATTTATTGTTGCTTTAATTTTTAAAATCTCAATTGAATTGGAAACTGATTGGTTCTTATTACTCTTTATTGCACCATTATTATTTAATGATGGTCGGAAATTTCCAAAACGAGAGCTTTGGAAATTGAGAGGCGCCATTTTTGCGAATGCCATTTTACTGGTCTTTTTGACCACGGTTGCCGGCGGATTTTTTATTCATTTTTTAATTCCAAAGATGCCTTTAGCTGTGGGATTCGCATTGGCCGCTATTCTATCACCAACTGATCCGGTCGCGGTTCAATCAATTGCAGAGAAAGCTAAATTACCACGAAATATATTAAATTTAGTCAGCGGTGAAAGTTTAATCAACGACGCAAGTGGATTGATTGCCTTTAAATATGCAATTGCCGCAGCTGCAACGGGTTATTTTTCCCTTAGCGAGGCGTTCGGTGATTTTACTTACATTGCGATTGTCGGGTTTATTGCCGGAGCTGTTTTAATGTTATTAATTTCAACTATTCGCGATTTTTTAATGAGACAAGGAATTAATGATGTCGTGTTCAACACGATATTACAGATTTTGACGCCATTTATCATATTTATGTTTACAGAAGAGTTTCTGCATGCTTCCGGCGTTATCTCAGTTGTTGTGGCGGGTGTTATTTCTAGTACACGCAAAAATAGTTTTGCAACCTATTTACCTGAGATTAAATTAGTTACCGAAAAAACGTGGGAGATTGTTGTTTACTTACTGAACGGATTCGTATTTATTATTTTAGGGATTGAATTGCCAATCGCAATGTCAAACACGATAGAAGACAACAATAGCAGTACTTTTACGGCAATTGTAGATGTTGTTGTTGTCTGGCTGTTCTTAGTTTTAATTCGTGTTATTTGGACTTATATTAATATGTTATTTATCTCGAAAAAAGATAAAACAAAAAATACGGAAACGCCAAGTTGGCGCGTTTCGCTAATTTCAGGCTTTTCAGGTGTTCGTGGGGCCATTACAATGGCCGGTGTTTTAACAGTACCGACAATTATAAAATCTGGTGATGCTTTCCCGGAACGGTCATTAATGTTGTTTATTGCGGGTGGAATTATTGTTTTAAGTTTGTTGGCCGCAATATTAATATTACCTTTTCTTACCAAAGAAAAAGACATAATGAAAACCAATAACGAATCATCAGATGGGTTAGTTGATGACGATATTATTATTTCTGAGAATGGGAACGCGCAATTCAATGAAAAACAAGCGCGTATTTATATTATGCGCGTTGCAATTAGTCGATTAGAGTCTGAGCGACGAGAAAGTAATCAAAAGGTGGCCTATGAATTAATTTTGGAATATCAATTTATGATTCGACGACTTGAATTTTCTGATCAAGATGATGAACGATTACGTAAAATTGTTGAAGAAGAGGCGAATATTAGACGAATAGCTTTAGATGGTGAGCTAGAAGCATTAGATAAGATGAAATTAAAAAATGCGATTAGTGATCAAAATTATGCGATTATCAATAAGAAAATTATGAAGCAAAAAGCAAAATTAAGTCAAATAAATAATCGAAAAATATCGTTTGTTACGGTTAGAAATATTAAGTATGCCTCCAGACAAATAGGAAAGATGGCCAGACGGGCATTTTTCTCCGAAACCGAATTAAAGAAAGTTTATGAACGACGAAATATTGAAAAAGCTTTAGCTAAGGCAGCAATCAAGGCATTATCGACTTACGTGAAAAAATCAGATGATGTTAACCAACAATTTAATCAGCAAGCTATTTATCATTTGATTGTGTATTATCGTAACCGCATTGAAACTTTAAAACTAACTAAAGAATTTGATCGTTCTGAGTCTGAGGAGCAAAGTTATCAGTTAAGATTGAAGGCCATTGCGGCAGAGCGTACGGCAATGCAAGAATTGATGGAACAGGGTTATATTACGTGGTCATTAGCATCAAGATTACGTGAATATATCAACTACTCTGAAAATGTTATTATGCTTTCTGAGGAAGATTAAAAATAGGAGTGTCTCGCATAAAATATGCGAAACGCTCCTATTTTATTGTTTTACGATATATTTCTAAACTAATAATAATGACTAACTGGACAATTGTTAATAATACGACAAATGCGAGCATTTTAATATTCCACATATCGCCTATCATTTTTAATGCCCATTTGGGCGATGTGAGTAAGTAGACGGTATGTAATCTCAAAAAGCGACCGACATAGACGCCGATAGACGCTAGTATGGTGAGAACAAAAATAATGGCGTAACGAGAATAAGCTGCCGTAAAATGTAATCTGTCCTTGATCTGGTTAGCAATTTGAGAAAGACCAACGAGTGCAAGTAGTGTGCATGACATTGTACTTACCATGAGATAGGTATAATTCAACCACATATGAATATCTAACTTAATTAAGCCAGTTGTGATATCGTATGGTCGCAACATGGTTAAATGAAAAAGATCAGTTAGTAAGTATGGCGCATTTGGGTAAAAGAACAACCAGAGAAGGGTTAGTAACCAAAACCAACCACTGGACTGATTTTTTTTGAGATGAAAGGCTATCTCGATTGGTAGATAGCCCAGAAAGGTATTAAGCAATAGAAAACTAAATTGTATTTCTTGGCTTGAAATAAATAAATAAATCATAATTAAGTAGGCTAAAAAGAATAATCTGATACCGTTTTTCACGTTCGTATTTGTCATAAATGGGCTTCCTTTTCTATAATGTTCTAAGTGTAGCAAAAAATACGCTGAAATAAAATTATTATCTGACAAATTATAGAAAAATTAATGGGGGTAAGGAAACGAATTCGACAACGTGGTATAATAAAACGGTTAATAAAATAGAGGAGGCCGAGTGATGTCCATTAACTGGGGTGGTCTTGTAACATGGGGACACATGGTTAACATACTGGATATTATTGTTGTCTGGTTTGTTGTTTATGAACTCATGGTACTTTTAAGAGGAACCAAAGCAGTTCAACTTTTTAGAGGAATCATTATTATTGTTGTGATTAAGCTAATTAGTGTAGTTGTTGGGTTACAAACGGTATCTTGGATTATGGATCAAGTTATCAATTGGGGTGTTATCGCCATGGTCGTTATTTTCCAACCGGAAATAAGGCGTGGTTTGGAACACCTTGGTCGAGGGTCCTTTTTTGCGAGAGGGAAACAAAAAAATAAAGACGAAAAACATATGATTGCTGGGTTAGATTCTGCCATTCAGTATATGTCGAAACGTCGAATTGGTGCATTAATTACGATTCAGATGAATACCGGTTTGGAAGATTATATCGAAACTGGTATTGCGTTGAACGCTGAAATTACTGGGGAATTATTAATTAACATTTTTATTCCTAATACACCTTTACATGATGGTGCTGTGATCATTAAGGATAATAAAATTGCCGTTGCGGCGGCATATTTACCGCTATCTGAAAGTAACCTAATTCCGAAAGAATTGGGAACTCGGCATCGTGCCGCGGTCGGAATAAGTGAAGTCACAGATGCGATTACAATCGTTGTGTCAGAAGAAACAGGCGCTGTTACAATTACACGTAACAATCAACTGATTCGTGATCTGTCGCAAGAAGATTATCTTAAATTATTGAATACTGAATTAATCAAAGATGATGATAAAAAGAACAATCCTTTCTGGGAATTTTTTGAAAATTTCGGACACAGGGGGAGTAAAAAATGAATCTAAATAAGTTCTTTAATAGTCGTTCATTTTATATTGGAACGTCTTTAATTTTAGCAATTCTATTATTTGTCTATGTGAATTATGATCAATTATCAAATACGAATAATCTTTCTGATGAAAAGAAAACGAGTTTAGTTGCGAATACATCAAAAACAATTAACACTGGCCTGCAAATTTCAGCAGACAATGATAAATATTTCATTACCGGATATCCTAAAAATGTAAAGCTAACGCTGGATGGACCAAGTGCTTTGGTTACAACCACAGTGAACACACAAAATTTTAGCGTTTATGCTGATTTAAAGGGATTGAAACCTGGTAAACATACGGTTAAATTGCAGGCAGAGGGATTAAATAAAGAGATTAGTTATAAAATTAATCCTGCTACAATTGATGTTACGATACAAAAACGTAAGACAGCTACTTTCCCTATACAGGTTAAGTTTAATGAACGTCGCTTGGCCCAAGAGTATAAGAGTGGAACGCCAGTACTGGATAATAATACAGTTTCTGTATCGGGAGCATCAGATGATGTGAACGCAATTTCGGAAGTTGTCGCACAAGTTAATATGAAGAGTAATCAAATAAAATCCACAATCTCACAGGAAGTGTTGCTTGAAGCCTTGGATGCGGATGGAAAAACGCTAAATGTTATTGTTACGCCGCAAACGGTTGGCGTTACAATTCCAGTTGAGAGTACAAAGACAACCAAGAAATTATCGTTAAATTTTGTTTCGAGCGGATCAGGCGTATCTGGGAAAATATATAAATTTTCTAGTGATACAAAGCAGGTGAACGTTACGGGAACAAAAGCAACGCTGGATAGCTTAAGCAAGATTGATGTTGTTGTGCCAATAAACAATATCAAAGATTCTGTTACGAAAACGCTCGATATTGATCTGGATAAGAATAATTTAATCTCAGCATCACCTAAATCTGTTAAAGTGAAGATTGACGTTTCTAGTGGGACAGCAACAACGTCAGAGACAACGAATAGTGAAACAACGTCTGAACAGGCATCGTCGAGTTCTGATTCGAGTTCAGAGAGTAGTGAAAGTTCTGCTTCATCAGCGGTGACAAGTTCTGACAGTATGAGTGAATCAACGAATACATTAAACTAAGTAATCAATGAGGAGAAACTAATGAAATATTTTGGTACAGATGGTGTTAGAGGTATTGCAAACAAAGAATTAAGTCCTGAATTGGCATTTAAATTGGGTCGTCTAGGTGGTTATGTTCTTTCAGAACATGCGCAACTTGAAAATAATGATAGACCTCGGGTACTTGTTGCCCGTGATACACGTATTTCTGGTCAAATGTTAGAACAAGCTTTAATTTCGGGCTTATTATCTGTCGGGATTGAGGTACTCTCATTGGGCGTTATTTCAACACCCGGTGTGGCTTACCTTGTACGTGCGCAAAATGCCGTTGCCGGTATTATGATTTCAGCATCACACAACCCCGTTCAAGATAACGGAATTAAATTTTTTGGTGGGGATGGATACAAATTATCGGATGAACAAGAAGAAGAAATTGAAGTTCTTTTAGAAAAAGATTCTGATGAGCTACCAAGACCTGATAGTGAAGGCCTTGGTACATTAACAGACTATCCAGAAGGCGTATTAAAATATACGCAATTTCTAGAACAAACAATTCCTGATGATTTAGAAGGCTTACACGTCGGTATTGATTCTGCTAACGGTGCAACAAGTGGTCTTGTTTCACGTTTATTTGCAGATTTAAACGCGGATTTTGAAACAATGGCAACATCGCCCGATGGATTAAATATAAATGCGGGTGTTGGGTCAACGCATCCAGAAGGTTTGGCTGAGTTAGTTGTCGAAAAGAAACTTCAAGCCGGAATTGCTTTTGATGGTGACGGCGATAGATGTATCGCTGTCGATGAATTAGGTAATATTATTGATGGCGATAAAATCATGTACATTTGTGGTTTATACATGAATGAACGCGGTCGTTTGAAAAAAGAAACGGTTGTAACAACAGTTATGAGTAACATTGGCTTATACAAAGCACTTGAAGCAGCAAACTTAACATCAGTTAAGACGCAAGTTGGTGATCGTTATGTCGTTGAGAAGATGCGTGCTGACGGTTACAATATTGGTGGCGAACAATCTGGACATATTGTTTTCTTAGACTACAATACAACTGGTGACGGGATGTTAACTGCTATTCAATTGCTAAACGTTATGAAAAAGACGGGTAAGAAATTATCTGAATTGGCTGCAGCGGTACAAACCTACCCACAAGAACTTGTGAATGTAAAAGTAACGGATAAGCAAGCCGCATTGAATAATCAAAAAATTAAAGATAGTATCACAGAAGTTGAAGCAGAAATGGCCGGTGACGGTCGTGTTCTTGTTAGACCTAGTGGAACTGAAAACTTACTACGTGTTATGGCAGAGGCTCCAACAGAGACGGAAGTTAAAGCCTATGTGGATCGAATTGTGAAAACTGTTCAGACCGAAATGGGTGTTTAAAACGATATTAGAGAGTCATTTGAATGAAAATTCGAGTGACTCTTTTTTTATACACTTGAACATTTTTATGTATACCAATATAATAATTGTTGACAACATAATTACAGAAAGGTATATTAATAGATATTGATAGGGGTTACTTATTTATTATGCATCTATACCAATTTTAAAAATAACTTAAAATACAATTAAAAAGGATGATATAAACTATGTGTGGAATTGTTGGTGTAACGGGAAAGAAAAATACTGTTGAGATTTTAATTAATGGATTAGAGAAATTGGAATACCGAGGTTACGATTCAGCAGGTATTTTTGTGGATAACCAAACGGGTGAGGATTATCTCGTGAAGGAAGCGGGTCGAATCTCAAACTTAAAATCAGCCATTGATGATAACATTCATGGAACTGCTGGAATTGGACATACACGTTGGGCAACTCATGGTGTGCCAAGTAAGTTTAACGCTCATCCTCACGTTTCTGAAGATGGTCGTTTCTATCTTGTGCATAACGGTGTGATAACTAATTTTTCTGAACTAAAAGCGCAATATTTAAAAGATGTTAACTTTGTGAGTGAAACAGATACAGAAGTTGTCGTTCAGTTAATTGGTTACTTCGCGAATGAAGAAAATTTGACGGCTAAACAAGCCTTCAAAAAAGTTTTATCATTACTTGAGGGTTCTTCATATGCTTTCTTGATGATGGATCGTGAAGAACCAGAAACCTTGTTTGTGGCTAAAAATAAAAGTCCGTTATTAATTGGTGTAGGGGATGGATTCAATGTTGTTTGCAGCGATGCGATGGCAATGTTAAAAGAAACGCATGATTTTATTGAATTAATGGATGGCGAAATGGTTGTCGTTAAACCAGGATCCATCGAAATTGAAAATAAAAATGGTGAGGCTGTTTCACGTGATTCATACCATGTTGAAATGGATGATAGCGACTCAGAAAAAGGTGCTTATCCATTCTATATGTTAAAAGAAATTGATGAACAACCTGCCGTTATGCGTCGTTTGCTGAGTGAGTACGTTGAGAACGAAGAAACGGTTAAGATTGATGATCATATTCTAAACGCAATGAAAGCCGCTGACCGTCTTTATATTGTTGCTGCGGGAACGAGTTATCATGCGGGATTAGTCGGAAAAGAATTATTTGAAAGCTTGGCTAATGTACCGACAGAAGTCCATGTTGCTTCAGAATTTGGTTATCATATGCCATTGCTTTCAGAAAAACCATTCTTTATTTTCTTGTCACAAAGTGGTGAAACAGCCGACAGTCGTCAAGTTCTTGTCAAGGTTAACGAAATGATGTACCCAAGTTTGACCATTACAAATTCAGCTAATTCAACGCTTTCTCGTGAAGCGACATATACTTTATTGTTGCATGCGGGGCCAGAAATTGCGGTTGCTTCAACGAAAGCTTATACGGCTCAAATTGCTGTTGAAGCGCTCTTGGCAAAAGCGTTAGGAACTGTAACGGGACAAGTAAAAGCAATTGATTATGATGTCTATCATGAACTAACGGCAGTTGCGAATGCTATGCAAGCTATGGTTGATGAAAAAGAATCCATTAATGATTTAGCTAAAGAGTTTTTAAGTGAAACACGTAATGCATTTTACATTGGACGTGGGATTGATTATGACGTTTCAATTGAAGCTGCGTTAAAATTAAAAGAAGTTTCATATGTTCAAACTGAAGGTTTTGCGTCCGGTGAATTGAAACATGGAACGATTGCTTTAATTGAAAAAGGGACGCCTGTTGTTGCAATCATTACGGATGCACCAACCGCAAGCCACACACGAGGTAATGTTCAAGAAGTATTAGCTCGTGGCGCAAACACAATTACAATTTCAATGGAATCATTGGCAAACGAGGGTGATCAAATTGTCTTACCAGATGTTTCTGACTTATTAACGCCATTAGTCAGTATTGTACCCGCACAATTATTGGCTTATTACACAAGCTTAAATCGTGGATACGATGTTGATAAACCCCGTAATTTAGCCAAAAGTGTGACCGTTGAATAACAAAATTGAATGAAATAATGCTGCCTCATTGAGGTGGCATTATTTTTTTGCTTATTTGGTATAGACCTATTGCTTTTTTTTAATAAACATTGTATTATTGGACTATACCAATTAGGACGATAAACAATTGAAAAGAGGACAATGAAATGAAATTAATTATTGTTAAAGATCAAAATGAAGGTGGCCAAAAAGGCTACGAAGTTTTTAAAGATGCTAAAGACGCAAATGCTAAAGTTTTCGGACTTGCTACGGGGAGTACACCACTTACAACCTACGCCGCAATTACAGCCAGTGACTTAGATTTTACTGACGCAACATCAGTTAACTTGGATGAATACGTAGGTTTAGGCGAAAAGGATTCACAAAGTTACCGTTACTTTATGAACGAAAATCTTTTTAGCAAAAAACCATTTAAAACATCTTACTTACCTAATGGTCTTGAAGATGACGCAGAAAAAGAAACAAAACGTTATGACAAAATTATCGAAGAAAACCCAATCGATTTACAAATCTTGGGCATTGGTAAAAATGGACATATCGGCTTCAACGAACCTGGTACAGCTGGGGACAGTTTGACACATAAAGTACATTTAACAGAATCAACAATCAAATCTAATGCGCGTTTCTTTGAAAATGAAGCAGATGTTCCTAACTACGCTTATTCAATGGGTATTGGTTCAATCATGAAATCAAAGAAAATTTTACTTGAAGCTTTTGGCGAAAGTAAAGCAGAAGCAATTAAAGGAATGATCGAAGGTCCCGTTACGGAAGATGTTCCTGCAAGTTTCTTACAAAATCATGGTGATGTTACGGTCATTGTTGATGAAGCAGCAGCAAGTTTATTAAAAAATAAATAAAGTTACACTTAATATGTAGAACTAATTCGTTTAAAGCGTTAAAATAAATGGATTAGTTCTATTTGTGTTTCGTGCTTGCTTGACGGTTGATAGTAAGTCTAGTAACATAATGACAATTGTAAGAAAATACGTTTTTAGGAAGTTGAAAAAATGGTCGATTATAAAATTAGGGTAAAAAATGTTACAAAAGAATATGACTTATTTAAAACAAAGTCTGAACATATTAAATCATTCTTTTCTTTTAAAAATACGACCGTACCTCATTTTTGGTCATTAAAAGGAATTTCAATGGATGTAATGAGCGGCGAAACGCTTGGCCTAATTGGTGTTAATGGTTCAGGTAAATCAACATTGTCGAATATTATCTCAGGTATTATTCCGCAAACGACAGGTATTGTGGACGTCCGCGGTGAAACATCAATTATCGCGATTGGTGCCGGTTTAAGAGGGCAGTTAACTGGACTAGAAAATATTCGTTTAAAAGGATTAATGCAAGGCTTAACGAATAAACAAATTGATGATATTTTAGAAGATATTATTAACTTTGCTGATTTAGGTGATTTTGTTTATCAACCCGTTAAAAGTTATTCGAGTGGGATGAAATCTCGTTTAGGTTTTGCCATTGCCGTGCATATTGATCCTGATATCTTAATTATTGATGAAGCTTTATCGGTCGGCGATGATACTTTCTATCAAAAATGTGTCGACAAAATTAATGAATTTAAGGATCAAGGGAAAACAATTATTTTTGTTAGTCATTCTTTAAAACAAATTGAAATGTTATGTGATCGTGTTGCATGGATCCAATATGGCGATTTAAAACAAGTTGGCCCAACTAAAGACGTTGTGGATAAATATAAAGCGTACATCGATTGGTTTAAAGGTTTATCAAAGAAAGAAAAAACGGCCTATCAGTTAGAACAAAAAGAGGCCCAAAAAGCCTTTAGTATCGATGACTACCTTGTCAGCCAAGTTGATAAACAAAGTGCTGAAGAAGCGAATTCTGACGTTTCAAAGCAAGTTATTACTGACAGAGTCAAAAAGGATTTCTACGGTTCCGTTTTAAACGAAAAAATGTCTAAACCAAGTAAAGTATTAACGGTGGTCGTATTACTGGCAGTTGTTTTCTTTAGTTTAGCTAATGTATCGGGACATTCAATTACGCATATTATTGAACATCCAACGAGTCTCATCCATCCGGCTAAAACAAACAATTAAATAAATGAAACGTTAACGGGTGATGATGCGTTAACGTTTTTTTGTACCGATATTTGGGTAATCTTGAACTATTTTACTTAATAGGTAAATGGAATTAGAAATTTATTGACAACGCTTACATTAAATGTTATCTTGGTCTTGTAAGGTATATGAATTACCTTTATCAATTCTCTTTCTCTCTTATGCTGGCCACTATTGCGATGTAGTGGCTTTTTTTGTGCTTATTGTACTTATGAACGAATGTGTTTATACTTAAGTTAAGCGAATAAATGTAGAAAGTTGGATTTAACATGAAAAGTCATGAAGTTTTATCGTTAATCGAAGAAATTACAAGAAATGATGACTCTAAATATTTTGAATTATCGAACATGGTTCAAAATGGTCGGGCAGAACTTGCGGTTCAAAGAGGTTTTCTGAAGGGAGTCCGTATTTTACAATTAAATATTCCTAGATCATCGCATGTTATCAATTATGAAAAGTATATTAATGAAAATTTTGAAATGCCAATTGAAGCATTTACGGAATATCAAGAGTGGCACAGAACTGAAGAAGCGCAGAACGACTTGGATGCCATATTGATGGACAATCATATTGAGTAAGGAATGCCAAAAACCTCTTTACAAAATGGGTTAATCTATGGTATAAAATAGTATAGACAGAAATGAAATGATTGCTCAGTAGTTCAGCGGTAGAACGCTTGACTGTTAATCAAGATGTCGTAGGTTCGATCCCTACCTGAGCAGTATTCATAGAGGATGATCGACTTACTGCCGATTATCTTTTTTTATTTATGAACTTAACTTTTTGAGTCCATTGTAAGAAATTAATGATTAACTTGAATTATTTCTGAATACAGTTTAAAATTAAGAGATTGTCAGAAAGGGGGATTGCGAAATGTCATCAAACAACCATACAGGTGTCGGTAACGATCGTCGTCCAGTTAACACTCCAAACAAAAAGAACCGTCGTCGTAAACAACAAGAACTTGCTACTTTCTTAAAAGAAAGCAAAGCTAACGACGCAGCAGCTGCAGCAAAAAAAGCATAATTTAGTTAAATAAATGATGGCCACCGTTGATCGTAACGGTGGTTTTTTTGCGTATTTTGTCAAAAGAATCTTTTATTTAAATATATTTATGTAGGTTTTTAGCATACAATAAAGGAATTAATAAAACTGACTAATGGAGTGATTAAGATGGCAAAAAATTTCTACGCGGTATATAAGGGACGTAAGACAGGTATCTTCACAAAATGGCCTGATGTAGCTAAATTAGTTAACGGATTTGACGGTGCGCGTTACAAAGGGTTTGAAACTAGGGATGAGGCACAGAATTGGATGGATGATGGTGCACCAAAACCAACGTCTGTTAACGGCAAAAAAAGTAGTAAAACAACGCGCAATTCGGTCGTTTTAACGCCTGATTCAATTCAAGTCTGGACGGATGGTGGATCAAGAAATCATGGTAACGTAAAGGGCGGACATGTCTTAAATGAAGACACGGCTGCTTGGGCCTTTTACATCAAGACGCCAGGTGAGACATTTTCCGGTACGGATGGTGAAAAAGGTAAAACCAATAATTATATGGAAATCACGGCATTTTTACAGGCTATAAAAAAATTAATTGATTTAGGATTACGAGAAGAGCATATTGTGTTTATTTTAGATTCTAAATATGTTTTGAATGCCATTGAAAAAAAATGGTTGGCCGGATGGCAACGTCGAGATTGGAAAAAGGCGGATGGTCAAACTGTACTTAACGTTGAACTTTGGCAACAAGTAGCCGAATTACTACCGGCTCTGACACATGTTGATTTTGAATGGACGAAGGGGCATGCGGATAACGAAGGTAATAATAAAGTTGACGAATTGTTAAATGAAACGATGGATCAGATGTAAGCAGTGTTGAGTGAAGTAAGCGGGTTTTCTATTAACGTAGAAAGCCTTTTTTTGTGGGAATAATTAAAAATAAGGTCACTGGTAACGGTAAAGTAGTTATTTAAAGCGTTTACTGAAAGCGGTTGCTATATTTTGTATATGGTGTTATTATATCCATGAAGATAGATATAAGGAGATGGTTGGGAATGGAAGCTGAAGAGCTAGAACCAAGGCAATCTGAAGCATTACAGGAATTTATTTCAAATTTGGACATACTAAATGCCTTGGCTGATGAAAAAAGGCAACGATTAATCATTTTGCTAGGATCAAGGTATCAACGGGAACTAACAGTATCTGAACTAGTAGATCGTATGTCTTTGTCGCAACCAGCAGTCTCACACCATTTAAAAGTGTTAAAAGATGTGGGGTTAATTGATTTTAAACAAACCGGATTAAAACGATTTTATTTTTTAACGCCTGATAAGACGTTAAATCGATTAGAACACCTCATTAAAATGATCCGCGAGGGCGAAAAATTAAAGGAGGACTAAAGTTATGGCTCAAAAAGCATATATGATTGGAACCGGTGTTGGTAATTTAGCAGCAGGTATTTATTTAATTCGTGATGGTGGTTGGCACGGTGACCAAATTACGATGTTTGGACTAGAAAAGCATGGTGCTAATGATGGTGCCGCAGTTGAAGATTACATTTCTGAGTATGGAAATCAAAGTCTAAGTAACCAAAAAGGGTTCTTAGCAAAAGGTGGCCGTATGCTGAATGAGGAAACATACGAAAACCTTTGGGATGTTCTTCGGGAAGTACCATCCCTGGATCATCCTGATAAAACAGTAACAGAAGAAATATTAGATTTTGACCATGCACATCCAACGCATGATATTGCACGTTTGATTGATAAAATGGATGGTATTCGAAATAAAGGTGGTAAGAATGATTACCGCCATATGCAATTTAACACCCGTGATCGTATGTTATTAACAAAATTAATGATGATGCCAGAATCAAAGGAATCAGAAATTAATGATATTAGTATTGAAAAATGGTTTGAAAATAGCCCACATATGTTTACGACGAACTTCTGGTACATGTGGCAAACAACTTTCGCATTTAAAAAGGAAAGTTCAGCAATGGAATTACGCCGATACATGAACCGAATGATTTTAGAATTTAGCCGAATTAATACGTTGGAAGGTGTTACGAGAACACCATACAACCAATATGAAAGTATTATTTTACCAATGCGCAAATATCTTTCAGATCGTGGTGTAACATTTGTGGATAATCGTAAGATAACTGAATTTAAATTTAAAGATACGGCCTTACGTGACGATATTGTCGTTACCGGTCTTGAATACGAAGAAGTCGACAATGACAACCAAATTGGTGAAATCGTTATTAATGATGGTGATTTAGTCTTTGATACGAACGGCTCAATTACGGATAGCTCTTCAATGGGCGACATTGATACACCAATTGTTGAAAATATGGAATATGCGCCTAGTGCCAAACTTTGGAAACAAGCAACTGAACATTTCTACAGTTTAGGTAAACCGGATAAATTCTTTAACGATCGTCAACAAAGTGAATGGATGAGTTTCACAGTTACGACTGATAACCATTTTGCAGTTAATGAAATCGCACGAATTACACAACAAGAACCAGGTAACGCATTAAATACCTGGGTTGATAGTAATAATTTGTTGTCAATCGTCGTTCATCATCAACCACATTTCCATGCACAAAAAGAAAATGAAACTGTTTTCTGGGGCTACTGCCTGTACCCACGTCGTAAAGGTGATTTCGTTCAGAAACCATTTATTGAAATGACGGGTCGTGAGATGCTCGAAGAATTACTAGGACATCTTGCTCAGACGGATACGGCAACGGATAATATTAGTCGCCATACTGATGAGATTATGGACAGCGTGGTTAACGTTATCCCTGTCTACATGCCTTACGCAAGTTCATTATTTAATCGTCGTGCAATTGGTGATCGTCCGGATGTTGTACCTGAACATTCAAAAAACTTAGCATTTATCAGTCAATTTGCGGAAATGCCATTTGACATGGTCTTTACAGAACAATATTCATTCCGTTGTGCACAAGTTGCTGTGTATAAGTTCTTAGGGATTTCAGATACAAAATTGACACCAATGCATCATTATGAAAAAATGCCAAAGGTATTGGCTAAAGCAACAAAAACAATGTTTAGATAAACTAAAATAACGATTTATAATCAATTTTATAAATCGTTATTTTTTTTTGGTGTATAATTAAGGCTTATTCTAACTCGGAGAAGGTGTCTTAATGATCAAAATTAATGCGGCGGTTGATCAGATAGAATTATCAGGCATTCGTCAATTTGATGAATGGGTTTCAAAAATAGATGGTGTTAGCAAACTAACCTTGGGTGAGCCTAATTTTGTCACGCCACAGCATATTATGGATGCGACAAAAAGAGCGCTTGACCAGGGTCAAACGCATTATGAGGCCTCTGCGGGTAATCCAGAATTACGACGAGCTACTGCTGAGTACTATAACGAAAAATTTGAACTAAATTATAGGGCGTCTAACGTTTTGGTAACCGTAGGCGCAACTGAAGCAATTGCAACGGCGCTTAAAACGATAACGGCACCCGGAGACTATGTTCTGATACCAGTTCCGTGTTATCCGGCATATCTTCCGTTAATGGCATTGCAAGGCGTTAAGCCCATATTTATGGACACTCGTGCAACAAATTTTAGAGTCACGGCAGCGCTCATTGAAGAAACGTTAGGTCAAAATAAGGATAAATCGATCGTAGGTTTTATTTTTAATTATCCAACCAACCCCACTGGAATATCGTACGACTGTGCAGAGCTATCTGCCATTAAAGATATTCTGAAAATGAACGGTATTTGGGTAATGAGTGATGAAATCTATTGTGAATTAACTTACGATCAACCTCATATTTCGATGGCTAGCTTATATCCTGAAGGGACTATTTTAATAATGGGATTGTCTAAATCACACGCTATGACTGGTTGGCGAATTGGGTTCGTATTGGCAGAAGAACGATTAATTACCGCTATGAAAAAAGTTCATCAATATCATGTGACAACTGCAGCGACATTATCTCAGGTAGCTGCGCTTGAAGCAGTCACAAATGGTAAGCAAGATAGTGTTTCAATGAGAGATATTTATCAGACAAGACGTGACAGACTGGTTACATTGTTAAAAAAAATAGGTTATAATTTAATTAAGCCGGACGGAACGTTTTATCTGTTCGTCCAAGTACCTGAGAAGTTAAAGGTAACGTCCGTAGAATTTTGTCGGAAACTTGCGATACAAGAAAAAGTGGCCGTTATTCCAGGTAGCGCGTTTACCGAATTCGGTGAGGGGTACTTTAGAGTAAGCTTCGCTGCTAGCGATGAACAATTAGAAAAGGTTGTCATTGCGTTAAAGAACATTGGGCATTAAAGTCAAATTATTAACCTATTTATGGTACGTTTGTGGTAGCTAAAGGAGTGATTAAAATGGATGGAAATGTTGAATGGACAATTACCGAATTGAAAAAAATTGAAACAAAAGAAAATAAATTACTAATTGAGGCAACGATTACGCTGTTAAAAGATCAAGCAGTTGAGATTGAAAGTTTGCATGGTTCAATGGAGGGACAACTTTGGAGCCCTAGTAATTGGCGCAAGTAGCTCGTGAGATTGACAAGATAACAAGTAAGGAGTGACAATATGAATAATAGATTAGAAAAATTAGATTTTGAGATAACACCGGTGACATTCAAACGCGTTTTAGTTGCCATAGATGAGGACGATTCAGCATCATCTATCTTAGCTTTTAATTATGCGGTAGCGTTGGCCAAACTACAGCAAATTCCATTAGGGATCGTTTCTATTTTGGAGACTAGTGATATGAATATTTTTGATTCTATGACGCCAGACGTTATTAAGAAAAAAAGGCAATCACTTGAAGAAAGTATTGAACGTTACGTAGATAAAGCACGTGATTTTGGGGTTGAACATGTTGAAGCAATTGTTTCCGCTGGTAGACCTGGTTCTGAAATTGTAGAACATATTATTCCAGAATTTAAACCAGATATCTTAATTTGTGGGTCAAAAACGAATAAACCAAGCGGCTCTAAAAAGATGTTCATTGGATCACAGGCAAGCTACATGGCACAAAATGCACAATGTTCTGTTAGCGTGATTAGATAAATATCTTTAAAAACAGAATAATAAAAGGGGGAAAAACTAATAATTTAGTTTTTTGCTCTTTTTTTTTATAAAAATGACAAAAAAGTTCGTATTTGTGATAAGATTATGATTAGTAAATTAAAATATAGTGAGGATGGTTAAATTGAAATATTACAAAGCGTACCGAGTAAGTCTTGGTTGGCAAATACTAATTGGATTAATTTTAGGTGTTATTATTGGGGCTCTTGGTTACCAAAATAAACTTATTATTAATTCGCTTCAACCACTTGGGACCATCTTTATCAATATGATTAAAATGATCGTATTACCGATTGTTGTTTCGTGTCTGGTTGTCGGAATCGCCAATATGGGAGATATCCACAAGTTAGGTAGAATCGGTGGGAAAACATTAATTTACTTTGAAATTATGACCACGATTGCAATTGCATTAGGATTAATTGTGGGTAACTTAACAAAACCAGGTCAATTTATCGATATTACGGCCTTGAGTAAGGTGGATATCAGTCAATATGTGACGACTGAAAAATCAACCTCCACTGGATTGAGTACCATTTTAATGAACGTTGTTCCAACTAATATTTTTAAGTCACTTGTTGAAGGGGATATGTTACCAATCATTTTCTTCTCAGTTTTATTCGGACTTGGAACGGCTACGCTGGGTGAAAAAGGCAAGCCGATTATTGATTTCTTTACGGCCGTATCTGAAGTTATGTTTAAAGTAACAAATTGGGTAATGAAGTTAGCGCCAATTGGTGTTTTTGCCTTAATCGGTGTTACAATAGCCCAGTTGGGTGTCGCAGCGTTGAAGCCATTAGGATTTTTTATCCTAGTGACCTATCTAACAATGATCTTTTTTGTTATTGTAGTAATGGGGCTTGTTGCTAAATTATTTAAAATTGATTTGATTGTATTATTGAAAGTAATTAAGGATGAAATGGTACTGGCTTTTTCAACGGCAAGTTCCGAGGCGGCCTTACCTAAAATTATGGAGAAAATGGAAAACTTTGGTGTTAAAAAAGGGATTGTTTCCTTTGTGATTCCAACAGGATATACATTCAACCTTGATGGATCGGCTATTTATCAATCAATTGCGGCATTATTTTTAGCACAGGCGTACCATATTCATCTCTCAATTGGTCAACAAATTACATTACTAGTTGTCCTAATGATTACATCAAAAGGGATGGCCGGTGTACCTGGCGCGTCATTCGTCGTCTTACTGGCTACGATTGCAACTATTGGCGTTCCGGCTTCAGGGTTGGCTTTTATCGCCGGAGTTGATAGAATCATAGATATGGGCCGTACAACCGTCAACGTTGTTGGTAACTCATTGGCAGCAGTAATTATTGCACAATCCGAAAACGAATTTGATCGTGACAAAAATAAAAGGTATTTAAAAGAATTAAACATTAAGTAACCTTAAAAAGGGGGCTTTCGGACAAAATGACAAAAGAAATTAAATTAACATGGCTATTAATTGGTTCAGTAATCAGTAGTGCGGGCTCAAGTTTCGTTTGGCCGTTAACAACAATTTACATGCATAATTACTTGGGTAAAAGTTTAACATTTTCTGGAATTGTATTATTGATCAACTCGGTTGCGACAATTATTGGAAACTACGCGGGTGGGTACTTGTTCGATAAATGGCGACCTTACTATGCCACTTTAGTGGGAATTGTTATCGCTTGGTTATCTATTTTAGGATTAGTCTTCATGCATGGATGGCCAGCGTATCCAATTTTGTTAGTCATTTTAGGATTAGGCAATGGGGTCGTGGCGACCGTTTTGAATTCGTTTGCGGCAACTATCAGAAGAAAAGATAGTCGATATGTTTTTAATCTATTTTACTTAGCATTGAATTTAGGTATCGTTATTGGAACACTACTTGTTGGCTACATAATAGAAGTTAGTATTACAATGGTCTTTGTTTCGGCCTTAATTTTATACTCAATATTTTTAATTATTGCTATTTTTGCTTACCGAGTTGACCCTAAACGTAAGAAGGTTAAACCAACTAAATCAGAAAAAGCAAATGGCGTTAATCCGAAGGTTTGGATTATTGGCGCTATGTGGATAACATTCCTTGTAATCTGGTTAAGCTATGAACAATGGCAAAGTAATTTATCAATTTATATGGACAAGTTAGATATTCCGTTAAGTCAATATAGTTTATTATGGACAATTAACGCTGGACTGATTGTTTTTGGACAACCATTAGTATCACTTGTGACGCGGACAATTGCGAAGTCATTATTTAGACAAATTATTATGGGTATTGGATTATTCGCATTATCATTCACAACGCTTATTTTTGCGAAAGATTTCTCTCATTTTGTCTTCTCAATGGTCTTGTTGACATTAGGTGAGATGGTTGCCTTTCCGGCTATTCCGGCTTGGATCAATGAGCTAGCTGAACCCGGTCAAGAAGGTAAGGCACAGGGGACAATTAATATTGCCGCATCTATCGGTAAAGCTTTAGGACCATTAGTGGGTGGTATCGTAATCGAACGCCTATCATACAATGGCTTATTTATCGGTTCGACATTATTAATTTTACTTGCTTTGGCAGTTGTTGTACTTGCAACGAAGAAAGCAAACATACAATCATAGAAAAAAAGTGTCACAACTATCGCAGTTGTGACACTTTTTCTATTCTAAATCATTAAAATAAGTTAATAAATCAGTCGTAGATAGGTTGGCGCGTGCCTCGCCCGACAAGTCTGATTGGATTTGACCATCGTTTAAAACGATAGTTCGATTGCCATATGATAGTGCATCTTCTAAATGATGTGTAATCATGAGGCACGATAATTGTTCTTGTTCAACAATTTTGGCAGTTAGTTTTAATAACTCTTGACTGGTTTTAGGGTCAAGGGCTGCCGTATGTTCATCTAATAAGAGTAAGTCAGGTTGGACTAAGGTGGCCATTAAGAAACTTAATGTTTGGCGTTGTCCGCCTGATAAATTACCGGCAGGCGTATTCAGATGTTCTGATAACCCATTCGGTATTTGTTTAGTTAATTCTTGAAATTTTGCTATTTGTTGTTTTAAATGACGGGGTTTGAATTTACGGCGACGACCTCTATTTAAAGCTAATAAGAGATTTTCAGCAACTGTCATTCTAGGTGCTGTTCCCATTTTAGGATCTTGAAAAACGCGGCTAATATAATTTGTGCGTTTAATATCGTTTTCAGATGTAATATTTTTAGTTCCTAACAGAATCTGGCCACTTGCGGGTTTAATATTACCGGCAATAGTATTGAAAAGAGTTGATTTACCGGCACCGTTTGTACCGATAACAGTAATAAAGTCGCCTTTATTAATTGTAAGATTTAAATTTTTCAGAATTTGTTGTTCTTCAGAAGTACCAGTGTTAACTGTTGTGACAATATCTGAAAGTGTGAAAACGGGCTCTGTCATTTTGTACGTCCTCCTTCAAATAATGTATTAAGTCGTAGCGATTTTCTGAGTGTGGGCAACATTAAGCAGAACGCTAAGATAATTGCAGAAATTAATTTTAGGTCGTTGGCGTTAAAACCTAATGATAAGACAATTAAGATAACAAATCGGTAGAATATACTACCAATGACAACAGCAATCAAACGAGCCGTTAACGATAGGTTTCCGAAAACAACTTCACCGATAATAATTGCAGCAAGGCCAATAACAATGGTCCCTATCCCCATACTAATATCCGCATACCCATTATTTTGTGCGATTAAGCCACCGGCCAGACCAATGAAACCATTTGAAACCATTAGGCCTAGTATTTTCATGCGATCAGTTTGAATACCGAGTGAACGAGCCATTTTTTCATTATCACCTGTTGCGATGAATGCTTGACCCAATTCGGTGTTTAAAAAGAAAGCTAACAGGCAAATACTAACAACAACTAGGATGACACCTAACACAACGGAATCAAATGATGCGGGTAAGCTAGCTAAAAAGTGGGATGAAAAAATGGTGTCTTTACCAATTAAACTAACATTTGCTTTTGTTAATATTCTTAAGTTAATAGAATATAAACTTGTCATAACAAGAATTCCGGCTAACAAAATAGGTATTTTACCTTTTGTATAAAGCAAACCAGTTGCGAGTCCGGCTAGTGTGCCTGCCAAAAATGCAAATAGAGTTGCTAAGAGGGGGTTGATACCATGAACCAAACAAATAACTGTGACGCTAGCGCCCATTGGGAATGTTCCTTCTACAGTCATATCAGGAAAATCTAAAATTCTAAATGAAAGGAAAAGGCCAAGTCCTAAAACACCCCAGAGGAGACCCTGTCCAATAGCAGATACAATAATTGTCATTTGATTAATTCTCCTTTACTTTTAGCTTGATCAATTAATTTTTGTGGGATTGTAATATTCAGTGCTTTTGCTGTTTTCAAATTAATAACCAGATCACCTTTTTTTACAAAATTAATTGGCGTCGTTGCGGGGGTACTTTTACCCGAAAGAACATCTGCTGCCATTTTTCCTGTAGCAACGCCCAGGTCGTACTGATTAATACTAATTGTAGCGAGCCCACCATTTTTAACCATCGTGTCCACGGCAGGGAAAACGGGAATTTTAGCTTGCGTTGCGTTCTTAACGAGTGTTTGCATACTTGATGCAACAGTATTATCCGTCGGAACGTAGACTGCATCAACTGACGATACAAGTGTTTGTGACACTTGATCAACGTCGTTTGTAGACGTGATGGTTGCAGATTTCACTTTTAAACCTGAGTTAAGGGCTGCAGTCTTGAATTGCTGATACTGTTTTGTTGCCGAATCATCACTCGACGTATAAAGAATACCGACCGTTTTCATGTCTGGCATTAATTGTTTCATTAATGCCAGTTGGGCATCAATTGGGGCTTGATCAGAAACGCCGGTGATGTTATTACCGGGTTTTTGATTATTGCTGACTAAACCGGCGCCTTTAGGATCGGTCACGGCACCCAAAATAATAGGTGTTTTTTTCGTAACATTTGCCAAAGACTGTGCAGAAGGCGTTGCGATACCAATCATGAGATTGACATTTTCGTTGTTGAATTTATCACTCATAGATTTTAAATTGCTTTGGTCAGCTTCGGCATTTTGAAAATCAATGTGAACTGTTTTGCCGGGTATATAGCCACCCGTTTTTAATCCGGCAATAATGCCTTTATGAATTGCATCTAGTGCGGGATGAGTGGTTAGTTGAAGAATTCCTACGGTTGGAACCTTTTTTGAAGTTGATGATACCGGTTGAAGCGCTGAGAAAAAGGCAATCACTAAGAATAGAAATAACGCAATAATAGTTCCAATTAATCGTTTCATTTTAAATGTGCTCCTTTATTTTTTGGTAAAAAAAGACAGTCCTCAGATTCGAGGACTGCCTTAAAAAGACAAAATCCCCCGTATGAATGTACTGATATCCATACAGAGGGTTTTGATTAATAGAAATCAAACCGGTATACAGATACAATCTGAATAGACAGACTGCATCTGTAAGAACAGACTACAATCTGAATAACCGGCTTTGCCAACGATTATTAAGTTTTACTTGTAAATGAGTCATAGGCTTTGATTTCCCTTCTGAGTTAGTTGATAAATGTAGTATAGATAAATCTCAGATTATTGTCAAATGTTATTTAACAGATTTTAAAAGTTATAAGGAGTATAATCTAAAAGACAACAGAATTGATTCAACATTCAGAGTGCGGTATGATATTTTTGTTGGGAAGATACTTATGAATTTATATATGAGGTGAAAGACCATGAAAAAGTCACTAAAAATTGGTATTAGTATTGGTAGTATTTTAGTTTTGGGAATTCTTGGCGGCGCAAGTTACAATCAGAGCACGCATTTTAACAAGGGAATCAAAATTAACAATACGGATGTGAGTGGATTAAGCGTCGATAAAGTTATCAGAAAATTAAAAAATGAAACATCGAAAAATGTAATTTATGTAGGTAATACGAAGATAGTTGACGCGAAAGATACGACTACCGGATTTACCGATAAAGATACAGAAGCAATTAAGGCGTTAATGAAGAAACAACGTACGATTCTTCCTTCAGATGTTAAGAAAAACTATGCGATTGTGCCACAAGAATTGGATACGACAATTAGAAAACAACTGAAATCTGAGTTGAAAACGCGATTAACCGAATTAAATAAAACAAGAACGGTTGCCGTTGATGCGAGCTCTGTCTTGCAAGATGGTAAGGTCTCTGTTATTCCTGCTAAGAAGGGAAATCAGTATGATGTTAAAGCAATTTTAGCTGCCTATGATAAAGCTAGTTATAACAGTGTTACGACGTTAAAAGAAACTGAGCTTCAACCTTTATCAGCTGATAGTAACGTGATAAAGGCAGATACTAAAAAACTAGATACGATTGCGGCCAGCCAAACTGTTTACAAGGTTCAGTCAACAGATTATACGTTAAAAGGATCAGAAATTCTTAAAAAAGTGACCGTCAAAGATGGTGAGTATGTCATTGATACAAGCGGTATTTCTGAGAAAGTAGACGAGATTAATAAGAAGCAAGCAACTTTAAATAAAAAATATGATTTTAAAACTGCGACTGGTGAAACTGTCTCGGTTAGTGGTCAATCATACGGTTGGGCGCTTGGAACTAATGACTCTGTGACGCATATTTTAACGGCATTGAAAAATGGAACCGCAACAATTGATGCAACGAACGACAAGTATGGTGTTGGCTATAATACTTATGGAACTGGTTATACAACAACTACAAATCAGGGTATTGGCGATACGTATGCTGAAGTTTCAATTGCGCAACAAAAAGCTTGGATTCATAAAGATGGTAAAGTGGTCTTGACGACAGATGTTGTTACGGGTAAACAAAGTACCGGTGAAGACACGACTAAAGGTGTTTGGTATATCATGTATAAACAGACACCATCAATACTTAAAGGTAGTGAAGTTGGGAAAGCAAATTATTCCGTAAAAGTTGATTATTGGGCTCAGTTCACAAACAGTGGGATTGGATTCCATGATGCTGGTTGGAGAACAAACTGGAGTAAATCTGCATACCTTAAAGATGGATCAGGTGGTTGTGTGAATACAAAACCGGAAGCAATGGTAACCTTATTTGAAAATGTCTCACAAAATGAACCTGTTATCGTTTATTAATAAAAAGCTTAGCCAGTTATCAGACTGGTTAAGCTTTTTTTAATGGTTTATTACTAATATCTTCATAGATAAGTCATAAAAACGGGGTAGGATGACTTTATACCAGAAAGGAAGTTTAACAATATGAAAAATACACCAGATAACGTAACAGCAAGTGATAATATCGTTTCAGCACAAGTCATTGCGTTAAACGACAATGTCATTACCGTAAAAACTGAAGACTCAGAAATTATAAAAATTAAACAACCTGTGAGTACGCAAGGGGACAATTTATTTTTGGAAACGATGAAAGACATCGTTCGATCAGGATTATGGATTCCGGTCAATCGCGTGATGCGAATCATTATGCGTTACGATTGGTTTGATACACCATTTGAAAAATATAGTTATGTTTAGAAATCATGTATAATAACGTCAGAGGTGGCAGAGATGACGATTAAATTAATTGCGGTAGATTTAGACGGAACCTTTTTAAGGGATGATAAATCTTATGACAAAGAAAGGTTTGCACATCAATTTGAACGAATGCAAGAACAAGATATTCATTTTGTAGTTGCGAGTGGCAATCCAACTTTGGCAATCGCTGAGTATTTTAAAGAATTTAAAGATAAGATAGGCTATGTTGCTGAAAATGGAGCGGTTGTTCAAGATGCGAAAGAGTTGTTGAAAGAATATCTGTTTGATAACAAACTTTATCGAGAAACGGTTAACTATCTAAAAGAAACATTTTCCGAGACTGGTTTATTAGCGGTTAATAACCAAGGTGGATTTTATGAAAAAAGTGAACCGGTTGAATTTATTCAGGATTTAACCGACTACTATCCGAAGGTAACTGGAGTTGAAAGCCTAGCAGTGCTTACTCATGATATTTCAATGCTAACGGGTCATTTTCCAGTATCAATCTATGAAAAAATATCGGCGCAATTAAATGCCGAAATGAGTCACAAGCTACAAGCAAAGGCATCGGGATTTGGCTATATTGATATTAATTCTGTAGATGCTACAAAGAAAAATGGACTTAATTTACTTCAAAATCGTTGGCATATTTTGGATGAAGAGGTTGCAACGTTTGGAGATAATGATAATGATCAAGAAATGTTGGCCTTTACGCCAAACAGTTTTTCAATGGCAACTGGTTCGCGACTCGCAAAACAATCGTCTAACCATATAATTGGGTTGAATCAAGACGATAGCGTTTTAGATACGATTGATGATATTTTGGATCACAAATTTTGAGGGTAGTGCTCTTTGAAAAAGGCACTGCTTTTTTTAGTTCTTTGTATCCGCTTACCAATGCGGTATACTGGATATATTAAAGCATAAGTGGAGGAATATATTTTGACAGTTAAAATAATCGCGGTTGATTTAGATGGTACTTTTTTGAGGGATGACAAAACGTTTGATGAAGTTAGATTTAATCGTCAAATGGGTACAATGAAAAATAAAGGTATCCATTTTGTAGTTGCAAGTGGTAACCAAGTCATGAAAATTAAAGATATTTTTAAGCGTATTTCTGGAGATATTGGATATGTTTCAGATAATGGTGCAGTCATTTACGATGGGGAAGATCATATCAGATCATTTAATATTGATCCAATCGTGTATGAAGAAACAATTTCGTATATCCAAAAGATATCACCTAGTTATGGTATTTTGGCGTCAACGGATCAGAGCGGCTACATCGATGCACGTGAGTCTGATAAATTTGTTGAAATGGCTAATTTATACTATCCTAATATTGTTAAAGTTCCTAATTTGAGTAAGATTGATAAAATCATCTCTAAAGTCACAATTAATGGACCACTTGATGAATATAAAAAATTTGCAGTTGAGTTGAAAGAAAACGTTGATGATTCCCTAGTTGCGAAAGTTTCAGGTTTTGGATTTATTGATATTAATGTTAAAGAAGCCACTAAAAGAAATGGATTGAACGCCTTACAAGAAATTTGGCATATACAAGATGGCGAGGTATTAACTGTTGGAGATAATGATAATGATGCAGAGATGTTGGAATACACGCCGCTTAGCTTTGCAATGGCTAAAGCTTCTGAGACTGCTGCCAAAATGGCAGATCACCGAATTGGATCAAATCAAGATGATAGTGTTTTAGATTTAATTGACGATGTTTTAGCGGGTAAATATTAAGTAAAAATAAGCGGTAGTCGCCGTTTATTTTTCTGCGCAAAAAAGCCACTTTTTTCTAAAAGTGGCTGATAATTGAATTTATTTAGAAACGACGCTAAAACGTTCTTGATGATGTGAGTTTGCCTCAATTTCATCTACTAAAGCGATGGCATAGTCCGCATAACTTATTTCACTTTCACCTTTTTCATTTTTAGTTAATACATCTCCGGCTATTTGATAATGGCCAGTTTTATGACCGTTAGGATTGAAAAATGCGGCGGGTGAAAGGTAAGTCCAATCAAAATTTGTAACCTTTCGAAGATCAGCCAGGGCGTTTCGCATACTTTTAGCTGTTGGTTTGGCAGATTCAGGGAATCCTGGTGTATCTCCTAATACCATTGTTTTTTTGGAATCAATAAATAAGCTACTGGCACCACCGACAACAATTAGTTTATTTTCCGTATTAGCTAAAATAGTGATTAAGTGATCTAGAGATGTTTGATGTAAGGTTTCTTGGCCAAGAGGTGCATTGAAAGCATCTACAATGACATCGAAGGGCGCCAAATCAGTAGCGGTGAGATCAAAAAGATCCTTTTCTATAAAGGGAACCTCTTCCGTTAATTTCCGCTTATTTCTAATAATGGCGGTTACGTCTAGTCCGCGAGATAATGCTTCTTTTAATGTCGTGTGACCTTGTTTCCCAGTTGCACCAATAATGCCAATTTTCATTTTAAGAACCCCTTTTCTGATAACTGACTCTACAATAAGATAATGTTATTTTAATGTCAAAGAATACGTCAGTGGCTTTCGTCTTTATTTTATTGGATAAATATGGTATCTTTATAGTTGTTATGGGGATGTTCAGGATTCGACAGGTATAGGTTGAGCTTGGATTGCGTTTCGAAGTTTGCGTCTTCGTTAAAACGCTCAGTTAAATTATAACTGCAAAAAATAATAGTAATACTTACGCTTTAGCTGCTTAATAGCGCTTTAACGTAGATCCTCCTAGTATCGTCCATGTGCTAGATCTGGGTCCTAAATTAAGTGGACTTACGTTGACTTCTTCCACCTGGAGAAGTTAAAAGAGACTAATCAGGTTAGTCAGACGTGTTAGCCCTGTTATACGGCGCTACGGCTGGTGAAATTTAAATAGTATAACTATGAACGTAGATGTTTGAGTGGCAATATGCTTGGACGCGGGTTCGACTCCCGCCATCTCCATTTTACACTTTGAATAGGATTGAAAAACTTCATATAAGTAACATTTTATATTTTTGAAGATTCTATCCAACATAACAGACAAAAAAGACGACTCCTAAAACGGGTTGTCTTTTTTTATTTTTAAAATTAAATGAATAAACTGGACACTAATCCATCATTAAGAGACGTAAAAATTCTTTTGAAGCATTTGAAAAACGATGATTCTTTTTCCAAACAATATTGATATTTGCGGTTAATGGAGGTGATAAAGGAATGAATTTTAGATTTATATCTGTGGTATTTATAATGCCATCAATACAAAGGGCGCTAGTGACGCCTTCTCTTACTAATAGCGAGGCATTATAAAGTAAGTTATAGGTACCAATGATATTTAAATAATCGATACTTCCCCCCAACCATTCAGACAGTTGATTATCAACTAATGATTGATTTGAAATGAGTAGGGGCGTGTCTTTAATATCGTTTGCGACGACCACTTCTTTATTGGCTAAGGGATGCGAGTTATTGACTAAAATCCCCGAATAATCAACTAAAGGTAGTCTCATGTATTCATATTTTTGCTTTTCTACGGGATCAATAACTAACCCAAAATCGATCAAGCCCTTGTCAACTTTTTCTAAGATATCATCCGCATTTCCACTATAAAGATGAATGTTAATGTCGGGATAGTTATCCCTTAAGGCGTGTAATCTTTCCCCGATGAATTTAAAGGCTCGTGTTTCTCCGCCTCCGATTGTTATCTGACCACTAATGACGTCATTTTTGATAAGATTTGTCGTCGTTGACTCTACCAAAGATAAAATTTCGGATCCTCTATTTACCAAGTAAATACCATCTTCTGTTAATGTAATAAATCGATTTCCCCTAGTAAACAAAGTAACACCTAGTTCATTCTCTAATTCCTTTAATTGTTTTGAAAGGGTAGGTTGAGAAAGATTTAAGACTTCAGCGGCTTTGCTAATTGTTTTTTCACGTGCAACGGTTAGGAAGTAGGTTAAAACGCGTAATTCCATTCGGCTGCTCCTTTCTATGGCGATTAAGAATACATGGGTATTACACATAAGTATTAGTTAAGTATAACCGATACGTATATACTCTGAACAGTAAAGAATGAATAGATATCAGGAGGTAAGTAAATGTTAGACTTACAAAAGAAAATAGTTGGAAAAGATATTTTAAAAGATTCGCCCTTATTTAACGAAATCCATTCTGTGAAACAGAATAACGAACAATTGATTATGATGCTGAATTCGAGATACTATCCCAATGAGGAGGTGTTAAGGCAATTGGAGAAAATAACTGGGCAAACAATTGATTCATCGGTAATAGTTTCACTGCCTTTTTATAGCGATTTTGGTAAACATATTACATTCGGAAAAGATATTTTTATTAATCAAAATGTAACATTTGTTGATTTAGGCGGAATAACACTTGAAGATCAGGTCTTAATTGGTCCGGGTTCTAGGTTAATCACAGTTAATCATTTAATTTCTCCTAAAAATAGGCGTGGACTTAACGTAAAACCGATTTATGTTAAGAAGAATGCATGGATTGGGGCAAATGTAACTATTTTACCTGGAGTTACAATTGGCGAAAATTCGGTTGTTGGCGCTGATTCAACTGTGACGAAAGATGTTCCTGATAACGTGATTATAATTGGTAGTCCAGCTAAAGTAGTTCGTAATATAGAAGAAGCTTAATTAATTTTTGCAGAAAGCATAATAAAAACCCCCAAAAATCCAATTCTGGGGGGTTCACTTTATATAATTCGTTGAAATTATTATTATTTAATATAACGAACTGCGGTACCATATGCAGCAACTGATTGCATATCTTGACCAATAGAACCGGAATCAAAACGCATCATAACGACCGCATCTGCACCCATGCTCGCAGCATTTTCGCGTAGACGATCAATAGATGTATCACGCGATTCAGCCATCATTTCAGTGTAGGCTTTAATTTCGCCACCAACAATATTTTTAAGACTGGCACCGATATTTTTAATCACGTTTTTAGATTGCGTTGTAAGACCGAAAACTTCGCCAATAACTTCGTATTCTCTACCTGGGATACTTTCTGTTGTCACTACTAATATTTTATCTGACATTTATAAAACCTCCGTTTATTTATTATCTTTATCATAACATAGTCAATTTAGAATGAATTAAAAATTGGCTCTATTATTTTGCTTCTTGAATGACTTTAATTTTATTAACTTTAATATCCGTTGTGGGTTTATCGCCTGAGTTGACCTCAACGGCGGCAATCTTATCGACAACATCCATTCCCTCAATAACCTGACCGAAGACGGTGTAAGTACCATCTAGAGAAGGCGTTCCACCTTTTTTATATGCGTCTAGAATTTTTGAAGGCGTTCCATCTTTAATATCGGCACTTGTACTTACATCTTCATTATTTTGAACGATATAGAATTGACTACCAATTGAATTAGGTTCAGATGTTTGAGCCATTGCTAGGGCACCGCGAATATGGTAGAGACTTTTCGAAATTTCAGTGCCGAAAGGTTTACCATAAATACTTTCACCACCAGTACCATCTCCCTTAGGATCTCCACCTTGAATCATGAATTCATTAATAACGCGATGGAAGAGGGTATTATTGTAATATCCTTTTTTGCTGTGAGTCAAGAAATTTTTAACGGCTTTCGGTGCATATTCGGGGAATAATTTAATTTTAATATTACCCTTTGTTGTTTGAAGCTCAACAACAGCTTCTTTTTTTGATACTGTCGAACTAAGTTGCGGTAACGCTACATTTGATGCCACGCTCGAAGATGAGTCACTTTCTGAAACATTCGTTGCTTTTGTATTTTGATGATAGAAGAAAAAACCGATTCCTCCAAGAATAATGATGACGATTATTGCGATTAAACTGATCATTTTTTTACTTTTCATAGTGACCCCAAACTTTCTTTCTATTATTTACTTACTACAGTTTAACGTAGACGATAATGGTTGTACAAGTTTTAAATTGAAACGAAATGATAGCGCTTGAATAAGAAGAATATGAATGTTATATTTAACATACGTTTAACAAGGGGGGACTTACCATTGAAGGATGACTTAATACTTATTTCACAAAATGATGCGGTCGAAGCTCAAAAAATATTTAAATTGTTAAGTAACCCAACTAGAATGCAAATTATGTATCTACTTGAGCAAACGGAGTTAACGGTTTCTCAAATTAAGGATCGGCTAGGAATTGAGCAGTCAGTTGTTTCACATCAGTTACAGCTGTTTAAACAACATCAGCTGGTTACGGTACGCAAGGTGGGTAAATTAAGTTATTACAGACTTGAAGACCAGCATATTATTAGTATATTGACGCAAACGTTAAAACACGCAAATCATGTTTTACATCATTAAAATGTGGCATGTGATTAGATTATTGGGGGTATATCATGTTTATTAAAAACGAATTTAAATGGGAAAAATTAAATTTATACATAGAACAAATGACCCACGTCGCAAAAGTGGGGATGGCATAATGGAAAAACAAGAAAAAATTAAGAAAACAAAATGGCGATACAGACACCCACATATTTTTAGATATGTCGCGATATTTAGTGTTTTACTTTTATTGGGGGTAGCCGCGATTAGTCTGTACGTTGCCGCGGTTATTAAGTCGGTTCCAACTGTTACTAGTCAGGAATTAATCTCAGATGCTAGCTCTAATATGTACGACAGGGAGGGACAATTAATTTGGTCTTCCGCTTTAAATAAACGGGTATATGTGAAGGCAAAGGATATTCCTAAAATTTACAGTGACCTTTTATTATCGACTGAGGATCAAACCTTTTATAAAGATGCAGGATTTTCACCATCTGGGCTAGCTAATGCCGCTTTTTCGACCGTTAAATCAGCGGTGGGTAAGGGGGAAGTTCGGGGTGGATCAAGCATTGAACAACAATTAATTAAATTAACTGTTTTTTCAACAAGCAATAAAGATCGGACCGTAGATCGGAAAATAAAAGAATTTTTTCTAGCGCAACAGTTATATCACAACTATAGTAAAGACCAAATTTTAGAATTCTATATCAATAAAATGAGTTTGGGCGAAGGTTCTTACGGGGCCCAAACTATTTCGGAAACTTATTTTGGTAAAACGTTAAAACAATTAAGTGTCAGTCAACAGGCAATTATTGCGGGATTGGGTCAGGCGCCATCTACTTATAATTTGTATTCAAATCCTAAAGCAGTTCGAGCGCGTCGAAATATCGTTCTAAAGACTGGCTTGGAGAATAAAGTTATTACAAAGTCTCAATACAAAATAGCAATAGCGGAGTCAGTGACTAAAGATTTGAAAAAACGTCATTGGATGGAGAACTCTGTCACAAAAAAAATTCTTGAAAATAATGCGTATGTTACTTCGGCATTAGAACAGGTGAGTGATAAAGGCTATGATTTATCAAAGACGCCGCTTCAAATTAATACGGCACTTGATTCAAGCAAGAATGCTTATGTAAAAAAACTAGCCGATGATGAAAAATATTATCAGGATTCAACTGAACAATCGGCCATTACAATAACCGACCCTAAAACTGGGAATATTGTTGCTCAATATGGGGGACGCCATCAAAAAACAGCTTTTAGTTATAATCGAGCAATATCTACTCAACGCTCATCAGGATCAGGAATTAAACCACTGCTAGATTACGGTCCTGCAATTGAATATTTTGGGTGGGCAACAACGCATGCGCTAGATGGAACTGCTTACGCTTACCGCGGAACTAATTTACTGGCTCAAAACTTTGATGATGTTAGTTATCGGTCAATAACAATGCAAAATGCGCTACGGGTTTCAGCAAATACACCGGCGATTAGGACACTAGATACCGTTGGTAGTGCAAAAGCTGCTCAATTCTTAACTCAAATCGGTATGCCTCAAACCAATGCTCCGGCAGGATCACAGGCTATTGGACTTGATGTCTCCACTGAACAAATGGCGACAGCGTATGGGGCTGTTTCAAATGGTGGTACTTATCATGCTGCCCGTTATGTTACTAGTTTAAAATTTTCAGATAACAGTGTAAAAAAATATGATGTTATTGGTAAACGTGCAATGAAGGCTTCAACCGCTTTTATATTGACTTCGATGATGGAAGGTGTACCTAACGCTGGTGGGACAGCACCAAATGCTAAAATAAATGGAATCCATCAAGCAATGAAAACGGGAACTGTTGGATACTCAGCGGCAGCTAAATTCCCTGAAAATGCGAATATGGATGTCTGGATGAATGGGTTCACTAAGTCCACATCTGTCTCTATGTGGCTGGGCTACGATGAACCAATGAAAAAGGGACACTACATCACGGATGCCGCTTCTGCAATGACAAACGTCAATTTATATCGTGATTTGATGGAACATTTTTCAAAAGAAAATGATGCGGATAATAGTGAGTGGGAAAAGCCATCAACTGTTAACCAATTGTCAGGAATAGGTCTTTCAGCCCAATATGAACCCAATGATAAAGTGGTCGTATTAGGTGTTAAGGAACCAGAAACGATTGACTTAAAAAAAGCAAAAGTATACAAAACATATTTATCAAAAACAATAGATAAGGACATTTTAAAAGTTAAATTTGAAGATATTGCTTATCAAAAAAAACCTGATTCATACAAAATTGGATCATGGAAGAAAGATACAAATGATAAATTAGATTTAACTCAGAAAAAACTAGATAAGGCCAATGATGGAATCAAGTCGGCTAAAGAGATGTTAGAGGGTGAGTGAAAATGGAGCCAAGGTTAAGGGGTAAGAAACAAAAAAATGAAAAACTGGTTAAGCGAGAAGACGAAACTAATTTAAAAAAAGGACAAACTCCAAAAAAAGGGCCAAGGAATTTTTGGAAACAAGTATATCGTCTTTTGTTATTTGTGACTATCGGGTTGACTATTTGGAGTGTTTATACGGTCGTTAATCGTTATCGAATTAGTCTTGATTGGTCTAAAAACGATAATTCAGAGTTAACAATGGCCAAGCAAACGCCAGATTCACTCTACGATTCTAACGCTGAATCTAAAGCGGCGAAACAAAACTTTAATGAAATTTATGCAAAGAGCTATAATATTAAAACGGAAGATTTAACATCTGCGGCAACGACAACCGAAATGAAAAAATTACGCCAAACGTTAACCCATATTTCAGCTAATTCACGTGTCGATTACCAGACGAAATACGACGATATAGTGAAAAAAGTAAAAGTGAACGCGTTATATCAAGATATGTTTGTAAAGGGTGATAATGAAACAATTAAACCTAGCGTAACGCCTGAAACTATTCAAAAATTGAATAACTCACAATTCGGATACATTAATCAATTATTGATTGATTCTTCCAATAAAGATGAGTTTGCGCAACGTATTTATAAACGACAATTGAAGTTGGCAAAAGATGCAACGGCAATAAACGGTGTGATTGATATTGCAAAGAAGACAGTTACTTACGAACCGACTTCAGGTGATGTGGTTATTTTAAAAGATAGCACTAATCAGCAAATCAATGATTATACAACCGCGGTAGGACATCTGAATTATTCATGGAAAAATTTAGCTTTTTTAAATGAAATTGAAAAAGTAATTGCAAAAGATTTAGCGAAACAAACGGAACAGTATCAAGTATTTAACGATTATAAAAAAGATCTTTTAGATGAAAAACAAGCGAATAAAAATTTAGACGCGCTTAAGAAAAATTTGTCTGACACATTGATAAAACAAAAATTTGATGAAAAGCAAGCCAAGGATTATATAAAAATACCTAAATTCACCTCTCAATCTGAGGCACAAAGCTGGGCCGATAAAAACGATATAAAAGTAGAATTTACACGTAAATGGGCTAGAAAAAGTGATATAATATCGGATCCAAGCGAAGGTAAACTATTGAAAAGGACAGATAAACTGAAAGTTATCGTTCAGCAAGGAGGTTCAGGTGGGACATCTGCTGACTCAGTTAAGACGAGTTCAAGTACAAATTCTTCAAGTGCGTCTGAAAAAAAAGCAGATTCCAGTTCAACTAAAGAATCAAGTAGTTCAACAGTTGAATCTTCGTCGAAAGTAGAATCTAAAGAATCAAGTAACACGGGGAATGAAGGCAGTTCATTGCTCACTAGTACAACAAAAAAATAAGGAATTTGATAGTGTATATATTAAGTGATTATCAAAATAATAGGGGTAAATAATGACAACAACCATTCTTTCTGGAGTTACAGCTTATATTTCCACAAGTATTGATTATTTAGTTATCTTAATGATTATTTTTGGCCGAATTAAAAAGTCAAAGGCATTCACATATGTGTACTTAGGAGACATCTTGGGTACAACTGTTTTGGTCTCCGCCGCATTATTTATTAGTTTTATTCTTGGGTTAATACCAGATCCCTGGATTTTAGGATTGCTGGGATTTATTCCGATTGTTATGGGAATCATGGTCATCATCAATGACGAAGATGATGGCGAAGAATCGGTTAATAAACAACTGCACGCGAGTGGTAAGGCTAGAATTATTATTGATGTAGCGTTAATAACAATTATTACATGTGGAGCAGATAATATTGGTATTTATGTACCATTCTTTGTAACGTTAACAATGAGTCAATTAATTATTGTTTTAATTACTTTTTTCTTTATGATGACTTTATTTTGTATCATGGGTTATTTTTTTGGTAAGATACCATTAATTGCTAAAGCTTTTGATAAATATGGCCGATGGATTACGGCTGCGGTGTATATTATCTTAGGACTATATATTGTTTACGAGAATGGTACCTTCGAGAAATTATTATCATTTATATAAACTCAAAGAAAAGACTAAAAAAAATCATATTATTTGATTATAATGATTGTTAAAGGTCAGATATGGGTATTTTAAAGTGAAAAATGGAGAATAATATGAAATTATTAATGGTAGAGGACAATAAAGCAGTTTCCGAAATGATGTCGATGTTTTTCCAAAAAGAAAATTGGGACGTTAAATACGCTTATGATGGTAATGATGCAGTTGCCATGTTTAATGAGGATCCAAATGGCTGGGATATTGTGACGCTTGATTTGAATTTGCCGGGAATGGATGGAATGCAGGTTAGTTCAGCAATCCGCAAGGTTTCGGCTAACGTACCAATCATTATACTAACAGCTCGCGACACAGAAAGTGATCAAGTCCTTGGTCTAGAAATGGGTGCGGACGATTACGTCACGAAGCCATTTAGTCCTATCACGTTAATTGCCAGAATTAAGGCGCTCCACCGTCGTGCAGAAAAACCGAGTGTTGGGACTGATGATGAAAGAGAAGATGATAGTAATCATTTTGATATTGAAACGGCACACTTCAAATTAAGTACGGCCCGCCGAGAGGCTTACCTGGAAGACGTGTTAATTGATGAATTAACACCGAAAGAGTTCGATTTATTGAAGACGTTAGCGAATAAACCAAAACAAGTTTTTTCTCGAGAAAAATTATTAGAATTAGTTTGGAATTATGAATTTTTCGGTGATGAACGAACGGTTGATGCACACATTAAAAAATTACGTCAAAAAATTGAAAAAGTTGGCCCTCAAGTCATTCAAACAGTTTGGGGCGTCGGCTACAAATTTGATGATTCAGGAGCTGGTCACTAATGAAGTTACTTTACCAACAAATGTTAGCATTTTTCGCGGTTATTATTACATTGGTATTAGTATTTGGGGCTTTATTTCTAAACTTTACAAGCGACATGGTGTATAAAAATACATGGACGCAGTTAGAGGGCTATTCAGATAGCTTGATGTCGGAATCAATGGTTTTAAAGACTGCTGATTCGAAAACAGAATTTAACTTAAATTTAAATAATTTAAGAAATGCTGAATCGATTTTAAAAACACAAAATGTTCGGTTTACAATTTATACGAAGAAATCCAAAATTATCTATCCTTATAACGCGGTTCAAGATAATATAACGAAAGAACAGTGGGCTCAGTTAGAAAAAGGCGAGGTTGTTCATCGTACTCCTCACGCAAATAGGCAATTAAAAACTGATATGAAGGCAATCAGTATGACGGATATTTTAAAGCCTTACTTTTATAATGGAAAATTGTATGCTGTTATATCAGTCGGAGCAAGTGTATCTAATATTCAAGCTAATATGAATCAAATGACTCGCAATTTAGTTATTGCGTTTATTGTGTCCGTGATTGCCGGAATTATTTTAAGTTATCTTCTAGCACGATATTCTGTCTCTAGAATTAATCGACTTAGAAGGGCAACACGAATGGTTGCTGATGGTAATTTTGATGTTCATATTGAAAGTAGACATCGGGATGAAATAGATGATTTAGCACAAGATTTTGATGGCATGGTTTCCTCGCTTAAAGAATCCGAAAAAGAAATAAAGCGTCAGGAAGATCGGCGCAGACAATTTATGGCGGACGCCGCGCACGAGATGCGGACGCCCCTTACAACGATTAATGGTTTGCTTGAGGGGTTGGCCTATGATGCAATTCCTGAAGAAAGCAAGGGTAAGAGTATTGAATTAATGCGAAGTGAAACGAAACGTTTAATTCGCTTAGTTAACGAAAATTTAGATTATGAAAAAATTCGAACAAATCAAATTACGCTTGCGCCAAGCACATTTGATTCAGTTGTTGTGATTAACAATATTGTTGAGCAATTAACAAAAAAATCGGTTGAAGCTAATGATCAAATTGAATTGAGCGTTCCTAAAAATTTAATGGTCTTCGCTGATTACGATCGGTTCGTTCAAGTCATATTTAATATTACTCAAAATGCAATTCAGTTCACCGAATCTGGTACGATTCACATTTCTGCCGAACGTGGCTATCACGAAAGTATTTTCAGGATTACTGATTCGGGTATTGGTATGACAGAAGATCAGTTGAAAAATATTTGGGAACGTTATTATAAAGCAGACCCATCTCGGAAAAATACCAAGTATGGTGAATCTGGATTAGGTTTATCGATTGTTCATCAATTAATGCAATTGCATAATGGAAAAGTGGAAGTAGTAAGCTCTGAAGGAAAAGGGACGACATTCATGTTGACGTTTCCGGACCAGGATGAATCATTATTAATAAATAATTAAGAAACAATTTCTTTTATCTAAAAAGAGATTGTTCTTTTTTGTGATATCGATTAAATTCTGTTATACTAAAAAACGGTCAATTATTATATTACTAATGAGAACTAATAGCGTATTTTGAGTGCGAATAATGCCATTTTACCGGCGTTTATCTTGATGTTACAAAACTGTTAGATTAACATAACGAAGTTGTATGTTAGACAAAAAAAATTAAGTGTATACTGTATTAATTTAATAAGGGAGTGATAACTATGAGTCAAAAATGGCATGATTTAAAAGAAAATGAAATTTTTATGTTTATTGTTCGAACGACCTTTTATTTTATCGTATTGGCGATGTTAGTCTATCTGTATTCATTCAGGGGTATAAGTAACGGTACATTTATCTATAATGAATTTTAGAGGGGAAGCGAAAAAAATTGATAAAAAATGTAATTAAACAAATTGATATGGTTGCAACGTCTGATCCAACTCGCATTGTTTATAACAATTTGGGTGAGACGAATACTTATCAACAATTAAAAGAAAAATCTGACGCGCTAGCGTCGCATATTATTGAATTAGACTTAGATAAAAAATCACCAATTATGGTGTATGGTAATCAAAAGTTCGAGATGTTAGTTGCCTTTATGGGTAGTGTTAAAGCTGGACACGCATATATTCCAATCGATTCACATTCACCAGCCGAACGTTTGGAAGAAATTCAAAATATTGCAAAACCGGCTGCTTGTATAGCTATTGCGGAATTACCAGAAATTGAACTTAGTGTTCCCGTAATTTCACATACTAAATTAGTAGAAATCATTGAAAATGGACAAGGAACTGTAGCTCCTGATCCTAGTCTCCAAGTTCAGGGTAATGACAACTTTTATATTATCTTCACGTCGGGTACGACTGGACAGCCTAAGGGAGTTCAGATTAGTCATGATAATTTAATCAGTTACGTAAACTGGATGATAGACGACTTTTCTTTGCCAGAACGTCCTAATATCTTATCGCAGGCGCCATATTCATTTGATTTATCTGTCATGGATGTGTACCCAGCATTAACTATGGGTGGTCAATTATCTGTTTTACCGCAAGAAGTTACGGATAACTTTAAAGTTCTTTTTCAAACGTTACCTACTTTAGACCTCCAAGTTTGGGTTTCTACACCATCATTCATGGATATTTGTTTATTGGAACCAACGTTTGATGCGGATCATTTACCTGATCTCAGCCGCTTTTTATTTTGCGGTGAGGAACTAACGCATAAAACTGCTTCGGCATTGAAGAAAAGATTCCCAATGGCCAAGATATTTAACACATACGGACCAACTGAAGCAACAGTTGCAGTCTCAAGTGTTGAGATTACGAACGATATTTTAGAAGCATACCCACGATTACCAATTGGTTATTCAAAAGCTGATACAAAAATGACTGTGGTTAATTCGAAAAATGAAGTAGTTCCAAATGGAGACGAAGGAGAGCTAATCATTATCGGACCTAGCGTTTCAAAAGGATATATTAATAATCCTGATAAAACGGCTAGTGCCTTTTTCGAAATGGACGGTGGGAATGCATATCGAACAGGAGATGCGGCTACCATAAGTTCTGATGGAATGCTTTTGTATCGAGGCCGAATTGATTTCCAAGTTAAACTTCATGGATACCGGATCGAATTAGAAGAAGTTGATCATCACGTGTCATCGGCTCCTTACGTAAAACAGGCAATTACGATTCCGAAATATGATAAGGACCACAAAGTTTCTCAATTGATTGCATACGTTGTACAAAAAGAGCACCCATTTGACCGTGATATCGAATTGACGGCTGCAATTAAAAAAGATATGGCTGAGACGACAATGTCATATATGATTCCGCAAAAATTTGTTTACGTTGATGCTTTGCCATTAACGCAAAATGGAAAAATCGATCGGAAAAAATTAATTAATGAGGTGAATGCCTAATGGTATCGTTCCAACCTTATGTTAATCCAATTTATTTTTTGTATCTTATTGCGTTTTTAATCCCGATTATTATCGGAATCTTAAATGGCAAACGATTTAGAGTATATGAAACAATCATTTCATTGTTATTTATCTGTCTGATATTTGGTGGACCTAAACTTCACGAAGGATTTAATTTAATCTTATATATCATTTTTGAAGTTTTGATGATTGGGTTGTACATGCGATATCGTAGTAAACATAATCAAACATGGGTTTTTGTTGTGGCGGTTCTTTTAGCAATTTCACCATTATCAATTGTGAAAATTACGCCGGCAATTAATAACGGGATACCATCAATTATCGGTTTCTTAGGAATTAGTTACCTCACATTTAAGGCTGTTCAAATGATTATGGAATCACGGGATGGTAGTATTAAAAAGTTTGATTTAATGCTCACACTACAATTTTTATTGTTTTTTCCAACAATTTCTTCAGGACCAATTGATCGTTACAGACGATTTGTTAAAGATTATCAGAACGTACCAAGCCAAGAAAAATACTTGGAAATGCTACAAAAGGGGATTTTCTATATTTTCCAAGGATTTTTATATAAGTTCTTATTAGCATATCTCTTTGGTACGGTGTTATTACCACCAATTGCTCATGCCGCATTGCAACATGGCGGTATGTCATGGGCATTAGTTGGCTATATGTACACATACAGCATGGATCTATTTTTTGATTTTGCTGGTTATAGCTTATTCGCGGTCGGTATTAGTTACTTTATGGGAATTGAAACACCAATGAACTTCAATAAACCTTTTATCTCGCATAATATTAAGGATTTTTGGAATCGTTGGCATATGACGCTCTCGTTTTGGTTCCGTGATTATGTTTATATGAGACTGGTCTTTTTCATGATGAAACATAAATTAATTAAGAGTCGAATAACGACAGCCATTGTTGGTTATTTTGCTTTATTTTTACTGATGGGATTCTGGCATGGAGTAACCTGGTACTATATCGCATACGGTTTATTTCATGCAATTGCCATTGTGATTAATGATACTTGGCTCAGATTTAAAAAGAAACACAAAGGCAGTATTCCAAGTAATAAATTAACTGAAATTTTTGCAATTTTCATTACGTTTAACGTGGTTTGCCTTAGTTTCTTAATTTTTTCAGGATTTTTAGATAAACTGTTTTTTTCATAAAATAATTAATTAACTTAAAGGAGAATTAAGATGAATACAAAAGATAAAGTTTTAGAAATTTTAGAAAACACAACAGATAGCGCCGAGGTTAGAAATAATTTGGATATAAACATTTTTGATGAAGGTTTATTAGATTCAATGGGGTCAATTCAATTAATTCTAGAATTACAAAATGAATTGGGCATCGATATTCCAATCTCAGAGTTTGAACGTTCTGAATGGGCAACACCAAATCTAATTATTGCAAAAGTAGAAAGCATGATCTAAATGGGATTGAAAAAGAAGTTATTCATGATTATTGGGCCTGTTATTTTGGCAATCATTTTAATAGTTGTCATCTTACTCGCACCAGTCAAATATAATTTCAGTTCCGCAAAAACTGAAGAAAAAGCTGCAGTATCCCAATCTAAAAACATTTTAGGTGGTTCCGTCATTCGACAACAAGCGTTAGAGGATGGTTACGTTCCATTTATTGGTTCGTCTGAATATTCACGAATGGATTCGATGCATCCTTCGGTTTTAGCAAAAAAATATAATCGTTCATATCGACCATTCTTAATGGGAACGGGTGGTACGCAATCTCTCACCCATTACTTCGATTTACAAGGCATAAAAGATCAAATTAAAAATAAAAAGGCAGTATTTATTGTATCACCTCAATGGTTTGTTCCAGGTGGTGTCAGTAAACAAGCTTTCAATATGTTCTACTCACCATTGCAGACAACGGAGTGGTTATTATCCGCAAATGCTAAAACTGAGTCAGACCAATACGCGGCCAAAAGATTCATCGCTTTGATGTCTGATGGAGGCAATGAGTCTATATTGAAGGCAATGCAAAAAATTGCCGATGGAGAATCTTTATCTGGGACTGATACTAATATATTCCGCATGAAGTTAACAATTTTACAGCATGAAGATGAGTTGTTTTCGGGATTCTCTGTACCTAATAGGATGCAACTTATCGACAGACAAACTAGAAACCTACCTGCTAAGTATGATTTAGCAACATTGGATGTTCTTGCAGGTAGATTTGGTGCTAAGGGAACGACTAATAATGATTTTGGAATTCAAAATAGTTATTGGACGGATAGGCATTTGGATGGAAAAGGTAAATTTGCAGGTAAACAGGCTAAGTTAAATTACGACCGTTCTGTTGAATTTTCAGATTTCCAATTGGTTTTAAATCAATTTTCTAAAGAACATACGAATGTTTTATTCATCATTCCACCTGTTAATAAACGTTGGTCGGAATATACGGGATTATCAGCAGAAATGTTGAAAAATAATGCAACTAAAATTACGGAACAACTAAAATCTCAAGGCTTTGATCATGTTGCAGATTTTAGCAAACGTGGTAACGAAAAATATTTTATGGCTGATACGATTCATTTAGGCTGGAAGGGCTGGGTAGCCGTTGATCGATACGTGAACCCATTCTTAACGCAAAAACAGGCTAAACCTGATTATCACATGGACGACTATTATTACTCAAAGGATTGGCAACAAGAATAACGAAAATAGACTTACATTGCGAGTTATCGCAATGTAAGTCTATTTTATTAGAGGGGATTTATTGAAGGGCGTAACCTGAGGTTGAGTAAGTAATTCTGGCTGATTTGTGGTAATAATAATACGAAGATTCAGTTGAAAGGTTAATTCTGTGACGAAATCAATGAAAAATCTTGTTTCCGTTATTGAAAAAGTGTCTATTAAATTTGTTAAAATAATTATAGAATTATTATTTAAAACTGCTCTGAATAACAAAATAATCGCTCTATCCATCTGATTTAAGGATGTAATTTTCTTATCCATAAAATTTGGTGAGTGACGGTTAAAATGATGTCCATAAATCAATTTAGAAATAATACTCTTTTCCTCTTTTTTATAATTTTTTTGCGTCAAACTCATATTTTGAGTGACAGTTAAATAAGGTACCAAGAGTTTAAGATCATCTACAGTGACTAGTTCAATCAGTTTTGAGTGAAGAAGATTTTGATCCAAGAGTTGATTGGTGAACTCGGATGACTGATCTAAAACGATTGAAACTGAATTGGTAGGAAATATCTTTTCTACGAGATCACTCATTTTGTTACGCTTTTTTATCTGCATGGATGAACCTCCTTTTATTGGATAAGTTATGATTAGAAAGTAATGCGGTTAAGAATGAGAGTAGACTGGCTACAATGCCGCTAATGAGTAAGTATGTAGCATTGATAAATAGTTCTTTCGATATCAGGGGCCCAAGCGACATACCTGTAGAAGATATTAAAAAATTCCCATTAAAATTTGTTAATTTATGGGACATTAATTTTAAGAGTTCAGTCGATATTTCGGATGATGAAAGCTGCATGGATAACGAATGCTCAAGCCAATAACTATTAATTGTTTTAAGTAATGAAGCATAGCTACTTTTAAAAAGGAAAATTAAAACGACTACCGAAATCAATGCCATAATGAAAATGATAAAGATTTCAAGCGCAAATGAAAGAGCAATCTTTGAATCACTCTCACCAATATGATGTAAACTGGCATGCTCTTCCTTACGATTTTTAATGATTTTTAAATAAATAAATAAAATAATCAGAAGTAAAATCAACGATAATCCGGTAATGATGGGGAAAATTAAGTTGATTTGCTTTTCGTGGATATCAGTTAGTATCTTAACTAAATTTGAGCTTGATTTAGTTAAGATATTAATATGTTCTAGCATTTTTTTGAAATTCTTGAATGAATCAAACGAAATTTGATTAAATAAAAGAGCCGAGATACTAATGAACAGGCTGAAAAAGAAAAATATAAATAAACCTAAAGATTGTTTCACATGATATAAAAGACTAGATAGTGATTGTAAAATTAAAGACATGATTTCACCTCTTTACGTAAGCTTATGTTGATAATTTTAGTTAAGAAGTATGAATATTTTATGAAATTGGTTAGAATAAAAAAACAAACGTTACTGAAAGTTATATTTTCAGTAACGTTTGTTTTTAATTTGAGGAAGAATTTGATTTATGTGCAGCAGACGTAGCAGCTGAACTTATTTTTGAGTCTGAAGAAGAACTTTCAGATGCTGGTTTTAATTCAGGTGCATCCGTTTTGTATAGATTGGTAGTAGACTTGTTGCCCTTTTCTGAATAAAGACTCGTCGAGTTATTTTTGAGTTCCTGTTGTAGTTTCAATAATTTATCATATTGGTTCTTATAATTGTACTCGGCCGGTTGTACGGGTTTAAAGTTATTGGGTGTATAGTAACGCAATAAGTTTTGATTATTAACGGTATCCGATAAATTCAACTCGATACTGACCTTTTTTTGTTCCTTTTTAATAGTCTCTTGGACGGACTTAGAAGGGTGCGTCACTTCTTTACCCGTTGTATTATCATAAATTGTTGAATCTAACACGGTATAGTCAGGTGTAATGAAGTTTTCATTTCTGAACGCGACAGTTTGATCATGTGTTTTGGAGAATAAGTCTGTTCCAAATTGAACGTATGATGATGAATCCTGACCTAATAAGTGAAGTAAAGTTGGCAGAACGTCAACTTCACCACCATATTCGGGTTGAACACCACCGTTATTTATTCCAGGAATGTGAACCATGAAGGGGACACGTTGCATTTGGGTATTATCAAATGAACTCCACGTCTCAGATGACTTACCGAGTAACTTAGCCAACTTTACGTTCCTAGAATTGGAAATACCATAATGATCACCATATAAAACAACCATGGAATTATTATACAAACCAGATTTCTGTAAGTAATCAAAAAATTCTTTAACGGATTCATCCAAATAATGGGCCGTTTGGAAATAATTATTAACAGATGTATCACCGGTATTTGGAACTTCAAAATCTTTATTTTGGGAATCAATATCAAATGGGAAATGATTTGACACCGTAATAAATTTTGCGTAAAAAGGTTGTTGTAATCTTTCTAAGTACTTAACTGAATCATTAAATAGCAGTTTATCTTTTAAACCATACTCAAGCGTATTTTTTGCGGAGTTATCATAATAACTTGAATCGAAGAAATATTGATAGCCCATACTCTTGTAAACCGTGTCTCTATTCCAAAAGGAACCTGTGTTACCATGAAATACGGCACTAGAGTAGCCCGAGGTTTGATTTAAGATAGCTGGGGCGGCTTCAAAGGTATTCTCTGACCCAAGAGACGTGAACACTGATCCCTGGGCTAAACCATAGATACTTGTTTCTAAGAGATTCTCAGCATCAGATGTTTTTCCTTGCCCAACTTGATTAAAGAAATTAGGAAAACTGTAAGTTTGTTTACCATTGTAAAGTGAGTTTAAAAAAGGTGTTACTTCTTTACCATTTACTTTAAAATTGATTAAAAATTGTTGGAAACTTTCTAAATGAATAACGATCACATTTTTACCTTTTGCAACGCCATACATACTTGGATTTGGTGATGCATAATGTGATTTTGTAAAATCTAGTACTTTATTTAAATCGTAACTTTCGGCTGTATCACGGACACGATTATTTTTAACCGTCTTGAAACTATCGTAAACGGTATAAGAATCAATTCCTAAATATTTAACAATATAATTACGATCAAAAGTTCTCGTAATTAATTGTGGTCGATCAATTTCGCCTAATGTTAGAGTTGCTAACGTTAGCATTATTGAAAATGACATGATCGCAAAAGCATTTATTTTTTTAAATGGGTTTGCGTTAAATTTTAAGTAACGCGTTATAAATAATAGGATGATCAAAGCCAAATCAATAACATAAAAAATATCGTGAGGCTTCATTAGAGCAAAAGAGCTTCCGCTAATCCCTTCGGAAACTTTGGAATAGCCCAACATCGTATTGATTGTCATAAAATCGGTGAACTCACGATAATAAATAACATTAAAAAATAATAATGCTGAATTTGCGATATAAATCAGAAACATTGTTAAATATGAGATAATGGGTTTCTTGATATATAATGCAAGCCCTAGTAGTAACATGGTTGTCCCAATAGGGTTCAGTAGGAGAACAAAGTACTGATAAATCCCTGTAACGCCTAAATTAAAATCAACCAGGTAGGCAGTAATCGTCTTTAACCAGAAGAAGAATAAGAGTAAGGTGAAAAATCCAAGTCTTGTATTGAGAAATAGTCTTAAGCGTTTAAGTGTTTGCACGGTTTGAACCGTCCTTTCGAGTGTAATCATCTAAAGTCGTAATTGTAGTTTACAGTTTCTATTAAATTTGTGTCAATCTATGGTACGCTTTATTAATGCATTTTTAACTTATTAAATTTAAGTGAAAATAAAGACGTCTACTAAAAAATGGCATCATTATTTGTTAACATAGAGAAGCAGACGGGGAGTGAGGTAGCGTAATGTTATTTTTATCAAAATTATACGACTTTGTATTACAACACTACTCACAAGGAATTAATCACTTTCCATTAGTTCGACTCATTTTTGTGAGTGTTGATAAAACCATTTTTTACTTAATCGTGTACCTTGCGATTCGAATAAGTATTTTATTTTTTAAAAAGAAAAAAATTAATTTTAAAATAGAAGGTATAAAACTGATTTTAGCGACCTATCTCATTTTATTAATTGAATTAACGGTCTTGAGACACGTTTATTTTCCTTGGGATATCCGATTTAGTTCCGATTATAATTTTCATTCTGTTAATTTAGAACCATTAATTGAAACAATTAAACTGACAAATGGACAATCTTCGTTCGATTTCGTGTATAATCTATATGGTAACATTCTTTGGTTTGTTCCGTTAGGAATTATTTTACCCAGGTTAAAGCAGTTTAAAAAGTACACCTTAGTTAAATCAATGTTGGTTGGTATCGGGTTATCAATCGCCATTGAATGTGGACAATTTATACTAGGATCCGGAATTAGTGACATTGATGACGTTATTTTTAATTCATTAGGAACATTAATCGGCTGTGGGTTATATTTTATTTTAAATCGACTATTAACAAAGAAAAAATATTTAAAAAACAAAAGGAGTACTAATCATTGAGAAAAGTAGAAATTATTTCACACGCAGCAAAAAAGTTTAAAAATGGATATCCATTAATTGATAAAGAGGATTTGCGAACAACTCGTGATTTCAAAGAGGGAGAATGGGTTGCTTTAACGCTTCATAATCAATTCGTAGCCTATGGTTATTTTGCAGAACAAAATCGTGGAGATGGCTGGATTTTTTCACGTAATGAAGAAGCACGAATCGATGAAGATTTTTTCTCAAAATTGTTTAACAATGCCAGAATGAACCGTAAATCATTATTTACGAATAAAGATACGAATGCTTTCCGATTCTTTAATGGTGAAGGTGAAGGTATTGGTGGCTTAACGATTGATTATTATGATGATTATTATGTATTCACGTGGTATAACTTGGGTCTTTACCAACATAAAGATATGATTTATAACGCTTTTTCTGACGCAGTAACAAGTTATAAAGGAATCTATGCGAACCTTCGTTATGATACGAAAGGTGAACCATCAACATTTAAAGTTCGTGGAAAAGATGCTCCAACGCCACTTATTGTTAAAGAAAATGGCCTTCAATTTGCAGCATATCTTAATGAAGCAACAACGGGTCTTTTCTTAGAACAACGTGAAATGCGTAAAGCAATCATGAATAAATACGCCGAAGGTAAGCTTGTTTTTAACGGATTTAGTAATACGGGGGCTACGTCGGTGGCCGCATCAGTTGGCGGTGCACTTAAAACGACAAGTGTCGACGTTATGAATAAAAATATTGATCGTATGAAAGAACAATTTGCGCTTAATAATATCGATCCTGAAAAACAAGAAATTCGTGGTATGGACGTCTTTGGATACTTAGATTACGCGAAGAAACACCATATTATCTACGATTTAGTTGTTTTGGACCCACCAAGTTTTGTTCGTTCGAAAAAAAGAACATTCTCAGTCCAAAAGGATTATGCTAAACTTGCCGAGGATGCTATTGATATTACGCAAAAAGAGGGTATTATTATGTTCTCAACAAATGCGGCGGGCTTAACGCTTAAAAAATTAAAAGAACAAATTACGGAAGCATTTGCAAATAAGAACCGTTCATTTACGTTACTTGAGACATTCAGATTATCAAGTGATTTTGTTACGAATAAAGAATATCGACAAGGTAATTATTTAAAAACGTTAGTCATAAAAGTAGATTAAATTAAAAACAATCTTATTTATAAAATAAGATTGTTTTTTTATGGAAAAAAATAGTTGAACGTAAAATGCTGGTATTTAAACGTTTTTGAACGATTTTGCTGGTATTTTAATGTAACCCGTTTCAAATGTTGTTATATCAATCATTAAAATTTTAATTTAGGGGTTGTAAATGCGGTTACTTTACTGCTAAAATAGTTAAATCGCGAAAAAAGAATAAAGAGAGAGAATAGAGGATTTAATTAAATATGATTATCTTGATGGCAGTAATCCCCGCAATCGCATGGGGTAGTATTGGACTTATAAGTGGAAAACTTGGTGGGACCGCTAACCAACAAACGGTTGGGATGACATGGGGTGCCCTAATCTTCGGAATTGCCGTTTACGGTATTTATCAACCAGAAATGAGTGGTAAGGCCTGGATTATTGGAATTATTTCAGGTTTATTCTGGAGTTTAGGACAAAACCAACAATTTCATGCAATGAAAGCAATCGGTATTTCAAAAACAGTCCCTGTTTCAACTGGCTTACAGTTAGCCGGTAACGCTTTAGCAGGTGTTATTTTATTCGGTGAATGGAAAACAACAAGAATGGTTGTTATTGGGACAATTGCAATGATCGTTATTATTGCAGGAGCTGCCCTAACATCATTAAAAGACAAAAAGAATTCAGCATTATCCGATTCAGATAAAGATGAAAATACTGCCGCTGGCGTACGTGCTATTATTTTGTCAACAATTGGTTACGTAGGATATACAATTGTTGTTCATTACGCAACCGTTGGAATGACAACTGAAGAATCAAGAGCATTCACAACAGCAACAATTTTACCTCAAGCAGTTGGTATGGTAATTGGTGCTGGATTCTTCGCACTCATAGCACATGAAGTCATTATGAATTCATCAACATTTAAAAATATCTTAACGGGACTTATCTGGGGTACTGGTAATATCTTCATGTTCTTATCAATTCCTAAATTAGGTCAAGCAGTTAGTTTCTCATTTTCTCAAATGGGAATCGTTATCTCAACTTTCGGTAGCATCTACTTATTAGGCGAGAAGAAAACAAACCGCGAAATGGTTTATGTTACATTAGGTTCTATCTTCGTTATTCTTGGTGTTATTATGTTAGGGATTATGAAAACTTTATAAAAATAGTAAAAAGGGAGCTAACTAATGGATTTAAGAAAAAAGAAGTTTGCGACAACTCATGGCGTCAGCAAATTGAAAAGAACTCTTAAAACCAGTGATCTTATTCTGTTAGGCTTAAGCGCAATCGTTGGTACGGGGATTTTCGTCGTTACGGGAACCGCCGCCAGCGAAGAAGCCGGCCCTGCTCTTATTTTGTCGTTTATTATTGCTGCAATTGCGGTAATAATGAACGGCTTTTCTTATGCAGAATTTTCATCGAGAATACCGGTTTCGGGTGGTTCGTATAATTACGTATATGTTATTTTTGGTGAATTCATTGCTTGGTTTGTTAGTTGGTTCACCATTTGTGAATATGTTTTGGCAGGGGCATCCGTCGCTGCAGGCTGGTCGGCGTATATGCAAGGGTTTTTAACGGGCTTAAATATTCATATGCCAACTGCCTTAAGTGCTTCGTATAATGCCTCAAAAGGCTCATATGTTGATATTATAGCTGTTGTTGTTACACTTTTTGTGACTTGGTTGACAACATTTGAAGCGAAAAAGGCATTACGGTTAAGTAAAATAATGGTTTTCGTTAAATTCGCTATTATCATTTTGTTCGTGGTTGTCGGCGTTTTTTACATCAAACCTGGTAATTGGCAGCCATTCATGCCATTTGGTACAAGTGGTGTTATGAGTGGAGCAGCATTAGTATTTTTTGCTTTTCTAGGATTTGAATCAATTGCTATGGCTTCAGATGAAGTTATTGATCCACAAAAAACAATTCCAAAAGGAATTATTGGAGCAATTAGTATTTCGGCAATTTTTTATATAATCGTAACGCTTGTATTAACGGGTATCGTACCTTACACGCAGTTAAATGTGAGCGATCCCGTTGCATTTGCGATGAGATTTGTTAATCAGGGCATTGTCGGAAATGTTATCTCTGTTGGCGCAATAATGACGCTTCTAAGCGTTTTAATCGCATTAGCATATGGTTTGTCGAGAATGATCTATTCGGAGGCTAGGGACGGGTTATTGCCTAAATACCTAACTAAGATTAGTAAGGAAACTAATGCGCCCAGAGCGGCATCGTGGACGGTTGGTATTTTAATCTCAATTGCGAGTGGTTTAATTTCAATTGAAAGTTTAGCAAAATTAACTAATATTGTGACGCTAGCCGTACTTGTTATTTTAGCTTTGGCTCTCATTAGCTTAAGAAAGCAATTTGGGGAACCTAAAAAAGGTCAATTTAGAGTGCCGTTCGTTCCCTTATTACCAATTCTGTCTATTGTTATTTCATGTTATCTGATGATTAAATTACCCATAAATATTTGGATTGCTTTTCTGGTTTGGATTATTTTAGGCGTGATTGCCTACTATGGGTATGGATATTCGCATAGTAAGCAAAAAAAATAGCAAAATATGTAATTAAAGTTCCGTTTCACTGTTATATTTTCTATTAAGTATTGTATAATATAGATTGTTAAATAAAGAATATGAGGGAGATAATTAAAATGGCACATATTTCATTCGATAGTTCTAACTTATCAAAATTCGTTCAAGACAATGAACTTGGCGAAATGCAAGCTCTTGTTACCGCAGCAGATAGTGAATTACGCAACGGTACGGGTGCGGGTAGTGATTTCCGTGGTTTTTTAGATTTACCTAAAGACTATGATAAAGAAGAATTCGCTCGTATTAAAACAGCAGCTAAAAAAATTCAATCTAATTCAGAAGTTTTAGTTGTAATTGGTATTGGTGGTTCATATTTAGGTGCTCGCGCGGCTATTGAATTTTTAAACCATACTTTCTATAACTTATTACCAGCTGAAAAAAGAAATGCACCTCAAATCTTGTTTGCTGGAAACTCAATCAGTCCTTCTTATGTGCATGATTTAGTTGATTTGATTGGTGATCGTGATTTCTCAGTTAATATCATCTCTAAATCTGGTACAACAACAGAACCTTCAATTGCTTTCCGTGTTTTCAAAGAAAAATTAATCGCAAAATATGGTAAAGAAGAAGCTAACTCACGTATCTATGCAACAACTGATCGTAAAGTGGGCGCTTTAAAAGTTGAAGCTGATGCTGAAGGTTACGAAGCATTCGTTATTCCTGATGATGTTGGTGGCCGTTTCTCAGTTCTTACTGCTGTTGGTTTGTTACCAATTGCTGCTTCAGGTGCTGATATTGATGCCTTGATGCAAGGTGCTGAAGATGCGCGTGTTGAATATTCAGATGCTGATTTAACAAAAAATGAAGCATACCAATATGCAGCATTACGTAATATCTTATACCGTAAAGGTTATACAACTGAAATTTTAGAAAACTACGAACCAAGCTTACAATATTTCTCAGAATGGTGGAAACAATTGATGGGCGAATCTGAAGGTAAGGATCAAAAGGGTATTTACCCATCTTCAGCTAACTTCTCAACTGATTTACATTCATTAGGTCAATATATTCAAGAAGGCCGTCGTAATTTGATGGAAACAGTTATCAATGTGGGTACACCCGTTAATGATACTGCTATTCCTGAAGAAGAAGGCGATCTTGATGGTTTAGGATACCTTGAAGGCAAGACAATGGACTTTGTTAATACAAAGGCATTCCAAGGTGTTGTTATGGCTCATACTGATGGTAATGTACCTAACATGATCTTAAACATTCCTACACAAGATGCTTACACATTAGGCTATACAATCTACTTCTTTGAAGCAGCTGTAGCTGTTTCTGGTTACTTGAATGGAATTAACCCATTTAACCAACCAGGTGTTGAAGCGTACAAGAAGAACATGTTTGCCTTACTCGGTAAACCTGGTTTCGAAGATCTTTCAAAAGAATTAAACGCACGTCTTTAAGATTAGTAATCAAAAACGCCTGAACTTTTAAAAAGTTCAGGCGTTTTTTTGATTAAATTTATTTTTGTGGGTGATTAGTTGAAAAGTGTACTATAAAAAAATTAATATCTGTATTTTTATGTAAAAAAAACTTACCCGAAGGTAAGTTTCAAAGGCTTATAATTAAGCTTTAACAACGTTAGTTGCTTGTGGTCCACGATCAGAATCTTCAACATCGAAAGTAACTGCTTGGCCTTCGTCAAGTGATTTAAAACCGTCACCTTGGATAGCTGAGAAATGAACGAAAACGTCATCGCCAGATTCGCGAGTAATAAAACCAAAACCTTTATCTGCGTTAAACCATTTTACTGTACCTTGTTCCATAATATGAAACCTCCATGTGCTGTAAGCACTAATATATTTTGCATTTGTTGATTGAACTATTAAAAAGAAGTGTGTTCATAAATGAAACAAATCACCTTTAAATAACCGAACCATAAATACATAAGTTTAATATAACACCTAATGACGATTAATGCAAATTTATTTGTTTGGTTTTGTGTGTTTTTTTAGATAGTGAAGTAACTCAGACTCATTACGAAATTCGTGTGGGCCAACATGGTTGTGAAGTCGAATCGTAATCTTATTAATCTTAATTCGACCAGTCCAAGTATACGCGTACTCAACAATAAATCTATTATTGAGAGCATCTTCTTCTAAACCGAAATTAAGGACATAAATGCGATCTGGAACCATGAGCGGGTTAACGTGTTCTTTATCGTAAAAAATATTATTTGCTCTTAAAAATTTTTTTGTTCTGCTTAACATAGTGTATAAACCTCCAAACTATTATTATAGTGTATTCAAAATGAAGGAGACAGAATTGAATTGGGGATTTAAGTTGCTGTCACTTTATTAATTTAAGTACCATCATTAAAATATCCCATTTATTATATCATAAATGGGATGGGATATGAGAAAATAACGTTAATTAATAAAAATATAATTGACAATACATGAAAGTGTGTTAAAGTTATGGCAGCTCAATATTAATATTCTTAGCATAAATTATTCAGTTTGATGATTTCTATTCATTTATTCATGCTGGCGCAACCAAGGAGTTGCAAGGATGTAAAGTAGGTAGGGTTACATCGTTTAGAAGTAGAATTAGTAACTTATTTTAAAATTAATTAGATAAATTAAATATAAATATTCAGTGAGAAGGCTACCAGCAATTTTGTTGGTAGCCTTCGTCAATTATTGAGATAAATTGTTATAAAAAAAGAGACTTTCTGAAATTATTTCTCAGAAAGCCTCTTTTTTTATTTGATTTCTTTTAATTTAATCAATGGGGAGTAACTAATTAACATTATCAAGCTTAATACTAAAATATATAGCGGTAAACTTGTAATGGAACCATTGTGCATAAGGCTCATTAAGTAAGTGAGACCACTGACAACCAAATAATAACCCAGACTGAACCAGCCGCTAGCGCTTCCCATAATCTGCTCATACCCAATTAACGCACGATTTAATGCGTTAGGTAGTGTGATATTTAAACCCAGGAATACAAAGAAAATACCGGCTAACATCCAGATAGGTTGATCAATAGTTGCAGCAACTAAAAGTCCTGCGGCTGATATGGTGCTTAGCACTAATCCACTAAAGGCAATAATTTCAGGGCGATACCGATTAACTAAGTGGTTAACGATAAGTGCTCCTAGGAGACTAGCGCTGGCAATAATGAGACCTAACAGGCCATACTGAAAGGTAGAAAAGTTAAAATGTCTCTCGAAAATAAAAGGTGCTTCCGCGTAGTAACTAAATAAAATACCATTTATGCCGCCAATAACTAGGCCATAACACCAGACTACAGGATTAGATAATAATTGTTTTAAAACAAGCCACTGGGAAACTCTGACTAATGTAGATAGCTGTTGTTGCCGTGTTTCAGGTAATCGAATTCCACTGTATAGTAAAATGACTACGGCAAGGCTAATTAGTGTTGTAAAGACATTTCGATAACCTAACGTCGTTTGGACTAAACCGCCAATTAAGGGTCCTAACGCGGGAGATAAAGCCATGGCGGCACCAGTTTTGGCAAATACCTTGGTTCCTGTAACACCTGAAAAGCTTTCACGCATAATCGTTTGCGTGACAACAGAGCCTGCACTGGCGCCAAAAGCTTGAATTAATCGGAAGAATAGTAGCCATTTGAAAGAAGGACTCCAGTAAAGGCCAATATTTCCGATTAAATAAATGATAATACCGCCTAACATTGATGGTCGGCGACCACAATAGTCAGCAAGTTGTCCCCAAAATAAAACACCAATGGCAAATGCGATAAAGTAGATACTCATCGTTAATTGAATTTGGTTGGCGCTAACACTTAAAGCCTGACTTAAGGCCGGTAAAATTGGGGTAAAGATTGATTCACTAATTTGTGGGAAACCCACTAAAGTTATAATTAATGCTAGGGATGGGACTTTTTTTCGGACGTTTTTCATCACAATTTCTCCTAAAATTTAATTTGCGAAAAAACGTCCTCGTCCATCTACAGCGACACAAACCATTATATTTTCATATTCCATGGGTTGTCACCTCATTTCTGTGTATTGTACATTAACATGTGTATTCTAAATTTGTCAAAAAAAGATAGTCTGCTAGAAATACTGTACGAGTTAAAAAATATAATAATATTGTGTCCATATATGTGTTGTACAACTTTGTTTTTTGTTGTTTAATAGAGACTGATAAAAAATTTAGGGGGAGATTAAGAATGAAAAAGGTATTGGTAGTTTTGGGAACAACGATTGTTTTGTTATCATTAGCCGCATGTGGGAAGAGTGAGAGTACAGCTAAGGATTCATCGTCTTCTGAGGCAAAGTCATCTAGTATGTTAAAGGAGAAAGAAAATTCAAGTAAAAAGGAATCAACGAAGAGAGAGTCAAGTAAAAAAGAGTCAATGAAGAAAGTGTCAGGGGAAAAGGCCAAAGCTATTTCTGAAAGTAAGGCTGAATCAATAACGGCTGCTAAAGCATCTAGTATTACGGCGGAAAGCTCGGACAAAGCGGCTAACGAAATGACAGCTGTAAGGAACGAATTAGCTAAGGGATTTGTCTTATCGCCTAAACTATTTAACGGCATAGATGTTGATAAAGCAATGGAAAAATCAGGCGCACCACAGAATATTGTTAGTGACTATACTAAGGTAGGATACGTTAAAAATGATTCAACGATACGTATGGAACAAATGAGGAGTGCATTTGACGTTAAATACACGATAACAAAAACGTATGTAGTAATCGATGGAAGTACTATTCCATATACAACACAAGGCACAGGGGTTACTTTCGGATCATGGACGGAACCTCATGGTAAGGATGTAATTACTATGAATTTAAGAACAGAATCTGGTGCTAAAAGCATAGTGGATTCAGTAATGACACAGAATTAATCGTGGCCGTCGAGTCTACTAAAATGGAATAAATATAGTTTAAAGCATTCGCGATAGCGGATGCTTTTTTTGTATTTCGTGATATGACATGGGCACCTTAATTATAAACAAAAATGCACCTGCTCATTTGAGCAGGTGCATTTTCACGCGATATTTCCACATGATCTATTTTGCCGAATTTAGACGCAACGTTGTAAAACACTTAATTGGGTAAGTAGGGATCGAACCTACAGATTGCGGATTCAGAGTCCGGCGCCTTACCAGTTTGGCTATTACCCATTAATAATTAACTTCCTAATTTTAGCGATATAACGACTTTTTGTCAAATTAAAAATGATAATATTTTGATTAATAAATAAGAAATAGTAAAGATGGTTAATTATTGATAAAGATAATCGAATAAACCTTCGATGACTGAGAAAAAAAGCTATAATAAAAATATGCAAAGTGAAAAATATGATAAATATTTTTACGTCGTTTATTAAATTATCAATCGTGACAGTTAGTTTGGTCATGATTATCATTCTATGAATAAGCCTGAGGCGAATATATTGGAAATAAAATTAAGACGTGAATTAAAAAAATTATACACTAGATTATTGATTGCGAGTGTTACAACATTACTGATAGGGACGACGAAGGTTATCTTACAATACGAGTGGTTGTCATTTGTTATGTGGGGTGCCGCGATATATTGTCTGGGTCTGTATGTATATTGCTGTTTTATTCAATTTTTAATTTGGCAGAAAAAGCATTGACATCAATTCTGTATGGGTTATACTTAAAAGAGTATTTTTGCCCAATGGTCAAATTGGTTAAGACGTCGCCCTCTCAAGGCGGAATTACGGGTTCGAGCCCCGTTTGGGCGATCAGAGTGCTTATAGATAAATTTTAATTATCAAAAAAGGAGTTAACACATCGTCGTGTTAACTCTTTTTTTGTTTAAATATCCTGTTCAAATGACAGTTCAATTAAATATTTATCGTGATGCGTCAAGTAGGTGGTCGTTACCCAAACATCCATATAGTCGGGAACTGAATTTTCTAATTTATTATTAAAATAATCTAGTAGATCACCGTGTTTTGCGACGAATTCATCGGCAAGACGATTAACGGTTAGCTGATCTGGCAAAAAATAAATATCAGCATCGGCAACTTTAGTGCTACCAGGCAAGACGATAGTAAGTGAATTTGTATAAGTTAACCGAGAAAAGAAAACCTGATCGGGGTGTCGTCTAATAAAAGATAAGACGAAGAATATGGAATCTGAATTACTAGCCATAAGTGTGTGCCTCCTAGAATGATTTACTTTATTATATAAGGCTAAATGAAATTGTTTAGCCTTATTCTAGCATAGTCATAAATTAAATGGGTATTTACGGATTAAAAGTTGTTTCAATTTATGGGTTTTTCTTTAGGTAAAATCTTTATGGTAGCGTATACTTAATAATACAAACATTAAATTATTTTATTGGGGGGTGCCGGCGATGAAGACGGTTCATTTTTATTTAGTAAGGCATGGTCAAACACGTTTAAATAGATTAAAGAGGTTACAAGGAGTGACTAATTCTCGTCTGACACACAAAGGACGAGAAGCGGCTAGAAACCTAGGCACGCAATTAAAAGATATGGACTTTGAAGCAGTTTATACTAGTGATTTAAAACGAACACAGGATACCGCGAACTTTATTCTTGAAAAAAATAGATATGCGTTCGATATACAACCATTAAAAGGCCTTAGGGAAGTTGATTTTGGTCGATTAGAGGAAATGAAAAATAAAAAATTAATTCCGTTACTTGTGAAAAAGTTTGGATTTTTTAAGGTGATTAAAGCCGTATTAGGACATAATCGATTTAGGGACTTAGTCGATATGTTTGCGGAACTTGAGGGGACAAGTCAAGCTGAAACATACGACAGCATGACTAGTCGAATTATTGAGACGCTGACTGATATTGGTAGTCAATACCAAACGCGCGGTGGAAATATTTTAATTGTGTCGCATGGGCTTGTTTTATCAAGTTTTATTGATAGCTTAGAAAAAAATCAATTACCGATAATGCTCTTAAAAAATGCCAGTGTTAGTAATGTTGATTTTGAAAAAGGAAAGTTTAAAGTTGTTAAGATTAACCAAAAGGGGTGATTGTCGTTGTTATATTCTGAAACGACAAATAAAATTCAACAGTTAGTCCGTGAAGGAATCGTTCCAGGAGCCTCATTTGGAATTGTGCATCATAATAAAATAATAGCGCAAAGTTTTCTCGGTTACTCACAATTAATTCCCGAAGTAGAAGTGCTAATTGACGATGCACTCTATGACGTGGCTTCTTTAACGAAAGTTGTTGGAACGACCACGCTTATCTTGAAGTTACAAGAAGAAGGAAAATTGAATATTGATAATCCCATAAAAAAATATCTAGCTGATTATCAAGATGAACGAGTGACCCTGCGACATTTACTGACGCATACGGCTAATTTTCAAGGGTATATAAAGGATCGAAATCAGTTATCTGCGCCCGCGTTAAAACAAGCGTTATTTGGATTAACTAATGGTAATAGTCTCGGCGAAACGGTTGTTTATAGTGATATTGGACTCATCTTTTTAGGGTTTATTATTGAAGAAATTTTAGATATTCCAGTCCAAAAGGCGCTGAAACAAGAAATTATAGTGCCCCTTGGCTTAGCTGATAGCACGTTTAATCCTGATGTTGACAGAAGTGTCCCAACAGAGATTATTCCCGAATTGGGTCTTTTGAGAGGAATTGTCCACGATCCTAAGGCGCGCATTTTAAAAGAACATTGTGGATCTGCCGGACTTTTTTCAACCGTATCTGATTTACTTAAATTTATGAGGTGGTTTATGAGTGACGACCCTACACGGCCCGTTTTAAAACCAAGAACGACCCAAATGTTATTTAGCGATCAAACGCCAACTGGACGCCTAGGTCGGTCGCTTGGCTGGGACCTTCGTGGAAGTAGCGAGAACTTATCTGTCTACCATACTGGTTTTACAGGGACGTTCATGCTAATGAATCAGACTACAAAAGATGGATTAGTTGTTCTGACCAATAGGGTACATCCAACGAGCGATAATACGCTCTACCTCGAAAAACGTGATGAGATTGTAACCAGCTTTTTAACGGAACACAATGAGATTGTAACCGATTCACATTCAAAAATGTAACCGCTTGTGATAAAATAAAAAGATAATAACTTAAGATGAAGGAGAACATAACTAATGACAGAACCTCTATTTTTAAAACCCGTACTGCAAGAAAAAATCTGGGGTGGTAACCATCTTAAAACAGTATTTGGTTATGATATTCCGAGCGACCACACCGGTGAACTTTGGGCAATTTCGGCTCATTCACATGGACCAAGTACCATTTTAAATGGGCCATATGCTGGTAAAACATTAAATGAAGTATGGGATTCAAATCGCGAAGTCTTTGGTAATATTAAGGGGGATGTTTTCCCGCTCTTAACGAAAATTTTGGATGCTAATCAAGATTTGTCGGTTCAAGTTCATCCTGATGATGCCTACGCGATGGAACATGAGCATGAACTTGGCAAAACGGAGTGTTGGTATGTGATATCTGCTGAACCAGGGGCAGAACTCATTTATGGTCATCATGCTAAAACGCGTGAAGAGTTGGCAGAAATGATTCATGATGAAAAATGGGATGCACTATTTACCCATGTACCCGTTAAAGCTGGAGATTTCTTCTACGTACCAAGTGGCACAATTCATGCTATTGGTTCAGGTGTAATGGTCCTTGAAACACAACAAAGTAGTGATACAACTTATCGCGTTTACGATTTTGATCGTGTTGACGCAACTACTGGTAAAAAACGTGATTTGCATATTCAACAGTCAATTGATGTTACGAATGTCCCTAACGTTGTGCCAAAGTTAGATATTAAAACTCAATTGATTGGTGATGCAAAAGTGACGAGCTTTGTTAAAACGCCATTTTTCAGTGTTTATGAATGGTTAATTGCAAATGGTTCTGCAACATTTGAGCGAACAATTGCGCCGTACACGCTTGTCTCTGTTCTAAAAGGAGAAGGCCAAATCGAAGTTGATGGTAGGGCATTTGATTTAAAAATGGGCATGCATTTTATTTTACCTAATGAAGTTAAAAAATGGACGATTACAGGCAACATGCAGATTATTGCATCAGAACCTGGAGAAAAAGCTTAAAAAAATAAAGTTTCGAATGACAACTATGCATTGTCGTTCGAAACTTTATTTTTTATTTAAAAGGTTGGTTCGATAACGAGTGCTTCTTGTTGACTGAAATCAACATCTGGATATTTGCGGTGTAAGGCAATTAATAACAAGCGTTTAGCGAGTTCACCATTTCTAGTTAAAATAGGTCCATGGAAGTATGAACCGAAGACATTTTTATAAACAACGCCTTCTGATGCATCCCCGCCATTATTACCTTTACCTTTTAGGACCTTGCCAAGTGGACGTTCGTCTTCACCAAGGAAAGTCATCCCATTATGATTTTCAAAACCATGATATGTTTCGCCTGTTTCTTCGTTTTGAATAGTAATGTCCCCGATAAAACGATTGTTATCTTGAGTTTCAGTGTAGTGACTCATTGCGCCAATACCAGGAATTTTTTCACCGTCAGCACCGACATAATATTGTCCAAGTAATTGGTAACCGCCACAAATCGCGAGTAGAGGACCATCATTTTCAATATAATCAGTTAAATCGTTTTTCTTTTTTTGAATATCTTTTGAAACAATTTTTTGTTCGAAATCTTGACCGCCGCCAAAGAATGTTAAATCAAAATGATTCTTTTCAAAAGGTTGATCTAAACTAATAACTTCAGTTTTTAGTTCAACATCCATTTGTTTGGCGTAATATTCTAAGGCTAGTAGATTGCCGACATCGCCGTAAGTATTCAATAAGTCACCATACAGATGGGCGACGTTTAAATGATATTTTGCCATGTTTACATCCCTTCCTTAATATAACCGTCACTTGCCAATGATTTACGTAATTGTAAAACAGCCGTGTACGTGGCTAAAACGTAAATATGTTTTGTTGGGAAAGATTTAAGTTGGTCAACAACTTTAGAAACGTCTGGTTCTTTAATTAATTGGTCATCAGTAACACCGGCAACTTTAAAACGGAACGAAACATCTTTGTAACGTTCGCCGCCAGTCATAAATTGGGGGATGTTCATTTGTGTTAATTGTTCAAAATTACCATCCCAAATCCAACTCGTATCAATACCATCCGCATAATTAGCATTCAGTAAAAAGGCTAGAGAGAACGGTTCTGTGTCCGTTGCAATCATATCCAATACTTGATCAAGTCCAACTGGATTTTTAACTAAAATTAACGTAATCTCTTTATCATCAACTTGGATAAGTTCTTGTCGGCCAAAGACTTGTTCATCATCTTCGCTTAAGGTATTACTGATTGCTGCGGGTCCAACATCTAAAAAGCGACCAACTGCATAAGCGGCAAGTGCATTGTAGATGTTATACAGGCCACCAACATGAATTTCCATAGGTTGTCCGTCAATGATAAAACGAGACGATGTTGGTGTTTGTTCCAAAAGAGATGTTAATTGATAGTCTAATTCAGGACGACTAAAATGACAATTTGGACAATAATATTTACCGAGATTAGCATACGTACGAATTTTGTAATGTAAAATATGCTGACAGACGGGGCAAAGGACACCATCTGTGTTTGTTGGCGCCAGACTCTCTGTTTCTTCTTCATGATTAAAACCATAAAAAACAAAAGGATTTGGTAAGTCAATCGAATGGAAAATTGGCGCATCGCCATTAGCAATGATTGTCGCCTCAGGGGCTAATTTAATGCCATCAATAATTTTTTTATATGTCGTATAGATTTCGCCATAACGATCCATTTGATCACGGAAAATATTCGTTAGAACAAATGCTTTTGGTGTAATATACTGTGTCACTTTAATGACATTAGCTTCATCAACTTCAAGGATAGCAAGTGGGCGTTCATTTTTCTTACGTTTATCCGTTAAAAATGCAGTAATAATACCCTGTTCCATATTCGATCCAGCTGAATTGGTTAAAATATGATCATATTTAGCACCTAAAACTTTAACTGTTAAGGCAGTCGTTAATGTTTTACCGTTAGTTCCGGTGATGACGATGACATCATAATTTGCACCCAATGTTTTCAAAATATCTGGATCTAATGCGGCAGTTATTTTGCCGGGTAATGAGCTACCACCTTTTAAGAAGGTATGTAAAAACCAGTACGATGATTTTCCGGCAGTAGTTGCTATAGCGCTTTTTATCGTCATTGAATATCCTCCATTTATAGAAAAATTAACTGGATATGCTAAGAGCATAACACGGTCTAATTACTGAATTTATATAATGTCTATAATAGCATAATTACAAAATTCTACATATAAAATGCTTAATATTAAGAAAAAATTTTTATTTAATGAAATCTAAGCGTAAATCGGATATACTTAAAGACGGAAATCTGAAAGATAAAAGAGGATTATTATGGCGCAATTATTTTTTAAATACGGTGCAATGAATAGTGGTAAGACAATTGAAATCTTAAAAGTTGCGCATAATTATGAGGAACAAAATAAATCAGTCATTATTTTAACAAGTGGAATAGATGATCGAGATGGCGTCGGATTCGTGTCGAGTCGAATTGGATTAAAACGGGAAGCAACGCCCATTTTTGATGAGACAAATGTCTTTGAATTGGTGCAACAAACTAATTCAAAAGCTGCTTGTGTCTTGATTGATGAATCACAATTTTTAAAACAAGATCATATTATTCAATTAGCTAAAATTGTGGATGAACTGAATATTCCAGTAATGGCTTTTGGTTTAAAAAATGATTTTAGAAATGAATTGTTTGAAGGGTCAAAATATTTATTATTATATGCTGATAAAATTGAAGAAATGAAAACAATTTGTTGGTTCTGCCTCAAAAAAGCGATTATGAATTTACGGATTCATGATGGACAACCGGTATACAATGGTGAACAAATTCAAATAGGTGGTAATGAAGCTTATTATCCGGTATGTCGTAAACACTACAATAATCCGTTAATGGGACAGTTAGAATAATTCAGATAGACTATACGATAAGGAATTAAAGGGAGACAATATAAATGGATGAAATGTATGACCAATTACAATCAGTTGATGATCGCTATGAAGAACTAGGCGAATTACTCTCTGATCCAGAGATTATTTCAAATAATAATCGATTTATGGAATTATCAAAAGAAATGGCAAGTATCCGAGAAACCGTTGAGAAATACCGTCAATATAAGATTGTTGTTCAAGAGCTTGCGGATGCCGAAGAAATGCTAGGGGAGAACCTTGATCCAGAGATGGCTGAAATGGCAAAGGAAGAGTTATCTGATGCTAAGAAGTCAAAAACGGCGCTGGAAGATGAAATTAAAGTGCTCTTAATTCCTAAGGATCCTAATGATGATAAAAATATTATCATGGAAATTCATGGTGCTGCTGGTGGGGATGAAGCGAGTTTATTCGCTGCCGACTTATTCACAATGTATTCAAAATATGCCGAAAAACAAGGTTGGACTGTTGAAATTGTGGATAAAAATGTGACTGAAGTAGGTGGATTTAAAGAAATCGTATTGCTAATTAACGGTGATAGTGTCTTCTCTAAATTAAAATATGAAAGTGGCGCGCATCGTGTTCAACGAATTCCGTCAACGGAATCAGCTGGGCGTGTACATACATCAACTGCAACGGTTGGTGTGATGCCAGAAGCTGAAGATGTAGAAATCGAAATTGATGCAAAAGATATTAGAACCGATGTTTACCGTTCATCAGGTGCTGGTGGACAACATGTTAATAAGACATCTTCAGCTGTTCGAATGACTCATTTACCAACCAATATTGTTGTAGCAATGCAAGATGAACGTTCACAACAACAAAATCGTGAAAAAGCAATGAAAATTTTGAAGGCACGTGTTTACGATTTTTATTCACAACAAGAACAAAGTGCGTACAACGAAAATAGAAAATCTGCCGTTGGTTCAGGGGACCGTTCTGAACGAATTAGAACGTATAACTTCCCTCAAAACCGTGTTACGGATCATCGAATTGGTTTATCACTGAACAAATTGGATCGTGTCATGAATGGTGAACTTGAAGAAGTTATTGATTCATTGATTTTATATGATCAAACACAAAAAATGGAAAAGTTGCAAGAAAATGACTAATCCAACCTACTATGAAGCCTTGAAATGGGCTTCTTTGTGTATAGAGGAACATAAGCTGGAAACTGAAAGTGCTCAATGGCTCTTGTTGGAACGGCTGAACTGGTCAACAACTGACTTATTAATGCATTATCAAACTAAAATGCCCGAAGCCGAGTGGCAGCAATATCAGATTGATGTTAAGTCGTTTTGTGATGGAATGCCGGCACAGTATATTATTGGACATGCGTATTTTTTTGGTATGCAATTGAAAGTGACAAACGCAACGCTTATTCCGAGACCTGAGACGGAAGAATTGGTAGAATGGATGTTAGAATCATTACCACAAAATGAAAATTTACGAATCGTTGATATTGGTACTGGAACGGGAGCTATCGCGTTAGCTTTAAAGCAAGAACGACCTAATTGGCAAGTATTCGCAAGTGATATTTCAGAGGAGGCTCTTAGTGTCGCAAAAGAGAATGCTGTAAAACAACAGGCGGATATAACCTTTTTAGTTGGTGACTTAACGGAACCAATTAAAAAGATGAAGATGGATGTTGTCGTGTCAAATCCACCCTATATTGCTGAGAATGAGCAAGATGTGATGGATAAAAGCGTTATTGAGTACGAACCTCATCAAGCGTTGTTTGCCACTGAAAATGGCTTGAGTTTATATCGAAGAATGATTCAAGAAATAGCTCAATTTAAACAACTACCACGGGCTATTTTTTTTGAGATAGGGTACCAACAAGAAACGGCTGTAATGGAAATGTTAATGGATACATTTAAAAGTACTTACTTAATAGAAGGAAAAAAAGATAGTTTTGGTAATCAGCGGATGATCCAAGCAAAATTATAAAAGGAGTGTTGACATCATGGAAACAATTATTTATCAACCTAATGAAATAGAAAAGGCTGCAGACTTACTGAAACAAGGACAATTAGTGGCATTTCCCACTGAAACTGTTTATGGATTAGGTGCTGATGCAACTAATGAAGAAGCGGTTAAACGGGTATATGCTGCAAAAGGTCGACCAAGTGATAATCCGTTAATTGTGCATGTTGCCAACCTTGATACCGTTAGAAAGTATGCACAACCACTTTCTGACAACGTAATAAAATTAATCACGGCGTTTTGGCCAGGTTCGTTGACACTTATTCTAAAGTTACAGCCAGGTGTTCTTTCAAAAACAGTCACAGGTGGGTTAGAAACTGCTGCATTTAGAATGCCAGATAACAAGGTGACGCTAGAACTTATTGCTAAGGCAGGTGTCCCAATCGTTGGTCCTTCAGCAAATACTTCTGGGAAACCAAGCCCAACGATGGCAGAACATGTCATGCATGATTTGACCGGGGAAATTGCCGCCGTCATTGATGATGGGCAGACAAAAATTGGCGTAGAATCAACTGTTTTGGATATGAGCACGGAGGTCCCAACGATCTTGAGACCCGGCGCCGTAACGTTATCGCAGATTGAAGCGGTAATTGGACCAGTTAGTGATGAGACACACGAGATTGCCGAGGGCGAGACACCCAAAGCACCTGGCATGAAATATAGACATTATGCGCCAAGGGCACAAGTCGTGATTGTGAATCCAGGACAAAAATGGTCAGATATTTTGGATTGGGTCGCTAAACAAGATATTGCAATTGGACTAATGGCTAAGGAAGGCCAAATCGATACTGATCAGCTGCCGAAAAATAGTGGATACTCTTCTTTAGGGAAGAATGTGGAGTCAGCAAGCCAAGCCCTTTTTGATGGACTACGTTATTTTGATGATAACCCTAACGTGCAAATGATTTTAGTTGAAGGATTCGATAAAACCGGACTTGGTGTCGCTTATATGAACCGACTTGAGAAAGCGGCAGGAAAACAAAATATTGTCGATCTTATGGAAGCTGAAAAAGTAAAATATAAACAACAAGATAAAGCGTTGTGGGAAGCAATCGCACATGAAGAAAAACGTCAAGAAGATAATATTGAATTAATTGCATCTGAAAATATTGTTTCTGATGCTGTGAGAGCTGCTCAAGGTAGTGTTTTAACCAATAAATATGCAGAAGGTTATCCTGGTAAACGTTACTACGGCGGTTGCGAGTATATTGATGTGGTTGAACAATTGGCGATTGATCGTGCTAAGGCTCTATTCCATGCTGAGTATGCTAACGTGCAACCACATTCTGGATCACAGGCAAATATGGCTGTTTACCAGGCATTTTTAGAACCAGAAGATAAGATATTAGGGATGAAGTTAAATGACGGTGGTCATTTAACACATGGTTCACCCGTAAACTTCTCAGGTGAACTATACGATTTTGTTAGTTATGGTGTTGACCCTGAAACGGAACGATTAAATTATGATACGATTCGCGAAATTGCGCTCAGAGAAAAACCCAGAATGATTATTGCCGGTGCCTCAGCTTACAGTCGAATGATTGATTTTACTAAATTCAGAGCAATTGCTGACGAAGTTGGCGCTTATCTAATGGTCGATATGGCTCATATTGCAGGGCTTGTAGCAACTGGATTACATCCTAATCCCGTCGATGTTGCAGATGTTGTGACAACAACGACGCATAAAACATTGCGCGGTCCTCGTGGTGGAATGATTCTTGCAAAAGAAAAATATGCTAAGAAATTAAATTCTGCTGTTTTCCCTGGAACACAGGGTGGGCCACTAGAACATGTTATTGCTGGAAAAGCGGCATCATTTTTTGAAGCGGCGCAACCAGCATTCACATCATACATGTATCAAGTTGTTCAAAATGCGCAAGCTATGGCTGGCGTTTTTGCACAGTCAGATTTAGTTAGAGTTATTTCTGGTGGAACGGATAACCATTTGATGAACTTGGATGTATCGCCATCTGGATTGAATGGGAAAGAAGTTCAAAATTTACTAGATCGCGTTCATATCACAGTAAATAAGAACACAATTCCAAATGAACCATTGAGTCCATTTAAAACATCTGGTATCCGAATTGGCACACCAGCTATTACGACGCGTGGTTTCGATAGTGAGGACGTTAAGGTAATCGCAATCTTAGTTCTGTACGCAATTCAATTCCATGATGATGATGATAAATTAGCTGAAATTGGGTCACAAGTTTTAGCATTATCTAATAATCATCCAATTTCACAAATTAAATACGTTTAAGACTAGTATTTTAAGTGATAGTTCGCTAAAATAGAATAGACTAAATTTAAGGGAGTGTTTCGTAATGGGCAAATTTCAAGTAATGGACCATCCGTTGATTCAACATAAATTAACGATTATACGTGATAAGAACTGTGGAACAAAAGAATTTAGAGAAGTTGTTAATGAAATTGCCGAGTTGATGGTATATGATGTTTCTCGCGATTTTGCTTTAGAAGATGTTGTCGTTGAAACGCCTATGGGTAAAACAACGCAAAAAACATTGGCTGGTAAAAAAATTGCGATTATTCCTATTTTAAGAGCTGGTTTAGGAATGGTTGATGGTATTTTAGAATTATTACCAGCAGCTAAAGTTGGTCACATTGGTATGTATCGTGATGAAACGACATTCCAACCAACGGAATACTTTGTAAAAATGCCAGAAGATATCGCAAGTCGTGACCTTCTTGTTGTTGACCCAATGCTTGCTACTGGTGGTTCTGCCATTATGGCCGTTGATGCATTGAAGAAGCGTGGCGCAAAAACAATTAAGTTTGTTTGTCTTGTTGCGGCACCAGAAGGTGTGGAAGCTTTACGTGAAAAGCATCCTGATATTGATATCTATACAGCAGCACTTGATGACCGTTTAAATGAAGATGGCTACATTGTCCCAGGTTTGGGCGATGCTGGTGATCGATTATTCGGTACGAAATAATTAAATGGATGGCTCTTAGAATGCTTATGTATAAGCTCTCTAGGTGTCATCTTTTTTAACAAGAAAAAAAACAAAAAATAAGTTTGAAATTCTTTTGTGTTTTATTTCAATTGGTGGTATGATTTCTTTTGTAATTGGAGAATATTTATAAAGTTGTTCTCTTTAATTTATGCCGTTTTAAACGGTCAAATCAAAGTTTGGAAAGAGGTGAAATTCTGTGGATGGAGAAGCTTTCGTTGTAAAGCTTTATGGACTGCCTTTCAATATTACGAATATTGCTTCGGGTTTGGTCGCATTTATAATTGTCGCAATAGTCGTGATTGCGCTATCTAGACAATTATCTATGAAGCCAACCGGAAAACAAAACGTTTTGGAATGGCTCATTGATTTCACTAACGGTATTGTTAAAAGTGCAATGCCAGGAGAAGAAGGTAAAAAGTTTAATTTATTAGCATTTACGCTATTTTTATTTATCTTCGTATCTAACCAATTGGGTTTATTTCTCCAAATCGGTTTTGGCGACAAGACGTTGATCAAAAGTCCAACGTCAAGTCCGCTAACGACTCTAACGTTTGCATTTTTAGTTATTTTACTATCGCATTTTATGGGTGTTATACAGTTAGGCTTTAAAGGGTATCTCAAGAACTCTTATTTGAGCCCCGTTGCCATGTTTATACCAATTAATTTGATTGAAGAATTTACTAATTTGTTGACGTTGGCTCTTCGTTTGTACGGAAACATTTACGCTGGTGAAGTGTTGTTAACGTTAATTGGTGGTGCCGTTTCTATGGGACCAGTAATGACAGTTGTCGCATTACCAGTTGAAATGATCTGGCAAGGGTTCTCTCTGTTTATCGGAAGTATCCAAGCTTACGTATTCGTAACATTGTCAATGGTTTATATTGGTGGAAAAGTACAAAAAGAATAAAAACAAGATATATATAAGGAGGAAACACATATTATGGGATTATTAGCAGCAGGTATTGCAGCCGGTTTAGCCGCTCTTGCAACAGGTATTGGTAACAGTTTAGTTATTTCTAAAACACTTGAAGGTATGGCTCGCCAACCTGAATTATCAGGTCAATTACGTTCAACAATGTTTATTGGTGTCGGTTTGATTGAAGCCGTGCCTATCATCGCTATCGTTATTTCGTTCTTATTGATGGCTAAATAATTTTTGAAATTAAGCATTATTCTTCGTTAATTATGACGAAATATATTAATTTTAAAAGGAGGTGTCAATAGATGTTTTCAGATTTAGTTTTCGGTGCTGTTGGTAATTTTCAGACTGGTGATTTTCTTTTTTATATCGTTTCATTCGTTATTTTAATGTTGATTATTAAACATTATGCATGGGGACCCGTCACAAAAATGATGAGTGATCGTGCAGAAAAAATTGCAAATGATTTAGATTCTGCTGAAGATTCAAGAAAAAAAGCCAACGCTTTAGCAACAGAGCGACAAAGCCAATTAGATAATTCACGTCAAGAAGCATCTGAAATTGTTAATCGTGCAAAAGATAACGGTAAAAAGCAACATGATGATATTGTTACCGGAGCGCAAGATGAAGCAACGACGTTAAAACAAAATGCAATTAAAGATATTGAACAAGAACGTCAAGAAGCATTAAGTGGCGTTCAGAGTGATGTCGCTGAATTATCTATTGAAATTGCTTCTAAGATTATTCAAAAAGAATTAAATGAAAATGATCAAAAAGACTTAATCAACTCTTATATTGAAGGGCTGGTAAAGTAAAATGAAATTAGACAAAGCAACTGTTGCTAATCGTTATGGAGAAGCCATCTTTGAAATTGCCGAAGAACAGGGTAACATTGTTGCCTTTTCGGAAGAGTTAGAGGAACTTAGACAAGTCTTTCTTGCCAATCCACAATTAAGTGACGTACTTGTTGGTGCCCAACTTAATTTGATAGAAAAGCAAGGCTTAATTAAGGTCTTACTTAAAGATGCTTCTCCAATTATTGCGAATGTTATCCAGATGGTCTTTGATTATGGTCGAATGGGTGATATGGTCGGAATAATTGAAGAATTCGAACGATTATGTGATGTTAAAGAAAAAGTTGTACATGCAACTGTGACAACTGCAATTAAACTTGATGATGATCAATTAGAAAAATTATCAGCTAAGTTTGCAGAACGAATCGGTGCAAACAAGATAGTATTTAACAATATTATCGATGAAAAAATTATTGGCGGCGTTGTTATTGAAGCGAACAATCAGATTTTTGATGGCTCAATTTCATCAAAAATCAATAAAGTAAAACGATTGTTAGCAAATCAATAAATTAAAGTAGTTAAGAGGTGAACCTTGTATGAGCATTAAAGCTGAAGAAATCAGTGCTTTAATTAAAGAACAATTAGAACAATATAAAGACGAACTTATCGTTGATGAAGTAGGTACCGTTACTTATGTTGGTGATGGTATTGCTCGTGCACACGGTTTGGATAATGCTTTATCAGGGGAACTGTTGGAATTTTCTGATGGTACTTATGGTATGGCTCAAAATCTAGAAACGAACGATGTAGGTATCGTTATTTTAGGTGGCTATGAAAGTATCCGTGAAGGCGATGTTGTTAAACGTACGGGTAGAATCATGGAAGTTCCTGTTGGTGAAGAACTTATTGGACGTGTTGTTAATCCTTTAGGCCAACCCATCGATGGTAAAGGTGATCTTAAGACAACCAAAACTCGTCCAGTCGAAAAAAAGGCTCCAGGAGTTATGGATCGTAAGTCTGTTGATCAACCTTTACAAACCGGACTTAAGGCTATTGATGCCTTAGTACCAATTGGCCGTGGACAACGTGAATTGATCATTGGTGATCGTAAAACTGGTAAGACTTCAGTTGCGATTGATACAATCTTAAACCAAAAAGATCAAGACATGATCTGTATCTACGTTGCTATTGGACAAAAAGAATCAACTGTTAGCGCACAAGTAGAAACATTACGCCGTTTAGGCGCTATGGATTACACAATTGTCGTTAGTGCTGGTCCTGCTTCTCCTGCACCATTATTATGGTTAGCTCCATATACTGGTTCAGCAATGGGTGAAGAATTCATGTACAACGGTAAACATGTTTTGATTGTCTTTGATGATTTATCAAAACAAGCAACGGCTTACCGTGAACTGTCATTAATTTTGAGACGTCCGCCGGGTCGTGAAGCTTATCCTGGTGATGTTTTCTACTTGCATTCACGTTTACTTGAACGTGCAGCTAAGTTGAGTGATGAATTGGGTGGTGGTTCAATGACTGCTCTTCCATTTATTGAAACTCAAGCTGGTGATGTTTCTGCATACATTCCAACCAACGTTATTTCGATTACCGATGGCCAAATTTTCTTGGATAGTGATTTATTCTATTCAGGTACTCGTCCAGCCATTGACGCTGGGACATCAGTTTCTCGTGTTGGTGGTTCAGCTCAAATTAAAGCTATGAAGAAAGTTGCCGGTAGCCTTCGTTTGGCTCTTGCATCATTCCGTGAATTAGAATCATTTTCTCAATTTGGATCTGATTTAGATGCTGCAACGCAAGCTAAATTAAATCGTGGTCATCGTACGGTTGAAGTTCTTAAACAACCATTACACAAACCATTAGTTGTTGAAAAACAAGTTTTAATTTTATATGCTTTAACACATGGCTTCTTAGATGTAGTTCCTGTTGATGATATTCTTCGCTTTGAAGGTGAAATTTTTGATTTCTTTGATAATAATCATAGTGATCTCTTAAATCACATTAAAGAAACGGGTAATTTACCTGATGAAGATAAATTCGATGCTGCAATCAAAGATTTTTCAGAAGGTTTTCAAGTAACTCCTGAAAAAGCGTAAACTAAAAGTAAATGAAAGATGGTGAGAATTAATGGGTGCTTCATTAATGGAAGTAAAACGTCGAATTGTTTCGACTAAGAAAACAGGGCAAATAACTGGCGCAATGCAAGTTGTTTCAACTGCTAAGCTGAGTCAAATTCAACGTCATACTCAAAGTTATCAGATATATGCTTCTAAAATTAGAAGTGTCATTACCCATCTTGCCCAATCTCACCTTTTAGATGCTAAGGCCGGAAATGCAAAACAATCATCTGAGGACGGTAGTTCAAAATTTTCAGGTTTTGATATGTTACAGAAAAGACCTGTTAAAAAAAGCGGTTATTTAATCATTACGTCTGATCGTGGTTTAGTTGGTAGTTACAATAGTAACGTGATTAAACAATCATTAGATTTAATGAAACAAAATGGCTGCACTGTAGACAACACTGTTATCATTGCTGTTGGTGGTACTGGCGCAGACTTCTTCAAAAATAGAGGATACGATGTTGCTTATGAACATCGTGGCGTAAGCGATATTCCAACATTTATTGAAGTTCGTGAAATCGTTAGATCAATGGTGACAATGTATAATAGTGAAGTTTATGATGAGTTATTCGTTTGTTATAATCACTTCGTTAACAGTTTACAATCAGATTTTCATTCTGAGCAGATGTTACCAATTTCAGAAGTGAATTTGGATACCGATTCAGAGGGCATTGAGGTGCCTAATGCAATGGGTAACGAAGATTATGATATGGAACCTTCAGGATATGCAATTCTTGAAGTTGTGCTACCTCAGTTTGCTGAAAGCCTAGTATATGGTGCGATTTTAGATGCTAAAACAGCTGAACATGCTTCAAGTTCTACAGCGATGAAATCTGCGACAGATAATGCCAAAGATATTATTTCATCATTAGAATTGACGTATAATCGTGCACGTCAAAGTGCTATTACAACAGAAATTACAGAAATTACTGGTGCAACAGCTGCTTTAGAGTAAAATGACAGGAGGAAATACAGAAGATGAGTCTCGGTAAAGTTGTTCAAGTTATCGGGCCCGTCGTCGATGTACAATTCTCTTTAAACGAAACCTTACCAGATATCAATAATGCGTTGAAAGTTACGCGTGAAGATGGGACTGCTCTAATTATTGAAGTTACGCTTGAATTAGGTGACGGAGTTATGAGAACAATCGCCATGGATTCTACGGATGGCTTGCAACGCGGAACAGTTGTTGAAGACACAGGTGCTTCAATTTCTGTCCCCGTTGGTGAAGATACTCTTGGTCGAGTGTTTAACGTTTTAGGAGATACCATTGATGGTGGTCCTGAATTTAGTAAAGATGCAGAACGTAGTAGCATTCATAAAGATGCCCCTACGTATGATCAATTAAGTGCAAGTACTGAAGTTCTTGAAACAGGAATTAAAGTTATTGACTTGTTAGCTCCTTATATTAAAGGTGGTAAAATTGGATTATTCGGTGGTGCCGGTGTTGGTAAGACCGTTTTAATTCAAGAATTGATTCATAATATTGCTCAAGAACATAATGGTATTTCAGTGTTTACCGGTGTTGGTGAACGAACTCGTGAAGGTAATGACCTTTACTTCGAAATGAAAGAATCCGGCGTGTTAGAGAAGACAGCCATGGTGTTTGGTCAGATGAACGAGCCGCCTGGTGCCCGTATGCGTGTTGCATTGACTGGTCTTACAATTGCGGAATACTTCCGTGATGAAAAAGGACAAGATGTGCTATTGTTTATTGATAATATCTTCCGCTTTACACAAGCCGGTTCTGAAGTTTCAGCCTTATTAGGTCGTATTCCTTCAGCCGTAGGTTACCAACCAACATTAGCTACTGAAATGGGTCAATTGCAAGAACGTATTACGTCAACTAAAAAAGGTTCAGTTACATCAATCCAAGCAGTTTATGTTCCTGCCGATGATTATACTGATCCTGCTCCTGCTACAACGTTCGCCCATTTGGATGCAACAACTAACTTGGAACGTAGTTTAACGCAACAAGGTATTTACCCAGCTGTTGATCCTTTGGCTTCAACTTCAAGCGCATTAACGCCTGAAATTGTTGGAGAAGAACATTATCGTGTTGCTACGGAAGTTCAACATATGTTACAACGTTATCGTGAATTACAAGATATTATTTCTATTTTAGGTATGGATGAATTATCTGATGAAGAAAAAGTGATTGTAGCACGTGCGCGTCGTATTCAGTTCTTCCTTTCACAAAACTTTAACGTTGCTGAACAATTTACAGGGAAACCTGGATCATATGTACCAATCGCCGAAACTGTTCAAGGTTTCAAGGATATTCTTGATGGTAAATATGATGCACTCCCTGAAGATGCTTTCAATGGTGTCGGCCCAATCGAAGATGTTATTGAAGCAGCAAACAAAATGGCAAAATAGGGGGTAATAACAGATGGCTGAAGATTCAGTTTTGACCGTTAGTATCGTCACTCCCGATGGTAGTGTTTATGAAAATGAAGCTAGAATGCTTATTGTCAAAACGCCCAGTGGGGAAATGGGTATTTTACCCAATCATATTCCAGTTATTGCTTCTCTTGATATTGACGCTGTCAGAATTAAGGTTAGCGACAACAAAGAAGATGAGATTGCCGTAAGTGGTGGATTTGTCGAGTTTTCAAAAAACGTTGCAACAATTGTTGCAAACGCGGCAGAGTGCCAAGCAGATATCGATGAAAATCGTGCACAAGCGGCTAAGGCTCGTGCCGAACAAATGATTTCTAAAGCAAAAGAAACAAATAATACAAATGAACTTAAAAGATCAGAAATTGCGCTTAGACGTGCAATTAACCGAATCAAAATTTCAAAACATTAGCAAAAAAAAGACACTGAATTTTTTCAGCGTCTTTTTTTTATACAGATATTAAATATTTCATTTTTGTTACAAATATTAGCGACAAGTGATACAAAATATGCTATGCTTATGACGAATAAATTTTAGGAGTGTTTTTATGAATACCGTAGGAATACAATCGTTGGTTACTTTGATGAGTCATTTGATGTTTATTGGAATTGCTTTTTGGGCAATTCAAGGTTTACGAATAGACAGATTTTTCCCACAAAGTAATCAGCAAAGAATCAAGGCATTAATTGTGATGTTGGCTATCTTATTAGGTTATACAAGTAGCGCGTTCTTCTTAAATTTTATGGATAATATACGTAACTTAGTTTTTTTAGTTAAATAATAACGGGGGAATAATTGTGGAAAAAATTATTGTTAAGGGTGGCAACTCACTCAATGGAACGGTTCATATAGAAGGCGCTAAAAATGCTGTATTACCTATCTTAGCAGCAGGTATTTTAGCAAGTACGGGCGAAAACACGTTATCAAATGTACCTGTTTTATCTGATGTTTTCACTATGAATAACGTGTTACGTTTTTTAAATTTAGATGTTGATTTTAATGAGGAAACAAATGAAGTTAAAATGAGTGCTGCTAAGGAATTATCACCAGAAGCACCTTTTGAATATGTCTCAAAAATGCGTGCATCTATTGTTGTGATGGGTCCGCTTTTGGCACGACTTAAGCATGCCAAAATTGCAATGCCTGGAGGTTGTGCAATCGGTTCTAGACCAATTGATTTACATTTAAAAGGTTTTGAAGCCATGGGTGCTCATATTGAACAATATGATGGTTACATAGAAGCAACCGTCGATGAATTAAAAGGCGCAAATATTTACCTTGATTTTCCAAGTGTAGGTGCAACTCAGAATATTATGATGGCTGCAACATTAGCTACTGGGACAACCGTGATAGAAAATGTTGCGAGAGAACCAGAAATCGTTGACTTAGCCAACATTTTGAATAAGATGGGTGCCAAGGTTCAAGGTGCTGGAACTGAAACAATCCGTATTCATGGTGTGAAGGAACTTCATGGTGCAGATCATGCGGTTGTTCAAGATCGTATTGAAGCAGGAACTTTCATGGTTGCGGCAGCAGTAACCCAAGGTAACGTTTTAATTGAAGAAGCTATTGCAGAACACAATAAACCATTAATCTCTAAGTTAGAAGAGATGGGTATTGAAGTGATCCAAGAAGAAAATGGTATTCGAGTAATTGGTACAGATGAAATTAAACCGATTGCGGTTAAAACATTGCCTCATCCGGGTTATCCAACAGATATGCAGCCACAAATGACAGTGCTTCAATTAATGGCATCTGGTACAAGCACGTTAACTGAGACTGTATTTGAAAATCGTTTTATGCATTTAGAAGAATTACGTCGTATGAATGCTAACTTTAAGGTTGAAGGTAATTCGGTTGTCATGTATGGTCCAACTGATTTCAACGGAGCAGAAGTTGCCGCTACTGATTTAAGAGCAGCAGCGGCACTTGTACTTGCTGGATTAGTTGCTCGCGGTTACACACAGGTAACTCATCTTGAGTATCTTGACCGTGGTTACTATCACTTCCATCAAAAATTGAAGGCATTAGGCGCTGAAATTAAACGAATTGATGATGATACACAGGATATTATTATTAAGACATCAAATGAAGTGAAATAAGAAAAATGTCCATTTTGGACATTTTTTTATTGCGCATATATATGGTATAATACTGACATTAGTATAAGTTTTAAGTGCCGAGAGGAGAAACACAATGGCTAAAGATATTGGTATTGATTTAGGAACCGCAAACGTATTAATTAACGTTCAAAATAAAGGTATTGTTTTAAATGAACCTTCTGTTGTCGCAATTGACACGAAGTCAGGACGCGTCCTAGCAGTTGGGTCAGAAGCATACAAAATGGTCGGAAGAACACCCGGTAGTATCAGAGCAATCAGACCCATGAAAAATGGTGTCATCGCTGATTTCGATATTACAGAACAAATGTTAACTTACTTTATAAAAAAATTAAATGTGAGTGGCTTCTTGTCAAAACCAAGTATTTTGATCTGTTGTCCAACAAACATTACATCAATTGAACAAAAAGCAATTATTCAAGCTGCTGAAAAAGCTGGTGGTGGCAAGGTTTATCTTGCTGAAGAACCTAAAGTTGCTGCTATCGGTGCTGGTTTAGATATTTATCAACCTCGCGGTAGTTTAGTTATCGATATCGGTGGTGGTACCAGTGATGTTGCTGTTATTTCGTTAGGCGATATTGTAGCAAGTCGTTCATTGCGCGTTGCAGGTGACCAATTAAATAGTGATGTTATTAATTTTGTTAAACAAAAACATAATCTTCAAATTGGTGAACGTACAGCTGAAAAAGCTAAAATTGAAATTGGTACGGTTTACCCAGGTAACCGTTCATTAGAAATGGAAATTCGCGGACGAGATGTTGTGACTGGGTTACCAAAAACAATTACACTTACTTCTGCTGAGGTTGAAGAAGCAACTCACGAAACGATGCAAGCAATTGTATCCGCAACTAAAGAAGTTCTTGAACAAACGCCACCAGAATTGGCATCAGATATTATCGATACTGGTGTAATTTTAACTGGTGGTGGTGCATTGTTAGATGGTGTTGACCTTTTAATGTCAGAGAATTTAGATATTCCGGTAATGGTATCCGAAACACCATTGGATGATGTTGCAAAAGGGACTGGATACCTGCTTGATCATATTGAAAAACAAGGTAGATAAGAACTTTTATATGGGTTATTAGGGGAGGTCTATTAACGGGGCAATCTGTTGATGGACCTTTTAATATAGGGAGTCATTGATTTATGCAAAACTTAATGCTAGCACCAATCAAGTTTTATCAGAAATTTATTTCACCAATGTTCCCACCTAGTTGTCGTTATTATCCGACGTGTTCAAATTATATGATTAAAGCCATTCAAAAACATGGCGCAAAAGGCATTATTATGGGTATCGGTAGGATTTTAAGATGCCATCCTTTTGTCAGGGGCGGATTTGATCCAGTACCTGACTACTTTACCGTACGCAGAAATAAGAACCCAGAGGGAGAAAATAAACATGTCTAAGAAAGAAAAAGAAATTGAAGTTGCAGAAAATGATATTAAAATTAACGGTGAAGAAGCTGTTTCGTTAACGGTCGGTGGTATTGAAATTGGAACGGTGATGCAACAAGATGCAAAATTTGTTGCCACATTGAGCAACGGAGAAACGTTTAAAGCTAAAACACGCGATGAAGGAATTGATACTTTATTACGTGATTTCCATTTGCACCGAGGCTAATTAATTATAGATTAACTATTGGTCTAGTCATAAATTTAATGAAATAAGCAACATAGCGTGGAGGATATTCTATGAGTAGTAGAAAAGATGAGATCGATAGTGAGGCAAGGATTGATTATGGTATTATTTTTGCCGTTTTAGTCTTAGCAATCATTGGACTTGCTTCGATTTATGTATCGGCTTCCCATGATACGAGTGCTACTTCAATTGTTAGCCAAATGGTTTCACAGTTGATGTGGTATGCCATTGGGGTCGTTGCAATTGTGGTTATAATGCAATTCGATTCAGAACAACTGTGGCGGATTGCACCGATTGTCTATGGTGTTGGTCTGTTCTTGTTGGCGATTGTTTTGGTTGTTTATAGTCGGAGTTTATATGCAAGTACAGGTGCTAAAAGCTGGATACCGCTTGTGGGTTCATTAACGTTCCAACCATCAGAGGTAATGAAGCCAGCATTTATTTTGATGTTAGCCCGTGTCGTTACAGTGCATAATAATGATTATCCAACACATAAGCTTAGTACAGATTTTATCTTGTTGGCTAAGATGATTGGCTGGACGCTTCCAGTCGTCGTTTTGTTAAAATTACAAAATGATTTTGGAACGATGTTGGTTTTCTTTGCTATTTTAGGTGGCGTCATTTTAGTTTCCGGAATCACCTGGAAAATTATTGGACCAGCATTTGGGATTGTTGCAGTTGTAGGTGGAACAACGTTGTACATGGTTATTTCAACGACTGGTCGAGCGATTTTAGAGAAAATTGGCTTTGCCGCTTATCAATTTGATCGTGTGGATAACTGGTTGGATCCTTCAAAAGATACATCTGGAACGGGATATCAATTATGGCAAAGTATGAAGGCTATCGGGTCTGGACAAATGACCGGTAAAGGATTTAACGTCTCAAACGTCTATGTACCCGTTCGTGAATCCGATATGATTTTTTCCGTTATTGGTGAGAATTTTGGATTCATTGGTGGCTGTATCTTGATTTTCATTTATTTCCTATTAATTTATCGAATGGTTCGTGCAACCTTTGATACGAAAAATGAATTTTATGCTTACTTATCAACAGGTGTTATTATGATGATTTTATTCCATGTTTTTGAAAATATTGGGATGAGCATCGGGTTGTTACCATTAACAGGTATTCCATTGCCATTTGTCAGTCAGGGAGGGTCAGCCCTGGTAGGTAATATGATTGGGATTGGGTTGATCATGTCAATGCGATTCCATCATAAGAGCTATATGTTTAGTAACGATGACGAAGATTTTGATTAGATACTGGCGCGGCGATTCTATTTTGTGAGTCGTCGCTTTTTTAAAACTGGGAGGTTTACGATAATGCTTGATTTTTATTGGTATCCTAAATGTTCAACTTGTAGAAAAGCGAAACAATGGTTAGATGAAAACGGTGTTGACTATCGTACGATAGACCTCATTCAAGATACGCCGAAAGCGGCTTTAATTGAAAAGTGGTTGAATGAGTCTGAACAACCCATGACTTATTTTTTTAATACGCATGGTGAAAAGTATCGTGAATTAAAATTAAAAGACGAATTACCAACAATGTCAAATATTCAAGCAAGTCAAGTACTAGCGTCAGATGGGATGTTAATTAAGCGCCCCGTATTAATTGAGGGCGATAAAATGACAACTGGATTTAAGGAAGATGTATTCGAAGAAAATTGGTTAAATAAATAAAAGTGTTGACATTAAATTTTAATCTGGCTATAATCAACTACAATAAGAAATACAGATGAGACGTTTTGAAAAGATGAGTAGGTTTTAGTAATTAGAGAAGAGAGTCCCGGTAGCTGAAAAGGGATCGAAATTACGGAATTGAAGATGGTCTTGGAACGTTTGGTGGATGAGCAATGTAAATCTACCTTGGGTACGCCCAATACAGCGAAAGGGTATCGGCTAAGTGATTAGCCCGTACCTGATGAGATTGTTATCGTGAGGTAACAATAAAACAAGGTGGTAACACGTGAAGTTTATAGCTTCTCGTCCTTCCGTTTATTAAAAGGGGGGATGAGGGGCTATTTTTTTTGAAAAAAAGGAGGAATGAATATGATTGAATTTAAACATGTATCTAAAGAGTTTGTCACGAATAATGGTAAAGTAAGTGCGGTTTCTGATTTAAACCTTTCGGTTGAAGACGGTAATATTTTAGGAATCGTCGGTTATTCTGGGGCTGGAAAAAGTACGCTAATTAGAATGCTGAACGGTTTGGAGACACCGACTTCAGGAGAAGTTGATGTGAACGGGGCTAAAATTGCTTCACTAACGGGGAAGGTATTAAGAAAGCAACGTCAAAAAATTGGAATGATTTTTCAACATTTTAATTTACTTTGGTCTCGAACGGTTGTGGAAAATATTATGTTTCCACTTGAAATTGCCGGTTTAGGTAAAGCTGAACGTCTGGCCAAGGCTGAGGAATTAACAACGTTAGTCGGATTAAAAGGGAAAGAAAATGCTTATCCCTCAGAGTTATCTGGCGGTCAAAAACAACGTGTTGGTATCGCTAGGGCGTTGGCCAATGACCCTGAAATCTTAATCTGTGACGAGGCGACAAGTGCTTTGGATCCACAAACAACTGATGAAATATTAGATTTATTACTCCAAATTAATCATAAATTAAATTTGACGATTGTTTTAATTACACATGAAATGCACGTTGTCCGTAAAATATGTGATCATGTTGCAGTCATGGAAAATGGTAAATTAGTCGAAGATGGTTTAGTCCTAGATGTTTTTAAACGACCACAACAAGACGTCACAAAACGATTTGTTAATCAAGAGGTAACACCAGCAATGCACGATACTGAGATTGCCGTCCATGAATTAATCGAAGCTTATCCACAAGGCTTAATTGTTCAATTAACGTTCCACAGTACTCAGACGCAAATGCCTATTATCTCTGAAATGTTAAGACAAATTCCAGAAATTGATTTTAATATCGTTGAAGGATCAATTCATCAAACACAAGGTGGTCCGATTGGAACATTATATATTCAATTAACTGGACCAAAAGAAAGTTTGGATCAAGCCATTCCATTCTTACAAAAAATGAAAGTAGAAACGGAGGTGCTTCATTATGGGGACTAATACGTGGGCATCATATTTTAATTTTAGCGCCGTTAATTGGGTCGATTTTTGGGCGAATACTTGGGAAACAATCAGTATGACATTGATTTCTACCATCGCGGTTGCCATTCTAGGTATTCTCCTGGGTCTGATTCTGTTTGAAACAAAGCAGAAAACGACGGGTAAGATAATGATCTGGTCTAAAGTCATTAATTGGGTTGTTTCAGCTTTAGTTAATATCTTTCGCTCAATTCCATTTATTATTTTAATTGTGCTATTATTACCATTCACAAAAGCTTTAGTTGGTTCGATTATTGGTCCAGTTGCTGCTTTACCGGCTTTGATTATTTCCGCAGCACCATTTTATGCACGGATGGTCGAGTTAGCTTTTCGCGAAATTGATTACGGTGTTATTGAAGCTGCCGAAGCAATGGGCGCTAATAAAATACAAATCATTTGGAAAGTGTTGTTGCGAGAAAGTTTACCGGCATTAATTTCTGGTGTTACGGTTACGGGAATTACAATTATTGGGTATACGGCGATGGCCGGGACAATCGGAGCCGGGGGCCTAGGAAATTGGGCCTTTATCGAAGGCTACGGAGCTAATAATAATACTGTCACATTAGTTGCAACGGTAACGATTATTATTATTGTGGCCATTTTCCAACTTATTGGAGATCAATCGGCTAAACTAATTGATAAGCGGAATAACTAGGGAGGGATATATGATGAAAATAAATAAGAAACTATTTTTTTCACTTCTCTTTGTGATAATTCTGTTAACTGGGTGTGGAAAACGAGCGGATGATAAAAATACGCTGGTTGTGGGTGCTAGTAATATTCCACATGCCGAGATATTGGCTCATGTAAAGCCAATGTTGGCAAAAGAAGGTATCGACTTAAAAGTAAAGGTCTTTCAGGATTATGTAATGCCTAATAAGGCGACAGAATCTGAAGATTTGGACGCTAACTATTTTCAACATAAACCATTTTTAGATAATTGGGATAAACAGAATAATGGTGACCTTATTAGTGTCGGGAACGTTCATTTAGAGCCAATTGGCGTTTACTCTAAACGAGTTAAACGATTGACTGACTTAAAGAAGGGGAGCACCGTTCTTGTATCCAACAGTATTTCAGATTATGGGCGTGTACTAACTATTTTTAAAGATACCGGGCTGATTACTTTGAAAAAAGGAACAGATGTTGCGACGGCAAACTTTAACGATATTCAAACGAATAAGTTAGAGTTAAACTTTAAACATACTTATGAACCTAAATTAATGTCCGATTTATACGCAAATGATGAGGGCGCGGCGGTTGTGATCAATGCAAATTACGCCGTTGAGGCGGGATTGAATCCGATGAAACAAGCCATCTCGTTGGAAAGTAATACATCGTCTTATGCGAATTTAGTCGCCGTTACACCAAAAAATAAAAATAACCCGGCTATTAAGAAATTGGTTGAAGCGTTACAATCAAAAGATACCCAAAAGTGGATATTAACTAAATATAAGGGTGCGGTGATTCCGGCCAAATAAAAAGAATTGAAACTAGTGACTAATTAACTAGTTTCAATTCTTTTTATTTTTCAATTTTATTGATTAACCATTTAAAAATAGCTAAATCTGATTGATTTCTTGTAAATGACATTTCGGGGTGCCATTGAACGGCAAGAATTCGATTGTCATCGCTGACTAATCCTTCAACTAACCCATCTGGGCTCTCCGCAATAGCGACCAAAGAATCGCCTAATTGATTAATTGCTTGATGATGGTAGGTATTAACGCGATAATTTTGACCGTAAACTTCTGAAAGGTAACTATTTGGTTCAATTGAAATGGAATGAGTGGCATATTCTGGTAAAGTTGGATCTTGTAAATGTCTAACTTTCCAATCTGGATATTCAGATAAATCTTGATATAACGTGCCACCAAAGGCAACATTTAGTATCTGAAGTCCACGGCAAATACCAAGTATGGGCATATTACGAGAATTAGCGTCTTTAATTAAGGCCATTTCCATTTCATCACGAGGTGGGTTCAGTTCTTGTAATTTTGGATGAGGTTCTTGTCCATATAATTCAGGCGAGATATCTTGACCGCCTGTTAATAATAAACCGTCCACCAAATCAAGATATTTCGATGCATCATCCAAATTTGTTGGAATAATTAATGGTAAGCCACCAACTTTGAAGATAGCATCAATATAACCTTGGGGTGTATAAGTTATTTCGTCCATGTGCAGGCCTTCAATTGGGTTCCGGTTAGGATTCCCAACAATACCAATAATAGGTTTCATAAATAATCCTCCTCAAAATTTACTTTTTCTAAGTTTAACTTAATTAAATAAAGATTGCTAGGATTGACGCTTCATTGAAATGGGCAATTTATTGAGATAGAATGGAATATATTAATAAATCGGAGGAATGCTAAAATGTCGACACTTGAAGTTAAAAATTTGCATGTAGAGATTGAAGATAAAGAAATTCTAAAAGGCGTCAACCTAAAGATGGCGACAGGCGAAGTCCATGCGATTATGGGTCCGAATGGTACAGGTAAATCAACTTTATCCGAAGCTATTATGGGTAACCCCGCATATAAAGCAACTGAGGGTGAGGTCTTGTTGAACGGTGTTAATATTTTAGAATTACCAGTTGATGAACGGGCTCGAGCAGGACTATTCTTAGCCATGCAATACCCCTCAGAAATTCCTGGGATCACAAATGCTGAATTTTTGCGTGCAGCAATTAATGCCCGGCGCCCGGAAGATAACCAAATTCCAATTAGAGAATTTTTAAAAAAGTTGGATAAAATGATGACGACTTTAGACATGACTGAAGAAATGTCTGATCGTTATTTAAATGAAGGTTTTTCGGGCGGTGAAAAGAAACGAAATGAAATATTACAATTAATGATGATTGAACCAAAATTTGCGATATTGGATGAAATTGACTCTGGGTTAGATATCGATGCGCTAAAAGTCGTTTCTAGAGGCGTTAATGAAATGTTAAAAAATGCTGAGTTTGGGACATTGATGATTACACATTATCAACGATTATTGAATTATATTGTGCCAGACGTTGTGCACGTTATGATGGACGGACGTGTGGTTAAAACGGGTGGTGCCGAGCTAGCAGAGAAATTAGAAGCAGAAGGCTATGCGGGATTACGCGATGAATTAGGCTTGGACGTTGTACTAACTGACGAGAATGTCTAGTGGAGGCCATAAAATGAGTGACTTAAAGGTCTTAGAACAAAGCGTGATTGATTTCTCTAACTTAAAAAAGGAACCTGGGTGGTTTCAAAAATTAAGAAAAGCTGCCTTCACTAAAATGACTATGTTGGAGCTTCCTTCATTTGAGAAAATCAGATATCAAAGGTGGCCCATTATACCTAAACAAACGCTTTTGGAATCTAGAAAAGTTGAATTAGATCAAAAAAGGGCAGTTGGAAATACGGTCGTGCAGGTCGGATCGCGAACGTTAAGTTTGAAATTAACAAATGAATTAAAACAAAAAAATGTTATTATTTGTGATTGGGAAACTGCATTGATAGAGCACTCGGACTTAATTCAAAAATATTTTATGACGAAGGCGGTTAAATGGGACGCTGATAGGTTAACGGCAGCACATTTAGCACAGTTAACGAGTGGCTTGTTCATTTATGTTCCTAGAAATGTTGAACTGGATGAACCCATTACGAGTTACTTGACACAAGATGCGCGTGACGGACAAGACTATGTGCATCATGTCTTGATCGTTGCGGCAGAGAATAGTCGTTTTTCATATTTGGAAAATCGAGATACATTAGGCAACGAGACAACAACTGCAAATATTATTGTTGAAGTCATTGCTGAACAAAATAGTCACGTAAAATTTGCCGGAGTGGATCAACTAGGAGAGACAACAACTGCCTATATTAATCGACGGGGTTATTTGCTTGATAATGCCAAAATAGATTGGTCCATCGGACTGCTTAACGATGGGAATATTATTGGCGATTTTGATTCTGATTTAATTGGTGCTGGGGCTCACGCAGACGTTAAAGTTGTTGCTATCTCGACGGGAAATCAAATTCAGGGAATCGATACACGGGTGACTAATTACGGAAAACATTCGATTGGTCAAATTCTGCAACACGGTGTGATTTTATCGCGATCGACTTTAACCTTTAATGGAATTGGACATATTATTAAAGGCGCAAAGGGCGCAAATGCACAGCAAGAAAGTCGCGTATTAATGTTATCCACAAAAGCGCGTGGAGATGCTAATCCGATTCTATTAATTGATGAAAATGATGTACAAGCTGGACATGCAGCGAGTGTTGGACGCGTTAATCAAGAACAATTATATTACTTGATGAGTCGCGGCTTACATAAAGAAGGAGCAGAACGATTAGTTATTCGTGGATTTTTAGGACCGGTCTTAACAGCCATTCCGGCAGCTGATGTACGTGAACGACTCATTGAAACGATAGAAGGGAAACTCATTAATGGCCAAAAATTTGAAAAAGTATCGCGCTGATTTTCCTATTTTAAAGCAACTTGTGAATGATGAACCACTTATTTATTTCGATAATGCCGCAACTGTTCAGAAACCGCAAGTCGTTATTGATACCATTTCGCATTACTATGAACATGATAACGCGAACGTTCATCGAGGTGTGCATACCTTGGCTGAACGTGCGACTGAACAATTTGAAGCAACACGCCAATTGGTAGCGGATTTTATTCACTCAAAAAGTGCTGATGAGATTTTGTTTACGAAAGGAACAACTGAAAGCCTGAACTTAGTGGCACAAGGATTTGCACAGAATCGTTTGAAACCTGGGGATGAGATATTAATTTCAATTATGGAACATCACAGTAATCTCGTTCCTTGGCAACAAGTCGCACAAAAGACTGGCGCAAAGCTAGTTTACGTTGGGTTAACGGACGATGGGCGTTTAGACATTAATGATGCAAGACAAAAAATGACAGGCAAAACAAAAATTGTGTCATTAACTCAGATCTCAAATGTTTTAGGTAGTATTACACCGATTAAGGAATTAACGCGTATGGCGCATCATATTGGCGCCATCGTTATCTGTGATGGGGCACAATCAGTGCCCAACATGCCAATTGATGTACGAGATTTGGATGTCGATTTTTTTGCTTTTTCAGGCCATAAAATGGGTGCTGCAACCGGTATCGGTGTTTTGTATGGAAAAAATACGTATTTAAATGATATGCAGCCACTTGAATTTGGTGGCGAAATGATTGATTTCGTTGAGGAACAACGATCAACTTTTAAAGAAGTTCCTTGGAAATTTGAAGCCGGAACACCGAACATTGAGGGTGTTATTTCTTTGGGTGCGACAATTAATTATTTAAAAGAAGTTGGGATGGTTAATATTCATGCTCATGAGCAAGTTTTAGTTGCTGATTTAATACCTATGTTAAAGGCAATCCCGGGTGTAGTTGTTTACGGACCGACTGATATTGAACAACGTTCAGGCGTTATTTCATTTAATTTAGTAAATTTACATCCACACGACGTCGCAACGGCTCTGGATATGCAAGGAATTGCTGTTCGCGCAGGGCACCACTGTGCGCAACCGCTAATGAAACGGATGGGCGTTTCATCAACCGTTCGAATTAGTTTGTATCTATATAATACGTTAGAAGAAAATCAAAAATTTATTGAAGCGTTAATCGCCACAAAGGAGTTCTTTAAAAATGGGACTATCTAAATTAGATAATTTATATCGCCAAGTTATTTTAGAACATGCAACCCACCCACATCACCATGGATCATTGGATGATAGTGAAAAAACAATCGAGCTTAGAAATCCAACTTGTGGAGATGTCTTAAAAGTTGAACTTATTATGGCGAATGATAAAGTTCAAAAAGTGGCTTTCTCTGGGACGGGATGCACAATTAGTCAGGCATCTGCGAGTATGATGACAGATGAAATAATTGGTAAATCAAAAGAAGAGATAGAAGAAATGGTCACAATATTTTCAGAAATGGTTATGGGTCAAGAGATTGATGATGACCTTTTAGGTGAAGCGGCTATTTTAGAAGGCGTCGCACAATTTCCCGCACGGATTAAATGTGCAACGTTAGCTTGGAAAGCGGCGTATCAAGCCGTTAACTTAGAAAATTAGAAAGGAGGGTTCAGTGTGAAAGAATTAGATGTTGGTGGTGAATATGAATATGGTTTTAAAGATGATTTTGAACCGATTTATTCAACCGGCCGTGGGTTAACCGAGGCAACCGTTCGAGAAATATCTGCAGCTAAGAATGAGCCAGAATGGATGTTAGACTATCGACTTCGTGCATTCGCTTTGTATGAAAAAATGCCCATGCCAAGTTTCGGACCTGATTTATCGCAATTAGATTTAGCGAACATGCGTTATTTTCAAAGAGCGAGTGATACTATTGCCAGAGATTGGGACGACGTACCAGATAAAATTAAAGAGACCTTCGATCGACTAGGTGTACCAGAAGCCGAACGTAAATATTTAGCCGGCTCTTCAGCGCAATATGAGTCAGAAGTCGTTTACCATCATATGCGGGAAGATTTCGAAAAATTAGGGATTATTTTTATGGATACTGATTCTGCCCTTCAAGAGTATCCTGAACTAGTCAAACAGTATTTTGGTAAATTAGTGCCTGCTTCAAATAATAAATTTTCTGCTTTGAACTCGGCCGTTTGGTCTGGTGGTACTTTTATCTATGTGCCTAAAGGTGTGAAGACAGAAGTTCCCATTCAAAGTTATTTTAGAATTAATGCTGAGAACACGGGACAATTTGAACGAACGTTGATTATTGTTGATGAAGGCGCAAGTGTGAACTATGTTGAGGGATGTACGGCACCTAATTATTCAGCAGATAGTTTACATGCTGCTGTCGTAGAAGTGAATGTCATGAAGGATGCCTACTGTCGTTACACGACGATTCAAAATTGGTCGGATAACGTATATAGTTTAGAGACTAAACGTGCGAGAGCTCTAGAAAATGCGACTATGGAGTGGGTTGACGGGAACCTTGGATCAAAAGTCACGATGAAATATCCAAGTATTTATTTAGACGGACAAGGCGCGCATGGCACAATGCTATCAATTGCATTTGCAGGTGGGAATATCATCCAAGATACTGGTGCAAAAATGATTCATAATGCGAAAAAGACAACTTCTTCTATTGTGTCTAAGTCATTATGTAAAGATGGCGGTCGAGTTGATTATCGTGGGTACTTAAAATTTGGCCGACATAGTGATGGTTCGTTTGCGCATGTTGAATGCGACACAATTATTATGGACGATCAATCCGCAAGCGATACGATTCCGTTTAACGAAATTTTGAATGGAAATGTGTCAATGGAACATGAAGCGAAAGTTTCTAAAATTTCTGAAGAACAATTGTATTATTTAATGAGTCGCGGTATTTCTGAAGCCAAGGCAACGGAGATGATTGTAATGGGATTTGTTGAACCTTTTACGAAGGAATTACCAATGGAATACGCCGTTGAGTTGAACCGTTTGATTGAGTATCAGATGGAAGGATCAGTTGGGTAAATCAGTAATTATTGGGAGGAAAAATGGAAATTAAAAATAAAATTACCGAAATAATAATAAGTTTAAAGAGTGTTAGTACTGAAATTATTGGAATAAATGATGAAAAACTCAAAGAAAATGAAGTCATTCAAGAACTACCAGCTCTTATGGAAAAAACAATTAAAATAATTAGTGAAAATAAAATTTTTGATGAAAATAATACAAAACAATTAAATACTTTAATTGATGAAGTTATTGATAGATACAATACCCGATTTTTAAGTATACAAAATGAATATTATTCTGATGTTTTACACAAATATATAAATATTCAAGATACTGTCAATAATTTAGTGATGGAATTTAAACGAATTAATTATTTATCAATGATTCGTGATAAAAATGCTGTATTAGTCGGTGGTAACGGAGCCGGTAAATCTAGTTTTGCAAGTTACTTGAAGGAATCAATGGCACAAAATATTGTTGTAATACCTGCTCAGAAATTTTTATTTTATAAAAAAAATATACAGTCTTTATATCTCACAGATAAAAGAACAATGAGAAATATTCAACAAACTAATTTTATTGGAAAAGGAAAATTTACCGGTGATGAACAGACTTATGTGGTTAGTCAGTATATGGATGAATTATCTGAATTATTTTCTAAATTAATAACAGTTATTGCAAATGAACAAGTTGAGGAACAAAATCAGGCATTTAAAATAGAGGATATGAGTAAAGTAAAGCGAGAAAAGACTACTTTATATAAAGTAAACCAATTGTGGAAAGCACTTATTCCCGATATTAATTTAGAACTTGATACAATAAATCGGACATTAGAACCTAAAAAAAAATGAACATATCTATTCAATAAATTCTATGAGTGATGGTGAAAAAGCAATTTTGTATTATATTTGTCAGGTTTTTTTAGCAGAACCCAATAGTTTCATCGTAGTTGATGAACCTGAAACATTTTTAAATGTTTCCAATTTTAGTAGATTGTGGGATAGTTTAGAGGAATACAGACAAGATTGTAAATTTATATACATTTCCCATACAATTGATTTTATAGTGAGTCGATCTAATACAGATATGTTATGGTGTAAAAATTTTTCATATCCGGATAATTGGAGTATTGAGAGAATAGATGACGAGGGTAACTTAACTAATGAATTTCCTAAAGAATTACTTTCAGAAATATTAGGTGCTAGAATACCTATTCTTTTTTGTGAGGGTAAACAAGATTCAGACGATTATTTTGTTTACAGCAATTTATTTAGAGAAAAAGTAGTAGTAGTTCCAGTTGGAGGGCATACCCAGGTTATTCAATACACAAAGGCCTACAATAATTCACTAGTTTTAGATAATAATTGTGCATACGGAATTATTGATTCTGACCTGATGAGTGATGAGCAAATTATAAGCTATCGAGGAGATAATATATACACATTACCCTTTAATGAAATAGAAATGATTTTTTTTACTGAAGATGTAATGACAAGTGTTTTAGAAAATAATTTTTCGGAAGATGATACTAATTCTAAAATAAAGTGCTTTACCGAAGAATTTTTTGCAAAAGTAAAGAAAGAAAGAAAAGTGATAGTTAGTCAATCTATAAAAAAATATTTAGATAACCAACTTTCAAATTATAGGGTTAATAGTAAAGAATCTAGTAGTTCAATGTTGACTGAAATAAACAATTGGCTAGAAGCATTAAATATAAGTGAAATGGAAAAAGAGAGTACGGATAATTTAGATAAAGTAATTGTAGAAAGAAAATATGAAGATCTTTTGAAACTATCTTCTCAAAAAAAGGCCATCTCTATTCGACTTTCCAATAAATTATTAGATAGTGGATACATGAATAAGGCGAAGTTTCAGCTAAGTACGAATAGAATGTTGTTAGAAAACATTAAGAATAAATATTTTCAACATATTACATTTAAGTAAGTGTACATCAGAATATTCTATAAATTCTCTGAAAAGAGAATAGGGTTAACAATAGTTTAAGTCAATTAAATTATTTAATTGATAGATGACTAAATATTTCATATAGAATTAAAAATAAATGGTGGAAGTACAAGATAAGAAGTTAGTTGAGTCATGGAATCTAATAAAACTCCACTGAGAAAGGAATAAAGACGATGAATATAATAAACTCGACGGATATTCTTGAAACTACCATTCGAGAAAAAATGCCAATAATATTGGATATTCTTTTATTAGACCGTACTAGATCAACACAAAAACTTAAGAAAAACATTATTTGGGCAAATAAAAACTATATAAAATATGGTAATAAATCATACTCTGAGACTTCTCAAATACAATCAGAACTTGTGACGGGGGAGATGGGAAATATTATTAAACCTCGTGCTTTGAAGTCTAAAGAGGCACAAAAAGAACGAACTAAGTCAAAAGCTGAAGTATTTACGCCAACTTGGATTATAAAGAAGCAAAATGATATAGTTGACAAAGATTTTCTAAATGATGATTTAGAGACTTATGTTAAACGCGTGTGGCTGGAAATAACTTGTGGTGAAGCACCTTATATGGCAAGTAGGTATGATATGGAGACTGGGGAAAGTATACAGTTAAATGATAGGGTTGGATTTGTTGATAGAAAGATAAAACGAATTAATCGTGAGGTTGATGATAAGGCTGAGTGGCAACGATTAGTTGTTGAAGCGTATAAAGCAAGTTACGGATTTGAGTGGAGTGGGGACTCGTTACTACTTGCAAGAGAAAACTTACTGTACACTTACCGAGACTATTATTATGATAAGTGGCTTGAGGAGCCTCTATATGGTTTGTTTGAAGATATTGCTAAAATAATTAGTTATAATATTTTTCAAATGGATGGGTTAAAATATATTATTCCGTTCACGGAAAAACGAGAAAGAATAATTGAGACTCAAATATCACTTTTTGATACTGAAGAACCTGAAGAAAAATGGGAAATTAAGCCTGGAAAACGTGTAAAAGTAATGAACTGGGAAACTAACAAAATGGAATTTTTTGATAAAGGAGTTAATTAGGTATGAGGGATAAGACACTTATTAAAACGACTAAGACTATCTATCCACAGGTTTATGCATATGTTACGCCTACTGCGAGTGAAAATGCTGGCTGGATAAAAATCGGATATACTGAAAAACGTAATGTTGATGATCGTATTAAACAGCAGACACATACTGCGGGGATTGTAACAAAAACGTTGTGGTCAGAGCCCGCTAAATTTAGTGACACAGACGATTGGTTTACGGATAAACCACTTCATAATTATTTACGTAAGTACAAAGAAAGAGAACGACGACAGGGCACAGAATGGTTTTTTTACGATAAAGAGCCTGATGCTGCACACATTGATTTTAATGATTTCCGTAATAATAAACTTACTCAAGTTAAAGAAGAGTCACAGTATGAACTTCGAGATGAGCAAAAGGCTGCCGTTGACATGACGTTGCAATATGCCAATAATCATCAAGAAGGTAAATTTTTATGGAATGCAAAGCCACGATTTGGTAAGACGCTAACTACTTATGATCTTGCTCGTAAATTAGATGCAAGTAAGGTATTAATTGTAACCAATCGCCCTACAATTGCGAATTCTTGGTTTGATGATTTTGAAAAGTACATTGCTTGGCAAACTGACTTTTCTTTTGTATCTACAAGTGATTCACTTAAAGATAGACCAGTGATGACACGTGATGAATTTAATGATCAATCACTTAAGAGTGGTAAAGATAAAATGATTTCTTTTATTTCGTTACAAGATTTAAAAGGAGCTATTTCTTTTGGTGGTAGTTATGACAAATTAAAATGGGTAAAATCACTTGAATGGGATCTTCTTGTTATTGACGAAAGTCATGAGGGAATAGATACTTTTAAAACAGATATAGCTTTTCAAAATATTAAACGTAATTTCACTTTACATCTATCGGGAACACCATTTAAAGCAGTTTCCTCAGGAGAGTTTTCAGATGACCAAATTTTTAACTGGTCGTATGCAGATGAACAAGAAGCTAAAGCTGATTGGCCAGTGGGCATTGAAAAAAATAATCCATATGAAAAGTTACCACGACTAAACTTATTTTCTTATCAAATGAGTCAAATGGTTACTGATGAAGTTAACAGAGGTGCTGAAATTAATGGTGAAAATATTGATTATACCTTTGATTTAAATGAATTTTTTGAAACTAATGAAACAGGTAAATTTATTCATGAGTTAGATATAAATAAATGGTTAAATGCTTTGTCTCAAAATGAAAAATATCCTTTTTCAACTAAAAAATTAAGAAATGAATTAAAGCATACTTTTTGGATTTTAAATCGAGTAGCTAGTGCTAAAGCATTGAAAAAACTATTGGAAAATCATCCTGTGTTTGAAAATTATAAAATTGTTCTTGCGGCAGGGGATGGTAAAACATCAGATGAACAAATTATTAACCAAAAATCTTTTGATCGTGTAAAAGAAGCAATTAAAAATAATGATAAAACAATCACCTTATCGGTAGGACAATTAACTACAGGTGTAACTGTTCCAGAATGGACAGCGGTACTTATGTTATCTAATATGAAGTCTCCAAGTCTGTATATGCAAGCAGCATTTCGAGCTCAGAATCCATTTGATTTTAAGATAGATGGACAAGTAAAGCGAAAAGAAAATGCATATGTTTTTGATTTTGCACCGGAACGTACGCTTACAGTCTATGATGAGTTTGCAAATAACTTATCACGTAAGACAACTAATGGTGGTGGAACAACAGAAAATCGTAAAGAAAATATTAGAAAACTATTAAACTTTTTTTCAGTTATTGCTGAAGACAATGAAGGAAAGATGATTGAACTTGATGTCAATCAGGTATTGACCATCCCTAAGACAATTAAAGCTCAAGAAGTAGTTCGTCGTGGATTTATGTCTAATTTATTGTTTAAAAATATTTCTGGAATTTTTGCGTCAGCAGGTGCTCGTGAAATTCTTGAGCAATTAAATCCGGTTGATCAAGGTAAGGCAGTACCTCGTAAGACAGATGATAGAATTGATACGAGAGATGTTAAAATTAACAATGATGGTCAAGTGGCTGTTGAACAAAAGGTTGTGAATAGTCAAACGGATGCTCACTTTGGTGAAAAGGTTTACGCAGATGTTAATTCAGCGATTGAAGAGATAGTTAATAGTGCTGATATAAAGAATATTGCAAATACAATATCTAATACATTCAAACAAAAGACTCAAGATGCTGTAAAAAATTTGGCAAAAGAAAATGGGTTAACGTCAAAAGCCGCTGAAAAAATTTCAAAGAATAGTGCAAATGCAATGGCTCATGAAGTAGAAATAGTACAAAAACAAGCAGAAATTAAACATTCTGAAGCAAAAGTTGAATATAAGCGTATAGTTGAAGAATCTCGTAATAATGAAGAAGTGATTGCTGAGGCCCAGGTTAACTATGAGACGAAAAAACGACAAATCGATAATGAATTTAATAAAGAAGTGATCGAGACTGTTAAAACAAAAACTCAAGAATTAGTTCGTGAGTCTACTAAAACAATTTTAAATAAGTCTGAAGATAAGAAAAAAAATACCGTTGAAGATGATGTACGTGCACGACTACGTGGCTTCGCTAGAACAATTCCATCATTTTTAATGGCATATGGAAAAACAGACACCGCTTTATCATCGTTTGATACAACAATTAATGATCACGTATTTAAAGAAGTAACCGGAATTACTTTGGGTCAATTTAGAACATTGCGTGATACTTATAATTTCTTTGATGCGATTGTATTTGATGAGTCTGTACAAGAATTTTTAAGAAAACGTACTGAACTTTCTAATTATTTTGGTGAAATACATGAAGAAGACATTTTTGATTACATTCCACCACAACAAACAAATCAAATTTTCACACCAAAAAAAGTGGTTGTAATGATGATTGATAAATTACAGGAAGAAAGTCCTGAAGACTTTACGAATCCGGAAAAAACATTTGCTGATTTATATATGAAATCAGGTCTTTACATTACCGAAATTGTAAAAAGGTTGTATGTAGGATTAGAAAACATTATTCCGAATGATGATGAACGATTGAAACATATACTCGAACATCAAGTGTACGGTTTTGCACCGAGTGAAATCATCTATAATATTGCACGAAATTTTATCTTTGGATTTGATGAAAAAGGACAGAATATTAATAGTTCTCATATCGTATATTTAGATACAACCTCATTTGCTCGTGGTGAAGGAGATTTTGAAAAGAAATGTGATGAATTATTTGGAGGTAGAAACTAATGAAATTTGATGTAGTTGTTGGAAACCCACCATATCAAGATAATATTGAAAATCGTGGTGAACAACCGGCTGTTTATAATTATTTTTATGATCTAGCGGAGAAAATTAGTGATAAATATATTTTGATTTCGCCAGCAAGATTTTTGTTTAATGTTGGATCTACGTCCAATATATGGAATAAAAAAATGATTAATGACATGCACTTAAAAGTAATATATTTTAATCAGAAGGCATCAGAATTATTTCCAAATACCGATATAAAGGGTGGGGTGGCAATACTTTATCATAATTCTACTAAGGTTATTGGCCCAATCGGAACATTTACCAGTTATACAGAACTTAATGGAATTGTAAAAAAGGTTGTAAAAGACAAATTTTTATCAATTAGTGAGTTACTTTATGGTAATACTAGCTATAAATATGCCACAGTACTCTGGAAAGAAAATTTACAACTTAAGAGTAGGGTTTCGGGGGGATCCAGTCGCTATCTTTCATCATCAGTATTTGATAAATTACAGGAGATATTTTATGATGAGCGATTAGATGATGAACACAGATATATCAAAATTTTAGGAAGACAGAACAGCAATCGTGTTTTTAAGTGGATAAGACGTGATTATTTAGCCGAACATCCTAATATGGATAAATACAAAGTGTTGGTTCCAAGCTCAAATGGGTCAGGACAGTTCGGAGAAGTGTTATCAACGCCAGTAATTGAAGGGCCAAACCAAGGGTACACGGAAACGTTTATCTCATTTGGAGCATTTGATGACATTGAACAGGCAGAAAATCTGTTGACTTATTTAAAAACTAAATTTTTACGTGGGATGCTTGGTGTTGTGAAAATTACTCAAGGAAATAAGACAAAAGAGGTTTGGTCTAAAATTCCGCTTCAAGATTTTACATCAATCTCAGATATTGATTGGTCCCAATCAATATCTGAGATTGATCAACAACTTTATAAGAAGTACGATTTTAATCAAGATGAAATTGATTTTATTGAAACTAAAGTAAAAGAAATGAAATAATATATTGTAATTAAAGGATACTTCTCAAATAATGTTTAATGGGGAATTCTTGTTATGTTAATATGTTAGTTTTAAGTAAATTATTACTAAATTTCCATCATAAGGTTTATACTGAATTACATAATTAGACCAATGGGGGATAAAAATAATGACTGTAAATGAACAACTAATTAAAGATGATTTATATGAAGCCGTGAACGGTGAGTGGTTAAAAACTGCCAAAATTCCTGATGATAAGCCTGCAACGGGTGGTTTTAATGATTTAGCTGATGAGATTGATAAAACATTAATGAGTGATTTTGAAAAAATGACATCTGATTCAAGTACGCAATCGGCATTAATGCAAGAATTTTTAAACTATTACGCATTAGCGGCTGATTTTGATCGTCGTGAATTAGAAGGAACAACTCCGTTGAAGAGCGTTTTAGAGCCGTTAGAAAATTTAACAGGTTTAGCTGACTTTAATGTTAAATGGGCTGACTTTGTACTTGCTGGATATCCTTCACCACTTAATTTTGACGTTGACGCTGACATGAAGAATGCTAAAATTAATGCCTTCTTTGCGGCGGCTCCAAATCTTATTTTGCCGGATAAAACTTATTATGAGGCAGATAATCAACAAGCCGAACAATTACTTGACGTATTCCGTAAAATGATGACAAAATTATTGGGCGCTCTAGATTACAGTGAAGAAGATGTGAAAAAAGTTATTTCAGAGGCATTAATTTTTGATCGCAATTTAGTGCCACATGTTAAAAGTGCTGAAGAATCTGCTGATTATAGTAAAGCGTACAATCCACAAACGTTTACTGAATTTGGATTACAAAGTAAAAATGTAAATCTACAAGTGGTTGTTAAGCAGTTATTAAATGGTCAAGAGCCAGAAAAAATAATTGTGACTGAACCTAAGTACTTGGCTGCAATCGATGATATATTGAATGAAGCTCATTTTAATGAATTTAAAAGTTGGCTAATTGTTAAAACAGTTAGCAACCTTAGCTCATTTTTATCAGATGATATACGCGTTATTTCTGGTGAATATGGACGTGCGTTATCCGGAAGTAAGGGGCCGAAGAAACAACAAAAATTTGCTTATTATTTAGCCATGGGTGCTTATAGCGGTATTGTTGGTGAATATTATGGGCATAAATATTTTGGTGAAGATGCTAAAGCAGATGTTCAACGAATGGTTGAAAAAATGATTGGTGTATATCAAAATAGATTGGCCAACAATAAATGGTTAACTAGCGCTACACGCGACAAAGCCATCTTGAAATTAAATAAATTAGGTATTCAAGTCGGCTATCCGGGAAAAATTAATCCACTTTATCAAAAAATGCATGTTGATACGAAAAAACCGTTATTAGAAAACGCGATGGGTTTTGATCAATTAGCAACGGAAGATATGTTTAGTAAATGGAATCAACCGGTTGATCGTGATCTCTGGGAGATGAGTGCTGCAACTGTTAACGCATATTACCATCCATTTAAGAATATTATTGTCTTCCCGGCAGCTATTCTTCAAGCGCCATTTTATAGTTTAGAACAAAGTAGCAGTGCCAATTATGGCGGAATTGGTGCCGTGATTGCCCATGAAATCTCGCATGCTTTTGATAATAATGGGGCATTATTTGATGAATACGGTAACCTAAATAATTGGTGGAGTGAAGCTGACTTGGCTCATTTTAAAGAATTATCCCAGCAAATGGTTGCCGAATTTGATGGAACTGAGTATGCTGGTCAAAAAGTTAATGGGACTTTAACAGTATCCGAAAATATTGCGGATGCCGGTGGATTGAGTTGTGCGTTAGAAGCCGCGAAGGCAGAGCCAAATGCTGATATTTCCGCTTTCTTCATTAACTGGGCTCAAGTTTGGCGTATGAAGGCTTCAACACAATATATGCAGTTGTTGCTATCAATTGATGTACATGCACCTGCTAAACTACGCGCCAATATCCAGGTTCAAAATTTAGCTGATTTTTATGCTACTTTTGGTATTAATCCAGGCGATAAGATGTACAAAAATCCCGATGAAAGAGTTAATATCTGGTAGGAGAGTACGACTAATTGGTTATTAACTTTTGAAAATAAAAAAAGACAATCGGAATTTTTCCGATTGTCTAGAAATATAATCAAATTAAAAGATAGGAAGATAGTTATTTCTTCGTATCTTTTTTCTATAAAATTTTATTTTCGGTTAATTTTTCTTCTAAAATATCAAAATTGTATTCAGAAAGATTTTTTAAACCGTTCTTATTAACATCAAAGAAGGCTGTTAGACTTTCCGATAACATTAAGTTAATCACACGTCCGGCTTCGAATTGGACCAAGATAACCGGGATACGTGCTTCAACGGCCATACCAACTTCGAACATAGTACCAGAGTCAGGTTCATTGCCTTCATCATCCTTATAATCTAGGATAGCGACAACAACATCAGCACGATGCACTTGGCGAGTATCTGCAAGATAAACGGCACGTTGCCAAGGCTTACTGAATTGCTCATACTGTTCACTTTGGTTATCTTGTGGTAAATAGATATTGTCACCATCAATTGTTTTATTTTCTTTTAATGCGGACACAACTTGTGAAACACGTTCACGTTGTTTGTCATCAAAAAACGGACCTGCTAAATAAACTTTATTCATTAAATGTCGTCTCCTTGAATATATATTTGTCTTTTAAGTATAACATCACGTGACCGATTGGACACAAAAAAGGAAGACAAATGCCTTCCTTTTTTTGTTAAACACCGTAAACGAATTGGCCAGAATTAAAGTGAGTAGCCGATATAACGTAAACGTCACCACCATTACGTAATGTGAAGTTTGCTAAATCATTTAATAAATTATTCGTTGTTTTTTCAGGTTCAGTATCGACGACTTGACCATCGACAATCAATCCTGGGAACATTGATTCCTCATTTATTAATAAAGTTTTAACACGATGTTGTGTTAAAAGGGCAAACAATTCTGCCGGGTTCGTTTCGCTTGGATTGACTTCATCAAGTGAACGCGCACGATCCAATAATTTTTCAACTGTTTGGTCGATTAAAACTTGGTTTTGATCCAATAATTCTTTTTCAATTTCAGCAGTTGTTAATGCGCTAGGAGATTTTTTAATTGTAATTTCTGAATTAACTGTTTTTAATTTTGTTAAATCACGGAATAAACTTTGGTTTTTAGGTAACCCGATAATGAAAAGACGTTTGTAAATTAAATCAGTATGAGCCATTAAAAATTGCTCAATTGCTAAGTAGTAATTCTTATTATCAATTGCCTTTTCTTCATCTTTAGTGTTTAAGCCATGAAGAGCACCAGTAGGGCCATGAGTTGTTGTTGTATCTGTTCTTTCAGGTCCAAGGGCTGATACCATATCGATAGGCGCATCTTTTGGTAATTCTTGTTTCAGTAAGATACCTTCTTTAAATTGGTGTAATTCGAATGAATCACGATTTAAGCTCAAAATCGTACCAGATAATTTTGTTGCTTGTTGAGCGAGTAAAGGTAATGTGTAAGCTTCAGGTCCAACAATCACCTGATCCAATTCAATGGCATGGTTCAAATTAAATTTAAAGTAATTATTTGGTGTTAAGTAAAGCGCGATGCTAGGGAATTGACCAATTCGATCAGCAATATCGTTCATGAAATTAGTAAGTTGACCTTCAATTGCACCCCAAGCTTTTTTATCAATATCTGAATGTTCTTCTTTTGCAGTTTTTAAACTAGTTTTCAGTTTTAATTGGTTCTTCGCTGCAAAATTAATCCCTGGGTATGTCTTAATAAAAATTGATACGACAGGTCCTTCTTTAATTGTAAGTAATTCTTTTAAATTGTTGTGCATTGACATAATGATTCCCCCTTTATATGATTAACCACAGTATAACATCATAAAATTCGTTATCCAACTGATATGGTTACGGTTTCAACAAAGGAGAACTAAAATGATCGATTTCGAAGCGGATAATAAAAATGTCGAAAAGATGGAAGCATATATGAAAAATAGATTTGTTTTCTTGGGAATCCGAGCACCTGACAGACGAAAATTAATTCAAGGTTTAATGAAGGAATCAAAAGCCTGGTCGCTGGAAGAACTTACCTTACAGATTTTAGCTTACTACAGTCGTAATGAAAGAGAATACCAGTATGTTGCAATTGATTTAGCTCAAAAAAATGTTAAACGATTAACCGTGAACGAGGTTCAAGTTCTTATTGATTTAATTCCCATTAAAGCATGGTGGGACTCGGTAGACAGTTTACGTAAAGTTATCAGTGACTTCGTTAAATTACACCCGGAATATTTTAATCTTATAAGTCAACAATTTGAAGGGCATGAAGATTTTTGGATGCGCCGTGTGGGTATAAATCTTCAGTTAGGATATCGAGAAGCGACTAATCTAGCGTATTTAACAAAAATGATCATGAATGATCAAATAACGGATGAATTTTTTATTCAAAAGGCAATCGGGTGGTCACTGCGTGAATATGCTAAAACTGACATGGAGTGGGTTAAAACTTTCATTAAAAGACATGATTTATCAAAATTGGCCGTTCGAGAAGGTCTTAAATATTTAGCGACAAAATAAAAAGGGCTGAAATTTCTTTCAGTCCTTTTCTGTTATTTTAAAATTAAAAATTGATCACCGGCAAGATCTCTATAAAAATTAGCTTTTACTGCTTTTTGGTAGGGTAAGAACCAGATGAACCCAATGCCTAGTGTGATAAGTGATAATAGGTACCAACCCAGTAAGCTGAGATCAAGTACAAATAAGTCGAACTTATGACCGTTCATTAATTGACGGCTTAATGTAATTTTTTTGTTAGTCTTGATATCAGGGTGGTTAGGGTTATCTTGCAAGTCCTTATTAATCATAAATGCTTGCGAGTACGAATAGTGTTTAATGATTGCGGGAAAGAAGAGTAAAAGATACCAAAAGATAGTGTAAATAGTTTTAAGAATTGCTAATGCAATAGTTGAAAAAAATAATTCATTAGAGAAAACTTGGAAACTTTGCGTAAATGCGCGTTCTGGTGTTTTTTTAGAACTCACCCAAGTTAAAAAGGCATATGAAGCACCCATAATTAAAATTTCAAAAATGAGAATAAGAAAAATCATCAGTGCTGAGGTTGTTGGATTAAGATTTAACGGAGAGACATAAGACCCCGACTCGGAATTAAATAATCTCGAATATTCATAGGCATATAAGCGTAAATAAACGATATAGGCAAGGACACCTATTAGACTAATTAAGATAGCAGATTTCCAATTTCCTTTAAAGAGTACTTTCGTTTCAGATTTTAGTTGTTTTCTAGTTTTTAATTGCTTATCCATCATGGTAATCTCCAATATTTTTAGATTTTGTACACCCAAATCGTACAAAAATTAGCCGTTAAAGTCAATTAAATCTGAATACAATCATTTTTTTATTAACTGTAGTAAGATGAATAGCATAATTCATATTAAACGAAAGAAGGATTAACTAATGATAAATAAAATGAAAGCCGTTGCAGCGTTTGGTAAATATCCAATAGAAGATGTAAGGGTGTTAAAAGATGTTGAAATTGATAAACCTGTGCCTCAAGATCATGATATTCTTGTAAAAATAGCGGGGATTTCGGTGAATCCTATTGATTTTAAAACAAGAATGTTAATTGAATCAGAGGACCAATCGCGTATCTTAGGATTCGATGCCATTGGAACCGTGTCAGAGATTGGTGCGAATGTGACTAATTTTGTTGTTGGGGATAAAGTTTTTTATTTGGGTGTAAACAACCGATCGGGAAGTAATGAAGAATATCAATTAGTGGATGAACGGTTAGTTGGTCATGCCCCTAAGAAGATAATGACTGCTGAAGCGGTTGCCATCCCGTTAACTGGCGTAACAGCATGGGAATCATTGTTTGAAAAATTAGCTTTTGTACCAAAAAAAGATGCCAATCAGGGACAATCAATTCTGATTATTAATGGCGCCGGCGGTGTTGGGTCTATTGCCATCCAACTCGCGAAGTGGGCAGGAATTAAGGTAATCACAACTGCCTCACGTCCAGAGACAATTGATTGGGTTAAAAAAATGGGCGCTGATATTGTGATTAATCATCGAAAAGATTTGAAAAAACAATTAGATGAATTAGGAATTCATGAAGTTGATGGTATTTTAATGTTACATTCAACTGAACTATATTTTAATGTGGCGTCAGAGCTAATTAAACCACGGGGAATTGTCATGTCTATTGTGGCAACAACTGCGGAGTTACCATTGAGTATTTTAAAAAATAAAAGTAACGATTTCAAATGGTTAACAATATTTACAAAAGGCATTTACCATACTGCAGATATGGCTTCGCAAGGGGCTACCTTAAATCAATTGGCTAAGTTATTAGATGAAGGTAGCATAAAATCAACAATGACTAAATCGGTTGAAGGAATTAATGCTGATAATTTGCGAGCAGCTACTAAGACTGTTGAAGGCGGGGCAATGATCGGTAAACTTGTCATCACCGGTGAATTCGACGCGGAGGTTTAAATCAGTGAGCAAACAAGAAATCAGAGAAAAAACGATTCTTAAAATGGCAGACTTAGCCAAAAATAAGCCGCTTGAAAAAAAACGACAAGAATTAGTAATTATCGATAAGTTACTGCGCTCAGAGGAATGGCAAATGGCCAGTTCGGTCGGGTTAACGATTAGTCAATCAATTGAATTTTCAACAAGCGATTTGCTCCTGATAGCTTTGGAACAGAAAAAGAAGGTATACGTACCAAAGACCATGCCCGAAAGGCAGTTGGCATTTTTACCATATCTATCTGCTGAGCAAGGATTAATAAAAAGTAGCTATGGCCTTTTGGAACCCAGTTATGATAAGGCACTAGAAAATAATGAGTTAGATCTAGTTATTGTGCCAGGGGTTGGGTTTAATTTAAATAATAATCAAAGGATTGGATTTGGTGGAGGTTATTATGACCGATTTATTGCCAAATATCAGCCTAGGACTGTTTCACTTTGTCTTGATGTCCAAAACGTAACTTCTGAACAATGGCTTGATAACCAATTTGATATTAAAATCAACAAAATTCTAACGGTATAAGACTTATTTGAATGAATTCTTAACAAAATATGATTTGATAATATGATTTACATTAATATCCGAATATAGTAAAATTGTAATTGCTCGTTAATGGGATAAACACGAACAAAAGCATTTATTAAAAAGGAGATATGCAATGATTAACCGCATTAAATCATATTTTGAAATTGACCAGTTACAAACAACGGTAAAACGTGAGATTTTGGCTGGATTTACGACTTTCATTTCAATGTCTTATATATTATTTGTTAACCCTACAGTTTTAAGCGCTTCAGGAATGGATAAAGGGGCTGTCTTTACGGCAACCGCATTATCAAGTGCTTTGGGTTGTATATTAATGGGTGTTCTAGCTAAATATCCAATTGCTACCGCACCAGCACTGGGTATTAATGCCTTCTTCTCTTACTCGGTTGTTATCGGGATGGGTATTCCATGGCAAACGGCTTTGGCAGGTGTCTTTGTTGCCTCATTAATCTTTATTTTAATTACTATTTTTAAATTACGAGAATTAATTATTAATGCGATTCCAAGCAATTTAAAATATGCGATTTCAAGTGGGATTGGGTTATTCATCGCTTTTATTGGATTACAAGGTGGAGGATTAATTGTTTCTAATAAATCAACGGTCGTTGGATTAGGTTCATTGAGCGTTGGTACAACTTGGTTAACAATATTTGGGTTAGTTATTACTGCAATTTTAATGGTTAGACGTGTTCCTGGTGGGATATTCATAGGGATGTTTGCAACAGTTATCCTTGGGTTCATTACGGGATTAATTAAGGCACCAACAGGTATTGTCTCTGCTGCGCCAAGTCTAGCACCTACCTTTATGCAGGGTGTTAAACATATCGGGGATATTAACACGGTTCAACTATGGGTCGTTGTGCTTACTTTCTTGTTAGTGACATTCTTCGATACGGCAGGGACTCTAGTTGGATTAGCACAACAAGCGGGATTCATGAAAGATAATAAAATGCCACGTGTGGGTAAAGCGCTCGCTGCCGATTCAACAGCGATGCTCGCAGGATCTGTTTTAGGTACATCACCAGTTGGTGCCTTTGTTGAGTCTTCAGCAGGTATTGCTGTTGGTGGACGTTCAGGATTAACGGCCGTTACAACGGGACTATTATTCATTGCCGGTATGTTTTTCTCACCATTATTATCGGTTGTGACAACACAAGTTACTGCACCAGCATTAATTATTGTTGGCGTATTAATGGCACAATCATTAACAAAAATTGAATGGTCAAAAATGGAAATTGCCATACCGTCGTTCTTAATTGTTATAGGGATGCCCCTAACGTACAGTATCTCTGACGGAATAGCTTTAGGATTCATTCTTTATCCCATTACAATGATTGCAGCTGGTCGTCGTAAAGATATTCATCCCATCATGTATGGATTATTTTTCATATTCCTACTCTTCATGTGGATCTTAAATGTTTAAATAAAATCGCAAACCTAAATGACAGAACCGGTCTAAACATGGTATTATTTAGACTAAGGGTTTAAACGAATAAAAAATATAATACGAATAGGAATGGATAATATGATGACAAGTGAAAAGATACACATCGGATTACTTTTTGGTGGTAACTCATCAGAACATGATGTTTCAAAACGTTCAGCACATAATATTTATGATGCAATGGATAAAAATAAATATGAAGTTAGCTTATTCATGTTTACAAAAGAAGGGGTATTACTTGGCGATGCTGCTTCACGTCGTATTTTTGATGGCGAACCAGAAGCAAAAGTTGTTGCTGATGTCTTACCAACAATCGACTTTACAAATCCACTAGCAAACATTATGAGTTTAACTGAAGTTAAGGATATCGATCTTTTCTACCCAGTAATTCATGGTAATATGGGTGAAGATGGCACTATCCAAGGTCTGTTTAAACTTTTAGACAAACCTTACATTGGTAGTGATGTTCGTTCATCTGCAATCTCATTTGATAAAGATTTAACGAAAAAAATGTTGACGTTAAATAATATCAGAAATACTAAATACTTGGTCGTTAAGGCTAATAACCGTGTTGAAATGTCTTATGCACATATCAGCAAAGAACTTGGGGATGTTGTTTTTATCAAACCAGCTAACCAAGGTTCATCAGTTGGTATCCATAAAGCACATAATGAAAAAGAATTCCTCGAAGGTATCGAAGATGCATTTTTATATGACACAAAGATTTTGGTTGAAGAATCAATCGAAAATCCTGATGAAATTGAATGCTCAATTCTTGGAAACACTGATTTAAAAGCTTCAAAATTAGGCGCAGTTATTGTACCAAAATCGGATGTATTTTATGATTACAACAATAAATTCGTTGATGCTTCAGGCGTTGAGTTTGAAATGCCAGTTGAATTACCTGATGAATTAACAAAAGAAATTCAAGATATGTCATTACGCGCCTTTGAAGTATTAGGTTGTCGTGGTTTGGCACGAATCGATTTCTTAGTTAAAGATGGTATTCCATATCTTGGTGAATTAAACACGTTACCAGGATTTACTAATATCTCACTTTATCCACAATTGTGGGAAGTTTCGGGAATTGGTTACTCAGAACTAATTGATAAATTAATTCAATTAGCATTCGACGAACATGCCGCTGTTAAAGAATTACATTATGATTTCACTGAATTACCTGAAATCTAAAACTGAAAAGATTACTAGTCTGGAGACAGTACTGGTGATCTTTTTTATTTGAACGGGGGAGAATAATATGGAGAGATGTCCGTGGGCACAGTCAGGTAATCAGTTAATGCAAGATTATCATGATGAAGAGTGGGGAAAAACACTTTTCGGTGATCAACAGTTATTTGGGTTATTAAGTTTAGAACTAATGCAGGCGGGTTTGAGCTGGCAAACTGTTCTAAATAAACGAACTGATTTTAATCTCGCTTTTGAAAATTTTTCTATTCAAAAGGTCAGTCAATTTGACGAAAGAAAAATTTCTGAGTTAATGGAAAACTCAAAAATTATTCGTAATCAACGCAAAATTTCAGCAATTATTACAAATGCACAGGCCATCGTTAAGATGAATCAAAGTGGACAATCATTTGATACGTTTTTATGGCAGTTTGTAAATAATAAACCACTTAATAATCTTTGGAATCACGCGGAAGAAGTTCCAGCAGAAACTGATATTTCAAAACAATTATCTAAAGAATTAAAAAAGTTAGGCTTTAAGTTCGTTGGGCCGAAAATTTGTTATTCGCTGATGCAGAGTATGGGGATGGTAGATGATCATCTAACGTCATGCGCATTTAAGACAAAATAAAAAAGAAATTAACCATTTAATTGGTTAATTTCTTTTTTATTTTGCCTATTTTTGACTCAAATCGTTACTCAACATTTTATTTTTTTCTTTTAAAGTTCTTTTAGTATATCGGTCATGACCTTGACCCCAAAAGACTAACAAAACAAGAATTCCAATAGCCGCCATTATGTAATCTCTAAAGATTATGTGTTCACTCTTAACCATTATCAAAACGATACTAATTGTACCTAACAATGGTATTATCCCACCAAGCCAAAAATATTTTGTATTTGCCAAACCGTATGTCTCAATCAGAATTAAAAGCATTATTATTGCAAAAAATGTTAACTCAGTCATTTTTTTCTCCTTCATGGAATTCTATAATTTTTTTTGCAGCGCTATAACTAATTTGGTCATCCGTTACAAGACGCATAAGATTCACTATGAATGGTTCACTATCTTTCTCATCAATTATTCCAATTTTAGTTATAACTTCATTGAGTCTATTCCGTACTGTGGGGTAGGAGACTGAATATTCTTTTGCTACTTGCTTCAATGATCCGGACGATAGCGTAAAACGCTTAATAAAATTCATATCTTCATTCGTCATATTCTCGTACCATGTATTAATAATAATTCCCACCTTTTTATTGTTTAGACATAATGATAACATAATTTAATAATATGTAAACATTATTAAATATTTTATTGATATATTATTAAATTATATTAATTTTTTACTAGTGGTTCTAAGTTATTTTTAATCGAATATTACGTCTGAGGAGTATTTACTTGTTATTTTTTACTGATTAACATACTTGGAAGTTGAGTATTAACTCAAAATAAGGCGTTCATTATGTTACAAAATCTGATTATTTCGCTTATTGCACCTGTTACTACAGTATAGTAATTTCACCGCTAGATTATTTGTTAAATAGTTAAAATGATTAGTAATCAGGTGTTAGTGATCCATGCGTATAAGTAACGGGATAAACCAAACAAAAAAACTACACCCAGTTGGGGCGTAGTTTTTTATCATAAACCTAATTATTTTATTGTTAAGTTCGTTTAATTTTGTTAGATATCAATCGTTGGTAATTTTTAAAGAATTGATAAATGTTTTTACTTTTTAAGAGCGGGTGTATTGCTTAAATCAGTTCTAACAACTAAAACATCTGAAGTTGCTACTCGAGTTACGTACTCCGTAACTGATCCAATTAATAAACGTTCAACCGTATTTAAACCGGTAGCACCAATCACGATTAAATCAATATCTAAATTGATTGGAACATTTTTGGCAATCACAACTTTAGGAGAGCCATATTCAATTGAAAAATCGACATTTTTAAGACCAGCTGATTTTGCTTGTTCAATATACTTATTTAATGTTTCTTTTGCTGTATCACTAACTTGTTCAACCATTGACGTATCAAAACTTGAGATATTTTGGAATGCTCGAGTATCAATAACGTGTAAAAGATGAAGTGTAGAATCCTCGCCATTTCTTAAAGCCACTTGTACAGCTTTTTCAAATGCTAATTTTGCTTCATCCGAACCATCTACAGGAACTAAAATATTTTTATATTGTTGTAACATGGTCATCCACCTCTTTCTTTTGTATACCTTCATTTTACGACAAATTTGATGAAAATAGAAGTAAAAACGGTTACAAAGTTAGCTTAATGCATAAAAAATGATAAAACAATGGTTAAGGCACCAACCGTGAGACAGGATAAGGCAACGAAAATGCCGTAAAATATGGGGATGAAGACAATAATTGAAATTAATCCAATTAGACCTTCAACGCCGATAATTACCCCAAAAATAATTAACGTTATACTCAGCGCGGGGTTTGTTTCAGGTTTAAAAATCATAAAATTTTTGCCACGGTGAGAGAATAAATAGTAACCGATCGTTAAAAGTAACAATGCAAGAACGGCTAACAGTATTCGGATTATAATCATAAAATCTCCTTTATTATTAACATAAAAAAAGCCTGAACAAACAAAGTTTGTCCAGGCCATCAAAGCAAAAGCTTTGGAAAATCCGCGTAGTGCCGTTAATCATCTTCGTGAGTTGAGCCCGCAATAAAGCAGGTGGCATCGACTGTACTAACCTCTAACTACCAAGTGAAATGGCTTGAAATTAATTAGCCTATTAAGTCAACGCCTAGATATAATTATTTGTTCGGTCAACATTCTAATAAGATAACGCGTACACTTCAGAACTTCATCCTTAATATAGCACAGACATCTTAAACGTGCAACAATTATGATGTAAGCGTGAACAGGTCATTTTTTTGATGGATGTAATTTACCGTATTGTTCTTTAAGTGCCTGTTCATAACGCCCATTGCTTTTTGGTTCATAGTAGTCTGCATTTTTTAGTTTATCTGGTAGATATTGTTGACTAACCCAGTCATTTGGGTAGTCGTGAGGAAATTTGTATCCGATACCACGACCTAAATCCTCTGCGCCTTTGTAGTGGGAGTCTTTCAGGTAAGCAGGAATTTCACCAAATCCACCTTTTTCAATATCAGCAATTGCATTATTGATAGCGACGTTAGCTGAATTGGATTTGGGTGATAGACAAAGATCGATTACTGCATTTGATAATGGAATTTTTGCTTCTGGGAATCCAATTTTTTCTGCTGCTTGAACAGCCGTTACAGTTCGGGCACATGCGGCAGGACTACTTAAACCAATATCTTCATAGGCCATTGTAATCAAGCGTCTTGCAATCGTAGGTAGGTCACCAGCCAGGATTAAACGTCCTAAGTAATGAAGAGCGGCGTTAACATCTGAACCCCGTACTGATTTTTGAAAAGCTGAAATAACATCATAATGTGCATCGCCATCTTTATCATGTGTGAGTGCTTTTTTCTGTAAGCACTCCTCGATGATTGTTAACGTTAAAAAGATAACCCCAGAATCATCAGCGGGTGTTGATTTAGCGGCTAACTCGAGAGCATTTAACGAACTACGTAAATCGCCATTAGTCGCTCGAGCTAAATGTAATCGGGCGTTAGACTCCAAATCAATATCGAGCTCGCCGAGACCAACTTTTTTATCAGTCAATGCACGGTCAATTGCAATTTCAATATCTTGTTCGTCCAAAGGTTTTACTTCAAAAATTTGAGTTCGACTTCTGATGGCCGGGTTAATTGTAATGTAAGGATTCTCAGTTGTAGCACCAATTAAAATAATTCGACCACTTTCTAAGTGTGGTAACAAGAAATCTTGTTTTGGTTTTGTTAGTCGATGAATTTCATCTAAAAGTAAAATAACAGTACCGCTCATTTTGGCTTCTTCTGCCACGACTTCAAGATCTTTTTTTGAATCTGTTGCCGCATTTAATTTACGAAATGCATATTGAGTTGATCCGGCAATAGCACTGGCAATACTCGTTTTACCAGTACCAGGGGGTCCATACAGGATCATGGAAGAAAGTAGTTTGGCGTCGACCATACGTCTAATGATTTTACCGGGTCCAACAAGATGCTGTTGACCGACAACTTCTTCAATTTTTGTTGGTCGCATTCTAAATGCAAGTGGTTGTAACATGAATGATGACTCCTTTCGCGTTAATTACTAAGGAATAGTATAGCATAGTAGCATGAGTTTAATTGCCAAAATGTATCGTAAATAAGAGGGTTAAATGCCAATATTTGGTATACTGTAGAAGGAAACTGAAAGGGATGATGATATGGAATTAGACGCAATTGGATTAAAAATACAAGAAGAAGAATTGGGACCATTGCTCAGGCGGTCACTAATTGGTTTGGAGAGAGAATCACAGAGGGTTATGAATACGGGTATTTTGAGTTCCACGGACCATCCTCAATCATTAGGTGACAGACTGAAGCATAATTATATAAAAACGGACTTTGGTGAATCACAAATGGAATTTATTACGCCACCAATTGAAGGCGCTGATAACGTTGTGAACTACTTAGACGCTATTCAACAAGTTGCGACCCAAAATTTACCGGATAATGAACAATTTTGGACACTAAGTTCGCTTCCTGAATTACCGGATGATGAGTCTAAAATTAGGGTCGCTCACCCAGACGAAAAAGGTTTTCTATATAGAAACAAATTAATAAAGAAATATGGTAAAAAAAGACAACTTTTCACGTCTGTACATCTTAACTTTAGTCTTTCAGAAAAGTTAATTCAGGCGTTATTCACATCTGAGTTCCATAATTATTTTGATTCGTATATAGAATTTCATAATTTTATCTATTTAAAAATTGGTCGTAAACTCGTACAAAACAGGTGGTTGCTAACTTACTTGTTTGGGGCAACGCCAATCTATAATAGCAACGATAATAGTATTAACGATCCCGTTAGAAGTGTTAGGAATAGTGAACTTGGTTATACCAATATAGACGATTCTATTCAAGCATCTTATCAATCTATCGAGACCTACGTTACGTCATTGAAAAAAATGGTTCAAGAGGGAAAACTGTTATCATTTTCTGAATTCTATGGGGACGTTCAATTTAAGTCAATCGACAAAAATGAGGATTCCTTGATTTCAAATGGTATCAATTATTTTGAATTGAGTGGATTAGATGTTGATCCATTTTCACGCGTAGGTATTAAGGGTGAGACGATTAAATTTATCCAATTACTGTCAGCTTATTTTCTAATGACGCCTGATTTGGCGGAAGACGAAGTTGACCTGACCTTACTTAAAGCAAAACAGCTTAATGACAAGGTTGCGATGGAGGACCCTAGGACTAAGTCAGTTACTAAAAATGCCGGGATAAAGTTATTAGATGAATTAATTCTATTTAATAATAATTTCTATTTGGATGATGAATTAAAAGACGAGTTGGTCAGTTATAAAGAGCAGTTTGAACAACCTGAATTAAGTTTAAGTGCAAGAATCAATGATCAAGTGATTAATCAATCGCTGGTTAATTTTGCAATGAACCAAGCGAATTTAAATAAACGCTTCTATCAATCACAATTAAATTCGCTAACTGGATTCAATAATTACTCAAGTAATACGCAGCTTATTTTGGCTGGATTATTAAAAAAAGGATTACGCTTTGACCTCGTTGATGATGACGGTGATGTTATCAGAATTAACGGACATTTATTGCAACATGGGACAATTTCAGATTTAGACTCAAGTATATTAAATCAAATTGTACATGACAAACAAACGCTGAAAAAAGTACTGGGACAGATTGATATCAAGGTTCCCAGCGGAATTAGCGTACGTAGTCTAGACGAGGCAATGGATTATTATCCTGACATTGTCGGTAAGGCGTTAGTTGTTAAGCCTAGGTTCGTTAAAAGCAGCCAAGTGACGCACATCTTCCGAGTGGCACCAACGCTAAATGAATATAGAGAAGCAATTAAACGAAATTTACTGGTAGACACTCAAGTTTTAATTGAGCAAATTGTTGTTGGTTCAGTTTATCGGTTTATGATGGTTGATGGGCGTGTGCAAGGAGTTGTTGAAAGGTTGCCCGTCAGTGTAGTTGGTGATGGTCGACAAACGTTAGCAGAATTAATTGCGCAAAAAAATGCGAAAATAGGTCGATCTAGTCGGGGCCCTTGGCACCAACTTAATTTGCTAGAAGTTGAGAGGCAAACGTTGGAAACACAGGGCATAATTGAAACGACTATTATTCCAAGAGGATCTGAAGCCATTATTCGATACGATAATAATTTTAATGCTGGGGCTAGCCAGAACGAAGTTAGTGGGCAAATGGACGATTCCTACGTTTCATTAATAGAGGACTATGCCAAACGATTAAAAATAATGATTGGAGCATTTGATGTGGTAATACCCAATTTGTATATACCATATGATGCGAAACATGCGGATTCATTGATCGTTCTTTCAGTTGAAACAAGTCCGGATTTAGCGATTAATTCATTTCCAAATTTTGGAGATAAACAAGTTATCGCCGATAGAATTATAGAACTTCTACAAAAAAATAAGAACTAAACCTAACGCTTAATAGATAATGGCGTTAAGTTTAGTTCTCACTGGCTTAGTCAAATAGATTTTCAAAAAACGATTTTTTACTTTGTTGTGGTTCACTTTTAACGATTGGATACTTCTCATTGATTGCAATAACAGGTTCATTTATTGCCGTTTTTTCAGTTGCAACAACCAAGCCCATAATCTCAGCACCTGCTGGATCTTCACTATTTGATGTTAATGTAAAATTAACATTGTGCTGATGAGCTAGTGTGATATAAGGTGCCAGTGAATCTTGATCAATCATACCGTTTAGTAAGACGCGGTAGTCCGGATGAGCTACTAATTCTTTTTCGAATCCAGTCATATTATCGGCAGCCGTCACCTCGTCAATTGTCATTGCTAAACTGACCCGTTCTCTGAATGTACCTAAGTATTTTCTTTGTTCGTCTGGATGAAGCTGTGGGACCCCATACAATCCAGATTGAAGATGCGGGTCTATATTATTATCAGTCATTGTTGTTACCACCTTCTATATAAGTTATGTTTTTAGCATACCATGTTTGGTACAAAAGGAGAGAATGAAATGTTTATTAAAGACGATTTCTTGATTTTTAAAGATCAGACCTTAGATGGTCGATTGGAAAAGATTAAAGCAATTATTGATCCAAAATTTGAAACAATGGGTACCGAGCTAATACCGTTTTTAAACAAACAGTTAGATAGTGAAATGTATTTGCATATTGCAAAACACGCACGAAGATCGAAAAATCCGCCACCCGATACTTGGATGGCTTTTAGTGGGAACAAGCGTGGTTATAAAATGATGCCTCATTTCGAGATTGGGTACTGGGATGATCGGTTATTCATCTGGTTATCAGCACTCGCAGATATTAAAGATAAAAGCGCGTATGGAAATAATGTCGTTGAATCAGTTAAAATGATTCAAGAATTAGATAGTTCATTTGTTCGATCAGTGGATCATACAAACAAAGAAGCGACAGTTGCAGCAAATATGATTACGCAAGCTGATGGTCAAAAGTGGAGTCAGGTACAGACCAGGGAATTATTGATAGGTCAAAACTTAGACGTAACGGATAAGTTTTTTGAGTTGGATAAAGACGAACAACTTAATTATTTAAGGCAAACGCTGATACCATTAATTGAAATATATAAAATTTGGACAAAAAAAACATCTCATTAAAAATGAGATGTTTTTTATTTTGAAATTATAATTTGTTGTAGTATTCAACGATAAGTGATTCGTCAATATCTGCTTCAAGTTCTTCACGTTCTGGTAAACGAGTTAATGAACCCTCTAATTTATCAGCATCAAATTGTACAAATTGTGGGCGACCAACTAATGCTTCCATTGAGTCTTTAACAATTTGTAAAGATTTTGATTTTTCACGTAATGAGATTACTTGACCAATTTCAACAGCGTATGAAGGGATATCAACACGGTTGCCATCAACAGTAATATGACCATGGTTTACCAATTGACGAGCTTGACGACGAGTAGAAGCCAAACCTAAACGATAAACAACGTTGTCTAAACGACCTTCAAGTAAGAGCATGAAGTTAACACCATGCTTACCTTCGCGAATTGTACCAGCTTTAATAAATAAGTTAGCAAATTGACGTTCTGATAAACCGTACATCATACGAAGTTTTTGTTTTTCTCGTAATTGTAAACCATATTCTGATAATTTACGGCGATTGTTTTGACCATGATCACCGGGTGCATAAGGACGACGAGCTAATTCTTTACCAGTACCTGTTAAAGAAAGACCTAATCGACGTGAAACTTTCCAACTTGGGCCAGTATAACGTGACATATATAAATTCCTCCAATATTTGTTTTGGAGTAAAATAATCCTTTGTGAGCTTAGTATTCGTGCAGTTTGTTTTGCAATGTTCACCTTTGCAGCTGAAAGGGTACTAATTGAACCAAGAAAATTGGGCAACAAACTGTTGACGAGCTTACCGCTCACCGCTGCATTATTTTACACAAGATTCATCATACTGTCTTTAGAGACTAATGTCAATCTGTATTCATGTTTGTTTACATGCCAAATCAATTTTCTTTCCATAATATTATAGAAAGCTAGTGAACGCTTTAAAGGTCTATGATATAATGATTAGAAGCATAAAATTTGAATGTGAATAATTGGATATAAATTTTAGTAAGCTAAAGGCGGGATTAGGATATGACACAGATTTTTGTTGGAATAATAGTAGTAGCCATTATTATCTATGCAACGGCGTTTTTTCTTCAGAAGCGTAATGAAAAAAAATTCGAAACATTTCGTAACCAAGTAGAGGTTATTTTTAATTCTGAAGTTGAAGAACAACTTCGATTAACGAAAGATTTGGGACTGACCGGAGAGAGTCTAAAAACTTTCTCAGCGTTAGAATCAGATTTTAAAGAAGTAAAAAATGCAAAACTACCTAAAATTACAATACAAATCGATGAAGCTTATGAAGCAAATGCGAAATATCAATTTCTTTCTAATCGCCAATTGACAGCAGAAATTGAAGTTAAATTAATTTCAATTAATAAGACGCTTGAAGGTATTAAAAAGGCTTTGGTATCTTTGAAGAAAAGTGATGAGAGTAATCATCAGGCAGTTGACTCGCTTGAAAAAAAATATCAAGATTTACGTAAAACGTTATTATCAAAAAACTTTTCTTATGGACCTAGTATCGATAAGTTAGAGGATAAATTAACGGGTCTTGAAGACGATTTTGATCGTTTTTCAACGTTGACTTCCGCTGGTGATCACGATACGGCGGAAAAAGTTTTGGGTAACTTGAGAGAAGACACGGCATCGCTTGAAAAAATTCTTGAAGAAATCCCACCATTATATAAGAGCTTAAAAAATGAATTTCCTGATCAACTTGCAGAACTACAATCAGGTTACATGAAATTAATTGATGAAAATTATAATTTTCCAATTGCTGATGAGATTCCTAAACAAATTGATGAGTTACAGACGGGTGTCGATAAAGCATTAGCTGAATTGGAAACGTTAGAAGTTGCCACAACCAGCGTTGAGGTTAACGATATTGCTAACCAAATTGACTATTTATATGATGTCATGGAAAAGGAACTAACTGCAAAAGATAAATTGGAGAAACAAGAGACTAGTTACCGTAAATTTATCGACCACGCTGAAAAGCAAAGTCAGATGCTTTTGGTAGAATTAGACAGACTAGGTCAAAATTATGAATTAGACCATAACGAATTAGAGGATGCGCAAAAGTTAGGTCGAGAGATTGCAACCATCAATTCACAATATGATATTGATAAGGCCGCCATCGAATCGGGTGACGCAATCTATAGTGAGGTAGAAGATCGCGTTGAACAAAATTCTAAGTCGTTAGAAAATATCGAACTGGAACAACAAAAAATTAATCATAGTATTCAGGATTTACGAAGTGATGAGAAAAAGGCTAGCGCAACAATTCAAAGATTTGATATTGAGTTACATCAAATTAAGCGTCAAGTTGAGCAAGTTAATCTTCCTGGATTGCCAAATGATTACTTGGACTTTTTTTATGTTGTTAGCGATGAAATTGAAGCAGTTGAAGTAGCCATCGGAAAGTTAAAAATTAACATTGAAAAAATTACTAAACAAATTATTGATATTGAAGCAGATCTTGAAAAATTACAAGACAAAACGCATGATTTGATTGATAGTGCATCATTGTCAGAGAGCTTATTGCAATATGCGAATAGATTTAGAAATTCGAATGAAGAGATTGCAATCGCATTCGGTAAGGCACAACAATTATTTAATAATGATTTTAATTATGCGGCTAGTTTAGAAACAATTGCGACGGCTTTAGATAAAGTTGAACCTGGGTCGTATAAGAAGATTGAAAAACAATACTATGATAATATAGACGACGACTTTGAAATTGAATAGTAATCATTAAAGTGGGGGCTAGAACAAAAAATTGTTCAGTCGCCACTTTTATATTTAATAAAGAAACACCAGGGATGAATTAAAAGTGTTAATCTGATACGAAGTATATTATAATGAGAAAAGTATTTTTCAGAAAAGAAGGTAGCTAATGATTTATTTTGATAATAGCGCAACAACAAAAATTGCGCCCGAAGTTTTAGATACTTACAATAAAGTTAGCGAACAGGTTTGGGGTAACCCATCTAGCCTGAACAATTTGGGCGAAGTAGCTCATAATTTATTGGAACAATCTCGACAACAAATTGCAAGTTTACTAAACGTACTTGAGGATGAAATTTTATTTACCGGAAGCGGTACTGAGGGGGATAACTGGGTAATTAAAGGAACGGCTATGGCAAAGATGAGTCATGGTAAACATTTAATTACGACAACAGTTGAACATCCCGCTGTCATGAATACGATGGCTCAACTAGAGCAGCTTGGATTTGAAGTGACCTATCTACCCGTTGATGATGAGGGCAGAATTAATGTTGAAGATTTAAAGGCTGCTTTAAGGTCTGATACGATTCTGGTTTCCGTTATGGCAGTTAATAATGAAATTGGAACGGTTCAACCTTTAGTTGAGATAGGCAATGTTCTAAAAGACTATCCGACCGTTCATTTTCACGTTGACGCTGTTCAAGCTATTGGTAAAGGCGTGCAAGAAGCTTTTATGAGTGATCGAGTTGACTTTGTAACTTTTTCTGGTCATAAATTTCACGCGCCACGTGGAGTTGGGTTTATTTACAGCAAGCGAGGTCGCCATATTGAGCCACTTCTTACGGGTGGTGGACAAGAGCACAACTTACGTAGTGGAACTGAAAATGTACCCGCAATCGCAGGTATGTCCAAAGCATTACGTTTACTATTAGAGAACGAAACGGAAATGGTTACAAAACAAAAAACCGTTAAAGAAGTCGTCTTTAATCATATTAACGAGTTTGGCAAGATAACTACTTTTTCAAAAATGCAGTCAAATTTTGCACCGCATATTTTATGTTTTGCCATCGAAGGTGTCCGTGGTGAATCAATTGTTCACGCATTTGAGAGTGAAGGGATTTATATTTCAACGACGAGTGCTTGTTCATCGAAGAAAAACCAGGCGTCTGGTACCTTACTCGCAATGAATGTCCCAGAGGCACTTGCAAAATCTGCTGTTCGAATTAGTTTTGATGAAAATAATACATTGGAAGAAGCAAAAGAATTTAATCGCGTTTTTGATATTTTGTATCATAAATTTGAAAAAATTAATTCTAAATAACGAAAGGATGTCGACATGCAATACACAGAAATAATGGTTCGTTACGGCGAATTATCAACAAAAGGAAAAAATAAGAGGAACTTTATTGATCGTTTAGGAACTAATGTGCGTAATAGTTTACGTGGTTTTGATGACTTAGTTGTTAAAGCTAACCGTGATCGTATGCATATTAATTTAAATGGTGATGATAGCGAACTAGTCATGCAACGTTTATCTCAGGTTTTTGGTATTCAAAACTTTTCACCCGCAATTCGTGTTGAACAAGATTTGGATGCAGTAAAAGAAACAGCTGTTGCAATGGTTAGCGAACAGTTTGTTAAAGGAACAACTTTTAAAGTTAATACACGCCGTTCAGATCATGATTTTGAATTAGATACAAATGAAATGAATGATGAATTGGGTGGCTGGATTTTAGATCATGTCCCCGGTATTACCGTTAAAATGAAACAACCAGATATTATTTTGCGTGTTGAGGTCCGTGCTAATGGTATTTTCTTGTCATCTGAAACGCGCCAAGGTGCCGGTGGATTACCTGTTGGGACTGCTGGTAAAGGGATGCTCATGTTATCAGGTGGTATTGATTCGCCAGTTGCAGGTTATCTTGGTATGAAGCGTGGTGTTTCAATGGAAATGGTTCATTTCTTTAGCCCACCTTATACAAGCGAACAAGCCCTAGCTAAGGCAAAAGAGTTAACAGTTAAATTGACACCTTATGTTGGTACGATTCAATTTATTGAGGTGCCATTTACCGAAATTCAAGAACAAATTAAACATGATGTTCCGGAACCATACTTGATGACCATTACACGTCGTTTCATGTTACGTTTAACTGAGAAAATTGCTGAATTACGTGGCGGATTGGCTATCTTTAATGGTGAGTCATTAGGCCAAGTGGCTTCTCAAACACTTGAAAGTATGGTCGCAATTAACGACGTTACAACGATGCCTATCATTCGTCCAGTTGTTTCAATGGATAAAAATGAAATCATTGATGTTGCTAAGAAGATTGACACATTCGATCTTTCAATTAAACCTTTTGAAGATTGTTGTACTATTTTTGCGCCACCAGCACCTAAAACTAAACCTCGTTTAGACCGTTCAAGAGAATTTGAAGCTCGTTTAGATATTGATGGTTTAATAGAACGTGCTTTAGCGGGTGTTAAAGTGACAAAAATTCATATTGGTGAAGAGTACTTAAATGAAAATAGTAGTCTGTTTGCAGAATTACTCTAAAGGTCACTTTAAGATTAGAAACTAGTTTCTAATCTTTTTTTGCGTAATCAAATAAGTCGCTTCGTGACTCAAAATTGCGTAGAATGGTAGTTATAGAAGAAAGGGTGGTCAATTATGAAAGTAACTCGTCATGGTAATGAAATGGATACAGTAGGTGAAGCACCAAAAGTAGGAGATATTTTCCCAACAGTTATTGCTTACGATGAAGATGATCAAGCAGTAACGTTACCAAAGAATACCGGGAAAAAACTTTTATTAAGTGTTGTCCCAAGTATTAATACGCGCGTTTGTAGTATAGAAACAAAACGGTTTAACATGGAAGCTGACAATTTTAAAGAGGTTGAATTTATTACGGTCTCAGATGATTCAAAAGAAGACCAAAAGAATTGGTGTGCTGCTGAGGGCGTAACTAATTTACAATTACTTCATGCAGATAAGGGTGATTTTGCTGAAATTACTGGGTTAGATGTCCCAGAATTCGGTCATATGGCAAGAATGGTTTTTATTTTAGATGAAACTGGACGTGTTGTATATGAGGAATTAGTTACAGAAATTTCGAGTGAACCCGATTACGCCAAACTTCTTAACGAACTAAAAAAATAAGATATTGACGGTTTTTAGAATAAACGCTAAAATATGACTACAGACGAAGAACGAGAACACCAGTCATTTCAGAGATAAAATGCTAGGCTGAAACATTTTAATCAGACACTATGGTGGTAGCTCGGGAGTTGTTATTCTGAAATTAAGTAGGAGTAACCGGACATTATGGTTCGTTAAAAAAAGTAATTAAGAGGGGTTAAAACCCAATTTAGGTGGTACCACGGCGCTGTCGTCCTAAAACAGAAATGTTTTTTGATGACGGTGTTTTTTTATGCCTAAAATAAAATTAATGAACGAAAAGGAGAATTCATGACAAAAGAAGTTGAACTATCAACAAAATATGATCCAAGTCAGGTTGAACCTGGCCGTTATGAAGAATGGTTGAAAAAAGATTTATTTAAACCAAATGCCAATCCGGAAGCAAAACCGTACTCAATTGTTATTCCACCACCAAATGTAACGGGTAAGCTGCATTTAGGACATGCTTGGGATACGACGTTACAAGATATCTTAATCAGACAAAAAAGAATGCAAGGTTTTGATACGCTTTGGTTACCGGGGATGGATCACGCGGGAATTGCGACGCAAGCCAAAGTTGAAGCTAAATTAGCTGAGCAAGGCGTAACACGTTATGATTTAGGCCGCGAAAAATTTGTGGAACAAGTTTGGGATTGGAAAGACGAATACGCTGATGTCATCCATAAACAATGGGCAAAAATGGGTCTATCTTTAGATTACAGTCGCGAACGATTCACTTTAGATGATGGATTATCTGACGCCGTAAAGAAAGTATTTGTTAATTTATATAATAAAGGCTTAATTTATCGTGGTGAGTACATTATTAATTGGGATCCTAAGGCAAGAACTGCTTTATCAGATATTGAAGTTATCCATCAAGATGACGAAGGCGCATTTTATCATGTTAAATACCCATTTGCCGATGGCTCAGGATTTATTGAAATTGCGACAACTCGTCCTGAAACAATGATGGGAGATGTTGCGGTAGCCGTTCATCCTGATGATGATCGTTACAAAGACATCGTTGGTAAAAAAGTTATTCTACCACTCGTTAACAAGGAAATTCCAATTATCACGGATCATTATGTTGATATGGGATTTGGTACAGGGATGGTTAAAATAACACCAGCGCATGATCCTAATGATTTCGAAGTCGGTAACCGTCATGATTTACCTCGTATTAATACAATGAATGAAGACGCAACAATGAACGAAAATGCCGGCAAATATGTTGGGATGGATCGTTTTGAAGCACGCAAGGCGATTGTTAAAGATCTTGAAGCAGAAGATTTAATGATCAAGATTGATCCAATTACACATAGTGTTGGTCATTCTGAAAGAACCGGTGTTCAAGTTGAAGCGCGCTTATCAACACAATGGTTTGTTAAGATGAAGCCACTTGCTGAAGAAGCTTTGAAATTCCAACAAGGTGAAGATAAAGTTGGATTCGTACCAGAACGCTTTGAAAATACCTTTACACAATGGATGGAGAATGTTCATGATTGGGTTATCTCACGTCAATTATGGTGGGGTCATCAAATCCCAGCTTGGTACCATAAGGAAACTGGCGAAATGTACGTTGGAGAAGTTGCACCAACGGATATTGAAAACTGGGAACAAGACAATGATGTCTTAGATACTTGGTTCTCAAGTGCTCTATGGCCTTTCTCAACAATGGGCTGGCCAAATACGGATGCCCCTGATTATAAACGTTATTTCCCAACAAATACACTTGTTACGGGATATGATATTATCTTCTTCTGGGTATCACGCATGATTTTCCAAAGTCTAGAATTTACCGATGAACGTCCATTTGAACATGTTTTAATTCACGGATTAATTCGTGATGAAAGTGGTCGTAAAATGAGTAAATCACTTGGGAACGGAATTGACCCAATGGACGTTATTGAAAAATATGGCGCTGATGCACTTCGTTGGTTCTTATCAAATGGTTCCGCACCAGGACAAGATGTCCGTTTTAGTTACACTAAAATGGATGCTTCATGGAACTTTATCAATAAGATTTGGAACGCTAGTCGTTTTGTAATTATGAACTTAGATGGTGTTGATAAGATTGAATTACCAGCTAAGTCAGAATGGCAACTTGTTGATAAGTGGATACTTAGTCGTTTAAATACGACTGTTTCTGAAGTTACACGATTATTTGATACTTTTGAATTTGGTGAAGCTGGCCGTGCGCTATATAATTTCATCTGGAATGATTTCTGTGATTGGTATATTGAAATGAGTAAAGAAAATCTTAACGGTGATAACCAAGCTATTAAGCAAAATACACAACAAATTTTAGCTTATGTCTTAGATCAAACGTTAAAACTACTTCACCCAATCATGCCATTTGTTACTGAAGAGTTATGGCTAACGATGCCTCATGAAGGAGAATCAATTGTTGTAGCTGATTATCCCGTTGTCCACTCAGAATTTGAAGATGAACAATCCGTTACTGACATGAATAATTTAATTGAATTGATTCGTGCCGTTAGAAATAATCGTGCGGAAGTTAATGCACCCATGTCTAGTGCGGTCGATTTATTGATTAAAACAACGGATGATAAAACAAAGGTTATTTTCGAGAATAATCAAGAATTTATCCAACGCTTCTGTCATCCTAAAGAGCTTCAAATCAGCCCAGATGTTATTGCGCCTAAACTTGCAATGACGTCTGTGATAACAGGGGCAGAGATTTATATGCCACTTGCGGAATTAATTGATTTGAACGACGAAATTGCTCGCCTTGAAAAAGAAGTTAAAAAACTTGATGGTGAAGTAATGCGTGGAACTAAGAAGCTTGGCAATGAAAAATTTGTTGCTAGCGCTCCAGAAGCAGTTGTGACAAAAGAAAAAGAAAAACTAGCTGATTACCAAATTAAATTAGCTGCAACTAGGGACAGGATTTCTGATTTAAAAGCAGAAGCTTAACCTAACAATATAGAGGTATTTCGGGTACAATAACCTGAGATACTTCTATTTTTTTAGAAAGTGGGACTGGAAATTGATCACAAATTATGAAGAAGCAATTGCATTTATTCATGGCAGAACACAATTTAAAAAAAGCCCATCTTTGGGGAGAATGAAATCGTTGATGCAACGATTGGATAATCCGCAAGATAATATAACCATGATTCATGTCGCGGGAACGAATGGAAAGGGATCAACAGTCGCCTTTTTGCGTGAATTATTCATTGCGCAGGGACTAAGTGTAGGGACGTACACATCACCTTTTATTGTGAAATTTAATGAACGTATCTCGTTAAATGGACGGATGATTGATGATGACGCTTTATTGAGTTTAGTTAATATTGTAAAGCCAACTATTGACCAAATGGATATCGAATTAGCTGATTTGGAAGGTGGGCCAACTGAATTTGAGATTATCACGGCAATGATGTTTGTTTACTTTGGTGTGAGTCATCCAGTAGACATTGTAGTTGTTGAAACCGGGTTAGGTGGAAAATACGATTCAACTAATATTATTGACCCCATTCTTTCAGTTATAACAACGATTGGATTAGATCATATGAAAATTTTGGGTGATACGATTGAAAAAATTGCCCAACAGAAGGCGGGCATTATTAAACATAATCGTCCGCTTGTCGTTGGTAATGTCACTGATGCCGTCTTTCAGGTTATTACCGAAGAAGCTGAAAAGAAAAATAGCCATATAGCTCGGTTAGGCTTTGATTTTAAAGTGAAATCTGAAGGCGTTAAATCATCTTGGGCAGAAGTTCTAACATATCATTCAAAAGAACTGACAATAAAGCAACTTACAGTTCCTTTGTTGGGAATGTTTCAAGATGAGAATGCAGCAACGGCAATTGCTGCATTTGAGCAAGTCGCCAGTATTCAAGGTTGGGCACCTAATATGAAACTAATTAGACAAGGGATTAATGCAACAACGTGGCCGGGACGTTTTGAAAAAGTAAATGATGAACCACTAGTTGTTTTGGATGGTGCACATAACGTTGCGGCAATAGATAGGATTGTTCAGTTATTACGGACGCGTTTTCAAGATAAAGAGATAACAATTATCTTTTCGGTATTGGCTGATAAACAAGGTGAGCAGATGCTTAAAAAATTAGTAACGGTACCTAATGCGCATATTATTTTGACACAATTTGCGGGTCCAAGAAAAGTAAGTCAATTAAATGATTTTGACATCACGCAATTTAAAAATGTATCGTTTCAAGATAATTGGAAAACTGCATTAGTCCAAAGTGTTCATTCAATGTCGACTGACGATTTATTGCTTGTGACAGGTTCACTTTATTTTATTTCAGAAGTTCGTCGTTATTTTATCGAATAATAATTTTATCACGTAAATTTATCGTATTTAGTTAGAAATAGGAGGAATTGAGATGTCACTTATTTCTAACTGCCCAAATGAGTATTTATTAAACCAAATTAAAAAGTATCAATGTGATAATTTGACGGATAGAGAATTACTAACGGTTATATTTAGTTTATTATTAACGAAGTCTACCGATATTGACCGGGCAATCACTTATTTTTCTTCGCGTTACCAATCACTTGGACAACTTAAAAAAGCGTGTTTAACTGATTATCATCTATTATTAGGTGAGAAAAATGAAGCGTCGGCGTTACAATTACAGGCCATAATTACACTTGGTGCACGGGTTAACAGCGAACCACATTTCATTTGTGGCCAAATTTGCTCAAGTCATGACGCCGGGGAAAGAATGGTCGCGGAGTTGAGCGGATTGAATCAAGAATATTTAATTGGGTTATTTTTGGATACTAAGAATCAGATTGTGAAGCAAGAAACGCTATTTATTGGAACCTTAAATTCTGCGACAGTTCATCCAAGGGATGTTTTTGCGGTTGCATTGAAGTATGGTGCGGCTAAGATAATATTAGTTCATAATCATCCAAGTGGAGACGTTACGCCTTCCAAAAATGATATTATATTTTCTAAACGAGTTGAAAAGTGTGGAATCCTTATGGGTATCGAATTATTGGACCATATTATTTCAGGTAATACCAACTATCTTAGTATGAAAGAAGAGAGCGTCCTTTGAATATCAAGGGCGCTCTCTTGTTCTATGAAAATAGATATGATAGACTTAATAACGTTATGGGTTCAGGTTTAAATCACTTATAACTAATTTAAGATAATCTTAATAAAATTTAGCAAATATTGAATGAAATCTCACTTTTGATTATGATATAATATGAAGACTACGAATAAAAGCGCCTAGAAGGCTGACGATGAAGGGAAGAAAGACTGTGTTTGGATTTGGAACAAAGAATATTGGAATTGATTTAGGAACAGCTAATACAATCGTGTATGTTGAAGGAAAAGGTATCGTTTTACGTGAACCTTCAGTCGTCGCTAAAAATGTTAAAACGGATGAAATTGTTTCTGTTGGAGAAGATGCTCGTGCAATGATCGGCCGTACACCAAGTAGCATTGTGGCCATTCGCCCAATGAAAGACGGGGTAATTGCTGATTATGACACAACAGTTGCTATGATGAAATATTACATTCAAAAAGCTTTAGGTAAATCTGCGGGTAAACCTTACGTGATGGTTTGTGTACCAAGTGGTGTTACAGAAGTTGAAAAACGTGCCGTTATCGATGCAACTCGTGTTGCTGGTGCGCGTGACGCCTACGTTATCGAAGAACCTTTTGCCGCAGCAGTTGGTGCTGGATTACCAGTTATGGATCCAACAGGTAGCATGGTTGTTGATATCGGTGGTGGTACAACTGATGTTGCTACTATTTCTTTAGGTGGTATTGTTTCAAGTCGTTCTATTAGAATGGCTGGCGATAAATTAGACGATTCAATTGTGTCATATATTCGTCAAAACTTTAACTTATTGATTGGTGAAAGAACTGCCGAACAATTAAAAATGGATATTGCATCTGCCTCAGTTGAGGAAGCTGCTTCAATTGCCGATGCAACTGTTAGAGGGCGTGATTTAATTACGGGTCTTCCTAAGACGGTTACGATTAAAGCAACTGATATCGCAGTTGCCATTCAAGAATCTATTACTGAAATTATTACAGCTATCAAAGAAACTTTGGAAGAAACTTCTCCAGAAATTGCTGCTGATGTAATTGATCATGGTATCGTCTTAACCGGTGGTGGCGCATTATTGAAGAATTTATCAGAAGTTATTTCAGAAGTAACAAAAGTTCCAGTCTTTATCGCAAATGATCCGCTTGACTGTGTTGCAATTGGTACAGGTGAATCATTGAAGAGTATTGACGTAATGAAGAAAAGATAGTTTTAAAAATCACATAAGCTAGAAAATAAAGAGGTTGGAGGTTATTCATCCAACCTCTTAATTTTTTAGTTAATCATAAGGTAAGTGGAGGATAGCGAACATGCAAAAATTTTTTTCAAATAGAAGACTAATAATCATTTTAATTGCCATTATTGTGAGCTTTAGTTTAATTTCATTTTCAGTTTCCGTTAGAAATAAAAAATCAACACCGCCGCTAATTCAAGAATTTGGCAATGATGTTGTTGGTCTATTTGATAGAGCAGTTAGTTATCCTGCAAATGGCTTAAAAAGTTCAGTTGTTGGCATATCTGATCTTTTAAATACATACCAAGAAAATCAGAAATTAAAAAAACAAGTTGATAAATTAGCACAGGTTCAAGTTGAATCGGATACTGTCAAAAATGAAAATAAACAATTAAAAAAAGAATTGAAGTTAAACAGTACATTGACTGATTATACGTCGATAAATGCTTCAGTCTTAACGCGGCTACCTTCGGGTTGGTTAAACCAACTTGTTATTAGCAAGGGTAGTGCATCAGGTGTTAAAAAGAATGCACCAGTAATGGCTGGCTCTGGATTGATTGGTCGAGTGATTGAGGTTAATAAAACCAATAGTAAGGTTGAATTAATATCAACTACAAATGATTCTGCTAATCGATTTGCCGTGCAGGTAACTAATTCTGATGGTGACATTGTTAACGGATTAATCACTGGTTATGATAAGACAGATAATTTATTAATTATGGGTCAAATTACTTCCAAAAAATCCTTGAAAAAGGGTGATGCAGTTGTGACCTCTGGTCTTGGTGGTACAACACCGAAAGGCTTAAATATTGGAGATGTATCTAAGATTGAAAAGGGTGATTACGGCCTTGCATCTAAAATATATATTAAACCTGCGGCAGATCTGAGCGATTTGACAGTAGTCACAATTGCTCAGACTCTAAATTAGAAGGTGAAAATAAATGAAAAATAAAAATAAGCGGTACCTTTTTCCGGCGGGAATGATTATTTCTTTCTTTTTGGATGGTACAATACAATTTATTTTTACACCACAATTACAATCGCAAACAACCATTATGGTTAGCCATCTGTTATTGCTATGGTTAATAATGGGTATCTTTTATTCAGATAATAAACACCTTGAACTATGGGCATTTGGGATTGGATTAGCCTTTGATAGTTACTACACTGGCATTCTAGGTGTCTATATGATTCTATTACCGCTAATTGTTTACTTGACTAAAATTGCCTATCAATATTTTGAACCGTCATTTTTCGTTTTATTACTTATTTATTTTATTGATTTAACGGTTTTAGAGGTCTCATACTATGCGATTAATGAGATGATAGGATTTGCTAATGAATCTGTAACGACGTTTATTAGTACATCATTTGGACCAACGTTAGCATTTAATTTAGTGTTATTCGTGATTTTGTACTATCCAATATCAAAATTAATGGAATCAGTGAATCGATATAATTAAGACTTAGGGGTGAATGTAAATGCAGAGTGTTATTTTAAAAGGATATAAGGATGGTTACGAAATTATCCTTAAGCAGGACTTTGGTCTCGATAAGATTTTAGTTGAGCTTAGAGAATTATTTGATAATTTGAGTGCTGAAAAGAAAAATGCCGACGATACAGTAATTTCGTTTGACATTAAAACAGAAAATCGATTATTTACGGCAGAAGAAAAGCAAAAAATCGAGAAAATTATTTCTGAGTACCATAATTTTAAAGTGCATAAAATTGAATCGGAAGTAATGACCATAGAAGACGCTAATATTTTAAAAGAAAATGACAATGTGCATCTTTCCTATCGAACAATTAGAAGTGGTCAAATAGTTGATTTAAAAGGTGACGTTTTATTTCTAGGTAAACTACACCAGGGTGGACAGTTACGGGCTACCGGTAATATTTTTGTTATGGGCGAGGTCCAAGGCGTCATCCATGCGGGATTTGAAAACGATACAGACAGTATTATTGTTGGTAATGTATCGGCGGCCTCGCAAGTTCGAATTGGTGAATTAGTTGATATTATTGATGATGAGAAAGTCACGAATAGTCAAGATACTGTTATTTATGTTAATGATTTACATATCATTGATTATGGTAACCGAGACGAATTGAAATCACTTCGACCAAAATTATTTAATCAAGCAGGAGGATATTAGAGATGGGAAAAGCAATCGTTGTAACATCTGGTAAGGGTGGGGTTGGTAAAACAACTTCATCTGCAAATATTGGAACTGCATTAGCACTTCTTGAGAAAAAAGTTGTATTAATGGATTTGGATATTGGTTTACGAAATTTGGACGTTGTTTTAGGTCTTGATAATCGTATTTTATTTGATATCGTGGATGTGGCAGAAGGCCGTGCTCGTTTGCACCAAGCCTTAATTAAAGATAAACGATTTAATGAATACTTGTACTTGTTACCAGCTGCACAGAATACGGATAAATCTGCATTGGTTCCTGAACAAGTTAAGGCTATCGTTGATGAGTTAAAAGAAGAATTTGATTATGTAATTATTGATTGTCCTGCTGGTATTGAACAAGGATTTATGAATGCTATTGCAGGAGCAGATATGGCAATTATTGTAACAACACCTGAAATTTCGGCAGTACGTGATGCAGATCGTGTAGTTGGTTTGTTAGAACAAAATCCACTACTTCAACAACCTAAATTAATCATCAACCGTATTCGTCGTCAAATGATGGAAGATGGCCAATCAATGGACGTTGACGAAATCACACGTCATTTATCGATTGATTTATTAGGTATTATTGTTGATGATGATGCCGTAATTAGTACATCCAATCATGGGGAACCCATCGTTTTGGATTCAAAAAATCCAGCCGGTTTGGGTTACCGCAATATAGCACGTCGATTGCTTGGTGAAACAGTGCCACTTATGACAATTAAACAACCACAAAAAGGGTTCTGGAAAAAAGTAGGATCATGGTTTAAAAAGGACTAATCCTTGACATTGTTAAGACCTATGTGCTAAATTATTATCAATTAAGAAAAACGTTGAACAGAAGATTAAGTCTTGGATAAACTTTTAAAGAGAGTATCGGTTGCTGCAAAGATACAAGTCTCCAAGTCTGAAACACATCTGCGAGTTGGGTTCCTCAACTAGTTTACTAGGGAATCCCGGGATAAGCCCGTTACAGCTGTAGTTTAATAAACTCGTTGAGATTAAATTCGTGAGAATTTAATGAAGCTTGAGGTGGTACCGCAACTTTTTGTTGCCCTCTATAGTCAATTTTTGACTATAGAGTTTTTTTATACCCATTTTTATTTATCTGCATAAGATATTTTTCGTGAGGAAAATATAAATTTGAGGTGGAACCACGGGTATCGTCCTCTTGAGTCAAATTTGGCTTGAGGGGATTTTTTTATTTAATTTAAAAGGAGATCATTTAATGACTTACATATTAGAAATTTTGCCATCGCTACTAGATGGTGCTAAGTTAACGTTAGAAATATTTTTTTGGACGATTATTGGTTCAATTCCACTCGGACTACTAGTTGGCCTAGGATTAATTTCAAAAATAAAACCAATCAAATATTTTTTAAATTTTTATGTTTGGTTAATGCGTGGCACACCATTACTGCTACAATTAATTTTTGTATTTTATGGACTTCCTACATTACAACAGTTCCATATTCATATCGTATTTGGTCGTTATGATGCTGCACTTTTTGCCTTTATTTTAAATTACGGTGCCTATTTTGCTGAAATATTCAGAGGAGGGTTACAATCCATCCCTAAGGGCCAATACGAAAGTGCAAAGGTACTACGTCTGTCATATTGGCAAACAATTCGAACAATTGTTATTCCACAAGTGTTTAAAATTGTGTTGCCATCAATTGGAAACGAAATTATTAATTTAGTTAAGGACTCAAGTTTGGTCTACGTTATTGGTTTGGGTGATTTATTACGCGCTGGAAATGTTGCAACGAGTCGAGATGTGACGCTTGTGCCACTGCTAATGGTTGGCGCAATTTATCTGCTATTGACCGCGATATTTACACTTATTTTAAAGAAAATTGAAAAACATTACAGTTACTACAAATAAGGGGTGATTCTATGCTAGAGTTAAAAAATCTGACAAAGTACTATGGTAAACGATTAATTTTAGATAATATTAATTTAACGGTTAACGACGGGGAAATTGTGAGTATCGTTGGTCCATCAGGTGGTGGAAAAACGACGCTATTACGTTGTATTAGTGGATTAGAATCAATTAGTTCTGGTGAAATTTTAATTGATGCTTCGCCATTTGATCCTTATCGGAATACAACTAATGAGAGTGTTATAGGCGTCGTTTTTCAAGAGTTTCAATTATTTCCACACTTATCGGTATTGGACAATATCACATTAGCGCCAAAAATGGTTTTGAAACATGGTAAGGCTAAAGCAGAAGAAGATGCACAAAAGTTGTTGGATCGGTTATCTTTAGGGAATAAAGGGCATCTTTATCCTTATCAATTATCCGGCGGGCAAAAACAACGAGTTGCTATCGCACGTGCACTGGCAATGAATCCTAAAATATTGTGTTATGATGAACCAACCTCGGCGCTCGATCCAGCTTTACGTCAAGAAGTAGAAGATTTAATATTATCGTTAAAGAGGGATGGTATGACGCAAATAGTAGTTACGCATGATGTTCCATTTGCTGAGAATATTGCGGATAAGATGTTGAAAGTTAAACCACTTGAGGATTAGAGGATAAAAATGACTCAATTAATAAAAAAAATTGTACTTCTAATGTTATTATTAGTGTTTTTTACTGGATTGACTGGATGCAGCAATGATAAAATGAAGGATGCAAACCAATCGATGAATTTAACGGACGATTGGAAGGCGATTCAACAAAAAGGCACAGTTGTTATTGGAATTGATGATAGTTTTGTCCCAATGACGTTTAGACAAAAAGATGGTAAATTAGTAGGATATGACGTCGATTTAGCGAAGAAAGTTTTTGAGAAATATGGAATTAAAGTTGATTTCCAAACCATTGACTGGTCTATGAAAGAAACCGAATTGAAGAATGGGACGATTGATTTAATTTGGAATGGCTACACAAAGACAACCGCACGCGCTAAAACTGTTGCATTTAGTCGAACATATTTAACGAATAAACAAGTAGTCGTTACAAAGAAATCGAGCGAAATTAATTCATTTTCTGAAATGAAAAATAAAATATTAGGTGTTCAGAGCGGATCTGCCGGATTTGATAGTTTGAATTTGTATCCTAATATTTTAAAAAATAAGATTCAAGATGAAGAACCGATACAATATGATTCATTCGATAATGCGTTCATCGATTTAAATGCCGATCGAATTCAAGGTTTGTTAATTGATGATGTTTATGCAAATTATTTCATTGAACATCAGACAAACTCAAATTCATATCGTGTAATTGATGGTAAGTTTAAGACTGAAGATTTCGCCGTGGGTTTAAGAAAATCTGATGTTACAATGAAGTTGAAGATTAATAAAGCAATAACTGAATTACAAAACGAAGGTTATCTTAAAAAGCTGAATCATAATTGGTTCGGTGAGGATACAACTGTTCGGAATAATTAAACCCGGAGGAACCAAATGACATACGTAAACATTGGTGTGCTACTTATTTTTGTATTAAACTTGCTAGCAGCAATTATGACTGTATTTAGAGAAAGACGGGATATTGCTGCAACATGGGCATGGCTTCTCGTTTTGATTGGTGTACCCATATTTGGATTTTTAATTTATCTTTTTTTTGGTAAGAAGATTTCTAGGGAAAAGATTTTTGATATTAAAACGCAAGATCGTATGGGCGTCGATCAATTAGTTAGTCAACAAAAAAAAGAATGGGCCAGAGGCGAGTTAACAACAAGTGGCGAGTTTACCGATGACGTAAATGAAATTATGCACATGTTTTTAGAAATAGAAAAATCGATTTTGACAAAAAAGAACGACGTGCAAATATTTACTGACGGACATGACAAATTTAAGTCCTTATTTGATGATATCCGAAAGGCCAAACATCATATTCATGTTGAATACTATACGTTTGAGGACGGACGAGTAGGCAACGAATTACTAACATTACTCGAAACTAAAGTTAGTGAAGGACTTGAAGTTAGAATTATTTACGATGCCCTAGGATCGAAGGGGACAACTAGAAAATTTTTTAGACGGTTCGAAAAATTGGGTGGTAAGGCGGAAGCGTTCTTTGGATCGCATTTTTCATTCTCAGATCTTCGATTAAACTTTAGAGACCATAGAAAAATCGTCGTTATTGATGGTGAAATTGGGTACATTGGTGGATTTAACGTAGGGGATCAATACTTAGGCGAGAGTGAAAAATTTGGTCACTGGCGAGATACACATATTCGTATCTTTGGAAACTCAGTTGGTTCACTACAAAGTCGATTTATTATGGATTGGAATGCAACTGCAGGAAATAATCAGATTAACTATCAGTCGGATTATTTCCCTCAGACGGAATCTAAGGGTAACGTCAATATGCAAATTGTATCGAGTGGTCCTGATTCGGAAATTGAACAAATAAAAAAGGGTTATATCAAATTAATTAATTCCGCAAAAAAATATATTTATATACAAACGCCATATCTTATTCCCGATGATTCTGTTATGGAAGCCTTAGATATAGCTGTATCGTCAGGTGTACAAGTGAGAATTATGATTCCGTCAATGCCAGATCATGCTTTTGTTTATCGCGCCACGCAATATTATGCGAAAGACTTAACTAATATTGGAGCAGAACTTTACCAATATAATGATGGGTTCTTACACGCTAAAACGGTTGTGATAGACGATATGGTTGCATCCGTTGGATCCGCTAATTTTGATTTTAGAAGCTTTAAGTTAAATTTTGAAGCAAATGCATTTATCTATGACGCGGCAGTTGCGGTATCACTCAAAAATATTTTTGAAACGGATATGAAACAAAGTAATTTATTAACGAAAAAGTATTTCCATGATCAATCTCATTGGTTAAAGTTTAAACAACAATTTTCAAGACTTCTTTCACCTATATTATAGCAATTGAAAACGCTTGACGTTTCTTTGATTGTATGCGATATTAGTCGGTGGAGACCAACACAAAGGGGAGCCGATATCTGGCTGAGAGTGAAGAAATTCAGACCCTTGGAACCTGTTTGTTAATGCAAACGTAGGAATTGTGTGTAGAAGATTAACACCTTCTTTGTGCTTGGTTTACTAAGTCAAAGGAGGTTTTTTTGTTGGAAAGAAAAAAATTATTAATTCTGTTAGAAGGGGTCGTTATGGCCGCTTTAGCAATGGCTCTATCATTTGTACCTAACCCACCGAACGTGGATATTGCATTGGGTATTTTGCCCATTGTCGTGTATAGCTTAAGACGTGGGTTGAAAATGGGGTTAATTATTGGATTGCTTTATGGTATCTTACCGATACTAATTGGACCGGCTTATGTGTTAACGCCGGTCCAAGCTATTCTAGAATATCCCGTTGCTAATGTTGTATTGGGCTTTTCTGGCCTGTTTTCTGGGCATTTTTTGAATCAGTTACGTTCTAAAAATACGAATGGTGCTATCCAATCATTGACGCTGGCGATTTTACTGGCCGTCTTCTTGAAATATCTTGCTCATTTCATGGCTGGTATCATATTTTGGTCGAAGTATGTTCAGTGGGGTCTTTCACCAGTCGTTTATTCCGCCGTCATTAATGGTGGTAGTATGCTTATCAATATGATTATTGCTACACTAATACTGAATATTATGCTTAAAAAAAATCCGGGAATTTTTCTCGCTGAATAAAATATATAAATTAAGACGGCTGATTCTAGCCGTTTTTTTGTATAAAAAAAGAGCCACACCCAGTTAGGATATGACTCTTTAAATTAAGCGATTGACATAACTGCGGTTAAAACAACGCCACCGATTGTTACGAGAATCATTAACCAAACAACAACCATTGTAATCTTTTGGAATGTAGATTTCTGTTTTTTCATATTTTATCCAACCTCTCAAATCTAATAGTGTAACTATAACTTTTTTAATAACGATATGTCAACTTAAAAGTAGTCATTTTTCTTTAAATAATAGGCAGTTAATAAACAGATAATTAAGGTTAATAACTGTAGCCACCAGAATGAAAAGGGCATATTTACCCCGGGAAGTGGAACGTTCATACCGTACATTCCGCCAATAATTGTTGGAATGGTTAAAATGATAGTCATAGATGTTAAAACCTTCATAATAATATTTAGATTATTTGAAATGACCGATGAAACCATTTCCCCATAATTATCTAAAATTTTAGTTTGAATCATTGTCATGGTCTCAGCTTGTTGATTTTCAATTAATACATCTGTTAATAAGTCGTCAATCTTTTTTTGTTTAAAATGCTCATTGGAATCAGCCATGGATTGTAAAACGGGGTTATTTTTTTTAAGTGCAGCATCAAAATAGACTAGACTTTTTTGCATGGACATCATTTGATAGTACTGCTCATTTTTAGTTGCCTTAGCAAGAGATTTTTCTAAATTTTCAGTTTCTTGAATGATTGTATTAAGGGCAAATACAAAATTTTGTGATAAATACCAAAGTAATTTTAATGTAAATTGATCGGGTGTAGTTGTTTTAATTTTATGAACTGGGCTATCTGAGATAAAGTCATTGATAAAGTCAGGAGTACTATTTGACACGGTAATAATCGCATCTCCTGCCAGAATGATTGAGAAGGGGAAAGTTTGGTATTCAAGGTAGCCCAATGAATTTCTAATTCGATGAGGGTATTGCATTAATACTAAATCAGGGACAGCGTTTTGAGATAGGCCTTCCGTTCGTGAGTTTTCTTGATCATCTAATACGGCAGTTATGTAATCCCTGGGGATAGCATATTTACCGACAAGTTCATCAACTTCATCTACAGAGGGTGCCGTGACGTTAATCCAACATAAATCACCATATTCAGTTATTTTTTCAATTTTTCCGGTTTCAGTTGACGCGTAATATTCTATCAAATTTTAAAACTCCTTTATTCATATATCGTGATACCCAGTATACCAAATTTTTTAAGCTTTCGTTAATTCAGACATCTAGTTGTTAAGATTAACTCAAATACGCTATAATGATAAACATAACTGTAAGCAAAATTGAAATTTGTTGTAGAAACATCTATAATATAAGACATTGATTTTATGAAAATGAGGGATGAAAATTATGTGTGGATTTGCAGGCGTATTGAGTAACAGACAAAAAAATACAGACAATGATTACGATAAAATTGTTCATAATATGACGAAGATGCTCGTTCATCGTGGACCTGATGATTCAGGATATTTTAATGATGATGATATCACAATGGGTTTTAGAAGATTAAGTATAATTGATTTGGAAGGTGGGCACCAACCCCTTTCATATGAAAATGGACGTTATTGGTTAACGTTTAATGGTGAAATTTATAATTACATCGAACTACGTGAATCGTTAATTGCTGATGGTTACGAATTTAAAACAGATTCTGATTCAGAAGTAATTCTTGGTATGTATGCTAAATATGGCGCAGAAGCGGTTAAGCAATTCCGAGGTATGTTCGGATTTGTTATTTGGGATACACAAGAAAAGACACTTTTTGCCGCACGTGATCAATTTGGAATCAAGCCTTTCTATTACGCTACAGCTGATGATCAATTCTATTATGGGTCTGAAAGTAAGGCAATCTATAAAGTTTTGAAGAATAAAACGTTTGATAAGGACGCGCTTCAAGATTATATGACATTCCAATTTGTGCCGGAACCAGAGACGTTAACTAAAGAAATTAATATGTTACAACCTGGACATTATTTAACTAAAAAAATGGGTGAAGAACCTGTTATCACACAATATTTTTCTGCTGAATTTCATCCAGTGGTTCGTCCTGAAGAAACGTACATTAAACGCATTAAGGATGTCTTAATTGACTCCGTTGAAAAACATATGCGTGCTGATGTTCCCGTGGGTTCATTCTTGTCAGGTGGGATTGATTCATCTATTATTGTGGCCATTGCCAGAGAATTGAATCCAAAATTGGAAACAATTTCGGTTGGATTTGAACGTGAAGGTTACAGCGAGCTAGACGTCGCTCAAGAAACTGCAGAAAAACTGAATGTTGCTAACTTTAGTTCCGTTATTACGGCTGAGGCATTCATGAAGGCATTCCCACATTTCATCTGGAATATGGACGATCCCTTGGCTGATCCGGCTGCCGTGCCTCAATATTTCCTTGCCAAAGAAGCTAGAACGCGAGTTAAAGTTGCTTTGACAGGAGAAGGCGCTGATGAATTATTTGGCGGGTATACAATTTATCATGAACCTGAATCATTAAAGGGATTCAAATATACGAAACCTATTAATGGCGCATTAAACAAGATTGCCCAGATGATGCCAAAAGGTATGCGTGGTCAAAGTTTCCTTCTTAGAGGAACAACACCAATGGAAGACCGCTATGTTGGTAATGCCTTTATCTTTAACGAAAAAGAGAAGCAAGCGTTCTTTAAAGATTATAATAAGGAACATCCATTCCAAAGTATTACGGGTCAATATTATGATGCATCAAAAGATTACAACAAAATTGATCAAATGCAGTTTATTGATATGCATACATGGCTAAATGGTGATTTATTGCATAATGCCGATCGAACAACAATGGCACATAGTATTGAATTAAGAACACCATTCTTGGATAAAGAAGTTTTTGCGGTTGCTTCTGAAGTACCTGCTAATCTAAGAATTGCGCATGGAACAACTAAATACATCTTACGTAAAGCAGCTGAAGGTATTGTTCCTGATCATGTTTTAAATCGTAAAAAATTAGGTTTTCCTGTGCCAATTCGTTTCTGGTTGAAAGATGAAATGTATGATTGGGCTAAACAAATCATTAATGATTCTCAAACCGAAGAATTCTTTAATAAGCAATATTTCTTAGATTTGTTAGATGAACATCGTGATGGTATTCGTGATAACTCTAGAAAAATATGGACGGTTCTTACATTTATGGTATGGCATCGCATTTATGTTGAAAGTGATATGCTAGTAGATAGTGAGACAGTGACAGCAAGAGCGAAATAATAAATAGTGGGAGTTCAAAATAATGACAATTATGGTCCAGAAATTTGGTGGCACCTCAGTTCAAGACGATGAGTCAAGACGAGCAGCCTTGAAACATGTAAAGTACTCAGTTGATAAGGGGTATCAGGTTGTTGTCGTTGTATCTGCGATTGGCCGACAAGGGGCTCCTTATGCAACTGATTCATTATTAGGACTTGTCGATGGGGAACAGTCATTACTTTCGAATAGGGAGTTGGATATGATTGTTTCAGTTGGCGAAACTATTTCTGCCGCAGTTTTTTCTGAATTGTTGAACAAAGAAGGAATTAATGCTGCCGCTCTAACTGGTCAAGATGCCGGTGTTGAAACGAATGATGAATTTCAAAATGCTAAAGTCGTTAATATTAATACCGACTTAATTTATGAAGCATTCAATACAGCCGACGTTTTAGTGGTAACGGGTTTTCAAGGTGCAACTAGTCAAGGACAAACGACGACTATTGGACGTGGTGGGAGCGATACAACTGCGGCATTACTTGGCGCGGCGCTGGATGCTGAACGTGTTGATATTTTTACCGATGTTTCGGGAATGATGACTGCTGATCCGAGATTAGTAACAAAAGCCAAATTTCTCGAGACAGTTAGCTATGAAGAAGTTGCAAATATGGCCCATGAGGGTGCGAAAGTTATCCATCCGCGTGCCGTAGAGATCGCCCAACAAGCGCATGTACCCGTTCGAATTCGGTCAACTTGGCAAGGACCCGAAGAGCTGGGCACCCTTGTAACGGATCGTAATTTAGGTGTGAAACATTATCGTAGCGTAACCGGTATTGCACACGTGACGGGTCTCACTCAATTCACAATTAAAACGAATAATCATACAGCCAAGGATGTTTTTAATTTGATGGCGGATAGTCAATTGAGCGTTGATTTTATTAATATTTCACCCGGTAAAGTTATTTTTAATTTACTCAGTGATGATGTGGATAAGGCAAAACGACTCTTATCGGAAGCAAAAATTGATGTCTCAATTCTTGCAAATTGTGCTAAAGTTTCAATTGTAGGTGCAGGTATGACAGGTACACCAGGCGTAACATCAAAAATTGTGACGGCATTGGCTGAAAATGATATTAATATTCTACAAACGACTGATAGTTATACAACAATTTGGATTTTAGTTCAGCAAGATGATTTGAAAACCGCCGTTAATGCACTGCATGAGGTCTTTTTAAACAATATCTAAAGGGAGTAGTTTATGAAACTCTTTACATTTTTCGGAACTTGGGTTGGGTCAATAATTTTGGTAGTTGGATTTGTTTTGATTTTAACGTTATTAAAACGAATTTTACGTAAACATTGGCCAAAGTGGCTACAAGTTGTTGATTTTCTACCACCATTACTACTCTTGTTAACGCATATTTTATCATTGCATGGCTTTGGATTAACCGTTGCGCCATTTTTAATATTGGCATGGTGCTTAATTGGAATTGCCAGTGCGCTTATGTACGCTTATCGAGATGGTGAATTAATTTACGCAAAGTTTTTCAAGACAATTTGGAAAATAACTGATATTTATATGATTATTTGGTATTTAATTATTTTAATTTTGTTATTATTTTAATTAAACGCTCATATATTCGAGTAATTACTTACGCAAAAATCACTTGACCCGAAAGGGTTAAGTGATTTTTTGTATTTAACGATATAAAAATATAAGATTGTGAAATTGAGTGGTGGAATGTGGGGCATTGTGGTAAAATTTAAATAGTTACTACGAAAGGGGGCGTACACTAATGTTTATGGGTGAATTTAAACATACTTTAGATACCAAGGGTAGATTGATTATTCCGGCTAAATTTCGTGAAGAATTAGGCGATAAATTTGTTATTACTCGTGGTATGGATGGATGTTTATTCGGCTACACGCAAACAGAGTGGGCGCTTCTAGAAGATAATTTAAAAACGCTTCCATTGACGAAAAAAGATTCTCGTGCTTTTGTCAGATTCTTATATTCAGCAGCTACAGAATGCGAATTTGATAAACAAGGGCGTATTAATATTCCAGCTTCTTTAAGGGAACATGCTGACTTAGAAAAAAAGTGTGTCCTAGTTGGTGTTTCGAATCGTTTTGAGGTCTGGAGTGAGGATCGTTGGAATAGTTTTACGGAAAATGCATCAGAGAATTTTGACGAAATTGCAGAAAATATGGTTGATTTTGGATTTTAAATAAAACGTATGAAGGGAGACAAAACCATGACAACATTTGAGCATGAAACAGTATTATTAAATGAGGCAGTGGACGGGTTAGCAATTAAACCGGATGGTGTATATGTTGACTGTACCTTGGGTGGTGGCGGCCATAGTGCCTTAATCCTGTCTCAATTAAGTGCGGAAGGGCATCTATATGCCTTTGATCAAGATCAAACCGCAATTACGTATAATGAAGAACATTTAAAAGAATACATAGAAAACGGACAAGTTACATTTATTAAACGTAACTTTAAAGATTTAAAAGTTGCCCTACTAGAACTTGGCGTAACAACAGTAGATGGCGTACTTTATGATTTAGGGGTATCATCCCCACAATTTGATGTCGCGGAACGGGGATTTAGTTATCAACATGATGCGCCTTTAGATATGCGAATGGATTTAAGTGCAGAATTAACGGCTAAAGAAATTGTAAATCAATGGACATATCAAGAATTGATTAGAATATTTTTCAGATATGGTGAAGAAAAATTTGCGAAATCTATTGCTCGTCAGATTGAAAATGCTAGAGAAACAGAAGAGATTGTGACGACTAGTCAATTAGTTGAACTCATTAAAATGGGTATCCCGGCACGTGCACGACGTACAGGTGGACATCCCGCAAAGAAAGTATTTCAGGCAATACGTATTGCGGTTAACGATGAGTTAGGTGTTTTGGAAGATTCATTAGAACAAGCGATTGAGTTAATTGATGTTACGGGACAAGTTAGTGTAATTACATTCCAGTCGTTAGAAGATAGATTAGTTAAAACAATGTTTAAAGAACGAACAAGTCTTCCAGAATTGCCACCAGGGTTGCCAGTTATACCAGATGATATCCAGCCAAATTATGCACTAGTCAATAAGAAGCCAATTTTGCCGTCAGAGCAAGAATTGGAGAATAATAGACGCGCGCATTCAGCAAAATTAAGAATTATAAAACGATTGAAAAAATAACGTACAATAATAAAGGGGTTACATACTATGGCACAAAATAGCACAGCAAGACAAATGCCAGCAGTACCAACAAGAGAATACAAAGGAAGTCCAAGACAACAAACAGTACATAAAACACAAGCTGACGCGCAACGGGTTGCATTTTCTAACATGGAAAAATCATTCTTTTGTTTTATTGGTGCTGTTTCTTTAGTGTTAATGATCATGCTGGTCTCATCACAAGTTGAATTATCTAATAGCAGCCAGTTTCTACAAAATATCAATAGTGAAATAACGGCTATTCAAACTAAAAGCTCTGATTTAACGCAAGAAGTGAACGAACTTGCAAGTAATGATCGATTAAACGGTATCGCAAAAAAGAATGGTCTTGACTTGAGCGAGAGTAGAATAAGGAATGTAACGAAATGAATAATCAAAAACAACGAATGATAAATGACATGAAAAAGAAACGTAGAAACAGGCAAAGGTTTGGTGTGCTACTAATCCTGACTGTTTTAGCGATTCTTTTAATGTTTATCATTCGTTTTTCTTATATTGTCATAGGTGGGAAAGTTTCAGATGTTAATTTGAGTAGTCAAACGCAGTCACTGTACGAAAATAGTCGTATTGATAAGGCGAGTCGCGGGACAATTTATGATGACTCAAATCAGCCGATTGCAGAAGATACAACCAATTATTCAGTGTACGCTGTTTTATCAAAAACATATGTCGGCGCTAACCATAAGCCTTTGTATGTAACCGATAAACGTAAGGCAGCTAAGGTTATTGGTGATGCAATTGGCATGAAAGAAAATAAAGTTTATGATACTCTGAATGCAAAAAAAGGTACTTTCCAGGTAGAGTTTGGGAACTCTGGAAAAAACTTGTCATTAGAAACTAAAAATAAAATTAATTCTGCCGGATTAAGTGGTATTTATTTCACAAAAACGCAGGCAAGGTTGTATCCAAACGGTGTCTTTGCATCTCATTTAATTGGTGTGACAAAAACGACAGAAAAAACAGGTGACTCAAAATTATCGGGTGTAATGGGTCTTGAATTAGCATTTAACAAGCAACTGAGTGGGACAGATGGATTAAAAGAGGTTCAAAAGGATAGCTATGGTTATCAATTACCTAACTCGAAAACAAAAACGAAAACTGTAGAAAATGGTAGCAACATTTACACAACGATTGATACGAAATTACAGACGTATCTTGAAACCACTTTGACACAGGTTCAAAAAAAATATAATCCAAAATCCATGAATGTTGTCGTTATGAATGCAAAAAATGGAAAAATCTTAGCGGGTAGTCAACGCCCAACATTTAATGCGGATACTAAAAGTGGTATTTCTAAAATGTGGCGTAATACTTTAATTGAAGACAGTTATGAACCCGGATCTACTATGAAGGTCTTTACGATGGCCGCTGCTATTGAAAATGGTGCGTACAACGAAAATGCAACATATAAATCAGGGGTTTTAAAAGTGGGAACTAAAATGGTACCCGATTGGAATACTTCTGGTTGGGGATTAATTACTTATCGTGAAGGTTTCGCTCGTTCAAGTAACGTTGGTATGGCTAAGTTAGAACAAATAATGGGACCTAACGCATGGCTTGAGTATATTAAAAAATTTGGATTCCTTAAAAGTACAAATTTAGGTTTGGCAAGTGAGGCAAACGGAAGTATTGAATTCCAATACCCAATTGAACAAGCGGATACCGCTTTTGGACAAGGAATTAATGTGACAACTATGCAAATGATGCAAGGTTTTACGGCGTTTGCTAACAATGGTAAAATGATAAAACCAACGCTTGTTGATAAGATTGTAGATCCTAATACGGGTAAAACGACCTACCAAGCAAAAACAACGAGCATGGGACAAGTCATTAAAAAATCGACTTCTCAAGAAGTCCTTAGTATGATGCAAGATGTTATTTATAAAGATTATGGAACTGGGAATGCATTTAAAATTGATGGCTATAAATTAGCTGCTAAAACAGGGACAGCTCAGATTGCTAATTCAGATGGAACGGGTTATCTGACAGGGGATGCGAACTATGTCTTTTCAGTTGTTGGAATGGCCCCAGCGAAAGATCCTAAATATGTCATTTATGTCACCATGAAACAACCACAAAATATGCAAGGTACGACCGGTAACGATATTCTAGCGCAAGTCTTTAATCCTTTGATGAAGAGGACTTTAGAAGAAGATAGCTCAACGGCCCTTTCATCGTCTAAAACTAATGTAATGGTTGCAGACGTTAAAGGTAGCAAAACTTCTTCGGCTAAATCAACATTGAATGAGCAGAATTTAGATGTCGCAGTTATTGGAAATGGAAGAACTATAGCAAACCAGTACCCGGCATCGGGAGCTACTGTATTGTCTGGTCGTAAGGTCCTGTTAGTAACTGATGGCGAAATGGTGATGCCTGATTTAACGGGATGGTCGAAGAGTGATGCCGTTAATGCCGCCGAAATAATGAAATTAAATATAACAACGACGGGTAGTGGCTACGTTTCAGAGCAGAGTATTAAAGCAAATACGGTTGTAAAGAAATCAACAACAGTTAAATTAACGTTAAAATAAAAAGGTGAATGTAGACTATGAGAGCAGACAAATTAATTCAAAGTTTAAAATTTAAAAAAGTATCTATGGCAATTGATTCAGAATTAGATATTAAATTACTGACGCAAGATACAAGAGAAGTTGTTGAAAATAGTATATTTGTTGCTGTTGAGGGTTATACAGTGGACGGCCACGATTTTGTTACTCAAGCAGTTGAAAAAGGGGCAAAAATTATTATAGCCCGCAAACCAATATCCGTATCAGTTCCTGTCGTATATGTGCAGGATACTAATCGTGCAATGGCAATTCTTGCCGATGTCTTTTATGGCGTTCCCAGTCAAAAAATGCGAATGATTGGCGTTACAGGTACTAATGGTAAAACAACTGTGACACATTTAATTGAACAAATTTATCGTGATTTGAATCAAAAAACGGGCTTAATAGGGACGATGTACCGAAAAATAAATGATACGGTTTATCCTTCAAATAATACAACGCCTGACGTTATTACATTACAACGGACTTTAGCACAAATGAAACAAGAAAAAGTTGACACCGTTGCAATGGAAGTTTCTTCACACGCATTAGTTTTAGGGCGTGTTTGGGGGATTGATTTTGATATTGCAGTCTTCACGAACTTAACGCAAGACCATTTAGATTTTCATAAAACAATGGACAATTATGCGCATTCGAAAAGTATGTTATTTGCGCAACTTGGTAATCACTACACGGAGTCTGGTGACGCAAAGGTAGCTGTCTTGAATTTTGATGACCCGGTTGCCAGAACGTTTACGCAATTTACTTCTGCTCAGGTATTATCATATGGTATTGAAAATGACGAAGCCATGATTCAAGCTAAAAATATTGAAATAAAAAGTCATGGAACTGAATTTGATTTAATTATTTTTGGGAAAACAACGCATATAACAATGCAACTCATTGGATTATTCAATGTATACAATATGTTGGCGGCATTTAGTGCTGCGTATGCTGCTGGACTAGATGAAAAGCAGATAATAAAATCACTTGAAAAAGTGACCGGAGTTAAAGGACGCTTCCAATTAGTGCCTTCTAAGACTGGTGTCAGCGTCATTGTTGACTATGCACATACGCCAGATGGATTGCTTAACGTTTTAGAAACGATTCAAGACTTTGCTCAGAAAAATGTGTATTGTATTGTGGGTTGTGGAGGAGATCGTGATAAAAGTAAACGACCTAAAATGGCTAAAATAGCTTCAAATTATAGTGATTATCCAGTATTTACGATGGATAATCCTAGAACTGAAGATCCTAATCAAATTATGGCAGATATGCTAACTGGTATTCCAGAAAACAGAGCAACAGTTATAATGGATAGACATGATGCGATTGCTGAAACAATCGGTAAGGCACAGCCTGGTGATATTGTTTTGATTGCAGGTAAAGGGCACGAAGATTATCAAATCCTTGGTCGAGAAAAAGTTCATTTTGATGATGTAGAAGAAGCAACAGTAGCGTTAAATAAAAAATAAGAATTAAGCGAGGATGAGACAATGACTAAGCCGGAAATGATTATACCGTTGGTGAGCGGATTTGCACTAACATTTATGTTTATGCCACTATTTATTGGTTATTTTAGAATGCGAAAACAAGGTCAAATGATTAGAGAAGAAGGACCAAAATGGCATGAAAAAAAATCAGGCACACCAACAATGGGCGGATTTGTCTTTAACATTGCAATTATTATCACAGCAATTTGGACGTCAATCTGGGCGAAAACTATGACGCCAGCAATGTTGATTCTAATTTTTATCCTGTTCTTATATGCTGTACTAGGTTTTTGGGATGATAGTATCAAATTATTTAAACGACAAAATGAAGGCCTGAAGGCTTGGCAAAAATTGTTAGGACAGATAGTAGGGGGATTAATCCTTACCGGAGTCTATATGCATGAACAATTACCACTTTCCATTAATATTTTAGGGTTCGGTGAAGTCTCAATAGGCATCCTTTATGCGGTCTTTATTATTATTTGGCTCGTTGGGTTCTCTAACGCGGTTAATTTAACTGATGGAATTGATGGTTTAGTTGCTGGACAAGCTATTATTGCTTTTGGCGCATATGCCGTCGTTGCACACGTACAACACCAAGACGACATACTTATTTTCTGTTTATCAGTCATAGGTGCTCTTATCGCGTTTATCTGGTTTAATCATAAACCCGCTAAAGTTTTTATGGGGGATATGGGTTCTTTAGCCTTGGGCGGTGCATTAGCAACCGTCTCAATCTTATTGCACCAAGAGTTATCACTTATTTTTATTGGTATCATATTCGTTTGCGAAACGGCAAGTGTTATTTTGCAAGTCGCTTCGTTTAAATTGACGGGTAAACGTATCTTTAAAATGAGCCCAATTCATCATCATTTTGAAATGAGCGGTTGGAATGAATGGAAAATTGATATTGTCTTTTGGACAATTGGATTAATTTTTGCAATATTGACATTGTTAGTTATTTTATAAAGGGAGATCTTATTGGAATGAAGAATATTACGAATTATCAAAATAAAAAGGTTCTAGTAGTTGGCTTAGCGAAGAGTGGCATGAACGCGGCTAAGCTTTTAAAAGAGTTAGGCGCATCTGTAACAGTAAATGACCGAAAAAACATTGATGATAATCTAGACGCCAAAGAATTATTGGACGAAGGTATTCAAGTGATTACGGGCGGGCACCCACTCTCTTTACTAGATGAAGGTTTTGAGTTAATCGTAAAAAATCCTGGAATTCCATATACGAATCCAATTATCGCAAAGGCAATGGAAAAAGGTCTACCAATTATTACAGAACCAGAATTGGCTTATGAAATATCTGAGGCACCAATGATTGGTGTTACAGGAACTAACGGTAAAACAACGACGACCACTTTAATTTCATTAATGTTAAATCAAGAAAGAAAACAAGGCCAGGCATTTGTGGCTGGTAATATTGGTGTTTCATCTGTTGCCGTTGCTAAAAAAGCAACCCAAAATGATGTCATTGTAACCGAATTATCAAGTTTCCAACTATGTGGTATTGATAAGTTAAAACCCGAAATTGCTGTAATTACTAATATTTATGAAGCGCATACGGATTACCATCAAACACGAGAAAACTACGTAAAAGCAAAAATGCGGATAACAGAAAATCAGGATTCAAATGATTTTTTTGTTATTAATTGGGATTTAGAAGAGCTTCGTGAGTTAGCCAAAACTAGTCATGCAAAGGTAATTCCTTTTTCTAGATTGGCTAAAATACAAACGGGTGCTTACGTCAAGGATGGTAATATTTGTTATCAAGATGAAGTTATAATGAAGACAGATGACGTTAATATTCCTGGCGAACATAATATTGAAAATATACTTGCAGCTATTGTAGTTGTTAAAATTAAGGGCGTAAAAAACTCAGCTATCAAAGATGTATTAACGACGTTTACCGGGGTACGACATCGTACACAATTCGTCAGTACATGGCATCATCGTAAATTCTATAATGATTCAAAAGCAACTAATATTGAAGCAACTGAGATGGCCGTTAAAGGCTTTTCGCAGCCAATTATTTTATTGGCGGGCGGATTAGATCGAGGGTTTACGTTTGAAAAATTAGTGCCTGTACTTAAACAACATGTTAAAGCAATGATTGTTTTTGGAGAAACGGCCGATTTAATGAAAGACGCTGGAGAAGCAGCGGGGATTACAGAAATTAAGCGGGTTACAGATGTTGTCGCTGCAGTTCCGGAAGCCTATAAGTTAAGCACGGATAATGATATTATTTTATTATCTCCGGCAGCGGCAAGTTGGGATCAGTACCCTTCATTTGAAGTCCGTGGGGATCAATATATTGATGCAGTGGAAAAACTAATGCAAGTAGAGGATAACTAAATATGAAAATTATAGTTTCTGGTGGTGGGACTGGTGGGCATATTTATCCCGCCTTAGCCCTTATTGAAGCATTAAAAATAAAAGACCCAACAACAGAATTTTTGTACGTTGGAACTGAAAAAGGACTTGAGAGTCGGATTGTACCTGATAATCACATCCCGTTTAAAACAATTAAAATTCAGGGATTTAAACGATCGTTGTCGATGGAAAATGTTAAAACAATTCAATTATTTTTAAAAAGTGTTAAAGATGCTAAAAAAATGATTAAAGCGTTTAAACCGGATATTGTTATTGGGACCGGGGGATATGTGTCTGGTGCAGTCGTATACGCCGCTGCGCGGTTACATATACCGACAATTGTTCATGAACAAAATAGCGTTGCGGGTATTACAAATAAATTTTTGAGTCATTTTGTTGATAAAGTGGCGATATCATTTGAATCCGTTGCGGACCAATTTCCAAAGAAAAAAGTTGTCTTTACGGGGAACCCAAGGGCACAACAAGTTGTAAATGAAACAAAAATAGACGCGTTATCGGAATATAATTTGTCAGATGACATCCCAACAATGCTCGTTTTTGGTGGCTCAAGGGGCGCTGAAAAAATTAATCAGGCAATGGTTACTGCAATTCCAGAATTGAATAAAAAACCATATCAAATATTATTTGTTACTGGTAATGTTCATTACGATAAAATTATGGCTAATCTAGATGGTGTTCAATTGAATGAAAATATTATTGTTAAACCATATCTGAACAATATGCCTAATTTATTAAGTAATATTTCTGTTATTCTGGGTCGTGCCGGTGCGACAAGTATCGCAGAAATTACGGCGCTTGGATTACCCTCTATCTTAGTGCCTAGCCCATACGTCACAAATAATCATCAAACGAAGAATGCAATGAGTTTAGTGAGTAACAATGCGGCAAAATTAATTACTGAGGACGCATTAACTGGTGAAAAACTGGTTGAAGTTGTTGATGAAATAATGCTTAACGATGACGTTAGAAAGCAGATGGCAGAGAACTCACGTAAGATGGGTGTGCCTGATGCTGCTGATAGATTAATTGTCGTTATGGAAGATTTAATTAAAGAAAAAAAATAAGCCAGGGAGGCCAAATAAGATGTCAAAAAATAAGTTCTTTAAAAAGAAAAAAACCGAATTGACACCTTGGGAGGCCTTACAAGGTAAAAAAGAAAAGAAAAGTAAACGATTTGATTTTTTTGGTAATCCCAAAATGATTAGTGATCGATTACCAAAATTAAAGAAGTATCAACATCATGTTCTTCGACAAAAATTGATTATTATTGTTGGCTCATTCTTGGTGATTGGGCTGGTTGCGTTATATTTTGTCTCACCGTTGAGTAAAGTTCAAACTATCAATGTTTCAGGTGAAAAGACAGTATCAAAGCAACAGGTTGAAAATGCAAGTAACTTGCATACCAATGATCCTTTATCGAGTGCACTTTTTAACAAAAAAAAGACTTTACGTGAGATAAAAAAAGAACTACCTCAAGTTAAATCTTTAACCATTAGTCATGATAAATGGAACGACGTTAAATTATCTATTGTTGAATACGATCTTGCCGGATATGTTTATAAAAACAAAGCATATTATCAATTATTCTTGAACGGTGCGGTGGGGGCAAGTACATTTAAACAACCAGTTGGTAATTATCCAACCTATTCAAAATTTGACCAACCTACTATATTACAGAGTATGGTTGCACAATATCGAAAAATTCCATTAAAAATTAGGAATGGTATCTCAGAAATTGATTATCAACCTTCAAAGGTAAATAATCAGAGAATTTATATTTATATGAATGATAGAAATAAAGTCATTGCGAATATTGATGATTTTGCAGACAAAATGGCCTTTTATCCAAGTATTTCATCAAAAATGAAGGAAAAAGGTGTCGTTGATTTAGAGGTTGGAGCATATTCTTATCCATATAATAAGAAAAGTTAACAAAATTGATATACGCTATGGGATATCCTTTCTAAATAGGGTCTCACTGTGGTAAAATGTGTGTATTATATCTTATAAAAAATAATATTAAAAGCATGCTGTAAGGAGGTTCTTTTTCAGATGGGTAATGCAGGTATATATGTTGGGTTGGATATTGGAACGACGTCAATTAAAGTTATCGTTTCTGAATACGTTAATGGCCAATTGAACGTTATTGGTATTGGTAATGAGCGTTCAGTGGGCTTAAACAGGGGAATTGTAGTTGATATTGACAAGGCAGTCGTTTCGGTGCAAAAAGCGATTAAACAGGCTGAAGAAAAAGCAAATATTCAGATAAATGAAGTACATGTGGGTATTCCCGCTAATTTACTACAGATTATCCCTTGTAATGGCATGATTGCCGTTTCGGATGAATCAAAAGAAATTACAAATGAAGATGTTGTTAACGTTGCAAGTGCGGCGTTAGTTCAAAACTTACCGCCAGAACGAGATATCATAGATATCATCGCTGATGAGTTTGTCGTCGATGGATTTGATGGTATTAAAGATCCAAGAGGTATGATTGGTGTGCGGTTAGAAATGCATGGTTCAGTTTATACGGGGCCTAAGACAATCATTCACAATTTAAAAAAATGTGTTGAAAACGCTGGACTAACTATCAGGGAAACCATTGTGAACCCATTGGCACTTGCGTCAGTTGCAATGTCTGATGGTGAAAGAGATTTTGGAACTGTACTTATTGATCTTGGAGGTGGACAAACAACTGCTTCCGTAATACATGATCACAAATTGAAATTTACATATGTGGACCAAGAAGGTGGCGATTTTGTCACTAAGGATATTTCTGTGGTCCTTAATACATCTGTTGAAAATGCCGAAAAATTAAAACGTAATTATGGATTTGCAAATTCTGACTTAGCTTCGGAGGATGATATTTTCCCCGTTGATGTTGTTGGGCAGAGTGAGCCACTTAATATTTCTGAAAAATACTTATCTGAGATTATTGAAGCAAGAATTTCTCAAATTTTAGATAAGATCAAGAATGCATTGGATGCTACAAAAGCACTAGACTTACCGGGTGGCGTTATACTAACCGGAGGACTTGCCGCATTACCTGGTATTTCAGAACTTGCATCTGAAATTTTGCAAGTTCAAGTTAAAACTTATGTTCCCGATCAGATGGGATTACGTTACCCATCTTTTGCTCAAGCTTTAGGCTTAATTAATTATGCGGTGAGACAAGATGAAGTCACATTACTAGTGAAAAGTGCAATGGGACTAGATGGTGATCAATTAAGTTATAGTGTTGTTGAAATGGATAACGATAAACCTAAGAAGCAGGCCGTAAAAGGTCAGGCTAAAAAAACTAAAAAACCAAAAACATCTAAAGATCCATTAAAATCAGTAAAAAACTTTTTTAATGAATTTTTCGACTAAACAGGAGGAAGTAAGTAATGGAATTTTCTTTGGACTCAAGTGAAGATAAAGGCGCAGTAATTAAAGTAATTGGTGTCGGTGGCGCTGGTGGTAATGCTGTTAACCGCATGATTGACGAAAATGTTTCTGGTGTTGAATTTATTGCATTGAATACGGATGTTCAAGCACTGGAAAGCTCAAAAGCAGAAATTAAAATTCAATTAGGACCTAAATTAACTCGTGGTTTAGGTGCTGGTGCAACACCAGATATTGGAAGCAAAGCTGCGCAAGAAAGCGAAGAAGCAATTATTGAAGCTATTGATGGCGCAGATATGATTTTTGTTACTGCAGGAATGGGTGGAGGTACTGGTACTGGTGCTGCTCCTGTTGTCGCTAAGATAGCTAAAGATCAAGGTATCTTAACAGTCGGAATAGTAACTCGTCCATTTACCTTTGAAGGACCAAAACGTAGTCGCTTTGCTGCTGAAGGAATTGCTAATCTTAGAGATCAAGTCGATACATTAGTCGTTATTGCTAATAATCGTTTACTTGAAATTATTGATAAGAAAACACCAATGCTTGAAGCATTCCAAGAAACGGATAATGTTTTACGTCAAGGTGTTCAAGGTATTTCTGAATTAATTACCTCACCCGGTCTAATTAACCTAGATTTTGCTGATGTTAAAACAGTGATGGCAGATCAAGGTACTGCTTTAATGGGTATCGGTTCAGCTACAGGTGAGAATAGAACTGCTGAAGCAACAAAGAAAGCTATTTCTTCACCATTACTAGAAGTTTCAATTGACGGTGCAAAACAAGTTCTGTTAAACATTACTGGTGGCGCTGATATGAGTCTTTTTGAAGCGCAAGAAGCTTCTGAAATTATTTCACAAGCTGCATCTGATGAAATTAACATTATCTTTGGGACGTCAATTAATGAAGACTTAGGCGATGAAATTGTCGTAACTGTTATTGCAACTGGTATTGACGATGTTAAAGAAGAAAAAAAATCAACAGCTCGTACAAGAACGTTGCCAAGAAATGAAGCACCTAAAGTAACACCAACTGAAAAACAAGAAGACCGTTTTGACGATTGGGATATCATGCACCCAACAAGTCAACCTGAAGAAAAAAAATCAACGGAATTTGATAATGTGGAAAAACCAAGTTTTGACGTATTTAAAAATGACGTTAATAAAGATGAAGAATCAACAAATAACGATGATGGATTAAGCACACCACCGTTCTTTAGAAGAAGACGTAAAGATTAACTAAATTGAATCAGTGGGGAGATTACTATTATGGCTTTTGAAAAAATTGGTCGTTTTTTTGGCTTAGCCGAGGATGACGATTTTGAAAATGATGGCTATCAAGCCGAAGGGGCTATGCAAAACGCGTCGTTGAATCAAAGTAATAAAGTTGTTTCAATTAACGGAAAGTATAGTCAGCCACAAAAAATTAATTTATTCGAACCTAGAATTTATTCTGACGTTAAAGATATTGCGACACATCTACTACAAAATCAGGCGATTGTCGTGAATTTTCAAAAGATGGATGAAGTTCAATCTAAAAGAATCGTTGATTTTTTGTCAGGAACGGTCTTTGCTATTAATGGAACCATTCAAAGAATTGGAGATAATATTTTCCTCTGTACACCAAATTCATTTACGGTTGAAGGTAATATGGCGGATAATATTTTTGAAAAATTCGAATAACAGAAAAATCGAGGTGTATACATGATTGAATTTATTCAATTACTAGCCAGAGTTATTAGCTGGGCTTTTGATGCTTATCAGCTGGCAATCATTATTTACGTATTAATGTCATGGTTCCCGGGTGCGTATAATACACCGGTCGGTCATTTTTTAAGTAGGATTTGTCAGCCGTATCTTGCATTTTTTGATCGTTTTATTCCGGCAATTGGAGGCATTAGTTTTTCACCGATTGTTGCAATAATCGCGTTAAGTTTCATTCAAAACGGAATTATGGGTATTTTAACGACCTTAATTCGTCTTTCTATTGGAGGATAATAATATGAATGATGCAATATATCAACATTTCAGACCTGATGAAAAAGAAATTATTGATACGCTATCAGATTATATTGAACAAGCTAAGTCGGAATACAGGGCCGTTTTAACTCATTTTTTGAATCCTAGGGAAGCTCACATTGCAACTTACCTGTTGGGTCAAAGTGATGAGATTAGCATGAAATTATTTGGTGGTACAAAAGATGCTGAGCGAAGAAGATTACTTTTTTATCCGGCTTATTTTGAAGTTCAGGATAGCGATTTCGATTTACAGCTAATTGAAATTAAATACCCCGTTAAATTTGCCACGTTAAAGCATGGGCAAATTTTAGGAACGCTAGCTAACGCAGGATTAGATAGAGAAGTTCTGGGAGATATTGTAACAGATGGCCAGCAATGGCAAGTTGTTGTTGAAAAAAAGATGGCTGATTACTTAATTAATCAAATTGATCGTATTGGTAAAATTAAGGTTTCTCTTGAAGAAGTTTCTTTTTCTCAGATAGTTTCTGTAACGGATGAATGGCAGTCCCAATCTGAGTTAGTTGCTTCATTACGAATTGATTCAGTTATTTCGGCCGTATATAATATGTCTCGTCAAAATGCTAAAAATCTAGTTAATTCTGAAAAAGTTAGTTTAAATTGGCAAGTAATTAGTAAACCTGATTACGAGTTGGCAGAGTTTGACGTGCTTTCTATTCGAGGCTTTGGTCGGATTAAATTAGATTTAGTGGCAGGTATGACAAGAAAAGATAAATATAAATTAGAGTTGTCTGTTTTAAAAAAATAAATTTTGAAGGACGTGCAAAATGACTTTAAGTCCATTGGATATTCATAATAAAGAGTTTAACGTAAAATTGAGAGGTTATGACCAAGATCAAGTTAATGATTTTCTTGATAAAATTATTAAAGATTACGAATTAACTTTAAAAGAGAATGAAAATTTAACTGATGAAGTTAAAACGAGTAATGAAAAATTGGAATACTTTAACGATTTAAAAGATTCGTTAAACCAATCAATCATTGTAGCCCAAGAAGCTGCTGATCGTGTTAAAGTTAATGCTAAACGTGAATCTGAAATTATTAATAAGGAATCACAAAAGCAGGGTCATGATATTATTGATGAGGCTAACGAAAAGGCTAAACATATTATTGATATGGCATCAGAAAAAGCTAAAAAGTTAGCTGTCGAAACTGACGACTTGAAGAAACAAGCACGTATCTTCCGTCAACGTCTTAAAGTTATGATGGAATCACAATTAGAAGTTGTTAAAAGTTCTGATTGGGATGAAATTTTAAAACAAGGTGAAACTAGCACATATTCTGAAATTCAAGACGTTTTAAAACGTGAAGAAGATAAGGAAAAACGTGAAGCTAAAGAGATGAAGGAAGCAGTTAATAATAATGATGATGGCATCGTCGTTACTGAAATTATTGCTGAATCAGATTCAAATGAAGTTTCTGAACAAAATGATCAAGATACAATGGTTATTTTTCCAGACAATAAATAAAAGTTGAGAACAACAATTATATAACATATTTTTAGCGAATCGATGATAGTGGGAAATCGATAATCACTGTTATGTAATTTATCCTCTCAATAAGTTAATTAAACTGAACTATTAAGTAAGTTTAATCGGAATCATCTCCGTTACCATGATGATTGAGTGATAGATAAAAGTAAAAGACTAGTGTCTGTCTAAATTTGGGTGGTAACGCGAAGACTTCGTCCCTTGTAACGGAGTCTTTTTGTGTATAATAAGATAAAATAACTTTTAAAAGGAGTTTATATTATGAAAATGAAAGAAACCTTAAACTTAGGTAAAACGGAATTTCCAATGCGTGGTAATTTACCCGTTAAGGAAGCCGAACGCCAAGATGGATGGAATCAAGATAGCGTTTATGAATTAAGACAAAAATTGAATGAAAACAAACCAAGCTTTATTTTGCATGATGGACCTCCATATGCCAATGGTAATATCCATATGGGTCATGCTTTAAATAAAATCACAAAAGATATCATTGTCCGTTCAAAATCAATGATGGGATTCAGAGCTCCTTACGTACCGGGCTGGGATACACATGGTCTACCAATTGAACAACAATTGGTTAAACAGGGCGTTGATCGTAAAAAAATGTCAAAAGCAGCTTTCCGTGAACTTTGTGAAAAGTATGCTTTAGAACAAGTTAACTTACAACGAGAAGATTTTAAACGTTTAGGAGTCGCAGCTGAATGGGACAACCCATACATGACACTACAACCTGAATTTGAGGCTGAAGAAGTTAGAATGTTTGGTGAAATGGCCGAAAAAGGGTATATCTATAAAGGTAAAAAACCAATTTACTGGTCACCATCATCTGAATCAGCATTGGCTGAAGCAGAAATCGAATATCAAGATATTAAATCACCTTCAATGTATATCACATTTGATGTTGTAGATGGAAAAGATATTTTAGATACAGATACAAAAATGATTATTTGGACAACAACACCATGGACGATTCCCGCTAATTATGGTGTAGCAGTGCATCCTGATTACAAATACATCCAAATTGATGCTGATGGCACAAAGTATGTAGTCGCAGAAGAACGTTTAAGCGTATTAAAAGAAGAATTTGATTGGGAAAATGTTGAAGTGCTAAAAGAGTTTTCTGGTCGTGATATGGAATATATGACGGTACAACATCCGTTATATGATCGTACATCATTAGTTATCCTTGGATACCATGTCACTTTAGATTCTGGTACAGGACTTGTTCATACAGCTCCAGGACATGGTGAAGATGATTTTATTGCGGGACAAAAATATAAATTACCTGTTGTTTCTGTTTTAGATGAAAAAGGTATCATGAATGAAGATGCTCCTGGTTTTGAAGGTATCTTTTATGATAAAGCAAACCCACTTGTAACTGATCAGTTGAAAGAAAATGGTCATTTACTTAAGTTATCATTCTTTACGCATAGTTATCCACATGATTGGCGTACAAAGAAACCAGTTGTATTCCGTGCAACAGCACAGTGGTTTGCATCAGTAGAGATGTTCCGTGATGATATTTTAAAAGAAATTGATAAAGTTGATTTTAAAAACGAATGGGGTAAAGTTCGCCTTTACAACATGATTAAAGATCGTGGTGATTGGGTAATCTCACGTCAACGCGCATGGGGTGTTCCGTTACCAATCTTCTATGCAGAAGATGGCACACCAATTATTACACCAGAAACAATTGAACATGTTGCGCAATTATTTGAAGAACATGGCTCAAATATCTGGTTTAAACACGATGCTAAAGCATTGCTTCCTGAAGGCTTCACGAGTGAACACAGTCCAAACGGCGGGTTCACAAAAGAAGAAGATATTATGGATGTTTGGTTTGATTCTGGTTCTTCTCACAGAGGCGTACTGGGCAAACGTGATAATTTAACGTATCCTGCAGATCTTTACATGGAAGGTTCAGATCAATATCGAGGATGGTTTAACTCAAGTATTATTACGTCCGTTGCGACTAATGGTATTGCGCCATACAAACAGTTGATGTCACAAGGATTTGTTCTAGATGATAAAGGTCATAAGATGAGTAAGTCACTTGGTAATATTATTTTACCAAGTAAGGTTATTAAACAGTCAGGTGCTGAAATTGTTCGATTATGGACTGCTTCGGCGGATACTTCATCTGATGTTGCTGTTTCAATGGACATCTTAAAACAAGTTTCAGAAACATATCGTAAAATTAGAAATACATTTAAATTTATTTTGGCTAATACAACTGATTTTGAACCAAGTAAAAATGCTGTTGCATTTGACGATTTGGCATCTGCAGATAAATATATGTTAATTAAATTAAATGCCTTTTCAAAAGAAGTATTAAATAACTATGCTGAATATGATTTCTTAGCAATTTACAAGAAAGTGATTACGTTCATTTCAAATGATTTGTCTGCATTCTACTTAGATATCGCAAAAGATATCGTCTACATTGAAGCTGAAGATAGCTTCGAGAGACGTTCAATGCAAACAGTTCTCTATCAGATTGTGACAACAATGGCTAAGTTATTAACGCCTATCTTGCCACATACAACTGAAGAGGTCTGGGACTATTTAAAAGAACCAGAAGAATATATTCAATTAAGTGAAATGCCAGAAGTTGCTCATTTTGACGGTGAAATTAAAATTGTCGAAAATTGGCAAGCATTTATGAAAATGCGTTCACACGTGTTAAAGGTGTTAGAAGATGCCCGCGATGCAAAATTAATTGGAAAGTCATTTGAAGCAAAAGTTAGTTTATATGTGAATGATTCTGACAAAGCTTTATTAGATGCGCTTAACACGGATGTACGTCAACAACTAATTGTTTCTGATTTAGAAATTTTATCAGTTGAAAACGCACCTGAAGATGCAACCAAATTTGATGATTTAGCTGTCAAGGTCGAAGTTGCCAGTGGCGAAGTTTGTCAAAGATGTCGTATGATTAAGACAGATGTGGGTGAAAATCCTGAATTACCAACTCTTTGTCATCGTTGTGCAACAATTGTTGAACGTAACTACCCTAAAGCAGTTACAGAAGGATTCGAAAATTAATCAAATTTCTGAAAAGGAGTAACATTATGTTATTCCTTTTTTTGAGCCAAAATGATTACAAAACTCAGATTATGAGGTAGTATGTGGGTTATACAATTACAGTGGAAGTGGGTGTTTAATGTGCAATTAATTAAGGTGCATGGATCAGAAAATGATTTCTTTCTTTTGGATCAGACAAAATTAGAAGTCGCGTTGTCCGATGAACAATTAAAAGAGTTAGCAATTAAAATGTGTAACCGTATAACTGGTTTACACGGTGGATCAGATGGTATTTTGGTTGTTGATCATTCCGAACATAGTGGTGTTTTGGGCCAGATGAGAGTTATTAATGCTGATGGTACGGAAGCCAGTATGTGCGGAAATGGCTTAAGAACAGTTGGACGTTATTTAGAAAAAGAATATGGACAAACGACATTTAAAGTTGAAACAATGCATGCTGATTTGAAGGTTGAAAAAGCGCCAGACCTTAAATCGAACGTCGCAGCATATAATGTTGAAATTTCGCCCGTTAGTTTTATGTCAGAGACGTTACCGATGTTTCTAGACCGAGAAACTCTGGTTGATGATTATGTTCCTGAATTTTCAAAAACGTTAAAATTTTCAGCAGTTTCGGTTCCTAACCCTCATCTAATAGCTTTTGTTGATCATGAGACGTTGGAAGGGCCAGAGCTTGAAAAAATTGCAACATATTTAAACGGTGAGAATCCTTACTTCCCTGACGGAGTCAACGTTAGTTTTGTTGAAAAATTAGACGGTCATTCGATTTTTGTTAGAACGTATGAACGTGGGGTCGGTTTTACCAATGCATGTGGGACAGCGATGTCTGCATCAAGTTTAATGTTTGTGATGTTAAGTAACAAACAGGTACCTTTTGAAACTGAGATTAACGTTAGAAATCCTGGTGGGATGGTTAAAACGATAGTACATCAAAATGATAATGGCGAATATTGGATGTCATTAATCGGTAATGCGACTAATGTTGCAAATGTAACAGTTGACTTAGCTGATGCCATGAATGGTGATTATTCTCATGCAAAATGGGTCCCAACAAATGAACAAGAAAATTATTTAGAATTTATCTCAAGTATCAGGTAATTTAATTAGGGTAAAAGACATAAATGACTGTCTTTTATCCTTTTTTTAATTTAAAATGAAAGGAAACACTTGAGGAAACAAATGAAAAAATGGATTGTTGGAATTTGTATAGTTTTTGTCATAATTGGGCTTATTATTTTTGGAATTAGCTATTATTTATTTAAATATGCGGAGACACCGACGAATAAAGGATTTATTAAATCCGAAACGGCGAGTGTTGAATTAAAAAGAGAAAATGAATGGTTAAATCGGATTAAAAAATTGAACTGGGAACTTACGTCTGATGATAACTTAAAACTTAAAGCAATCTATGTGCCGGCAGAAAAAAAGACTAATAAAACAATATTTGTTGCCCATGGGTTTATGGGTAAGAAAGAGTCGATGGTTCGATTTATTCATTTTTATCATGATCAGGGTTATAACGTTATTGCCCCGGACGCTAGAGCACATGGGCAAAGCCAAGGAAAGTATATCGGATACGGATGGTTAGAGAGAAATGATAATTTAAAATGGCTTAACAAGGTCATAGATTATCAAGGGACAGATTCAAAAATTACATTATTTGGGATCAGCATGGGCGGTGCTACGGTTATGATGTTAAGCGGTGAAAAACGATTGCCCGTACAAGTTAAAGTAATTATTGAGGATTGCGGTTATACCAGTGTGGCCGATGAGCTAACTTATCAGTTGAAACAAATGTATAAGTTACCTAAAATCCCATTTATACCGGTTGCCAGCGTGATATCTAAGTTTAAGGCGGGTTATTCATTTTATGAAGCGAGTTCAATTAAACAGTTGAGTAAGAATAAATTGCCTGTTTTGTTTATTCATGGTGGCACAGATAAGTTTGTTCCGACTGAAATGATTTATAAAAATTATGCAGCAACAAAAGGCCCTAAAGATATTTTTATAGTGTCGGGTGCAGAGCACGGGAACTCCTTTACTAAAGATAAGTCGGGTTATACAAAAAAAGTAACTCATTTCTTGGAACAATATTTTAATTAAAAAAGTAAAATTGCGAGGTTGATTGGATGAACTTAGAAGAAAAAGTATTATCTGAAGAAATATTTTTTAAAGGTCATGTTATAGAAGTTGCGAAGGAGACTGTTGAATTACCTAATGGTGAACAATCGACTAGAGAAATTGTCCATCATCACGGGGCTGTCGGTATATTTGCAGTGACGGATGAAGATAAGATTATTTTAGTTAATCAATGGCGTGCGCCAATTAGAAAAACGTCGTTAGAAATTCCGGCTGGTAAAATTAATGGCGAGGACCATGATTTAATGGAAACCGCAATGCGCGAACTTAATGAAGAAACGCGATATACACCAAAAAAAATAACGAAAATTTATGGGTTTCATTCTGCGGTTGGTTTCGCCGATGAATATCTAACTCTATATCATGCAACCGGGTTGGTAAATGTCGAGACCGAATTACCTCAAGATGCTGATGAATTTTTAAATTTGATGGAATTGACGTTTGATGAGGTTCAGGATAAGATTAAATCAGGCGAGATTACAGACGTTAAAACTATTTTAGCGGTCGCTTATTGGGAAATTCAACGATTAAAAGGTGAATTACATGGATGATGAAACAAAACTATCAAGAAGTGAGTATCAGAGATTACAAGAACTAGAGAATAATCCTGAATTGCGTCAAGAAGAGCGTCGACGAGTAGAGAAAGAATATCTGGAGGAGCATCCTACCAGAAGTTCCCTCACGGATGAACCAGAGAAAACGGGTAAAAAAAATAAATTAAATCGATTTTTAAATTGGACAATTGGTTTTTTGATTGTCGCAATCATAATCGTTTTTTTAGCTTTATTCCTATTACCCTAATTATTAATATAAAGTGGAGGTCACAACTATGATTTACGGTATTTTGTGTGCGATGGAAGAAGAAATTATTTCGCTTAGAAGTCATTTAGAAGATAGAACAGATAAAGAAATTGGTGGTATTTCATTCTATACTGGTCAAATTAATAAACATAAGGTTGTTCTAGTAAGGTCCGGTATTGGTAAAGTTCAGGCCGGGATGACAACTGGACTTCTGATTGCAGAATTTGGCGTAACAGCCGTTATCAATTCCGGATCTGCTGGCGGTATTGGGCAAGGACTTAAAATTGGTGATGTTGTTTTGGCTACAGAAGTTGCCTATCATGATGTCGATGCAACAGCATTTGGCTATGAAATTGGCCAATTACCACAGCAACCGGCGAAATATTCGGCAGATATAGATTTAAATGCTGCAATTACCAAGGCTGCTCAAGAGAATAACTTAAGTATAAAACCGGGACTTATTGTGACCGGGGACCAATTTATTGCGAGTCAAGAACAAACAGATGCAATTCTCAATCATTTTCCCACGGCACTTTGTAGTGAAATGGAAAGTGCAGCAGTTGGGCAGGCCGCATATCAATTTGGTGTTCCTTTTACAATTGTTAGAGCCATGTCAGATGTAGCGGACGAAGAAGCTGGTCAAACGTTTGATGAGTTTATTATTGAGGCTGGTCAAAAATCGGCAAAAATGATTCTTTCGTTACTAAAATAAAGTTTAAAGGAGACTAGAAAATTTTATGTCAGGAATATATTTAGATAATGCGGCAACAACACCAATGGCAAAAGAAGTCATTGAAGTCATGACAAATGCCATGCAGACTACTTTTGGAAATGCCTCTAGTACTCATCAATTTGGACGCTCAGCACGTATGGTACTTGATGATAGCCGAAAAGTTATTGCCGATAGTATTCATGCTAAGGAGTCAGAAATTATTTTTACAAGTGGTGGTACAGAAAGTGATAATATGGCCATCATGCAGACAGCAATTCAAAGAAAGTCGCTGGGTAAGCATTTAATTACTTCTGCGGTTGAGCATCAAGCGATTTTAAAATCAATGAAATATTTGGAATCAATTGGATTTGAAGTTACTTATTTGCCAGTTAATGAAGATGGCGTCATAGATATAACAGATTTTAAAAATGCACTGAAGGATGATACGATTTTAGTATCGATTATGATGGGTAATAACGAAACAGGAAGTCATATGCCTATCCATGAAATTGGTGATATCTTGAAAGATCATCAAGCTTGGTTTCATACGGATGCCGTTCAAGCATATGGTTTATTGGATATTGATGTTAATGTAGACCATATTGATATGCTATCAACCTCAGCCCATAAATTGAATGGACCTAAGTTTCTAGGCTTTTTATATAAGCGCGACACCATTTTTTCTCCACCATTTATTAAAGGCGGAGAACAGGAAGATAAAAGGCGTGCGGGAACAGAGAATGTGCCAGCAATTGCAGGCTTTGCGAAGGCCGTTTCTTTAGTCTCGGATGACGAAAAGAAAGCGCGTCAATTAAAATATCAAGGATTTAAAAAGCAAATCATTGCGGCATTAGAAGTGAATAAGATTGATTTTGAAATCAATGGAACGCTTTCAGATGATAATTTACAACACGTGTTTAACATTTGGATTAAGGGAGTACAGACGGAAGTTCTACAAACGCGTTTAGATTTGGCTGGTATTGCCGTTTCTGGTGGTTCAGCATGTACTGCCGGCAACTTGGAACCTTCACATGTTCTGATTGCCATGTATGGTGAGAATAGCCCTCGAGTGACCGAATCTATTCGATTAAGTTTCGGTAAGGACAATACGGATGAAGAGATTGCTGTTTTTGTTACGCAATTAGTTCGAATTGTTGGACGGTTAAAAAAATAGGAGGTAGTTAATTATGGCATTTGAAAAAAGTATTCAACTTTTGGGAGATATAGTGACTTATGAATTAAGTGCTGATGTAAAAAAATATACGCTAAGAGATTTAGGCTTTGCGGAAACTAAAGCAGGCAATTTTCAGTTAGAAAGATCGTTGGATCCTAATTCACCTTTTAATCAAGGTATTAAAGTTAAAATTGTTGTTGATAAAACGTTGAGTGGGTTTAAAATGTCAACGACGACTGCAAATGGACTTAAGGCAGTTAATATTTTTAAAGATGAGAATAAAAAAGCCGAAACTGAACAATTTGATTATGTTATTGGTCAGTTAGTTGACAGAGATGTCTTGAAGAAAATATAGTCTCGGAAATATAAATTGTGATGGTGCATGGTAAAATAGTAGGAATAATTTAAAGCATTCTCATGGAGGATTTTAATGAGAAGCTTTTTTATTTGATAAAAATTTTAATTTAACTTGAATTAGAACTATTTATGACACACTAGGATTGTATAAGTTCGTATTATTGGTATAATAGTATTTACTGAAATAGTGCGACCTTCAAATCGTAGATTTTTTCAGAATCTAATTGAAATGATGGTGATAGTATGCCAGATAATAGTAAAACTCGTGTTGTTGTTGGAATGAGTGGAGGTGTCGATTCATCAGTTGTTGCTTATTTATTGAAGCAACAAGGATATGATGTTGTTGGTGTCTTCATGAAAAACTGGGACGATACGGACGAAATGGGTGTTTGTACGGCAACGGAAGATTACAAAGATGTTGCTAAGGTAGCAAACAAAATTGGAATTCCTTATTATTCCGTTAATTTTGAAAAGGAATATTGGGACCGTGTGTTCACGTATTTCTTGGACGAATATAAGAAGGGTAGAACGCCAAACCCTGATGTGATGTGTAACAAAGAAATTAAGTTCAAAGCTTTTTTTGACTACGCTATGGAACTTGACGCTGATTACATTGCCATGGGACATTATGCACAAGTTGAACAAGATACCGACGGTATTATGCATATGTTACGTGGGGATGATAGCAATAAGGACCAAACTTATTTCTTGAGCCAGTTATCACAAGAGCAAATTCAAAAAGTAATGTTTCCAATTGGAAATATTGAAAAACCAGAAGTTAGAAGAATTGCTGAAGAAGCTGGTCTTTCAACTGCAAAGAAGAAAGATTCAACGGGTATTTGTTTCATTGGTGAACGTAACTTTACTAAATTCCTTGGTGAGTACTTACCAGCACAGACGGGTAATATGATGACCGTTGATGGTGTGAAGATGGGCGAGCATTACGGTCTTATGAATTACACAATTGGTCAACGTAAAGGTTTGGGTATTGGTGGTACAGGTGAAGGCAATGATCCTTGGTTTGTTGTTGGTAAGGATCTGTCAACAAACACGTTGATTGTCGGACAGGGTTACCATAACGACTTACTTTATGCGGATTATCTTGAAGCATCAGAGCTAAGCTTTATTGCACCCATTGATCGATTTGGTAATGATTTCCATATCACTGCTAAGTTTAGATATCGTCAAACTGATGTTGGTGTGACGGTTCATTTAAATGATGATCATACAGAGGCCACAGTAACATTCGATGCACCGGTACGTGCGATTACACCGGGACAAGCCGTTGTTTTTTATGATGGTACAGAATGTTTGGGCAGCGGTATCATTGATGCTGCATTTAAAAGCCTAGATAAGGGTTCAAAACAGTTACAATACGTTTAAATTGAATTTATGATATGAAAGGCACAAACAAAACAAATGTTTTGTTTGTGCCTTTTTATTTTTGTGGCATAATATAATAGAGATAAAAAAATGGAGGGTCCTACTGACAGATGACTAATATATATTTTATTCGACATGGTAAAACAGAATGGAATCTTGAAGGACGATATCAAGGTGCGAATGGGGATTCCCCTTTACTTAAACAAAGTTACACAGAGATTCAACAACTTATCAGCTCTCTGAAGGAAAAAAAGTTTGATGCCATTTATTCAAGCCCAATTAAACGCGCAAGAGACACTGCGGATTTAATTAGCGAGGGCCTTAATCAAAAATTAAACGTTATTTTAGATAAAAATTTAGAAGAATTTCATTTGGGAAAAATGGAAGGGATGAAATTTACCGATGTGGCAAGTGAGTTCCCTGATGAACTTGATGCATTCCGTAATCATCCAGATAAATATGAACCTCGTAAAATTGATGGCGAGACATTTCAAGAATTATTAAAACGTATGGTCCCAGCTGTTAAACGAATTGTGGCACAAAATAAATCGGATGCAAATATTATTGTTGTCAGTCACGGTGCAGCACTAGGCGCTTTAATTCAAAATTTATTAGGTGTACCACTGAAGGATCTTCGCAAACAAGGTGGACTATCAAATACGAGTACAACTATTTTAGAAACCAAAAATGGAACTGACTTTAATTTAATCAAATGGAATGATACCGACTATTTAGATAGAGCACGAGATGAAAGTGATGTCGTTTAAGGAGTAATAAAGTGAATAAAAGAGAAGAGCAGGAAGTAGAATCAAGTAAAATCATTCATGAGTTGGTCGAAAAAGTTGAACAACATCCTGACAATCAAGATGTTTATTACCAACTTGGGAGTTATTTAACCGAAGTAAAAGATTACGTTCATGCAGAAGAACTTTACAAAAAGGCAATTTCACATTTCGACGAAAAAAACATAAAAGCGGACTTATTAGTCTATGGACTGGGTAATGTATTTTATGAGGCGGAATTATATGTTGAAGCAATTCAAACATTTCAAAAGGTGACTAATCCAGAAATGAAAGAAAATGCATTTTTGATGCTTGCACAATCATACATGGAGCAAGAATCATACCAGCAGGCACTAGCGTTTGCGATTACAGCACAAGAAATAAATCCTGAAAATATTGATACTAATGAATTGATTGGAGATATTTTTTTAGCATTAGGACAATTTGAAAATGCGGCGAAGTACTATGACTTAGTACTTGAGAGTGATCAGAATCATGCAAAAGCGAATTTTCAACGTGGGTTGGTAAATATGGTTTTAGGACTTGAATTTGATACGTATTTCACGCGGTCTAGGTTAACAAATAAAAAATACTTTGATGCACAAAAAAAGCGATTAAGCGAGATAGAATCATTTATAAAATTACGTGATAATCGGTAGAAGGGATGTGGCATAATGGTTGCTCAGAAGGTAAGTTTATTTGATGATGGTTCTCAAAGTAATGAAACTCAAGCTTATTTAGTTGGGAAAGTTGCAACCATTTTTTTTCAAAGCCAAGATAGTTTTTATAAGGTGATTTTAATTCATAGTGTTGAGAGTAACTTAGAATGGCCTGAGGATGAAGTTGTCGTTACCGGAAATTTTGCCGATATTAAGGAAGAATCAACTTATCGTTTTTATGGACAACAGGTTGAGCATCCTAAGTATGGTAAACAATTTCAAGCCAGTAATTACCAAAATGAAACGCCTACTTCAAAGATGGGTCTCATTACTTATTTGTCGGGTGCCGAATTCAAAGGTATCGGGAAAAAAACGGCAGAGTCAATCGTTGATAAACTTGGAACTAAAACAATTGACAAGATATTAGCGGATGACACCGTACTGGATTCTTTAGAGTTATCGAATAAGCAAAAAATAACGGTATTAGAGACTGTACGTGTAAATAACGGAATGGAACAAATTATTATTGGATTAAACGGATTTGGATTTGGTAGCCAACTTGCGGCAACCATTTATCAAACCTATAAAGAAAAAACACTTGAGATTATCCAGGAAAATCCATATCAGTTAGTCAATGATATTGAAAACATTGGATTTAAAAAGGCCGATCAAATTGCGGAAGAGTTGGGATTCGCGGCCGATTCATCGGGTCGAATTCAGGCTGGTATTTTACAAAGTATTAATGATTTATGTCAACAAGATGGAGATACTTATGCGACAGCAGAGCCTTTGTTAACGGCTTCTTTACAATTGTTGGAAGGCAGTCGACGGGTTCGAATTAATCCTGAAGCGATTTCGAAAGAACTAGTCAATTTGGCCAAGTCAGGATTAATTGTTGGTGATGAACAACGGATTTATTTGAAAAATCTGTATCACGCAGAATATCAAATCGCTGAACATTTAAAAAGACTCCTTTCGTCAAATCAAGAAAAAAAGGGTTCATCAGATAAAGATCTTAATAAGGCAATTCGTAAAATAGAAAAGAAACTAGATATGAACTATGGTGAATCGCAAATAGATGCTATCAAAGAAGCAATGAACTCACAGGTGTTTTTATTAACTGGTGGTCCGGGAACTGGTAAGACAACTGTTATTAATGGCATTGTGGAGTTATTCGCGGAATTAAATGATTTCTCGCTTGATGTTAGCAGCTATGGAGAGGGCCAAATATTTCCGATTCTTCTAGCCGCGCCTACCGGTCGAGCCGCAAAAAGAATGACCGAAACAACCGGATTACCCGCTAGCACAATCCATAGGTTACTGGGATTGACTGGAAGAGAATCAAATAATGAAATTGAAACCAAAGATTTAGAAGGTGGACTACTAATTATCGATGAAATGTCGATGGTTGATACCTATTTATTAAATACATTGATGAATGCAATACCAACTAATATGAAAGTTATTTTGGTTGGTGATAAAGATCAATTACCATCCGTTGGTCCTGGACAAACGTTTTATGATTTATTAAAAAGTGATTATCTTGAACGAAAAGAGTTAACAGATATTTACCGACAGGGAGATGGGTCATCAATAATCTCACTTGCTCATTCAATTAAAAATGGGGAATTACCGGCCGATTTTACGAAAAATCAAAAGGATCGTTCTTTTTTTGCAAGTCGTGAATACCAAGTTGAATCAATCATTAAACAGGTCGTTGAACGTGCTAAGACAAAAGGATTTACGTCTAGTGATATTCAGGTTTTGGCTCCAATGTACCGTGGTGCGGCAGGAATTAACCGATTGAACGAAATGCTACAAGAAATTATGAATCCTCTTGAGAATAGTCGTCAAAAAGAAGTCCTTTTCAGAGACCAGAAATTTAGAATTGGCGATAAAGTATTGCACCTTGTTAATAGTCCTGAAAATAATGTTTTTAATGGGGATATTGGAAAAATTGTTGGTATTACGGTTGCCAAGGATAGTGAAGATAAAGTTGATGAAATTATTATTGCATTTGACCAAACGGAGGTAACTTATAGGCGAAACGAATGGCAAAAAATTACGTTAGCATATTGTACATCAATTCATAAGTCTCAAGGTAGCGAGTTTAAAATGGTTATTTTGCCAATGGTTTCGCAATATAAGCGTATGCTTAAACGTAACTTGCTGTATACGGCAATCACACGTGCTAGCCAATTGTTAATTTTGCTTGGGGAAGAGAAGTCGTTTGAAGAGTGTGTTGAAAATGAATCAGCGAATCGAAAAACAACGTTGTTATTGAGAATAGAACAGATCTTTGACGGTGATATAAAAAAAATAAATGATTCAAGTGGTAGTGGTCAAACAACTAAAGAATTAAAAAAAGAAACTCAGCTAGATCCTAGTCCCATTGAACAATTTATTTTAACGAATGACATGATTGCCAACGGAACGATTGACCCAATGATTGGAATGGCGAATACTCAGCCATAGAAAAAAACTAATTAACTCTGTTCAATGAGTTAATTAGTTTTTTAATTTAGCCAAAATGGGTATGATAATACAGAATATTCAATTTCAAAGAAACGCGTACCTAAATCCTCACCATCCATTTGTCCATATTCTAATGAATCAACAGATAATTTAATCTTATTAGATGTAAAATGGTGAACGCCTTTTTGCGTAATATGTTTACCGGATAACATTAAAATGGCCAGATAAAGCAGTTTTAAGATATTAGATTTTTCAATAATAATTAAATCTAAGTTGCTTTTAGCTGGATCTGCCATTGGTAGAATTGGAATACCGCCACCAAAGTAAGGATGGTTCGATGTTGTCAGCAGAAATGCATCTTGATAAAATTCACGCTGTCCGTTTACCTGAATAGTTACGGGAAATGCGGCTTGTTTTGATAAGGTGCCGAGTAGCGCACTCAAGTAGGTAAGTGAACCTAAATGAAGTTTATTCAATAGTTTTTTTGAACGAGATTGATTGGCAACACTGACGATTTGTGCATCAAACCCAACGCCTACATTATTAATGAAATATTTTTTTTCATTTCGTGAAAGTTCCTGCATTACACCTAAGTTTAACAATTTAGGAGAAGTTGTATTTAATATTTGTTCAAGCGCTACAAGCGGTGCTTTAGGAATACCGGCGCCTCTAGCAAAATCGTTTCCAGATCCTGCAGGAATATAGGCAACAGGGATATCGAATCTATCAGCATTTTTAACACCATTAATACATTCATTTAAAGTACCATCGCCACCGATAACTAAAATAATTTGGTTATCAGCAGTTTTGGAAGGTTGGAAATGTCTGGCATAATTTTCTGTTAAGAGGGAAGCGTGACCCATATATTTTGTTAAATGTGCATCGAAGTGAACTTCTTTTGTGATTAATGATTTTTTTATAGATTGCCAGATTTGTTTAGCATGTCCGCTGCCAGCCGATTCATTGACAACGATATAATAGTGATCCATGAGCTTCCCTCCTTAAATTAACACTAAATAATTATAACTAAAATTAAGTTAGATTTAAAGATAAATTTTAAACACATAAAAATAAGCCAAAATTCTTAATTGAATTTTGGCTTATTTTTATTAAACGATAACTAACATTGGTAAAATCATTGGTTTACGTTCAGTTTGTTCATATAAAAACTTCTGTAAGTCATCAACAATAGCATCATTGATCATGGCTTCTGTAATTTTATCATTTTTTAGTAGACGACTCATAACACGGAATAAACGACGACGGCCCTGGTTAATTAATTCACCTGACTCACGCATGTAAACAAAACCTCGTGATAGCAAATCTGGACCCGCTTGAATTTCATGTTTTTTCATATCGATGGTTGCGACGACGACGACAAGTCCTTCTTCAGAAAGAACTTGTCGATCGTTTAAGACAGCACTACCGATGTCACCAATACCCGATCCATCTACGTAGATATCATCGGCTTCAAAGTGACCAGCGATTCTGGCAGAATCACTCGTTAACGCTAGAACATCACCGTTCTCCATGATAAAGCTGTTTTCTTTTGGAACGCCAATTTGTTCAGCCAGTCCGGTATGAATTTTAAGCATTCTATATTCACCATGGACAGGAACGAAATACTTAGGTTTCATCAAGCTAAGCATTAATTTTTGCTCTTCTTGACCGCCATGACCAGAAGTATGAATATTATTAACTTTACCATGAACAACCGTTGCACCAGCTTCTGAAAGCTCATTGATTACGTGGTTAACACTGATTGTGTTACCAGGAATTGGTGAACTTGAGAATACAACGGTGTCACCGGGTTGTATGGATACCTGACGGTGAGTTCCATTAGCAATACGACTAAGTGCAGCCATCGGTTCTCCCTGCGAGCCAGTACATAAAATTAGGATCTCGTTAGCGGGTAACGAATTGATATCACGTGCGTCAATTAAGGCGTCATCCGGAATGTTTAAGTAACCTAATTCACGACCATTTACAATAGCGGCTTCCATGCTTCGACCAAAGACCGCAATTTTACGCCCCTTGGCAACGGCAGCTTCTGCAGCTTGTTGTACTCGAGAAATATTGGAAGCAAAAGTAGCGAATATAATACGACCTTCACCTTTTTCAAAAATTCGTCGAATTGATTTACCAACAAATCTTTCTGATTTTGTGAAATTAGGAATCTCAGCATTTGTACTATCTGATAGTAAACAGAGCACACCATCTGCACCCAGTTGAGCCATTCTTTGTAAATTAGGTGGCTGATTAGTAACAGGTGTCAGATCAAATTTGTAGTCCCCAGTGACTACAATATTACCAGAAGGTGTTTTGATTGCGACGCCTAAAGTATCTGGAATTGAATGAGTTGTTCGGAAGAAAGAGACGCTTGTTTTTCTAAATTTAAGAATTGTGTCTTCTTCAATTTCGTGCATTTCTGTTGTGGCAAGTAACCCGTGCTCTTCTAATTTTCCTTTGATTAAAGCTGAAGCCAGGGGCCCAGCGTAAATTGGAACATTAATTTGTTTTAATAAGTAGGGGATACCACCAATATGATCTTCATGACCATGGGTGATAACCAATGCTTTAATTTTCTGCTGGTTAGCAACCAGATACTGAAAGTCAGGAATAACATAGTCGATTCCTAATAACTCATCCTCTGGAAACTTAATTCCTGCATCGACGATGATGATTTCATCTTGGAATTGAATACCGTACATATTCTTACCAATTTCACCTAACCCGCCGACTGCAAAAACACCAGTCTCATTATTTTTAACATTTATCTTTTTCATTCAGAAAACTCCGTTATTTCGAAAGCCGGGTTTTCTTTTTCGTATGCTAAAGCTTTTTCTGATAGTGTTTCAATGAATTCAATATTGTGAGTTGTTTGTTGACCAACAATACTTTGAGCTTCAATTTCAGAACTTGCTTCGAGGAAAAGCGACTTTGTTTCTTCTCTTTGTGGATTTCTATCCTGTGTTTCTTGGTAATAGACTTTAAAAATCATTTGTAAAACTCCTTTAAATTAAATTGATATCATTTGGTTAAAATGATTTGGAATGGAAATTAGAAACCGAACTGGGGGTTGTTTGCACAACATATAATTTACATTTTATCATATATTATTATTTAAGTATAGAATAGCACGGGTTGAATGGGCCTATAAGGGATAAAAAATATAAAACATGTTATAATTATGTGGAATCTTGGCATAGGAAAGGGCGTGTTTCATGATGTGGACGATAGTTGTAATGACAATTATAATAGTTCTGATTATTATTATTATTATTTTGAATTATGGTCGATTAAAAAGGAACCGAAAAATTGCCGTTTTTAAAATTGAAAGCAGACGTATTACCGATTCTGCAGTTAAATTTGCTTTGGATCAGCTTCATGGTAATACGTATGGAATTGAATCTAATATTTTAAAAGTGACAGAGATTGTTTCAAAAATTTGGGGTAAAAAAGTTATGGTATTTGAATATCAATTTAAAATGCCAAATCCTTCAAAAGAAAACATCGAAAAAATAAGGAAAAAATTTTCAGGTTCATTTGAAGAATTTGAGATGATGGATCTTATAAAAAAAGACGTCGGGGCTGTGTCGGCGTTTGAAATTACAGATCTGTGGTATCTGGACGGCCTTTTACATTTAGACGTTGCCTATTTAGTTAATGATGAGACCGTTATGTACACTAAAGATTTAAAAAAAGTCTAGTTGATAATAGCGATACTAAAATGCAAATAAAAAAGTTTCATCAATAATTAAATCATTGATGAAACTTTTTAACTAATTATTCAAGCATAATTGCATCGTTTGGAATCGCAAAAGGTTTATCGTTATTAATATGGTCAAAGAATAAGATACCATTTAAATGATCAATTTCGTGTTGAACCACGATTGCTTCGTAATTCTTCAAGCGAATCTTATGCTGAACGCCCTCAATGTCGAAGTAACGTAGTGTAATACGATCAGCTCGTGGAACATATCCAGGGACATCTCTGTCGACGGATAAGCATCCTTCACCTTCCGATAGGGCTGCGACTTGAACTGATTGACTTAAAATAGTTGGGTTGATTAGCACCTGCTTAAGTGAGGGTTCTTCACCTTCTGGTCCAGGAATTAGTACAGCAGTCATTCGTTTTGAAATGGCAAGTTGTGGTGCAGCCAAACCTACTCCAGCACGTAAATGATATTTTTCAGCTATCTCTTCATCTTGGCTGTTTTCTAAAAACTCCATTAGATCGTGCGCTAGTTGTTTATCATCGTTTGAAAGCGGGAAAGTCATCTCGCTTGATCGGGCTCTTAAAATTGGATTGCCTTCACGAATGATGTTTTTCATTGTAATTTTAATCAAAATGCTACCTCCAAATTAATATTCTACCGTATATTGTAGCATAAAATAATGATATCTGTGATGCATTTGGAAATTAGAGATGTGTTTCGCTTCTTTTAGTTTTTTAAAGAATGTTGTAAAATGAAGGAAATATGAATCTTAAAAATAACCTAGCTAAATTATAAAGGAGTTTAAATATTTATGAATAATAAAATTAATTACCCATTAGAATCGCATTGGACAACTGACGAAATTATTTCTGTAAGTGAATTTTATAAATCGATAGAGTTGGCAAATTCTACTGGTATTGATCGTGAAGAGTTATTATATAATTATCGTGAGTTTAAAAAAATTGTCCCTTCTAAAATGGAAGAAAAACAAATCGGTAGAGCCTATGAGGATGAATCAGGATTTAGTATTTATCGTACAATTAAATTTGCGCGTGAAAATACGAGAGATACCATAAAGATAAACCAATAGGAGGTGGATAGTTTGAATATTGATGAAGTTAATTGCCAGGTTAAAGGTTGGTTAAAAGAAGCACGTGAAAATATCATTCATGCGTTTGGTAATCCATTATCCGTAGAAACAAAAAGTAGCCGAGTTGATCTTGTAACAAATATGGACAAACAAACTGAAAAATTTCTAGTCAATAAAATTCGCGAATTTGATCCAAATGCAAAAATCCTTGGTGAAGAAGGCTTTGGGGATAACATCACTAATCTGGATGGAACAGTTTGGATTGTTGACCCCATCGATGGCACAATGAATTTTGTTAAACAGAAGGATCATTTTGCAATTATGATTGGTATTTATGAAAACGGAATTGGAAAACTAGGGTTTATTATGGATGTCATGAATGATGTTTTATACTCCGGTGGCCCAGAAAATGGCGTTTTTGCTAATGAAAACAAACTTGATAAACCTGAAAACACCTCTTTAAAGGACGGGTTATTAGGTTGTAGCTCACCTATGTTAATGATGGACTACAATCACCTTCAGACAATTGTTAAGCATAGTTCTGGTGCTAGAGTGTATGGTAGCGCTGGAATTGAGTTCATACATATACTACGAGGACAAGAGATTGGATACATTTCGCACTTAAAGCCTTGGGATTTTGCTGCTGGCAAAATTTTGGCGGAAACTCTTGGTATCACTGTTAAAACAATTGACGGGTCAGAGCTTGATATGTTACAATCAGCAAATGTATTAATAGCAACGGAAAACGCACAAGAGGACATTTTAAAACTACTCAATAGTTTTTAGTAGAATCGCGTTGTGGCTGTGACTAACAAGTCGCAGTTTTTTTATGCGATTTATTTATGAAAAAGTATGAAAACTTTTAGTAAGTGTGTTAATTGTCTGCTATAATAGTGAACTGTAGTTATTATTCGTAAAAATATTAGGGATCCAACGAAAGGAAGAACAAACTTGAAAACAAGAGATGACATTCGCAACATCGCGATTATCGCCCATGTCGATCATGGTAAGACGACATTAGTTAATGAATTATTAAAACAATCAGATACATTGGACGGCCATTCAGAAATTAGCGACCGTGCTATGGATACCAATGATATTGAAAAAGAACGTGGTATTACAATTTTATCAAAAAATACTGCTGTTAGAGTTGGCGACAAACAAATTAACATTTTAGATACACCTGGACATGCCGATTTCGGTGGTGAAGTAGAACGTATCATGAAAATGGTTGATGGTGTTTTACTTGTTGTTGATGCTTTTGAAGGAACAATGCCACAAACACGTTTTGTTTTGAAAAAAGCCTTAGAACAACAATTAGTACCTATTGTTGTTATCAACAAAATTGACCGTATGGGCGCTCGTCCACAAGAAGTTGTTGATGAAGTACTTGATTTGTTTATCGAATTAGGTGCCGATGAAGCTCAACTTGATTTCCCTGTTATCTATGCTAGTGCATATAACGGTACATCAAGTATGGATCCAGATATTGAAACACAAAAACATTCTATGGACGACGTTTTTGAAACAATTATCAATACGATTCCTGCACCAATTGATAACAGTGACGAACCATTACAATTCCAAGTTTCAATGTTGGATTATAATGAATATGTTGGTCGTGTTGGTATTGGCCGTGTATTCCGTGGGAAAATTGCTGTTGGTGATCAAGTTTCTGTTATTAAACTTGATGGTTCAGTTCAAAATTTCCGTGTTTCAAAACTTTTCGGTTTCTTCGGTTTAGACCGTGTTGAAATCGAAGAAGCTAAAGCTGGTGATTTAATTGCCGTTTCAGGAATGGATGACATCTTCGTTGGGGAAACTGTAACACCAGTTGATCATCAAGAAGCCTTACCATTGATGCGTATTGATCCACCTACACTTCAAATGACATTCAGAACGAATGATTCACCATTTGTTGGACAAGATGGTAAAAATATTACTGCACGTAAAATGGAAGATCGTCTTAAATTACAATTGCATACTGATGTTTCATTAAAAATTGAAGATACTGACTCTCCTGATGCTTGGGTTGTTTCAGGTCGTGGGGAATTACATTTATCAATCTTAATCGAAACTTTACGTCGTGAAGATTATGAAATTCAAGTTTCACGTCCAGAAGTTATTTATCGTGAACTTGACGGTAAAATGCAAGAACCATTTGAAAGTGTCCAAATTGATACACCTGATGAATATTCTGGTGGTGTTATTGATACAATGGCACAACGTAAGGGTGAAATGATTAACATGGAGACTGGTAACAACGGTCAAACTCGTTTAACATTCTCAGCTCCTACACGTGGTTTAATTGGATATGATTCACAATTCCTTTCAATGACTCGTGGATATGGTATCTTAAATCATACATTCTCTGAATACAAACCTGTCATTCGTAATTGGGAACCTGGTCGTCGTAATGGCGCATTAGTTTCTATTAATTCTGGAAGTGCAACAACATATTCAATCATGAGTATCGAAGAACGTGGTACGATTTATGTAACACCAACTACTGATATTTATGAAGGAATGGTTGTCGGTCAAAGTAGCCGTGAACGTGATATTTCTGTAAATATTACTAAAGGTAAAGCAATGAGTAATGTTCGTTCTTCTAATAAAGATCAAACTGCCTCAATTAAAAAACCAACAATTCTTACACTTGAGGAATCATTAGAATTCTTGAATACTGATGAATTATTGGAAATCACACCAAATAACTTACGTTTACGTAAACGTATCTTAGATACAAATATGCGTGAAAAAGCTCAAAAACAACGTAAAACAGATTCAAAAAAAGGTTAATTTAAAGGGAGTTAAAAATGATTAAGTTCATTTTTAACTCCTTTTTTTATTCATGATAAATAGTAATATATGGTATACTGTTAGAAGTCACGGGAGGAGAAAATCGATGATAAACAACATTTCTAAAGAAGATGCAATGGCGATTCTAAAAGAAGATGCGGTTAAAATAAAAAACCTTGTCAATAAGCAACGAGACACATTGTGTTTGTTAAGTTGTCCTGCGTTTGAAGAAGTCGTTGATACTCAGTTGTTCGGTTTTTCTCGTGAAGTAAACTTTGTGGTGAGATGTGCGCTCATTGAGGAGAAGGCTGGCAAGAAGTTAATTGAAGATCTCGAGTCAGACCTTAATGGTCATTTTCACGCTGAATTTTAAAAATCAAGAAATAAGTTGGATTAAAAATGCAAATATTAAAAAGAATGACTCAAAAATTACAGTATCTCGATTACTATATCTTCATCCCATATCTTATCTTATCTGGAATTGGGGTAGTGATGGTATATTCCGCCAGTTCTTATAAGGTTCAAATGGCTGGTGGTGATCCAACAACATACCTAAAAAAACAATTACTTTTTGCAATTCTGGGTCTAATGGTTGTCTTTTTCATATACGCCATTAAAGTTAATTTTTTTAAAAGTTCCAAATTTATAATTACATTTGGTGCGGTGTCAATCTTGTCGCTTGTCTACGTAGTAGCAAGTGGAAAAACGGTTAATGGCGCCGCAGGGTGGATAAACCTTGGTATTTTTAATGTACAACCCGCGGAAATTAGTAAGATTTTTTTGGTTTTGTTTATGGCACAGCAAGTAGCATTTCGTGAAAATAAAGAGTTGAGTTACGATAGCAGGTATAAGCGTCGATTTATTTATGCAGTTGCGGTAGCCTTACCCTTATTTTTAATTTTGATTGAACCGGATGTTGGTGGATTTATTATTAATGCGAGTGCCGTCTTAATTATTATTTTAGCCAGCGGGTATTCTATCGGAATAACCACTTTAATTTCAGTCGGAGGAATGGGCGGATTGATGTTACTTTTGTCAAAGTTAAAATCTGTTTCCCCTGATTCCGGAGGTCCATTGGCATACATGGCAGGACGATTTGTTGGATTTAGTGATCCATTTAAATATCAACAGTCAAGTGGACAACAACTGGTTAATTCGTATTATGCGTTAAGTAATGGTGGTATTTTTGGAGCTGGTTTAGGGAATAGTATCCAAAAGCGTGGTTATTTACCCGAACCATACACTGATTTTATCTTAGCAATTACGGGAGAGGAACTAGGACTTTTGATGGTCTTGTTCATTTTAATCTTGATTTTTGGCATGATTGGACGAATCGTTTTTATCGGATCTAAAAGTAAAGAAACGTTCCACACTCTATGTTGTTATGGTATTGCAACGTTTATGACAGTACAAACTGTTTTTAACGTTGGTGGTATTTCAGGAATCTTACCCATCACGGGTGTAACATTCCCATTTCTTAGCTATGGTGGATCAAGTATGCTTATCTTAAGTTTTTGTGTAGGTTTAGTTTTAAGCATATCGGCTTTGAGAAAAAAAGATTTAGTAAATAGTAAATAAAAGGAGGTCATAACTAGATGCTTGATGAAGAAGATGAAACTAAATTAGTGATGCAGAAAAGGCAAGGCGTTATTGTTTTTTTATATCATATGAAACAAATTAAGCAATTGAAACGATTTGGAATTATTCAGTACATTTCGAAAAAAATGAAATATGTTGTCATTTATATGAATCAAGAAGACCTACCTGAAACGGTAAAAAAAATTCAAAATTTGAAATTTGTTAAGAAGACAGAAGTTTCCCATCGTCCAGACATCGATATGGATTTTGGGTCCCGTATGGGAGAAAAAGCGTTTAAGCTAACAGATGAAGATCAAGAAAAATTTAAAAATAAAAGTGAGTAAAAAATTATGAGAATAATTTCAGGCGAATATGGTGGTAGAAAGTTAAAAGCAGTTCCCGGTATGGCAACAAGACCAACAACGGATAAAGTCAAAGAATCAATGTTTAATATTATTGGTCCTTATTTTGATGGTGGAAAATCTTTAGACTTGTTTGCAGGTAGCGGTGGACTCAGTATTGAGGCTGTATCCCGAGGTATAGGGCACGCAACTCTAATTGACAAGCAATATCAAGCAATTAAAACAATCAACGATAACATTGCCATTACGAAAGAAGAAGATAAATTTACGGTTTATAAACAAGATGCTGATAAGGCTATTGGACTCTTAAAAGGACGGGAATCATTTGATTTGGTTTTTTTAGATCCGCCTTATAAAACACAAGAGATAATAGATACCATTCAGAAACTTGATAACAGTACACTTTTGAATGGTCAGGCTTTAATTATTTGTGAGACAGATCAGCACGCTAAACTACCTGATGATATTCCTGGATTTAGTTTATTTAGAAGACAAAATTATGGTATTACTCAAGTTACGATCTACCAAAAGGAGAACTAAAATGAATGCAGTTTTTCCGGGAAGTTTTGACCCATTAACGAATGGGCATTTAGATATTATTGTTCGTTCAAGCAAAGTTTTTGATAAAGTTGTTGTCGCGGTTATGACAAATACTAGCAAAAAAGCAATGTTTACGGCAAATGAAAAAGTTGATTTAATAAGTGAGGCTATTTTTGAGTTACCAAATGTAGAGGTAGTTGCTGTTGAATCAGATTTAACGATTAATTTAATGCATAAGTTAGATTCAAAAATAATTATTCGTAGTGTAAGAAATAATGCAGATTTTGGATACGAAAAAGATATTGCGTTAATGAACAAGGAACTCGATAACGCAGTTGAGACGGTTTTAATGTTGGCAAATCCCAAGTTCGCTCATGTTTCATCTAGTTTAATGAAAGAAATTTTTAAATTTGATGGTGATATATCAAGTATGGTGCCACTTCATGTAAAACAAGCTATGCTTGAAAAGCGTTATGAAAAATAATTTATTTTGGATTCGTTATAAACGTTCGATTCTCGTGGCTTTTGGCGTATGTGTGTTGACATTTGTCATGTTATTGCCCTTGCCTTATTACATTGAATCACCCGGAACCGCAGAATCTGTTGGTGACCATTTAGTTGTAAATCATAAAAAAGATAACAAAAATGGTGATTTCTTGCTGACAACAGTTTACGTCCAGAAGGCTAGTCCACTAACGCTGTTGTACAGTAAACTATTTGGTAAATACGATGAAATTCTGAACGAGAACGAAGTAACAGGTGGTAGTTCAAATCAAGAATATGATGTTTTACAAAGATATTATATGACTGATTCAATCAATCAAGCTAAATTTGTGGCTTTTAAGGCGGCTCATAAAAAAGTGTCCTTAGAGTTTCAAGGCGTTTATGTCATGTCCGTTTTGGAGAAATCTAAATTTTACCATGTTCTTAAACCAGGTGATGTGATAACTAGCATTGATAATAAAAAATTTGCCAGTGAAAAAGGTTTTATTTCGTATGTTAGTTCCCAAAAAAATGGTCAAAAGGTACGGGTTAAAGTTAAACGTAAAGGTGTTTCAAAAATAGTTGTAGGAAAATTGATGCCTTTAGATAAGACTAAAAAATCGGGATTAGGAATAACTCTAATCAATAAAACCAATGTTGAAACGGAAATACCGGTTAAGGCTAACGTTGCATCATTGGGTGGTCCATCAGGCGGATTAATGTTTACTTTACAAATTTATACCCAGTTGATGGATGTTGATATTAGACATGGACAAAAAATTGCTGGGACTGGAACGATGTCTTCTAACGGTGAAGTAGGGGACATTGGTGGGATAGATAAGAAAATTGTTGCAGCGGATAAAGAAAATGTCTCAATATTTTTTGCGCCTAATAATGAACTTTCAAGTGCTGAGTTAAAAAGTGACCCTAATGCGTTAAACAATTACCAATTAGCGAAAAAAACGGCAAAACAAATTGGATCTAACATGAAAGTTATTCCTGTTAAAAAATTTAGCGATGCACTAAACTATTTAGAAAATATAAAAAACAGTTCTCATTAATAAGTGAGAACTGTTTTTTTGCGTATTTAATAGTGAACGGGAGGTGAATGAAATGGATCGAATTAAAGAGTTTTGAACTGAACATCAGCGAGTAGTCATAGGTTGTGTTATTGCCGCAATTATAGGCACAATATTTTTACTTTTTACGCTACATGAAAATGGTACAAAAAATGAGTTAGCGGTATCTACCATCTCTAGTGTGACATCATCTAGTTCAGAAAAAAGAAGCAGTAATCATGAGGGATCTTCAGATGGCGCAAAAATTGTTGTTGATATTAAAGGAAATGTAAAGAGTCCGGGTATTTATACAATGAGAGTTGGAATGAGGATTAGTCAGGCAATTGATTCGGCGGGTGGATTTCTGTCTAGTGCGGACCAAAAACAGATTAATTTAGCTCAAAAGGTTACGGATGAGATGATTATTTATGTACCAGCAAAAGGAGAAATAAAATCAAGTCCAGCAGTAATGAATGCCGGGCAAAGTTCTTCTGGAGTAAACACGGAGTCTACCTCAAATAGTAATGAAAAATCGAATGGCGGACAAACGGTCAATCTAAATACGGCAACAAAAGAGCAACTGCAAGAATTGACGGGAATTGGGCCTAAAAAAGCAGAACAAATCTTACAATATAGAGAAGAACATCAATCATTTAAAACTACAGATGAAATAAAAGAAGTTGGCGGTATAGGAGACAAGACATTTGAAAGTCTAAAGGACTCGTTATCTGTCTAACTTCTTTTACTAACTTATTTTTGATATACTATAAAAAAATGAAAGAAGGAAATGCATAAATGGCTGATAACAGAATTCCTTGGGACCAATATTTCATGACGCAAGCAGCGTTATTATCACTAAGAAGCACCTGTGAACGATTATCTGTTGGTGCGATACTCGTTAGAGATAAACGCATTATTGCAGGCGGGTATAATGGAGCCGTTTCAGGCGATGTGCACTGCATAGACGAGGGATGTTATCTTGTTGACGGTCACTGCGTTCGAACAATCCATGCGGAAATGAACGCTGTTTTACAATGTGCGAAGTTTGGATCAGTAACTGATAATTCAGAAATTTATGTTACAGATTTTCCTTGTTTACAATGTACGAAGATGCTTCTCCAGTCGGGTGTTAAAAAGATTCATTATTTACGTAATTATCACAACGATGATTATGCTATTTCTTTACTGGAAAGAAATCATGTTAGTTTTGAACAAGTTAAGGTTGATAAAAATTATATTGAAGAAATCGTTCTGAATAAAATCTTTTCCGAATAAAGTCAATTGAAGCAGTTGATCTATTTTTTGTAACGATACTTGTGGGACTAGTTAGTGTGTGGATGGTTACTTTTAATCTAATTTGGATTATTCTTATTGTTATTATTTTTATCCGAATCATCGCATTGAAACGTGCACTTACTATCTATATTTGTTGCGCTTGTATGATTGGTTTTGGAATTTATTTTTATGGGAATACACAAGGAAACCAGAAACAAATACCGATTGAAAAAGAAGTACATGGTGTTGCAATAAAAATTTATCCTGATGATTACTCGACAAATGGAGATTTAGTTAGTTTTGAGGGTCAAATCGTTTCTGATTCACAGAAAATTCGAGGGTTTTATAATTGTAAAACTCAGGCCGAACCTAATCGAATTAAACGTAACCAACAGACACAAATAATTAATGCCGACGTTAAAATACAAATGATAAAACCACCAACAAATGAGAACGAGTTTAATTATCAAAGTTTCATGCATACTAAATCTATTTACAATGGTTTAACCGTTATAAAAGTTAACAGTAAACTAAGTAATCAGGTAACGTTTTCGATTGAAACTGTCCTGAACAAGTTACATGAAATACGTGCTCAACTAAAAAGTTATTTTAGTTCGTTATCAAATCCGCTTGATAAATTTTTAAATGCCTTAATAATTGGTGATAAAACGCAAGATTTTAATCAAGATTTAGAGTCAGTTAGACAATTAGGATTAATTCATCTTTTCTGTTTATCAGGGTTACACGTGTACTATTTTGTGATGCTGATAGGGACACTAGGAAATTGGCTGTTCATCCCAAGAGAAACGATGAATAAAATAGTTCTTTTGTTACTACCGTGTTATTTAGTCATTGCAGGGGAATCAAGTAGCTTACGACGTGCAATTTTTATGTGTATGGTTCAAATCATTTGTGAATTAATGAGTAAGCCCGTTCAAGGAATTATTATCTGGTGCCTCGCCTTATTAATAGGTCTACTAATTGAACCTCAACTACTATTAACCTTTGGGGGACAACTTAGTTACTTGATGTCTTTACTGTTAATTTTTATGGAAAACAAAGGTAATTTTGAATCAGGCGTATGGCTGAATTTGTTTAGTCTACCGTTTGTTTTATTTAACGTGTACCAGTGGAATGTATTAGCAATTGTACTCAGTGTATTTATAATCCCGGTCTTTGAGTTTTTAATTTTACCGATTGTGATTTGTGGCGGGATAATAGGTCATCATTTTCAGAATATAACTGAATTAATAAATAATTTACTAAATTTATTTATTAATCTCTGCGAGAAATTGGCCAATTTACCTTTGAACATAACTTTTGGGAAACCAGGCTTAATTGCATGCGTTTGCTTGCTAATATGCTCTCTTGCTTGTTTCCTTCGTCAGGTAAGTATTAAAAGATGGGTTGTTCTTTTTACGTTATATATGTGTCTATTTTTGTGGATACATTTTCCAATGCGACATGAAGTTGTTTTCTTTGATATTGGGCAGGGAGATTCAACCTTAGTAAGGGAACCGTTTAATCAAAAAATAACGTTAATAGATACCGGGGGTAAAGTTCATTTTAAAATGGATGATTGGCGAACGCGAAAAGAATATCAGACTTCTGGTGAGAAAATCATTGCTAATTATTTATTAAGTCAGGGAATTAGTCATTTAGATTATCTGTATTTAACACATCAAGATGCCGATCACATAGGTAATTTTCCATCAATTTTAAAAAAGATTTCTGTTGATAAGGTAGTTGTCCCGCTGGGGATGGAGCAATTACCGCAATTTGTTAAAAAAATTAAATCTACTCACGCACCAAAAAAACTGATACCAATGACAGATGCTGGTGAAAAACTAGATTCCGGGTTAACTGTATTACATCCGTTTGTTGCTGGTGCTGGTAAAAATGAAGATTCGTTGGTTTTGTTTGGTAAAATTGGGGGATTTAAGTACTTAATTACTGGAGATTTGGATCAAGCAGGTGAGAAGAAAGTGATTCAAAAATATCCCGACTTACAAGTTTCTATCTTAAAAACGGGACATCATGGAAGTAAGACGGCGACTAATCCTTTATTTGTTGAACAATTGAAACCAAAGTTGGCGATTATTTCTGCCGGAAAGAATAACAGGTATGGTCATCCCCACCAAGAGACGCTTGAGACTTTAAAAAAATATCGGGTGCCTTTTGTAAGCACGGCAGAGCGTGGTATGATAAGTATTAGGAAGTTTCAGAATAACAAAGAAAAGATTGAAGTTTTTAACAATGAAAAGAGCTGATAGATATGAATTCACAATCAATAATTAAATCCTTATCCCTTGAAAATGTGCAGCCGGTGAATCTTGTATTAGGTAATGAAACATATTTAATGGAGGACGTGAAGAAGGCGTTCACTAACTTAATACCAGAAGAAGAGAGAACGATGAACCTTGGAAAATATGATATGGAAGAGGTCCCACTGGCTAAAGCGTTAGATGACGCAATGTCTGTTCCTTTTTTTGGTGATAAAAGACTCGTTTTTATTCAGAATCCTTATTTCCTTACATCTGATACTAAAAAAAGAAAAATAGAACATGATATTGAAGGTTTTTTAAATTACCTGGCGCATCCTGAGCCAACTAGTATCGTGGTTATATTTGCGCCATATAAAGAATTGGACGGCCGAAAAAAAGTTAGTAAACAACTAAAAAAATCGAGTCTGATTATTGATAATCAACCATTAAACGAACGTGGTACACGGCAATTTATTGCCCAGGAGATGGAAAATAAATCTTTTGAGATTGATAAAAATGCATTAGATTTATTTTTAGAAAGAACAAATTCGGAATTATCAATCATTATGAATGAGTTGCCAAAGCTATTTTTATATAATTTTGAGACACATCGTATTACACTTTCATCGGTTGAGAATTTAATTTCTAAGACCTTAGAACAAAATATATTTGATTTAGTGGACGTTGTCATTTCAAATAATATTGAAAAGTCAGTAACTTTATATCATGATTTAATTTTACAAAATGAAGAGCCCATCAAAATCAATGCGATACTGCTCGGACAATTCAGATTATTACTTCAGGTGAAGATTTTACAAGATAAAGGTTATTCACAAGGCGATTTGGCAAGCGTTTTAAAAGTACACCCTTATCGAATTAAACTGGCACTTCAGAAAGTAAAAAAATTTAATCGACATGATTTACGGAAAATATACCTAGCACTAATTGATTTAGAAAAAACAATGAAAACAACGCAACAAGACCAAGAAGGGCTTTTTTCTTTATTTATGCTTAAAATTAATCAAGTAAATGTATAAAAAAACACCCAGTAGATTATAATCTACTGGGTGTTTTTGAAAACTTATTTAGCGTAACGAGCAGCCATACGAGACTTATCACGAGCAGCTTTGTTTTCTTTGATCAAACCTTTAGAATGTGCTTTGTCGATTGCAGTAATAGCAGCTTTGTATAAAGCATCTACGTTATCGGCGCCGGCAGTCTTAGCTTGTTCAAATTTCTTTACAGCAGTACGCATTGTGCTTAATTGAGCAGCATTTCTAACGTTTGCTTTTTCATTCGTTTTTACACGTTTAATTGCAGATTGAATAATTGGCATTTAAGTCACCTCCACTTATCATGATCACCTTATTGGTTCTCAACAAATATTTCAACAACCATTATTATACCTAACCAATTTAGTTAATGCAACGAAAACTTGTAAAGGATTTTTACTTGATAGTAATTGATAGGTTTCGTAAGTTATAAAAAACTTGCAAAATGTTCTGAATTTTAGTAAAGTTAGATTTGTTCCAAAGAACCTTTAACTTAGTTTGTTGACGTCTCACCGACGACTTACTCGGTTATAGGCATTTAGATTCAGAAAGGTGGGAAACACTAATGGCAATTACAAACGAAAAGAAAACAGAAATTATGAAGGACTATGCTCGTCAAGAAGGCGATACAGGTTCTGCTGAAGTACAAATCGCTGTACTTACTGCAGATATCGTTGAATTGAATGCACATATTGGCGTTCATAAAAAAGATTTCGCTTCACAACGTGGTTTGATGAAGAAAATCGGACATCGTCGTAACCTTTTAGCATATTTACGTAACAAAGATATTCAACGTTACCGTGAATTGATCCAACGCTTAGGTCTTCGTCGTTAAAACTAAAAGCAAAACTCTTATATAGGAGTTTTGCTTTTTTTATTTAGAAAAATTAGAATGACTCGATGTAATAAGTGAGCTAAATGCAAAACGTTCATAAATTTTATGGTATAATTGAGATTCAAATAAAGAAAAAGAAGGTTTTTTTCAATGGACGGATATAGAGTTGCAGTGGTCGGCGCTACAGGCGCCGTTGGAACAAGAATGATTCAAATGCTTGAAGAAACGAGTCTACCTATTGACAGTATTAAATATTTGGCATCTAAACGTTCTGCGGGACAAGTTTTAAAATTTAAGGGTCAGGATGTTACTGTAGAAGAAACAACGCCTGATTCTTTTGAGAATGTTGATTTGGCTTTATTTTCTGCCGGTGGCGGTGTATCAAAAAAATTCGCACCTGAAGCAATTAAACGGGGCGCGGTTGTGGTGGATAACACCAGCGCGTTTAGAATGGATCCAGATGTTCCATTAGTTGTTCCAGAGGTTAACGAGCAGGCGCTTTATGAACATAAGGGCTTAATTGCTAATCCTAATTGTTCAACCATTCAGATGGTTGTGGCTTTGGAACCAATTCGTAAAAATTATGGATTGAAAAAAGTAGTCGTTACGACAATGCAAGCCGTTAGCGGTGCCGGAAACTTAGCTATTCAAGAATTAAAAGATGAAACTCAAGCTTATCTTGATGGTGAAGAGATGCAAGCAGGCATTTTACCCGCCTCAGGCGATAAAAAGCATTATCCTATTGCCTTTAATCCGCTGCCTCAAATTGATGTTTTTGAAGATACGGGCTATACGCATGAAGAATGGAAAATGATTCATGAAACTAAAAAAATAATGTCTGATCAAGATATTCAGGTAACCGCAACTTGTGTGCGCGTACCGGTAGTCGTTAGCCATTCAGAATCCGTATGGTTTGAAATTGAGAGTCATGACGCTTCTGTTAAAAAGATTCAAAATATTCTTTCAGATGCTCCTGGGGTTGTTCTACAAGATGATCCAGAACACCAGATTTACCCACAAGCAATTAACGCTACGGGTAAAAAGGATACGTTCGTCGGTCGCGTTAGAGCTGATTTAGAGCAAAATAACGCATTTCAATTGTGGGTTGTCTCAGACAATTTATTAAAAGGTGCCGCTTGGAATTCAGTTCAAATTGCTGAAAAATTACATGAATTAGACCTACTAAGAGTCCCAAAATAAAAATGAAGGGAGTAAATTAAATGTTTAAAAACGTAGATATTATGACAGCAATGGTAACGCCATTTAATGATCAGAATCAGGTCGACAATGATCGATTAAAAAAGTTAATTGAACACTTAATTTTGACGGGTTCAAAAGGTATTTTAGTCAATGGAACAACTGGCGAATCTCCAACACTGAGTGAAGAAGAAAAAATAAGTTTAATTAAAGAAACTGTAAGTCTTGTGAACGGAAGAGTACCCATTATGGCGGGAACAGGTTCAAATAACACAATGGAAACAATTCGGTTTACGAATGAAGTTGCGAATATTTCGGGTGTGGATGCGGCATTAGTTGTTGTGCCATATTATAATAAGCCTAATCAAAAAGGTATGATTGCGCATTTTGAAACAATTGCTAGTGCAACAGAATTACCCATCTTTATCTATAATATTCCTGGACGTACAGGTGTTACCATGTCTGTTGAGACAATTGTTAAACTATCAGCCAACAAGCAAATTGTCGGCATCAAGGATTGTACAGGTAGTGAAAACTTAAGTATTATTATTGAACAAACGCCTGATGATTTCTTCGTATATACTGGTGAAGATGCTGATAGCTTAACCGCAAAAGTACTTGGTGCTAATGGCGTTATTTCAGTTGCAAGTCATATTTTTGGTAACGAAATGACAAAAATGTACCGGGCTTTGAGCGAAGGAAATATTAAACTTGCAGGAGATATTCAAAGAGAGTTGACGCCAAAAATGGTCGCACTTTTTGCTTTACCTTCTCCAGGTCCGGCTAAAGCTGCTTTAAATTATCGAGGTATCCATGTGGGTGACTGTCGATTACCAATCCAATCGTTGACTAAAGATGAAACGAAGCAATTAATAGAAACATTAAAAATATAAAATATGTAAGAGGTGAAGTAATGAGCAAGGTTAAAATAATTCCACTTGGTGGCGTTCGAGAGAATGGTAAAAATATGTACGTTGTTGAAGTGGACGAAGATTTATTTATTTTTGATTCTGGATTAATGTATCCAGAAAATGGGTTGTTAGGAATTGATATTGTCATTCCTGACTTCAGCTACTTGAGAGAAAATAAAGACCGAATAGTTGGTGTTTTCTTAACTCATGGACATGCAGATGCAATTGGTGCATTAGCATACTTTGTGAGCGAGTTTGACGTGCCCGTTTTTGGGTCAGAATTGACTATCGCGTTAGCAAAAATTAATATTGCGGATGATCCTAAAGCAAGTAAATTTAATGATTTTCACGTTGTTAATGATCAGACTGAAATTGATTTTGGAAAAACGACAATTTCATTCTTTAAAACAACCCATTCAATCCCAGAATCATTGGGAATTGTTCTAGGTACTGATGAAGGTCAAATTGTGTACACAGGTGATTTTAAATTTGATCAAGCTGCGGCACCAGCTTATCAAACAGACTTTGGAAGATTAGCCGAAATTGGTAAAAATGGCGTTTTGGCATTATTGAGTGATTCAGCTAACGCCGAAAATCCTTTTCCAACGGTTAATGAAAGTGCAATAGATGAATATATTAATGAAACTTTTGAATATCAAAAAGGACGCATTATTGTTGCCTGCGTGGCATCAAATATACTCCGAGTACAACAAATTTTAAATGCCGCTAATGAAAGTCATCGTAAAGTGATATTAACGGGCCATGATGTTGAGAAAATCGTTAAAACGGCTATGGATTTGAATAAAATCATTCTTCCTGATGAGAAATTGATTGTTCCAATGAGTGATATTAGTAAATATGATGATGATCAATTAATAATCCTGGAAACTGGCAAGATGGGTGAACCCTTAAAATCATTACAACGAATGGCTTTAAATCAACATGAATCTATTAATATTCATGAAGGAGATCTTGTCTTCATTACAACGACGACATCAAAGGCTATGGAAACAAATGTTGCAAAAACAAGGGATCTTATTTATCGTGCGGGAGCTGATGTGAAAGCCATTTCTGACGAACTAAATTCGTCAGGCCATGCTGGACAAAATGACTTGCAATTAATGATTAACTTAATGAAACCTAAATATCTGGTACCCATTCAGGGCGAGTATCGTTTACTCGCGGCGCACGCCGATTTGGCCCATACTTTAGGGATGCCATATGACCATATCTTCATTACTGGTAAAGGTGACGTTTTAAGTTACTCAGAAGGTAAAATGAATTTAGGCTCGCAAGTTGAAGCTGGTAACACAATGATTGATGGTATCGGTGTTGGTGATATTGGTAATATTGTATTAAGAGATCGTAAAATTCTTTCTGAAGATGGTATTTTTATTGCGGTTGTTACCATTGATCGCAAAAAGAAGAAAATCATTAATAAACCTAAAATTACGTCGAGAGGGTTTGTTTATACAAAAACGAGTCTTGATTTGATTGAAAAAAGTGCAGAAATCGTTTCAGAAACGGTACAAGATAATTTAAACAATAAAGAATTTGATTGGGGACATCTAAAACAGGATGTTCGTGAAAAAATGAGCCATTTCTTATATGAACAAACAAAACGACGTCCAGTTATTTTGCCTGTCATAATGGAAATTAATCAATACCATAGAAAACCATCTAAACCGAAAGAAGTTAAACCGGCCGATGTAAAAAGCAATGAAAAATAAACAAAAAAGATAACACAATGCTGTTATCTTTTTTTTATAAATAATAAATAGAGGACATTATGCCAGATATTATTCCGTTTCCCAACCAAGAAAAACAAAATTATCAATTAGCAAAAAAAGCCATAATTGAAAAAAATTATCAATTAGCAACTCAGCTTTTTACAAAGAACTATATTGGGCATCGAAGCTTTAAAACAAATAAATTATTAGTTAACGCATTGGTTTTAGCTGAGCAATTTGATGAGGCATTAGTTATTGCTGACGAATTTTATGGTGAGTATTTAAAGCGTGGCGATCAATTCGCAATTTATATAAATATTTTGTTGAAAAATAATAAATTTATTCAGGCATGGAAATTGGTCAAACAACAACCTTTTGCGACGCCGATTGTTGAGAATGCAGAAAGCGAATACCGAGAAAATTCAGGCAAGCAGTTAAGACAAAATGAACGACAATTTTCGCATTTAGGCTCAATGGACTTCTTCGGACAGCAACAAATCGTTCAGATCGGGTTAATCTTGCCAAAAAAAGAATTTATTGAGGCATGCCAAATTATATTTATTGATAAAGATGTGCATCCAATCATTAAATCAAGTTTGTTACAGGAAGTTCAGAGCATTCCTAATAATATTGATATATTGGATTATTTATGGATTGACGGTACGCACAAAAAAATAAGCATGAAAAATTTAGTTGCGAATGAAAACGAGCCAGTGGTTCGAAAAATCAATCAATTAACTAAAAATGATGATGGAACCGTTGATGTGCAATTAAATAAATCTTTAAACCACATGTTAAATTTAAAATTAGGAATGATTTATCCCTTTGCAGGGCTGTTTTTGGATGTTGAGGAGGAATGGATTGAGTTGGTTAAGAATGAATTAGGAATTGAATCTACCTTTAAGACCACTGAAAATTTAAAAGATATGATTTCGTTAGATCAATTAATTTCTAGAGAATTAACCGAAATAATGAATTAACAATAGGTAGGGCTAGCCGTTTTTAACAATCTATGATATTCTAACAAGGAATCCAAAATTTCACTTAGATTTAGTTGTATGAGTGTAGATTTAACCAGGTTATTTTAAGACGAGATAAAAAGTTTCAGTATTCTTTAAATAGGTATTTACAAAACTCTAAACAGTCTATATAATATTTTAAGGATTCTTCTTTATTTAAATGATAATGTATTTTGTTATTTAATGGGGAAGTAGTATAATAAAAACAAAGAATCATCAGGGTTAGATTTTCTAAAACTGTTTTATTCTTACAAAAACATTAGGAGGCTCTTATTCATGGCAAAAGAACATTACGAACGAACAAAACCCCATGTTAATATTGGTACTATCGGACATGTCGATCACGGAAAGACAACTTTAACAGCTGCAATCAGTAAAGTATTATCAGACAAAGGTTTCGGTGAAGCAGCAGATTTCGCTTCAATCGATGCCGCACCTGAAGAACGTGAACGTGGTATTACTATCAATACTGCCCATGTTGAATACGAAACAGCTGCACGTCATTACGCACATATCGATGCTCCAGGACATGCTGATTACGTTAAAAACATGATCACTGGTGCTGCACAAATGGATGGTGCTATCTTAGTTGTAGCCGCAACTGATGGCCCTATGCCTCAAACACGTGAACATATCTTACTTGCTCGCCAAGTTGGTGTTGACTACCTTATCGTGTTCTTGAACAAAACTGATTTGGTTGATGATGAAGAATTATTAGACCTTGTAGAAATGGAAGTTCGTGAATTATTAAGCGAATACGATTTCCCAGGCGATGATATTCCTGTTATCCGTGGTTCAGCTCTTAAAGCCCTTGAAGGCGATCCAGAAGCTGTAAAACAAGTTGAATTGTTAATGGATACTGTTGATTCATACATCCCAACACCAGTTCGTCCTACAGACCAACCATTCTTGATGCCAGTTGAAGATGTATTTACAATCACTGGTCGTGGTACTGTTGCTTCAGGTCGTATTGACCGTGGTACAGTTAAAGTCGGAGACGATATTGAAATTGTTGGTTTACATGAAGATGTTCTTAAAACAACAGTTACAGGTATCGAAATGTTCCGTAAGACACTTGACGAAGGTGAAGCCGGCGATAACGTTGGTGCTTTACTCCGTGGTATCGATCGCGAACAAATCGAACGTGGACAAGTTCTTGCCCAACCTGGTTCAATCAAGACTCACAAATTATTCAAAGGCGAAGTTTATATCCTTTCTAAGGAAGAAGGTGGACGTCATACTCCATTCTTCTCAAACTACCGTCCTCAATTCTTCTTCCATACAACTGATGTTACTGGTGTTATTGAATTGCCAGAAGGCGTAGAAATGGTTATGCCTGGTGATAACGTTACATTTACAGTTTCATTAATCGCCCCAGTTGCTATTGAAAAAGGTCTTAAATTTACTGTTCGTGAAGGTGGCCGTACTGTTGGTGCCGGAGTTGTTTCAGAAATTGACGATTAATTTTTAATTAAATTAAAAATAAGAAATTCGGAAAGCTTTTGCTTTCCGAATTTTTTTTTATAATCATTTACAATCTAGCAACGATACGGTAAAATAGACAAGTATATAAAGAGTACGAATATAAAATTTTTGTTCTATCGGAGGGAAAACAATGTCAGCAAAATTTGAAAAACAAGGTAAAAACAATGGAGAAATTACATTCGAAATTGAAACTGATAAAATTAAAGAAGGATTAGAAAAAGCTTTCTTAAAAGTTAAGAAAGATTTAACTGTTCCTGGATTCCGTAAAGGAAAAGTTTCACGTCAAGTATTTAACAGAATGTACGGTGAAGAATCATTGTATGAAGATGCTTTAAACATCTTATTGCCAGAAGCATATGAAAAGGCACTTGAAGAAGTTAAAGTATCACCAGTTGATCAACCTGATATTAACATTGACAGTTTAGAAAAAGATTCTACATGGGTACTTAAAGCTAAAGTTACACTTCAACCAGAAGTTGAACTAGGAGATTACAAAGGCCTAACTGTTCCTAAACAATCACGTCGAGTAACGAAAAAAGATGTTGAAGATAACTTAGAAGCAAAACGTCAACAACAAGCTGAACTTGTGCTTAAGGAAGATGAAGCAGCTGTTTCTGGCGATACCGTGATTATTGATTTTGAAGGTAAAGTTGATGGTGTTGCATTTGATGGTGGTAAATCAGAAAACTATACTCTTGAATTAGGTTCAAATTCATTTATTCCTGGATTCGAAGATCAATTAGTTGGACATAAAGCGGGCGAAGATGTGGACGTAACAGTTACATTCCCTGAAGATTACCAAGCAGAAGACTTACGCGGTAAAGAAGCTATATTTGCTGTTAAAGTTCATGAAGTTAAGGGTAAAGAACTTCCAGAGATGGATGATGAATTTGCTAAAGACGTTGATGAAGAAGTTAACACTCTTGAAGAATTACAAGCAAAAACAAAAGATCAAATTAAAGAAACAAAAGATGCAGCAGCTAAGGAAGCTATTCAAGATGCCGCAATCGAATTAGCAGTTGATAATGCTAAGGTTGATGAAATACCTAACTCAATGATTGAAGAAGACGTTCATCGTCAAATGGATCAATACCTTGCAAACATGCAACAACAAGGAATTGATACTAAGATGTACTTCCAATTGACGGGTACAAGTGAAGATGACTTACACAAACAATTTGAAGAAGGCGCAGAACGTCGCGTTAAAACAAACCTTGTGTTAGAAGCTATCGTTGCTGCTGAAAAGATTGAACCTTCAGAAGAAGAAGTTTCATCTGAAATTTCAAACTTAGCAGAACAATATGGTATGGAAGAAGATGCAGTTCGTTCTGCTCTTTCAGACGATATGGTTAAACATGATATTGCTATCAAAAAAGTTGTTGACGAATTAGCCGACTCAGCAGTTGAAGAAGCTAAAATGAAAAAATAATCCGCTAATTTTGATTAGTTGATTTAAACGAATGAGATTGGGGCGGGTTTTTGGCTTCAGTCTTTTTTGTTAAGCAGATTTAAATTCAAATATTCGCGAAATAGCGGTAAATTTGATAGAATGTATATACGTGAAATAAAAGACTATTAGGGAAAATATGAGGTGAGAGAATGTTTGAAAATACTGAAGAAGGTGGACCCGTGAACTGCTCTTTTTGCGGTAAATCACAAGATCAAGTAATGAAAATTGTAGCTGGTCCTGGCGTATATATTTGTAATGAATGTGTTGATTTATGTAAAGAAATCATCGATGAGGAATTCAGAGAACAAATGTCTTCTGAACCTTTACTTGTGTTGAAACCACAGGCAATTATGAATAAACTTAATAATTATGTAATTGGGCAAGATCAATCTAAGAAAACGTTGTCTGTTGCCGTGTATAACCATTACAAACGCGTTAACCATATGCTAGAAGTTGAAGCGGACGATAACGATGAAACTGAATTACAAAAAAGTAATATCTGTTTAGTTGGTCCTACTGGGTCTGGTAAGACGTATTTAGCACAAAGTTTGGCTAAGATTTTAAATGTGCCATTCGCTATTGCAGATGCAACCACATTAACAGAAGCTGGATATGTTGGAGAAGATGTTGAAAATATTCTTTTAAAATTATTACAGAGTGCTGACTACGATGTTGCAAAAGCTGAAAAAGGTATTATTTATATAGACGAAATTGATAAAATTGCAAAGAAAAGTGAAAATGTGTCAATTACGCGTGACGTTTCTGGAGAGGGTGTCCAACAAGCCCTTTTGAAAATTCTTGAAGGTACAGTTGCTAGCGTTCCGCCTCAAGGAGGTCGTAAACACCCTCAACAAGAATTAATTCAAATTGATACTAAGAATATCTTATTTATTGTTGGTGGCGCATTTGCTGGAATTGAAACGATGGTAAAAAATCGTTTGGGCGATAAAACAATCGGTTTTGGAGCTGATTCGGGTACCGAATCAATTGATGAAGAAAATAGTGTCATGCAACAAATTATTCCGGAAGATTTATTGAAATTTGGTTTAATTCCTGAATTTGTTGGTCGTTTACCGATTATGACTGCTTTAGAAGAATTAAAAGAAGATGATTTGGTTAGAATTTTAACGGAACCTAAAAATGCATTGGTTAAACAATATACTAAACTGGTTGAATTAGATGGTGTTACGCTTGAGTTTGAGCCTGAAGCATTATCTAGAGTTGCAGAACTCGCCATTAAACGTGATACCGGGGCACGTGGATTACGCTCGATTATTGAAGAAACAATGCGGGATGTGATGTTTGATATTCCAAGTCAAGAAGATATTGAACGTGTAATTATTACTAAGGCAACGGTAGACCAAACTGAAGGTCCTCTAATAAAAAAAGGTAACACAAAAGCGGCATCTTAAAGTTATTGACCTTCAAAAATAGTGAGTATACGCTAAAAAAAAGATAATGGCTCTTAATCTAAATGTAGTATAATGAATTTAAGGTTAATAATTTTAATAAATAATAAAGGGTGGACGTCATGAATAAAACATTAAAAAAAGCGCTTTTATTTGGGTTTTCTGGGGCATTACTAAGTGGACTTGGCTTATTTAATAAGTCAGTTGAAGCTGCAGCTCCCGCAAATAATATTGGCTACAGTGTACAGAGTATTCAATCTGATAAACAAGTTAAAGAAAGTCTAAAGCAATCGTATTTTGATATGCAGTTAGACGCTAAGGCGGAAGAAACAATTTCTGTTAAAATTTTTAACTCTTCAGATAAGGCATTAAAAATTAGAAATGCTGTTTACACTGCTTCAACTAATGATAATGGGCAACTTGAATACACGAAAAAGTTAGAAAAAAAGGATATTGATAAATCAATGAAATATCCTTTAGCATCATTAACTAAGATGGATTCAGGAAGCGTAGTAACGGTTCCTGCTAAAGGAAGCAAAATTGTTAAGGCTACAATTACCATGCCAAAAGATAGCTTTGATGGTGTTCTATTAGGTAGTTGGTACTTTGAAAAGGTTGATGATTCGGCTAAAGCATCAAGTAATAAAAAAGGGATTTCAATATCAAATGCGTACTCATATGCGATTGGTATTAAGATTTTAGAAAAGAAAACTGTTGAGCCAAATATGAATTTATTATCAGTTAAAGCTGGTATGCGAAACTATCGTAAAGGTGTGTTCCCCGTATTCCAAAATGATACGGCTGTAATTATTCCTAAATTAACGATTAAATCGCAAATTATGAAAAAGGGTTCATCAACGGTCTTACAAGAAACAACGTTAAAAAACCTGTCGATGGCACCTAATTCGAACTTTAAGTTCCCAATGCTCTATGACAAGGGACAATTAGAATCTGGTGACTATACGTTAAAAGCCGTGGCAACGAGTGGTAAAAACACTTGGAATTTTAATAAGAACTTTACAATCACGAATGACGATGCTAGCAAATATAATAAAGAGGCCATCGCTGATCCAAAAAAACCAATGAATCCATTATGGTATGTTGCATTAGGTCTTGGTCTTGCAATCTTATTTGTATTAATCTTTTTCCTTATTAAGAGATATGTTGATAAGAAAAAAGCTGATAAGTAAGTACTTAATATTTTTATTTGTTTTGTTTAACATGTTTGCGGCGACCAAGCGCGTGTCTGCGGATATTTTGTATGGGTATGAAACAATACCTGATGCGGTTAACTCACATGTTAAAAAAGATGGATCAGGATATCAAGCTTACTTTGATGGCGATAACGTGAAATCACCGTATCTGCAAATTGTTGCGACTGACGGATTAACGCCATCGTGGCAGCTAAGAGGCAGATTAAAATATAGATCAAATGGAATTGTTCGGGTTAACGTGGTACGACCAGAGCTGCTAGCTGGATTAAACAATATTCCGGAGACCGACGGTAATCTGATTTCTGGAGATTCAATTAATCTATTGACTAATGCGAAAGATAGCAGTGGAGAATATTTATTTTATTGGCCGCACACTTTATTTCAAATTTTGACAACGCGGGTGGTAACACATTCTGAAATACAAATGGTCTGGATTATTCAAATGGCCGCAGTAAAATAAAAACATTACAACATTTAGGTAGTCTACTCGATGTTGTAATGTTTTTTTGATTTAGATTAAGTTACATGAACGCATTTTTATATGGTAAAATAGTTTGAGTATTGAAAGGAAGGTGTTTAATATGGATGTTCATAATGTTGAGTTAGTTATGAGTGCCGTTGCACCAGCACAGTATCCAACGGACGGTATTCCTGAGATTGCATTATCGGGTCGTTCAAATGTTGGTAAATCATCATTAATAAATACGTTAATAAATCGTAAAAGTTATGCGAGAACTTCTAGTCAACCTGGAAAAACGCAAACATTAAACTTTTATAACGTGGAACAAGAACTATTTTTTGTAGATGTCCCAGGATATGGGTACGCAAAAGTATCAAAAACGGAACGCGCGAAGTGGGGACAAATGATTGAAACGTACCTGGCCGAACGAACAACGTTGAGAGGCGTTATTTCGTTGGTCGATGCTCGTCATGAGCCGACTAAACTAGATGTTCAAATGGTCGATTTTCTTCATTATTATGATATTCCTGTATTGGTTGTTGCGACGAAAAGTGATAAGATTTCTCGTGGTAAATGGAACCAGCATGAGAGTATTATCCGCCGTTCATTATCTTTGACTCCTGAGGATGATTTTGTATTATTCTCGGCACAAGATAAGTCCGGAAAAGAAGAAATCTGGCAATGGATTGAAAAACATGCGGGATTAGGAGAAAAAAATGGAATTTAATGAATATCAAGAAGCCGCAAATCGTACCTTATACGGGACTGAACAGGTTCTAACTAATTGTGCTTTAGGTGTTGCAGCTGAAGGTGGACAATTGGTTGATCTAATTAAGGACTACACTTTTAAAGGCAGAGAGTTAGATAAGACAAAATTGACTAAAGAAATGGGCGATGTGCTTTGGTACCTATCCCAAATTGCCGAATGGGCAGATATTGAATTTGATGATGTCGCGAAAGATAACATTTTAAAATTAAATAAACGATATCCTGATGGATTCAAAAAATAAAAAAATCTGATAAGCATAATGCTTATCAGATTTTTTTATTTTTTTAGTTTTGATTCCTTTGTGTCAGAGTCAGGTTTTTTTTCTGTTTCTGAAGGTTTAAGTTCAACTTTGGCAGGATTTTTAGGATCAATGGCAAATTTGTCGAATAAACTTTCTAAATTATCTTGGCGCTGGATTTTTAAGCTCATAAATGTAGCCTCCTTATGTAAATATAGAATAACAGTTTCATAAAATGAATACAAGATAATCGAACATTGCATAAAAAGCGTTTTTATTAATAAAATAATGTATAAAAAGAACTTTTTAATGTATTTAATTGCATAAAAAATCTTTAAAGTCTATAATCAATTTATTCACTAATAAGAGAGTTAAAAAAGGGGAGTAAAATTGTGCAAATAAATAAGAAATGGGTCACAGGTATATTAATCGCATTATTAATGTTGTTGATTAACGTTGGTCATGTAAATGCTGCATCAGACACTTCATTAAAAGATGTTAAAGATAAAGGGACATTAGTACTTGGAACAAGTCCTGATTACCCGCCATACGAATTTCAGACAACGGTTAACGGTAATGACAAAATTGTTGGGTTTGATATTTCAATAGCGAGAAAAATAGCTAAAGATATTGGCGTTAAATTAGTCATTAAAAAGATGGATTTTGATTCATTACTTGTGGGTCTTGAAACTCATAAAATTGATATGGTGATTTCTGGTATGAACCCATCAGATGATCGAAAAAAGAGTATTGATTTTTCAGATGTTTATTATAACGGTAAACAAATGATGTTGGTTAATAAAGCGGACAAAGATAAATATAAAAAATTGAACGATTTTTCGGGACTGTCAATTGGAGCACAAACTGGTTCACTTCAGTATTCAATGAGTAAAGAACAAATTAATAATGTAGATATTAAAGGATTAGCTAAAGTTACAGATTTAATATTGGCACTTAAAAGTGGCAAAGTAACAGGGGTCGCAATGGAAGAACCAACGGCAAAAGCATATGCGCAAAATGATAGTTCATTAGCAGTAGTTGATCCAGGATTCGTTTCTGCAGCCGACGCAAGGGGCGCAGCCGTTGGATTTGCAAAAAAATCAGACACACTCGTGGCGGCCGCAAATAAATCGATTAAAGAAATTAAAGATAAAGATTTAATTAATAAAACATATTTACCCGAAGCAAGTAATTATTTAACTAAAAATACAGCTGATAACACAATGATTCATTATTGGAAATATTTTGCAAAAGGAATTGGGTATACATTACTTATTACAGCAATTTCAGTCGTTGTTGGTGTAATACTGGGAACGTTACTTGCACTTATGCGTTTAGGAAAAAATAAAATTATCAAAGTGATTGCCGTTTCATATATTGAATTTGTTCGTGGTACGCCGTTAATGATTCAAGTGATGTTCGTGTACTTTGGCATTGGAATGATTGTGAACGTTCCAGCGCTACTCGCGGGGATAATTGCAGTATCACTTAATTCCGGCGCATATATCGCGGAAGTGATCCGTTCAGGAATTGGCTCAATTGATGATGGACAAATGGAAGCCGCAAGAAGTCTGGGGCTTTCACAAAAGGAGACCTACAAATCGGTTATTATTCCGCAGGCGCTTAAAAATATTTGGCCAGCATTGGGAAATGAATTTATCACATTAATTAAAGAAAGTTCAATTGTTTCAATTATTGGGGTTACGGATTTAATCTACCAAATGAAGATGGTTCAATCGGCAACTTATAAGGGAATTGCACCTATCTTTGTTGCAATGGTACTCTATTTTGTTCTAACGTTCAGTTTATCTAAATTGTTAAATTACTTCGAGGGGAAGATGAAGCATGTCTAAAATTATAGAAGTTAATAAATTAATGAAGGTTTTTGGAAAGAACGAAGTCTTAAAAGATATTTCTGAGTCCGTTGATAAAGGACAGGTTATATGTGTTATCGGTCCGTCTGGATCTGGAAAAAGTACCTTTCTACGTTGTTTAAATCTACTTGAAGTGCCAACATCTGGAAATGTACTCTTCGAAGGTAAAGATTTAACAAGTTTGAATGAAAAAGATTTAAATCAATTGAGAGAAAAAATGGGTATGGTTTTTCAAGGATTTAACTTATTCCCTAATATGAATGTTATTGAAAATATAAAATTGGCCCCAATCAAAGTTAAAAATATGTCGGATACAGAGGCTGATAAAATCGCATCTAATCTACTAGAAAAAGTTGGATTAGCAGATAAGGCGGTTCAATATCCAGAGAGTTTATCGGGTGGCCAGAAACAACGAGTTGCGATTGCTAGGGCATTAGCAATGGATCCAGAGGTCTTACTTTTTGATGAACCAACATCGGCATTGGATCCGGAAATGGTCGGAGAAGTCCTAAAAGTCATGAAAACATTAGCCAGCGATGGAATGACGATGGTTGTTGTCACACATGAAATGGGTTTTGCTAGAGAAGTAGCGGATCAAATTTGGTTTATGGATCAAGGGTATATTCAGGAAAAAGGACGTCCAGAAGATGTTTTTGACCATCCAACGTCAGAACGTGCACAAGATTTTTTATCAAAAATATTATAAAAAATAGATTCCAAGTAGACGTTAAGTTTACTTGGAATCTATTTTCTTTATTCAAACAACTGTTCGGGGTATAATTTAAGTATTATCTATTAACGTAAAGAAGGTGTGTTGATTGGCTTCAGAGCATATTGAAAATAAATTAGCATTGTTACCGGCCTTACCCGGATGTTATATTATGAAAAATTTAAATAGTCAGATTATCTACGTAGGGAAAGCAAAGAATTTAAAGAATCGTGTACGCTCTTATTTTAAGAGTGCCCATGAAGGGAAAACGGCTAAATTAGTTTCTCAAATTGTTGATTTCGAAACGATTATTACGTCGACGGATAAAGAAGCGTTTCTGCTAGAGATTACCTTGATTCAGAAACATCAACCTTATTACAATATAAAATTGAAAAAGGGTACGGGCTATCCTTATATTAAAATTACTAACGAAAAAGATCCGATGATGCAAATCGTTAGTCAAGTTAATAAGGATGGTGGATTTTATTTTGGACCTTATCCGAATGTCTATGCGGCTCAAGAAACGCTACAGTTTTTACAAAAGGTTTATCCTTTGCGCAGATGTAATGGGTTCCAGAAGCGTCCTTGTCTATATTACCATATGGGCCAATGTCTGGGTCCTTGTTTTAAAGAAGTACCGCATGAAAAATATGAGGCTCAAATTAAAAAAATTAAATCCTTCTTGAATGGGAATGTGACGGTTGCCAAGCAAAGATTAAAAAAAGAAATGGTTCATGCAGCGGACGATTTATCTTTTGAGCGGGCCGCAGAATTACGTGACCAAATTCATTTCATCGAAGTGACTGTTGAAAAGCAAAAAATTATTTCGAATGATAATACACCGCGGGATTTATTTAATTTTTATTTAGATAAAGGGTGGTTATCGATTCAGGTATTCTTTATTAGACAAGCTCGATTAATGAAACGGGAAAAAAGACTCTTTCCAATTGTGACAACCCCAGAAGAAGAGATGGCAACATTTATTCTTCAGTTTTATAATCGGAAAAATAACGTGTTACCAAAAGAAATATTGGTTCCTGCGGGAATTGACACAGATGTCTTATCTGATATTTTACAAGTTCCGATTCGAACACCACAACGTGGGCAAAAGAGTGAGCTCTTAAAGTTAGCAAAAAAAAATGCGCGATTGGTACTTGAAGAAAAATTCAGACTTCTGGAATTAGATGGGCGTAAAACAGTTGGTGCCATGAAAGAAATTACAGATGCCATGGGTATTCCTGAAGGTCATCGAATTGAATCCTTTGATCATTCTCATATACAAGGTGCTGATTTAGTGTCGGCGATGGTTAGCTTTATTGATGGTAAGCCCGAGAAGAGTGAGTATCGTAAATATAAGCTTAATACGGTTGATCATGCGGATGAAGCAGCAAGTACGCGCGAAGTTATTCGCCGACGTTACACGCGTCTTTTGAAAGAGGGAAAACCTATGCCAGATTTAATTTTAATGGATGGTGCCGAAATTCAAATTGAAGCCGCAAAAGATATTTTAGTGAATGAATTAAATTTAATGATTCCAGTGGCGGGGATGGTTAAAAATGACCAGCATAAAACGTCTGATTTAATGTTTGGTGATACGGATCAAAGATTATCATTGGATCCAAAAAGTGAAGGTTTTTACCTTTTGCAGCGGATTCAAGACGAGGTCCATCGATTCGCAATTACATTCCATCGTCAAGTTCATTCAAAGCACTCGTTAAGTTCTCGACTAGATTCGATTCAAGGAGTTGGGCCTAAGACTAAAACCAAACTTTTGAAAGAATTTGGTTCTATGAAACATATCAAGGAAGCTTCTATGGAAGAATTGCAGGGACTAGGTATTTCTAAAACGGTTGCGCAAACAATCAAACTATCGCTATAAAATTAATGAGGCCTAATGTTTATCAGAATCTTTGATAACCATTAGGCTTTTTATTTACGGCGAAAAAGAAGAGCCATCAGGAATAATCCTAATGACTCTTAAAAGTTAACATATTATTTTTTATTTTCTTTTGCAACTGGACGCCAGATACCTAAAATAATTCCGGCGACTGCGGCACCAATTAAAACAGATAACAGATAGAACGTTTTGTTAGTTGCTAGTGCAATGACCCAAAGGCCACCATGAGGAGCAGGAACAGAGACATTCCAGAATTGACTTAATCCGCCACCAATTGCGGCACCAATGACACTTGACGTAATAACGTGTAATGGATCTGCTGCTGCGTAAGGAATTGCACCTTCAGTAATGAATGAAATACCTAAGATATAGTTAGACAGTCCAGCTTTTCTCTCATCCTCAGAAAATTTATTTTTCCAGAATGTTGAGGCAATAGCGATGGCAAGAGGTGGAATCATACCACCAACCATAACGGCAGCCATCATTTTACCATCACCAGTAGAAGTGAAGACACCAATTGAGAAGGTATAAGCGGCCTTGTTAAATGGACCACCCATATCGATGGCCATCATTGCGGCAAGAATAGTACCAATTAATACTGCATTAGCCGTTCCCATATGTGTTAAGAAATCAGATAAAACATGATTAATTTGTGCAAAGACGGGATTAACCATGAAGAACATGATTGCACCAACAATTAGTAACGATAAAATAGGATAAATTAAAATTGGCTTCATACCATCCAATGATTTAGGTAAGTTTTTAAAGAGTTTTTTAAGACCTACAATAACGTAACCAGCAATGAAACCAGCGGCTAAACCACCCAGAAATCCAGAAACGGATTCCGTTTTGATAACATTGGCAGCTGCGAAGTTAGCCATGTAACCACCGACAATACCGGGCATGAGGGCAGGACGATCACCGATACTCATAGCAATAAATCCGGCTAGGATAGGTACCAAGAATGCAAAAGCATAGTTACCAATTCCATTTAAGAAGATAAAAGTTTGTGATTGTGAACCACCGGGAACATATTGTTCAACAATGAATGAAAGGGCCATTAGGATACCGCCACCAACAACGAATGGCAACATATGTGAGACACCATTCATTAAGTTTTTGTAAATTTCATTCCAAACACTGCCGGAAGTTTCTTCATCAGTTTCAGTAGCATCCGTTCCTTTAGCGTGATAAATGGGTGCTTTTCCGCTTACTGCGCTGTTAATTAGTTCTTCAGGTTTTTTAATACCGTCAGTTACGGGACGGTTAATTAAAGGTTTACCATTAAAACGATCCATAGCAACTTTTTTATCAGCTGCAACGATAACGCCAGATGCGCGTTGGATTTCTTCATCCGTTAAACGGTGCTTAATACCTTCTGAACCGTTTGTTTCAACTTTGATGTCTACGCCCATTTCTTCGGCTTGCTTGATAAGAGCAGCTTCAGCCATATAGGTATGTGCAATACCAGTGGGGCAGGCGGTTACGGCAACAATATATGGATTACCTGATGGTTTTGCATCGTTATTTTTAGCTGCAAGTCTTGAAGCAATTTCTTTAGCTTCTTTTTCATTTTCGGCTGCAGTAAATGCAGACTGTACTTCGTCGGGAGTAGTAACCGTTTTTAGTTTAGAAACCAAGTCGGGGTTTATTAATAAACTAGATAGGGCAGCCAAAGCTTGTAAATGAGCGTCATTTGCACCTTCAGGAGCAGCAATCATAAAGAATAAGAACGTAGGTTGACCGTCAAGTGAGTCATAATCAAGACCCATTTTACTTTTAGCAAATAAAACGGTGGCGCGTTTAACAGCTTTATTTTTGGCATGTGGCATGGCAATACCTTCACCGATACCAGTTGTTGATTGTGCTTCACGTTTTAAGATATCTTGTTTGTAAAGATCCTCATCGTCAATTACGCCAGCTTCAAAGTACTTGTGAACCATTTCATCAATGGATTCGGCTTTGGTTGTTGCTTGCAGATCCATAATCATGACATCTTTAAGTAATAATTCATTTAAGTCCATAATGTAAAACTCCTTTTATATAATTAAATTTTTTTTATTTTAATTTGCGGTAAAATTTCATTAATTTTTTCAATAGTTGCGAGATCTTCAGAAAAGGCGGTCGCTGAGCCGCAAGCGAGACCGTATTTGAAACTTTCAACGGGGTCACCTGTATTTGCAAATATACCTGTAAATCCGGCAATCATTGAATCACCGGCACCGACAGAATTAATAACGGTACCTTTTGGTGCATTGCTTTGGTATACGGCATTTTTTGTAATTAATAACCCACCGTCACCGGCCATTGAAATGAGGACATGTTGTGCGCCTAAAACTAATAATTTTTGTCCGTATTTTACAATGTCGCTGATGTTATCTAACGTTGCATCAAATAATTCGGCCAATTCATGATGATTTGGCTTAACAACAAGTGGTTTTTCAACAATTGTTTTTAGTAATGCTTCACCGGTTGTATCGATAACAAATTGTGCTCCTTTAGAGCGGATAACTTTAATTAATTCATAATAAAAATCTTGTGATAAACTCGGTACTAAACTGCCGGCTAAAATAACTGTATCAGCTGAGGTTAGTAGGTTAAATTGATTATTAAATTGTTCGAGTTCTTCGCTTGAAATTTGAGGACCTCGACCATTTATTTCAGTCTCTTGTTCGGACTTAATCTTAATGTTAATTCTAGAATCGGCTTTTATCTGGGTGAATTGCGTATCAATATGATTAGCTTTTAGCGCTGAATCAATAAATTCTCCCGTAAATCCGCCGATAAAACCAAGCGCTTTATTGGGTTGATTTAATTCATTTAAAATTCGCGACACATTAATGCCTTTACCACCGGGTAATTTTGTATCATAATCCATTCGGTTAACTTCTCCAAGCGTTAATTTATTTAACTGGACGATGTAATCGATGGAAGGGTTGATTGTAACTGTGTAAATCATTGTTGAACCTCCTGAATTTTTGTCTTTGTTTTATAATTCTTAAAATCGTCTGTTGCCAATTTATCGGTAATAATTGTTGCACGATTAAGATCGGCAACTTTTACAAATGAAACTTGATTGAATTTTGATTGGTCGGCTAAGACGTAAGTTTGTTTACTCTGATTGATTGCGGCCAGTTTAATGGCAGCTTCTTCAGGATCGGGAGTGCTGAACCCAAAATCAAGATTAATTGAATTCATGCCAAGGAACACTAAGTCAAATTGAAGATTATTGATGGTTTTAATACTTTCGGCACCAACGATGGCTTTTGTATTTGCTTTCACTTGACCGCCAATGACAATTGTCTTGATATTATGTTCTGCTAATGCAAGTGCATGATTGACACCATTCGTAACTACAGTTAGATTTTTGACTGTCTTTAGATATGGAATCATTGCAAATGTTGTACTACCGGCGTCAAGAAAAATGACGTTATCTGGTTGAATAAGTTCAGAAGCAACTTTTGCAACGGCAGTTTTATTTAACATATTGAGAGATGATTTTTCTTCTAAATTTTCTTCAACTTTTAATAGTTGAATACTTTGCGCGCCACCATGAACTCGAAGTAACTCGCCGTCAGATTCTAGTTGTTGTAAATCACGTCTGACCGTTGATTCTGAGATGTTTAATTCATGACAGATATCTTGGACTTTAACGTAACCATATTTGTCGATTTCAGATTTAATAAATTTATATCTTTCAATTGTAAGCACTTTCTCAACCCCTTATAAATAAAATAACATCAAAAACGTTCAAAAGCAATCAAAATCGGTCAAAAAGGATGAAAAAAAATTAGTATGAGAAATTGGCTTGAATTTTGAAAAGAGTTAAGTAAATACATGGACAAATGACCTTATCTTCTTTAAAATAGTAAGTTAGTAGTTAACGGAAAGAAAAGGTGATTCTATGTTTATAGATCAAGTTACAATTGAAGTAAAAGCAGGTAAAGGTGGCGACGGAATGGTCGCATTTCGTCGAGAAAAATATGTACCCATGGGTGGACCAGCCGGCGGTGATGGTGGCCGAGGTGGTAGCATCGTATTTGAAGTGGATGAAGGATTAAGAACTTTAATGGATTTCAGATACAGTAAACATTTTAGAGCTGAATCTGGTGAAAAAGGAATGATTAAAGGGATGCATGGACATGGTGCACCCGACAAAAGAGTTCAAGTGCCAGAAGGAACAACAATTAAAGATGCCGAAACTGGAGCAGTTATTGCTGATCTTGTTCATAAAGGCGATTATGCTGTAGTTGCTAAGGGTGGACGTGGAGGACGTGGTAATATTAGATTTGCCAGTCCAAAGAATCCGGCACCAGAAATTTCTGAAAATGGTGAACCAGGAGTTGAACGTAAAATTCAGTTAGAATTAAAAGTATTAGCTGATGTTGGTTTAGTTGGATTCCCATCTGTTGGTAAGTCAACGCTCCTTTCAGTTGTGACAAGTGCGAAACCAAAAATTGCGGACTATCACTTTACGACACTATCACCTAATTTAGGGATGGTTCGTTTAGATAATAATCGTGATTTTGTTATCGCTGATTTACCCGGTTTGATTGAGGGAGCTTCTGTTGGTGTTGGATTGGGAATTCAATTCCTACGTCATATTGAACGAACTCGTGTTATTCTTCATTTGGTTGATATGAACCCTGAAGAAGGTCGCGACCCATTTGATGACTATCTTAAAATTAATAAAGAATTAGAAAATTATGATCCTGAACTACTTGAACGTCCTCAATTGATCGTTGCAAGTAAGATGGATATGCCTGGGGCCGCTGAACAATTGGAAACGTTTAAAAAACAATTGGCTGAAGATTCTACTGTTGAAGAAACGCCACGCGTCTTCTCAACATCTTCTATAACGCGTGAGGGACTTCAGACTTTAATGAACGTTGCTGGTGATCTGTTAGAAGAAACGCCAATGTTCCCAACATTAAATATGAAGGAACAAGAAGCACAACAAAAAATCTATGACTTTGAAAAAGAACAAGAAAAATCTGCGCCTGATTTTGTCATTAATAGGGATGAAGATTTGACTTGGGTGCTTTCTGGAGAAAAATTAGAACGTTTGTATCAAATGACGAATATGGATCGAGAAGAGAGCTTGATGCGTTTTGCACGTCAACTTCGAGGTATGGGGGTCGACGATGCCTTGCGTGAACGTGGTGCCAAAAGTGGGGATATTGTGAGAATTGATAAATTCTCATTCGAATTTGTTGAATAATTTTGGATTAATGTATATATTTAAATAATTGATAAAATATTTACCAGTAGATTAAGGTAAGAGGAGAACGGAACAGGATGGAAAAGAAAAAACGATTAAAAAATGCCAGATATATTACTGGTTTTGATGGTGTAAGAACATTGGCTGTTATTGGGGTTATCCTTTATCATCTTGTGCCATCAAGTTTACAAGGTGGTTACTTAGGTGTCCCAATATTTTTCGTAGTATCTGGTTACTTAATTACTGATTTGCTTAATCAAGAGTGGCAGCAAAATAATAAAATTGACGTTCTTGGATTTTACGTACGACGGGTTCGACGACTTTATCCGGCGTTATTGGCAATGTTGGTTACAACGATTGCCTACATAACACTTTTTCAAAAAGAGCTGTTAACAAATATTAAAGAGATATTCGCCTCAAATTTATTATATGTTTACAATTGGTTTCAGGTCCTTCATAAAGAATCGTATTTTGATCATTTTGGAACTCCGTCTCCTTTTACACATCTTTGGTCACTTTCAATTGAAGGCCAGTATTACCTTTTCTGGCCAATTATTGTGGCTTTACTAGTCGTTTTTCTAAAACAAAAACAACGTATTTTTAATCTTATTTTTATACTAGCGTTCATTTCTGCATTACTTATGGCGTTTTTATATAAAACGGGTTCAGATCCGAGTCGTGTTTACTACGGTACGGATACAAGAATGTTTTCAATTCTACTTGGTTCGGCGCTTTCATTTATTTGGCCAAGTAGTGCTTTGAAAAAAGAAATATCAAATAAAGGTCGAATTGTATTGGATGCGTTGGGAGTCTCCTCGCTTGCAGCAATAATTCTAGTGTTCTTTACTATGTCTGATCAAAGTTCACTCGTTTATCGTGGAGGAATGTTTTTCTTTTCAGTCTTAGTTATGATTTTTGTTGCAACTGTTGCCCATCCCGGGGCTGATATGAATAAACTGATGACTAATCCGCTTTTTACTTGGATTGGTAAGAGAAGTTACGGTATTTATTTGTATCAATTCCCAATAATGGTATTCTACGAATCAAAAATTCAAAGTATTGGATCGCATCCGTGGAGAAATGCATTAATTGAAATTGCTATGATCTTAATAGTGAGTGATTTATCATATCGTTTCTTGGAAAGACCTTTACAACGATTTGACTATAAACAAACCTTTAAAGCTATTAAGGCGGCCTTTACGGGCGGTGCAAAAAATAGTCGTCAAAAGGTCACTGTTATTACGGGACTAGTAGTCATCGGAATTGCTGCGTTTGGAATGGTAGTTGTTCCTCAAGCTACTGCTACCGGTTCAAATGACTTGCAGGCTAACATTAGTAAGAATGCTAAGACGGCTGAAAAGAAAAATGCAACAGCTCTGAAAAAGGCAAATTCTTCTGAGTCTAAAAAGACGGATTCAAGTAAAAAAGCGTCAAGTGCTAAGAAGGAGTCAAAGGTACCTGTTGAAAAGCAAAGCCCAACGGCGTTGACAAAAGCTGAGGCGCAAAAAGCGTCAAATGTGTATGCAACGGCAATCGGTGATTCCGTGTTAGCGGATGGGACAGACTTATTACAAGACGCTTTGCCTCATATGTACGTGGACGCAAAGGTTGGACGTCAGGTATATAATGCCGCCGATGACATTAAGGCGCTTGATGCTCAAGGTAAACTGCAGGATAATGTACTTGTCGGTTTAGGGACTAATAGTCCATTTACAACTGAGCAATTTGATGAGGTCATGGATGCAATTGGATCTAAGAGACAAGTCTACTGGATTAACGTGCATGTCCCAACAAGACGTTGGGAAGGTCCCGTTAATAGTATGTTAGAATCGCAAAAGAAAAAATATTCAAATCTTCATATAATTGATTGGCACGCATATAGTAAAAATAATACAGACTGGTTCTATGATGATAATGTTCATCCTGATCCAGATGGTTCAAAGTACTATGCAACTTATATTGCGCGGGAATTAATTAAAAATATGTAAAAGTAAAATACCGTTAAACCATCAATATTGGTTTAACGGTATTTTACTTCTAATTCAGAAAAATTTTATTTTGATCTATTCTATATCCTAAAATTAAATGTTTTTCTTCATCAATCGATTTAATAAAGAGATTTTTTTGACGATTGTCTGAATTCGATATCTGGAGTAAATCATTGAGAGATAAAACATTTTTAGCGGGACTTGCTTGCAAAATAAAATAGTCTGATATACTAATTACCCCTGAAATAGGGTAAAATATACTATTAGTGGCGTAATATAATTTTAAATTTTTGTTTAAATCACCAGTCGCTAACTCTAAATCAATCATTCGCATATTATTTAACCAACCTTTAATGAGTTTATATAGTTATTATGCATTTTATTGAATGCAAAAGAAAGGATTGAGGACGAAATGCCAAGAGGATTAATTATTGAAGATGATACAATTATCTCTGCCAATATTGTTGAAGCAACGACCAAAATTATGACGTTAGAACAGGCCTTTGATGGTGAGGAAGGTCTATTTAAAGCATCTCAAAATATTTACGATATTATTATCTTGGATTTAATGCTTCCAAAAATTTCGGGATTTGACGTGCTAAAAAAGATTAGAGAATACAAAATCGATACTGCGGTTTTAATTTTATCCGCGAAGGATAGTGTGCATGATAAAATTGATGGCTTTAATTTAGGTGCGGATGACTATTTAGCCAAACCATTTAATTTAAATGAGCTACAGATGCGAATAAAAGCGTTACTAAAGCGAACGATGAAATTTGAGATGGATAGCGAGTTGAAATATAAGGATATGATCTTATCAGATAATAGAACAATTATTTCTGGTGATCAATCAATAAACTTACCGGGAAAAGAGTATGAATTTTTAACGTATTTGTTAGAAAATAAGAATACTATCCTAACGAAAGAACAAATATTTGATCGTGTTTGGGGATTTACATCTGACACAAGTATTACGGTCGTAGAAGTATATATGAGCAATATAAGAAAAAAATTAAAAATAATTGGGTATGAAAAAATGATTCGAACAATTCGAAATGTTGGTTATTTGGTTGAATCTGATGAAAAATAAAGCAAGCAGGAATACACGAATAAAATTATTTCTTGTGTACCTTTTTAGCTTTAGTATCATCTTCGTAACGCTTGGATCAATCGTTTATCATTCATTTAATGATGCTTTAACTGTTAACGTCGATACATCAATGAAGAAACAGATTAAAAGAATAAAATATTCTAAATATGATGTCATTTCTAATTTTGATGATAGTCCATTATTGAAACAAGCACCTGATTTTAAAGTTTATCAAATATTGTGGTCAAAAGATGGAAAAATAACGAATAAAAACGCAATGGGAACAAGATACCCAGTGTTTAGCAAAATACCATTTGTAAAATCTGATTTAAATAAATTCAAAACAATTAAACAAAAAAATGGCCCCACGTTTAGATCTTACCTAATGAGAGTTCCGGATTCAGCTGTGTCAAAATGGCATGAGGCACAGTATATTCAAATCATTGAAAATATTGAAATTAATCAAAATTCATTAACCAGTTTCAGAAATATTTTATTAGTTTCCTTACTTATTTTTGGTATGCTATCAATTGCACTAAGTTTTATTTTATCGTCAATTAGTATCAAACCGACAATAAATGCTTGGAACAAGCAAAGAGAGTTTGTCGATAATGCGGCACATGAACTGAGAACGCCTTTAACAATAATACAAAATAAATTAGAGTATTTGCTAACAAAACCGAATGCTAAAATCATTGATGAAAGTGAATCAATCGCAACTTCGTTGAGCGAAATTCGGCGTTTAAATAATTTAACAAAGGATTTACTGTTATTAGCGAATTCGGATTCACATACCAGTGTGTTTCACTTCAAGCGGGTCCCCGCTAAAACCTACTTTGAGGATATAGTTAAACCTTATGCCGACATTGCTCTGAGTCAGGACAAGCAATTTAGTTTTCAAATTAGTGTTTCGAGTAAATATATTCATATAGATGAGGACAGGATTCATCAATTAATTGTGATATTGCTTGATAATGCTTTAAAGTACACAGTCGCAGGAAATGAAATATCATTTATCGTTGTAGAGACGACTAAACAACTAGTTATTCAGGTGATTAACGACGGTGAAAATATTAATGATGCGCACAAAAAGATAATTTTCCAACGTTTTTATAGAGAAGAAAAATCTAGAAATCGAAAAACGGGTGGTAATGGGCTAGGATTATCAATTGCTAAATGGATTGTTGATGAACATAAAGGTAAGATAGAAGTTAGAAATAAAATGCCAAAAGGTGTTATTTTTGAAGTTGTACTACCAGTGAAATTAAATGAATAATTAAGGATAGGTCAACGATATGGAATTAGAGTTTTTAGGAACGGGCGCAGGCGCACCTGCAAAGAATAGAAATGTCACTAGTATCGCTTTAAAGCTACTTGATGAACGTAATAGCGTATGGTTATTTGATGCTGGTGAAGCAACGCAACATCAAATACTACAAACAACAATAAAACCTCGAAAAATCGAAAAAATATTTATTACCCATTTACATGGTGATCATATTTTTGGACTACCCGGTCTTTTGAGTAGCCGGTCTTTTCAGGGTGGTAATGGCCCATTAACGATCTTTGGACCAAAAGGAATCAAAAACTTCGTTAAAACAAGCTTACAAGTATCCGAAACTAAATTGTCATATACAATTAAATTCGTGGAACTGGATAAACCGGGATTAATCTTTGAGGATAGTACATTTAAAGTATATTTTGATTATTTAGATCATCGAATTTTAAGCGTTGGTTATCGAATTATTGAACATGATTACGCGGGCGAATTGCAGATAGATAAGCTTAAAGAATTAAATGTTCCGTCGGGTCCAATCTATGGAGAATTAAAGTCAGGTAAGACAGTCCAATTAGAAGATGGTACAAAATTAGATGGAAATGATTTTTTGGGTAAAACTAAAAAAGGTCGCATTGTCACCATATTGGGTGATACAAGAAAAACGAAAAATAGTTATACTTTAGCGGAAAATGCGGATGTGCTAGTTCATGAAAGTACATTTGAAAAATCTGAATCAAGAATGGCTAGAAATTATTATCATACAACAAGTGCACAAGCAGCCGAAATTGCTAAAAAATCAAATGTAAAAATGCTATTATTAACGCACATATCAGCTAGATATGTCGGCAAAATGGCAATTAATTTACAAAACGAAGCAAGGAACGTTTTTAAAAATACAACGGTCGTCAGAGATTTTGATGTGATCAATGTACCGTTTTCGCAAAAGGAAGAAGTCAATGATTAGTCAATATAAAGAATTGAAAGACTTACGAAATAGGATTGTTTTAATTAGCGGTGGTTCGAGTGGATTAGGTAAAGAAATGGCATATGAAGTTGCCAGAAAAGGTGCAATAGTTGTTATTTGTGCTCGACAAATGGACAAATTATTGGAAGTTAAAGAAACATGTCAACGGCTATCCGGTCGTTTAGCCTACGCGATGGAATGTGATGTATCTGATCCAGTTCAAATAGAACAGATGGTTGAAACCGTTGAATCTTCTATCGGTTCAATCGATGTCCTTATTAATAATGCCGGATTCGGATTAATGGAAAATGCATTAACTTTTGATATGAATATTGCTGAGAAAATGATTAGAGTAAATTTATTAGGATTAATCTACATGACGCAAAATGTGGCCTTAAATATGGCTAACAGAAAATGCGGGGTGATTGTCAACATTGCCTCCGTTGCCGGTAAAATCGCAACGCCTAAGTCAGCAATTTATTCCGCAACGAAATTTGGCGTTCTCGGCTATTCTAATGCCCTAAGATTAGAATTAAAACCACTGGGTATCAAAGTGATGACCGTTAATCCAGGTCCAATTGATACTAATTTCTTTAAAATTGCTGATAAAAAAGGTGAATATTTAAAAAATATAGGGTCTATGTTAATGAACCCTAGTCATGTTGCACAAATTGTTGTAAAAAATATTAGTACAAGCAGGCGTGAAATAAATTTACCATATTATATGGAAATAGCTCATTTGGGATATACAATATTCCCAAAAATGGGCGATTTATTGGCAGGGACTGTATTTAATAAAAAATAATGAGGTGGAGTTATGAAGAAACAATGGCGTACGATTATTGCATTATTTATCGTTATCATAATTGCAATTTTTTCAGTTTTAAACGTAAAAGAAGTTTCAATTAATTTTTGGTTTACTCAGATTAAAATGCCAATGATCCTTATTTTACTACTTTCGATTTTTGCAGGAGCGTTATTGATAGGTCTTCTAACAACAAGTGCAACATTAAAATTAAAGAAGGAAAATACGGATTTAAATCAGCAAGTAGCTGAGTGGAGCAAAAATTTTGATAAAACATTGGCCGATGAAACAGAAAAGATGAAAACTAAACACAGAAAAGAAGTTCAGTTGTTGCAAAATGAGATTAAAACATTGAATGCAGAAAATAAGAATCACAAATAAAGTCGAGGGTTAAAATGATTGAAGCAAAATATAATTGGAAATTATTAGATCAAGATGACGAGACCATTCCCAGTGAGGTATTCGAGAACATTCAGTTGGATCGTTCGTTGATTGCATTATTGTGGAGTCGCGGTTTTACGTCTCAAAAAGCAATCACTGACTTTTTAAATGCAGGCGCAGAAAATATCCATGATCCAATGCTTATGAATGACATGAGTAGAGGTATTGAACGTATTCGACAAGCAATTGTAGAAAATCAAAAAATTACCATTTACGGTGATTATGACGCTGATGGACTCACAAGTACTTCAATTATGTTTGAGGTACTTAGTGATATGGGTGCCAATGTGGAAACCTATATACCTAATCGTTTTATTGACGGATATGGACCAAACGTTGCAGCATATCAAAAATTAATTGATAATGGGACTAATCTGATTGTCACAGTCGATAATGGCGTATCGGGCAACGAGGCAATTGAATTTGCTCAGTCTCAAGGCGTGGATGTTGTCGTAACTGATCATCATGAGTTGCCGGAAACTTTACCCAATGCTTACGCGATTATCCATCCACGTTATCCAGGTGGGAACTATCCATTTGGAGATTTATCAGGTGCTGGAGTGGCTTTTAAGGTTGCTAGTGCGCTCACAGGAGAATTATCCGAGGAGTTGTTGGACCTAGTAGCAATCGGAACAGTAGCAGATTTAGTTTCAGTAACGGATGAGAATCGGGCACTTGTAAGTTTTGGACTGAAGGTTTTACAACAAACGTTGAGGCCTGGATTAATTTCATTAATGGAAGTTGCTGGGTTGAGTCAGGAAACTGTCGATGAAAAAGATATTGGATTTGGCATCGCACCAAGATTAAATGCGGTTGGTAGATTGGGAGATGCAAATATTGGGGTTGAACTGTTAACTAGTTTGGATGATGAACGTGCGCAGGAATTAGCAAATTTCGTTCAATCTGAAAATGTTCGTCGGCAAAAAATAGTATCAGATATTTCAGAATTGGCCTTGAATCAGGCTGAATTAGAGAGTAATAAAAGTAAAAAAACTTTAGTACTTTTTGGAGAAGATTGGCATGAAGGTGTTTTGGGTATTGTTGCTAGCCGGGTTGTTGAAGCAACCGGTAAACCAACGATTGTTTTGAACTTAGATATAAAAAAAAGACAAGCTAAAGGCTCCGGACGAAGCGTTTCAGATTTTCATTTGTATAACGCAATCAATAATCATAAAGAGATAACATCTCATTTTGGTGGACATCATATGGCTGTTGGGTTGACCCTTCCAACGGAAAGCTTAGATCAGTTTGGCGCCGTACTAGAAAATGAAGCAAACGCGCAAGGCCTTCAGCCGGGTAATAAATCAGATAAAGTAATTACGAGTGTTTTAAACATCGATCAACTAACGTTAGATTTTTATAAAGATATTGAAAAACTAAAACCATTTGGTATGGGCAATGAAAAACCTGTTTTTGAAATAGATTATAAAGTGATGCAAAATGTTAAGGCAATAGGTAAGACAGGAAATCATTTGAAATTTGAACTTATTGGTGAAAGAGAAAGAATCAGTGGGATTTCATTTTCCAACGGGAAATATGTGGAAGATTTACAAAATGCCTCAAACAAAATTAAAATAATTGGTGAAGTTGAAAAGAACGTTTGGATGAATAAAACAAGCCTACAATTGATGATTCAGGATATTAAATCTGAAGGTACTACAATTATCGATGCACGGACGGATCATGTAACCAAGGATTTATTTCGAAGTGAAGGCATATATATATTTTGGAATCGAAAGCATTATGAACAACTGGAACGATTCGCATCAAGTAAAAAGATTTTTAAACTAGCCAATCAAATTAAGAGTGTGACCGATTTTGATAAACAAAAAACAATTGTGTTTGTGGATTGTCCAAGTTCTTTAGAGCAATTATCCACGATATTACGCATAACTGACATTGATAAAGTAATTGCTGTATTTTTTAAAACTGATAGTGCTTATTTGGACGGTATGCCAACAAGAGAACAATATGCCAATCTATATAAATTTGTGGTGAGTCATAAAGATGTCGATATTAATAATCAATTAATTGTATTATCCGACTTTTTAAAAATAAAGAAAAATTTATTAATATTCATGATTAAGGTGTTTTTAGAGATGGAGTTTGTTAAAATAAAAGATGGATTAATGACGGGCCAAAAAGTTGCAAATAAAACGAGTATTGAGGAAACGATTGAGTACGGATTGAGAAATAATCGAATGTTGGCTGAAGAAAAGTTAATTTACTCAAAAGAAAATGACATGAAAAAGTGGATACTTAGTCAAATGAATATAGAAGATTAAAGGAGCGTTTATTAAATGGTATTAGATTTAACAAAGTATATAGCGGCAATTCCTGATTATCCGGAAAAAGGAGTTATTTTTAGAGACATTTCGCCTTTGATGGCCGATGGTGCTGCTTATCGTGAGGCAACAAACAAAATTGTTGAGTATGCTAAAAGTAAAGATGTTGAAATGATTGTTGGACCAGAAGCGCGAGGATTTATTGTTGGATGTCCAGTTGCCTATGATTTGGGAGTTGGCTTTGCACCGGCAAGAAAAAAAGGTAAATTACCTCGTGAGACTGTTGAGGCTAAGTATGCATTAGAATATGGCGAGTCTGCACTATACATGCACAAAGATGCTGTAAAACCGGGTCAAAGGGTTTTAGTTACAGATGACCTTCTGGCGACTGGTGGTACAATTGCGGCAACAATTGAATTAGTTGAAAAATTAGGTGGTATCGTCGTAGGAACTGCCTTCTTTATTGAACTTGATGATTTAAAAGGCCGTAATAAAATAGAAGATTATGATATTTTTAGCCTAATGAACTATTAATTTAGGTTCTATACTTTTGAGTGTTGATGA
>NZ_AZDI01000020.1 GCF_001434695.1 Dellaglioa algida DSM 15638
TTTAGATAACACTATCGCTCTTCATCAAGATAGGCTAGATAAGTTATATAAACTAAAAAAAGGTTTCTTACAGTTTATGTTTCCAGAAGATGATAAAGCTATGTATCCAAGATTAAGATTTGCTGATTTTTCGGAAGATTGGGAACAGCGTAAGTTAGGTGAAATTTCTACTAGCTATTCAGGAGGAACCCCAACTGTTAACAGAGCAGAATATTATAAGGGGTCACTTCCATTTATTAGATCAGGTGAAATTAATAAAAATAAAACTGAGTTATATATTACAGAAAAAGGATTAAGTAATTCTTCAGCAAAGATGGTTAACATTGGAGATATCTTGTATGCATTGTATGGGGCCACAAGTGGCGAGGTGGGAATATCTTCAATTAATGGAGCTATCAATCAAGCAATTTTAGTAATTAAACCAAAAGACAATTATAATTCTCAATTTATTACACAATACTTAATGATGCAAAAACAAAAAATTATTTCTAAATATTTACAAGGTGGGCAAGGAAATTTATCTGGTTCAATTCTAAAAAAATTAACAATAATGTTACCTGAGTATCAAGAGCAAAATAAATATGCGTTATTTTTAAAAAAATTAGACACCACTATCGCTCTTCATCAAATAAAAATCAAAAAAATCCAACAAATCAAAAAAGCTTACCTTCAAAAAATGTTTATCTAACGTTATCTTTGAAGTAATCGTTAACCTCCTAAATAATAAAGAAGATGATTAAATCATCAACTATAATTTAGGAGGTTTTTGTATGATAAGCAAAAAGAAGAAGGAACAACTATTTTATGATTATTTTGAAGAATGGGTGGAATTATACAAGGTAGGTGCGGTACGACAGGTCACGTTACAAAAATATCGAATGACGACCCAACGATTAGTCGAACTGGCGCCAAAGTTAAAGATGGGTGAATTGAATCGACAACGTTATCAAGAATTATTGAACGAGTATGCGATTACGCATGAACGACAAACAACGATGGATTTTCATCATCAAATAAAAGGGTCCATTATGGACGCAGTAGATGAAGGTATTATTGATAAAAATCCAACTAGGAAAGTTATTATTAAAGGACGAGCACCCAGCGAGAAGAAAATAAAATTTCTCAATCAATTTGAAATTCAAGCGTTGTTTCGAGAAATGAACTTGGCTGCCGAAATCAATTGGGATTGGTTTATTCTATTAGTTGCGAAAACGGGACTACGCTTTTCTGAAGCACTCGGGCTAACGCCTAACGATTTCGACTTTTCGAAACAAAAATTAACCGTGAATAAAACATGGAATTATAAGCGAGCTCATGGTAGCTTTCAAGAAACAAAGAATGAATCCTCTAAACGAAAAATTCAAATTGATTGGCAAACGGCTATGCAATTTTCTCAGTTGATTAAAGGGTTGGATCCGGATGAACCTATTTTTGTGAAGAGTCGTGTATTTAATTCAACCGTGAACAATCGATTGAAAGTACTTTGTGAAAAAGCTGATAGTCCAGTTATTACAGTTCATGGATTAAGGCATACTCATGCATCACTACTTCTATTTGCGGGAGTATCGATTGCGAGCGTTGCGACACGATTAGGCCATTCTAGCATGACGACTACGCAAGAAACATACTTGCACATTATTCAAGAATTAGAAAACAAGGATAATGATAAGATTATGCAACACCTTGCTTCTTTAATGTAAATAACAAAACTAAAAAGATTGAATTCAATTTTATTTCTGAATTCAATCTTTTTATAATTATATAAACATTTTTTGAAGGTACGCCTTTTTTATTTGTTGGAGTTTATCGATTTTTTGTTGATGTAAATCAATGATGGAAGCAAATTTTTTGAAAAATAATCCCAGTTTAACTTGTTCCTCGTTACTGGGAAATCCGAATAACCTCTGCTCCATATTTCCTTTTGTAACATGAACCATGGTAGTTCCGTTTGTATTTTTTTTAATCTGTTCCCTATCATTCATCAACCAGACATATAAGAACTGCTTATCAACATCTGTGGTCGTAATTACTAACTTCCATATATGATAATGAAAAATAACGCGTTCATGTGTCCATATTTCTGGTTTAAAGTCCGTAGCCCAAAGATACAACAAATCCCCCCGATTAGCATATTTATTTTCTTCGAGTTCTAAATCAGAGTAATACCATTTGTTATTGGTGTTAAAATTTCCTACCCGTAGAACCCGGTACTTACCTTCATTCAATAGCTCCTGTTGTTTATATGCTTTGCCATTTAAAAATGATACTGCTTCACCAAGCTTACGCTGTTCCCAATCCCCTATGAAAGTAGCGAACCTTATTTTTGGTGGAAGTACATTATTTTTTGAGAGCATTCCCTGTAAAAATGCTTGATTGATTTCTTTTAGCTCAGGTAGCCCTTTCTGATGAAGAGCGATAGTGTTATCTAAA
>NZ_AZDI01000021.1 GCF_001434695.1 Dellaglioa algida DSM 15638
TTGATATGATATAAAAGTTGTCAAAAGCAACCAAGTAGATCTTTGAAAACTGAACAAATTTTCGACAAATCAAATGTGTAGGGTCTCTTAACTAAGAGTTAAGAGCAAACATTTGCGAAGTCAATTCGCTAGTTTCAAAAAGTAACAAAACAATAAGAGCAATCAACTTTTTATATGAGAGTTTGATCCTGGCTCAGGATGAACGCTGGCGGCGTGCCTAATACATGCAAGTCGAACGCATTGTTCTTCACCGAGTGCTTGCACTCACCGAAGACAATGAGTGGCGAACGGGTGAGTAACACGTGGGTAACCTGCCCAAAAGAGGGGGATAACACTTGGAAACAGGTGCTAATACCGCATAATTTGTTAAACCGCATGGTTTGATAATGAAAGACGGCGTAAGCTGTCACTTTTGGATGGACCCGCGGCGTATTAGCTAGTTGGTGAGGTAAAGGCCCACCAAGGCAATGATACGTAGCCGACCTGAGAGGGTGATCGGCCACATTGGGACTGAGACACGGCCCAAACTCCTACGGGAGGCAGCAGTAGGGAATCTTCCACAATGGACGAAAGTCTGATGGAGCAACGCCGCGTGAGTGAAGAAGGTTTTCGGATCGTAAAGCTCTGTTGTTAGAGAAGAATGTAGGTAAGAGTAACTGTTTACCTAGTGACGGTATCTAACCAGAAAGCCACGGCTAACTACGTGCCAGCAGCCGCGGTAATACGTAGGTGGCAAGCGTTATCCGGATTTATTGGGCGTAAAGCGAACGCAGGCGGTTTTTTAAGTCTGATGTGAAAGCCTTCGGCTCAACCGAAGAAATGCATTGGAAACTGGATAACTTGAGTGCAGAAGAGGAGAGTGGAACACCATGTGTAGCGGTGAAATGCGTAGATATATGGTAGAACACCAGTGGCGAAAGCGGCTCTCTGGTCTGTAACTGACGCTGAGGTTCGAAAGCATGGGTAGCAAACAGGATTAGATACCCTGGTAGTCCATGCCGTAAACGATGAGTGCTAAGTGTTGGAGGGTTTCCGCCCTTCAGTGCTGCAGCTAACGCATTAAGCACTCCGCCTGGGGAGTACGACCGCAAGGTTGAAACTCAAAGGAATTGACGGGGGCCCGCACAAGCGGTGGAGCATGTGGTTTAATTCGAAGCAACGCGAAGAACCTTACCAGGTCTTGACATCTTCTGACAAACCTAGAGATAGGCCGTTCCCTTCGGGGACAGAATGACAGGTGGTGCATGGTTGTCGTCAGCTCGTGTCGTGAGATGTTGGGTTAAGTCCCGCAACGAGCGCAACCCTTATTATTAGTTGCCAGCATTTAGTTGGGCACTCTAATGAGACTGCCGGTGACAAACCGGAGGAAGGTGGGGATGACGTCAAATCATCATGCCCCTTATGACCTGGGCTACACACGTGCTACAATGGACGGTACAACGAGTTGCGAGACCGCGAGGTTAAGCTAATCTCTTAAAGCCGTTCTCAGTTCGGATTGTAGGCTGCAACTCGCCTACATGAAGTTGGAATCGCTAGTAATCGCGGATCAGAATGCCGCGGTGAATACGTTCCCGGGCCTTGTACACACCGCCCGTCACACCATGAGAGTTTGTAACACCCAAAGCCGGTGAGGTAACCTTTTAGGAGCCAGCCGTCTAAGGTGGGACAGATGATTAGGGTGAAGTCGTAACAAGGTAGCCGTAGGAGAACCTGCGGCTGGATCACCTCCTTTCTAAGGAATATTACGGAAACCTACACACTTGTCGAAAATTTGTTTAGTTTTGAGAGGTCTACTCTCAAAA
>NZ_AZDI01000022.1 GCF_001434695.1 Dellaglioa algida DSM 15638
GAGGCTGTGACATAAGTTTCTAAATTAAATGGTGATTGAAAACTTTTAAGTTTTCAATCACCATTTTTTTGGTACAATTATAAATAAAAAGAGTATCGGTAGGCCCCGATACTCTAACTTATCCTCGAAAGGACATTTAAAATGCAAAGTAATTATAACATAAATCAAACAACATTGAGTATCTCTTTAGATTATATTCCCGAAGGAAATCATCCAGCAATTTATATTAATCAGTTGGTTGAAAACCTAAGCGTAAAATATCATTATCAATTTGGACGACCAAGAGAATATAATCTTGAAGCTTTGCTGAAACTCGTTCTTTTGGCGTATAGTTACGGTATTTTTAGTAGTCGTAAAATCGAGAGATTCGCACGTGAAAACAAACCTGCCGGTTGGTTAATTGCAGGTCAAATCCCTTCGTATCGAACGATTTGTCGTTTTCGTATTTCAGATGAACTAACTGCGCTAACAGCCGAAGGCTTGGAAAACTTAACATTATTTCTTCGAAAGAATAACATGATTGATAATGTTTCATTTATTGATGGCACTAAAATACTAGCTGATGCCAATAAATACGGTTTTGTTTGGAAAAAGAATACGCTACGTTTTGATACCATGAATCGAGAAAAGCTAGTCGAATTATTGGGAGAATTACATGAAGCTAACCTCATTGGTCAAGTTCCTGAAGGCTCAGATTTAAATCCAGAATTATTAGAAGATATGATTAATAAAGTTGAAAATCATTTAGTGGACCTCGACCAAAAGGTCAAGGAAACACCTAAAATTTCACCCAATCCAGCTAAGCAACAACGACGTCAACTGAAAGCTAAAAAAAGAATCTTAGATCAACGACGCAATAAGTTGATTCAACATCAAAGACAACAAACCATTTATGGTAAACGAAATAGTTATTCTAAAACAGATCATGATGCTACTTTTATGCGTATTAAAGAAGATCCAATGTTAAATGGACAGTTAAAACCCGCCTATAATTTACAAATTGCGACTAGTAATCAATTTATTACCGGTTATCAAATTTTTCAAAACCCAAATGATACACGGACTTTACCAATATTTCTTCACCAATTAAAAAGACATCATACTTTAGGTAAAACCATCGTCGCCGACGCTGGATATGGTTCGGAAAGTAATTATCGTTTTTGTGAAGATGAACTTAACGAGCATACTGTGTTAATACCATACGGTACAATGCTTAGAGAAAACAGTCGTAAATGGAAAAGTGATGACCGAAAGGTTATGAATTGGAATTACAGTGAAATTGATGATTACTTTATTGATTTACATGGGATTCAATTTAAGTTTAATACCTACCGACAACGGACGGATAAGTATGGATTCAAACGTGACTTCAAAGAATATGTCGCAGAAAAATATGATGAGAATCAGCAGCCGCAGGCCGCTGCATTAACACCTAAAGGAAATATTCGTAAGATCTTAGTCAATGAAGTCTGGGAATATCATAAAGCTAAAGAACGGAAGTTACTTTCAGAACCAAAAACGGGTCAAATTTACGCGCAACGTAAAATTGATGTGGAACCCATTTTTGGAAAAATGAAGGCTTCTTTGCATTTTAATCAATTTTCGGTGCGAGGTCTTGAAAAAGTTACAAAGGAAGCCGGAATTGTAATTATGGCTTTAAACATCTTAAAATTAGTTACATTAAGGAATAATTTATCTAAAAAAGCTAAAAGAAAGCTGTCTGAAAAACCAAATATGGTTTTTCAGACAGCTTTCTTTTTCAGAGACCACTTATGTCACAGCCTC
>NZ_AZDI01000023.1 GCF_001434695.1 Dellaglioa algida DSM 15638
AGGTTCTATACTTTTGAGTGTTGATGAGAAATCATCAGCACTATTTTTTCGCAAAAAAAAGAACATAAAGTTCTCACATGATAAAATTAAAGCGTCTAAACCACAATTTTAGGAGTGTGAACTTCATGTCCATTAATAATGATATCCGAAATTTACTTGATATCCAAGATAAAAATATTTTATTTTGTAAGAATGCCGTCACGACAGTGACTTACCATCAAAGAAAAATCAAAAAAGTTAATGCTGTTCTCACATATATACCGAAATGCTGTGAAAGATGCGGCATTATCAATACTAATTTCACGGTTGTCAAAAATGGGACAAAAACATCTATGATCCTTTTACCACGAACAAGCCATTTTGACACCTATCTTAACTTAAAGAAACAACGTTTCTATTGTAAAGCCTGTCAGGAAACTTTTACCGCAAGGACAACTGTCATTGAACCAGGATGCCATCTTTCAATTGCTATCAAACGGTTAACTCTTCTTTATTTATCAGATATTTCTTCCATCAAGACTATTTCCAAGCGCGTTGGTATTTCTATTTCAACAACACTTCGTGTTTTGAATACACTTGAAAATCAGCACCAGACAGATTGGATGCATTTACCTGAAGTACTCTGCTTTGATGAAGTCCGTCTCACTAGTAACGTTTTAGGTGGCTTAAGCTTCATATATTTAGATGAAAAAAGTGGTAAAATTCTCGACATCTTACCAGATCGTAGACAAACGACTTTAAAATCACATTTTCTCCATTACCCTAAGGAAGTCAGAGATAAAGTAAAGTATATTGTAATTGATATGAACGCCTCTTACGAGACGGTTATTAAAACGGTCTTTCCAAATGCAGCCATCATCTTAGATCGATTTCATATTGTTCAGCTCTTCCAAAGATCCTTATCTAGCACACGGGTTAACGTCTCTAAACAATTATCATATAAGAAAGATGCGCTAGTACTAAAACGTTATTGGAAAAAATTCAACAAATATTCCGATAAACTCGATTATAAGAATTACAAACATTTTTCATTATTTAAAGGACTTTTTACTGAACAAGACTTAATAGATCGATTATTAGCTTATTCACCTGAGCTTTCTGATGCCTACGATATTTATCAAGCAATTATTCGGATCATTAAATACAAAAAGACAGAAGAATTCTTGCCCTTTTTGGAAGAACTAGAGAAGAAAGGGACTCCAAATGATCTTTTTAAAACGTCAGTTCAATCAATAATTAAACACAAAGAACACATCCTAAACGCAATTTCTTATTCATATTCAAATGCGACACTAGAAGGCATAAATAATAAAATCAAGGTTATTAAACGCGTATCCTTCGGTTACAGAACTTTTAATTCATTCAGAAATAGAATCTTCATAACGGCATAAAAAAAACCAAAGAATCGTAAGATTCTTCAGCTTTAGTTTTATCATTTTTTGCTTCATCAACACTATTTGACATAGAGCC
>NZ_AZDI01000024.1 GCF_001434695.1 Dellaglioa algida DSM 15638
AGATTTAAAACTTTGCAACAGAACCAAGATATCTATGCTATCTTAGATACTTTTTTCGTGAATTTATCTAGATATCAAAAAACAATGAATTCTTGAAAATATTGTCTTAAAGTTAGAAACCTAAACGGAAGTTCAACAATGTCTCACTGATTTCATCTTCATTGATCCCGATATAGCGTTTGGTGATTTTTTCGCTGCTGTGACCGAATATTTCCATGAGTGTAGCCACGTCTTTGGTTTTCTTGTAATAGTGGTAACCAAATGTCTTGCGCAGCGTGTGCGTGCCAATATCGTCCCGATCTAATAATGCGGCGACCTTTTGAAACATCTGATAGACCGTATTGACTTCTAAATGACCGCCTTTAGTACTGGGAAACAAATAATCTTCTGGCTTCAGGTCTTTCGTGTAGTCCTGGATCAACTCCTGCAGGCTGCTTAAATATAAAATGCGTGTTTTTCCGGTTTTTTGCTCCACAATACGTGGGTTTTTCGAGGAAATCACGTCTTTTTTCTTTAATTTCACGATATCAGACATGCGTAAACCGCTATTAATGCCGATCAAAAACAAGAAAACGTCGCGTTCGGCGTTTTTGTTGCGTCTTAAACAGAATAAAAAGTCGTTGATTTCTTGCTGCGTTCGTAATGGTTGTACATTATAACTCATTGAAATGGTCTCTCCTCTCACAAAAAAGATACATGATTTCATTCATTATACCACGAAATCGTGTATTGGACACCGGTATAAAAAAAGAACCCTATAGATATAGGATTCTCGATACACGATTTTATATAATTTCATGTGTCTTGTATTCAAGTCACGCCACAAGAGTATGGTTGACATATCATTTTGACTTTGAACATCTAGATAAATATAAATAAATAATAGAGATAAAAAATGTAGTGTAATCCTTAATTATCTCTATTACTCGATTAATTTGAAGGTGTGCAATCATTCTTTAGACTGCCCTTAGCAATCGAAGTCCATTCAAAATAACAACCAATGTACTTCCTTCATGAATAATGACACTGATGGCAATATCCGTTAAGCCCAAGAAACTAACGACAATTAAAAAAGCAACAACGGCCATTGAAAAAATAATATTCTGCCAAATAACACGGTTCATTTTCGAAGAAATATTATGAGATTGTACCAATTTTGATAAATTGTTTTGCATTAAAACTAAATCAGATACCTCTACTGCCACATCAGTCCCATCTCCCATAGCGATTCCCACATCTGCATTAACAAGAGCAGGAGCATCATTTACACCGTCTCCAACCATGGCGGTCACACCGTATTTTTCTTTTTGTTCGTCTATTATTCTGGATTTGTCTTCCGGCATGACATTTGCAATCACTTCATCTATTCCCAATTGTTTAGCAACCGCTTTTCCCGTCATTTCTGAGTCACCAGTAATTAATGTGGTGTGTATACCTTGTTTGGTTCTGTTGCAAAGTTTTAAATAAAG
>NZ_AZDI01000025.1 GCF_001434695.1 Dellaglioa algida DSM 15638
ATCTTCATGGGCAGTTAACATCAACAAGTAGATGAAGTTAAATATAAAAATAGAGGGATTTAAAATGAAAAAAAATTTATTAGCAAGTTTTTTTATTGTTTCGGGAGTAACAATCGGGGGACTGATAGCACTAAATAATCAGTCTAGTGTATCGGCTTCAAATGTAAATGATTATATTCATTCTCAAAATATTAAGCATAACGGCATTGCTTTTCCTATTTGGAGCGGTTTCCCAACTGATGATATGGGTTACCGAAATGGAAAGGGACGCCCAGAAGGTGTTGTCGTTCATGAAACGGCCAATCCATCATCAACTATTAAAAATGAGATTGCGTATATGAAATCTAATTATAATAGTGCCTTTGTACATACGTTTATTGATGATAATAATATTCTTAATATTGCGGATACAAATAATATGTCTTGGGGTTCTGGTCCAGTCGGTAATCAGAGATATGTTCAATTTGAGCAAGTAAGAGTGCATAGCAAATATGCTTTTGCAAAAGAAGTTAGTAACGCTGCTTTCTATACTGCATATGTTTTAAACCATTATGGATTAAGCCCTAATTTAGCAACCACCGCAAACAGAGGCAAAGGGGCAACTGTATTAGCGCATGCCGATGTAAGTAAATATTTAGGCGGAACAGACCACGTAGATCCAACTAGTTACTATAGTGAATCGGGTAAAAAATGGTTTAACCAGGCATATACGATGTCAGATTTATATGGTTTAGTTAAAGAGTATTATGATGGTATGCGTTATTCAAAAGTATCCTTCAACGACGCAACAGGTTCTGAAT
>NZ_AZDI01000026.1 GCF_001434695.1 Dellaglioa algida DSM 15638
GGTTCTGTTGCAAAGTTTTAAATAAAGAATAAAATCCCTTACGGTATCTATGATTTAAGCTGGGATTCCCAATAATACCTTGATTTCAGTACAGACCGAAAACCCGAAGAGAGTGCCTTCTTTTCGGGTTTTCTTATATAATCCTCGAATGGCTTCCATGCCTTTAATCGTGGTAGAGGCAGTGCGTAAACTTCGATAGAATTTATTGCGTCTCTTTACTGGACGATGGTCTTGTTCAATCAAATTATTCAGGTATTTAATGGTACGATGTTCTGTCCCTTGATAAAAGCCGTATTCTTTTAGTTTCTTAAAGGCACTTGTAATAGAGGGGGCTTTATCTGTGACTACAACCTTCGGTTCATCAAACTGCTTCACTAACCGCTTAAGAAAAGCATAGGCTGCTTGTGTGTCCCGTTTTTTACGTAACCAAATATCTAAGGTTAAACCATCTGCATCGATGGCTCGATACAAATAATGCCATTTTCCTTTAATTTTGATGTACGTTTCATCCATTTTCCATGAATAAAAGGATTTTTTATTTTTCTTTTTCCAAATTTGATAGAGTAGTTTGCCATATTCTTGCACCCAACGATAAATCGTCGTATGAGAAACGTTAATGCCACGATCATATAAGATTTCTTGAACTTCACGATAGCTAAGGTTATAACGAAGATAGTAGCCCACGGCTACAATAATCACATCCTGCTGAAATTGCTTTCCTTTAAAATGATTCATCGTCATTCCTCCTGCTATCTTTTTCTATTATTCTACCTTA
>NZ_AZDI01000027.1 GCF_001434695.1 Dellaglioa algida DSM 15638
AAAATGCACCCAGTAGGAGTCGAACCTACAACCTTCTGATTCGTAGTCAGACACTCTATCCAGTTGCGCTATGGGTGCATTAAAAATATAAAATTAAAACAATAAATGGTGCCGAGGACCGGAATCGAACCGGTACGGTGATCACTCACCGCAGGATTTTAAGTCCTGTGCGTCTGCCAGTTCCGCCACCCCGGCATTTATTGAAAAGCGGAAGACGGGATTCGAACCCGCGACCCCCACCTTGGCAAGGTGATGCTCTACCACTGAGCTACTTCCGCAAAAAAATTAAAAAATGGTGCCGACTAGACGATTCGAACGCCCGACCCCCTGATTACAAATCAGGTGCTCTACCAACTGAGCTAAGTCGGCATAACTGAAAATGATGCGGGTGAAGGGACTTGAACCCCCACGTCTTACGACGCTAGATCCTAAATCTAGTGCGTCTGCCAATTCCGCCACACCCGCAGGATGTGGAATTGAAAATGAGCCGTGACAGGCTCGAACTGTCGACCCTCTGATTAAAAGTCAGATGCTCTACCAACTGAGCTAACGGCTCAAATGGAGGTTACAGGGCTTGAACCTGTG
>NZ_AZDI01000028.1 GCF_001434695.1 Dellaglioa algida DSM 15638
CGATTGGGAACAGCGTAAACTGGGAGAAGTAGCTATTATAACTATGGGTCAATCTCCTAATGGTAAAAATTATACTGAAAATCCTAAAGATCACATTCTGGTCCAAGGAAATGCAGATATGAAAAATGGAAAAGTTGTTCCAAGAATTTGGACAACTCAAATCACAAAAATTGCTGATAAAAACGATATTATTTTAAGTGTTCGAGCACCTGTTGGAGACGTAGGAACAACTGCTTATCCTATAGTACTTGGTAGAGGCGTCGCTGGAGTAAAAGGAAATAATTTTATTTTTCAAATTTTACATAAAATGAAATTAATGAATTTTTGGAGAATCTATAGTACTGGATCTACTTTTGATTCTATTAATTCTATCGATTTAAGGAATGCTACTGTAAGTGTCCCTATACTAAAAGAACAAGAACAAATCGGTACATTTTTAAAAAATTTAGATAACACTATCGCTCTTCATCA
>NZ_AZDI01000003.1 GCF_001434695.1 Dellaglioa algida DSM 15638
GGTTGGTTTTATATGTTGTGCCTAAAGCACCCGTCATCGCAATATTAGGACTTATTTCTTTCTGATTTTCATCAACATATTTTACTGTTACGGAGCCTATTATAATTGGTTCCGTATTCTTACTATAAATATATGTTACAACTAAATTACCGTTAACATATTTCCCTGATTCTTTTGCACTATTCGCATGAATATTCTTAAAAGTATAACCAGAAATCATCTGTCTGCTTGTGGAATATTCTGTCCCTTCTTCGCCAATCAATATAATATCAGGGCTAATTGAATTACCAATTTCATCGTTATATTTCACCGTTACAGTGCCTTCTTTCAACGGTTCTACTTCTGGTTCTTTATCTTTCTTGTACACGTACGTAATTGTTTGTTCCTTTGTCCCATGAGTTCCATTCGCATTTTCTGGTGTTTCTTTTAGAACCCACCCAGCAATGTCTTTACCACTTGTTTCGTACTTATCCCCAACTTTGCCTGTTGGTAGGATATCTGAATCACTGATCTTGTTGCCTTTTTCGTCAACATAGTTGACTGTGATCTTTTCTGCTTCTGCTCTTTCATACACATAATTAACCGTTTGAGCCGTTTTGCTAAATTTGCCAGTTGCATTAGATGGAGTCGCTTTTAGCACCCATCCTTCAACATTTTTAGCAATTGTTGCATACTGATCATCAACTCTACCATTTAACGTATCAGATTCCGTGATTTTAGTCCCATTAATATCAACATAATTAACCGTAATAGGTGCTGCTTCTTCTTTTTGATACACATAAGATACTTCTTGTGATATTCCATTATAGGTTCCATTTGCTGTACCTTTTATTTCTTTAAACACCCATCCGGCAATGTCCTTTTGTTCAGTTGTATATGTTTCACCATACTTACCTTGTAAAATAATTTCTGGTTTCAACACATTTCCCTTTGTGTCAACATATTTTACCGTAACAGGCGCTGCTTTTTGACGTGCGTAATGAACAACAATTTCGCCCTGTTCTAAAGCATACGTCAAATCGCCATTATCCGTATATGCCGTATCAGCACTCTTAGTCACACTTGTTAGCGAGTATCCTTTATTCATTCCTAATATTTTTGCATTAGAAGCATCAATGTTATTTTTAATGTTTTCTGTCGTTCCAACTTGACCTTCAAAATTTTCTGCATCAATAATTTCATTTTCACCATCTGAGTCATCAACGTAACGTACCTTTGCGACACCTACCGCATCATATTTAAATTCTTTAAGTTTAAATTGTTGTAAGTTCGTAAAATTACCTGTTGACGCCGATAAAAAGAAAGCATAATTTTTATTTGTTTCCCAGTCCAAAATATTTCTTTCCCATATTTTCCCATCATATTTAACGGTCATAATGTGTGTCTGTCCATCATATTCCATTAAGAAATCTTTAAAAACATTCCCCGCTGGCTCCGTTATTTTTTGAGCGGCGGCATTACCGGTTCCATCATATGTTTCAACAATTCCGATTTCGTCAGCCCTCATAAAGGCACCAAAGGCATTACCTTGTCCACTTACGTTAATATTAGGAGATCCTTGAAACTGCCTCGGATCTGATAGGAATCTTTCCGCTTTTGCGTTAAAGAAAGTATCCGCCTTCCATCCAAACGATTTAGGCAATCCACCAAGTCCGATTGCCCCGCCATCGTCCCCAACTAGACCTGGATCACCGTCAAGAAACCCAACACCAATACCATCCGCTCCACCTTTTTTTTGAGTTTTATTCCCAATGTTAACTAATCCCGATAAAGAAAAACTTTGCTCAATGTTAATTTTTGACTTCAGCGTCATATTTCCAACTTCATGAGTTAAATCCTGGGTCAACGTCACGACGCCAGTTTGCTGATTGTAACTTGCATCACCTTGTAAATTAAAATAGTTCAAAAAATTTGCTGGTGTTACAATCGCACCACTTCTTACTGATTTTGATTCTAAAATTAAAGGACTAATTAAACTATTTTGAATTAATCCCTGATTAACATCGCTTCGTTCAACAAGCTGATCTAATCTGTTTGCCTTAACTGGGCTTACCATTGGACTCATAAGCATGCCACCACTTATCAAGCCTAAAATTAAGTATTTTTTATATTTTCCCGTATGAATTGTCATCCTGCTCTCCTCGTTTCTTTTATGAATGGGGGGATTAGTTAAACAGTTCTTTCTACATAATATTTTTTATATGAAACGTTATGTTGGGTCTCTTGCCGCTTTTACTTTTTCAACAATTGAAAGACTCAAATTTAAATGGTGATTAGAAATCCCTTCAATCCAATAAGAACTGTTCACGTTTAATTTTTTTATGTATAATTTCATAATTACACCAAGCCTTTCTTACATATTATTTAATTAATAAAAATATAGCTATTATTTTTTATCTATATTAATCATAACTAAATTATTATTAATTTGTCAAATAAAACGCTTTCTTTAGTTATACAAATAAAAAAATACAGCTAAAATATTAAATTTTAGCTGTATTTTCAATTCATTACTATTTTTATCTAGCTAATCGTCTTTCTAAGTATCTTGAAACCAATGATAGTGCATAACATACGACAAAATACATCACCGCTAGGGCGACGAACATAGGAATCACATAATTAGTATTTTGACCGTATACTAACTGAGCATGATACAACAACTCCGGTAAAACGATAATTGTTGCCAATGATGTATCTTTAATTAATGAAATAAATTGACTAACTAAAGGTGGAATCATTTTCTTCAAGGCCTGAGGTAAAACAATCACTCGTAACCCTTGCCAATAAGTTAACCCATTTGCACGAGCGCCCTCCATTTGACCGGGTTCAACTGCTTGAATTCCACTTCGAATAATTTCTGCCAACATTGCCGATTCAAACACTGTCATTGCCAGTGTTGCTGACCAAAATATTGATAGTCGAATACCGACATTAGCTAAACCAAAGTAGACGAAAAATAATATTAAAAGTAAAGGTAAATTACGAATTAAATCGATCACAAATCCAACGATTGCTGATAAACGTTTTACTTTAATATAACGTGTCAGGCCTAGAATAGCGCCAATAATAAAACTAAAAATAATTGAAATAACTGAAACTTCGATTGTAACTAACAACCCCTGTAGCAGGTAACGAATATTTTCCCAACTATATGCTGCAATAAAATCTGACATAATTTTCTAGACCCCCTTTAACTTAATTTCTTTTCTAAATGTCTCATGTAATAACTCAATGGCATTGTAATAATTAAATACAAAACCCCAATAATAATGTATGTATTAATAGTATCAAACGTCGTTGACGCAATAATATCACCCTGATACATCAAATCAAATCCAGCAACGAAAGCTAAAACTGATGAGTTTTTTACCAAGTTGATGAATTGATTTCCTAAAGGTGGAATAACGTATTTAAATGCTTGGGGTAAAATAATATGGAACATTGCCTGCATAAATGTTAATCCATTTGAGCGAGCGCCTTCCATTTGTCCTGGGTCTACGGCTTGAATTCCTGCCCGGACTGTCTCCGCAATAAAAGCAGACGTATAAATCGTTAATCCAATTGTCCCAGCTGTAAACCCATTTATATTTGTGACGTACATGGGTACGACAACGTAGAAGAACATCGCCACAACCAATAATGGAATATTTCTAAAGACTTCGATATAAATGCGCGCAATGATTTTTAAAATTCGGTAGGGCATTTCTTCTAAAATCGCGAAAAAAGAACCAATTATCAAACTAAAAAATAGCGCAAGGATACTTGAAAATAACGTATAACCGAGTCCTGTTAGTAGCGCTTGCCAGTTCTCCGTAAAAATTGTAATCATTGTTGACTCGCCTCCTTCACGCTAAAGCCTGGAATATCGCCAAACCATTTATTTAATAACTTTTCATAAGTACCATCGGCACGCATTTCAGCAAGTGCTTTATTGATTTGATTTTTGAATTTATCTTGACCCTTATCAATTGCGATTCCGTAAGGCTCATGCGTAAACGTACCACCAACAACGGAAAAATCAGGGTTTTCTTTAACCATCCCATATAAAATACCATTATCGGTTGTCAAAGCATCACCCTGTCCAGATTTCAGTGCTGTCAATGCTTGCGCATAGTCATCAAGTTCTAATACTTCTGCTTTTGGTGCATACTTCTTCATGTTAATCACTGAAGTCGACCCTTTAACACCTAACACAATCATACCGTCCTTATTTACATCTTTCACGGACTTAATCGAACTTTCTTTCTTAACTAAAATCGATTGTCCAGCAGCAAAATAAGGGTTTGAGAAATCAACTTGCTTCTCACGATCTTTAGAAATCGACATTGTTGCGATAATTGCATCAATATTACCATTTTTTAGGAGCGGTATTCTTGTTTTACTTGTTACTTGAACAAAATTAGCCGTTGCATCTTTACCAAGTATCTTCTTCGTAACGGCATCAGCGATGTCAATATCAAATCCTTGAGTTTTGCCCGTTTTAATATTCATTAAACCAAATAATTTTGTATCTGCCTTAACGCCCCAGTTAATTGTTTTTGTTTCTTTAGCCGTCGTTAAGATATCAGCTTTATTTTTTGAGCCACAGCCCGCAATAACTAATACCATAATTAAACTCATAAACAATAAACTGATCTTTTTAAATTGTTTCATTATTTAATCCCCACTCTCACAGTCTTGAGTTCCTCTAATGTTTAATAATTTTACTCAAGAATTTTTTTGCACGCTCTTCTTTTGGATTATCGAAAAATTCTGCCGTTGTATCATCTTCGAGAATTTGACCATCCGCCATGAAAACAACACGATCAGCGACTTCACGAGCAAATCCCATTTCATGAGTAACAACAATCATTGTGATTCCTTCATTTTTCGCGATATCTTTCATAACTTTTAAAACATCATCAATCGTTTCTGGATCCAATGCAGATGTTGGTTCATCAAATAATAGTGCCTTAGGTTTCATGGCTAAACTACGTGCAATGGCAATTCGTTGTGATTGTCCACCAGATAACATTCTAGGATATGATTGTGCTTTATCAGCAAGACCAACTGTTTCCAATAAGTCCAATGCAATTTTTTTATTTTCAGCTTCATCTCGTTTTAAAACTAAGCGTGGTGCAAGCATAATATTTTCAAGAACAGTCTTATTTTCGTATAAGTTGAAATGTTGGAAAACCATACCAACATTTTTTCTGATCTTATCGATATTTGTTTTTTTGTCTGCTAAATCAAAGTTTGTAACCAATAGCTGACCTTCGTTAACTTGTTCCAAGCCGTTAATCGTCCTGATTAACGTACTTTTCCCCGATCCAGATGGCCCAATAATAACAACTACTTCGCCCGCTTCAACTTTCAAGTTGATGTTCTTCAATGCGTGAAATTTGTCATAATATTTCTCCACATTTTTAAATTCGATCATTGCCATATGCTTAATCCCCTTCTCATAACTCTCTTATTCTTTTTTTGTGATACTTTAATTATACTACCAAATCAACTTTCAAATGAACTTTTAATTTCAGCATTTTTTAAATGTACCATATAACCGCAAAAAAAAGCGACAGCAAAGTATTTTTGCTACCGCTTTTCTACTAATTTTCTTTTTCTTTGTAGGCAATTTGAATTTTAACGTGGAATTTATGCATTTCTTCAATAACCGACGAACGTCCCGCAATTTTCCGATTACCACCGGATAAAGTTGCAGTCGCCAGATAAATATCATACTGGCCCTTAGCTGTCTCAATATCAGACAGGCCCACATGTGTCAGGTGCCCAATCACTTGTTGATCCATTTGGTTCATTCCGGCATAAACATTCATTTTTCCATTTTCTATTTTTAATTCAAAAAAAGGAAAGGCCACAGGTTGCGTTAATTCAGATATTGGCTTACCTGTACTTTGAATTTCTTTCATGATAGCATCATCCGATAACCCGTCATAATCGAAAGCAGAATAATCAACTTGCTTCATTTGGCTCGCAATTTGTTGAACAGCTAGTTTCTCATCCCTACTCGATTTTATCGTCGCTGGCATCATAATTTTTGAATCAAATAGCCCGTTCGTTTGGACGTAACCAGGTTGCATCCGACGACGTTCACCACCTTCAGTGGCTTGTTTAGGTGGCCCACCCAATAATTTTTCAATTTTTGGGGATGGATCAAATTTAGTGGTTTTGTTAGTAAAGTAGTAAAGCATATTTAATCCAACAAAATATAGTAATACCAGAAAAATCAGAATAAATAAACTGCCACGAAGGTAATACCCATTAATGAAATAACGTGATGCCACATACAATAGATACCAGTTACCAAGAAAACCTAAAATAGTATAGATTCTATTTTTTAATTTTAAATTAACGTTAAAAAAACCCAAGTAATGATTTGCTAAATCTAATAAACTAAACATCTCTTGACCTCCAATCTCTAATCAGTACCCGTCGCCGTTGTACTTGCTTGCGCAGGCGTTACATTTTTCTTATCCTTTACACTGCTGCTTGTTGCCGTGCTTGCCTTATCTGCGGTCACGGTATCGTCCGCGTTCGAAGAAGCGCTGCTCTCATTAGTCGTGTCATCTGCGCTTGTACTTTCCGCCTTTGACGACGATTCTTTGGCAACACTCGAGCTGCTTGATTCCGACTCCACGCTTTCCGCCGAAGATGAGGATACCTCCGAACTGGTTTCAGAAGAGGTTTCTACTTTTTTAGAGCTCGAATTGCCATCTACCTTCGGCATAGACGAAGATGATGACACTGTTGAAGAGACCGTTGCCCCTTCATTTGTATTCGTCGTTTTATTCACAACAACGTTCGTCGCACCTAATGCAAGTACTATAGAAACAATTGCAAAAGGCGTAATAAATGGTGGCGTTCTATAAGCCATTAACTCTCACTCCAATTTTATACTTCTTCCATTAAACCATATGCTGTTGAATTTTATTCGAAGATATTCTTAATTTTTCACTAATTTTTCTTGGCACTCATCGCAAATTCCATGCAATTCAAATTTATGTTCTTCAATTTTATAGCCGGGTAACTGATTTTCAAAATACCCCAGTGGACAACTATCTAGTTCAACAACTTTACTACAAGATGTACAAATAAAATGGTGATGATGTTTATGACTAAAATCACATTGATATTTTACGCAGGCACGTTCACCATTCATTCGTTGTTCAACTAGTCCCATTTCTTTAAATTCTTTAATGTTGCGATAGATAGTATTGTGACTCATCCCCGGGTATTGATTCCTCATATAGTCGTCTACAACGGTCACATCAACGTAAGATTCCTCATATTGACTTAGATACGTTAATAAACTCTTTCTTTGTTTCGTTATTTTATATTTATTTTCTTTTAAAATATGCAAAGCATCGTCAATTAATTCTGTCAAAAGTTTGATCTCCATTTCTAAACAATAATGATTACTCTTTAAAAAGAATACCATATCAGATAAAAAAAGCAATCAGCCCTTATCCAGTGATGCAATCAATCCATTAATCTGTTTCTTCGCATCATTTAAGTCATCATTAATAATAATGTGCGCGATTCCTTCGAGGTCTGTCGGTAACTCCATATCTCGTTTAGCTTCACCCGAATCCAGTCTTAAACTACGATTTTTAGCGGTGTCACCACGCTTAGTTAACCGATCTTTTAATATCTGTGTATCGGACACACATAAATATAAAATAACAGTCTCCTTTGGTAGTTCCGTTGAATACGTAATTGCGCCCGCCGTATCCAGCACAATTGTTGCATTTTCAGAGTCTGACCAAGCAACATCTATGGCTTCTCTTGAGGATCCATAGTAATGGCGATCATACTCGACATGTTCTAAATAGTGAAAATTAAAAAACGTTTCGTTTGATTCAAAATAATAATCACGACCATTTTTTTCATTATCTCTCGGTTGTCTCGTTGTATGTGTAATGACTTTTTTAGCACTGAAATGTTCCGTTAGATAGTCTCTAATTGTTGTTTTACCAGTCCCCGGAGCTCCCGTAATGACGAAGATTCTTTTTTGCATTAAATCATTCCTTTATTATTTTTAATTAATCTAAAACAAATGTCTTGCATTCATTTTCTATACGTACTATACTAACCTTCTACCAGAGAAAAAAGAATGCGCTTTCAAGGTAGTAGTATATAGAAACATGGAGGATACAAACTTATGAAATTTGGAACATTTAGTAAGAACTGGTACACGGTTTCTTTAGACACTGAGAAACAAATCTTTATCGCTAGTTCAAAAAATAATCCAGCCATTTCAGGTTCTGGGGTAACAATCGAAACAGCCGTTTCCAACTTATCATCAGAAATGAAATACGTTCAATCTGGACAACTTGTATAGAGGGTAAATGTGAGCTCACGCACATCAACCCTTTTTTATTTGGTCTTTTTTAGCGGTTAAATCGCGTCATTAACTTTTTAATGGGCACGTATAATAAACTAACAATAACGATTGTCGAAATTGAATTAATCACCGTAGCTGGCAAGCTCAAAAATGCTTGAACAATCGCAACGTTAAAACTCACTCCTTTAATCATTGCCTCGCCAATCGAAACCAGATATGAGGTCCCAATTTTACCAATTCCGGCAGTCGCAGCAATGATTACAATCCAATATTGACCATGATAATTTTTTAATAACTTCATCACACCTGTCATCAATAAGGCAATGACAATGACTTCCAGAATTGTAAAGTACGATGTATCTGCGTATCCGTTCAGGATATCAAATAAGCCCAGGCCAATTGCGCCCGCAATGGTCCCATAACTAAACCCTAAAAAAATGACGGCTAGTGCTGCCAATGAATTCCCAAAATGAATGAATGGTTTCCCAACCATGGCAGGAATCGGAATTCTAAACACTGAAATACCAATATAAATAATTGCCGCAAACAGACCTGCTAAAATAATTTTTCTTAATCGCTCATTTCTCATTTTAATTCCCCATCCTTTGATTAATATCAGGTAAAATACTCATAAAATTAACGCCTAATCTTCCATCAAGTACTTCTTTATCAGAAACACTCATTGCCTTCCATGTGACCTCAACCGCGAATCTCAAGGCCTCTTCTAATGCCTTACCCGTCATTAACTCACCCACCACACAACTGGCCAATAAATCTCCTGTACCAAAATAATGTTGCTCCCGCTTTTCTTTCAATACCCAACCAGATTCATTACCTGCTGTCCTAAATGCAACACCAATTTTATTTTGCTGATTAGTAACGCCCGTAATAACAACTGCTTTTAAATTTAATTTTTTTAATAATTGTTTTAATAACTGATCTACCTCTAGTTCACTAGGGTTTTCTTGATAATCTAGTTCAGCCAACAAGTAGGCCTCCGTTAGATTAGGTAAGATTAAATCTGCTTGTGCTAAACATAACATTCGTAATTCATTTACATAGTCGGTGGTCATTCCCGAATACAAATGGCCATGATCAGCCATGACTGGATCAATAGTCGTCATCTTTTCAACATCAGATAACTCGGCCAACAAACTTCCCATAGCTTTAATACTTTCTACCGTACCTAAATAACCAAGATAGGCACCAGTAAATTGGATAGGAATTGTTGCCCACTGCTCTTTAAAGGATTGGATCAAAGGTGAGGTATCTGACTTCACTGGTACACCAAAACCGCCCGTATGACTACTTAACAACATTGTTGGTAAGATTGTCGTTCGCTGATGGTAGCTGGCCAGTACAGGCACGGCAATGCCCAATGAGACACCACCAACGCTGGATAAATCCTGCGCAATTAATAATTGTTTCACCATTTTATCCTCCCCTTTCAAGTATCCATTCCATTATAAAATGAATAGACCAGAATAGCGATATTTATTGGTTATTTTAAAAATAAAAAACTATTGATGAATCGGCACATGGCCTGTTCATCAATAGTTTCATTTACTAATCACCCATTTGTTGTCGCCCAATAGCATGTTTCAACATAAATGGTGCTAAAATTGTCGAGATAATAATTACCATAATAACCGCAGAATAATATTCTGTCGATAACAGGTGAGCGGTGTACCCAATTTGCACAATAATCAACGCCATTTCACCACGAGAAATCATTCCCGCACCAATGACATAGGCACTATTAAAATCAAATCCGAGTAATCTCGCACCCAATCCTCCACCGAGTAATTTTGTAAGAACGGCTAAGATTGTTAAGATAACGATGAACCAAATATTTTCAATAAATCCGTCAAATGACATATTTAAACCAATACTTGTGAAAAACATGGGAATAAATACGGCATAGCCAATTGGTTCAATATTGGCATCAATTTCTTTTTTATATGGTGTTTGTGCGACTGCAATTCCGGCGAAGAAAGCACCAACAACTGCACTTAACCCAACTAAATCTGCTAAGTAAGCCATCCCTAAACAGATAACCAATGACATAATGGTAACTGACGATCCAACCAATAATCGTTCACTTATCTTCATTAAGAAAGGTGCTACCCATTTGAACAAAATTAAAATACCAATAAAGTAAATAAATTCTAACAAGAAACCGACCCAGATATTAGACTGTGCACTTTCTCCGGTACTTGTAATATTGCCGAAAACACTAACCAGAACACTCAAAATAACGACCGCCAAAATATCATCAACAACCGCGGCACCTAAAATCGTTGCACCTTCTTTTGAATCTAACCGTTTCAGTTCCTTCAATACTTCAACTGAAATACTAACTGATGTTGCCGCAAATATGACACCTAAAAATAAGGCAGATTCAAATCCAAAATGATAAATCCGACCGAAATAGTAAACAGCAACAATAGGGAAAACGACACCTAAAGTTGCGACTGATAAAGCCGGTTTTAAATATTTTTTTAATAAATCTAAATCACTCTCTAATCCTGCCATGAACATCAAGATAATCACACCAATTTCCGCAAACATCGCAAATAAATGATCTGAATGAACCCAGTTTAACATTGCTGGTCCAAGTAAAACCCCAACCAATAACTGTCCAATTACGCTAGGCACACCAATCCGCGTGCTCAAATGTCCCGCAACTGATGTTGCTACTAATACCAAACAAATTGTTCCTAAAAATGCCATTATTTCCCCTCTCACTTATCATTATCTATCTTAACCATAACATACATTAAAAATAAAAAGCAGCAAATCCCTTAATGGAATTCACTGCCTATAATTCACTTAGTTAAAATTAAGCTTCTTCACTGTTGAAAATGTATTTTGCTGCGAATGCAGCAAGTGCACCACCAACTAATGGTGCAAGAATAAATACCCAAAGTTGTGAAAGTGCATCGCCAGCTGCGTAAAGTGCAGGTCCGATACTACGAGCAGGGTTAACTGAAACCCCTGTAAGTGGTAGACCAACAAAGATAAGTACTGTCAATGTTAACCCAATGACAAACCCAGCAATATTACTGTTACCAAATTTTTCACTCGTAACCATCAAGATAACTAAGATGAATAAGAATGAGAATAAGGCTTCAACGAAAAATGCCATACCACCAGAAATGGTTGCGTAACTATTTGAACCAAAACCATCAGGAACCTTTGATGTATCTGTCATTGATGCAATAATCATTTTAACCACGCTAGATGCAACGATTGCACCTAAAACTTGGCTAAACCAGTAACCGAACATATCTGTTAATGACATCCGTTTATTGATGTACATTGCCAATGAAACGGCAGGATTCATATGTCCACCTGAAACAGGTCCGATAGCATAAGCCATCAAAACAATAGCTAATCCAAATGCAAGTGCGATGGCAACCGGGCTACCGTTACCTATTGTAACTGCCCCTGTACCAATTAATACCAAGAAAAATGTGCCGATAAATTCAGCAATATAATTTTTATAATTCAATTTTGACTCCCCCTTTATTAGTATTCTTTAATTATACACATAATCTTAAAGCCATTTCAATTATTTTCTTTGTTTTAATTTTTGAATTAAAACCCATGCTGTGATTGGAACCGCTAGAATAACGCCTATGATAGAAAATAAAATCATAATTAATTCTGCAACAAAAATTTTATCATTAATAATATCGGCAAATGTTGCATGCGTTTGTACCAATAAAATAAATAAAGCTAAAAATCCACCAAAAAAACCAAAAAACAACGTATTAAAGGTTGTTCCAATAATATGTTTACCGATACTAATACCAGCAGCATATAATTTTTTCAAGTCAATTGTTGGCGTTTGTTCGACGATTTCATTAAGTCCCGCAGAGATAGCAATCGCACCTTCAGCAATGGCCCCTAACGTACTAAAAATTGCCGTTGAAATCGCAATTTGCATGAAATTAGCCCCTACTAATAGGGAGAAGGCTTCTATTTCTTCACTATCTTCTGCCCCAAATCCCTGAACTGCCGCTAAATGTTCAACTGGGATAATTAACAACACTAAGATAATAAGCACAATTAATGACGCATAAAAAGCTGTCTCCGTCACTTGCGTATTATCATCCCCCAGAAAAATTGTAATTGCCAAAATGATTATGCCATTGATCAAGGTCACCACAACCGGTGGAAATCCACCCGTAATTAAGATAATCGTGAAAAATAACATTAAAAAATTAAGGAATAAACTTAAGAATGAACGCACACCATTCATCCCACCAATGATAACCATTAACCCAAATAAAATAGCACTTAACCATCCAATTGTAATCATGAGGCGTCACCCCCTTTGATTAAGCGACTAGCGAAGAAACTTGCCACCGGAATGGCAATCACAATACCAATTCCACTGATGAGCGTCTGGACAACACCTAAGGCCATTGTCCATGAGAAAGTATATCCAATCGTATTTGTCGTTCTAAAGTAGAGAACTGCCAGTGGGAAAATGTCAGCGATAAAAATTAAGAATAAAACGTTAATTAATGGTCCCATAATTGATTGTCCTACTTCACGACCAGATTTAAATAATTCCTTCGGTGAAATCATTGGCTGTTCCTCTTTCAATTGAAAGAGTGTCGCCACAATATCCGTTGATTCATCCATAACAGCTCCCAGAGACCCAAGTAATGTTGCTGCCAAAAAGAGTTCCTTCGGCGCTTGGGTAGCGTACGATAAAGCCTCGTAGTGCATCCCTTGATCATTCGTTAACCTTAAAACAATTACACTGATAATAACTGACAAACTAGTCCCCGTTAACGTCGCTAGCAGCGTAACCAACATCTGCCGGTTTAATCCAATCACCAAACTTAATGTAAGCACCGCAAAAACAAGTGCAATTCCAGCAAAAATCCAAAAGAAATTCGTAATATTAACAAAAATTTCAAATTTAATAGCTAAAAAGAAGATGACCATATTCAAAGCAATACTTAAAACAGCAATCATCCCACTAATCTGCATAAATCCTACCAACATACTGACGGCAACCCAAATTAAGACGGCCACGACAACATCTCGCTTAAACCCATCTATGGTACCCGTCAATCCGCTTTTATGTGGATTAACCGTGACAAATACTTGATCATTCTTTTGATATTTTTGATCATTTGCTCGAGATGAAGAATATGTATTTGGTAAGACAATTTTTTGGCCCTGATACTTGCCATTCATCACAATTCCCGATATTTTTTGTTTGGTTTGCGTATCTTTATTTTCAAATTCATCGGTGACCTTCTCAGTTTTATCATCCGTAACCTGCGTTATTTTAACGATAGTATCCGAGTATAATGCCTGATCAAACTTAACACCTAGAACAAATAAGCCACCAATCACAATCGTTAAAATTAAGATAAGATTTTTATAAAATAGCTGTTTCATTGGTTTACACCTCATTTATTTAGTAAATATTAACTTTACCAGTTTAACATTTTATTACAGATAAAGTTCGACATAGGGTTAGCCTTATTCATATTAATTCCATTTAAAATAACTAGTTTGTTTAAAAATTGACCGTTGCAGTCAAAAAAAACTAAGATTTACGAAATGAACTTCTCCATAAATCTTAGTTTTTTATCACTTAATATTTATATATAATGTTACCCATTCATAATTTATTAACGCGTTACTGTAAAGTTTTCTGTCTTTTCTGGATCAAAACCACTTTTAGACCATCTTTTAACAGAGATGGTAGAATCGCCCGCATCAGGAACCATATAAATTCTAAAGTTAAAATTCCCCTCCCATTTCAAAGGAAGTATCTTCCATCCACCATTTCCGTATGGTTCATATTGTAATGTTCCCATAACGACACCGCCACTCCTTGAAACAAATTCTCCATAATCATCTGAGAGCGTTAAAGAATCCCCAAAAAATTTATCATTAACAACAGATAACGCTTCATTTACAGTTATTTTCTGTCCATTTTTTTGTGTTTTTTTCTCGGATGAGTTCGATTTCTTATTGTCAGTTCCTTCACCAATAGTCACATTATTTACTATTTTGTTTCTAGCATCATCAGATAATTTTCGATTAACGTACGTGACTATTTCGGACATTCCTACTTTTTGAAGCTCATTATCTGAATTATTGTAATAATCAACAGTATTATGTTCGTCACCTAACAATCTATAATAAGGATTATCACCTTTTTGGATATAGTATTTAACTATACTGGAATCAGGCGATTCAATTGAAACATTGAATCCGTTCGTTATTTCGCCAGATAAGTTACTCCAAACATGATCTGCACCATAATAAGCAATTGCTATGGCTGATTGTTCAGGGGTATCTTTCATTTGTTGAACCGTAAGTGTCCCATCACTAGTATTTCTCCTAGAATTTCTTTTTTCATTTTTTATTGATTCTGACTTAATTTTCATTTTTTTAATTGATTCCGCTCGACTACTTTCAAGCTTACTTGATTCCTTTTTACTTATTGAATCAGATTTTTTTGTTGATTTCGAATTGACAGCTGAACTACTAATACTCGTATCTTCTGAATTTCCATTTGAACACCCCACCAAAACTAACAACAATGCTAATCCCCAAATACCTAACTTTATTTTTTTCATTATTATCCATACCCTCCAAGTATTTTTTGCCTCCATAAGTTTCTCATATTAACTTATTATTCACAAATTTATCTCAACCAACTTAACCAATATAACCAAAGAAAACTTTAATTATTCTCACTGCGATAATAAGTACTAGAGGTCGTGACATGACAATACTAAAGCCAAATAATATCGTTAGTTATTCTACAAAAAAAGAACTTAAGCTATTGAACTAAAAATTCAATAGCTTAAGTTCTCAATTTAATTAGTCCTACTTAATCGTCATATCACGATAGAACAATGTTGTTCCGTATGGGTTAATATGGATTCCAGCGATATCTGGGTTTAACAAGTAAGCCATTGCTCCTTGGAAAACAGGTACCATATAAGCATCTTCGCCAACAATTTGTTTTTCGGCATCAATCAAACTGTCCCAACGTTTTGTGGGATTCGTTGCAAAGTCATTCTTAGCTTGATCAAGGTCCTTTAAATATTGTGCATTTTTGTAATCTGTACTCAAGTGATAAGCACCACCATCACTAATAAAGTTAATTGGATCAGCGTAATCTGGCGTCCACGTCCCATAAACGACATCAAATTGGTAGGCGGTTGTTGCTGCTAAACGTGATTTGATTGGTATGTTACGGGCATTGATTGTTAACCCTGGAAGGTTACTTTCTAATTGTGCCTGCAAGTATTCAATCACCTGTTTGGCTTCTGGCGTGTCAGATCCTAAAATTTCAATAGTTAGGTCTTTTTTACCAATCTCTTTAAGTCCCTTTTCCCATTCAGCTTTAGCTTCTTTTTTATTGAAAGCGAGCAGGTCACCAGCTTCTTTACGGTAATCTTTTCCGTTAACCGGGTTCGAGACAAAGTTAGCTGGCACAATCCCATTCAACTCTGATGAACCATCATTGAGAATTTTACTTGCTAAGGAGCTCTTGTTAAACCCGATTGCAAGAGCCTTACGAATGTGTTTGTTACCAGTTGCTTCGCGTTTCGTATTAAAACCTAAATAACCAATTAATGGTGTTTTACGAGTTGCAAATCCTTTTTCATTTTTATATTGTTTAACGTAATCATTAGCTAACATTGAAAAATCAATTTTACCCGTCTGATATAGTTTACCGGCTGTTGCGCCGTCTTTTACAACTTGTACATCAACTTGAGTTAATTTAACTGACTTAGCATTCCAGTAATTTGTATTTTTAACATATGACCATTTATTATTAGTTCCCGTCCAGTCCGTTAATTTATAAGGACCATTCACAATCATATGTTTTGAATCTGTTCCATATTTATCCCCTTGTTTTTTAACGTAGGCTTCATTTTGAGGTACAAATGGCGCTCCCGTTAAAACTTCTGGCAAATAACTGATTGGTTGTGCTAACGTAACTTCTAATGTTGTTTTATCAATTGCTTTAACACCTAATTTATTAACAGCCATTTTTCCATTGCGAATGTCATAACCATTTTTTAGGATATCGATTCGTTGTGAATTAGGTGATGCTGTTTTAGGATTGGCCAATTTCTGCCATGCGTACACAAAATCATTAGCCGTCACAGCCGTTCCGCTTGACCATTTTTCATCTCGTAATTTGTACGTGTACACTGTTTTTGCGTCATTTGTCGTGACACTTTTAGCCGCTGCCAAAACTGGTTTATTTTTTTGATTATAAGTATACAAACCTTCATAAACGTTTTGAATAGCTTCAACACTAAACGTATCGCTGTATTTAGTTGAATCTAAAGTGCCTAACTGATCAGTTACAGCCACGTTTAAACTACTATCAACTTTTGTTGTTGTTTTCCCACAAGCAGCCAACACCCCTAGAACCATAATACTCAAAATTAATGCGACTTTCCTTCTCACTATTAGACACTCTCCTTTTTTAATTACCTTAATATCTTTGACTTTACTCAGTTACTTATTTTTTGTCAATAGAAACGTATCATTTCAACCTTATTTAAATTTAAGTTATACTTAAATTAATAGTTCAATCAATTTTGAAAGGGAGTTTCTGACTAATGAAAAATAATCAATTCGCTAACTATACACCTACCTTTGAGACACAAATCAAAGAACTCAAAGCCATGAAATTTTACATAGATGCTGAAACTAATCTGACATTTTTACTTGAGCAATCACTCGATAAAGTTTTCCTTGATTATCAAACTGCCAGATCAAAACACCAAAAATATCATTCATTACTCGCGACTGACTCGACTTCAGTTGATGATTTTTTTACAATGAAAAATGAATTAACGCCCACTATCTTCTATAATATTGCATTGCAGTTATTAGAATTTGAAGTCGGCATTGATTTCAAAATTGACGACCCATTCACGGCAATGACTAAGATTCAATTACCTTCTATTGAAATCATTAACTCAGTTGATGATTTTTGGTCAGCTTGGTATCTATTATTAACAACGCATACAAAAAATGGTCAGGTTTTCACTGATCTATTAGCCAATAAAGGCTACTTCGTTTCTTTCTATGAAGACGCCAAACCGCTCTTTTTCAATGGCAAGGCGCAACCTGTTTTCGATACCACAAAACTAATTCGTGAAGTCGTTTATGTTGAGGCACCACTAGATACCGATCATGATGGTCAACGTGATTTATTAAAAACTGAAATTTTAAGACCAACTGTTACTTCAGGTTTTAAAGTGCCTGTTTTATACACGGCAAGCCCTTATAACCAAGGTACGAATGATGAAGCAGAAGTCATGCATAACGTCGATATTCCACTCGCAGAAAAACCTGTCACAGACTTATCCGAAGCAGATATCACTTCTACTTATCAAGAACCTGAATTACCCAATCCGCGACCAGTTCTTTCAGAAACAACTGAAACTGAACAAACTTTTAGTCGCGAATTTTCATATACGTTAAACGATTATATGCTTGCCAGAGGATTCGCAATTGTCTACGCGGCCGGAATTGGTACTCGCGAATCAGATGGCATTCGAACTTGTGGCAGCGTTGAGGAGACAGTTTCAACCGTGGCAATCATCGAATGGTTAACGGGTCAACGCCAAGCTTTCACAAATAAATTAAATAATCGCGCAATTAAAGCAACTTGGAGTAACGGAAACGTTGCAATGACTGGTAAGTCTTACCTCGGAACGCTCGCTACTGCTGCAGCAACTACTGGTGTCTCCGGTTTAAAAACCATTATTTCTGAGGCAGCAATCTCTAGTTGGTACGACTATTATCGTGAAAATGGACTAGTTGTCGCGCCGGCCGCCTGCCAAGGAGAAGACGCAGATGTTCTGGCTGAACTTTGTTTGAGCCGTAAAAAAGATGCCGCAGACTATACAACTATTCAAAATTATTTTAGCGAAGTTATGGACAAGCTGGCAATAGGGCAAGATCGTGAATCAGGTAATTATAATCAATTCTGGGATGAGCGTAACTACTTAAATCAAGTTCAAAATATTAAAGCCAATATTATTATGGTTCATGGTTTAAATGATTGGAACGTCAAACCACGCCAAGTGGAACAACTCTGGCAGGCATTACGGCCTTCTCCGGTCGTAAAAAAATTGTTTTTACATCAAGGAAAACATATTTATATTAATAATTTCCGCTCATTAGATTTTACAGATATGATGAACCTTTGGCTGTCTAATCAACTTTATGCCGTTGAAAATGGTGCAGAGACACTTATTCCCAATGTCACAATGCAAGATAACTTAAATGCCGAAACGTGGCATACATTTGACGATTGGGCGGATCCAGATTCACCTGTACAGTCTTATCATTTCCACCAAGATAAGCTAACTCAATCAGTCACTTCGGATGAACATCAATCAGTGACTTTTAAAGATGACCTACCAGATGACATCTTTAACGCTTACGTGACAAACAATAATCTTTGGGAACACGACTTAATTTCAACTAAAGAAACAAATATGGCTGAAAATCGTGTTCAACTAGTGACAGATTCATTTACCGAACGTCTTTTCCTTTCTGGTTCAGCCCATGTTAAATTATCCGTCTCTGCCGGACAGACAAAGGGCTTGATCAGCTGTATGTTAATTGACTATGGCGAAGCAAACCGACTCAATGAAATGCCAACTGTTTTAGGTCGTAAAGCCCTAGACACCGGATTTCATTGGCGTGAGGATGATTTAGTTGAGTTTACTAAGAGTGCAACGTCTACACCTTGGAAAATGATTTCAAAAGGTCATATTAATCTCCAAAATAGAACTAATCGTTATCAAAATGATTCCGTGCTTCCAGGCACTTTTAATACGATAGAATTTGACCTACAGCCAACAGCTTACCAAGTTGAAAAAGGGCATCGACTTGGACTTGTTATTTATGCAACTGACTTTGGTATGACTTTACGTAACAATGATTCAGATATCTATACGATTAACTTAGCCAATTCTCGTCTTAAAGTTCCTTACCAACCTGTAACAACATTATTCTAAACGTCTAACCTAAAAAATGATGATGTAATATCACCAAGATAATGGAGAACACACATGGCTACTCAAAACGCATTTGTTACAGATCCAGAGATTCAAAAAAGAAAATGGTGGATTCTAACGTCAATTGGGCTATTTACCTTCATGTCCACACTTGACGGTTCAATCGTTAATATTGCGCTGCCTAGTATGAGCCGTGAATTAAATGTACCAATGAACCAATCCGAATGGGTCGTTTCAATTTACCTTGTTGTCATCTGTTGTTTGTTGCCCCTATTCGGTAAATTAGGCGATACCTATGGTAAAATCGGTGTCTTCCGAATTGGTACCATTCTATTTGTTTGTGGCTCAATACTAGCTGGATTCAATACTGGGCTACCCTTTTTACTCTTTGCCCGTGTCGTTCAAGCAACGGGTGCCAGTATGACATTAAGCGCAAACGCAGGGATTATTACTGAGGTTTTCCCTCACAATGAACGCGGTAAAGCATTAGGTTACATTGGCTCCTTCGTTTCATTAGGTAGTATTGCTGGTCCCGGATTAGGCGGGCTTTTACTTGCTCATCTATCGTGGAGTTATATTTTCTGGATCAACATCCCGGTTGGCGTAATTGCTATTCTTGTCGGTAAAGCTATTTTGCCAAAAGATATCACTAAAACGCGAACAAAAATCGATTACCTAGGATTTACTTTTTACGCGTTAACGATTGCGACTTTTTTTATTGGTATCTTCATTGGCCAAGAAATTGGCTTTAATCAACCTGCCATCATTGGCTTATTCGTAACCGCTCTAATTTCCCTAATCGTTTTTATTACGATTGAAAATAAAATTGAGATGCCCTTAATTCAGTTTACAATTTTTAAAAATATTAAATTCTCAATTGGTCTAATTGGTGCGTTATTGATCTTTATTTCTAATTTTTTCTTCAACGTTATCTCGCCCTTCTATCTTCAAAATACGTTGGGTTTAACGCCTAATATTGCTGGTTACATCTTGATGCTTTGGCCATTAGTTATGGTTGTGATGTCACCGGTCGCTGGTTCATTAAGTGATCGTTTCAATCCACAGTTAGTCACTTTAATCGGGCTTATTATTCTCTCAATTTCTCAATTTGGTTTCTTCATGATTAATGCGGATACACCACTTTATGTCTTTGCTATTTTCGTAGCCATTGCTGGATTAGGAAATCCCTTATTCCAATCACCAAATAATATGACTATCATGGGTGCCGTTGACCAGAAACAACTTGGCGTCGCTGGTAGTATGAATTCTCTGTCTCGTAGCTTAGGGATGGTCATTGGGGTTTCCGTTGCGACAACCTCTTTGTTTACCGCAATGAGTCATAAATACGGTCAAACAACAACGACATATATTAAAAATCGTCCAGACGTTTTTCTTTACGGGATGCACGTCACCTTTTTAATTTCATTCATCATTTGTTTAATTGTCACAGCCTTAACGGCCATATTACTAGTTCGTAGTTATCAAGAAAAAAAGGCAAACTGAAACTGCTTCTGACTGTATAAAAAGAGAGAAACACGTAATTATTAACGTGTTTCTCTCTTTTTATTTTATTAAGTTATTAAAGTCCATCACTTATAGAATCGGTGTTAGTTGATTTATCTAGCTAAAATTAACTTTCTACAAGGCTTTTATTTCATACCTACGTATTAAATAGCAAGCTAACTCGCAAACAAAAACAACTTTAAGAATACCAACAAATATAAATGGTAAAACACCAATCAAAAATGCTTGTTGAATGGTTGTTTGTTGGTAAATCATTAAACATGCGGCACCAAGTAATAATTGAACGCTAGCACCCAATAAGTTTGCGACGTACAGTTGCCAACGACCATTTCCACACCATTTTAAAAATAAACCGGTCACGATAACATAAATCAAGAAACCAAATAAATAGCCACCGGTTGGCCCGATTAATGACAGTAGTCCTGAGTGGAAACCAGCAAATACGGGTATGCCAATTAACCCCAGCAAAAGATAAATACCAACTGTTTTGATTCCTTCTCCGACCGGTCTTAAACTTGCCAACAACCCAATAAAAATCGTTTGTAAGGTCAACGGAATTGGTCCTAGTGGAATAATAAGTTGCGATAAAACACCCATGACAGCCGCTAATTCCGCCGCAATAATTAATTGCTTCAACCGATTATTCTTGCCCATGTGTCATCCCCTCCACGTTCACTTTTATAATTTCTCCTGCCATATACTTTGTAACCTGTCCGTCATCATTTCGAAAAACCAGTTGTCCACTATCACTAATCGTTTCAACAACGCCCGTTATTTCTTGATGACCACTTTTTAAAGTTACCGTCTTACCAATTACAAGTGACCGCTTTCGATAATCATCCATAAAACCGCCTGATTGATAATCTTGATAAATAGTCATAAATTGATTCGTTATTTCAGCTATTAATTCGTTTCGTGTAACGTCCCCCGATTCAGTTACCAACGATCCTACTTTGTCTCGCAAATGAGTCGATAATTTTGTGATATCCGTTTTAAAATCTAGTCCGATACCAATAACGAGACTTGTCACTTGTTGCGTCTCAATATCTGTAACAGCCTCGGTTAAAATGCCACAAATTTTTTTATTTTGATAATAAATGTCATTAACCCACTTTATTTGCGGTTGAATAGTTAATTTATTTTCCAATGCATAACTCACGGCCATGGCCGTGGCCGTTGTCAGCTGTCCAACATCTTTAATTGGCTGATCAATTCGTAATAGATAACTCATATAAATACCGGTATCTTCCGGTGATTCAAAATCTCGACCAAATCGTCCATATCCACCCGTTTGACCGTTTGCCACAATTAGTAGCGGTTCATTATTACCTTGTTGGCTAGCACGTTCTTTAGCCAATTGATTAGTTGATTCTAGCTCATTGAATGTTTCCACCTGTATCTCTTGATTATCTAAATAAGAATAAATAAGTTGTGGATTCAAACGGTTACCATCGTTCAATATGTATCCTTTTTGCGCAACCGTCTGAATTTCAAAGCCATTTTCTTGTAGCCCTTTAATTGCCTTCCAAATGGCCGTTCTTGAAACACCAATCGATTCGGCCAAAGCCTCTCCCGAAACAATGCTGTCTTGTCGTTCAGACAAAATTTTAAGAATCTGATCTTTTGTTTTCATTATTCACCGTTAACCTTTTTATTTTTTAAGTTAACATAACTTTAAACTAAATGACTATAAATTGCAAATTGTGACTTTTTAATTGCTTTCATTCTGGTAAATAACCTCAAAAGTGCTATGCTTAATCTATTCTTAAGAAATTAGGTGGATTAATATGGCATATGGAACGAAAATTATTACGTTAGATAATGGGTATCATCTCTGGACACACACAGAAGGACAAGGCGACATTCAATTACTTTGTCTCCATGGTGGCCCCGGTGGCACACATGAATATTACGAAAATTTTGCTGAAAAATTAGCTCCTCTTGGCGTTCAAGTTTCAATGTATGACCAACTTGGTTCATGGTATTCTGATCAACCAGATTTTACTAAACAAGAGAATATCGACAAATTCCTTAATATTGATTACTTTATTGATGAAGTTGAAGAAGTCCGCGTTAAATTAGGCTTAGATAGCTTCTACTTAATTGGTCAATCATGGGGTGGCGCTCTTGTTCAAGAATACGCATTGAAATATGGTGACCATTTAAAAGGCGCTATTATCTCAAGTATGACTGACGATATTAATGAATACTTAGCTAACGTTAACGCTATTCGTGCTAAAGAATTAGATGCTGATGCGCTTGCTTACATGCAAGAATGCGAAAAAACAGGCGACCTTGATAACGCACGTTACCAAGGCTACGTTGACATTTTAAATGACGGTTATGTTGATCGTAAAAAACCAGCTCAAATTGCTCATTTGGTTAGCACAATGGCCGAACCTGTCTACAACTACTTCCAAGGTAATAACGAATTCGTCGTTACCGGTAAATTAAAAGATTGGTCAACTCGCGACCGTATCAAAAATATTACCGTTCCAACCTTAATTACATTTGGTGAACACGAAACAATGCCTCTAGCAACCGCTAAAAGAATGTCAGAAACAATTCCACACGCTCGTCTTGTAACGACTCCTGAAGGTGGTCATCATCATATGATTGATAACGCACCTGTTTACTTTGATCATTTAAGTACTTTCCTAGCAGATGTTGAAAACGATAACTTTAAAGACTAATAAATAAAAAAATAAGCACCCTCAAAATCAATGATTTCGAGGGTGCTTATTTTTTATGGAAACTTATTTAAAAATTGTAGCTGATTAGTTTTTAGCTTTTTTGCGACGTGCAATAACGAAGCCGGCTAAACCTACTAATCCGATTCCCGCAAGACTTAATAATGTACCATCTGCATCATTAGTTTGTGGCAATTCTTTTTGTGTTGTTGGTGATGTGACGCCCGGTTGTGATGGTGCCGGTGTTACTGTTCCTGGTGCTGTTACTCCAGGTTTTACGGGCGGTGTTACTTCTCCCGGTTTTACAGGTGGTGTCACTACTTCGCCTGGTTTTGTTGGTGGTGTTACAGGTTTCGTTGGTGGCGTTACTTCACCTGGTTTTACAGGTGGTACAGGATTTTTAACTGCTGGAATTTCTACAGTTGCGTCAGGTGGCACAATCTTGTCACCATCTTTATCCGTACCCTCACCCTTAGCCGTATTCGCAATTTTTCCATTTTCTGGAATTAAAATGACCTTGGCTTTGAAAGTGATTACCTTAGATTCATCAGAGCGTAAATCTCCAATTGAAGCCGTTAAGATATTGTTTTTCCAAACGTCTTTATCAGAAACTGATTTACCATTTACAATGGTTGAACCTGCAACTAATTCCAAATGTTTTGTATCCAACGTATCGCTAATTACTGCATTGTACCAAGTACTTGCGTCAGCCGCATTTCGTGCCGTAATTGTGTACGTGAATGTGTCGCCTAATTTTAATTCTGATTGACTTGCCGTTTTTTCCAATGATGGGTTTGGTTTGATTGGATTTTTTGTTCCTGGCGTTGGTGTTTCTGGTACTTCTCCACCTGGTGTTGTCCCTGAACCCAAGGCAACGTTATCCAATTTACCATCTGCATCTTTAGTAACTGTAACGTCAAATCCGATAACGACTTTTTCTTTACCTTTTAAATCGCCGATATTAATTTTTAAGTTCTGACCGTTAAAGTTTTTGTCATCGGCCGCTTTTCCGTTAACTGTTAAAGTACCTGTTTTAAATTCTAGTCCTTTAACCAAATCATCTTTAACAATAACATTGTAAAGCATCCCAAATTCATTGACATTTTCAGCCGTAATATCGTAATGGAGGGTATCACCAATTTTTACTTCGTGATTATTCAAATCGTTTCCTTTAGCATCTGAAACAGCTTTATCCATTTTCAGTTTACCATCTTGGAAATCTGTTGGAACATCTACGGAAGCATCTGGTGGTGTGACGACATTACCCTTACTATCTGTACCCGTAGCTTGTGTCGTATTATGAACAATGCCATTTTCTGGAACAGCAATTACTTTTACCTTAAATGTAATTGAAACTGATTTTCCTGTTCCTAAATCGCCGATCTTAACATTTAACTTGTTGTCTGACCAAGCCTCTGTATCTGAAACGGCTTTGCCGTCAACTTTTGTTGTATCTGAAACATATGTTAAGTAACGTGCATCCAAGTTATCTTTAACAACTGCATCTTGCCATTTAGCAGCGTCTTTAGCATTACTTGCCTTAATCGTATATTCGAAAGTTTCACCTAAATGCGTTTTTTCTACATTAGCTGTCTTTTCTAATTTAGGTTCAGGATTTGCGCCGTTATTTGTTTCAGGCGTCGTTGTTGGTGGAATTTCTCCTTCTGGAGTTGTACCGCCAACTAAGGCCACGTTTTTCATTTCTGAACTAGCTTGATCGTTAACAATAACATCAAAACTTAGAACAGATTCTTCATTGTACTTCAGATCACCTACATTAACGCTGATATCTTGCCCCTTAACGTTGTTATCACTAACTGTATTAGCGTTAACCTTAAGTGAACCTGCCTTATAAGTGAATCCTTTTTCTAGAGAATCTTTAATGAAGACATTTGTGACAATACTATCTTTAACAACGTTTTTCACGTTGATCTCAAAGTGTAACGTATCGCCAACTTTAACTTCTTTTCCGTTTAAACTATTACCATCAGCATCAGAAACTGTTTTTAAACTCTTCAGTGCCCCGGGTGCATAGTCAATTGGAATGTTCACACTTGAATCCGGTGGCGCTACTTTGTTTCCTTCACTATCTTCCCCAGTTGCACTTGCTGTATTTTTAACAACTTTACTATCTGGGATAGCCTTAACTTTAACCTTAAATGTTACAATATTTTCCTTACCACTAGCAACGTCGCCTAATGCAACATTTAAAACGTTGTCTTTCCAAACATCTTTATCTGAAACTTTTTTACCATTAACCATTGTGCTATTTGGTATTAATTCCAAGTAAGCAGTATCTAATTTATCAGTAATACTTGCTTTATGCCAAGTACCAGCTTCAACAGCATTTTTAGCAGAAATTTTATATTCAATTTCCCCACCTAATGTTGTTTCACTAACATCACTTGTTTTCAGTAATGAAGGTTTTGGATTAACATAATTTGTTGTTGGTGGTGTTGGTGTTTCTGGTATTTCAGGATCTGTTCCTGAAACCAAGGCCACATTTTCTAATTCTCCAGTAGCATCTGGTGTTACCGTAACATCAAATCCAACCGTAAGAGATTCCTGACCTTTTAAATTACCTGCATCAAGATCTAATTTTTGACCATTAAAATTACTATCGTCTGCACTAACGACTGTACCATCTGGCTTAGTAATTGTTAACGTTCCTGTCGTGTATTTAAAGGCATTAATTAATTCATCTTTAACCTTAATACCCTTAACAATTGTCCCGACTTCGCTAATGTTATTTACGGTAACCTCGAAATGAAGTGTATCGCCAATTTTAACGATATCCCCATTTAGATTATTTCCTTTACTATCACTAACTGTTTTAACAATTGATAATTCCCCGACTCTATAATCTACTGGAACCAAGACTTTAGAATCTGGTGGATTAACAGCATTCCCTTTACTATCCTCACCTGTTGCTTTGGCAACATTAGGAATAACTGTTTGTGTTGCTGGAATTTCTTTAACTTTTACTTCAAATGTAATTGTTTTCGTCTCTCCAGCCTTTAAATCGCCGAGTTTCATTGTAAGACGATCTTTATTCCAAACTGTTGCATCTGAAACTGATTTACCATCTAATTTAGTTGAACCTGGAACATATTCCAAATATTTAGTTTCTAGACTATCAGTTACTTGTGCGTTATGCCAAATACCGGCACCTTTTTCATTACCAACTTTAATTCTGTATCCATATTTATCGCCCATTCCTAGAATGTGCTTTACATTTGATTCTTTCTTAAGCGTTGGTTTAGGTTGTGCGTTATTTTCTGTTTCTGGCGTTGTTGTTGGTGGCACTTCACCGCCTGGTGTTGTCCCTGAAACAAGTCCAACGTTTTTCAAATCGCCGTCCGCATCTTCTGTGATTGTAACGTCAAATCCAACAGTTACATCTTCTTGACCCTTTATACTTCCAACGTTAATTGATAAGTCTTGGCCCTTGAAGTTCGTATCTGAAACTGTCTTTTTAACGCCGTTAACGTCTGTCACTGTTAATGTTCCTGTTTTAAAGGCGAATGCTTTAATTAAAGAATCCTTAACGATAACGTTCGTTACAATACTATTATCGACCGTATTTTTCACTTTAATATCAAAATGAATTGTATCGCCGACTTTTACTTCTTTACCATTAATATTGTTACCATTTTCATCTGTTACAGTTTTGGTTGAGATTAACTCACCGTCTTTGTAATCAACAGGAGTGCTAACCTTGGCATCTTTTGGTGCAACTTCTTTACCAGCCGCATCTTTACCTGTTGCGCTAACGGTATTATCAATAATCTTCTTAGCTGGAATATTAATGACTTTTACTTTGAACGTAACTGTCTTAGATTCTCCAGCTTTTAAGTTACCTACTTTATAAGTAAATGTCTTATTGTTGTTCCAAACGGTTGCATCAGATAGTGCACTACCGTCTGATGTTGTACTGTTTGCAACTAATTCTAAGTTAGTTGTATCTAAATTATCTGTCATAACAACATCATTCCAAGTCCCGTTAGAGCTTGGATTTGTTACTTTTAATGTGTACGTAAATGTGTCACCTAATTTTGCTGATTTCACGCTCACACTCTTTGTTAATTCAGGTTTAACAACTTCTTTATAATTTTTAAGATCTAATGTAGCTGGTGTTTTTTGATCTTTAGTAATCACAAGACTATGGCTCTTTGTATCTTTAATGTAACCAGGAAGTGCTGAAGATTCTTCAACAGTATATTTACCTGGTTCTAAATAATGTAAGTCAAATTGACCTTTATCATTTGTTGTTAAGTTACTTTTAATGACTTTACCATTAGCATCTTTTAAAACATACTTAACGCCTTTTAAAGGTACGCCCGTATCACCATCTGTTTTAGTAATAACGGCATCGCCATTGTAAATCGTTGTCTTGTTAGATTCTACTGGATTAGCGTATTTAGAAGAGAACATCGCTTGATTCAAGATATCCCCGGTTCCATTAACCTTAACTTGGAAAACGATATCTCGTTTTGTTCCCGGTTTGACGTCACCCAATTTAATTGTTCCGTTATTCCATACTGCGTCAGTTTGTTTATTACCATCAATTGTTAATGATCCTGGTACATAAGTATGACGACCATCAAGAACATCTTTAAGTTCAGCAGCAAGTAAGTCTTGCGTGTTTTTCTTGTCAGATTCATAAGCTAAACGGTATTCAACAATATCGCCTTTTTTCTCAATAGTTGTTGTTTTGTAATCAGCATCTTTGTTAGTGATATTTTTAACATCTTTTTTCAATGTTGATTTTGTTTGATCAGGCAATTTATCAATTGCTACGGCTTGATTATTTGTGTAAGTTCCTGTTGATCCTGTGAATCCCCAGTAAACTTGTTCGCCACCGAATAAAGCGTTTGGATTAGCAATTTTGTAAGTCTTGCTACCAAATCCTTCAATCGTGTACGACAATGTTTTACTTTGAGAAGACCATGACATGTCTACTTTACGCCATTTGTTGTTAGCCAATTGGTTTGTAGCTGTACCTAACATTGCATTTTCATGGTTACGTGCGACAGATTGTGTCTTTTGGATTGCGATATGTCCGTAATCCTTAGCACTCATATTGATATCATCATCATTTGTTCCAACCGTTGCAGCGTTGTTTCGGTAAGTATCAAATTCCAGAGCTAAACCATTTTTAATATATTTATCTTCATCTCCAGATTTACCGTAGGCACCAATACCGGCACCACTTGCACCAACAGCAGCTAAGCCCTTGGGATCATTTTGCATTACAAAGGTAATCCCATCGGCACCCTTATTAGGTTGGTTCTTATCACCTAAGAAGACATACATGCCCATATCAAAATCTTTGGCCAAGTCAATTTTATTTTTGTACCAAAGTCCACCTCTCATGTACGTTTTATCATCAGTAACGACAACTTCATTTTTATTAGTTGGATGAATATATGAATCATATCCATTTATTACTTGGAAAGTATCTGCTAAAACGATATTTGATTTTGGTGGATCTGGCACTTCACTTGGTAATTGACGTGTCGTTTGTTTGATATCTTTAACGTTGCTACTTTCGCCTCGAGCCATTTTAGCTTCGGCTGAGTCATCTTTTGTTGTTTTATCTTCTTTAACCGCTTCTTTTGTTGCTTTTTCAGAGATCAGTTTAGCGTTAATTACTTTTTTACTTGTTTTACCATTTTTATCGAAATCTTTTAAGACAATGTCACCCTTTTGACTTTGGCCTTTGTTAGCAACCAACGTTAATAGGATTGTTTTGCTGACTTTATAATCATCTAAATTAAATGTCAGTTTATTTGTATCTTTTGCGTAATCTACTTTATTTTGTGTTAACCCATCTGCAGATTTATACGTTAAGAAATCAGGTAGTTCAATTTCCATTTTTTCTAGGTTAACGCGACTATCACTAATTTTAAGCTGGTACTCGCCCTTTTCTGTTACGTCTAATTTTTCCATTGTCTTATCTTTACTATCTAAGACATTAATTCCTTCAACTGCTTTTGCTGATACGCTTCTCATTTGATTCATAACTGATAATGGTGACGAAATAACTTGCATTACAATATATAATATTGTAATTGCCTTATATAATATACCCATCTATATCCCCTACTTTCCTTTTACGTGAACTGTAACGGCATTTGATTTCTCAGATATTTTCTTTGCCGTTTGTTTTTTCGAATGACTGCTACTTGTTGTACTTTCGCTCGACGTTTTTTTAGTTGTATTACCACATCCCGAAGTGATACCCCCTACAAACATGAATAGTACAATTAAAAATAATATTTTTTTTACTTTGCTTACCACATGTATACCCCCTTATGTCGTTCAAGATTTATACCTTATTGTATTACTATGTTTGTAGGATATCATTATTATTATGCGCTTTCTATTTTATATCGCACACGATTTAATTATAGAACTCGGTCTTTTAAGTTATAGATTGCATTACATGGGGCTACATGTCGTGTGCAACACTAAAACGCTTTATAAAAACTTTATTTATAAATTTAGCTAGTTCATATTCATAGTTTAAAATATCGTATTATATCTATCATTATTGATGTAATTTCACATTTCATTAACGTTTTTTTATTCAATTAGACAAAAAAAGAACCTCCCATCATTTGAGTCTAAAAACGACCCAAAAAGGAGATTCATAATAGTTAATCATCTAAATAAGGTTAATATTATACCAATATATTCTGACGTTCTAATCATGTAGCGTCATTGCATTTACAGCAACAACAATTGTGCTCAATGACATCACAACTGCACCAACTAATGGGCTCAAAATAAAGCCAACTGGTGCTAATATACCGGCAGCTAATGGTAACGCAATAATATTATATCCTGCACCCCACCAAAGATTTTGAATCATTTTCAATCTAGTGTTGCGACTTAACGTCAAGAATTTTAATATATCCGTAGGATTACTTTTAACTAATATCACATCGGCAGAATCAATAGCAACGTCAGTTCCCGATCCAATTGCCATACCGATTGTCGCTCCAGCCAAACTTGGGGCGTCATTAATTCCGTCACCAACCATAATGACATTATGTCCTTCGCTCTCCAATTGCCCGACAATTTTCGCTTTGTCTTCCGGCATTAAATTAGCGCGAACGTCTTCAATTCCCAATTTGACACCGACCTTTTCAGCGGCGTGTTGGTTATCACCCGTCAACATGATCGTTTTAATACCCATCTTTGTTAATTGTTCAACTAATCCATATGATTCCTGTTTAATTTGATCACCTTGAGCGGCGTACCCGATCACTTTATCATTTTGAATTAAGTAACTGATAGAATCACCTTCATTATCTGAAACCATCTCATCGGTTAATAACTGATTCTTTTTAACGTATGCCTCAGAAACAATTTTATATAAATTGGCTTTAATATGACCCTCTAAACCAATACCGTTAATTTGTTGTGTATCACTTGCGGTTGGAATTTCAAGATTTAAATCTTCTGCTTTTTGAATAATCCCCTTGCCCAAAGGATGCGTTGATCCGCGTTCTAATGAAGCCATTAAGCCAATAATTTCTGATTCAGAAAAATATTTTGAATACGTTTTATAGTTCGTTACCACAAAATGACCTTCTGTTAAAGTTCCCGTTTTATCCACAAGTAATGTATCAATTGTGTGTGCAACTTCTAAGGCATTTCGATTTTTAATCAATAAACCATTTTTGGCCGAGAGAGATGTACTTCTCGCAACAACTAGCGGAATTGCTAATCCCAATGCATGGGGACAGGCAATAACCAGAACGGTCACAAGAATTGATAGCGCCTGACTAAATGTTCCTGTGAACAACCAAACAACAAATGCTAAAATTCCGACAGATAAGGCAGCATAAAATAAATATCCCGCAACTTTATCAGCTAATGTTTCAGTATTTGATTTTTCTGATTGCGCTTTTGAAACTAATTTAACAACTTGAGCCAAGTATCCCGTTTCACCAGTCCCAGTAACAGTCAATGTAATCTCACCGTTGCCATTCACCGATCCACCAACGACTTTATCATCAATTGTTTTCTCAACTTGTTTTGACTCACCGGTAATCATCGCTTCATCAACATTCGTTTTACCAGAAATAATTAAGCCATCTGCCGGAATTGTTTCGTTGCCTTTAACTAATAGTACGTTTCCTACTTGTACTTGAGTTAAATCAACTTCTTTAATGTCATTATTTCCATCTATTACATGCGCTTGCTTAGGCAAAAGTTCTGCTAGTTTTTGTACGGCATCGCCCGCTGCCATGATGGCATTCATTTCAATCCAATGTCCCAACAACATAATCACAATTAAGGTTGCCAGTTCCCAGAAAAAATCCATTACATGCTGACTTGGGTCGACAATATTATTCATGATTACCGCGTACAAACTATATATGTAAGCAACGCTAATACCCATCGCAATCAAAGTCATCATTGCTGGCTTTCTATCCGCCAGCTCCATTTTTGCACTGTCTAGAAACGTTTTACCACCATAAAAGAACAGGGCGGTCCCAATCGCCGTTACGACCCAATCAGATCCAGTAAATGTGAATTGAAATGGTAATTTAAGCCCCATCATGGGAGTCATTAAAATAATTGGGATTGCCATCACCAATGATACCCAAAATTTTAATTTCAAGTTTCCCATATGTATCATATGTCCGCCAGGCATATCATCCATATTCATTTCATCGTGGCCCATCCCTTGCATATCCATATGTTGATGGTCCATATTTTTCATATTATCATGATCCATGTTACTCATATTCTGATGATCCATCATTATCGCCTCCATAATTTATATAATTAGTTTACAATTGTAAACTTTAAAAGTCAACTATTTCGATTCAATAATCTAAAAGAACTCGCAAAAATGCCCTCAAAGTTTTTTCAACTTTAAGGGCATTTTGTTTATTAATCTTTACCGATAGTTTTACGACGAGTGACGTTTTTTGCAGCAGTCACATCTGAATCTTTAAATCCGAAGAACCATGTGCAAGCAAATGCGACGATAATTGTCACAATTGATGCGATCCAGAAGTTAATTTGATTACTCATACCACCACCAAATTTTAAAGGTGTAAAGAATGAAGGAAATCCAATTAACGATCCTGTAAATCCGTACATATTAACATTTAATAACCCGGCGACTAATCCACCAACGGCACCACCGATATTTGCCGCTAAGAAAACACGACCATATTTCAATGTAATCCCGTAGATAGCGGGCTCAGTAATACCACTGAATGCGGCAATCACGGCGCCACCTGATAATTCTTTAATGTTAGCAATTTTTGATTTAATCATAACTGCCATTACAGCAGCACCTTGAGCAACCATCGTAATTGACACAATAGCGTTCAAGTAGCTATAACCTTTTGATGCGATATCATTCGCAATTAAAGGAACAACTGCCCAATGTAATCCAAAGATAACTAAACATTGGTATAATCCCCCAATGACAAAACCTGCGATAGGGTAGTTTGCTGTTAAAATTGCGTTTAAAATAATAGAAATACCTGTACTAATTAAGGTAATAATAGGTCCAACAATAACAATAATAGCAGCTGATACAATCATAACTTCTAATAATGGTACAAAAATCATTCGTAATACTTGTGGAATGACTTTTTTAAGCCCTTTTTCAACGTAATGCGCCAACCATGCACCAGCAATAATTGGGAAGATACTGTATGTGTAATTAACCATGTGAATTGGTATACCAAACAGATTAGTGTTCAATGACATTCCCAACACCTGGCCGAAAACTTTCGTTCCTGTTGCAATTCCGAAAAGTGATGGATAGACCAAGACACCCCCGACAATAGCCATAATAATTGGATCAGATTTTAATTTCTGCGCAGCCGTAAATCCGACGATGATAGGCAGAAAATAAAATGCTGAATCTCCCATTGCCGATATAAATATATAAGTTTGTGATGTGGCTTCTGTCCAATGAAAATCGACAGCCATTTGTAGTAATCCTTTTAAAATACCACTAGCAGCCAATAGTCCGATCACGGGCATCATTGATCCCGTGATAACACCAATTAATCCATTGAACCCGGCATTTAATTTACCCCGGAATGTCGTTGGTTGTTCATCTGCTTGTTGGTTGTCGTCGTTAGCATCAACCTCGCCACCCGCATACTCTGTCCCTAATTGCGCAATAACTGCATCATAGACCTCAGTAACGGCTGGACCAATCACAACTTGATATTGACCAATGGCATGGCGAACATCAATAACGCCCGTTAAGTTTTTAACAACCTCATCATCAGCTTTACTTTCGTCTACTAGATAAAAACGTAACCGCGTAATACAGTGAATTAGGCTCTTAATATTTTCTTTGCCACCAATTTCTCTAATAATGTCAGTCGCTAATTGCGTATAGTCTTTTGCCATAACTAGTTCTCCCCTTTCGCAGTACCGGAACCTAATTCTGTACCACCATCAAACACTTGTGGTTCTGGTAATGTTAACTGGTCTAGCTGGTCACTTGTATTCGTTATGACAACTATTAAAACATCATCTAATTTTGCTTCAGAAACCTGTGCTAAATTCATGGTACCGAGTAATTCTCCCCCACGAACACGCGCGCCCTTTTTAATATTAATATCAAATGGCGCACCATTTAACTCAACCGTATCAACGCCCATATGCAATAAAACTTCTAACCCATTGTCCATCGTAAACCCAAGCGCATGTTTCGTAGAAGCAACTAATGTAACTGTTCCAGATACAGGACTGTAAATATTCCCTGTTGTTGGTTTAAACCCAAATCCATCGCCCATTAATTTTTGAGCAAAAACTGAATCACTAACGTCTTCCAATGAAATTAATGACCCTGTAGCTGGTGCATACAATTTATCATCGTTGATTTTTTGTTTTCTTCTAAAAATTGACATTACTTTTCCTTCTTTCTTTCGTTAATCCCATTTCCAACATAATAGTTCATGGCATATTTACTTAAGAACTATTAATTAAACGCTTTCAAGTTACACTTATAATAAACCTGTATATACAACATGTCAACGCTTTCTTTTTATTTATATAAAAGGTTTATTGTCTCTTGTATAGACTTGATTATTTGTGTTAAAATGGCTTTATCATTTGGAGGTAATTATCATGACTAACCAAAATAAATATCTAGGTATCTATCAAGACCTTGTCACTAAAATCACGCACAATATTTACGAAACGGGATCATACCTGCCTAGTGAAACGCAACTTAGCGAATTATATGGCAGTTCCCGCGAAACAATTAGAAAAGCTTTACAAAATTTACTAACCAATGGTTATATACAAAAAATTCGTGGTAAAGGGTCATTAGTTTTGGACGTTAAGCGTTTCGTTTTTCCCGTCTCAGGAATCACCTCTTACAAGGAGCTTGACGAGTCTCTCCAGATGGAGTCAGAAACTAGGGTTCTTCAATTAGTTGACATGACGATTCCAACAGGAAGTTTTGCTCCCGAATCTGTTGTTGGTGACCAAGCTACTTTCATTGAACGATTACGTCTTGTGAAAAATGAACCTAGCGTTATTGACCGCGATTACATACTTTCAAATATCGTACCTACTGTACCAATGGCGGTTGCTCAAGACTCCATCTATGATTATTTTGAAAATAAATTAGGTTTAGAGATTAGTTACGCCGTTAAGAAAATTACAGTTGAACCGGCAGACCCAACTGTTCAAAAGCTATTGGATATTCCAGAAACTGAATCCGTTGTAGTGGTTCGAAGTGAAACCTACTTGCAAGACAGTCGACTCTTCCAAATAACCGAAGCAATCCATCGCGCAGATCGCTTTAGTTTTGTTGAGTTCGCTCGTCGAATTAAAAAATAAATAAATCATGGGAGAGTAACTATGAAATTTGAAGATAAAATCATTTACCAAATATATCCCAAATCATTTAATGACAGTAATAGTGATGGCGTGGGTGATTTACAAGGAATTATCGATAAGATTCCTTACTTAAAACAACTCAATATAGATATGATTTGGTTTAACCCATTTTTTATTTCGCCACAAAATGATAATGGTTATGATATTTCAGATTATTATCATATTGATTCTCGTTTTGGAACTATGGTTGATTTTGAAGAACTTGTTTCCAGGCTTAAAGCCATTGGAATTGAAGTCATGTTGGATATGGTTTTCAACCACACTTCAACTGAACATGACTGGTTTCAAAAAGCGCTTAATGGCGATCCAAAATATTTGGACTACTATTATGTTCGTGACCCCAAGCCTGACGGTTCTCCACCAACTAATTGGCAGTCAAAATTTGGTGGCTCCGCGTGGGAACCTTTTGGCGAAACCGGTAAATACTACCTCCACTTATATGACCCAACGCAAGCTGATTTAGATTGGCATAATCCAGCGGTCAGGGAAGAGATGTCTAAAGTTGTTAATTTTTGGCGTGGAAAAGGTGTTAAAGGATTTCGATTTGACGTCATTAACGTCATCGGAAAAGATGTTCAACTAATTGATGCGCCTGAAAACAGCGATGGTAAATTTCTGTATACGGACAAAAAAATAGTTCATCAGTATCTACGAGAATTAAATCAAACCAGCTTTGGTCAAGATCCTGATGCCGTAACAGTTGGTGAAATGTCTTCTACCTCGATTGAAAATTGCGTTGAGTACACTCTGGCAGAAAGAAACGAATTATCGATGGTCTTTACTTTTCATCATCTGAAGGTTGATTATAAACATGGAAATAAATGGTCAACAACGCCTTTTAATTTTATGAATTTAAAGACTATCTTAAATGATTGGCAATTAGGGATGACTGCTGGCCATGGTTGGAACGCTCTTTTCTGGAATAACCATGACCAACCTCGCGCACTTAACCGTTTTGGTGACCCGATTCATTACCGTGAAAAATCATCAGAGATGTTGGCAACAACCATTCATTTATTACGCGGAACGCCATTCATTTATATGGGTGAAGAAATCGGTATGAGTAATCCGCAATATGAAAAATTATCTGATTATAATGACGTTGAAACGAAAAATGCTTATGCAGAGTTGTTAGAAAACGGAAATAGCCCCGCTGAAGCATTGACAATCATTCAAGCGAAATCTCGTGATAATAGTCGAACACCTATGCAATGGAACCAGTCTAAGTATGCAGGATTTTCAACGCAGACACCGTGGTTAATGCCCACAAACCAAGCAATAGTGAATGTTGAAAACGAATTAGCAAATGGCGAGATTTTTAACTATTATCAGGGACTCATTCGGTTGCGCAAAACACATCCAATTATTTCGATGGGCGATTATGCACCACTTCTCTTGAACAATACGCGTGTATTCGCCTATCAACGAATACTAAAAAATCAACGATTAATTGTTTTGAATAATTTCTACGGCAAAGAAACAATCGTTTCTTTGCCCGAATTTAATGGTACGGTTTCGACAATTATTAACAATTACCCAATAAATACTGCTCTAACAACAAGTGTGACATTAGCACCTTACCAATCAGTTGCTTTCTTAGTTAACTAGCAAAAAAGAGCGTCCTTATCATTTGAAGTGACATTCACTTCGATGATAAGGACGCTCTTTTTATAGCTTACTAGACTTAATCAAAATATATTCTAAAGGGACTTACAGGTGTATGATTTTCATTCCATAAGCCTGCTGTAGTCACATTAGCATATGCATACTGTAATCCTAATGAGTCTTCTTCTAATTGAATCTTGATATCATTTGTGCCTAAATCGATCACTGCAGGTTTTAAGACATCCCCTGGCATGATCCATTTCAAATCAATTGGGTAAACAGTTTCGAGTTGTTCACAATTTGAAAAATTAAGGCGCATTTGTTTAACATCAGCAGAAATTTCAGATAATTGAGGACTCGTTTGCATTTCATCAAACTTACCGAAGTTAGAATATAATTCAATAATACGATATCCCAATTGTCTCTTACTACTTGGATGTATTTCATCAGCAGAAGGTTCGTCCATCGTCGTTACTAAGTAAACACGATTTTCCGTTGCGGCAAACTGTTGCTGCGCTTCACGAATTTCTGCCCATGAGTTAACAATATTTTTGTTATATTGTGGTAATTGAATAATATAGGTTGGTAATTTATTTTGTTTGAGCGTTTTACGCCATTCACGGATTAGTTTCTTTAAAAGTAATCCATAATGTTTCGTATCTATTCCGGCATCTCGTTCACCTTGGTACCAAGCTAACATCTTAAAGCGATAAGGTCCCACTTGTGACAACATTGTGTCATAAAGATTTTCAGATTCTTCTAAACTAGGAATCTTAGTATCAACATAAGCTGCCTTTAAAGTGGCATCATTCATTAGCGTTTTTTCTGAGACCCAGCTTGCAGCCGAAGTTCCATTTTTTGCGCATAAAACAATACCAACCGGTGTATATTCATCGTATTGACGAATTTTTTTAGCCATATAATAACCCATTGCAGTAACATCACCGATATTTTCTCCGTCAACAATTTGCCAAGGATTATCTTCTGTTGATTGCGTTTCTGGTATATTAATAAAACGGAGATTCATCATTGGCATCGATTTATTATGTTCATATTCATCATCTTGGGCCATTTTAAAATTAGCATTTGATTGACCGGCAACTAAGAAAACATCGCCAAATTGGACATCGCGTAAAATAATTTTATCTGTACCAGATGTTACTAAAATAGTCACAATTGTAGGTGCCAAAAATGAAATACTTTCAATCAGGAAATACCCTGTTTCGTCAGCAATTCCAGTTTCAACTGTATCTTCGCTACCGCCCATTGAAATGGTTACGGTCACTTCTTGATTAGGTTCTGCGTAGCCAAAAAAACGCGTCGTTTGGTCTTGTTGCAAGACCATATGGTTAGTAAATAGTGGTGCTAATCGTAATGTAGTTGCCACTGTTAAACCTTCTTTCTAGTCGTTGTCCATTAAGTATCCTTTACGATTATAACATAAGATAAGCCCTGACTACCTTTTAATCAAAGCGATTAACCATCATTTTTTCACGATTTCTTAATTGTTAGTCCTAGCTATTTTTAGTGATAGTTGCTAGAATAAAGAAAGTTCAAGCAGAGTAAAATCGCCGGGTTTTACAAAAATAATAGTTATCACATCCAAGAGGCCATTTTTTCAATGAAGGATGTTGGTACCTATTTTTTATTACTCTTTATTGCGTGATAAAAAATAGGTGTTAATAGGAGAGCAAAATGACCAACCAACCTGTATCAATCCGTCGCGAACTTTCAGGATACGTGACGCGAAACGTTTTAAGTACTTTAGGCTTATCTGTTTACCTTCTGGCGGATACATATTTTATCGCCAATGCAGTCGGCACCACTGGACTAGCCGCCTTAAATATTGTCTTACCACTTTTTAATTTATTAAACGGTGTTGGACTAATGCTCGGAATTGGTGGCGCTACCTTGTTCTCTATTTTAAAAATTAAGGATCAAGCGGCCAGCAAAAAGATTTTCTCGCAGGTTTTAGCCGTTGGCATTATTTTTGGTCTAGCATTCTCGGTTTTTGGCTTTTTATTCATGAGCCCACTACTTCATTTTCTAGGTGCAAACGCAGGAACCTATGGATTAGCCTCTGAATACCTTACTTATATTCTATTAGCTGCACCATTTTTTGCATGTAACTATCTAGTTTTAAGTTTCATTCGAAATGATAATAATCCGCAATTATCAATGATTGCAATGCTAGTCTCTAGTCTATTCAATATCGTTTTCGATTATATTTTCATGTACCCCTTACATCTTGGTATGGGCGGGGCCGCAATGGCAACTGCCGTTTCTCCAATTGTTGCCTTATCTATCCTAACGCTTCATCGTAAAAAAGAAGATCGACTTTTAACGCTTCAAAAACCAACTATTCATTTTAAAATAATCAAAAGGGTTGTCCAACTTGGATTTCCTGTCTTTTTAACTGAAATGAGCACGGGCGTCAGCATCTTTGCTTTCAACCTTGTCATCTTAAGTCTAGCCGGAAATACTGCTGTAGCAGCATATGGCATTATTGCGAATATTATTTTAGTTGCCTTATCGCTTTTCAACGGTGTTGCCCAAGGAATTCAACCTTTATTGAGTCGAGAATTTGGGATTCAAAATTGGCCCGAAGTTAAACAGATTCTACGTTTTGGCTTAACCGTCAGTTTCGCCATTGGAACTATTTTGTACCTCGCATTAACATTTGCAAAAGGACCTATTATTGCGCTATTTAATAACAGTAATAATCAAGAACTCATCCATTACGCGGAAATAGGGATCCCAATCTACTTCTTAAGTTTATTCGGTTCATCCCTCAATATTATCTTTAGTATGTTCTTCTCAGCAATCGAAGAACCTAAACACGCGTTAGTTCTAGCAGTTCTTCGCGGTTACATTTTATTATTAAGTTTACTGTTTATATTCGCCCACTTCTTCGCTTTAACGGGTGTTTGGGTAGCATTACCTGTTACCGAATTAATCGTCGTTGTGGTAAGTACTTTGTTCTTATTCAGTTTTTTCAACAAACAACTTAAAAAATAACAGAAGAAGGTCCCGTATTCATGAAAGTTAAACGTTTTGAAGCAATTACAATACCTGTTTCCAATATCCAAAGAAGTTTACGCTTTTATCATGAAGTCTTTGATATGACCGTTATTGAAAATAGCGATCAACCAACTGTTCATTTTGGCCATCAAAAAATCATCTTTGAATTATCAAATACATTTAAGCCAATGACACTTAGTTTCGTTGTCAGCGACCCAATGCCAGCTATGGAGAACCACTTAAAGAATTATTTTGTGACGATTCTTAATGGCCCAATTGATAAATCAGATGTTAAAAATGCTCAATCAATCACAATCTCAGATCCAGATAACCACATAATTGAATTAATTAGCTATCAAAAATAGCTTTAAGAGGTCAACATCTAGATTGGATGTTGACCTCTTTTTGTTGCACATAAAAAGGCTAGTTAGTTGCTATGGCACGCACTAACTAGCCTAAAGAATAATCTATTTAATTCAGCATATTTATTTCTTATTTATTAAGTCCGTAATTAAATATAACTAGTCGATCAATAAATGGTGCTCGGAATAGCCCAAATCTGAAGCCACTATACTCTGCCGCTGCACCCTCAAATAATAGACTTATTTGTTTTTCGCTTGGGTCAACACTCACTTGTTCAATTGATGGTGGTAAATATAAGCTTGCTATTAATGTTGATTTATCATTTTTTGAATTAACATTATTAAATTTAAACTGACCATCAAAAGCCTCGCTCTGTATCATTAATTTACTTGCACTGTCGCCGTTACTCTGCGTGTATACAGCCATTACCGTTTTAGAATCAGGAGAAGGTATTACTGAAAATCCTTGCATTCGATTATATCCCGGAGTGTACGACTTAATAACATTATTTTTTTCCAATACTTGTGCGGCACCGCCTAAGGTCGTCACATTATCAGGAATTGGCGTTCCCTGCATTGTTTTCTTGGTAACTAGCCCCGTTTTATGGTCGACTTCGATATCAGTTACACTGCGGTCGATCTCACTTTTTCCGTATTTAACAATTAATAAATTATTTTTATAATATGACAGTCCTGATACTTTGCTTGCCCAAGGTAGTTTAGCATTTTGTGTTGCTTTAATTGGCTTTTTCATTTTGGTAGCATCGTATTCGGCAATCTTTTTAAGTGAAATACCTTCTATTCTAGCTGCCGTCTTAGTATCATTCGAGACCCAGAGGAGGCCATGGTCTTGATCAATGGCAAGTCCCCCAACATGGGATTTACTACCCAAAATAATTGTTTTTTCATATTTCCCATTACTTTTATTTACCACATAAATAACGGAGTTCAATCTATGATTACCATCGTATGCACTAATTAAATATTGATCACTTGTCTCCGCTAATCCTTGCGGTACCCAGTTAGTCCCAAATGATGCTTCTTTTGTATCATGATTAATTGACCAACCACCACGTAATCCCGGAATAATCACTGTTCGATTTTTTCCTTTAGTCATACCCGTAATTTTCTTATCAGAATACTTTGAAACCATTTGATCAAATTGATCATCCGTTAATAACGCATGTTGTTCCGCCGTCCACTTCTTAACCTGTGATGCTTCATAAGTTTCATCACCGTAAGTTCCTAGGTTCTTCCACATAACACTTCCTAATGATAAAACAATAACAATTACTGACATAACAGCGAGTCTAGGCTTGCTGACATAATAATCTAGTTGCTCGTTTGCATCGCCCTTTGTTGGTAACACCATTAGAACAAAGAACCAAATTGAACCAATACCAGGAATTAATTGTATTAATAGCCACCAACCCGATCTTTTCGTATCATGCAGTCGACGAACTTTAATCGATAACGTTGCCAGCCAAGTCAAAATGACAATAAATTCAGATAACATATTCATCATCAATATATTAATACTATCAACATCACTAAATGCAATCGATTTAGAAAGAACGTTATCTAAAATGGTAATCACGATTCCACTTAATATATAATTAATAACTATTGCCCACCAATAGTTTTTACGCCTAGTGCGTCCAGAAAAATCTAAAATATGTACCCAGAAATCTTTATATGCTTTTATCATTGTAAGGCCCCTAATCCTATTTTTTTACTGAGATAGTTGGAAATTAATCCATCCGTATTCAGTATTTTATCTCACCACTTATGCTTGTCCAGTGTCCCCCGATACTTTCCATCCAAATATATTTTTCTCGTGCAATATTTATCTATCAAATATTTTAACTAACTATTGCACTATTTGTCAATTAATAAGCGCTGAATAGGGCGTAGTAGCCCGCTTTTATAAAAATTTCCATCTATGGACTATCCGTCACGAACGTGATAATCTGGAGTCGTAGAAAGGTGGGGGCAACATGAAAAATATTATCGATTTACAAGGTGTTTCATTAAAAATTAATGATCAATCAATTTTGAAACACATCTCTTTTAAAGTGAACTCGGGAGATTTCCTAACAATCACAGGACCATCCGGAAGTGGTAAAAGTACCGTCCTAAAATTAATTGCGGGGTTAATTTCAAGAACTTCCGGCGATATCAAATTTGAGAATCAATCAATCGACGGTTATGATCCAATAGACTATCGTCGAGACGTTTCTTATTGTTTTCAAACGCCTGTTTTATTCGGCGAAACAGTTAAGGATAATCTGGAATTTCCTTATGTGATTCGCAAAAAAACTTTTGACGAGGCACATGCGATTGCTGAACTTGAATCAGTGGGGCTACCTAGTCATTATTTAAGCAAGTCTATCAACGAATTATCTGGTGGCGAAAAACAACGAGTCGCTTTAATTCGTAATCTCATTTTTTTACCTAAAGTTCTTTTACTCGACGAGATCACGAGCGCTTTAGATTCCGAAAGTAAAAAAATTATCCATACACTAATTAATCACCTAAATGACTCAAATAAAATCACAATTCTTGCTGTCACGCATGATGACAACGAGATACAAATGGCTGATCAATTGATTAACATTGAAAACGGCCAGATGATGGAGGTCACTCATGAATAATTTAGCCGTTAATAATCTTTCTCTCGTTTTCGCTTTTTCATTAGTTGTGGTTTCGCTTGGAATTGTATACAAGGAGAAGCTAGGCCTAGAAAAAGATATCATTTATAGTGTTATCCGTGCGATTATTCAATTAGTTATCGTCGGTTATATTTTGAAATATGTCTTTAACATTAACAATATCATTCTAACGTTAGTTATGATGTTCATTGTTTTCTTTAACGCCTCGTATAGCGCCTATAAAAAAAGTGCGGGAATTCCGCACAGTTTCCAAATTTCATTTATTGCCATTTTTTGCAGTACCTCGGTTACACTTGGCCTTTTACTTTTGGCCGGAACGTTAAAATTTATTCCTTCGCAAATCATCCCTATCACTGGGATGATTGCCAGTAACTCAATGGTCGCGATTGGTCTTTGTTACCGAAATCTTAATAGTAACTTCCGTGACCAACGACAACAGATTTTAGAAAAATTAGCTTTAGGGGCAGATTTAAAACAAGCATCATACCCAATCATCCGTGAAAGTATCAAGACGGGGATGTCACCAACAATTGACTCTGCTAAAACAGTTGGAATTGTGAGTCTACCTGGGATGATGTCCGGATTAATTTTTGCCGGCGTTGATCCAGTTTTTGCAATTAAATACCAGATTATGGTTACTTTTATGCTACTTTCAGCAACAAGTATCTCATCAATCACTGTCTGTTACCTTTCATATAAACAATTTTTTAACGATAAAAAGCAATTACGCTAAATTAAAAATCCGTAATCAGTTAAATTCTACTGATTACGGATTTTTTTAATCTATCATTTGAAACTGACGATCTTTTAGAACATATTGTACATCACACATTTGAGCGACATCTGGTTCGTGAGTAACGATAATAACACATTTACCTTGAGATTTAGCTAAATCTTGTAGTAGTTCAATAATTTCCTTTGTGTTAGCTTCATCCAAATTACCAGTTGGTTCATCTGCAACGACAAGTAGCGCGTCACAACACATCGTTCTGACAACAGCGACTCGCTGTTGTTGCCCACCAGAAAGATGTTGGACGTTCTTCTTTGCCGTCTCTTCGTCAATACCCACTTTCTTCAACATTTCAATCGCATATTCTCTATCACCCGAGTGTGATGCTCCAGTGATGGCCATTGCCGTCATTAAGTTTTCCAATGCCGACATATAAGTGAAAAGGTTATACGATTGAAAGACAATTGAAACATCTTTATTTCGATAACGTGTTAACCCAATTCTATTAATCGCCTCACCTTCATATAATATTTCTCCAGACTTAGGCTTATCTAACCCCGCAATTAACGAGAGAAAAGTTGTTTTTCCTGATCCACTTCTTCCGACAATAGCATATGATTTACCTTTTTCAAAAACTAAGTTAACATTTTCAAATAATGGGTTATCCTTATTTTCATACCAATAAGCAATATCTTTAATTTCAATCATGTAATCAGTCCTTTCCGTTATTTATGAAATCAATATTTTTTTAGGTTCAAGCCGTAAAATACCGAATGACGCCAGCATAATTGAGATGAAGATAATTACGAGTCCCATTCCACCTAACTCTACTAAATCTTTAACACTAACTGTTGTACTTAAGTTTTTTAATTTTTCAGATTTAGTCGCTTGTCCCATCGTACCGCTCGGAACCGAACCACCCGGTCCTCCTTTAGTTCCACTTAGTGCTCCTCCTTCAGCATTTCCGCCAGGACCGCCTTGCATATCACTTGAAGTCGACGAGATTGTAGCCGTTGTTGTTTGTTGACTGATTAACTGATCACCGATGACATTACCGACAAACTTACCCCCAACGCCCGCAACAACCAATGACACAATTAATACCATAAACATTTCAACAAAAAATTGTGCAATCACTTTCCAACGTTTTTCACCTAATGATAATAAAACCCCAATTTCGTAACGACGTTCCCTAATCATTAATATAACAATCAAGGCAAGGATAATCGTTCCCGCAACTGCCACCAATATAACAATCTTTTGCGCAAAACTTTTAATATTATTTAAGGGTGTCAGCATTGATTGGTACGTACTATCATTCGTTGACATTGAAAATTTAGATGTATTAATTAGTTTTTTAGCAGCCTTAGTAAAGTCTGCTGATTTCGCTGGGTTACTTAATGTATACACAACAGAGTCAACAGTTCCTTTATATTTACTACCTTTTAACGTATTCGCAAATGTATATGCCGTGTAAATTGTATTTGATGGATCATTAGCACCTGGTCCACCTCCATTTGCAGAACTAGTCGAACTTGCTTTGTAAATTCCGACAACTTTTACTTTATATTTTGTGCCACTCGTAGATTTCATCGTGATTGTATCACCCGTTGAAATCTTATTCGTAGAAGCAAGTTCTGTCTCAATCACAACATTTTTTGTATTTAGATCACTTGCAGTTAACCCACGACCTTTAGTTATTTTTGCACCGTTAGAACTCAAGGCACTCGCAGTTGAGCTGACACCTGAAATCGTTAAATCTCCGGTTGATGCCGCTGATTTCATTTCTTTTCCACCCATGCCACCCTGACTTGAATCTGACGTTGTAATGGCGTCGAATGAAGAAGCGTTCGCAGTCGTTGACGTTGTCAGACTGTAGCTTTTTACATTGCTTAACACACCAATCTTTTTAGCCGTTGAAACTTCCACTCCAGCCAAATTTAACGACGGTTTTGATTTCGTTGAACTTGATGCTTTCATGTCACTAAAAGCCTTGTCACGATTAGCCGCTAGCGTGACCGTTGCGCCCGCACTTTTTTTCGCATCATTTGCCGCAGTTGTTGCTGCATTTTGAATGATTAAGCCTGCTAGTACGAATAACATAATTGCCGACATAACTAAAATAAGTAAAAAAGTCCGTCCTTTTTTTGCCTTAATATTTAATAAAGCGCGTTTAAAAAAATTCATATTTATTTCCTCCATATCCTCATGGGCTATTTGATAAAAACAAGCATAACTAATAAATATGAATTATTTTTGACCATTATCGGAATATTTTTACTTTATATACAAAAATAGGTTTATTCTGAATTATTATCCAGAATAAACCTATTTACTTTTTAATCTATTAAACTTTCCCAATTTCTAGACCAGATTAATCCTAAACATTTTTCACCGGTATGAACGCCAACAAGAGGTCCAATATATCCCGATTCAAAACGCATATCAGGAAAACTAGTTCTTAAATCTTGTCCCCATTCAGCCTGAAGATCTGGATTATTTGCATCAATTAAATCAATACGAACTGGATAATCAAGTGCACGCGTTGCTTCCGCGAATTGAGCCTTAATTTCCGAGTAAGCATTCTTCATTTTACGTTCCTTACCAATTGCAATGATTTTACCTTCTTTGTCAAAAGTTAAAATTGGTTTAATTTTTAAAATATTACCCACAAATCCAGAGCGATTTGATAATCGTCCGGTCCTCATCAAATGATTTAGATCGTCAACAACAAAAAGAACGTGCGTTGTTTCTCTTAATTCAGTTAATTTAGCCATGATTTCGGTAACATTCTTATCTTTTCCGGCCATCGTTGCGGCTAGTTGAACCATGTTTCCCATTCCCGCACAGTCAATTTTAGAATCGAAGACATGGACATTAATTGAAGTAACTGATGGCGCAAATGCCTCAAGGTTACCAACTAGTCCACTAATCCCTGATGATAAGTGTATACAAATGACATCGGTGTATCCTTCGGCAGCAAGTGCCTCAAACTTTTCCTCCATCTCACCCATTGACACTTGTGAAGTCGTTGGTAGAACATCTTCTGTTTTTAGCAATTGATAAAATTGAGTTGCCGTTAAGTCGGCATTTTCATGATAGACACGATTTCCAAATAATACTGGGTTATTGACTACTTTAATATCTAATTGTTCAACAATCTCGTCTGCAAGATATGCCGAACTATCTGTTAATACAGCAATTTTCATTATTTCACATCCCTATTTTTACTATCCTATCACATATTACGGTTGAATACCTTGAATATCATCATTTACGCGCCTAATTGGCGACCAATAACTAATCCTAACAAAGCCATTAATCCACCAATAAGATAACTCGCTAATAAATAAATCATAAATAATGATATCTTTTGATTCTTAATCAACTTAATTAATTCAAAATTATAAGTTGAGAATGTTGTAAATCCACCCATTGTTCCCGTACCGAGTAGGACAAGCATTGGACTTGTTAGATTCAGACCCGTTAGAATTCCCAAAACAAGGCTACCCACAAGATTAATTATCAATGTTCCCGCTGGAAATCGGTTAGTTAAAAATTGATTACTTAAATTAGTTATTCCATATCTGAGCATTGCGCCAATTGATGCACCAACACCCACTAATAATACCATCATAAGTTATCACCTTGCTTTCGCCAATCGCCCACATGGTTTCCGAATGAATAACCAACTAGCGTTAACAACAAGCCGCCAACAATCGTTGTTAACCCATAAATCAGAGCGTACCACCATTGTTGCGTTTCAATTAACGTTACAGCTTCTAAGCTATAAGTAGAAAAAGTGGTGAATGCTCCAATAAATCCTGTTTTCATGCCTAAGTTTAACCATTCAGGAACTTTCTCAGTTACCTCAACGTATTGAACTAAAAACGCTAAGATAAAACAACCAACTAAGTTAATTATCAAGGTCCCGAGAGGAAATCCATCAGGTTTTATAACCGCTAACCCAAGTAAGTATCGACTTATCCCACCAAAGAAAGCAAATATTGCAACAATTATATAATTCAATTTTAATACCTTCTTATTCAATTTACATTTAATCTCTTTATTTTACCGAAATTTTCAATTAATACCAAATTAAAATGGGCCGCTAGAAATTATCTAGCGGTCCATCTGGTTAATCTTGGCTTAATTTAAACTGACTCCAAGGTTTCAAGAAATCAAGTAAAAATAGCTCATCGTCTGTGATATGACCGACGACATTTACTCGCCCATCATTTTTCATTTCTTTCAGTGCAATTTGCGTTTCACCTTTATACTGTCCATATCCTTCATTATCAATTAATACGTCACCGCGTTTAATTTGGACTGTGTTGTGTGCCGGAAAGTCTTTATCTTTATAAACAACTCGTGTCATTGTTGAACGTAGGATATAAGCAGACCGATCTCCACGATAACTATGTACATTATCTAATAAAACAGTCCGTTCAACTTCAGTAATATCCGGAACAGTTTCAATCTTAATTGTTGGATAGTTGGCATTAAATGCGTCCGCGGCTGCCTTTAATTCTGTTTCTGAGGCATACGCGTTTGCGATAATCACATCGTCAATTAGATCAGTCATCACCATGTGTTTAACTTCTGTTGCAATATCTAAATGACGGTGATCTTCTAACGTACATAACCCATCTGCAGTTGGCCATGGTCCAAAAGTTGCTGAATTGGCATTCACGAAAGCCGCTGTATTTAAATTGTATTTTTTAAACTTCTCGCTGCAAGCAACGAAAAAGTTATACTCTAATCCTGTGTATTCATGTGGATAAAAATTATGTGAACCTAATAAGTTTTCCCTTTTTGGTGAGTAACTCATAATGTTATCCACATAGTTAGTCCCAGAACTCATATTAATCTCAATTTTTAGATCATATGGGTTGCGGGTCATTGCAGCTTCTTCTGCTCCAGTGAATCCTAAATCTAAGCGAACACCGTAAGCACCCATATCATCAAAGAATTTTAAATCTTCATAGCTAATATTTAATTGTTCAAATAAATCAGGGTTAATATCAACCATCACTTCCATACCAAGTTGATTTGCGTAAGCAACTGTCTTTTTAAATTCTGCTAACACCTTGTCTTTTCCGTCGGTAACTTGTAATAAGCTTGTAAATACCCGTTTATACCCGTATTTACTTGCTAAGTCTAGGTATGCTGCATCATCATCAAAGTTTGATCGTTCTGGATAAATCGAAACGCCTAATTTTCCCATCATTATTCCTCCTAAATAGTATTAAGGTCTATACCAATAGTATAAAGGTTATTATATGCGATTGAAAGCGTATTCTAAAAATAATCTCAATTAAATCTAAAGAATTCATTAATGTTAAGGTTATTTTAAGCTTCATGTTGTATATTGAACTTATCCCAAAACAACATAAATAACTAACCTTTATACTTTTTCATTTCTCCTCCAAAGTAATGAAAGAGAGAGCTAATTTATTAGCTCTACAACTTACTCCCTAGAGACTGCCTTCCCAGCAGTCTCTTTTTTTGTTTCTAAATATTAAGGTCCATGTTAAAATTTTAGTCATAAAGGAGAAATCAATAATGACACCTATTTATACAATTATTCAACTCATTCTCCTCAGCGTGGGACCGCTTCTCATAGCCGCATACTCATTAACCGCCGTAAATAATAATACTAAAAAACAATTATCAATAAATCAACAACTGTACTTAGGTTCAATCGGCATCATCATTCATGAATCAAGTCATGCAATCATGGCGTTTATCTTTGGTTTTCGAATCGATGAAGTTAAACTAATTAAACGACCTCATCCAGAAATTGGTGATAACTCGCTTGGCTTTGTTCGTTACTATTCTCCATCAAATCTACGAGGCAAGATTGGCGGTGCAATGACCGGAATCGCACCAATTATTGGATGTTCCATTGCCATCATTGGTCTTTTTTCATTATTATTGCCGCAATCATTTAATTTACTAGTAGAGATGGTCACTAATCAACAGTTTACCGCTTCATTGTTTTCAAAATTGTTAACCTCATTATTCCAAAATTGGTCATCGCATCTTATCTTGTGGCTAGCCATCACAATATCTATCACCGTTGGCGGTTTTGATCTTAGCTCGGCCGATAGAACAGGATTTGGTCTAGGATTCAGTTTATTAGCCTTTTTAAACGTTATTCTTTACTACGTATTTTCCCTGTTCAATCAACAAGCGTTGATTATGACTTTACTATTAACTATCGCAGGTCCAATTATTTTCGTAACTATTTTAATGTTATTTTTACTACTCGTAACTAATTTAATTGTCAAATCACTTAAATAGTTATAATAAAGACGGCATCCCCTATATGGAGATGCCGTCTTTATTATTATCACTTATTTCCACCATAATTTAATTAATGCTTGCGTTCCATCATTACCTAAATTAGCTTCGTCCACCAATTTTTCGTACAATCTTTTAGCTTCTTTCGTCGATGGTAAATCGATATCCATCTTTTCCGCTTCATCCAATGCGATTCGTAAATCTTTAAGAAAATGTTTTGCGAAGAATCCTGGCGTATAATCGTCTTTTAAGATTCGTGGTGCGTAATTTGCCAAACTCCAGTTCGCAGCACTACCGCCACCAACGGTCTTGATAACACTTTCTAAGTCCAAGTTTGCAGCTTTTGCATAAACTAATAACTCAGTCATCCCGGTCATTGTTCCAGCTATCATAATTTGGTTAGCCATTTTAGCGTGTTGCCCTGAACCATACCCGCCAAACAACGCAATTGTTGTTCCCATTTTTTCAAAAATAGGTTTCACTTGTTCATAGATATCTTCATGTCCACCAACCATAATTGTCAATTTTGCATTTTTGGCACCAATATCACCACCGGAAACAGGTGCATCTAACGCAAATATATCATGGCCTTCTGCATAATCACCAATTTTTTTTGCCAATGTTGGCGTACTTGTCGTCATATCAACCACGATTGATCCTTTTTTAGCACCCGCAAAGATACCGTTCTCTTCAAAATAGATAGTATCCACATCCGTAGGAAACCCGACCATTGAAAATGTAATATCACTTTGTGCCGCAACCAATTGCGGTGAATCAGCCCAAATAGCACCTTGGCTAACTAACGCATCCGTTTTTGATTTCGTTCGATTAAATACCCTTACTTCATAATCTGCTTTTAATAAGTTACTGACGATTGCCGCACCCATTACGCCAGTTCCCACAAACCCAATTTTTTTCATAATAGTTCCCCTTTTCAACAATTTCTTTTAGTATGCGCCTTAAAGATTTCAACCGCCATTAATAACACATGAGATTAACAAAAAACCACCACAAATTAAATTGTGGTGGCACTCGCTTAGACTGTTTTATTTTGTGTTATCTTCTCACTTAAATACGCCGAAAATTCACTTTTGTCATGGTATCCGACAACCTTTTCAATTGCTTTGCCATCTTTAAAAAGTAAAAAGCTAGGTATGCTCATAACATCGTATTCTAATGCCGTTTCTTTATTTTCATCAATATTCAATTTTACAAATTGGATATCGGATTTAAATTCTTGTTCTAATTCATCAACAACTGGTGCCATCATTAAACAAGGACCACACCATGGTGCCCATAAATCAACAATCGTTAACCCCGACTTTGTGTATTCAGTCATCGTTTGATCCGTTACTTTTGTTACCATTTCGTCGTCCTCATTTCGTTATTTTTTATTTTGAATATTGTACATATGCACTAAAGTTGTCAGTATAACGGCCCCGAAAACAATTCCAGCAAACAGAATTGACGAAATCTCGATCCCAATTTGTGGGATTGAGACAAATAATTTCACCGCAATCAAAGCAATCAACATATAAGCCATTGATTCTAATTCTGGCACAACCTTCATTAATTTCATGATTAATGTTGCAATTCCCCGCATCGCTAATATTCCAAACATTCCACCAATTAAAACAACTACTGGATTAGTTGAGATGGCAAGGGATGCTAAAACGGAATCAATCGAAAAGACAATATCCATCATCTCAATTGAGATAACAACGGACCAAAATAATGAAAAAGGTCCTTTACGTCCGTTACCCTTTTTTTCCACTTTAGGTTTTGGCGTTTTAATTTTTGAGAAGAAGTAATGCCCTGACAGGTAGATAAGATACCCCGCACCAATAACTTTAATTTCCCAAAAATCAATTAAAAATGTACCAATTCCAATAATGATGAATCGGAATATGTAAGCACCCCATAATCCATAAAATAACGCTTTTTCTTGTTCCTTTTTGTTAGGTAATTTTTGCGTTTGAGCGGCTAATACAATGGCATTATCCACCGATAACAGACACTCAATTACTGCTAGTGATAGGATAATCATCCAATCACTACTCGATTCAACAACTGTTTTCCAATTGTTGATGTCAAAAAATGGTCCATATAAGTTTGCTAGCATTTATGTCTCAGACTTTCTTTTAATAATTTTTGTGAATAAGTGTAGAAGGCTATTATACAACAATTTAGACATTATGCAAAAAGGGCAATAGACGTTTGTCTATCACCCTTTTCACTTAAAAATTAAGCGTACATTTTTAATTGCTTGTCAGAAAGTACTTGGTTCATACGGCCACTTTTAAAACCTTTAAGATCCATCGTAACGTACTTAAAGCCTAAATCAATTAGTTTAGCATTCACGTCTTCATTCAAAGCAAGTAACCCATTTAGTTGTTCAGCGGGAACTTCAACGCGAGCAACATCTCCATGGAATCGAACACGAACGGTTGTAAAACCTAAACCGCGAAGATAATGTTCCGCATCCATTACCAACTTAATATTATCTAACGTTAGTTTTGTATCATATGGAAATCGTGATGATACCGAACATGAGGCTACTTTGTTCCAGTTATTTAAATTTAGCTTTTGTGCTAACTCACGTACATCAGTTTTATAAAAATCTGCATCCTGTAAAATGCTCTTAGCGTTAGCTTCATCTCTGGCTCTCAAACCGGGTCTAAAGTCACTATTATCATCCATAATCATACCATCCAAAACGGCATCATACCCTTTTTCTAAAGCAATTTTATTCAATGCATCATAAAACATTTTTTTAGAATAGTACCAGCTATCAGGGGTGTTGTTACTGATATGAATATCTGATAAATAATTTAATTCAGTGCCGTAAACAGTTGCGCCCATTTCTTCAGCGAGCGTAATTGCTTTATTATATTCTTCATCTGTAAACAATTCAGAATTAGCAATAACAGCTAAAACATTTTCTTTACCAAGCGTTTTTAGAGCCATTTTTAAAACCAAAGTACTATCAATTCCACCTGAGAAGGCAACAATTACCTTATTCATTTTTTTAAGATTAGCTACAATTGCTTGTTCTTTTTCATCAATAGTTGTCATTATAATTTCTTCTTTCAGTGTTTTATTATTTTATTTGTGTTGATAACTCTGTTAATTGATTATACTGTTCTTTTAATACGTCATCCGTTGTCCACTGGATACTGTCAATATTACTAATAAAATCATCATTTAATTTATTCGTACACTGACAAATAGTTTCATTGATTGACTCATAATTACTTTTTAATTCATCAGATAATGAGGCATAAATATTTTGAATTAACGTAAATTCTGAATAACTCTCTTCCAGTAATGCTAGTTTAGTAGCTGTTAAAGATGTCGAAAATATTGCTCGATTATATAGATTTAATAATCTTTCGAATGAGTCTTTATATAAGCTCAATTGCATATCAGTTTTCATATTTTACTCATCCCCTATTAAATATTAAAGTATGAATGCATAAATAATGCCGCAACCACACCACCACAAATTGATCCAAGACCGGGAGCAACAAGCGCATATTTCCAGTCACTAGTTGCTTTATTTTTAAATGGAATAATAGAATGTGCTAATCTTGGACCCCAATCACGAGCAATGTTCATTGCGAAACCTGTTGTACCACCAAGTCCCATACCAACGGCCCAAGTTAAGATACCAACGGCAATTGGCACAACGCCAGCAGTTTTTATTTCTGAGATTGCTAAAATTGAACCGATAAAAATAAATGTTGCCACAAATTCGGCAAAGAAGTTACGTGGTAAATTTCTGATTTCTGGTGCTGTGCTAAAAATATTACGAATAGCAGTTGGGCTGACTTCACCCTCAGATGCCTTGAATTGATCTTTATACATTACGTAAACGAGTAATGAACCACACATACCACCAAAAACTTCTGCTAATGATAGTGGGATAAGTTGAATCCATGGTGTATTTCCTAAAATACATTGTGCCAAAACCATTGCTGGATTTAATGACACGCCACCGAATACAAATAATGCTACAGTAATACCAAATCCCCATGTTGTAACAACAAAAATATCACCTGAACCACGATATTTTGACCCTTTTAAAACGTTATTACAGAAAACCCCTGTCCCAAATACACACATTAAGCCTGTTGCTAAAAACTCTGAAATCATTTGATGCATCATTATTAAATTACCTCTTCTTTATTTTTTTGCCACTCATTTGAAACTAATTGATAGACCTCTGCTAAAGACAATTGATTTTCTTTAGCAATTTTTTCACAATCATCATACTCAGGACTATATTTTTTAATTTCTTCATAAGTCGCTATTTTTATGCCCACAACACCATATTCTGTTTCAACAGAATCAAAATGCCTTTTCATAATTGTCCGATTGAGCGTTTGGTAGCGAACACCCAATGTACTTGTATATTTTAAAAATAATTTTGTTATTTTTTCTTGATCCAATGGATTGCATAATGCAGTCACCTTATAAGCCGGACGATTTTTTTTCATTTGAATTGGCGTGAAGAAAGCATCATAACTTCCTTCACTCATCAATTTTTTCATTAAATAACCTAATTCTTCACCCGTTTGGTCATCAATATTCGCCTCAATACTCATCACAGAATCGTCGTTTTGGTCAATGACTTGTGAACTTAGTTTTTTTTTTCGAGTAGTAGGACACGCAGTGCGTTAAAGCCACCCGTTTCTCTCTTACCAAATCCATAGCCAATTTTTTCTACGGTTAATTCACTTGGTATCTCACTAAATTCTGACACGATATTTTTTACAATACCCATTCCAGTTGGCGTAATTAATTCCGTATGAATTGACGCATCTTGCTTAATTGGTATTTGACTACCAACCCGCATCTGCATAACAGCCGGAACTGGCACTGGCATTCTACCGTGCGCAACATCAATAAATCCGCTACCGTCCGTCAAAGTAGAAGAAATAACTTTGTCTACATTTAATAAATCTAATGCCACAAAACAACCGACAATATCAACAATTGAATCTAATGCGCCAACTTCATGGAAATGAATTTCAGAGATTTCAACATGATGAACGACTGCTTCTGCCTTAGCAATTTCAGTGAAAACATCGCTTGCTTGTTCTTTAATTGCATCTTTCAAATCACTATCATCAATGATTTTTAATATATCAGCTAGATGTCTCACGTCATGGTTATGATGATGCACGTGATTTTCAACAAATCCATGATCTTTTTCACCATGATGCATATGAACATCGAAACTAGTACCAAATATGCTACTTTTTAAAATTTTTTCATTTTCTAAGTCGTAGCCGGATACGTTTATTTTGGCTAATTCTCTTTTAAACTCTTCAAAGTCGATTCCTAAATCAAGTAAAGCTCCAATGAACATATCGCCGCTAATGCCTGAAAAAGCATCTAAATATAATGTATGCATATTTTTGTTCCCTTCTATAAATGATTCATCATACTTGCCGAATATCCCGCGCCAAATCCGTTATCGATATTAACGACGGTAATTCCAGATGCACAGCTATTTAACATCGTTAAAAGTGGCGTAACGCCTCCAAAACTAGTACCATAGCCCACACTTGTTGGTACCGCTATTAGCGGTGAATCAATTAATCCACCTACAACGCTTGCTAGCGCACCCTCCATTCCAGCAATCACAATAACAACCTTCGCACCTTGAATGACATCAAGACGGTTAAAAAGTCGACTAATTCCTGCAACGCCAACGTCATACACGCGTTCTACTTTGTTACCATAAGTTTCAGCCGTAATCGCTGCCTCTTCTGCAACGTCCATGTCTGACGTACCAGCTGTTACAATCGCCACATAACTTTCAGTTGTTGGTATTTCATGATTTGTAACGGTCACGCATCTTGCTTTTTCAAAATATATAGCATTTTTATTAGACTCTTTAATAATTTCAAATTTTTCTTTTGAAATACGAGTACCTAAAATGTTCAATTTATTTTGAGTCATAACCTGCATGATGCCAACGATTTGTTCCGCTGTTTTACCTTCTCCGTAAATAACCTCGGGGTACCCATTCCGTTTTTCTCGAGCTAAATCAACTTTAGCAAAGTCGAGCTCTGCAAATCCAGAATTGTTAATTTTATCCATAGCATCTGTGACATCAGCTCGGCCAGCTGCAACTTCCATTAATAAATCTTTCAAATTTTTTTGTTCCATTTTTATTTTCCTTTATTTAACGATAACGCCTAATCCATCAGGGATAACTGCAACTTTAGCATCTGCGCCTTCAATTGCGTATGCCATATCTAGTGCTTCATCAATCGTCTTAGCTAATTTCATATGCATATCCGCAATCAACTTAGGATCAACCAAATCTGAGACAAAGATGACATCATGATTAACTAAAATTCTTGCTAATATTTGTGACGTCCATTGATCAGGAACCGTTTCTGTCTTCGGCGTATTAATCGCTTTATCCAAAAATTCTTGAGGGTCATCACAATCGGCAATATTATGGTAGAAACCTTCTCCACCATGCCCGTCGCGAGAACCGGCAACCATAATGATAATACCGTGTTCCTTATTCGTAGCCTCGGCGGATGTCATCCCCTTAACTGCTTGGTAAATATTTTGATCTAGAGGGTAGCCACCATTTGTTGAAATCGTGATATCACTTTGTACTTTTGGCACTTCTGATAAGCGTTTAACAAACGCGCAGCCTTCAGCATGAGCTTCTTCTAAATCGCCTGCAAAAGAACCTATAATTTTTTTATTTTCATCTAAAACAACGTTAATAATAAATTGTAAATTGGCCGTTTTAGCAGCATAAACCATATCTTTATGAATAGGATTATGGCTGATATTCCCCGTTCTTGCCTTAGGCGAGTTAATAAATGGTCCTGAATGGTTAGCTAAAATTGTTTTATATGAAGCAACACCAGGTAAAACAGATTTACGACCACCTGAAAATCCGGCAAAGAAATGAGATTCAATAAACCCTTCTGATAAAAGTAAATCAGCTTCTACTGCCACTTTGTTAACGATACATTCACCACCTGAGGGTAATGTACCGATTTTTGCCATTGAAGAATCATCCTCAGAGTTATGAATCACGATTTCTTCATTTGCGACAATATCTTCACCATACTTATCTACAAGTTCTTCATGTGTTGATGCCCTATGGAATCCTGTAGCAACCAAAATCCGAATTCTGGCGTCTGGTGCAACTGATCGAATTCTTCTTAATAGGATAGGTGTAATAATTTTTGAAGGTACTGGGCGAGTATGATCTGAACTAATGATGACAATATTTTTTTTATCTTTTGCTAACTCTTCTAGCTTAGAACCGCCAATTGGGTTGTCTAATGACCGCTCAACTGTTTCTTTCTCAGTTAGTTCGTTATGATATGTTGCAGCTTCTGAAACTAATTTTCCGGCAAAATTCTTATCTGCGATGTTCACCGTAATCATCTTTTTATCATATGGTAATTTTATTGATACCATTTTATGTGTCATTTCCTTTCCCTATGCTTGCTTTTATAACATTTGAATTATATCGTGAGTTACAAATTTAAACTCTCTCTTTTGGCGTTGCTATTTTATACGTTTAATTATTGTCTACATTTGTATCCTTTAAATCAGTCATTTTTTGTCATCCTTTGGCTCTATACTTTTGTTATGCAATTAGAACTACATGAATGTAAACAAATGTGTACAATTGTGATATAGGCGTTTTTTGTTTCTCACCTTGTCATATGTTAAAGATTAACGTTGTTTGTAAACAAATATAAAATTAAGGTGGCCCCCATGGTATTAACTGATATTGAATTTCTGATGAACTATTTAGAAGAAAAAAATGTACCTACAATTACTAAGAAGAGACACAATTATCTAACGTACAACGGTTTAGAAGAACGCTACACGTATATATTAAAAGAAGGTATCATCAAAAACAGCGTTATCTTACAGGACGGTCGCGAATTTAACTTGTCATATATTGCTAAGCCAGATGTTATTTCCTTGTTACGCGATGAAGTTTCTAAATATACGTCTTCTCCATTTAACGTCCGTGTTGAATCAAAAGAAGCAACCTTCTATAGAATAGATCGTGTCACTTTTTGGGAGTATGTTAATTCAACCATCGAACTACAAAATTACGTGAAGAACTATTATCGAAAAAAACTTTCAGAAAATATTTATCGTTCACAACGAATGATTATGAATGGTAAAAAAGGGGCCATCTGTGCCTTCGTTTACAGTCTCATCGATTTATTTGGTAAACAAATTAGTAATGGTATTTTAATCGACTTTGATATCACCAATGAGGATATTGCAAATTTCTGCGGTATTTCCTCCAGAAGCAGCGTGAATCGAATCCTTGTCGAGCTTGAAAAAGAACAAGTTATTTCAAAAATAAAACGAAAAATTGTTATCACTGATATCAGTTACCTCTTAGATTTCATCGCAAACTAATAAAGGAGATTCTCATGCACATTCCAGATAATTATCTTAGTCCTCAAACTTGTATAACCATGTTTGTTGCAATGGCACCAGTTTGGGCAATATCTGTTTCAAAGGTTAAAGTTCAAATTAAAGAAAAAAAAGAAACTGTTCCATTGTTAGGAATCGCTTCTTCTCTTTCTTTTTTAATTATGATGTTCAATTTACCCGTACCAGGTGGCACCACAGCCCATGCAGTTGGTGGAACGCTGCTCGCAATACTGCTAGGTCCGTGGGCCGCCTCCTTATCGATTACTGTTGCCTTATTACTACAAGCACTCTTATTCGGAGATGGCGGTATTTTAGCATTTGGCGCTAATGCGTTCAATATGGCTTTCATAATGCCCTTTGTTGGCTACTTTATTTATTCTTTTTTTAAACGTTTTAACCAAGAAAAAATAGGTGCTTTCATTGGGGCTTATGTCGGAATTAATTTAGCCGCATTAATTGTGGCTGTTGAGTTAGGTATTCAGCCACTACTTTTTCAGGACCAGGGTGGTAACCCACTTTATGCTCCCTACCCACTCTCAATTTCAGTACCCGCAATGGCATTAACCCATTTACTCGTTGTCGGTTGGGTCGAAGCTATTTTCACCGTCTTAGTCTTCTCGTTTGTAAAGAAAGTCTCTCCTAACTCTATTTATTTAGCCGGAAATCATCCACAGTCAAATGTAAAAAAAATGTTATCTCGCTTTTATCTTATAATTGGTGGGCTAGCCGTACTATCTCCGTTAGGTTTACTGGCTTCAGGAACGGCTTGGGGAGAGTGGAGTGCATCAGACATCCTACCCACACTTACGCAAAACGGTCTTAAGGCTCACATGCCTGCAGGGATGGCACATGGTCTAGATTTCAAGCCATTCTTACCCGACTATTCCTTATTCGGTGTGTCTTTACCGCTTGGTTATATATTTTCAGCTTTTTCGGCAGTCATTATTTTCATTATTTTATTTAAGCTGGTGACACATGAAAAATCAAAAATATCTTAATATGCCTGATTGGTTATCCTCACCGGAGAACTATTCACCCGTAAAACAAAAAAATACTTTCTTACAGCAAAATAGAGGTAGGTTACTAAATCTATTGAGTCTATTTTCAGATAAAACAGAAACGACCTCTCAACCATTAAATCGTCAAAACTCATTTATTCAACTTTTAACAACAATTACTTTAATTTTATTAACTTCTCTTTCAAGAAATATATCGTTTATTTGGATCATTTATATGTACCAATTTCTTCAAATTGCCTTGTTGCCAAAATTAAATATGTTAACGATATTAAAACGGATTCCGATTAATTTAGTTTTTGTTCTTTTGTTTATTCTACCGAGTTTTTTTTTAACGGATGCAAAAACTGTTATTTTTTTCGTACTCAAAACAAATTTAATTTTAATAATTGTTTCATACTTTATGAACACAAATACATTTTTTGATATTATAATCGTTTTAAAAAAATGTTATTTCCCAGATATTATTATTTTTATTATCGATATAACCATTAAATATTTAAAAATATTATCTGAATCACTCTATGCTATGACTTCAGCAATGGAATTACGATCGGTTGGCGTTAATAGGCATCAATATCAGTCTTTATCAAATTTATTTGGCAGCTTGTATCTAAAAACAAAAAGTACAGCTTTAGAAATGTACAGTGCAATGGAGGCTCGCGGATTTACTGGCAACTATCATTTTACTCGTACAAAACAAAGACTTAATTTGTCTGATATCACACAAACTTGTATCACTATTTTTTTAATTACACTTTTTTTTAATTAGAGTAGGGGGCTCATTATGTTTTCATTTTCAAATATACGTTATGGTTATACTGACAAACTTAGCTTGAATAATATTAATCTATCCATTAAAAAAAATGAATTCGTTTGTCTATTAGGCCCTAATGGTTCTGGTAAATCTACCCTTTTTAAATTATTGAATGGTTTAATTTATCCCAGTGATGGTCAGTACACTTTTAATGATCAACAAATTAACGCTCACTTTTTTAAAAATTCGGTAAATGCTAAAAAGTTTCATCAACAAGTTGGATTTGTTTTTCAAAATAGTGATGTTCAATTGTTCAATACAACCGTTTATGATGAAATTGCTTTTGGCCCCAGACAAATGGGCTTTCCTGAGCCAGAGGTTAATAAACGCGTAATTGATTGTCTGACCTTACTAAATATAAATAAATTAGAAAATCGTGTTCCTTACCATCTTTCTGGTGGTGAAAAAAAATTAGTCGCAATCGCCAGCGTCCTATCCTTAAATCCGGATGTATTGGTTTTGGATGAACCACTCACAGGTCTTACAGCTCAGGCTCAGGAGAATATCATTTCAATTATGCAAGGATTACATAATGCTGGGAAGACAATCATTATGTCGACACACAATTTTACCCAAATCAAAGATTATGTGACGCGTTTTATAGAATTTTCGGAAAATCATACTATCGTCTTAGATGCACCAACTAAGCTTGTTTTAACTAATTCTGACCTAATGGTTCATTTAGCCTCAATGTAAAAAAAGACACCAACATTATTTAAAATAATGCTGGTGTCTTTTTGGTTATTACGAAACTTTATCCCTATTCATTAAAACAACATGTTGATTATCCTCATTTAGTCGATCAATATGTTTCTCACCCCAAACGCATAACTTGTTTAATATCAGACTCAAAGACTCACCGTATTCTGTCAACTGATAGTCAACTTTTGGCGGCACTTGTTCATAAATGTGTCTTGAAATAATTCCATCTGACTCTAGTTCGCGCAATTGCTGTGTTAACATCTTCTGTGTGATATTCGGAATAGCGCGTTTTAATTCGCTAGTTCTTCTTTTTCCACCACGTAAATGACATAAAATAATTGTTTTCCACTTACCACCAATTACTTCCAATGTTGCTTCAACGCCAATATTATATGTTTTATTCTCCAATATAATCCTCCTATGGGTACTAAAAAGTGCCTATGGCACTTTTTAGTACGTTCTTGCCTTTTAACCTCGTACACGTATAATCATAAATTGTAGCATTATTTCAACAAAAATCAAGGAGGCTTTACACATTCATGGCAAAAAAACATATATCTCCATCTTTAACACTTCTAGCATTAGCAATTAGTGCTTTCGCAATTGGTTCGACTGAATTCATTAGTGTCGGCCTCATTCCATTATTAGTCAAAGACTTCGGTATCTCATTAAGCCAAGCAGGACTGACCGTTTCATTATATGCCCTTGGTGTCACAATAGGTGCACCCTTATTAACTATTATGACTGGTCAATTTGATCGTAAGAAACTACTTCTTAGCATTATGGGTCTTTTTATTATTGGTAATTTAGTTGCAGCATTTGCACCCACTTTTCTCATTCTATTGGTTGGTCGAATCGTTTCTGCACTTGCTCATGGTATCTTTATGACGATTGCATCTGTTATCGCAGCTGACGTTGTTGAACCATCAAAACGTGCCAGTGCTATCTCAGTCATGTTTACTGGTCTAACTGTTGCAACCGTGACTGGTGTTCCACTAGGTACCTTTATTGGTCAGCATACAAGTTGGCATGGATCATTTATTTTTATTAGCATTATTGGCTTAATCGGTTTGATAGCTAACTTTTTCCTTGTACCTGATGGTTTACCCATTCCAGGTAAATCTGATGCCCATGGCTTCATTCGCGTTCTTAAAAATAAATATTTATTGATTACATTGCTCTTAACGGCCCTAGGCTATGGTGGTACGTTCGTCGTCTACACATACATCACGCCACTTCTACAAATATCAATGGGTTACAGTGAGAGCGCCGTCGTTATTATCTTAATTGTCTATGGATTGATGGTTGCCCTTGGAAATACAATTGGTGGGCGTCTAGCAAACCACAATCCTCTTCAAGCCCTATTAAAAATGTTTATTGGTCTTGCGATTGTATTGTTCATTCTTTTCTTTACTTCAAAACTATCAATTTTAGGTTTATTAACTGTTATGGCATTAGGCCTATTCGCCTTTATGAACGTTCCCGGTCTACAGTTATATATTGTTCAATTAGCTGAAAAATATACACCTAAAGATATTACGCTAGCATCATCGCTAAATATTTCTGCGTTCAATGTTGGTATTACATTGGGATCCTTAATTGGTGGACAAGTTGTTTCTAAACTTAGTTTAGGAATGACCCCACTTTTCGGAACAGTAATGGTTTTAATTGCTATCTTTATGACTATGTACTTAATCAAGCTCAATAAAAATGAAAAATAACTAAAAACGAGCGATACCGAATTTTTATATTCGATATCGCTCGTTTTTAGTTTAAGCTTTCTCTTCTTTCAAACCAATGCCCGTCCAGCCACTGATAATTGAAAAAACTGGAGATAATAAACTAAAGAAGACAAATGGTAGGTAATCCAACGTTGGAACACCAAGCGTACTTGCCGCAAATGCGCCGGCAACACCCCAAGGAATCAAGTAATTGATTACTGTCCCACCATCTTCAAGTGCGCGACTCAATGCCAAGTTATCTAATTTAGACTTATCAAAAGCGGGTTTAAATGCCTTCCCTGGTAAGATAACTGATAGGTATTGTTCCCCAACAAATAAATTGACCCCAATTCCGGCAAATATAGTTGCCGTGATTAATTTACCCGATGAGTTCAACCGTTTAACTAAAGGTTCCATAACAACTTGGATGATATTAAAGTTCATCAATAACCCACCTAAAGTTAACGTTAAGATAATTAATGAAACAGTTCCCATCATACTTGAAACTCCACCTCTAGTTAACAACATATCCACATTCGCATTACCTGTTTTAGAAACAAAACCTGATTGAATTAATGCGGCAATACTTTGCAAGCTCGTATGTGGTTTTTGAATAAATAACATCACTAACGATACACCAATGTTGATAAATAACGTTGGAATCGCTGGGATTTTTAACCATGCGCAGACAAACATTAAAATAATTGGTAACGCGGCCCATGCCGTAATTGAGAAGTGGCTAGATAAGATTGAAATCGTCTGACTAATCTTATCCATATTTGCTTCCGAACTACCACTTCCGAGTATGAAGTATAGAATCAAAGAGACCACAAAAGCAGGAATTGTTGTCCACATCATATTTTTAATGTGTTTAAACAAATCAGACTCCCCAATAGCCGCAGCTAAGTTCGTTGAATCAGATAAAGGTGACATCTTATCTCCAAAGATAGCACCTGAGATGATTGCCCCTGCAACTAATGCGGGGTTAACACCCATTGTCATTCCCATCCCAAACAATGCAATCCCAACAGTTGAAATCAAGGTAAATGCACTTCCTATCGATAGTCCAATAATTGCACAGACTACAAAGACCGATGGAACAAAAAATTTAACACTAATTAAGTTAAAGCCCCAAATCATTAAGGTTGGAATAATTCCTGCCGCAATCCAAGTTGCGATTAATGACCCAATCAGGATAAAAATAAAGATGGGGATTAATCCGGTGCTCATTCCGTCCTTAATACCCGCGTGAACTTCTTCCCACGAAAAATGACGTATTCTAGCCCATAATATCAATAAGCCGATGACCAACATTACTGGCGTTTGTGGTGATAATCCAAACTTGATAACGCCAAATCCCATAATAATTAACATACCCATCAAAACACTTGCTGCTTCTGTAAACGATAATTTATTTTTCATTAGTAAACACTCCTATTTTTTAGTCGGTTCTAGTATTTATCATGAAAAATTTGATATCGAACCTTACTCCAATTTATATTTTGCATTTTTATTACCCCTTTTCTGGACAAAAAAAGTCCCTGACACAATATTAAATATTGTATCAGGGACGACTCTAGCCGTGGTACCACCCAGTTTAATTGAGAACACAAATTCTCACTCACTAGATGATAACGGTTCTAGATATTTATCCGGTATTTAAATAACGTTAACGTATTTGGTCCGTTTATCCTGATTGGTTCGCATCACCCACCAACTTTCTGACTCCCAGATAAAGAACTACTTTTGTGTTAACTTCATTTATTAAGTTGAATGAATCTTAACATGCCGAAATATTCTTGTCAATCAATCTATATTTTATAGAATTTCTTTTAGAACACGATCAACTGAGAAATAGAACGCATCTTTTCCTGCCGTCTCTTCAAATCCTGATCGTTCAAACATTTTCATCACGTTTGGTTGAACAGAAGAAAAGATGACTTCGTGATTTTTTTTCTGAGCATCCTGGTAAAAATCTTGAATGACGGCCATTGCTGTATTATCAATTGAGGGTACCCCACGTAACGAGAAGATAACTAAATCTCGTTCGTGAAGTGGTTGCAATGCCTTATCCAAACGGTCTGCGGACATAAAGAATAACGGTCCAGTGATATAAACAACAGCCCAGTCAGCCTTCAATCCTTCTTGTGCCGTTTCAACTTTACTTAAGTCAACGTCTTCAACCACAACATCCAAAATAGAACTCTTAGCCACAAAGATAACGATTCCGACCATTACGCCCATCATAATGGCCGTACTTAAATCAAAGATAACCGTACTAACCAACGTTAGGAAAAATAAAATTAGGGCGCTTTTAAATTTATTCTTAAAAAGATATTTAATGGCTGACCACTCATTCATGCGCCATGAAGTTACAACTAAAACCCCAGCCAATGCAGCCAAAGGAATCTGTGCCATAATTGGCGCCAATAAAAGCATTGAAACTAATAATGCGAGTGCATGAAAAATACCGGTTAATCGTGTTTGTGCACCCGATTTAATTGCCACGCTTGTCCTAGCAATTGCAGCTGTAGCTGGAATTCCACCAAAGAACGGTAGAATCATATTTCCAATACCTTGGGCAATTAATTCTTGGTTACTATCTAATGCCTTACCAGTCATACGACCGGCTGAAGCACCACACAATAAACTTTCAATCATCCCTAATAAAGCAATACTTGCTCCAGGAACAATTAAATTTTTAACAGTCTGAAGATCTAATGATCCCAATTGTAATCGATCCCCGCTAATAACGCTCGTTGGAATTTTACCAACAGTCGCAACATCTAACTTGAATACCATCGTAATGGCAGTCGTCACAATAATTGCGATTAAAGAAGCAGGTACCACTTTATTCCATTTTTTCGGAAAAATGAATAACGCGATGACGACTAAAACTGCCATCAAAGTTGTCGCCAGTTTAGGCTGGAATCCAAGACTAGAATAACTCCCAATCTTCTCAATTAAACTGCCTCCGGTTGAATGCGTTCCAAAAAAATTATCTAATTGACCGAACGCAATAATAATTGAAATACCCGATGTAAAACCCGTAATAACAGGCGCCGGAATAAATGTTGTTAGAACCCCTAATTTAAAAATACCGGCTAATAATAAAATAATACCCGCAATTAAAGTGGCAATAAAAACCCCTTTTAGTCCATACTGCGCAATTACACCCATTAATACAGCAGCCATTGCACCAGTTGGCCCGGATATCTGATAATAGGCGCCTGATAACGTACTGATCAGAATACCGGCTACAATTGCTGTTATCAAACCCGCAGCAGCTGTTGCACCACTTGATACACCAAAAGCTAAAGCTAATGGGATTGCAACCGCTGCAACCGTTAATCCTGCCATTAAATCCTTAGCCAACTTGGCCAGGTTATACCCTTTAAACTCATCTTTTAACATTGAAATATAATTTGATATCATCACTTTACTCCTAATTTTGTTATACATAAAAGCATAACATAAACCTTATATATAAATAAACAAGTAAACGTTTCCCAAATAAAAATGACTAAATCTTTAGTAGATTTAATCATTTTGTATAACTTATTCCTATTAACGAACAACCATTACTGAAACTGGTGCGTACTTAGCTACGTATGCTGCCTGGCTACCTAAATACTTACCAAATCCCTTGGTTACCGCTGATCCAACAACAACTAAATCAGGTTTCACATCAGGAATAACATCCTTAACAATTGTTTCTCCGGGTTCACCCTCGGCAAGAACAATATGGACTTCCTTAACACCTGCATCTAATGCACTTTGTTTGTATTCTTGAAGTTGTTTTTCAACCTTCAAGCGTTTTTCAGCTAACGTATCTTTTGTTAAAACTTGGAAAACGTTCAAGTCATCTGACTCTAGAACTGTAACAATGTGTAGCAGAGAATCATCATCTAAAGCATGACTAACCGCATTTAAGAATGCTAACTGTGCATCGGCCGAATTATCGACCCCAACAAGAATGTTCTTATGCTTTGGTAATTCAAAACTTTTTTTCATGTGATTTTTCTCCCTATTCTATAAAATTTCTTCGAAAAATTGAATAACTAAATTGAAAACTAATTGAATATTTAAAATTGTTAAACCGATTGCGGCAGCCCAACCAATGATTGATACCCATAGTGGATTAACAAATCGTTCACCCATGTATTTCTTTGAAGAGGTGAACCAGATTAATGGAATCATTGTGAATGGCAAAGCGACGGATAAGAATACTTGTGAATACACAAGCAGGTTATCTAGGACACCTTCAGTACCACCCCAAATAATTGCGGCGACCATAACGGGAATTACTGCGATTATACGTGTTACCAATCGACGCGCCCATAATGGCATTTTTAAATGTATAAAACCTTCCATGATAATCTGACCAGTTAAGGTTCCGGTAATCGTCGCATTCTGTCCTGAAGCCAATAAGGCTACAGCAAACAGTGTTGACAGTACGGGCGATGCAATCCCTTTAGCAATCGTATTATCACTTAATGCTCGGTATAAATCACCGAACGCTTGAAGTTGGTCTGCATGTCCGAAGAACAAAGCAGCTCCCAAAAGTAAAAGTAAACTGTTAACGATTGTTGCACCAAATAATTGAATATTTGAATCCCAAGTTGTAAAACGCACAACCTTTGCAACTTCTTCTTCGTCACTTGAATCGTATTGACGCGTTTGAGCGATTGAAGAATGGAGGTACAAGTTATGTGGCATAACTGTTGCACCAATGATACCTAAAGCTAATGTTAATTGATCATGGTTCATAACGATTGATGCTCTTGGTAAGATACCACCCATGATACCTGCTAAACTTGGTTTTGATAAAGCAACCAAGTAAAGGAAAATAATTAAAATTGATGCAATCAATGTCGCAACAATTGCTTCAATTGTTCTAAATCCTAATTTTGTTAACAATAATAGTAAGAAAACATCTAAGATGGTAATCATAACGCCCATTGTTAATGGAATTCCGAAAAGTAATTGCAAGGCGATCGCCCCACCAATTACTTCGGCAATATCTGTTGCCATAATTGCTAATTCTGTCATGATCCATAAAAGGAACCCAACCGGTTTGTTGGTATGATCACGGATTGCTTGTGCCAAATCCATTCTTGTAACGACCCCTAACTTAGCGGCCATATATTGCATTAACATGGCGATAAGTCCAGAGAAAATAACGACTGACAATAGTAAGTAGCGGTATTGAGCACCACCGATGATTGATGTAATCCAATTACCTGGATCCATATAACCAACGGCTACTAACGCACCCGGCCCACTAAATGCCCATAAGGTCCGTAAAAAACCGGCACTTTTTGGAACTTCGACTGATCCATTTACTTCTTCTAAACTAGCACTCTTTGTTGTGGTAGCCATTTTTGGTTCTTGCACTTCTTTCGACATTTTTCACCACTCCTTTAATTATTTTCTTTCTCAATTCCTTATTATACTCAAACTTTATACATTGTAAACAAAAAGTTTAGGTTAACCTTAAATCATTTTACCGACTATTAAATTTTTTTAATTCAATAAAAAAAGGCCGCTGATATCAATTTGATATCAACAACCTCTATGATTTTTAATTCAATTTTTTTATTATAAGCTTACTTAACAAAAATATAATGAGCAGCTTTATAACTGATATTTCTAACCTCGCCAGTATTTTCTAGCTTGATTTCAACCGGCCCTTCAAAAGGCGCATGCGAAACAACTGTTAATTTATCGCCAATGTGTAATTCTAGGTCATCTAAGTAAGTTAGCAAATCATGATTATCGATGAAACGTTCAATATTAACTTTAGTTCCATCTTCAACCGCTTCTAAAACTAAATGGCTATCTTCCTCATAGTTGCCTTCCTTATCAGGAATAACACCACCATGTGGACAATGCGTTAGATAACCCAAGAACTCATTTAAATGATCAAGTAAATATTCACTTGTCACATGTTCAAGTAATTCTGATTCACCATCAACATCTTGTAATTTGTAGTTTAACTTATAAACTAAGAAACACTCCCACAAACGGTGCTTACGCACTAAATCTTCGGCCAATAATATCCCAGGTTTCGTTAATGAAATCCCCGCGTATGGCGTATGTTCAACTAGTTCTTCTTTAACAAGTTTGTTGACCATTTCTGTAACTGATCCGGCCGCAATGTTCAGACTAAGCGCAATCTGTTTGTTCGATATTTTCTTTTGCGTACCGCCTAATTCAAAAATAATTTTTAAATAATCTTCCTTCATAGGTGTCATATTCGAGCTTTCATTTTTTGTCATTAGTTAATCAATTCACTTCCATTTTCTTAATAGTAAATTTATTATATCAGAATAACGGATGAATTGTAACTTATTTCTTAGGATAGCCTAACCTTTCAATCTAAAACGCCTAAACGTGGGAGCTTAGATTATTACTATAATCACTTCAGTATTATTTAACCGACAAAAGAAATCCTTACAGCTCACATAAATCTCATTACCATCATCAGCGATATCCATTTTTAAATACATTCATTTCATCTGTATTCAATTAACTTCTGTATTCAATTAACTTCTTACAAACGTAACACTCTCATCAATATACTTTATTGATAAAAACATATTAGGTATTAAGTCAACTTCTTCAATTTTCGTAATATTTATTCTTGTCATTTTTATGATTCCCATTTTTTTGCATTAAAATAGGATTCGAGCATTCTTTTTAAGAAATGTCTCGAATCCTATCTTTTTGTAGTAGGAAAGCCGAAACCCGTGTTACCGAGAGTCGATTTTGCTTGATTGTTAATATGTTTCGCCTCTATATCTTTATACTTATCTAGTTCTATGAAGTCGCTTTTACATGCATTAATCATACAATTTCGAATGACGCCCTTTGAGCGATTTGTCTATCCATTCGAGTTCAAACGTTTCTTCAAGACCAAATACCTGTGAATCCGATTATTCGTTCTACTAAAACTTGAATCATCAAACTTCGATATCTTGATTTGCTTTTTAATGCTCAAGACCGGCACCGTTTTAATACGCCTTACCCGACGTCTCTCAACGTCAATGACTTGCCGTACATTGTAAATTTGAAACACCATCTTAATTGATGTGTCCTGATTTGCTTTTTAGCGCTCAAGACCAGCACCGTTTTAATACGCCTTACCCGACGTCTCTCAACGTCAATGACTTGCCGTACATTGTAAATTTGAAACACCATCTTAATTGATGTGTCCTGATTTGCTTTTTAGCGCTCAAGACTAGCACCGTTTTAAAACCTCGTTCGACGTCTCACGACGTCGCTAATACCAAAATTCTAAACTATCGGAGTAAACATCATCTAACTTGATGTGTCTTGATTTGCTTTTTAATGCTCAAGACCGGCACCGTTTTAATACGCCTTGCTCGACGTCTCTCAATGTCAATAACTTGTGTTACATTTTTCAACTATCTTCAGCACTAAACATCGTCCAACTAACTCCGTTTTTAAAAACCATTAAGTGAGTTTAAAAAAGTGACTTCAGTTTTATTTTGTTCAGGGATTTCGATAGCTTTCCTTGCTACAAATAAAGTATAACACAAATGAAAACGGTTGCAAGTGTTTTGTTCATTTATTTTAAAATTCTTTTTTTATACGTCTCTAAGTTCAAAATGAGTCCCATCTTCATCAATAACTGCAAACAAACGTTGCTTCTCAGTCTGATCAAAATAACCCATATCAAACACGGTTTTATTACCTTGTTTACCAACATCCGAAACACGGTCAATTATAAAATGTTTAAATTGTTTAAAAATAGCCATTTTTCCATTAACACGTTCAATTGCCGCAACCAATGTATACCCTTCGTCTAATTCTGATTTTATGAGACTCACTTTTATAACCATATCCAGGCGGTACTCACGGGCTTTTGCACTATCATCTGCAATACTTTCAATGTATCCTTTTTGTTCCCAATAGCGTAATTGTCGTGTTGAAACGCCCGTCATTTTACTAATTTCACTAATACCGACAATCAATCTATCTTGTTTCATAAGATTTGTTAATGGGTTGTTATTCACTGTCCATACCTTCCATCTCTAGCTTTCTAGATACGTTTGAAACTTCTTATCAATTTCTGGCAAACTTTTCTGCAATGACTTTGATTGATTTTGTGTTCCGTCCGCCATAAATTTTAGATAGGTAAATAATATTTGACTAGCATCTTTGTGATACTTGTTTCCGAGTTCGCTCGCAAACGCATAACGTTCATCCGTTAACAATTTAGAAAATGCAGTTTCTTTTGCCATTTAAGCTCCTTCAATCGTTTTAACCATTGTGTGATGCGGGATTCCGGCATCCATAAATCCTTCTCCCTCAATCTCATAACCCAATTTTTTATAAAAATTTTGTGCTTGATCTTGCGCGCCTAACGTTAGGTATTTAATGTCATAAACGGTTGCAAACCCTTCGATAAACATCAATATATCTGTTGCCAAGTGCTGACCGCGAACGTCTTTAATAGTTGCCACACGTTGAATATGCCATGTTTCGGAATCTTCGACTATTGTGCGTGCCGTGACAACAGCTTTATCATCTTTGTAGCCTACAAAATGAATTGCCTCTGCCTCATTTTCGATTTCTAACTCGATTGGGACATTTTGTTCGCCAACAAAAACGATTTTCCTGATTGTTAGAGCGTCCTTGTATATTTGACTATCTAAATCTCTAGTTGATTTCACCGTAAACATATTATTAAACCTCGGCTTTCTTAAGTATCTTCGCATATAGCTTACCATAACTGGCTCTAAATTTGTACGACAAGAATCGTTGACCTATAATGAAGTAAATCACTTACAACAGGGGGAGATTATTAATGAAAAAATATGGCATATTAATTACTATCTTACTAATATTAGGATTAGGCACTGGACTCTTTTTATTGAACAAGACCCCATCAAAAAATGTCGTTACCGTTTCAACGAAAGCTACAAATCAAGTACCAACCTTGTACGTCCACGGTTATGGTGGGTCAGCCAATTCTACCAATGCTATGATCGCCGCCGCTGAAAAATCAGACAAGGCTCAAAAAGTTCTAACGGCAATTGTCTCTTCAACGGGTGACATCACTTATTCCGGTGACTGGCAGGAATCCGTAAAAAATCCCATTATTCAAGTCGTCTTCAAACGCAGCAATGCTCAGATACCTGAAGAAGGTGAATGGATTGGAAAAATTGTAACTCATTTACAAAAATCATATAAAATTAAGGCTGTTAATATTGTTGCCCATTCTATGGGTGGTTCGTCCGCAGTCTACTGGGCTGAATCTGTTAGAAAAGAATCAGATCCCAAGTTAAATAACTTTGTGCCAATCGCTGTTCCAATTAATGGTGTTCTTGGTATGAATGAAGAAGCTAACAAAAATGTTCTCTTAAAAAATGGTGAACCTAAATCAAAATCGGAGAACTACCAAAGTTATTATGAGAACCGGAAAAAATTCCCATCAAATACAAATGTCTTTGTCATTTATGGTGATATCGACGATGGTTCTAATTCAGACACTGCTGTCAGCATTGTCTCTGCACGTTCGATGAGTTACCTTTTAAAAGACCAAGTAAAATCATACAAAGAGCTAAAAATTACTGGTGAAAATGCTCAACATAGCAAGCTCCATAGTAATGACAAAGTTGATCAGGCAGTCATTCAATTCCTTTGGGGTAAATAAACGCTATACGAAACACTCATATCGTGTTACACTGAATATATGCGATGAGTCGAGTAAAATCAGACAACTTCGGTTGTTCCGCTGCGGCGGCTAGTGATTAGTTCGAAGATGGGGCATTTTTTACCTACCGCATTGTAGGTATGTCTGATTGTCACTGTTTTGTGGAATTCATACAATCTATTTACTTCGGTAAGTACCATATCAAGAAGCATCAACTTCGGTTGGTGTTTTTTTTGTACAAAAAAATAACCTCAAGACTTAATCTTAAGGCCATTTATTATTATTTTTGAATTCTAATTGCTTCAACATCAAATACTTTATCAATCCAAGATTCATAAAATGGAGATTCATGACTAACTAATAAAACATTACCAGGGAAACGACGAACTGCCCTTTGTAGCGCATCTTTTGTGTCATCATCCAAATGATTAGTAGGTTCATCCAAAATTAAAAAGTTACTTGGTTTTAATTCAACCAAACTTAACTTCACTTTCATTTGTTCCCCACCGCTTAGAATACCAATTGGTTTCATAGTATTAGCAGCGTTAATACCTGATTTAGCTAAACGACGACGAATTGTTTTAGGTTCCAAATCAGGGTATTCATCTTGAATAATTTGTAATGGCGTCATTTCTTTATTATCCCAAATTAAATCTTGATCAAAATAGTTTACGACAACAGAATCAGAAAATTCTGCCGACCCACCAAACGTTGGGATTAACTTCAGAATTGACTTAATCATAGTTGATTTACCAATCCCATTGAATCCTTTTAAGACAACCTTTTCTTGATGTGACAGTGAAAAAGTTACCGGTGATAACAACGGTGTTTTATAACCAACAGACAGATTTTTAACAGCCAACGTCGACGCAGATCCAGTATCCAAATAAGGAAAATCAAATTTACCTTTTACGATATCACTTGGTGGCGTGACGCGTTCAATTTTATCCAAACGTTTCTGTCTGGACTTAGCCATCGTGGCACGAGTTCCGGCTTTATTTTTACGGATATAAGCTTCATCTTTTTCAATTTGAAGACGTTGTTTCTGGAAGGCTTTCAATTGAGCTTCTTTTTTTGCTTCTTTTTGCTTAATCGCTGCCTTAAAATTACCACGATATTTTGTGATTTTTCCAAATGCAACATCGATAATCGTATTCGTCACATTTTGTAAAAATTCAAAATCATGGGAAATAACCATAAAACAGCCTTCAAATTGATTCAAATAATCAGTTAACCAATCGATATGTTCCGTATCTAAATAATTAGTTGGTTCATCCAATAAGATAACTTCAGGATTTTCTAATAATAACTTAGCTAAAATAATTTTTGAACGTTGGCCACCGCTTAACTCACTAACTTGATGGTCTTTTTCAATTGCATCCAGTCCTAGACCCGTTCTAACACGATCGATCTCAGTATCGATATCATAGAAATTCTTAGCCTCAAGCTCTTCTTGATAACGACCGGCTTTTTCCAACAACTTCTCATCCAAATTTTCAGCATAATCAGTATACGCCTGCGTTTGTTTATCGCTGATATCGTACAATCGTTGAAATGCCGTTTTCAAAAATTCAATCACGGTAATACCTTCAGCTACCTCAGCATATTGATCTAAATACCCAATTGTGGCACTTTTCTTCCACTTAATTTCGCCTTCATCGGGTAATTCTTGCCCCGTGATAATCTTAATTAACGTACTTTTACCGGCACCATTTTGGCCAATAATACCCATGTGGTCTTCTGTATTCAATTCGAAATGAGCGTCTTCATACAGTTGTTTATCCGCAAATTGATGGGAAAGTTGACGTACTTCTAAAACTCCCATTGTGTTCCTTCTTTCTAAAGACTAATTATCGTTATTAACTTCTAAAATGGCATTAAATACTTCTTGTGGTAAGTCCATTTCAGCCTTAGATCCTAAACGTTTATTAGCACTTTGACGGCGTAGCATATCCTGTTTAGCCGCATTCTTTTTATCGCTACCTGTTGTTGCACTCTTTCGAAGTGGTGGAACATTCGCACGCGCAATTGCCTTGTTTTCAACAACCGCTTGAACTGGCATTGGAAATAATTTACGTGGAATTGCATATTTTAATTGTTCTACTAATTTTTGACCAATCTCAACGGCATCTTGTCTATGGACCACAAATCCTAAAGCATCAACCGTTGCGTAATTAACTAGGACATCCATTTTAACAACATCGGCCGTTTGGTAGCCTTTGAACTGGGTTTCCATCGTTGCATAACCATGTGATAGTGATTTTAATTGATTAAAGAAATCGTAAGCAATTTCAGATGAAGGTAGCGCATAATTCAACTCAGTTTGACCTGAATTATAAGCCATATCTTGGAAAATCCCCTTACGTTTTTCGGCTAATTTCATGATATCGCCAACTTGTTCATCCGGAACAGTCATATGGACATCCAAGAATGGTTCTTCAACGTGGTCAATTTCAGAAAAATCAGGAAATTGAACGGGGTTATCAACGATAACTTCTTTGCCATTTTTCAAAATAACATGATACGTAACGTTAGGTGTCGTTGTTAAGACGCCTAATTGATATTCTTTTTCAAGACGTTCACGAATGATGCTTAAATGCAGCATCCCTAAAAATCCACATCTAAAGCCTAAGCCCAAAGCATCCGATTTTTCTTCCTTGTAATGGAATGACGAATCGTTTAAAGCTAATTTTTGAATAGCCGATTTTAATTCTTTATAATTATTATCCTTGGGGTAAAATCCAGCAAAAACCATTGATTCTGACTCTTTATATCCGGGAAGCGCTTCTGGTGTTGGGTGGTTTTGAGACGTCAACGTATCTCCAATTTTAACCAATTGAGGATCTTTTAATCCGGTGATAACGTAACCAACATCCCCAGCATGCAAACTATCCACAGCAACCATATCTGGTTTAAAGATTCCCGCCTCAACAACTTGGAAATCAGTCGTTTGTTGCATAAATCGGAGTAAGTTATTAGCCTTGAACTCACCATCAAAAACCCGAATATAAGCAACGATTCCTTTGAATGCATCAAAATGCGAATCAAAAACTAAGGCCTTAAGCGGCGCTTCAATGTCTCCGACTGGTTCTGGGATACGGTCTTTAATTGCTTCTAAGACCAAATCAACGCCAATCCCCGTCTTAGCAGAAATTAATAACATTTCATCTTCATCAACATCGGCTAATTCCATTAATTGGATTTTAGTTTCTTCCACATCCGCATTTGGATGATCAATCTTATTGATAACAGGAATAATTTTCAAATTATTTTCTTTAGCCAAGCGGTAATTAGCAACCGTTTGTGCTTGAACACCTTGAGTGGCATCCACTAATAAAATGGCCCCATCACTAGCAGCCAAACTTTTCGAAACTTCATACGAAAAGTCCACATGTCCCGGTGTATCAATAAAATTGTATTCAAAGGTTTCACCATTATTTGCGGTGTAATAACTCCGAACGGTTCTCGATTTAACAGTAATTCCATGTTCTTGTTCAACAGCCATCGAATCTAATAATTGGCTAGACATTTCACGTTCACTAACCGTTTGCGTTTCTTCCATAATTCGATCAGCTAAAGTTGATTTACCATGATCAATATGGGCAATAATTGAAAAATTTCTAATTTGTGATTGCTTCATTATGATTAAACCTCATTTTCTAAATAATCATCTACTATTTTAGAGTCTTTTTTATTATACGCTAAATTGGTGATAGAGTAATCTAAGATTGAGCTGTCCACATACTTGGCTAATTTCAGAACAAAAAATAACGACCATGAATTCAACAATTGTTAAAATCATACCCGTTATCTTATTTAGATAGTGCCATTTGTGAACTGACTGTTGTATAAGTCAGCATAGAACCCATTTTTAGCAATCAATGCATCATGATTACCGGTTTCAATTATCGAACCATTATCCATTACAATAATGTTATCCGCATCACGAATCGTTGATAAACGATGAGCGACAACAAAACTTGTTCGGTTATCTAATAAGGTATCCATTGCCTTTTGAATTAAGACTTCCGTTCGCGTATCAACAGAACTCGTTGCTTCATCCAAAATTAAGATTTCAGGGTCAGCTAAGAATGCACGGGCTATAGTCAATAATTGACGTTGTCCCTGTGAAATATTCGAAGCATCTTCGTTCAAGACAGTTTGATAGCCATCTGGTAACTGGCGAACGAATGTATCAACGTGAGCCGCTTTTGCAGCAGCATAAACTTCTTCATCCGTTGCATCTTTACGACCATATTGAATATTTTCCATAATTGTTCCGGTAAATAACCAAGTATCTTGAAGAACCATCGAGATTGATTTTCGGAGCTCTTCACGTTTTAGATTTTTGGTATCGACACCATTAAGGCGGATTGAACCTGATGAAACATCATAGAATCGTTCGATTAGGTTAATAATCGTGGTCTTACCTGCACCAGTCGGCCCAACAATTGCAACTTTTTGTCCTTCTTTAACGTCCAAATTATAATCAGTCATTAAAAGTTTCTTATCTGCATAGCCGAATTGAACATGTTCAAAGGAAATCTTATTACCGTTATCAGGAACAGCCGCATTATCGTTACTTTCATCCTTCAATTCTTCTTCATCCAATACTTCAAAAATCCGTTCCGCCGAGGCAACTGTTGCTTGAATCGTATTAGATAAATTGGCAATTTGAGTAATTGGTTGTGAAAATTGGTTCACATATTGTAGGAATGCTTGAACATTACCTAACGTGATTGTTCCCTGAGAGACTTTAATTCCCCCAACAACCGCAACAAAAACGTAGCCTATATTTTTAATAAAGTTCATTGCTGGCATGATTAATCCTGAGATAAATTGTGCCTTCCATGAATCTTTATAATAATCACTATTTTGTTTCTCAAAAATCTCAATGTTTTTTTCTTCTTTGTTAAAAGTTTTAACAACGGTATGGCCTGCATAAGTTTCTTCAACTTGATTATTTAAAAGGCCTAAACTCTTTTGCTGACCTGCAAAGAATTTTTGAGAACGTGGCGCAATCAGTGATACGACACCCAAACTTAACGGTACGATAATTAAAGCAATCAAAGTTAATTCCCAACTAATTGAGAACATCATATAAAGTACACTGACAAATGTCACTATACTCGTCACTAACTGGGTAAAACTTTGTTGCAACGTACCAGAAATATTATCCACATCATTTACAGCACGCGACATAATATCACCGTTGGGATGTGTATCATAGTAAGAAATTGGGACACGTTCCATCTTCGCTTTGATATCTTTACGTAGCGCATACACCGTCTTTTGAGAAATATTCGTCATAATCAGTTGTTGAATAAAACTGAATAAGGCGGATGCAACGTACATCGCACCAACTGTAAATAAAATATTTTTAATAGCATTAAAGTCAATTGGCAAAGAGGTTACTTTTTGACCCTGCTTAATTTGAGTAAATCCTTTAGTCACGCCAGAGAAAATTTCTGTCGTCGCTTGCCCTAATATTTTAGGTGAAACGGCTTGGAAGATAACAGAAATAATGGCTAAAACTAATACAACCCCAATTAAAAGTAACCAAGGCGACATGTACTTCGCCAAGCGTCCAATTGTTTTCCAAAAATTCTTAGGCTTTTCAACGGGCCGTCCGATATTACCGCCAGGTCCACCGCCACGTCCACCACGCATTGGTGGTGTAGCTGAGCGTCCTGCTCCATTATTATCTGTCATTATTCTGCATCCCCCTCTCTAATTTGTGATTGCATAATTTCTTGATAGGTTTTATTCGTAGCCTTCAACTCTTCATGTGTTCCTTTACCTACAATCTTACCGCCATCAATAACCAAAATTAAATCGGCACCGGTCACACTAGAAATCCGTTGCGCAACAACCAAAACGACACTGTCTTTAACATTTTCATCCGTTTTAAGCGAGCCACGTAACTTAGCATCCGTTTTAAAATCAAGCGCTGAAAATGAATCATCAAACAAGTAAACTGAAGCTTTTTTCACCAATGATCGGGCAATGGCAAGTCGTTGTTTCTGCCCTCCCGAGAAGTTATCCCCATCTTGTTCAACTATTCCGTCCAATCCATCCGTTGATTCTTCAACAAATGATTTAGCTTGCGCAATTTCAAGTGCATGCCACATTTCATCATCAGTCGCATTTTCGTTACCGAATTGTAAATTGCTGCGGATGGTTCCTTTAAAGAGAACCGTTTTTTGTTGAACAAGTGAAATTTGATCATGCAAACTTGCCTGCGTTAATTCGTAAATTGATTTACCATCAATTTTGATATCCCCTGATTCAACATCAAAGAGACGCGGAATTAAATTAATTAACGTTGACTTTCCAGAACCCGTTCCACCAATAATAGCAATCGTTTGACCAGCTTTTGCCTCGAAGTTAATATCCGTTAGCGCTGCTTTTTCAGCACCTACATATCGGAAGTTAACTTGACTAAATGACAATTGGCTCTCACCTAATTGACTACGATCAATTGTAACTGCGCCTGGTCTATCTTCAATTGAATCATTTTTATCTAGAACTTCATTAATACGCGCTGCAGCTGCCTGAGCACGTGGCAACATAACAAAGACCATCGATAACATCATAAAACTTGATAAGATTTGCATTGCATAAGTCATGAATGCCACTAAATTACCCACTTGCATCGACATATCACCAATCAAATGTCCCCCATACCAAATAATTGCGATATTGGTTGCACTTAGAACTAGGGTCATCATGGGTGACATTAATGCCGTAATTGAAAATACTTTACGGGCATTGTCTGTATATTCTTTATTCACACCGTCAAACCGATCTTGTTCATAACCATCCTGATTGAAGGCTCGAATTACCCGGACACCCGTTAATCCTTCACGGAAAACAAGGTTAATATGATCAATTCTTTTTTGTAACGTCTTAAATAATGGCACCGCGAAGGTCATAACCGCCGCAATCACAATAATCAAAATTGGAACAGCCACCAAGAAGATAACCGTTAATTCTTTTTGTTTATTGTATGCCAGAATGCTTGCACCAATTAACATAATTGGTGCTTGAATCATCATTCTTAACATCATCACTGTTACATTTTGAATTTGTAGCACATCAGTCGATGTTCTTGTGATCAAACTGGAATTACCAATTTGATCAAACTCGTAACTTGAGAAATGAAGTACCTTTTCGTAAATATTACTTCTCAAACTATGACCTAACTTTTGCGCTAATCGTGATGCTATAAAAACATTTCCAACTGCCGCCACAATACCAACTGCTGCAACACCTAACATGATGTAACCAACCTGCCAGATATAAGAAACATTACCTTGCGCAACACCTTTGTTAATCATGTCAGATGTTAATGTTGGTAAATATAAATCACAGATAACTTGAACAATCATAAAGACAAATGCACCTATAATCGCCCAACTATTAACACGATTTTTCATTATTTTTATCATTTAGTTCTCCCCCTTTCTTTTCGTAACCCCAATGGCTACCCAGTTCGCCATTGTTTCATATTCTTTTTGCAACTCTTCAACCGAAATTTCAGTACCTTCTCTTTGTTTCGCAAAATAATCATTAATCGTCTTCATAAATGGGCTCATCAACGAAAACATGAGTAAATTAATCTCTTCATCCGATGAAATTGTTAATAGAGAACGATCAATTTCACCCATCACATCAAAATCCGGTTTTTGGTTCTGATGAAATGGACCACCAAAATGTGGATGTGATCCACTATGAGGTCGATGATGCGGTTGCATTCGATTGCTCATTTTAAAATCCATTCTCACAAAGGCATTTTTAAAAAAAGCCGCATTCTCTCCTGACACTGTATCCGCAATCGTTTCAGAAAAGAAAGTTTTCATGGTTAAAACAATATCGCCATGATTTTGTTTTAATACTTCAACAAATCTCTTGCTCTGGTTCTGTCTAATCGTGTCAAAATAATAAAAATATAAATCTTCTTTATTTTCAAAATACTGATAAAAACTACCTCGCGGAATCCCCGCAATTTTTATAACATTACTAATTGAAGCTTCTAACAAGGGAACCCTTGAAAATTCTTCCTTTGCGGCATTCAATATTCGTAATTTTTTATCTTCATCCAAATTAAAATACGTTTTTTTAGGCATATTTTCTCCTTTACACAAAAAAATGACAAGTCGTCATGTGACAACTTGTCATATTACTAGTCTTTATTTAAAAATGCAACCTTTTTGTCTACTCTTTTCTTAACGATTCAACTGGATCCAGTTTTGATGCTCTGTTTGCTGGTAAGAAACTTGCAAACATGCTGATCAAGACACTAATTAAAATTCCAGAGAATGCATAACTTGCTGCGACTTTAACAATCGTAACATCAAATGTTGCAATCGAGAATGCATTTAACCCAAAGGCTAAGACGTAAGTTACTCCGACACCAATTAAGCCAGATGCCAACCCAATTAAGAATGCTTCTGAAACGAAAATACGACGAATGTCTTTTCGACGTGCACCTAAAGCCTTCATAACCCCGATTTCTTTTGTTCTTTCAACAACAGAGATATTCAGCACAACTAATATCATGATTGCAGAAACAAGCAATGATATTGCAGCTACGGCGGTTAACACATCCGTTAAGATATCCAACATTTGTGTAAACATTTCAGACATTTTTTCTTGAATTGAACCTGTGTATCCTAATGATTTTACTTTTGCCTTAATTCCGGCCGTATTAGCTTTGTCATTCGTATGCAAATAAACAACATTGGGTTCAATTTTTTCATTATTATCTTTAACTAACTGTTGTAAGTCCGCATAATTTAAGTAAACTAAACTGCTCGAACTGCTACTACCGGAAGCTTCGTAGATACCAGCAACCTTGACTGTTTTCTTGATTGTTTTTTCATTGTAAACAATCGCAATTTCAACTTTTTTGCCAACTATATTCTTACCTAATGTATCGGCAGTCGTTTTATCCAGTAAGACGCCATCTTTACCTGGCTTTGAACCTTGCGTAATATTTGATTTTGTGATGCTTGAATTCATTGTTCCCAACTGCATTAAGCTAGCTTTTTTACCTTTATATGAAACTGTATTTGTCCCCAACGAAATGGCTGTATACCCTTTTTGAAGTGAATCAACATGTTTCACGTTGGTTAATTTTTTAATATCTTTTTCGGCAAATGAACCCGTTTGACCGGTTATTGCGGCCATTTGTGTTTGTTGTTCCTTAGCTTGCGCCGCCTGTGCATTTGAAGCTGTTGTCGGTGTATTGCTCCCACTGCTACTTGCAGCGGTAGGTTTAGCCTTCATATGCACCTCTGTTACATTTGGATTCACATAACTCGACATTGTACTTTTAATATAACTTGTTACCCCTTTACCAAGTGATAACATTAAAACAACCGACATAATTCCAATACTTGAACCAATAGCAACAAGTAAGTTACGCGAGAACTTAGCCTTCATATTAAGCGCCGCTAATCGAATAGCGGACCAGAGACTTAAATTTTTAGGTTTTTCGCCTTTAAATTCATCTTCATTTGCATGTAATTCAAGTTGTTCTTGTTCATCATCAGAAATAATTGCACCATTATCAATGCGCACAACACGACTTGAGTAGGCCGCAACACGATCAGAGTGAGTAACCATTAAAACTAACTTACCGCGTTTTGCAATGTCTTTAATAATTTCTAAGACAGCATCCGTTGTTTCCGAATCTAAGGCACCCGTGGGTTCATCCGCAATAATCACATCTGGATCGTTCATTAAAGCACGCGCAATTGCAACACGTTGTTTTTGTCCACCAGATATTTGATCAGGTTTTTTCGTCATATGATCTTGTAACCCGACATCTGTTAACAGTTTTTTAGCGCGCTCTACACGTACTGTTTTATCAACATTCGATAGCGTCATTGCCATAGCAACGTTATCGATCAAACTTAAATGAGGAATTAAATTAAAGTTCTGGAAAATGAAGCCGATACTTTTTTTGTGAAAGTTAACTAACTCTTTTTCAGAAAATTCACCAATATTTTCGCCATTATACGTAATTTCACCGTCAAAACTTGAATCTAGTCCACCAATTAAATTCATTAATGTTGATTTACCACTTCCAGATTCACCGACAATTGAAACTAATTCACCCTTATCAAAAGATGCGTTAATATCTTTCAAGGCTTTAAAAGTTGTACCACCAGCCATATTATACGTTTTTGAAACGTGTTTAATTTCTAGAATCAATTTGATTCCCCCTTGTTTCTACTTTTCATTTATGACAACTTGTCATAACAGGATGATTTTTATTATAGATAACCCCATGATTAAAAGCAAAACATTTAACTTTTCCTTTACCTATTCTTTACAATTACTGGTACAAATCATTACACGATTCATACAGAACGATAACAATTACTTGATACTATAAAGGTGTTCTTAAATACGGGCGTAAAATAAAAGGAGAAATTAGTCATGAGAAAAAAAACAGCACTTATTTCAGTAGTCGCAATGGGTCTTCTATTATTAGCGGGGTGTGGTAAATCATCATCATCAAGTGATACATCAAAAATTACGGGTAAAATTACAATCGTTGGATCAACTGCCTTACAACCTTTAGTCGAAAAAGCGGCTGAAACCTATCAAGATGACCATTCAGGTTTAACAATTGGGGTACAGGGTGGCGGTTCAGGAACTGGCTTAAGTCAAGTTTCAACGGGAGCCGTCACAGTTGGTAACTCAGATATCTTCGCGGAACAAAAAGACGGTGTCGATGCCAAAAAGATTGTTGATCACAAAGTTGCCGTCGTAGGTATTGCACCAGTTGTTAATAAGGAAACAAAAGTCACTAATCTCTCAAAATCACAACTGGCTGATATTTTCTTAGGTAAGGTTACAAACTGGAAAGTATTAGGCGGTGCCGATCAAGAAATCGTTGTGATTAACCGTGCTTCTGGTTCAGGTACCCGTACAGTATTTGATAGTATTATTCTTCCAAAACAAACCGCTAAACAAACGCAAGAACAGGACTCAAACGGGACGGTTCAAAAAATGGTTGCTTCAACACCAGGCGCCATCAGTTATTTAGCTTTCTCATACTCAAATGACAACGTTCAGGCGCTATCTATTGATAAAGTACAGCCAACATCAAAAAATGTTGAAAATAACAATTGGAAAATTTGGTCTTATGAACATATGTACACTAAGGGATCACCAAAATATGCAACGGCTAAATTTATTAGTTATATTCAATCAGAAAAAATTCAAAATAGCTTAATTAAAAAGTTAGGTTACATTTCAATTTCAGATATGCAAGTTGAAAAAGACGCTAAGGGTAATATTGAGGAAATAAACAAGTAAATAATCGAAAAAAGTAGCGCAATTTAATGCGCTACTTTTTTTGTGATTTATTTTTATAAATTAGCATCCATATTAAAGGTTAATTTAGATAACGTTAAGCCTTCAGTAATAAATTGACCAATCATTGCCATCGTTCTTTCGCGCATTTCCGCCACAATCGCATAATTCTGTTTCGTTAAATAGGCCGTTAGGTCGTCCCCACTCATCTTTTCAGAAGCAGCATCAATATCAGCAACCATCGTCTTCAATTGTTGACGACAAGCTTTTAAGTAATCCACATCTTCTTGCACAAACTGTGCATAATGCGCTTCCGTTAACATTGAAACTGTTCGATACATCCAGTAAGCACTCGTCATATCCAATGTTAATGGTGTTTCACTATAACTTGGATCCGTATCCGTAGCATTTGTGTAGAATGGCACAAATGGTGCAAATGCTGGAACGCCTAAACAAATCCACATTAAGGCAGAATGCGCATCGTCAACGTCATTTCTTAATTGAAGAACATGTGCATTTTGCGTTCTGTTCATTGAAATAGGTCGGAAACGTAACCGATCTTCATCAGCACCATGACCAAATGGATCATACTGCGTTTCATTATAATGTGAGCCTAAAACGGCAGTTACATCCTCAACACTAATTTTTTTACTTGCGTAACAAATAAATGGTAACTCACTCGAAGTTGGTTCTTGCGCAATCTCGGGTGTTAAACAACGTTGACCGTACCAAACACGAGGCGTGTTGTAGTGACGGTCTTTTTCTGTGTCTGTCCCAAAGATATGACGGAAATTCCAACCCGTTTTATCTGGGTTCAAATGATGTTCCTCAACGTATTCGCGAATACCGTCCGACCACATAAAATTATCAGCATCATTAAAATCAATTTCTTGAATCGCAACTTGATTAGCTGCAACTGCGTACGCATCGTCTGGAATACGTTGCGCAATCCAGTGATGCCCAGTAACGATTTCCATGTACCAAACGTCATTTTTATCACTAAATAAAACGCCGTTTCCTTCTGGTGAACCGTATTTTGTAATCAGATTACCCAAGTACTGAACACCATGTTTTGCTGATTCAATATAAGGCGCAACCATTGTTTGTAATGAATCCTCTGCCAATCCGTTTTTAATTAAAGGATCATAGGCCAAAACACGTTCATTTGCATAAACACTTTCTGTAGCGCTCATTGCAACATTTTTTTCATTAATACTACTCTCATCAAAGACACCTTTACTTGCTACTTCAACGTTAGGCGTTGCCGTCCAACGGTACCCTTTTTCTGGTAATGGTGCGGTAAACCCATTTTTATTCGAAGTTAATGTTTCATGACGTCCTGCTACTGCAGGGTACATCAAGAATCGTTGTGGTGTAATAGGCAAAAACGTATCATCGTTTCTGGCAATCATTGTTGAACCATCAATTGTGGCCTTTTTTCCAACTAGAATTGTTGTACATGCTTGTTCCATCATAAATAATTCACTCCTTCTCATTATTAAATACCATTACAGTGTACAACTTTTATTCTTATATAGACATCATCTTTTTCATATACTTCTAAAAACAATTAAATCTAGTTTACAATACTAGGTGTAAATGATATTATAAAGTCATTACGTTAAGGGGGTTATCTATTGGGTCAAAAAGTACCAGAATCTTTTTTAAATTGGTTAGGTAGCTTAAAGAAGATCACATTACCAACTTGGCAAGATTTTCCAGAATTGGATTTATACATGGATCAATCTATAAAACTCGTGAACCAATATCTGGAACCACTGAATTTAGCACCCGTGACCGCTACGATGGTTAATAATTATGTAAAAAAAGAAGTTATGTTTAAACCAATCAAAAAAAGATACCGTAAAGAACATTTAGCAGCAATCGTTGTCATTACAATTTTAAAATCCGCTTTTCCGTTAACTGTCATTAAGAATGGTATTGACCAACTTTTAGTTGATAATTCAGCTGAAGATGCATATATGAATTTTGCTTTAATTTTTAATGAGCAAATTAAGTCATTAACCTTTGACACTAACTTAAAACCGGTTACAATTGAGACAACGATTATCGAATTAGAACAACGAACAGCCGCTAGTGCTGTTATAAATCATATTATTAGTGAAAAATTAGTTATGCTTATGAAGGAGGCAACTAAATCATGAAAGAAGAAAAAATTGCAATATTAGTCGATTCAGGGGCTGATATTCCTAAGGAATTTATGGAACAGGAACATATCTATATGGTGCCCATCTTAATTACATTTAGTGATACAACCTATTTAGACCGGATTTCTATTTCACCGGAAGAGGTTTACGAACGAATGGAAACTGAAATTCCAACAACGGCAACGCCTTCAGGTGGTTCGATTCAAGATATTTTTGAACAAATTAAAGCTGATGGTTACACGCATGTTATTTCAACAACTATTTCAAGTGGGCTTTCTGGTACCTATAACGCGATTAAAACATTCGCAAAAACGTCACCACTAAAAGTTGAGGTTATTGATACAAAGAGTGTTGGTATTGGTGGCGGTTTAGCTGGGATTTTTGCGGCAAACTTAATCAAAGAGGGTAATGACTTCGGCGAAATTGTTACCAAAGTTCAATTAGCCGTCGATGAAAGTAGTGTTTTCTTCTACTTACCAACGTTGCATTATCTTCAAGTTGGTGGTCGTATCGGACGCGTTTCTGGTATCATGGGCAATCTTTTAAATATTAAACCTATTATTTCATGTGACGAAAATGGTATCTACTACCCCGTTGCAAAAGCTCGTGGCGAAAAAGCTGCCTTAAAGAAATTTTTATCACTAGTTGATGATAAAATTGGCGAAACTGAACATTTTGATTTAGCTGTCGCCTATGGCAATAACAAACCTTTGGCTGAAAGCATGCTAAAAGAATTAAAAGAAAATTATCCAAATGCTGAACATATCTATTTCGGGGATGTTTCCCCAGCTCTTGGCGTTCATGCTGGACCCGGCGTTATTGGTATCGGCATTGAAGTTTTAGATTAAAAAATAACAAACGAACAGAAGCTATTGTTCTAAAAAAAAGAATCTTACTTTTTAGTAAGATTCTTTTTTTGGATTAATTTAATAGTCATCGACAGTGGTTATCATTTTTATAAAAAAACTTAATTCGATTTATTTTCAATAAGAAACTTCATGAATTTTTCTGTACATGTATTAATATATTCATCAACATCTTTTTCAGAAATCAACTGGGACTTTATTTGATTACTATCTAAAAAATCCTTATTTAAGTCATTAATTACCTCAGAAATATCATTATCTACTATTTCAGTAACGCCTGTCACCATTGCTGGTCTATACTCTAAAGGTTTTAATTTATATTTTTCTATAAGTCTACTATTGAAGTAATGAAAATCTGCATAAAATTTCTTTAGGGCTTGTTCTTTAGATTCATTTTTATTTTCAATAATGTCCTTTTGATATATCGTTTTCAACCATATATCATCAGAAATCAAATGTAAATAATACCCTAATTTGAATGGACTTAACGTTTGCCTATATTTATCCAAAAATATATCGGGAAACATCTCATGCACACCATCTGACTTCATTTTCATAAAATGAGTTAATTCTTTAGGGGTCTTTGAGTTTTTATTTACATCAGGTGCAATACTCCCAATTAAAAATTCTTCTCCAAAATTAGTTTTACTAAAAATATTATTTGCTATAGCATAGTGCATGATTCTTGATCCCATGTTTATCTCCTTTTTATCAGAATATCCATACAATAAAGAGCCCTAACCACTGGATGATTAGAACTCCTATTAGTTTCCACCAATACTAGCGCTGACGAAAAATTTAGATTATTGCCTCAGATTATATTTTTCATCAGCTAGTTGCGTACTTACCTTCAATTTGTTTCATCATTTTTTTAAAATTTCTCTTTTTGAAGAAACTCATCATCATACTCATAAAGACGTCATTCATTTGCTGCATCTTGCCCTTAGAAGTCATTGATTCTTTATAACTTAACAAGCAATGGTCGGCGTCAACCGCGGTAATTTCATATCCCACTTCAAACTTGTTACGGTTATTCTCAGTTTGAAAATGATAGCTTTCATTCTCAACAATTTTAGTTACTTTTAGCGCAGCTGTTTGCGTTTTTGAGAAGTTTTTGTGAATTCAAAATCCTCTAATTGGTTTCTCTTCAACTTACGACCCGTTTGTGTATGAATATCATATAATACGGATTCCATAATCTGATCAAACAAATAAGTCGCCGGCATTTTTAATTTTATTTCCATTTCCATAAGTCAGTGCCTCCACATTTTAGTCGCTAAATCCATTTTGTTCTGTCATTTCTTTAAACCAGTACCCACTCTTTTTAATTGTCCGCTTAGCCTCATTATCCAAATCAACACTAATAAATCCATAACGATTCTTATAGGCGTTCAACCATGACCAATTATCCATACAAGTCCACATATGGTACCCATGAACATTACTACCTTCTTCGAGCGCCTTATGCACCCATTTCAGATGGTCTTGAATAAATTCAATTCGATAATCATCATTAATTTGACCATCAGCGTTAATAAATCTAGCTTCGTCTTCAACGCCCATCCCATTTTCAGAGATAAAACAATTAATATTACCGTAATTATCTTTAATATTAATCAGCGCATCATAAATGCCTTTTTCATATATTTCCCAACCACGATACGGGTTCAATTTTTTCCCCGGCATATCATATACCGTATAGAAGTCTTCGGGCATCCAACCGTTCTCACCTTCTGGTTCAACCTGAATTTCTTTTGCTGCCGCTCGTCTTGGTTGATAATAGTTTACACCTAATAAATCAATCGTATTTTCTTTAATGATAGCTAAATCACTTTGGTGATAGGTTGGCATTAAGTCATACTCACCTAACCAATCAACGATATCACTTGGAAATGTCCCTTTAATTGCGGGATCTAAAAATGAACGGTTAAAGAAACCATCTACGAATTTAGCTGCCTTAACATCTGCCGGATTTGTATCATCCTTAGGATACGTGGGCATTAAGTTTAAAATAATCCCAATCGTACCACCTAAATTAAGTGCATGATACTTTTCGACCGCTTTAGCACTTGCTAAAGCCTCATGATAAGCCACTTGGACACCATGCTTTAAATTCCGTTCATCGGGTAAGTGCCACCCATATAAATAACCACCTTCGACGGGAACAATTGGTTCATTTTGAGTAAACCATTTCTTAACTCGATCACCAAATAATTTAAAACACTTTTCTGCATAATCGGTATATAAATCAACCACTTCACGGTTTAACCAACCACCATTTTCTTGTAATACCATCGGCATATCGAAATGATACAAATTAATAAACGGTTCAATTCCGGCGGCAATTAAATCATCAATTAAATGATTATAAAAGGTGACGGCTTCTGGATTGACTTCCCCCGTAAATGGATTTGGAATTAATCGTGACCATTGAATTGAAGTTCGATATGAATTATGGCCAGTTTGTTTCATCAGAGATATATCTTCTTGGTACTTTTGATAAACCATCGATGTTTTTTCCGGACCGACTTGATTAAAAAACTTTTCGGGAGCCGTTTGATACCAAGCATCCCAGATATTATCAGCTTTGCCATCGCCCGCAACGCGTCCTTCAGATTGTGGGCCACTCGCAGCGGAACCCCACCAGAAATCTTTTGGAAATTCATATTTAGCCATAGTAAACTCCTTTATTTAGCACAAAATCCCTCTACATAAATTACGTAAAGAGATTTGCTTTTTATTTTATTTGTTGTCCAAAGCTTCTTCTTCAGCTTTTTCGACTTCTTTTGTTGCTAAGATAACAAATGGTGCATAGATTAATGCAGAGATAACCACATTGACTGCGGCTAAAACACCACCTGCCATACTCTTAGTTGCCAAGATTCCGCCAATAATTGGTGGTGTAACCCAAGGGGGCATTACCGTGGCTGCTGGCACAATTCCGGTAGCAGTTGCCACATAGGCAACGGTCACAAGTACCATTGGTGTTAAGATAAATGGTACAAACATGATTGGGTTCAACACAATTGGTAATCCAAACATCATGGGTTCGTTAATGTTAAAGATTCCAGGAGCTGCTGACAGTGAACTAATCATTTTGTAAGGTTTGTTTTTACGACCAACGATGAAAATGGCAATAATTAAACCAATTGTTGCACCAGTTCCACCTAAGTTAACGAATGAATCAAAGAATGGTTTGTTAACAATAAATGGAATTGCTTTACCTTCACTAAGTGCTTTAACGTTAGCTGCAATAGCAGGTGCGTTAATTGTTTGCATTAGTGGATCAATCATATTAGCACCATGCAATCCAAAGAACCATAAGAATGGTGCGATGAATGCTAATAATAATGCTGATGGATATGAGTTTGCCAAGCCCATGAATGGTTCTTGAACAAGTTTGTAGAATGATGCAATAATATCAGTTACGCCGAATCCTTGGAATAATGTATTAATAAAGGCAAAGATTGTGACAACAATCATTGCTGGAAATAATGATGCGAATGCTTTTGCTACAGCAGGTGGAACACCATCAGGCATGTTGATAATTAAGTGTTTGTTACCACTTAAACGTTGGAATAATTCTCCTGAAATTAACGCAACAAGAAGTGCTACGAATAATCCTGTTGAAGTCATACCAGCTAATTGTAAGCCGCCAAGTGCAAAGAATGAAGCAACTGATACTGTACCAGCAGCCATACCATCTTTACCGTATGATTTTGCAACGTTATGAGCGACTAAGAATGCAATGAATAATGACATAATACCAAAACTTGCATTCCAAACACCGCCACCTAAACTTTTCCAAATTGGCGCTTCATTAACTATTTTAGGAAATAGTCCATCCATGAAATTTGTAAATCCGGGGATAGGAAGGTTATTAACCAATGTTCCTAAGGCACCCAAAATCATAAGAGGCATGATAACAACGAAAGCATCTCGAATTGCTATTAAATGTCTCTGTGCGCCTATTTTTGAAGCTACTGGGATGAAGTGAATATCCATCCATTTTATAAATTTATCCATGAGTAGTTCCTCCTTAAATTCTGATACTTACCCGATCTTTTTGTACATGTCCACTACCTCACCGGCTAAGTCTCTGAATGTAATTGCATTCATTAAATGGTCTTGTCCATGGACCATTAATAAACTAACTGGTACCGGATCCCCTGAGGCTTCTTGCGTTAACATTGCTGTTTGAGAATGATGCGCCTCAATTAATGATTTATCGGCATCGGCTAATTTAGCAGCCGCCGTCTCAAAATCACCTTTTTTTGCGGCATGGATTGCTTCCATAGAATCACTCTTAGCGTTTCCGCCATTCACAATCAACCCCATGATTGTTTGCATTTGTGCATCATTTTCATTCATAATTGTGACCACCCTTTTTTATTTAAGTAATGTTTTAGCTGTTGCGAGTACTTTTTCGCCGTTCATCATGCCATAATCTTGCATGTTGATGACTTCTACCGGAATATCTTTATCGGCAACTTTTTTCTCAAATTCGTCTTTCATAAAACGAACTTGTGGGCCTAGCATCAAAACATCAACTGGTTTTGATTCAAGCATTGAATCTGCTTCTGAAGCACCAACCGCAAAAATTTCTGAATCGTAATTTTCTGCTGCTGCTGCTTTTTGCATTTTTGATACTAGTAAACTTGTACTCATCCCTGCTGAACAAACTAACATAATTGTTTTCATAATTTACCACTCCTTTTTCTATTTATACTCTTATATACGCAAGTTCCGTGCCAAAAATAAAAGGTCTTAGAAAACGCTTACCGAAAGCGTTTTCTAAGACCTTTTATTTTACTTACACACTGTGGTTTGTGACTACACACTGATTTTATTCAATGTATTACCCATAAATATTTGGACAATATAGGCAACTTCATCATCTGAAATCGTAATATTATACATTTTTTCGACAATAATCAGTGCTGTTTTAACAATTTCCATCTGTAAATGTTTTTCAGCTGAATATTCTTGAATGTTATCAAACGGTTTAATCGGTTGATCTTTTAGTCTTGAATCTACTAGGAAAGCTAAATGCATCATAATACCCACAATAATTTCAGGATCGAGAACAATCTGTAAATCCGATTGAATTTTAATAATCATTGTTTGAATAGTATGAATTAAATCAGGTACCGAATTAACAGAGTTAATGCTGCCCTCTAACGCTGTAATCGTTTCCTGTGTTAAATCACTATCAGATAGCATTCGTTGTAAGACTTGTAATGTTTCATCATTGAAGATATCAAGAGCTGAGAAAAATGGCACTCTTTGATAAGAAACTTCAACGGTTCCAACAATCGCCTTCACATCATAATCCCGCATTAATGTGTTTATATGTTTTTTAAAAGCATCTTTTTCTAAATACTGCATTCGGATAACTTTTACTTCATCTTCATTTACAATTGGCACAATTCGATCATACAATCTGGCTGCGACCCCTTCACCAGTGAAACAAGCAACGATAACCGCTTTTTTTCTAGGACGCATATGGAAAAATTGTTCCTTAACGGATGATTCAAAAATATGTTGCGCGTTCGCGTAGATATCTTCTAGTTCACGTCCAGCAATCGCAATTCTTAACGATTCAAGGACGACCAGCGTACTGGTCATTGAAACTGCTCGAATATTAATTCCCGTTTCTTCACCTAACATTGAAGCGAAACTGGTTAACGAGCCCATATCCGTTAAAAGGAGTAGTCCTTTTTTCAACTGTTCTTGACTGTCTAATACGTAATCCCGAACTTGATCATAAATTTCTGAGACATTCACATCCAGTGGCATATTAATTGCCTTCCCTTTTGTTGTTCCCAGTAATTCCTGAGCCGTTTGTAACATTGAAGAAGCAGTTGATGCGCCATGCATTAATACAATGATACCGACCTTAATTTCATTTTGTTGTTTCTTTTCGCTTAAGTCGGTACTTAAAAACATTGTTATAAATCCAATTTCATCTAATGGAATCTCAATATCAAACTCATGTTCAATTCTATCGGCCATCTCCAAAGCCACACGAAATGCCTTTGGGTTTTTTTGGCGTAAGTTATTTAGGTCGGGATGCACGATTGCGACATTTTTTCTAATGCGTTCGATCGCGCTAACCAGATGTAATCCAAAAGCAAAACGCGCGCTTTCATTATACTTTTGACCCAATTTATTTTGGGCCAAATCGTAAACTTCATTGGTAACTGCCCAAACATCATCTGGTAATAATTCTTTACGGACGCCCTCACCAGATAATTGTTCAATATAATCTTTGAAATAACCCTTATTATCCGAATCAATTAACATTTTAAGATTTAATGACTTTAAATTTTGTTGATCAGTTTCACTGACCTTTTTATCAATTGTTTCATAGACAGTTGGTTTTTGGTCATTCTTTTCAACCGTCTCATTATTTTTAAACGTAACAACCTGTGTATTCTTTTCATTTGTTCTTTTTGCTATGCGATCCATTAAAACATCAATTTTCTTATATTTTGATTTACCTTCTAAACGCCCTTTTTGAACATTTAATGGGAGGTCCTTTAATCGAATATATAATGACGTTGCATCATGCGTTCTGAAATACAAAAAAGCCTTCGCACAAACAACTTTAATATCCCGTTGAATTTGGCCAATATTCGCCTCTGGTTCATACAACATTAAAGCAAGCATCGCATCACGTTCAACAATAATATCCTGATTTAACCGCCCAACTTCTTGTTCAAAGAAGTTCATAACCATTCCGTAACGTTCATCAATTGTCCGTTTTGAGATGGGCGGTAAAGTAATTGCCATCGGAATTCGACGATTGAACGTACTCAAAAAGTTTTCAGACGTCTCAGTTGTTGCGCCAATAATCTGGACGCTGGCCTCTTTAGTGATTGATGATTCACCCAAAGGTCGATAAAACCCTTTATCAATAAAGGTAAAGAGCATCTCTTGTCCCTCAGGAGGTAATCGATGTATTTCATCTAAAAATAAAATACCACCGTCAGCTTTTTCCATCAGTCCCTGCTTATCTTGATCAGCGCCCGTATATGCCCCCTTTTTCACACCAAATATATGTGCAAAAAGTAATTGTGGATTATTTGCATAATCCGCACAGTTAAATCGAATGAACGGTGCATCCCCTTTAACCATTTCTGACTCCAACGCAAATTGATACATACATTCAGCAAACAAGGATTTCCCAGTTCCAGTTTCACCAAAAATAATAGTGTGTAACCCTCTTGGTGGGTACAAAATAGCCGCTTCCGCCTGTTGAATCATAACTTTTAACGAATCATCCGAGCCAATTAATTTTTTGAAGCTCATTTCTTTTACACTTTTATCATTAATCTTTTTCTGCCGTATCTCTTTTTCTTCAACTGACGACCATTGATACAAGACAGGTCGTCCCTCGCTCTTAGTAACATCACCATTTTTGTACAAATCATTCAAATAACGACTGACATTTGCGCGGTTACACTCAAGCTCATCCGCAATTTGTGTCGCATTCATTACCGTTCCTTTATTTTTTAAAAGGTTAGCAATATCATTTTTTCGATCTCCCAAATTATCCACAACTCCCTACTTATTAACGAAAAACAAGAAAACGCTTACCTTGATTATAACGCAACCCCACCCTATTTACACACTAATCTTAAATTGTCTATAGAGGTACCTATTTAGTTGCAAAACCGTTACTGTAACGCTATTATAAAGTTACTTATTCCGAACCGATTTTTAGGGGGCTTTACTATGAAACTCGACCGCGTACAGGCCTTTAGCGATGGTGTTTTTTCAATTTTAATTACAATTATGGTACTTGAATTTCACATAGATAATTTTAAACCAGGACATTTATTCAATGAAGTACTTAACCAATGGCCAATATTTGGGACGTATCTCATTTCATACTTGTACGTGGGTACCTTGTGGTTATTCCATCATGATTATATTGCTGGATTGAAGATTACCGATAGAGGCTTAAATATTTTAAATTTACTGATGCTCTTTTCAATTACATTAATTAATTATCCAATGACGTTAATATCAGCCGTTCTGGCATCCGGTAATACGCCAGATATCCGTACGGCGTTCATTTTTTACGATTTGGTTGCACTGTTTATCTCGGGAACATTTTTACTGATTTATTTTTATGTTAACCAGCATTCTTATTTAAAATCAAAAGCAAAACCAGAATCATATTACCAATCGATTCGCTTTGATCCGCTTGGTTCAATGGCCATTTATGGGACATCAATTGCCTTATCGTTTGTTAATATTTGGTTATCTGGATTTCTTCTTGTAGCCGGTATTATCTATCATTTCATTGCTTATATTCGGATGAGTGCTAGTGAAGATCTTGCCGAAAAACTTGCATTAAACAAAAAAAATCTTACTGGTAAGTAAGATTTTTTTATTTGCTCCGTAAATATTTTTTTAATTCTACAACCCGTGCGGCTAGTTCTTGTCCCACGTCTGTCTCAGCAATGGTTTGTCTACTAACTTCACTATCAATAATGCGTTTCACAGAAATAATATCTGTTCCATTTTCAATTGAATCCCACATAGATGTAAAGGGTTGATGCGCAACTAATTGTAGCCCATATGAATTTGAGAGCAGTGTGTATCCCCCAATCCCAGTGGTTGCTTGATACGCTTTAGAAAATCCACCATCAATAACAATCATTTTTTTGTTAGCCATAACTGGTTCATGTCCACGTTTAACGGGCGTATGCCCATTAATTATTTTTCCATTATCCGGATTAAGTTCAAATTCTTCTAATAAATGACGACAAAAATCTTCATTGTGGCGTAATTCATAGTAGGCATTTGGTATTTCTATTTGAACCTCTTTATTATCAATGAAGTAACGTTCAAATGTTTTCATCGCATGTTTACCGAACAACGGCGACTTTGGTCCTTGCCAAAGATACCAAAGTAAATCCGTCTCAAGGTCAGTTGATTTTTTGGGCTCCGCATAACTTTTCCGTAAATTATCTTCAAAAAACAGTAACAACTCCGGACCGGCATATGATTTACCTTTTAGATCAAAGCTCTCAAGTTCGCCGTTTGGCATCACCGGGATACAACCGTGAACTAGTAAATTACCGTTATATCGTTTGAACATACTACCGCGCCTCATCATAAAATCTAAATGTTCCCGTAATTTAGTCGCGTGGATAAATGATTGGACTAATTTATCCATTATTTCTGCTTCATCGGCCGTTAATTCATACGGATTGGTCCAATCAACCGTCTGGAAACAAGTATCTTGCAACGAATAACGATTACCATCAATATCGATTTCTGTTCCGTCATTTATAATTTTATCCAATATGGCCCGATTATCCATATCAAAATCGGGGCGTCTTTGAATAATTTGTCCTTCTAATTTAAATTGAATAATCGCCATTGCTTGGTGCATTTTAGTCATCAAAAGCCGCTCATCTTCTGTGATTTCTTCTTGCGCTGAGTTAACTTTTGGTGAAAATGCCGGATTATCTTGATAAATTTTATCTGCAAATGAGGCTAAGTGTCGTAAGTTTATACCATAAGCATCTTCAACAATAGCTAAATTATTATACCTTGCACAAATTCTTAGCAGATTAGCAATGCATAGAGGTGAACCGGCTACACCACCTAACCATAAAATATCATGATTCCCCCACTGGATATCAACTGAGTGATAGTCCATCAAGGTTTTCATGATTTTATCTGGGTTAGGACCACGATCAAAAATGTCACCAATCACGTGTAAGTGATCAACAACTAAGCGTTGGATGGTATATGCAGTCACAGTTAAAAAGGCTTCAGCCTGATTTAAGTCAATCAGATTTTCAATAATCCGATTGTAGTAATCCCTTTGGTCTAATTCATTTGAATTACTATATAATAATTCTTCCGTTATATATAAAAAATCAGGTGATATTGCTTTTCTGACCTTCGATCGGGAGTATTTTGTGGCCGTTTTTTGTAATAACTCAAGCATCCTACCAATCGTATCTAGGTACCATTGATCTAATTCGGATTTCGAAGTCATTTGTTGCTTTTTGGCTATCAATTTTTCTTCAGGATAGTAAATTAAAATTGCAAAATCTTGTATATTGGCTTCAGTTAGACGACCATTAAACGTTTCTTTAATCTTCTGTTTGACATTCCCAGAACCATTTCTTAAAACATGTTGAAAAGCATTATATTCACCATGAATATCGCTAACAAAATGTTCCGTCCCTTTTGGTAAATTAAGAATGGCTTCCAGATTAATAATTTCAGTAACGATACTTTGTTTTGTTGGATATCTTTTTTCCAACAATGTTGCATAGTAGGAATTCATTCGAATGTCCTCCCTTTATTTTGTAATGCGCTTACAAACACTATACCACGCTATTTAAGCAATACCAATTATTAATTTTAAAACTATATCTATTATCAGATACGCTTACCTGAGCCAGACGATTAGCTATACCAAAAAAGCAGATTGGACGTACCAATCTGCTTTTAACTACCCTTATTTTGTTTGAACAATCGCTGAAACTTCATTAGCTTTGACCACTTCATTCAAATGCTCAAATGTTATGTCTGCGACTTTATCCATATTTGTGAAAACAACCATCATTGTTGTTTCTTTACCGGCATCCTTAATTGCATCCAAGTCAACGCGCGCAATTAAGCTGCCTTTTCCAACACTTTCACCTTCTGAAACAACCACTTCAAAGGGTTTTCCCTCGAGTTGGACAGTGTCAATCCCCATGTGCAGCAATACTTCTATTCCCGTTTCAGTTAAAATACTAACGGCATGTTTGGTAGGGAATATGCTCATTACTTTACCGGCAACCGGCGTATAAATTTCACCGTCAGTCGGTTCCACGGCATAACCATTGCCCAACATTTTCTCAGCAAAAGTTGTATCTTTTACGTCTGATATGCTCATTAATTGACCGTTTGAGACTGTATAGAATTCCTCACGTCCAAATGAACCGGGTGCAACTAGATTAGCTGTATCGTCCAATTTATCAATATTTTCTTGAAGGTCCTCGTTGCTAAGCGCGATTGCCTCAGCTTTTCCTTCATACAATTTACCCAGCTCGTCTGCAACAAATTGAACCTCTGTCCCAATCACGACTTGAATGTTTGTTTTATCAATAACTTTAAATCCGGCAGCACCTGATGATTTAAGCGCAGCTTCATTAACAAGACCAGTATCTTTAACCTGTAATCGGAGACGCGTCGTACAGTTATCAACGACCGTTAAATTATCTTTGCCACCTAACGCAGCATAAACAATTTGAGCCTGTCTTGTATATTTATCGTCACCTAATTCTGATGATAATTGAACATCGTCAGAGATGGGTTCTCGTCCCGGAGTCATTAAATTAAATTTTTTGATTGCAAAATTAAATAATGTGTAATAGATAATAGCCATAACAACACCCTGCACTAATAACATCAATGGTAAATTAGCCATGGGCACACGTACACTCAGGACGTAATCAACCAGACCGGCACTAAATGTAAATCCGGCGGTCCAATGCATAAATGCGGCAAACGCTAAAGATAATCCCGTTAACGCTGCATGAATCACATATAAAGGCCATGCAACAAACATAAATGAAAATTCTAATGGTTCACTTACACCAGTAAAGAATGACGCAAATGCGCCCGCTAACATCAATGATCCAACTTCTTTTTTTCGTTCTGGTAAAGCATTTTTGTAGATAGCGTACGCCCCAGCTGGTAACCCAAACATCATGATGGGAAAGAATCCTGCCATGTACATACCAGTTGTTCCTTTGACTCCTGTATTACTCCAAAAATTTCCAATATCGTTAATTTTAGCAACATCAAACCAAAACACTGAATTTAAAGCTTGATGTAGCCCCGTCGGAATTAATAGACGATTAAAGAACCCATATAGTCCGGCACCTGCCCAACCGAGACCAACCATGAACTTACCGAACGCGACTAACCACGCATAAACCAACGGCCATACAAATAATAATGCTAATGTTACAAAAATCATGACTAAAGCCGACATAATTGGTACTAGTCGTTTCCCACTAAAAAAGGAAATGGCCATCGGCAGTTTTACGCTGTGAAAACGATTGTACATTGCGGCCGCGATTAATCCCGCAATAATACCAATAAAGACGTTACCGCTAATAGAACTAAACGCCGGATTAACATCGGTAACTTTTATTCCCAACAACATTGCAACCGAAGTTGGTTCCAACATTTTAACGGGTATTTCAAATGCTACAACCCCTGCCAATGCGGCAGCTCCATCTTTATTAACTGACATTCCCAATGCAAGTCCAGCAGCGAATAAGAGCGCCAAATTGCCTAAAATAGCATTTCCGCCTGCCTGCATAAATGTTGCCGCAAACCAATTTTGCGGTAACCAATTCCCAATTCCAACTAATAACGCTGCTGCCGGTAAAACTGCGATTGGCAACATAAGTGAACGTCCCATTCTTTGTAAATAACTTTTCATAATTTATCCCCTTTTTATCTTATGAAATCTATCATACCTGTTAGACCAAAAAAATTCAAATAAAACCAAAAAAGGATTAAAGTCGCCTAAATGTAGCGTTTTCACAAGTTAAAAATGCAAATAAACATCTATACCAATTTATTTTTAGGCAAAAAAAAAGCTACTTAATTTGCATTAAGTAGACCATTTTCAGAAAATAAGCGTCCCCACACTAAATCTTCTTATCAATATTCTGTGTCCTAATCAATAAACTCCAGAAATCATTTATTTACAAGACTTATTATGCCATATAAAATTAAATAAAAAGAGTCAATATTTGAGTGCTAACTCACAATTATTGACTGTTTTCGTTCTATTTGCTTATACGACAAGGTTTTATCGTCCTAGCCAGTGCTACTTCATTTAAAGAATTTAAGGCTTTATTATAAGCTGGATTAAAATAAAAATCCATTGTAGCCAATTTAGCCATTGTCATTCGCATGTTAATGGCCACAGACATCACATTAATGGTATCCAAAATATTATTTTCTGAATAAATTTGTGCACCAACAATAACTTCAGTATCCTTTTCATAGATGACTTTAACAACAATTTTAGAATTGTTTTTCACATAATTATATTCAATTTCTTCTTCAATTGTGCTCGATAAAACATTTAATCCAATATATGGCGCATTTTCCTCGGTAATACCTGTAGTTGCGATATAATGGCCAAATAACTTCGTTCCCGTCGTACCTTGAGTTGTTTCAACTTTGATTGGTTTAAACAACCCTGTGCAGTTATATGCAGCTACAATAGCACCTTTAACGGCGTTATTAACGAGCGGTTGATAACTTCTATGTTGACTAACTGTCTGTCTAAACTCAACGTTATCTCCCGCAGCATAGATATGTTCATCACTCGTATGCATGTAATCGTCAATCTTGATTGTATTATTCTGATTAAGATCAATTGCGCCTCTTAAAAAATCATTATTTGGTTTCAATCCCACAGAGAAAACGACCAAATCGCAATCGATCTCCTGATCGGTTGTTGAAACACTGATGACCTTATCATTATTATCAACGTTGATAGCATGGACATCATTTCGTAAAATAAATTTTACGCCTTTTTCCTTCAGGTCGTTAATTAATCGACTACTAATTTCTTGATCAACGTAGTGTGTTAAAATACCTTCCATCGCTTCAACCATTGTGATGTCAACGTCTTTACCTTTTCGTCCTTCATAAATTGAGCTAGCTAGAGCTAAACCAGCTAGGCCAGCTCCTACAATCAAAATACGTTTACCCGCTGAATTTAACCGTTCTACAGCACGTTTTGATTCTTCCAAATCTTTATAAAGAACGACATTTTCATTATCAATTCCTTTTATCCTTGGTTTAACAACTTTTGAACCATTCGCCAGAATTAATTTATCATAGTCAACATAACTATATTGTTCGTCCCCACTAACAACGTACAAGCGTTTATCTTGTGTGTTAACGTTCAAGACCTCAGAACCGAGCATTAACTTAATCCCCTCGGACTTCAACAAATCAGGTGTTGCATAACTTGCATCGGCTAAATCATCAACCGTTCCGTCAAAGAATAAATTGATTCCGGACGAGATATAGCTGACATTTTCCTTCATTTCTACAATAAGGACATCAGCCTGCGCGTTTGCTTTTAAAATTGTTCTGGCGGCAGAGATACCTGCATGTGTACCACCAATAATGACATATTTCATCGTGATTCCCTCTCCAAACTTTGCGTGTTTATTTTTTTATCTTTATCAATTTCTAATATTTCATTTATAACGTCAGCGATTGCCTCGTCAGAACTAACCCCAATCTCCGACATGACATACAATGGTGATTCGAATTGTCCCTGACTAACGCCCATTCTATTCGTCACGATTAAATCATACGTCTCATCTTTTTGATAACTTTCTACCTGAACGTTCAAAATACCATGCAAAAGACGTTCCATAATAATCTTAGTTAATTTTTCCATAATTGGATCACGGTTAATTAATAATCCTATTTTTAAGACATCGTCAAATTCAAAGTTTAAGATATTCAAAATATATAGATACTGGTTTTGCAAATAATACAAATTATCCGGAGAATTCAATCCATTAAACTGTGCAACAGATTGATAAGCGGTTAATAGTTTCTGAATAATTTGCGCAAAATCTTCTCGTTCTAATGATTTTCGATTAAATTCAGTGATTGTTCGATTATAAATAAAACTCTCGCCCTTGAAGATGGCCAATTTACTGTATAAATTAAATAGTGTGTAATTAATTTTTACGTCATTTTTAAAGTATGTATACTTCTCGATATCTCTCCAAAAAAGATTAATGGCAACATGAATTGGTGTTTTTTTATCAATATCTACGTCTTTAATTTGTACATATAATTCTGAATCATTTTTAATTAAATTAAATTCAATTAAAAAATAGTACAACCCAATTGCATCTTCTTCCACAAAAGAAAGTGCATATTTTTTCAAGAACCTAAAAAAGCTTATTTTGACTTTACCGTATGCGGGATTATTTTTAATCAACTCACGAGAAACTGGTGTTAAAGATTCTTCGCGTTGTTCCTTGTACGAGTTCAACCGAATAAGAATTTTGAGCCATAAAAAAACGCTAAGTTTCTCATCGTCGCCCCAACCTAAATCATATTGTTTATTTAAAACATCTGTATAGGCGCTAATTGTTTTACTTCTGGATAGGAGTTCGGTGCGATCCGTAAAAGGCATCACCCTAATGAAAAACAAGTAATAAAAATAATTTAATTGGATTTTGGTCCCAACCAATCGGCGATTTTTAATTTTTAAATTAAATTCTGCTAATATTTCGTTTAATTCTTTAATTCGCCTTGTTATTGATGAGCCACTAATATGTAATTCGTTCTCGAGATCAATTAAATTCAATGTTTCATTCATGTATAAATACATAATTATCTTATATTTGTATGAATTCATTAAAAAATCATTACTAATATTAGATAAATTCGTTGTCCCATCAACGCTAAACCTTACATTGTTTGCTTCCACTTCAAAAAAAACATGTCCAGATGCGACAACTTTTTCAAGCCTTGTCTCAATATTTTTCAAATAAATGCGAAGTGAGTTACCAGATATTTCTAATAGTTCTGTTAACTTCTTTTTGCTTAAATATCCACCATGTGTTTGAAGCAGTTCCAATATTTGATTAGAAATTCTTTCTTGCTTATCTAAAAAGTCTTCCATATACATAAAAAAATCCCCAGCCTCATTTGACCATTTACCCAGATCGTTAAAAAAGGTCAATTTTTAATTTTAATGCTATTTATATGTTACCGCGAAATGAACTAAATTGGTATGAATAATTTTTTATTTAATTTAGCTCTTGCATTTTAGATAAACAATTGTTATATTGGATAAGTAACCTAATCAATAAAACTCATTCAGTACCTCCCCCAAGGTCTGAATATCAAAATCAATCCCCCAATTGATTTTGACTGTTTTACCCTTTTCGACACTGTAACTTACGTTATAGTGTCGTTTTTTTTGTTTAAAAATATTGATTACATCCCATATAAATTTAATTTCAACTTATTTTGGTCATACTTTCTTCATATTTACCTGTTATTATCTGTTTATACCTTAAATAAATAACTTTTAAACCTTAATTTGTTCCCCAAATTAAACTAACTAACTGATAATTAATTTCTCCCCGGATTTTAATTACTCCTACTCCTTTCCGTTATTACCATACCCGGTAATAACGGTTTTTTATTTTCAATGATTTCTAGATTATTTGAAAAGTTCAATTTAAAACCTTAAAAAGTAACTTTTTAACTGACGTATCTTGCAAAATAAATTATAAACTAACAAAGTTGTCACATCAGTATATTTTCATAAATAAACCTGTATACTATTGATATAGGCATAAAGCTAATTTATGTTTAACTTAATTCTACTATAAAATACGGTCATTTTAGTTTAAATGTTTCATTTAGATCTAACCTACTCCCCCCAGAGTCTCGAATAGATTAGTATTTTCATACCACTACTTAATAAGTAGTGGTATTTTTTCTTTTTAACGTCATATTTTCTTCACAACTACTTGTTATTATCTATTCATACCTTAATTGATAACTTTTAATTTGTTTCCCCGAACAAATTAAATAAGATAACCAACTTCTCCCCCGAAGTTAATTATCCCTACTTTTTTCCACCATTATCGTTCTTGATAATGGTGGTTTTTATTTATGTTCTATCTTCAACAATCGTTCTTTCATTTGAATGCCACCACGATATCCGCCCAAACTACCATCTTTTCTTATAACGCGATGACAGGGAACGACTATTAAAACTGGATTACGTCCAACCGCAGTTGCCACCGCCCGAATGGCTTTTGGTTTCCCGACTGATACCGCCAACTCAGCATATGTTCTTGTTTCCCCATATGGAATCAATTGGAGTTGTTTCCAGACTTCGTTCTGTAGTTTGGTTCCACTCGAACTGAAATCGATAGGTCCCGTGAACACTTGTAAATCGCCGGCCAAATAAGCTTGTAATTCGTCAATTACAGGTTGAAAATAACGATCATTTTCTTCAAACTCGGTTTCTGGATAGAATTTATTAATCTCACTCTTTAGGCCATTAGGCGACCCGACAAAACTTAACCCCTGGCTGGTCATTCCCAGCCAGTATCGTTCTGTACCATTAACCCAATTCATTAAATACATATTAAAAACTCCTATTCAATTCCGGATAAGTTAGCACCATGAACTTCTGCAATATTATATACGATAATAAATGCATTCGGGTCAATCTCATGCACTTTATTCAGCATTTGTTGATAGTTTTGATTTTCAACAATAATCATCAACATTTCCTTATCTTCGCCCGAGTATCCACCTTTAGCATCAAAGATTGTGAATCCTCTATCTACGTTGGCATTAATGTCTTCTTTCAATTTATTCAATCCTGCTTCGGTACTCATCACATATAAGACTTTTTTTCGGTCTAGTCCCGTTTCAATATAGTTCATAATAAAGTAAGTAATAACTAAAGAAAAAATAGCTAAAATAAAAGCTTCTATACCCGAAACAAATATATTGAAAATACACACAATTGCATCAATAACTAATAAACTAGATGCTGGTTTAATGTTAAAATATTTTTTTAATATCATGGGGGGAACAGTTGTCCCACCGCTAGATGCATCAATTCGATAAAGAATTGAAATCCCTACCGCAAAAACTGCACCACCAACAATAACGGCTAACAATCTATCTTCAACAACATTTATTTGAGGCGTAATAGCTAAAAATAACGGTAAAATGAAACTTCCCATCATTATTTTTTTAGTAGTTGAACGATCCAACATAAAATAAGCTAAAATCAGTAACGCAACATTAATACTCAATAAAACGACAGAAACATTCCAGTTAAAAGCTGTTTCTAAAAGAATAGCAATACCCGTTGCGCCACCAACTGCAACTTTTTGTGGTGCAAAGAAGAAATTAATGCTTATTGCAATGATTTCTAGCCCTATCAGCATGAATAAAAATTGTATTAAATGCGGTTTTATCTTATTTATCATAAATACCTCTTCTCATTATCGATTTGTATACCCTTACTATTTAGCATACTGAAGTTTATTCCGGAAAACAAATTTAAACCTTAGTAAACAAAAAAGCATCCAAAATTTTGGATGCTAAAGTGTAATATGAATCTTTTATTCGAATCCGTCTGTTGTCATTGTTGCCTTATATAAGTCAACAACATCGTTAACCGACATATCAACGTAAACGGCGCTATCTAATTGGCCAACCTTAACAGCTGATTCAGCCATCACCTTAAAGTTAGTATCGTCATTAATATCAACACCTGGTAATGTTGTTGGTACGCCTAATGATTTAACCCAATCATAAACTGCTTGAATAGCAATATCAGCAACTACTTGGTCGTTATCGTTTTGAATATGCCAAACATTTCTGCCAAATTTTGCAAATTTAGCAACTGTTTCAGCAGATAAAACAAATTTCATCCATCGGGGTGTTATGATACCTAATCCAACACCATGTGTAATATCATAATAAGCTGACAATTCATGTTCAATTGGGTGTGACGTCCAACCATCTTGATAACCTAATCGTACGATACCATTTAATGCCATCGTTGACGACCACATTAAGTTAGCACGCGCGTCATAATTATCAGGTTCTGCAACGGCAATTGGTGCCCATTTAATAACGGTACGCATAATACCTTCAATCATACCATCTGATACATCATTATTTTTTTCTTTATCAAAATATTGTTCTGTTAAATGAGAGAATATATCAATTGACCCCGCCGCAGTTTGCCATTTAGAAACGCTCATTGTTAAAGCTGGATCTAAGAATGATACAGCAGGCGTATTAGGACCATAAGTCCCCAACTTATCATTTGTTTCTGGATTTGAAATAACTGATCCGGCATTCATTTCTGTCCCAGTAGCTGATAATGTTAAGATATCAACAAGTGGTAATTGATCAAGTTTAAATCGTTTTGTTGAATCGAGTACTAAATCCCAAGGATCGCCTTCGTAAAATGCTGATGAAGCAATTACTTTAGAAGCATCGACAACAGATCCACCACCAACGGCTAAAACAACATCAATTTTATTTTCTTTAGCTAATTTTTGTCCTTCGCGAACTGAATTAATCTTAGGGTTTGGTTCGATTCCAGCCAATTCAATGATATTTAAATCACTCAAAATTTTCTTTACAGAATCATATAAACCTGAACGCTTAATTGACCCACCACCATATGTTAATAGTACATTTGGGCCAAACTGTGCAACTGCATCATGTAATTCTGTTTCAATACGGTTAGAACCAAAGCGGATGTCAGTTGTATTCTTAAATTGAAAATCTTTCATAATTATAATCTCCTTTGTATTTTGAAGTTACAGTCAAAGTTCTTTTCAATGAACAACTACATTATAACGCTTTCTTACAATTTCATTCCAATACAACCCTTTAATAAAAAAGGATTTACCTTTTTTCAGGTAAATCCTTCGGATAATAGTCTGTATTTCTAGTTAAACCGTTTTTTTCGCTTCATCACTTGCATGAATCATACTCAATATTTTTCTTGAAATTGGGCCTACAATGATTAATTGTAAAGGCACCGCAACAATAATATTATGTCCAATAGTAGATAAATATGCGGGCCAGAAATGGGTCGGCATACCACCTTCAATGAGTAATCCATAAAGTGACATAAAGGCAACCATCCCGCAAATCATCATTCCTGAGATTGCAAGAATCATTTGCCACATTTTGTCATGATTTAGGGGTAATTTATCAGCAATCGCCATCGCAATTTTACCGACAACTAATACATCTAAAATGAAAGCAACAATAAACCCTGGAATAAATCCAAGTAACAATGTTGTAACCCCTAGTTTCCCGACTAATAATAAATTGTACGCGCTCATTACAAAAACCATCATTGAGCACATTAACGTTGTAAAAATAATTCCCTCTTTTGCATTTGTTGGCATAATTAATTCTCCTTAATAGTATTAATAGAGATTATGTTACACATATTTAGTCGCCGTCATAAGTCTTTTTTTTGAATATTAAAACATTCTCATTGTAAGCGATTATATTGATTAATTGTAGTATCAATACCATTACGTTATACTATGTTCACAACTATTAAGGGGAGATTTTTATGTTAATTGCATTTATATTATCTTGGATTGTTGCACTTGAACACCTATTTATTATGATTCTTGAGATGTTTTTCTCAACTACTTCAACCGCTCAAAATGCTTTTGAACTAAAACCAGAGTTTTTAAACCAAAAAGAAGCCAAATCATTAATGGCTAATCAGGGACTGTATAACGGTTTTATTAGTATTGGTTTAATGATTGTGTTATTAATATTGTCTGGTGCCGCACTCAAATCAATGTTATTGCTTTTTACCGGTTTTGTTTTTATTGCCGCTGTTTTCGGTAGTTTAACCGCTGCTAAAAAAATCATTTTAGTTCAAGGACTACCCGCATTGTTAGCATTCATTGCCATTGCTTTAACGCTATAAACCAACTAAAATAACGTCAATCTTAATTGATTGGCGTTATTTTTTTGGTACTTATTTAATTTTCAATTCGTCTAATTGCTTTTCAATATCTGCTAACTTAACATCTGCTGCTATCAAAGACGCCGCAGTATAAGCACTTTCAACTAGCGCTGTGTCATATAAATGGACTGTTTTATCTGAAAATTCTATGACCATATTTAAATTCATTTTTGCACTGCCCAAATCATAAAAAGCCAGCAGTTCATCGGCTTCATTATTGTCAAAGGCGGCTTGGATTTTATTAAACGATGTCCCAACTTCGTTATCATCTGTTCCACCAGCAACCGTAATTGACACATCAGCCGCCACTTGGTCTAACAATCGCTTAACGCCGGCAGCAATTTCAGGAACATGCGACACAATTACAATACCGTATGTCATTCGAGTGCCCCCGTTTCCAATAATGTCTCAAATAGATAGCCACTCGACATTGATCCTGGATCAATATGCCCAATAGACCGTTCTCCAAGATATGAAGCACGACCTTTTGTTGCAACAAGAGCCTTAGTTGCTTCAACATCTGCGTTAATTTTTTCAATAGTTAATTGACCTGCCTTCAACTCTTCAAGAACAGGTGTCCAAACGTCAATCATTGTTTTAGCACCAACATCTGAAGCGCCACGCCGTTTGATGCCATCCAAACCAGTTGCAACTAATTCAGTGGGATTACTTGTTTCTTTACTTGCTTTAGACATCTCAATAAAAGCCGTTCCATAAAGTGGACCAGAAGCACCACCAACTGATTTAATAAATGCCATGGCCACATTTTTAAATAAATCTGATAACGTATCAAACTGTTGATTTTTCAATAATTCTTGAATTGCTTTGGCGCCCCGTGCCATATTATTCCCGTGGTCACCATCGCCAATTGGCGTATCTAATTCACTCAAGTAATCTTTATTTTCAATAATTTTATCAGAGAAAAGTTGAAACCATTTCGTCGTATTTTCAATTGTTAACATTTTATGACCTCTTTCTTACCAAGCGATTGTGTCTACTGCATAATTTAAATATGATAACCATTCATCATCTTCAATTTTAAATAAGGTTAAAGAAATTCCGGCCATCTCTAATGACGTCATATAGTTACCCACTTTAGTAAAGGCTACCTCGACGTTTTCATCAGCTAATTGATCAAGCGTGTCGTTCATAAAAACGTACTGTTCCATCAATGGTGTTGCTCCCATACCATTTACCAAAACTGCATACTTGTCATTAGGTTTCATATCAAATGCATCTTTCAATTTACTCAATAGTTCTTGTACCAACTCTTTAGATGGTTTTAATTTTTCACGACGATATCCGGGTTCACCATGAATTCCCACACCGTACTCTATTTCATCATCGGCAAGTTCAAAACCTGGTTTGCCAACTTCCGGAACAGTTGCACCACTTAACGCAACCGCAATTGTCTTAATATTTGGCATTACTTTTTGAGCAAGCACATCGATTTCAGCTAATGTTGCGCCTTTATCTGCTGCGGCACCAACTATTTTATGCATAAAAATTGTTCCCGCAACACCACGTTTACCTTGCGTATATAGACTGTCTTCCACTGCAATGTCATCGTCAACAACAACCATCTTCACTTCAATATCATCGATTTCAGCTAATTCCTTAGCCATATCAAAGTTCATAATATCTCCAGAATAGTTTTTCACAACACAAAAGACACCTTTTCCATGATTAGCTGCTTTGATTGCTTCATAAATCTGATCCGGCGTAGGTGAAGTAAATACCTGTCCGGCAACGGCACCTGACAACATACCGGGACCAACAAAACCAGCATGAGCAGGTTCATGTCCACTTCCGCCACCACTAATTATCCCCACTTTATCAATCATAGAAGCTTCATTACTTCTAATCATTGCTTCCGTGCCTTCAATTTTTTGTAAATATTGTGGATAGGCTCTAACCAATCCGCTGACCATTTCGCTTACAACATTTTTAGGATCGTTAATTATTTTTTTCATAATATCCCTTTCTTTACCCGTATTATGTACCCCCTTTATTATATTGTAAACGATTACAAATGGCCACTTAAATCGTCTTTTTATTTATCTCTTACTAACCGATATTCAATTTTGCACAAAAAAAGAGCTCTCAAAATCAAAATGATTTTGAAAACTCTTTTTTAGCAGAACTAAATAAATTATTTAGCTGCTTCTGTACCGAACCATTCAATACGATCTTCAACAAGTTCAGTAATTGCTTTTGTACCTGGTGCGAATAATTTACGAGGGTCAAAACCTTTACCTTCTTGGTCTTTTCCTTCTTCAATATATTTGCGAGTTGCAGCAGCAAATACTAATTGACATTCAGTGTTAACGTTAACTTTTGAGATACCCATTTTAACAGCTTTTTGGATTTGGTCTTTAGGAATACCTGAACCACCATGCAATACAAGTGGTGTTTTGATTACAGCAGCTAATTCTGATAAACGGTCAAGGTTCAAACCAGTCCAGTTAGCTGGGTATTGGCCATGAATGTTACCAATTCCACAAGCCAAGTAATCAATACCAGTAGCAGCAAGTGTTTTAGCTTCTTCAACATCAGCTAATTCACCAGCTCCGACGATACCATCTTCTTCTCCACCAATTGAACCAACTTCGGCTTCAACTGAGATACCTTTAGCATGAGCTAAAGCAACGATTTCTTTTGTTTTTTCTAAGTTTTCTGCAAATGGTAAGTCATGGCCATCAAACATAACTGAGTTGTATCCAACTTCGATACATTCTTTAGCTGCTTCATAGTTACCATGATCTAAATGCATAACAACGGGAACAGTAATACCCATTGATTTAACAGTATCTTGAACAAGGTGTAAACATAATTCGTATCCACCCATATATTTTGCAGCACCCATTGAAGTTTGGATTAAAACAGGAACACCTTTTTCTTGGGCAGCAGCAAGAATACCGCGAGTCCATTCCAAGTTGTTTGTGTTAAAAGCACCAATAGCATAACTACCGGCACGTGCAGCGTCTAACATACTTTTACCATTTACTAATGACATTTAAAGTCCTCCTAGATAAATTACAATACATTTGTATTGCATTTTTTAATACAGATATAGTTTAGCACATTTAATCATCAGATAAAACTTTCATTTTTTAAATAAAAATAATTAATACTTATTTTTGACCGGATATGAACGGTTATGACTGATTTAACAGTCTTATACACTCACGTCTTCAAATTCAAATCGACTGACATTAACTAATCCCATATCGGTAATTTTAAGTTCCGGAATTACGGCCAATGACATAAAGCTTAAAGTCATTACGGGATCAACATTATGATTAATTCCCAGTTCTTTATAGGCCACTTCGTTGAATTTTTCAAGTTGCGTCGTTACCCATTTCCCGGATTGATCACTCATTAACCCGCCAATTGGTAATGGAATTGACATTAAGACCTGATTATTTTTCGTTAAGATCATCCCACCTTGAATATCTTTTAATGCAGTAACAGCCAAAGCCATATCTTGATCGTTAGTTCCAGCCGTAATTAAATTATGTGAATCATGTGCAATCGAAATTGCGATTGCGCCTTCTTTGATTCCATAATCTTTCAGCACACCAGTAAAAACATTCCCGGTTTCATGGTGACGTTCAATTACCGAAATCTTGGCAACGGGAATGCTTGAATCGTAAACAAAGTTACCCGCGGCATCACGATTAACATCGATTTCTCTATCTAATGTTATTGCTTCATTAGGAATAACTTCAATTGCATGTACTCGATTGCTTGTTAATGGTAGAACTAATTTATCTTGGCTGAAATTAGCCAAATGGACTGATGACTGAACACTGTCGATAGGGTAACTTTTGGTTTCCAATAAATAAGAGCCCGCTTCGGCAACTTTTTCACCAGCAATGTAGACGCTCGAAACTGTCATCTCAGTTAAATCACTAATAATAGCTAAATCGGCCCTAAGTCCGGGTGCAACTGCACCTCTGTCTTTAAGTTCACAGCACTCCGCCGTATTAAGGGTTGCCATTTGGATTGCAACCAATGGATCTACGCCTTCTTCAACACAAATCTTCAGACTATTATCCAGATGACCTTTTTCAATAATTGTCTTCGCCTGAACATCATCCCCACACAAAACCGTTCTTCTAGAATTATTAGGCGTTACACCTTTTAATAAGGTTCTTAAATTATGCGTCACTGAACCTTCACGTAAAAATACATACATCCCTCGGCTTAAACGATCTTGCAATTCTTCAAGTGTTGAACATTCATGGTCATTTTGAATGCCCGCAGCAATATATGCATTTAAATCTTTTCCATAAACTTGTGGGCTGTGACCATCAATGCGTTTATTTAAATTTGTCGCAACGAGTAATTTATCGAGAATGTCACTTTCCGCATTGATTACACCAGGAAAGTCCATAAATTCAGCTAATCCTTTTGTTTCTCCACTTGTCAGCGGCTCAATCATATCTCCGGCCGAGATAACGGCTCCAGAATTTTCCATTTTTGTTGCCGGAACGCATGAAGGCAACATATATTGAATGTCTAACGCGGTTTCTTTAGCTGCATTAATCATATAATCTAATCCCGTTAATCCAGCAACGTTAACAATTTCATGTGGATCCGCCATTACCGTCGTTGTCCCGTGAGGCGTCATCAATCGCCCAAACTCTTCAGGAGAAACATAGGCCGATTCCACATGAATATGTGGATCAATAAATCCTGGAGAAATAAATTGTCCATGAATATCAACAACTGTTTTACCATTGTAGTGGCCACCAATACCCGCAATAACGCCATCAACAATGGCTACATCTCCGTCCATTAAACGCGCGTTATAAACATCAATAATCTTACCATTCGTTAGGACTAAATCAGCGGGAAGTCTTCCTGCGGCGACATCAATTAACTTCTTTAGGCGTTCCTTTTTCATCGTATCTCCTATCCTTTAAGAGGCATAATCTGAATAATTGGGTCAACAATTTTCAGTGCAACACAATCTACCATTCCTAAATCAGTAATGGCTAAATCCGGAATAGCCGTAATTGGTAAAAAGGACATATAAAACATTGGATCGGGTAATTCACTGCCCATTAAATCAGTTCCTTTTCTCAAAGCAATTTCACCCGCTTCAATTTTTCTTGGTGACAAGTCACTCATAATCCCGCCAACTGGTAAAGCCAAAAATGAAATGACTTCGCCATCAATCACGACAATTTGTCCGCCGCCCGCTTCAATTAACTTGTTCGTAGCAATTGACATATCATTCGCGCTTACACCCATGACAACAATATTATTATCGTCAGGCGCAGAAGACGACGCCATCGCACCTTTTTTAAGTCCCCATCCAGATGTGAATCCGAGTGATTGATTACCATTTTTACCAAATCGCTCTAACACGGAAACTAAGGCGACATCTTTTTCCGGACTAGGTTGTACAACGCCATCATTGATAATCAAATCCACATCTTTTCTTTTTCGAACGAAAGCTCCCTGACTATTAATCGTTTGAACAGTCGCCATTCCTGCCTTTTCAGTCACCTTATACTCAAAATCATTCGCAGATGTAAGTTCATGCTTTAACTTCCCTTTGAATAAGTCACTTCTAACTGGCGCAACTAGTGGTTTCAATATTTCTTTATTCTCAGCAACAACCTGACCGCGACTAATTACTAATTCAACATTAAATGAACCAGGCTGATCAACAATTAATATATCGGCTAATCGTCCCGGTGATACAGAACCCACTTGATCATCAATTCGATAAGCCTCAGCGCTATTGATTGTTGCCATTTGAATCGCTGTAATTGGTTCAACGCCAGCTTGAATCGCTAATTTAACAAGATTATCGAGATGACCTTTTTCCAATATATCAGTTGCTGTCACGTCATCTGTACAAAAACTAACGTGACGTGCTATTGCTGGATTAACCTCAGTAACGGCGCGAATATTTTCTGCCAAGAAATGTGTTACGGATGACTCCCTGATTAAAACATTCATCCCATTTCTAGCTTTTTCAACAAGTTCTTCATGTCCATAACTCTCGTGATCCAATCGAATACCGCTCGCCAGATATTCATTCAATTTAACGCCGGTTGCCATTGGTGCACAACCGAAGATTGGTAAGTGATTATTTTGCGCGTGAACCAAAGTTTTCAATGTATCCTCATCTTGTGTTTCAATTGCTTCTCTGACCGTTTCCCAAACACCGTAGCACTCTGTCCATTTTTGAATCGTTTCTTGAACATCCGCATCGATGTTGAAAGCAATTGTTGATTGTGGAATCGTATATGGTGTTTTATAAGGTGCACCCCAAAATAGATTAAGCGGCAAGCCTTCTATTTCTTTGAATACTTCTTGTACACCTTCCAGTCCGGCGACCGCGACCGTTTCATCTAGTCCAGAAACCACACTAGTCGTTCCAAATGGCACAACCGCATTAGCAAAACTAGTCATGCTCATTTTGCTACACTCAACGTGAATATGCCCATCAATTAATCCCGGCGTTATATACTTTCCAGTTGCATCTATGTGCTTTGTTTTATCACCGATATAAGCTTCAACATTTCCAACAGCAACAATTTTTTCTTTATAAATGGCAATATCTGCCTGATAGAACTCGGTTGTCATAACATTAACTAACGTTCCATTTTCAACGACTAAATCTGCTGAAATCTTTGCGGCTCCGGCTTTTATATAATCCTTTAATTGTGCTAACGTTTGTATCATTTAGTTTTCCACCTATCATTTTTATTATTGAAGAATATTTAAGACATAAAGCAAGAATAAGAAAACAAAAAGTAGTACATACATTACCGGCCCAACTTCTTTTCTACGACCCGCTGCAATCATTGTGACAGGATATAAGATGAACCCAAAAGCAATACCGTACGAAATATTATAAGTTAAAGGCATCCCCACAACCATTAAGAATGCTGGTACAGCTACTTCAAAACGACTCCAATCGATTCCTTTTAATGATTGTGCCATTAAGATACCCACGACGATTAAAACGGGCGCCGTAACTTGTGAAGTCACAACCGTTAGAAGGGGCGAGAAGAATAAGCTCAGTACGAACATTGCACCAACAACTAATGACGTCAATCCAGTTCGCCCACCAACGGCAATTCCAGCAGACGATTCAACATAAGCAGCAGTTGGTGTGGTTCCCAAAACAGATCCGGCCATCATTGAGGCTGAATCCGCTAATAATGCCTGACCAACCCTTGGCATCTTGTTGTCTTTCATAAATCCGGCTTGAGTTGCCAATCCAATTAACGTTCCTGCTGTATCAAAAAAGGCAACCATTAAGAAAATTAGAACAACTGACCAAAGTTGAAGTGAATCTATTTTATGTAAATTTTCAACTCCCACCCCAAATGTTGGTGCCATACTTGGAATAGAAGATACAATCTGTGTTGGTAATTTAATGAGGCCCATAACAAGACCTAGAGCAGTCGTCGCAATCATTCCAATGAAAATTGAACCGGGAACTTTTTTTGCCATCAAAACAACAATCACAACAAGTCCGAAAACAGTTAACCAAGTTGTTGGGACAGTCAATGAACCAATTGCAACTAAGGTTGATTTGTCTCCAACGATCAATCCACCTTCTTGCAATCCAACAAAGGCGATGAATAAGCCAATACCTGCGGCCATCGCTAATTTCAAGTCATGTGGGATTGCGTCTATCACAATTTCACGAATTTTAAACAGGGTAATAACCATAAAAATAATTGATGAAATCACAACACCAGCCATCGCCGTTTGCCATGGGATACCCATTCCAATAACAACTGAATAAGTAAAGAACGCATTATCACCCAAACCGGGCGCGATTGCGATTGGATAATTTGCTAAGAACGCCATCAAGAAACAACCAAATGCGGCGGATATCGCTGTTGCCGTAAAGACTGCCCCTTTATCCATACCAGCCGCTCCCAATACCTGCGGATTTACAAATAAAATATAGGCCATTGATACAAATGTTGTTAATCCAGCCATCGATTCACGCTTAACGGTTGACCCTAATTCATTAATATGAAAAAATCGTTCAAAAAATCCTATCTTTTTCTCTGCGTCATCCATGCGATATAATCTCCCCGTTTTTCTTTTTTGTATTATACGCATTATATTACGCGATTTAAATTAAAAATCAATAGTAAAGGCGCACTTTTTTTATATTAACAAAATAATTGTTCGTGTTTTAATAATTTGCGTAAAATAAAAACTGCTAAAAGGTCTTTTAACAACCCATTAACAGTTCTATTTTTCATTAAAAACTTTGTCGCCATCTTTTCTTGTATTAATGGCCATGACACTTAACATAATTAGTTGTGCAATCATCGCCGTAGGAGGGAAGTAGTAAATACTTACAAGTACGAACCCAATCAATACTGGATAATACCAACTAGTCAAAATAACATAAGTAATCATACGATCAATTTTGTGGCTAACTTCTGGATGTTTCTCTTCATTAACAGCTTTTATTTCGCGTGCCAATAAAATCCAGGTAAAGCTCCAAAAACAACATACCGCAAAGTAAGCATATTCCGGTACTTTATCAAACATAAATCGTCCGGTCCATGCTGTTGAAACAGGTATAAAAGACATTGAGAAAATCCAAAAATTATTCAACCAATAGATTTTTTTTGTTACACGTTTTGTTAAACTGAACATAAAATGATGACTAAACCAACCAACTCCCATGAACAAAAAACTAGTCGCATATGAGAAAAAATATGGAATAATTTTAATTAGTTCACTTAATTTAGGGGTTTCAGGCACGGCAAACTCCAGTACCATAATCGTCAGTAAAATAGCAATTACAGCATCCGTAAACGCCTCAATTCTCGCTTTATTCAAAATACTATCCTCAATTCATTTTTACGTTTTCTAAAAAATAACTTTATCAATTTACAATATATTAGTTTCCGTAAGGATTATCAACTAATTTGGTCCGTTTAATTTCATCAATATTATGTGTACCCGTTAATTGCATCGTTAATTCTAATTCATGTTGGAAATAATTAAAGACATTTTGAACACCTTGATGTCCACCAAGTGCTAATCCGTAAACAACTGGACGACCAATTGCAACCAAGTCTGCACCACTTGCTAAAGCTTTATAAACGTGGGCACCGCGTCGAACACCACTATCAAAAACTACTGGGACACGTTTATTAACAGTTTCCGCAACACCTTGTAGTGCATCAAAAGCAGCAATCCCACCATCAATTTGACGGCCACCATGGTTTGATACCCAAATACCGCCGGCACCAGAATTAATTGCAACGCTTGCATCCTCACCATCTTGAACACCTTTAACAAAGACAGGTAATCCTGAATATTCTGCTAAGAATTCAATATCTTTTGGACTTAGACGTTGTTTCGCTGATTTATAAACGGCATCCATTGTTTGACCAACACCACTCTGGTAAGCCTGAACAATTGGCATTCCTAATGGGAAAGTAAACCCATTACGTTTATCCGTTTCACGGTTACCACCAACGGTTGCATCAGCAGTTAAGACAATTGCTTTTACGCCATTAGCCTTTGCTTCATCCATGATATTACGGTTAATACCGTCATCTTTACTCATATAGAATTGGAACCATTGTGGTTGTCCGTTTGCTTGATCCGACATTTCTTTGAATGATTTTGTCGCAAATGAACTTGCTGTATAAATTGACCCATAATCTGAGACACCTTTTGCGCTGTCAATTTCGCCTTTAACATGAGCTAGTCCATGAGCAGCAACTGGTGCCATAATGATAGGCGATGTGATTTCATCCCCAAAAATACTTGTTTTTGTATCCGGGTTATCGATTTCTTGTAATACTCGTGGTTTAATTAATTTATGATTAAATGATCTAATATTTTCTTCTAAGGTATATAAATCTCCAGCCCCGCTAGAAATGTAACCAAATCCACCCTTTGGGATAACCTTTTCCGCATCTGTTTCCAAATCAAAAGTATTAATAATTGTGATATCTTTTTCTAAATCACTTGCAATGTATTCTGCCATATTAACCGCCCCTTTATATTGTACCCGATTTAACGCACCTAAAGCATAGCATTGTATCTAGCTTCTAGCAAGCGTTTACAATCATAAATATGGATATTTATGAAGAACATGTTTTTGCGGCAGTAATCAGTTCATCGACTGATAATTCCAACCCGAATAAAGACCATTTCCTACCAATTATTGACATCCAATTTACAAATAATTTTTCACTCTCATAAAAAAATAAGGTCCGATAACCGTTTTAACCAGTTATCGAAACTTATTTTTTAAATCATAGTTAGGCTTTTTACTTTACAAATAATTTAATTTTCCTCTAAAATCTTCAATATTATCGTAACCTTTTTCCGCCATAATCGCTTCAAGCTCAGCAGTCAGTCGTTCAAAAATAACTGGGCCCTCAACCATTAAGGCTGTACCAACTTGAACCATGCTTGCGCCACAAAGAATGTGTTCAAAGATATCTTTACCAGTTTGAATACCACCAGTTCCGATAATTTGAATATCTTTATTTAACCGTTGATAGAACGCATGCACATTAGCCAAAGCCGTTGGTTTCACGTATTCGCCACCGATGCCACCGAAACCTTGTTTAGGCTTGATAACGACTGTTTCTGTATCATCATTAATATACAATCCATTACCAATACTGTTAATACTATTCACATATGATAAAGGATACTTATTTAAAATTTCTGCCATTTGATCAAAATGAATAATGTCAAAATATGGCGGTAACTTAACACCCAGTGGTTTGTGATAAACATCAAAAACCGCTTTTAAAATAGCGTCAACTGTTTCAAAATCATAGCCAGTCTGCGGTTTTCCTGGAACGTTAGGACAAGATAAATTTAATTCAACAACCCCTGCGAAATCTGAATCAGTTACTTTTTGAAGTAACTCGAGATCTTCTGCCAGATTAAACCCCGTAATTGATAAAAAGTACGTTTTACCAGGATGGTTTATCTGATCTTGAGAGACAAAATCTAAATAATAATCAACGCCATTATTTGGTAAACCCATCGAGTTAATACTACCAAACTCAGTCTCAAAATAACGAGGTTCTGGATTACCCTTGCGTGGTTGAAGCGTGCCACTCTTTGTTACAAAAGTTGCTGCCTTAGAATTTTCGACGGCAAGTAATTCATCACTATCCATACAATAAACACCCGATGCGTTCATCATACAATTGTCAAAATTAGAACCTGCTAAAGTCGTTGCTGTTGAAATCAAAAAATCCCTCCTTCATATTGATTGGTCTTAGTATACCCTATCAAAATTAAATTTGTCGATTTTTTTGCAAGGAAAAAGACGACAAATTTATTTATCGTCTTGAACATCTTATTTTAAAATAATTTGGTAAGCATATCGTTCTGCTTCATCACTATCTGGGGTCCGAATAATTCCTTTATACTCGAAACCATTCGTTTCAATAATATGTTGCATCCCTCTATTTTCTGAATTTGTATCAACTCGAATATCCTTATAACCTGATAATCTAGCGGTTGTTAAGAGACAAGAAATCGTCTTTGTTGCTAAATTTTGGCCTCTAAATTTTGTAGAAATAGCAACACGATGAATAGTAGCATAATGTGCTTCAGGGCCATTAACCCACTCACCATCTTCAATATGAAGATACATGGGCTCAATACCCGGACAAAGTGCAGCAGTTCCTGCAATTTTGTCTCCGACCATTAAAATATACGTCAATTCATCTTTAACATCTTGTTCTAATTGTTTAGCTTCTGGGTAGAAACCTTGCCATTGATTAATTTTTTGTTCTTTAAGATACGCTTTTGCTTCTTCAATAATTCTTGTAATCTCTGATAAATCTTCTGGCATTGCCAGCCTTAAATAAGATGCGGTCACTGTTACACTCCCTTTTTTAGATATTGGTTGAAACAAGATTGTTGATTATTGTAGCGCACATTTTTTCAAGATACAACTAAATTTTAATTAAAATAAAAACAGTACTGAAATTTCTTCCAATACTGTTAGCTTTAAAACATCTTATTTTAAAATAATTTGGTAAGCATATCGTTCTGAATTGTCGCCATCTTCCATGTGAATGATACCTTTATAATCAAACCCATTTGACGTAATAACATGTTGCATCCCTTTATTCTCGGGATGCGTATCCACGCGGACATCCTTGTAACCTAATGATCTAGCAATTGTTAAAAGACCAGAAATCATTTTTTCTGATAAACGTTGACCTCTAAATTTTGAAGATACGGCAACACGATGAATGGCCGAATAACGAGCTTCTGGGCCATTAATCCATTCTCCGCCTTCAATATGAAGATACATAGGATCAATTCCCAACCAAAGTGCAGCAGTTCCTGCAATTTCATCGCCAACCATTAAAACATATGTTAATTCATCTTTAATATCTTGTTCCAAATGGTTCGCCGCCGGGTAGGCACCTTGCCATTGGTCAATCCCTTGTTCCTTAAGGTAAGCCTTTGCTTCCTCAATAATTCCTGTAATTGCTGGTAAGTCTTCTGGCGTTGCCAGTCTTAAGTAAGATACAGTCACTGTTACACATCCTTTATTATGCTTAATCTATTCGTATATTTACGATTGAAAAATTATTATAACGCATAATTTATCAATATTCAATCGGTTTTCAGTTTATTTTTAAAAGGAAAATAACCTTCTCTTCTCAACAAAAAAATACCTTTTAAAAGTTTGTCAAAATCTCAACTTTTAAAAGGTATTAATTATTTAAATTAAATCAGTAATAAGTGCTTAATTAATCTATGCCACAGCCATGAATAACCATGCAGCTACCATTGCACCGGCAAATGGTCCAACGATTGGTACCCAACTATAAGCCCAATCAGATCCACCTTTGTTCGCAATTGGTAAAATAGCATGTGCAATACGTGGGCCTAAATCACGAGCCGGATTAATTGCGTATCCTGTTGATCCTCCAAGTGAAAGACCAATACCAACAATTAAGATACCGACAACAACTGGTGTTAAACCATCTGTGAAGTTCCCCTTTGTAAATGCTAATAAACTGTAAACTAAGACGAATGTCCCAATTAATTCACTAATAAAGTTATTGAAATAACTTCTAATTGCTGGACCCGTTGAAAATGATCCAAGAATTGCAGCGGAATCTTGTGTTTCTTTCCAATGTGGCATGTATTGAACCCACACAAGAAAGGCACCGACAATACCGCCGGCAACTTGTGCAACCATATAAGGCAACACAGAAGCCCAAGCAATTTTACCAACCATTGCCATTGCCAAAGTCACAGCTGGATTCAAATGTCCTGGTCCCATGAAGGCCGTCGCATAAACACCTAAGGTTACGGCAATACCCCAACCTAATGTAATGGCAATCCAACCGGCACCTTCAGCTTTTGACTTGCGTAACGAAACGCCAGCAACAACCCCATTACCTAGTAACACTAAAATCATTGTGCCTAAAAACTCACCCAAAAGTTGCGTTGTAAGATCTGTTGTCATCATACTCACCCCTACCTTAAATGATTATTTTAAGTAACTCATGTCTGATTCTGCAATTGTTGCGTCTAAATCTGCAGATTGTTTTGCTTTTTCTTCTTTAGTCCAGCTATAGAAGCTTGCCATTTCGTTAATTACGCCAACTTTAACAGCATCTAATGTATCACGATGGAAAAGAATGTGGTTCGTACGACGCATCAAGTAATCAGTTGGTGTTAACGTCATTTCTTCTTCCATTGAGTAATGAAGACTTGCCATTTCACCTAAAGATAATCCTTCTGATGCTTTAACATGTGACATTTGGCTGAATACGCGAGCTGCATTTGATCCGAATAGGTTAGCAAACAATGTTGCTTCTTCTTCAGTTAAACCGTTATCCATTCCTTGTTTTGCAAAGAAACTAATCGTTGCTTCAACGTTGTTAGGATCAATATCCCCACCTGAAACAGGTAAGTTCTTTGAATCAATTGGATTGAATTCTTGGCTATAGTTATCTTTCAATAACTTCGTAATTGTGGCCATTGCACCAGCAGCCATCTTACGGTAATCCGTAATTTTACCACCAGCTAATGTTAATAAACCATCTTTTGAAACAGTTAATGAACTTCCACGAGAAACTTGTGAAGCACTAACTTTATCTTCAGAAAGTGTACTTTCCAAATCATTCAAGATATCTTCAACATCAGTTTTAGTGACTTCTTCTTTTTCGTAGCGTTTGATAACATCAATAACGTCGTTGAAACTCTTTTCACTAATTTTACCTGAGTTTCCACCATTGTAATCTGAGCTTCCGTTTGATGAAATTAATGGACGTAATCCAGCCCAACTCGATTCGATATCGCTAATTTTAACGTTAGCACTTGGGTAGCGTTCGTTAATAATATCAAGTAAGTAATCAGCATCTTCTTGTTCTACGCGAGGATGTTCAAAATCACCATGGAAATCAGTATCTGTTGTTCCAAAGTATGTTTTATCTTCTCTTGGCACAACGAAGATCATACGACCATCTTGTTTACCAGAATCAAAATACGTTGGTTGTGGTACGTTCAATTTTTTAGAATCAACAACTAAATGAACCCCTTTTGTAGGACGCATTTGTGGGACAAAGTCTTCATCTGTATCCATCTTACGGATAAAGTCAGACCATGGACCTGTTGTATTGATAACATATTTAGCATGAATATCAAATTCTTCGTTAGTCAATAAATCTAATACGTGAACACCGGTAATTTTACCGTTCTCATGTAATAAATCTAAAGCTTTAATACGACTAACCATCAATCCGCCATCTTCATGCGCTTTTTTGATGTTTTCAATAACTAAACGTGAGTCATTGTTTTTAAAATCAAGGTAGACACCACCACCCATTAATTTATCTGATTTCAATTGAGGTTCGCGTTGTAAAACTTCTGCTTTAGAAATCGTGTAGTTAACCCATTGAGGATCAACAACGCCTGCTAATTGATCATATAAATTCATGGCAACTTTAACTGAGAACATATCAAAAGTTGCACCAGGTTCATCATAGATAGGTAACAACATTGATTGTGGACGTGGAATATGTGGTGCGATATGTTGAACAACTGCACGTTCTTGAACAGTATCTGCAACAACTCCAACATCAAATGTCTTCAAATAACGAATACCACCATGAACTAATTTTGTTGATCGAGATGATGTTCCTTCAGCAAAATCTTGCATTTCGATTAATCCGTTTTTCAATCCCATTGCGCTTGCTTGAATCGCAACTCCGGCACCAGTGATACCACCACCAATTGTTAATAAATCTAATTCTTCATTCTTTAATCGTTCAATATCTTGTTTTCTTGACGTTGCTGAAAATGACATAGTCGTATCCCCCTTATTTATTGTTTTTCTTCATTGGTTTGTGTTTGAAAACTCTTGTTGCTTCAACCGCTTGTTGCCAACCAGCATATAAATCTTCGCTTTCTTCTTTTGGCATCGTTGGTTTAAAGACGTCACCTTCAGTGTACTCAGCTTTGAGTTCATCTAGATCTTTCCAATAACCAACAGCTAGTCCAGCTAAAAACGCTGCACCCAAAGCAGTTGTTTCAAGATCATGTGCACGTTCAATTGGTGTATTAATAATATCCGCTTGGAAATTCATCAGATAATCATTTTTAGCCGCGCCACCATCAACCTTTAACAACGGAATTTTAATTCCTGTATCTAATTCCATTGTTCTCACAACATCCCTAGTTTGGTAAGCTAATGATTGCAACGTTGCTTTAATGAAATCTTCACGCGTTGTTCCACGAGTAATCCCAAAGACAGAACCTCGTGCATCGGGATCCCAATAAGGTGCCCCTAATCCAGTAAACGCCGGAACAACGTAAACTTCATTATCATTCGTTGAGTCCTTAGCTGCCTGTTCTGTATCCGGCGCATGTTCCACCAAACGCATCCCATCTCTTAACCATTGAATTGCTGATCCAGCAACGAAGATACTTCCTTCTAAGGCGTAATAGACTTTGCCATTAATCCCATAACCGATTGTTGTCAATAAGTTATTCTTAGATAATTTTGGTTCTGTTCCCGTATTCATGACGATAAATGAACCCGTTCCATAGGTGTTTTTAACCATTCCTGGTTCAAAAGCCATTTGACCAAACAATGCGGCTTGTTGATCGCCCGCCATTCCTGAAATAGGGACTTCACTACCATAAAAATGATAATCTTTTGTATGTCCGTAAACTTCAGAATTTGATTTAACTTCTGGCAACATAATTGCCGGAATATTCATAATTTTTAAGATTTCTTCATCCCATTTTAAATCATGAATGTTAAATAACATTGTACGACTAGCATTAGAATAATCAGTTACATGTGTTTCATCCCCTGATAACTTCCAAGTTAACCATGTATCGATAGTCCCAAAAAGTAACTCACCCTTTTCGGCTCTTTCTTGAGCGCCGTCAACGTGATCCAAAATCCAACGAATCTTAGTTGCTGAGAAATATGCATCGATTAACAATCCTGTCTTTTCGTGAATTAAATCGCCGTAACCCTCTTGCTTTAATTGTTCTGCAATATCTGCCGTTTGTCGTGATTGCCAAACGATTGCGTTATAAATGGGTAATCCCGTTTTTTTATCCCAAATAACCGTTGTTTCACGTTGGTTTGTAATCCCAACCCCTGCTATTTGTTTAGGTTTAATCCCGGAATCAATAAATGTATTTGCGATTGTAGATAAAACTGCATTCCATATCTCGTTCGCGTTATGTTCAACCCAACCAGGTTGAGGAAAATATTGTGGAAATTCGCGCTGTGCATCTGATACCTTTTGACCTTTATGATCAAATATAATGGCTCTGGTACTAGTGGTTCCTTCGTCGATAGCTAAAATATATTTTTCCAAATAACTCACTTTCTTTCTTTTGATTATTTTTTTGGAAACGCTAACATTTATCAATATGGATATTCTACATCCTAAGCGTCGCCTTGTCAAATAGATTGTGCAAAATATATTTAATTATTATTTTGGCGCTTTTTGTAAGCCTTTTATTTCTAATTATGGTACATTATAGCTAGTAACAGCATTATTTAATTTAAAGGGGGCTTACACTTATGAAAGCATTTGGTTTTAACCAATATGGTGACGCAAACGTGTTTGAAGAATTACAAATCGAACCGGTAGCGGAACTTAAATCAAAACAAGTTAGGGTTTCAATTGAAGCCATTGGGATCAACCCGTTTGAAGCAATTCTACGTGCTGGTTACATGAAAGATTCTATGCCTCTACCGTTTCCAATTGTGCCCGGTGGCGATGTAACTGGGATTATTACTGAGATTGGTGATAAAGTGGACAATTTTAGTGTTGGGGATGCCGTTGTCGTGCACAAAGGTTTTGGGGGATATGCGGAAGAACTTATCGCATTTACGTCTCACATTGCTATCCGACCTGACAACATTACGCTCGCCGAAGCTGCTGGTTTACCAACGCCTGGTATTGCTGCGTATAATATTTTAACGTTCTTCGCAAAGGCAAGAGCCGGCGAAACGATTTTTATCGAGGGTGCATCTGGAAGTGTCGGTATGGTTTTAGTTCAACTTGCTAAGCTAATGGAACTAACGGTTCTTGCTAGCGGTTCGAGTGCTAACGAAGACTACGTCCGTCAATTAGGGGCCGACCAGTATAGCGCTTATGATAAAGAAAATCCTGGCGAAACATTTAAAGACACGGCCGATATCGTTGTTGATGCAACACTCGGTGGCCGTGCTAGCGAAGTTGGCGTTAAAGCCTTAAAACCAAATGGCCGAATGGTTTCGCTAATTAACGTTCCAACTGAAGATATGCAAAAAGAAAAACCTCTTGCAGATTACTACCAAGTTGAGAGTGTTAAAGAACTAAAAGATAATGATGCATTAAAATTCTTAACAGATTTAATGATGCAAGATGAATTAGAAATTAAAATTGCCAAGAAGTACAAATTTACTTTAGCTGATATTATTGAATCTCATAAACAATTAGATTTACCTCGTACCGCTGGTAAGATGGTTGTTATCGTTAAAGAAAATTAATTTATAGGAGGCATGACTTATGACAGTAACTGAAAAATTAACACAGGATGTATATAAAGATGTAGGCGAAAACGTCAATTTTACAATTTTAAACTTAAATCACAAGGATCAAAAAGCTGAATTAGCAGCCGTTCAAGAATTAGCTGACCGAATTCCAGCAATCATTCGTAGTATGAACGTTCGTTATCCAAAAGCCGATTTAAAGGTCGCTTTCGGGTTTGGTTCAGACGCTTGGGATTATCTTTTCCCAGATGCCATCAAACCTATGGAACTCATTCGCTTTAAAGAAATTGTAGGTCCAAAATATACAGCAATTTCAACACCAGGTGATTTATTCTTCCACGTTCGGGCTGGCGAAAGTGCAGTTGTCTACGAAGTTATGGCTCAATTTATGCTTTTCATTAAAGACGCTACAACCGTCGAAGACGAAACACATGGCTTCCGTTACTTCGAAGGTCGCGCCGTCATTGGTTTCATCGATGGAACTGAAAATCCAGACGTAAATGAAGCGCTAGATTACGCTGTAATTGGCGATGAAGATCCTGAATTTACAAACGGTTCTTATGCCTTTGCTCAAAAATATCGCCATGATATGACTGCTTGGAATGCCTTAAAAACGGAAGACCAAGAAAAAGCAATTGGCCGTAAAAAATATTCTGATTTAGAACTAGCTGATGAAGAGAAGTTACCAAATTCTCATAACGTTGCATCACAAGATATGAAGGACGGCATCGAACATAAAATTGTCCGCATGAACGTACCTTTTTCAGAACCCGGTAAAGATATTACAGGAACATACTTCATTGGCTACGCACGTCATTTTGCAGTAACTAATAGAATGTTAATTAATATGTTCGAAAGTAAAAGTGACCGTTTGTTAGATTTCAGTACAGCTGAAACAGGGAATTTATTCTTCATCCCTTCAACAACGACACTTGAAAGTATTGTTGATAACGCCTTATAAAATAAACTAAAAATCCCGTAACTACTCAATTACAAGTGTAGTTACGGGATTTTATTTATGTTGATTATTTCTTAAAATAAATTTATCAACTCATTTTTTAATACTTAATTCAAAAATCCATCTCCCCGTTGAACGGCTTACGATGAGAGTTGATTTACCATTGCGACATGTTTAAAGATGACCAATATAATGATAACTACTCCAAAATGCGCATCACTAGACCAATAATATTAACAGCGACAATATTATTACCTAAAACTAGTCTTTCAATTCCTTCGATTCAGATGCGTCTTCACGTTCTCCCAGAGTTATTATCACCTTTGAATGACTTTGTTTGCCAACCATCTTAGCTGCTCTACCGTGTTAACTAAAAAAGATGTTACCAAATGGCAACATCTTTCAAAAATTTACTACATTTTATTTTCTTCACTTGCGGCACGATTTGAAGCGAGTACAAATGGTAAATAGATTACAACACCAACTGCAATAATAACAACTTGCATCAGCGGCGCTCTCCAGTCTCCAGCTGTTGCTAGGTAGCCCGATAAAATAGGGGGGGTCACCCATGGAATTAAGATATAAGTCGGTGAGACTAACTCTAACGCAGTTGCCGTATAGGCAATAACCGTACCTACCATTGGCGTAATTACAAACGGGATTGCATAAATTGGATTAAAAACGATTGGTAGTCCGAACATTAACGGCTCACTAATATTAAATAATGTTGGTAGTCCACCAATGCTGGCAATTAAGCGTTCATCTTTTCTTCTTGATCCTATAAACAATGCAATAATTAAACAAATCATTGTTCCACCACCACCCATGTAAATATAGGCATCTAAGAACGGTTGCGTAACAATATTAGGTGCAACATGCCCTGCATTAACCGCATCAATATTTTGTTGTAACGATGTTAATAAAATAGGGCCTGAAATAGCTCCAAAAACATATGCGCCATGAATACCAAACACAAAAACTAACGTTGATAAAAAGACGTAGAAAAGAATACCTGGTAACGTTTGAAAACCACCAACAAGAGGAGCTTGTAGAACTCTGACAACAACTTCAGGAACTGTTAACCCCGTCATATGGCGTAAAATAACTTCAAAAGATGCAAAAATAGAAATAACTAAAAATGATGGAACTAAACTGTTAAATGATTTTGCAATTGCCGGTGGAACTGTATCCGGCATTTTTATTTTAATTTTGTCAATATTACTTAACGTGACCAGTAATTTTGTTCCGACAAGTGCGGCAATAATTCCAAGTAACATTGCTGAGGCACTTGTATATGTTTGTGTCAAAACGGCTGTTGTAGTTACTGTTTTACCCGATGTTGTTAAAACGCTAACTGCATTTGGAACAACAGTAATGTAACAAGCAACCGCAACAATACTCTCAAGTGCACCGTCAGCACCTAGTGATTTAGCTAAACGGTAACCAATTAAAAAGGTTACAAGTAGCCCTAAAATGCCTAATGTTCCATTATAGGCCTGTGTCCCAATTTCAAACATCAATTCATGTCCCGGAATATTACGTAAAAGTCCTGTCTCTGGCTGTAAAAATACATTGTTAACTAACAAGAAAAAAGCTGCAACAATCGTAATTGGAATTGTACTGGCAAATGCGTCACGAATGGCACCAATATATCTATTCATTGCTAACTTATTTGCAAATGTAGTTAATTTTTCTACAAATTTATCTTTCATTTACTTGCCCTCTTTTCGGTTTTTAAAAGATCTGATAATAGTCCCATCCATTTACCGGCATTTCCAACCCAAACCTCTTTATACGTTGCATTGTTAAATTGTGGCCAGTAAGGTTCATCTTCATTCCCAAATGTTTGCATTCCGACAGGCATTTCACCAACCATTTCACCGGATGATACCGTATATTGTTGTGCAAAATTATGTCCTTCCCCATAGACCATCGATTGATTAAAGGGATTTTTACCTACCATCCATTGCAATTGTCCAGCCGCCATATCAGTTAAACCCTGATCTTGCAGTAAATTACCTAAAATTGCAGATGCTCGTCCAGCAGATAAAATAATGGCATTATTTCCGCGAAATGAAAACCATACCGGAAAACGTTTAATATATAAATTCTGTCCAATTTTAACGGCATTCTTTAACTGAATTTGATACTCTTCCTTAGCGGACTCCCCAACCAATAAGTGTTGACGATTAAAACTTTCCTGATCTTGATATTCTTCCATTTGATATACACCACTTGGAAACATATCGTAAGGTTGTGTAAATTCTTTCAAATATTTATAGTATGAACCAAGTAAAACCGCACTTTTTTTCCAATCATCAACTAATTTACTTTTTGATTGAGAAATTATAATTCCTTCTAATGCCATAGCGTACATACTTTCACGAGATTGATGATTAAAATGTTGGAAAATTTTCTTACCTGCATCCCTATAGAACATTCCTTGTAACTTTTTACCGTCAAAAAGATCTATTCCAACGACTTCTTGACAATCCAACATGACATCCATGAAACGCGTTGCTTCATCAGCATATTTTTTTATCTTAGTTCTTTGATATAACATTGAACTTGCCCATGAAATTGTTGCTGCAAATAGACTATTAGACATATTGTAAGTGTGTTCCCAAAAAACTGGTTCATGTACGTAGGGACTAATTTCAAATTTTGTTTGTGCAAACTCATAATCTTCTTGAGCGACATCTGTTATTTTTTCGATTAATGAATGTTGATCAGGCAACAAATTACCAATTTTTGCAAGAATACCAGCCAGTAAAAAATTATCGTACGCGTGATTTCCAATACGTGCTTGTGCATCATCCATGTTTCCAACATGGTTATCTGTCCAACGTGTAATTCCCGCACTGGTGACGTGAAATCCATTTGCTAATCGTGTTTTAAAAATAAAATCAATTCCCCACTCGCCTTCTTCCAGTAAACGTCGGCTCAACATTGGGTCAGATTCACGATACTGTTCAGACATTTCAATAATATTTAGGGTCAGCTCTGCCGATTGAATGAGCTGTTGTGACAAATCTCCTGCATCATGCCAGCCACCATTGAACGTTATTGTTTCATTCTCAAATGTTGCGACTACATCCTCATGACATGTGCCATGAATACCTGAAACAGGACATCCGCACCGTTCACAATAAATAAAATTCAATGACCTCCAAATAGAGTCACCATAAAGTTTATCAAAGGCCATAATTGTAAATGGATCTGTTTTCAATCCCGCCGTTTCTAAAACGAATAATCCCTCATTCGTAAAATCAGTAAAATCAAAAATACGATAATTTCCAACGATTTCCTTTTTTAAAATAGATTTCCCATCATAAACGACTTTCCCAGTCGTAACATCAATAAGCTGAAAGTCAGCGTACTGATGTTTGGGTGACCATAAAATAGACTTTTTTTCCGACGTAGTTTGATAGCCAATATGTGAATATATTAATTCGTTAGATGACGCTTTCCAACCTTTTGCATGACTAATTAAATTGTTTTTTTGTAATTTAATATTTCTAATTTGATAAGACAGTTTGCCAGGCAAATTCATATACGACCCATTTGCACCACTCGCTATAGCCATACTCATGATGGCTTCTCGAGGTAAATTACTTAAATCAAGAACATATGTATGCCAATCTTCACCCTTTAAATTAATCACGTGATACCCTTCACGATCATAAATATCAGGAATTTTAATAGTTCCATCATTTACAAAAGATACTGTAACATTAGGATTAATCATATTTTTACATGATGCCAAAATTTCAAATGAAATTTGATTATATTCAGACCAATCTGAACGATTAAATTCAGTTATTATCTTTGCTTCACCAAAATTAACGTAATCTCCATCTTTTGGCGCACCTTTCGCCCACGAATCATATCGACTATCAGCAATAAATCCAGCAGTCGATGTATCCTTAATTAACGCACCACGTCCTTCATGTTTCCATAATACAGAATGGTTTTGATCAAAAATAATCTTTTCAATTCCTACATTGCTTTTTTTTAACTCTAATGTTTCATATGATTGTTCATCATGAACTGGTAATGGTTGATGTAATATGTTACTGTTCAATATTTCTTTTGATAATAAAGTCATTTCAATCTACTCCTTCACATTTTTAAAACCTAGCATTGCACTACCTTTTAGTGCAATTGTACTTGAATCCAGATTAGTCACGTGCACGCCTTTTTTTACAAAACGCATTGTCTTTTTATCCAATAGAGGTTCTAGTCTTTCTAACATCCAACCACTACTCATAACACCACCACCTAAAATAATAGCTTCTGGATCAGACACACGAACCATATTCATAATTAATGTAGCTAATCCTTTTAAGGATTGGTTAATTACCTTTTTGGAAAGTTCATCTTGCTTTTCATACCCGTCCATTAATTCTCTTGCACCAACCCGCTGACCTTCTACAAATGAGATAATTGTATCTGGAAATTCATCTTTAAATCGAACCGCTTGATTATGCATCCCAAGCCCTGAAGAGATAGGCTCCACACACCCTTTCCGACCACAAATACACTTCCAATTGCTATTCATATCTACAACCATGTGCCCAATTTCCCCTGAATCAAAGTGATTACCAACCATGACTTTCCCTTTATCAACAATACGTCCTGCAATACCCGTTCCAATATTCATGTAAACAAACGATTTGGTATCGGTACCAAATCCGAGTAACAATTCTGCTAATGTAGCACAATATACATCATTAGCTATAAAAACTGGAATTTCTGTAAATTCAGAAAATTCTCGTCTTACATTAATTTCATCAGCAAGTTCTGGATGAATTTCATACCAAATTCCTTTTTCAGTATCCATCCTTCCAACCATACCGATACCAATACCGATAATATTTCCTTTTCTTACCGCAGTTTTTAAATATATTTGTACTGCCTTTTTAATAGCATTTATTGCCACCCTCTGAGATGTTACATCTGATGATGCTTTAACTTGTGAAAGTATTTCACCAGATTGCGTTACTTCACCAATTAATAATTTAGTTCCTCCTAAATCTACTGCTAATATTGTATCAATCATTATCAACACTCCATTCTTAAATTTCCTCTATGCCAATTATTTAACACTATTATGAAAACGTTGTCAACACTTTTATTAAACGTTTGGTATCGATACCAATTTTATTGCTTTTTTTATTATTATTGTTTACACTATGATTATAAAAGATTACGAGAGGATTATTTCATGACTCATAAAAATTTAACCATCAAAGAAATTGCTCAACGAAGCGGTGTTTCTATATCAACTGTTTCTCGCGTTTTAAATAATAGTCCTTCCGTATCTAACGAAAAACGTGAAAAAATTCAAGCCGTTATTCACGAAAATGATTATCAGCCTAGTATGGTTGCACGGAGCATGGTCTCTAAAAGAACCCATACCTTAGCTATTATTGCTCCAGATATTAATAATCCTTACTTTACAGATTTAATTTCTGAAATTGAGTTAATTGCTAATCAATCAAATTATTCGATTTTACTGTTCAATACAATGTCTGCTGGCAATCGTAAAGTGGAAACCAAAGATTCAATTGAAATAAGTGTTTTTAAATCCATCTTAGAGAAACAAGTTGATGGTATATTTATTTTAGGTGGTGATATTGATAAAGAAGATCTTTCCGAAAGTTATTTAACCGCATTAAACCATTTAAATTCTATTATTCCAGTCGTTGTTATTGGCCAATACCAAAATGGCGTAAATTGTCATTTTATAGACAGAAATCTAAAATATGGCGTTACCTTAATAACTCAGCATTTATTATCTTTAGGTTATCGAGATATCGGTTTTATTGGTGGCGAACCTAAGATTAAGATCACCACAGAGCGAGTTAAGGCTTTCAAAGAGATCCTCTCTTTATATTCGTCTGTCAATGAAGAAACAATTATTTTAAATGACTACTATGCAAAGGATGGTTACCAAGCAATTAAACTTTTAATTGAAAAAAATATTTTACCTAAAGCTCTAGTGGCAATGAATGACCAAGTTGCCTTAGGTGCGTTCCGTGCTCTAAATGATTATCACTTATCTTGTCCTGAAGATATCGCTATTGTCAGCTGCGATGCATTCCCAGATGCGGATTTCCAGACACCACGTATCACTAATGTTAACCAACACAATCACGATTTAGCTCAAGTTGCTTTAACAACTTTATTATTTTATTTAGATACTACAGAGATACTTCCTGAAAACATGTCTCAGCACTTACCGGAACTAGTTATCCGCGAATCATGCGGTTCTAAAAATATTGGAGGATTAAAATTATGAATCAACATCTTATATTTATGGATATTGATGGCACACTCGTTAACAACGATTATGTTGTGTCACAAAAAACAATTGAAACAATCAAAAAATATCAAAAAGAGGGCCACATTTTCTATATTTCAACTGGTAGAATGCTGATTTCAGCAAGACAAGTCGCAAAATCAATTAGTCCAGAAACACTCGAAGTTGCATCTAATGGTAGTATCTTTGAAATAGGAGATACTATCCATACTGCTTCTCTGTCTACTAATGCATTAACTGAAATTTATCACCAAAGTATTGATAAGAAAGCTTCCGTTTTCTTTTTTACTTCAAAGGATGTCTTTTATACATTGACATTGCCCTCATATTTCAACAATAATGATCAGCAACGTTTAGCCGTACAAGATAAAACTCAACATATTCAAATTAAGAACCTTGATGATTTATTAACCCATCAAGGTCAAATTATAAATGCAATTTTAATTATGGATGAAAACCCTAAGATTCTTAAAAGTATTAAAACTGAACTTGAAGCATCTCAAGATATTTCTCTCTCCTCTTCCAGTTCTAATAATATTGAAATTACTGCTAAAAACGTTAATAAAGCATACGCTATTCACCATTTAAAAAATTTTTATCATATTCCAACAGACCAAATTATTAGTTTTGGAGATGGCCAAAATGATATTGAAATGTTCCAACATTCAGGTGTTAGCGTGGCCATGAAAAATGCTTCTGATGAAGTTAAAAAATATGCAGATTATGTCACTGAATCAAATATCAATGATGGAATTGCCGTCTTCCTTAATAAATATTTTAAATAACGACTCTTATTGATTAAAAAAACTTCATTTCAAATGAGTAATCCAATATTATTTGGTCTACTCTTCGAAATGAAGTTTTTTATTTTGTGCTATAAAGATTCACCTAATATTAATTTTGGGGTAACATTGTGTACCATATCATTTTTTGAATCAGATTGATTTAAAAGATTCATCAACACAGAAGTTGTATTCTTAGAGAGCTGTTCAATATTGTGATCAACCGAAGTTATTCGTGGCGTATTATATTCGTTATCTGTGAAGTATTCACAACTAGCTACCCCTTTTCTTGCATCAGTTCCCAACATATCTAAAATCCCTCTGAGCACCCCCTGAGCAACTTGGTCATTAATAGCAAGAACTGCATCAAAATCGATACTATTATCTACTAAATATGACACACCTTCGTACCCATTTTTTGCATAAAAATTATTATTAAGTACAACATTTTTATCGGATGTCACTTTAACAAATGTATTTACTCTGTCTTTTGTAATCCAATCTGTTTTTGTACCACCAATAAAAACAATTTTTTTGTAATTTTCTTTAACAAGATGCTTGGTTATCAGATTAGTCGAAATAGTTTGATCTCTTTGAATAAAAATTACATTTTTAAGCATGTCCATTTTTTTTCGTCCGACTACTACTACAGGTGTTCTTTCAGCAACCGATTTTAACGTATCCAAATAATCTTCATTAACTTCTAATTTATCTATTAAACCACCTAGGATTAGAACTGCATCATAGTTATTTTTTTGAATTTGATTAAAAATATCAATTTCTATTTTTAATGCTTTTTTTGAATCTTTTTTATTTGCACTCTGTGTATCAAATAACGATAACGTATACCCATGTTCTAAAAATTGTTGTTCTAAAAAAGCAATAAATTGATTAAAATAAGGATTTGTAATATCTGAGACCACAACAGCAATCATATTTGTTTTTTTTGAAATCATACCACGAGCTAACATACTTGGAGTATAGTTCATTTCTTTAATTACAGCTTTGATTCTCTCCCTTGTAGAATTTGCCACATTGGGATCATTATTTAAAACTCTAGAAACGGTACTTATGGATGTTGCCGCATATTTCGCTATATCTTTAATAGTTATATTTTTAGTCATCTTTATCACCAATATTCCTTTAATTATAGAACCATTATCTGGTAATTAAAAAAGTAAGTCAACTTAATTTAAACAACGCATATAAAACGCTTGCAAAAAAGTGAACACTATTATATTATGGTTTATGGGAACGTTACCATAAACAGAAAGGTGAATCTAATATGACTGAAAATAATTTAACGATGATGACTTATATTAACGAAGAACAACCTATTTTAAGTAGTATCCTACGTGATTACCATATAAATACGAAACCTATCAAAGGTAAAGAATGGTTGATATTAGCAACAGGTTCAAGTCTTAACGCCGCTTACAGCGCAAAATACTATATTGAAAGTATTTGTGACGTCTATATTTCCATTGAGGAACCTTTTAAATTTGAGTATTATGAAAAATTACGCCCCACTATTGATGTTGTAATTGGTGTTTCTCAAAGTGGTGAAAGCACTTCTACAATAGAAGCACTTAAACATATCAGAATTAACGACAACACTGTTCATTTGATGGCATTAACAAATAATATAAATAGTGAAATTACAGAAGTAGTTGATGAAGTTATTGATCTTCAAAGTGGTGAAGAAAAAATTGGATACGTTACTAAAGGTTTTTCTGTTACTATTTTAAGATTAATGTTATTAGGTCTTAAAACAGCTGCAGTAACAAATACAATATCTGTTGAAAAAGAAAATAAAGAATTATTGGAATTTTCAAATGCAATTGATAAAATCAGTGATATTATCAACAAAACGGAGATATTCTTTAATGCATGGAAGTCTGAACTTATAAAAGCCAGTCGTTATACGGCTTTATGTTGTGGATCAGCAATAGGTACAGCACTTGAAATGCAAACAAAATTTTCCGAAACAGTCCGCGTCCCTAGTCAAGGAATGGATATTGAAGTATTCATGCATGGTCCCTATTTTGAAATAAACAAGAACCATCAGTTATTTTATATTGAAACAAATTCACCTGTTAATGATCGATTACTAAGATTGAAAGAGTATGAAAAAAATTATGTTGAAAACTACTTTACAATTACTTTAAACAAGTCAACTAATAATAGAACAATTGGCCTAGATTTAAGCGTCGATGAATTTAAAGCACCATTATTTACAATTATTCCTTTTCAAATTTTGGCACATCATATCGCAGAAGAATTAGGAAATAATTTACCAAAAAGAATTTTTACAGATTTCGGTATTGCAATGCAAAGTAAAACAAAACCAGGGTCTTATATTTAAGCATAACAGGATATCACTACAAATTTATAAAGTATAACGAAAGAAACCATCCCTGAAGGATGGTTTCTTTCGTTATACTTTATAATGATTTTTTTACTAACATTAATTATTTCTTAATTTCAACATACTCAACATCAAACATTTTAGCAAGATCAACAACTTGTTGTTCCTTAACATTCATTGAAATAACAGTATGATGACCACCACCATTTTCAATCCATGAGTGGATACCTTCATGGAAACCGGGTTCTGGAACCCATAATTGACGAGCTACTGGTAAGTGAGGTGCCTCAACTTCTGGTTTTGACCCATCAACTGAATTGATGAGTAATTTATATTCAGTACCAAAATCAGACATTGAAATAACAACACCATGACCATCTGAACCATCAAAAATCAAACGAGCTGGGTCTTCACGGTCACCAATTCCTAATGGATGTACTTCCACACGAGGTTTTGTTGAAGCCAATGTAGGATCAACTTCAAGCATATGTGAACCAAGGATTTCTTCATGGCCTGCACGTAAATCATATGTGTAATCTTCCATGAATCCCGTTAATTTATTGTGTGCCATAATCTTGATTAAGCGATCAATTGCGGCAGTTTTCCAGTCACCTTCACCAGCAAATCCATAACCTTCAGCGTTCAAGCGTTGAACGGCCATCCCTGGTAATTGTTTCATACCCCAAAGATCTTCGAAGTTAGATGTGAATGCTGTGTATCCGCCACGTTCCATAAATTTGCGTAAAGCAATTTCAATTCTAATCTGTTCTTTAACATGATCTTCAAAGAATGCAGGATCATTATCACCTACGACCATATCGTACATGCCTTCACATTCTTTGTAGGTTGCGTTAATTTCAGCGTCTGTTACTTCTTTCATTTCAGCAACTAAATCACCAATACCAAAGTAATCAACAGTCCAGCCAAATTTGATTTGTGCTTCAACTTTATCACCGTCTGTAACGGCAACATTACGCATGTTATCGCCAAAACGAGCAACTTTAATATTGAAACTTTCACCATAAGCTACGGCAACATCCATCCAGTCAGCAATTTGTGATTGAACTTTTTCGTCTTTCCAGTAGCCAACAACAATTTTATTGTGCTTTTGAAGACGCGCATTAATGAAGCCATATTCACGATCCCCATGGGCACTTTGGTTAGTATTCATGTAATCCATATCAATTGTTGACCAAGGAATATTTTCACCAAATTGTGTTGCTAAATGCAATAATGGTTTTTGCAATAATTTTGTTCCGCGAATCCAGTTTTTAGCAGGAGAGAATGTGTGCATCCAAGTAATCACACCCGCAACTTTATCTTCAAAGTTTGCTTCTTTCATAATTTGAGTTATGACTTCAGCAGTTGTTGCGACTTCTTTAAAAATAATTTTGTATGGAAGTGAACCACTGGCATTTAAATTCTCAATGATTTTTTCTGCATCGCTCTTAACAACGTCTAAAACGTCTTGACCGTATAAACCTTGACTACCAACAACGAACCAAAATTCTTTTTCACTAACTTTTAACATAATATAATTCCTCCTAATAGTTTCTTATTTTTTAAAATCGTATACTAATGTTTAATTTGACCATAATAAGCATTTTTACCATGTTTTCTTAAAAAGTGTTTGTCCAATAAATATTGTGGCATATCGATTGCGTGCGGATTTAATTGCAATGAATGATAAGTCATTTTTGCAACTTCTTCTAAAACAACTGCATTGTGCACAGCATCCGAAGCCGATGTTCCCCACGTAAATGGGCCATGATCATTAACTAGCACAGCTGGAATTTGATCTGGATCGAGGTTTCGTTTTTTAAACGTCTCAACGATTACATCACCTGTTTGTTTTTCGTACTCTGTCACAACTTCGGCTTCATTCATGATACGACTTGCTGGAACTGAGCCATAAAATGTATCTGCGTGCGTTGTCCCGGCGGCCGGGATATCTAACCCTGCTTGTGCAAATGAAACGGCCCAAGGTGAATGCGTATGAACAACCCCTTTAATATTAGGGAAGTTGTTATATAGAATTCGATGCGTTTCCGTATCACTCGAAGGATTCATATCACCTTCAATTTTTTCCCCTTGTAAATCGACTACGACCATATCTGAAGGTTTTAGGTCCTCATAATCAACACCAGATGGTTTGATGACAAACAGTCCTTTTTCACGGTCAATTCCACTCACGTTACCCCAGGTAAAGGTAATTAAGTTGTACTTAGGTAACAGCATGTTAGCGTCGTACACTTCTTGTTTAAGCTTTTCTAACATATTACTCGTTCCTCTTTTCTTCCTTAATTGTTTTTATGGCTTCTGACTCAACAGGTAAGCCAGCTTCATACCTAGATATAAATTTATTGTAACCTTCAACCCCTTCAGGTTCGGGACTTAATGTCATGCTTTCTGGATCTACAAAGACCTCGTGATCCAAGAAATCTTCTAAACTTTGACCATTGTTATTTCTCTTAGCGAAAATAGCTAAGACTGCCATTCCCCAAGGTCCACCCTCACCAGCCGTGCTCATGACAGTAATTGGAATATTCAGCGTATTAGCTAATACTTGCTGTCCAACAACGGCTGTTTTTAAAATACCACCTTGAGCGATCATAACGTCAGTTTGGATATGTTCTTCCTGACTTAAAATATCCATTCCAATTTTAAGAGGCGCAAATGCCGCATACAATTGCGTTTGAATGAAGTTAGGTAACGTAAAATGACTATTAGGTGTTCGAACAAATAATGGACGTCCTTCCGACATATGCGTAATATTTTCACCAGATAGGTAGCTATAATTAATCAAACCACCAGCATCTGCATCCGCATGAGTTGATTCTAAGAACAAACGTTCATACAACTGATCCGGTGTTAATTGAACGCCTAATTTTGCCGCAAACTCGCCGAAAATAGATACCCATGCATTAATATCTGAAGAGCTATTATTAACATGAACCATCGCAACCGGTGCACCACTTGGTGTTGTCACGATATCGATATCTTTATAAACTTTTTTCATTGGAGCATCAAGAACAGTCATTGAGAAAGCTGACGTTCCAACCGAGATGTTACCTGTTCTCTTACGGACACTATTTGTTCCAACCATCCCTGTACCAGCGTCCCCTTCAGGAGGCGCCATCAAACTACCGCCCTCTAGTTTGCCACTGGCATCAAGTAACTTAGACCCTTCATCCGTTAAAGAACCCGCATTTTCGCCAGCTCTTAAAACGGTTGGTAAAATATCTTTAACATTCCAGTCGTATTCAGCAACTTTTTTAATGTCACTAAATTTATCTAATAAATCAGCAGAGTAAGTACCCGTTTTTTCGTCAATCGGGAAGATACCAGAAGCATCCCCAATTCCGATAACTTTTTTACCAGATAATTTATAATGGACATAACTAGCCAAGGTTTCTAAATGACTAATGTCATTGACATGCGTTTCGTCATTTAAAACGGCCTGATAAAGATGCGCAATGCTCCAACGTTGTGGGATATTAAAGTTCAATAATTTCGTTAATTCATCAGCCGATTGCTCTGTATTGTTATTTCGCCATGTTCTAAAAGGCACCAATAAATCATCTTTTTCTGAAAAGACGAGGTAACCGTGCATCATAGCACTGACACCAATCGAATCAATTTTCGTTAAAGGTTCATGATATTTACTTTGAACATTTGCGGCCATTTGTCTATAACTTGTTTGGATTCCAAGCCAAACTTGTTCAAGCGAGTAGGTCCAAAGACCATCTTCCAGTTGGTTTTCCCAATTAAAACTTCCTGTCGCTATTGTTTTAAAGTCATCTGTCACCAGCACGGCTTTAATCCGCGTTGATCCTAATTCGATTCCCAATGAAACTTGACCATTTTTTACTGCTTGAGATGTTTTTACTAAATCCATATTAATCATCCTCCTGGCTTGTTAGTTATTTGTTTTTTTTGTTCCTTCTTCTTCAATTTCTTCCAATGAACGACCGCGTGTTTCTGGAACAAAGAAACGAATGAATAGGACACCCAATAAACAGATAACTCCGAAGATTGCGAACACGGCATCTTGTGGCATCGAGGCCGTCATGATAGGGAACAATAGTCCTACCAAGAATGAACCAATCCAGTTAGCCGAAGACGCAATTCCTGAAGCGCTTCCACGAACGGCTAATGGGAATAATTCACCAACCAATACCCATGTAAGTGGTGCCCATGTGAATGAGTAGAATGCAACGTAGATACATAAGAAGACAACAATCATCATAGGACTTGTGTTTGGTACTACCATATTAATAATCGTTGGTAGGATAAATGATAATCCCATGACCAACCCACCAAGAATTAAAAGAGTACGGCGTTTAAATTTATCTGCAATAACTAAGAACAAGAGTGATCCCAAAACAAGGATAATTCCTTGGATGATTGGCCACATTAATGCTGAACTTGCCGCATTACCCGTTGCCTTTTCAACAATTAATGGGATATAGTAGAAAATTGCGTTAGCACCTTGGAATTGTTGGAATGCCGCAACACCGACACCGGCCATAACTAGGTAACGATATTTTCCTGTGAACAATTGAACCATTGACGTTTTTTCAATATGGCTTTCTTCGCCGGCAGTTGTCTGAATATCGGCTAATTCTTGTTCAACTTCATTTTCTGGGCGAATCCAAGTTAATACTTGGCGTGCCTCATCAACTTTATTTATTTTAACCAAGAAACGGGGTGATTCTGGTAAACGTGAAACTCCCATATATAAGACAACCGCTGGAACTGCTGCCAATCCAAGCATAACGCGCCATGCCCATGCTTCAGGTAAATCTTTTAATAAGAAATCCATGATATATGAAAGCAACATTCCTGAAACAATCATTGTTTGATTAATCCCCGAAAGTCGCCCCCGTAATTTAGCAGGAGACATCTCTGACATGTAAGCTGGTACCAATGCTGATGAAGCACCAACTGCCAGTCCTAAGAAAATGCGGACAATTATCAAATACATCTGTCCGTTATTAGGTGAGAATGATGCAAGCAATGATCCAATAACGAATACAACGGCTGACATCAGAATCATTTTTCGTCGGCCTAACTTATCTGACAGTTTTCCTGCTAGCGCACCTCCAAAGATGGCACCAAACATAACTCCTGAAGTAATCCACCCAACAGTACCGGCACTATTTTGAAGTGCCCAATCTTTTTGTAAGAAAGGTAATGCTCCTGTCATAACCCCGATATCGTATCCGAACAAAATTCCACCAAATGATCCAAAAAAGTAAATAAACTTACTAGATATTTTCTTTTCTTTTTGCATATGCCGCCTCCAAATTTTATTGTCTTCCAGTTATTGCCCGAAAAATTGCTTTGAACCAAGCACCATTAAAAGCGCTTTCATTTTTATAACAAGGTCATCTTCTCACATTCATACGAATAAATCAACATTTATTTTATTTATTCGTATGAATTTTCAGAAATAAAAAAATAAGTTGTCTAAACACTAGACAACTTATTAACTATTTATTTCGGTTTTTAACGCTTTCTCGGCTAACTAATTTAGCCTCATACACAACTGATTGAATCTTTGTATTCTTACCTCTTATCATCTCTAACAACATTTTAGCAGCTTGACGTCCCATCTTTTCTTTAGGGTGCCTAATTGTCGTTAACTTTGGTGACATATATTTTGATAACTGATAATCATCAAAACCAACAATAGAAACGTCTTCTGGAATCTCCATATCCATTGATTTTACGATATCCATTAATTTAATGGCTAATTGGTCATTGTAGCAAACAATTGCAGTCGGTCTGTCAGAACGGTGTAATATTTTTTCAATTTTTTGATAAATATTTTGCAAGGGATCCGTTGACCGATACATCAATATTTCACTTTGATATGAACTATTAGCATGTTCCATATACGCCTGAACAAAACCGTTCATTCGTAGTAACCCTTGTTTATCATCCACCTTAAAAACGCCTAATATTTTTTCATGTCCGTTTTTAATTAAATGCTCCGTTTCTAGCTCACTGCCATTGAAGTCATTTAACTCCAAGTATGGAATGTCAATATCTTCATAATGCGCGTTAATGAAGAGCGTTGGTATTTTAAGTTCTAATATTTTTTCATATAAATCTTTATTTTTGTTAACCAGTGCGCTCTGCGTTGGCTCAATAATCAATCCAGATAAGTCCATCTCCAACATCTTTAAAAGGCTGGTTCTTTCCCTGTCTGGAGTATCCAGAGTATTACTTAAAATAATAGTATACCCTTCTTCCGAGATAACCCGGTCAATCCCCGTGATGATGTTTGGGAAAATATAGTCAGCAATGTGCGTTGTAACAACGCCAATCATTTTATTATTATTTTGCGTTATTTTTTTACCAGTATGCCAGTCATTAACAAAGATACCGCCACCTTGAATACGATAGACATAACCCGCGCTTTCTAAATCGCCAATCGCCCTTCTAATTGTATAACGACTTACCGAATACGCGACCATTAGTTCAGATTCCGTCATTAACTTATCATTAATATCAAATTCGCCCGCTATAATTTTATCTTTAATTTCACGATAAACATGTTCGTACTTATTCTCCATATTTTCCACCACCCATTTACCATTATCTTACCATATCAAGTAGCTCACAAAAGTAATTTTGTTTTTAGTACCTCCACTCATTTAAATAAATAATTGCTCTTGTATTCATCCGTACAAATTATTTATTATAATATAAATATTGCAAAAAATAGAGTTCACATCCAACTTAGATGCGAACTCTACTTTTTTAATTTATCATAAACTATTTTTATGGTAACTTATTACCCGCTGCACGATAAATTTCGTACCATTCTTGATGCGTTAATTCTATTTCAGTAGCATCTGTGATTTCGGTAATACGTTTTGGATTCATTGTCCCCGCGATTACTTGCATTTTTGCAGGGTGACGTAAAATGAATGCAGTCGCAATACCCGTGTTTGTTGAATTCTTTTCTCTAGCTAAGCGATTTAACACTTCATTCAATTCAGCAAACTTAGGGTTATCTAAGAATGTGCCTTCAAAGAAACCATATTGGAATGGTGACCATGCTTGGATCGTCATCTTTTTAAGACGCGAATATTCTAATATTCCACCATCACGGTTAATTCCGGCATTATTAACCATATTCACGTTTGTTCCCAAATCAATCATTCCAGTATGCATCACACCAAATTGAAGTTGGTTTACCAATAATTTCGTGTCTAAAGCCTGTTGTAATAAATCAACTTGTCCCGGATAAAAATTACTTACCCCAAAATTACGAACCTTACCAGATGCTTGGAGCTTTTCGAATACGCGAGCAATGGCTTCAGGCTCCATCAATGTATCGGGTCTATGTAACAATAAACTATCAATATATTCTGTATTTAATCGTTTTAAAATACCATCAACACTTTTTTCAATATGTTCTGCCGTAAAATTATATTCTAACCCTGGCACAATACCACATTTTGATTGAAGAATTATATCTTCACGCGAAAGTTCCGTTTCAGAGAAACCTGCTGCAAAAACTTCTTCAGCTTTTCCTGCTCCATAAATGTCTGCATGATCAAAGAAATTAATACCATGATCAGCCGCCATTTGAATCATTTCTGCTGCTTGTTTTGTTGACAATTCTGGCATGCGCATGCAGCCTAACCCAACAGATGATACTTGAAGATTACTTCCACCCAAATTAATCATTTTCATTGTATTACCCCTTTTCAGTTTATGATTCAATTTTATCAGTTACACTTATAAAGCGCTATCAATAACCTTTATTAAAAGATACGTCACCACTAGACGTATCTTTTTTAAATATATAACTGCGTTTCTGCTGGCTTAGTCTCACTAATCACGTCTCCATTATGTACGGATAACATAACAGCGGCGCGTGTGTTCAATGCATCATAAAAATTATCACTATCCATGATTACGAAACTAGCTGGTTTGCCAACTTCAATTCCGTAATGATCCATAATATGCATCGCTTTGGCACCATTGGTTGTCACAAATCGGTAAGCGTTCATAATCTGGCTGTAACCCATGATTTGCGTGGCATGTAAGCCCATATGCAAAGCATCCAACATATTGCCGTTACCCATTGGATACCAAGGATCTTTAATATCATCTTCACCAAAGGCAACATTTAGGCCATTTTCGTCTAATTCTTTTACACGTGTTAACCCACGGCGTTTCGGATATGTATCAAATCGACCACCTAAAAACATATTCACAAGTGGATTAGCAATAAAGTTCATGTCTGACATTTTTAATAAGCGCATTAATTTATATAAATAAGCATCATTATACGATCCCATCGCTGTTGTGTGTGACGCAGTAACCTTGTCTTTCATCCCTGTCTCTAGCGCTAGGGTTGCAACTGTTTCCAGGCTACGAGAACTAGGATCATCAATTTCGTCAGTATGCGCATCGAATAATAAATCATATTTTTGCGCTAGTTCGAAGGCAAAATGAAGAGATTCTACTGCATATTCACGATTGAATTCAAAATGTGGAATCGCACCAATCGCGTCAACACCTAATTCGGCCGCCTTCGTCATCAATTCTTTTCCATTTGGAAATGATAATATGCCTTCTTGCGGGAAGGCGACCAATTGTAGCTCCATCCAAGGCTTTACTTCTTCGCGCACTTCAATCAAGGCTTTCAAAGCAACTAACTCTGGATCAGTTACATCCACATGTGACCGAACAAATTGAACACCATGTGCTGCTTGCATTTTCAAGGCTTTAATAGCACGTTCTTTGACATCTTCACGCGTTAACGTTTTTTTACGCTCAGACCAGATTCGGATACCGTCAAATAAAGTACCTGATTCATTCCATTCTGGATCTCCAGCCGTAAGTGTTGAATCCAAGTGGACGTGCGGATCAACAAATGGAGGTAACATTAATTTATTCGTTACATCAATAACCTGCTCGTTAGATTCGGCCTGTAAATTTAAGCCAATTTCAGTAAATACCCCTTTTTCTACGCGGACATCTTGTAATTCTTTTTCATTTTCGATATGTACTTGTTTAATTAACACGATTTAATCACTCCCTAATTTAATTCTTTCTCGTCTAAATTGTACCTGACTCACGACAAATTTAATAATGATTCAGTGAAATAAAAAAAGATTAATTCCAAGAATACTCAGAATTAATCTTTGAACTTTTATAATTAGTTTTTTTCTGATTCTAATTTAGCTGATTCTTCTTCAATAAATTTGAAACCTGATTGTTTTTTTTCAGCTTGTGGATGTTTAGCACGTTCGTCCATTGCTTTTTGAGCCATTGCTTTGCGTTGTTCTTTACTCAACTTTGCCATTGCTATCGCCTCTTTTGATTTGGACAGTTAACTGTCTTTCAACTTCACTCTTAATTATAGTCCTCTTTCAGTAAAGTGGCACAAATTAAATAAATTTTGTCTCAAAAAAATTAAACAAGACATGGTCCTGCGAATTATCCATTCGTCATATTAAAAATAACAGCTTACGATTTATCTACAACGTGCCCTCCGAAGCCATGGCGCATTGCAGCAACAACCTTACCTGTAAAGTTTGCATCAACGTTTCTCATCGATTCATAACGCATCATCACTGACAATGCGATAACTGGCGTTGGCACTTTACTATCGAGTGCTTCTTGTAATGTCCACTGCCCCTCACCTGAAGAATGCATGCGTCCAAGTAAGTCATCCAAATGTGCATCATCTGAAAACGCATCTTCCACAAGTTCCATTAACCAACTACGGATAACTGAACCATGATTCCACAATTTAGCTACAGCTTCATTATCATAATCATATTGACCGCTCTCAAGAACATCAAATCCTTCACCAATTGCCTGCATCATTCCATATTCAATACCATTATGCACCATCTTCAAGTAATGACCAGAGCCTGCTGCACCGGTATAAAGATACCCATCTTTTTCAGAAATCAATTTAAAGATTGGGTCAAGATATTGATTAAATGCATCCGCATCATCCCCACCAATCATAAAGTTTCCACCATTACGAGCGCCTGATTGACCTCCCGATGTACCACAGTCAAAAAATCTCATTCCGGCTTCTGTCACGATTTTATTGTGTCTAAGCGAATCTTTAAAGTTTGAATTACCGCCATCAACAATTAAATCATCCTTGTTAAGCAGTTCCGTCAATTTGACGATAGTTGCATCTGTTGGTGCACCAGCTGGTAACAATAACCACGTAGTCTTAGTAGACCCTAATTTAGAAACAAAGTCTTCAAGACTTGAAGCTGAAATTGCGCCTGCTTCTTCTGCAGCTTTTACGTTTTCAGTTGCTAAATCGAATCCAACAACCTCAATTCCATTATCAAGCATATTCTTTGTTAAGCTTAACCCCATCTTACCCAGTCCAATCATTCCAACACGCATATTAATAATCCTTCTTTCAATTATTTTTCTATATTTTTTATTTTCAATTAGATATTTTTATTAACTTACAAATATTGTTATAAATCTTGTTGGAAATCCATTGGTGTATACAGTTTTAATAACTTACTGAATATGAACTGTACAACGAATCCCGCAACAATTGGCACAACCAGCCATGCAAAAACACCAACTAGCGGACTAATAAAATGATTCATAACTGATGAGGGAACTGTAGGGTCTTTAACTATTGATTGGATAGGCGAAACTAATCCGATGAATCCAAAACCGGCAGTAGTCGGTGTCCCTTGAATGTTAAATAACGCAACGGGAATTCCCGATATAGCAGCCGATAACAAAAATGGCAACATCGTCACGGGTTTGGCAAATACTGAAGGCATCATTCCCTTCATTGCCCCCAATGCGATCGCAACGGTAACTCCCGGTTTATTAACTTTCCATGAATTAATTAATAAAACGATTGTCGTTGCGACAACACCCATGGCAGCGGCCCCGGAACCAATACCCGACAAACTAATTGCCAAAGCAATTCCGACAGTTGAGACAGGCGTAATAATAATGATTGAAAACGCCATAGCAATTAACATTGCCATTGGAATGGGCGCAAAATTTGTAAACATCTCAACCAATTCACCAATCCACGCTGTAACATCACCAACATAAGGCGCAATCGTCTTACCAAGTAGGCCAATGCCACCACCTACAAGAATTGGACTTAAAATAATCGCAACTGATCCAAATCCTTTTAAATAATGGGCAACTAACCAGACGACTATAACTGCGATAGATGCGACAATCATAGCATTAATAACATCACCGGACCCAGAAGCAATATAAGCATTCATGGGCACCACAGAGTTCACTCCTGTCACCGGATTTTCCCATCCGGCAGGTGCAACTGCCCACTTAATTGAACCTGATGCCACCATCGTTGCAATAGCAACAACACCAACATCTAAAATTTTCATTTTAAATTGTAGGGCAATGGCCATCCCAATTAAAAATGGAATTAACGATGTAAATAACGTTAAAATAGCACTTAAATCTGCGCCGAACGCAGTAGTACCCAATCCTGAGTACTTAATAATATATTTCATAACAGCTGATGGTAAAACACCAATCAAAATCCCTTGTGCAGAACCTGACAAGACTTTAAAAAAGAAATCTTTTAAATGTAAATCAGTTTGACCATTAAAAGCAACTGGTGCACTTTCTTTTGCCATACGTACATATTCTGTGTCTTTTTTTTCTTCAATTTTATTGGACATACTGCTTTACCTCTTCCCAATTTTAAAACTTGATAACCCCGTAACCTTTTTGCACTTGTTCAAAATAATTAAAAAATTTAATATTCTACGAACGTTTCTGGCTTTTCACCTTTTCCAAAAACAACTGCTGCGTCAAATGATTGCTGAACCATCTCTGAAACAGCCTTAGTTGTATAAAACGCTGTATGAGGTGTCACCAATACATTTTTACGCGCAATTAAATCAGCAATTTTTTCATCTGGAAAATCACGATTAGTCCAATCTTCGTTAAAAAGACCAACCTCATTTTCATAAACATCCATACCAAAACCTGAAATTTTCCCTGAATTTAGTCCAGCTATAATTGCATCTACATCTATTAAATTACCACGAGCCGTGTTCACAATTACAACACCATCTTTCATTTTTCCAATGGCTTCAGCATCAATCAAATGATAATTCTCAGGCAATCCGGGAACATATAAAGAAACGGCGTCAGCTTGTGCGTACAATTCATCCAACGTATCAACATATAGACCCTCAGACATTAATTCAGCATTGGGATATTTATCGTAAGCAATTACTTTTGCACCAAAACCTTTTAATATGTTGATGGCAACACGACCAATATGTCCCGTTCCAATAATGCCGACCGTTTGCATACGCATTTCTCGACCAATAGTTGGTGCCCAACGTAAATTATGTTCAGCTACTTTAGCATCCAGCTCCTTCGTTTGTCGAAATAGGCGTGCTAATTGGATCATTGAATGTTCAGCAATCGCATTAGGCGAGTATACGGGTACATTAGAAATATTGAATTTAAACTCGCGCGCTGCATCAAAATCAATATTATCCGTACCCACGTTACGTAACGATAAATTTGTTACGCCAACATCGGCTAGTGCCGCTAATGAGTCACGGTTATAATCTAATTGTTGATAAACTACCACCGAATCCGCACCTTTAGCTAACTTAGCCGTTTCTGATGTCAGTAAATCCTGCGTATAATCCACTTCAATCTCCGGATTTATCGCTTTCCATTCCTCAAGCGATGGTTTTTCATCATCACGGATACCATATGCAAATATTTTCATATATTATTCCCCCAAAAATTTATTAAATACGTTTCCAAACCAAAAATAAGTTAAAATTTTAACGATAATGCTATCTATCGTTATTATTTGTTTTAATATATTACTTACGTGATACGCTAAAACAAACAATAACATCAATTGGAAGCGCTGTCAAAGAATTCGTCTTTATAATTAGATGTAACTTATTGTTAAATTAATTAAATATATAAAAAATAAACGATTACTATAAGTAATCGTTTATTTTTTATATATATTATTAATCATTTGCTAATAAAATATTTACTTATACTATAAATATGTATCTCGTCTATTTATAAATTCAACTACATTTACTCCTAGATACAATCAAAACATTACGATCAATAAGGAAATCAAGAGTACTATTACCCCCATAAATATCCACGCACCAACTAAACAATAATTAGTCCTATTCAAAATATATGTTTATATCTAAACATATCACCAGAATGGTCATCGATTAAAAGTCGCAAGCACTGGTATCCTGTGATAATACGACGACATCTAACTATTTGAAGCAACCCGTTTCATCACGCCATCAAGTAGAATATTTAACTGAACTAAAAATTGGGATTCAATCGACATATCTGGCATTCTAAAAATGTTTGGTATATCAATCGTCTCAGCTGGCGATGCAGTATTAGAAAATAGATATTCATCCGCCACAAAGGATAAAATGAAATTATTGATCATATTTCCAATCATGGCTGATTCTTCACCAGTCCCTAATTGTTCTAAAATTGTTAAAAACATAGTGATCATTTGCATTCTCACCGGTGTCATTGGACTCGTTTCGGCAAAAATTTTCCACGAATCTTTAATTTTCTTCAATTCGTCCCTAAGAACTAATGAAAAAGACGCCATACTGTCGTTTTCGTCTACACGTGACAACACCTTTTTTGAAATTTCTTCAGAAATCAACTCCAAGATATTCTGTTTATTTTGAACATGATTATATAGAGCTGGTGCTTTCACACCTAATCTGGTTGCAATGGATCTCATTGAAACGGATTCTAGACCTTGTTCATGCAAAATTTCAATAGCTGATTGTACAATTAAAACTTTAGTTAATTTCATATCTACCTCCATAAATTAATACCGTTAATTGATTATAACACCATTATAGCTAAATAATTGACGCGATTAATTAACAGTGTTAACATAATCATATGAGTTAACACTGTTAATTAGAAAGGATACTATTATGACAATGCCTATCGCTTTAGTTATTATGACCGTACTTATTTGTGTCACTACTTTCATTACGCTTGTAACGTTAAAAGGAATGGATATGAAATAAATAAAAAGAGGCTGTGACATA
>NZ_AZDI01000004.1 GCF_001434695.1 Dellaglioa algida DSM 15638
CTTTTGACAACTTTTATATCATATCAATTATCTCATTAATTGTCAAGAACTTTTTTATTCTTAATTAATGATTATTTTTGAATTAGTTGTTTACTGCTGAAGCAACGTTTATTACTTTACCAAGAATAAAAGGTTTCGTCAAGCTTTTAATTGAAATAAATTTAAAAATATGGATGTAATCGGATACACCTTGCATATTACTCCATTTTAACCAAAAATAATCTCAAAAATAGACTGTTAATCCTATTTTTGAGATTATTTTTTCAGTAATTTATCGTTAGTTCACGCAATTTATTTCATTCGTGCTTATCCGTTAACACGTCCTAGCCAATATTTCTTTTTACCACGACGAATAATCACAAACTTACCATCAAATTCTTTTTCTGGGTTGATTACAAAATCTAAATCTTGAATTTTTTCTCCATTAATCCGGATAGCTCCATTTGTAATATCTTCGCGCGCTTGTCTTTTCGATGATTCTATTTTTGTATTTACTAGCAACTCGACAATATTTTCTGGTTCGGCTGCCAATTCAACTGACGGCATATTTTTGAATCCTTGTTCGATTTCGCTTGTCGTCAGTTCCTTCACTTCTCCCGAAAATAATGCCGCAGAAATATGCTCAGCTTCTATTACTGCTTCCGGGCTATGAACAAATTCCGTTACTTCACGTGCCAAACGACGTTGTGCTTCACGTTTTTCTGGAGCAGTTTCCACTGATTTCTGGTACTCTGCAATTTGGTCCGACGTTAAAAATGTGAAGAATTTCAAATACTTCACAACATCTCTGTCATCCTGGTTTAACCAGAATTGATAGAATTCATATGGCGTCGTTTTTTCTGGATTTAACCAAACTGCGCCACCAGCTGTTTTACCAAATTTCGTTCCATCAGCTTTAAGCATTAACGGAATTGTTAGTCCATAAGCCTTTGTATCAGATCCAAGTTCTTTATGAATTAAATCAATTCCGGCCGTAATATTACCCCATTGATCGGCCCCACCAATTTGCAATTGAACATCATGATGTCTAAGTAAATGTAAAAAATCGACTGATTGTAAAATTTGGTACGTAAACTCAGTGAATGAAATACCCACTTCTAAACGACTTGCAACAACATCTTTCGCCAGCATACTGTTTACATTAAACAACTTACCGTAATCACGTAAGAAATCCAGAAGGCTAATTTTTGATAACCAATCGTAATTATTCACAATTGAAATATTTGAATCTTGTCCAAATAGCTTAGTCATTTGTGCAGTAAGTGCTTGTTCATTATGATGAACTTGTTCCATCGATTGGAGGACGCGTTCCGAATTCTTACCACTTGGATCACCAATCGAACCTGTCCCCCCGCCAATGATGATATATGGATGATGGCCTGCTAATTGAAATCTTTTTAGCATCATAAATGGAATTAAGTGTCCAATATGCATACTATCACCCGTTGGATCAACCCCACAATACAAGCCAACTGATTTTTCCGCAGTTAATTCGCGTAACCCGTCTTCATCTGTTGTTTGGTTAATTGCATCGCGCCATTCTAGTTCGTCAATAATATTCATTTCTGTTTCCTCCTATATAATATAAGTATAAAAAAATCCCTAATATCTAAAAAAGATATTAGGGACGAATTAATTTCCGCGTTACCACCCAAGTTATTATCTACTATATATAGTAGATAATCGCTTAATCATCGTTAACGAGATGAATCGTTGACAGCTCCATAGCGTACTTCACTCATCGACAATTCCTGATTTACAGCGGCCATCAGGTTTCTTTAAAATTGGTCGAAAAGCTACTGAACTACTTCATCGCTTATAGCTACAATATACGTAAATAGTGCCTAAATGTCAATTTTAATCGTTGAATTTCGTCACCCGAAAAGAGGGTCGTTATTGCATTCCACCCGTTTATTCGATACAATTCACTTACAAATTAAAAGTAACTAGGAAGAAGATGAGTCCAATGACACAAAATGAAACAATGTCAGCCGTTGTGATCGATGAGTTTGGCGGACAAGACCAACTCAAACAACGCGATGTCCCAATGCCCGAAATGACCGCGGACCAAGTAATCGTGAAAGAAAAAGCGGCCGGAATCAACCCTGTTGACTGGAAAACACGTGAAGGTTATTTGCAGCCCATGTTTAAATGGCCATTTCCTATTATCTTAGGTTGGGACGTAGCCGGTGTTATCACTGAAGTTGGTTCTAACGTAACCGACTGGAAAGTTGGCGATCGTGTTTTCGCTCGCCCAGCCACTACCCGTTTTGGCACATACGCGGAATACACAGCTGTTGATGCTAACTTACTTGCCCCTAAACCTGAAAATATCAGTTTTGAAGAAGCAGCAGCTGTTCCTTTAGCCGGCTTAACTGCATGGCAAGCACTCTTTGACCACGGCCACCTACAAAAAGGTGAAAAAGTATTTATCCATGCCGGATCAGGTGGCGTTGGTTCTTTTGCAATTCAACTCGCTAAATCTATTGGCGCTTATGTCATTACAACGACTAGCTCAACGAATATTGATTTCGTTAAAGCACTTGGTGCTGATCAAGTAATCGATTACCATGAAACAGATTTTACCGAAGTTTTAAAAGATATTGATCTTGTCGTTGATACAATTGGCGGCGAAGCTCAGGAAAAATCGGTCAGCATCTTAAAACACGGTTCCGGTCGAATGGTTTCTATTACCGGAACCGCCGCTGAAAAAACGGCCAGTCTTGCCGAAAATCGTAATGTCCGTTTTGAATCAATTTGGTTAGACCCAAACGGTGCAGAACTAACTAAATTAGCTAATATGCTTGAAAATGGCACTTTAAAAGTAACGTTAGACTCAGTCTACAAGTTCTCGGCAGAAGGCGTGGCTGAAGCTCATGATCGCAGTGAATCACATCACGCGCTTGGTAAAATTGTGGTTCGCTTCAAATAATTTAATTGTTTCTTTAAAATAACTCAGGCAATCATGTCTGAGTTATTTTTTTACTACTAAAAAGTAAGTGCTTTCACTAGTATTAATTTACTGATAGTTCTATAATATTTTTATAGAATAAAATTTGCAAAAAGGGGACTTGCTATTATGTCAGAAAAAATTAATGCTTCAGACGCAATGCTTAAAGTTTTAGAAGATTGGGGCGTTAAAACCGTCTACGGATTACCAGGTGGCTCATTTGATTCAACAATGAATGCCTTACATAACCGTAAAGATACCATTAATTATGTTCAAGTACGTCATGAAGAAGTTGGGGCACTTGCTGCAGCCGGTGAAGCTAAAGTAACCGGAAAATTAGGTGTTGCTTTTGGTTCAGCTGGCCCTGGCGCCGTTCATCTATTGAATGGTCTTTATGACGCTAAATATGATGGCGTTCCGGTTCTTGCCCTAGTTGGGCAAGTCGGCACACAAATGATGAATACAAATTACTTCCAAGAAATGAACGAAAATCCAATGTTTGAAGACGTTTCTGTCTACAACCGAACGGCCACAACGCCTGAAAATTTGCCCGTTGTTGTTGATGAAGCAATTCGTCAAGCTTACAAATACAACGGTGTGGCTGTTGTTACCATTCCAACTGATCTTGGTTGGCAAGAAATTGACGATACATTTGTATCAACAGCTACAAATTATCAAAAACCACTTTACCCAATGCCTCGCGATAAACAAATTCAAGATGCTTTAGACATTTTGACAACGGCTAAAACACCTATTATTTATGCTGGTAAAGGAATTCGTGGTGCCGGTAAGGAGTTAATTGCATTATCTGAAAAATTGTCACTACCAATTGCAACATCTGCACTTGCAAAAACAATTATTCCTGATGATTACAAAGCTTATATGGGTTCAGCAGGCCGTGTAGCTAATAAACCTGGTGTTGATCTTCTTCGCGCAGCAGATGCCGTGCTCTTTATTGGATCTGACTTCCCATTTGGTGGCTATTTCTTTGCCCCAGATGCCAAATTTATCCAAGTCGATATTGATTCTGAAAAATTAGGTAAACGTCATGCTGTTGATGTTCCTATCTTAGCGGATGCCAAGGAAACCTTAATCGCATTAAATGATGCAGTTAAAACACCAATTGCACCAACAAAATGGTATAAAGCATCAATTGCAAATAAAGAAAATTGGATGAAATGGGTTGAAAGTTTCAACGAAGACGACAGTATGCCACTTCGTTTCGAACCTGTTTTCAATGAAATCAACAAAATTAAAGATGACGATGCTATTTTCCAAATTGATGTGGGTAACGCAACTGTAGAAGCAATGCGTTTCTTGCGTCTTGGCGAAAAAAATAAATTCACGACGTCTGCATGGTACGCCACAATGGGTTATGCATTACCTGCCGCAATTGGTGCGCAATCAGCATTCCCAGATCGCCAAGTCTTCTCGATTTCCGGTGATGGTGGTTGGACTATGGTTATGCAAGACGTTTTAACGCAAGTTAAATACAATATGCCGATCATTAACGTTGTCCTAAGTAATAAGGAACTCGGGTTCATTCGCGCCGAACAAGATGATAAGCAACAACCACATTCAGGTGTTGATTTAATTGACGCCGATTGGGGTGGTATTGCGAACAACATGGGTGCAAAAGGTTATACCGTCCGGACATTGGCAGAATTAAAAACTGCCTTTGCTGAAGCCAAGGGTTCTAAAGTACCAGTTGTTATTGACGTTAAGGTAACGTCAGATCGTCCACTTCCCGTTGAACAACTTGTTATTGATTCCAAAACACAAGATCCAGAAGCTGTTAAAGCTTTCGTTAAAGAGTATCAAGCAGAAGGATTAATTCCATTCCGCGAAATTCTTGAAAACCAAAATTAATTTAACTTAATCTAAGGATTCCCAAGTGAGTATTATGCTTGGGGTTCTTTTTTTATTAATTACTTTATTTTTGTAATCAAAACCTAAATAAGCGCGTTTCATCAGATTAATTGATGAGACGCGCTTATTTTTTCATAATTCACTAAATGTCCAATAACTATTAAATTTACGTTATAATTCTTCACCGTTCGAAAGGATAACATTTTTATACCAATCAAATGATTTCTTTTTCTTTCTATTTAATGTTCCATTCCCATCGTCATCTCGATCCACATAAATAAATCCGTAACGCTTACTCATTTGGCCCGTACTTGCCGCAACTAAATCAATGCATCCCCAGGTGGTATAACCCAATAATTCTACCCCATCTATTTCAGCCGCATCTTTAAAGGCCTGAATATGTTTCTTTAAATAGTCAATTCTATAATCGTCTTCAATATTGCCATTTTCATCTAGGGTATCAACAGCACCTAACCCGTTCTCAACGATAAATAGCGGTTTTTGATAACGATCGTATAATTGGTTTAAAGAATTTCGTAGTCCAAGTGGATCAATTTGCCATCCCCACTCCGTTGAAGGTAAATATTTATTTTTAATTGAAGGAAAAATATTACCCGTCGCCTGTAAATAATCTTCGGGGTGAGCGCTAACTGTTCTCGAAGAATAATAAGAAAATGTAACAAAATCAACCGGAGATTCAGCTAATATTCTCTCATCCCCATCCCCCATTAATATGTTTATCCCTTCACGAGCAAATTTCTTCAACGCATAATTGGGGTATTTACCTCGTGCTTGAACATCAATAAAGAAATATCCTTCTCGATCTCGATTGATAGCTTCTTGGTAATCTTCGGGTCGACTAGTATATGGATAATGGCTTCCACCCGCCAACATACACCCAACTTTATTGTCAGCATCAATTTCATGTGCTAATTTTGTTGCCATTGCGCTCGCCACCAATTGATTGTGGGCGGCCTGATATTTAATCTCTTCTTTATTATCACCCGGTTTAAATACAATACCTCCTCCGACAAAAGGTTGATGTAGTAATATATTAATTTCATTAATTGTTAACCAATAGTTAACCAGTCCTTTATAGCGTTGGAAAACGGTTTGCGCATAGTGTGTATAGAATTTAATCAATTTCCTATTTTTCCATCCGCCATATTCTTTTATTAAATGAACGGGGACGTCAAAATGGGCAATTGTAACTAGTGGTTCAATATTAAACTTTCGTAACTCCTTAAATATACCTTCATAAAAGGCTAATCCCTCCTCGTTTGGTTTTTTCTCATCCCCATTTGGAAAAATACGTGACCAAGAGAGTGACATGCGATACACTTTGAATCCCATTTCCGCGAATAGCTTAATATCTTCCATGTATCTATGGTACATATCGATTCCAACTTTTGACGGATAATAATAGCCGTCTTTCCATTCCAGCATTTCTAAATCGCCAGCAGCCACCTTACTTCGATCCGGTCCAGTCGGAAGTAAATCCACATTAGAAAGTTTACGCCCACCTTCCAACACGCCACCCTCAGATTGATTAGATGCCGTAGCACCACCCCACAAAAAATTCTTATCTAATTGCATCTTTTACTCCTCCTAAACTTTAATTACCAATATATCTTCGCCCTTAGTAATAACTCCAGATTTTATAACTTCAATTGAGTCATATTGTGCGGTATTAGTAATAACAACGGGAACTTGGGTTAAATAACCCGCCTCTTCTATCTTTTCTTTGTCAAAAGTCACTAATAACTGCCCTTTAGAAATGATGTCATTCGTTTCAATTAACGTTTCGAAATATTTTCCGTTTAATTCAACGGTGTTTAACCCAATATGAATTAAAACTTCAACGCCAGTATCAGACACAAGTCCAATTGCATGCTTCGTTGGGAAAACGGCAACCACTTTTCCGTCAAATGGTGCATAGACTTCACCCACTGAAGGATTGACAGCAAATCCTTTACCCAATGCCTCCGATGCAAAAGCCTCATCGGCCACTTCACTTAAAGGCATAATTGTTCCAGATAAGGGACTAGCCATATGCGTATTTTCTAAAATAACTGTTTTAATTTCTGTAATTTCTTCTTCTTTTTCAAATTTAAAACTTAATATATATGTCACTATGGCCGTTACAACTGCTGATATTATTAAGGCAATAATAATATTCCAAAAAAATTTCATTGTATCGTTACCAATGTATAATAATATTGCTGGTATCCCAGAAGAACCTGTTGCAAAACGATGTGTATTCGTTAATCCTGCGTATAGCCCACCAGATGCACCACCAATCATAGAAGCAATAAGTGGATATTTTTTAGGCAAATTAACGCCATAAAGCACAGGTTCAGTAATACCCATAAATGCCGTAATTGATCCCGAAATGGCTAACTGCTTTACTTTTTTATTTTTTGTTCGGAAAGCTACTACCGCGGAAGCCGTTGCCTGCGCAATATTAGAAACTAACGCACCCGGTCCAAAGATGCTGTCGTACCCTAGTTGAGACATTTGCATTACTCCAAGTGGTGCAACACCGTTATGTAGTCCAAACATCACCATAATTGGTAATAGCCCTCCAATTAAAACGGCTGGAACCCAACTCGCGTTAACACTTAAAAAAGTAAAGAATGTTGCCAGATACCCACCCAAAATACTACCTATAGGACCCAAGACAGAAAATGCTAATGTTCCCATAATAAGGAAAGTTAACATTGGCACAAATACTAACTCGACTGATTTCGGTATCAACTTTTCCAAATATTTTTCAACATACGATTGAACGATAATAATTATCAAAATCGGAATAACAGACCCCGTATAGGTTGTTAGGGTGAAAGGTATAATTTCAAAAAAATTAACTGGCTGTCCCGCACTAACCAGTGCACCCCAATTTGGATGCATCATCATAGCCGCGACAGAAACCGCAAGTATTGGGTTACTCCTTAACTTCTGAGCAACTGTGAAGGCTAAAATCATTGGTAGAAAGAAGAAAACGCCATCCGCAAAAAGATTAAACATATAATAAGTCTGAGAATCTGTTGATACTACCTTAAATACCACCAGAAGTGCCAGAACAGCTTTAACCATCCCTGCTCCGGAAAGTGCCGGAATAATCGGTTGAAAGCTACCCGATATAAAATCAATAATTGTTGAAAAAATGCCTTTTTTCTCTGAGTCATTATTGTTATGTTGCTGTCCATCAATATTTTTTTCAACTTCTTCAAAAACATCCTTCACATGTGTTCCAATAACCACTTGTTGAACACCAGCATTATTAATATACTTGGCAACTCCATCCAAATCTTCTAACTTTTCTACATTAATTTTTGACTCATTAGACACTTTAAACCGTAATCTAGTTTGGCAATGATACGCATCAGTAATGTTCTCTTTACCACCCAGTTCTTCTACAATATTTTTAGCTAATTTATCATATTTTTTACTCATAAAGTCACCCCTAATATTTTTTTGAATCTATATATTGTCTTATTTCATACATCATATTTTCCCTTAATTTCAATTTACCATTAAGAGATAGCGCTTTCAATATCATTAGGGTATGTTGAAATACGTTTCATTCTATTTCAAAATCAACTTGTTTTGATGAAATAAATTTTACAAACTAATCCGTTTTTAATAATGTATTACACCAAAAAAGACTCGAAAAAATAATTCTTATAATGATGTCATTGTAAGAATTATTTTTTCGAGTCTTTTTTTCTACTTTTAAAGATCTTCCGATATATCCATAAACGTTGTTTTTCTCAATCCTTCCAAATGGCGAGAATCATTTATCTTTGTTTGCAAATTTTCATCATAGTTTAAAGAAAATAGTTTGGCATATAATACATTTAAAATAAACCGAATAGATTCCTCTGTGGAAAAATTAGCTATCTTAGAATATAATCTCTCTCTACTAGCTATATTCAAGGAAATTGTTGAATACTTTCTTAAATAGTTTTCCCCACCTCCGGTAATACTAATTATTGGTACTTTATTTTTCAACAAAATACTAACATTTTTCATTGGATATGTCTCCGGATTGTCTCCAGAATATGATATGATTACGGCGCAATCTTGGTTTGTTAAGGAATTAGCTATTAATCCAGCCTCATCTGCATTGGTGACTAAAGATCGTTTATAAATTGTGTTCAAATTTCTTTTAAAAGATTCTCCTAAATATGAATTGGGACTTCTACCAAAGATAACAGTTGTATTAGCCTGATTAATGATGTCAGATGACTTATCCATATCAGAAAGCGAAATCAGGGAGGCTGTTTCCTTAATGGTTTGCATACTTAAATCAGCAAGATTCTCAATAATTTGTAAGGTGTCAGCAGACTTATCAAAAGGTAAATTAAAATTAGCGTCCAAGTTTGTCTCATCAAACTGTGCCACCTCATGCGCAAAAGCATATGTGAATTCTTTCCATCCGGAATAATCAAAATATTTTGCAAACCGTACGAGCGTCGGCTTAGATGTATGTGTCATACCGGCAATCTCTTCCATCGAATAACCGGATATTTTTTCTCTATTTGCTAAAATAAATTCTCCAATCGTTCTTCTAGCATCATTTTGTTTAAAAACTGCTTCTTCAATTTTTTGAAAAAGGTACATTCCACTCACCCTTCCACGTTTATTTAAATTGTTATCGTTTATAACCCACAGTATTATAATATGAAAAATGTGAATATTTTATTTACAAAGTAGTTAAAAAAAGATTTCCGACAATCTGTCGAAAACCTTTCTTCTATCCTAATATATTATCGATTTCTGCTAACTCTGCGGCGCTGAACTCTAGGTGTTCTAGCGCTTTTAAGTTATCCATTAATTGGCTTACACGACTCGCACCAATAATGACCGATGAAACTGAATCATCTTTTAAATCCCATGATAAAGCCATTTCTGCTAACGTTTGTCCTCGGTTGATTGCTACTTCGTTCAGGCCTTTAACCTGAACAATTGTTTTTTCAACGCGCTCTTCCTTCAAAGAATCAAATTTTTTCACACGTGAATCATCAGGAATACCATTTAAATAACGATCCGTTAATAATCCTTGTGCTAATGGGCTAAATGCAACTGTCCCAATCTGTTCCTGCTTCAATATATCTTTTAGTCCATCCTCAATCCAACGATCTAACAAGTTATACCGTGGTTGATGAACGACAATTGGCGTATGTTTTGCTTTCAAGAGCTGAATCATTTTTTCAGCTTCTGGCGCACGATAATTGGAAATCCCGACATACAATGCCTTACCTTGACGCACTAACAAGTCCAAGGCCTCTGCCGTTTCTTCCAACGGTGTATCAGGATCTGGGCGATGATGATAGAAAATATCGACGTAATCCAACTGCATCCGTTCCAATGATTGATCCATGCTAGCAAATAAATTTTTCTTTGAACCCCATTCGCCGTACGGACCCGGCCACATATAATAGCCAGCCTTCGTCGAAATAACCATTTCATCTCGATGTGTGCTTAAGTCCTCACGTAAAATACGGCCGAAATTTTTCTCGGCGGCACCATCTCCATAGTTGTTTGCCAAATCAAAGTAAGTAATGCCGTTATCAAATGCTGTTTCAATAATATCTTTTTGCGTGCTTAATGGTGTTTCATCACCAAAATTTTTCCATAACCCTAGTGCAATTGCGGATACTTTTAAGCCACTATTACCCAAGCGGTTATAAATCATTTTATCGTAACGTTTTTCATTCGCCTGATACATAAACATCCCTCCAAATATAATTACAATTTTAATTATAGCGCTTTCAGTTCCGCTGAACAATTTATACCCACCCTAAATATCAATTGATGTTTAATCTCATTTTAATGCCGTTCGCTATTTTTTCTTATCTGTGCCATCATTAGGAAAAATATAAAGGAGTTTCTATAAATGTTTAAAAAAATAAATACGTATATAAATGCTCACTATATTAAAACATTCATTTTGGCGCTAGCTACTGCGACAATTTTTAGAGTACTGATTGAATTTTTTACAAATCATAATTTCTTAAACATAGAATTTATTGCTGCATCCGTGACCGTTATTGTAGTCAGCATTTTAATTGGGCAGGATTTCAGAAAATAAATCGATTATCATCACTAAACTCCACAAAAAAAGAAGCCTATTATGGCTTCTTTTCTATTTTTAACGACGTCGACTTGCGATTAAAACCAATCCGCCACTCAATAGAATTAAACTCAATCCTACCCAAATTGATTGATAATCTAACTTTTCGCCTGTTTGAGGCAATGTTTGTTGTTCCGTCTTTTTATTTGTTTCTTTCACCGTTTTCTTAACTACAGATTTTCCAGGAGTTACCACCGGTGCGACAACTTCTGGTTTTTTTGTCACAGGTTTATTCGTGTCTGGGACTTTAGTTTCTGGTACTTCGGGCTTTGGTACTTCGGGCTTTGGTACTTCGGGCTTACCGTTATCGGTACCTTCACCAGTCCCATTACCACCATTTTCAGGCGTATAAACATCCACGGTTGACGTCTTAAAATCATCCCCCGTTAACACGCCAGAATTACCGTACGTTGTAGAAACTCCTCCATCGGTTGCACGTGCATCATAATTCATTAAAACAGTATCGTCTAGGTCACCAAGCGTAATTGTAAATCCTGTTTGTCCATTTTCTACGATTTGACTAGCTGGTACCGCCAGCGTTTTATTGAACGTATTCTGCGTGTAATAACCGTGTGCGGCATCCACCGATCCCGGAACCAACGTTTGGTTTTTACCCAGTGTATCCGTATAAACCGCATTTTTGATATTTTTTAACGTATAGTTTAATCGAACGGTCCAATGAATTAAAGTTGGATCAACTGGATCAACTGATCCCCACTTATACAAAGCTTCATTCTTATCCGGTAATCCTTCACCATCGTTCACGTTGATTGTCGTCTCTCCAGCCACACCCCAATCGATTGGGACGCTTGATCCGCTAGAAATTAAATCATGATTCCAACTAACCCAAACAGACATTTTACCCGTGATATCCGATTTATTATGCGTTTCAACATAATCCGTAAAAGTAACCGTTAACTTCCCGGTTGTTTTATCAGCCACCGCTTTTCCAATGACTACTCCCTCAGTGTTAACGATATCAAACGAAACTGATTTATTTAAGACCAATTGTTTTGGTAAATCAACCGTCATCTGATCGCCGGCTTTTACACCGCTATTTGCTGGAATAGTGAAATCATAATGCGCCTGCATGTTGTCATATTGATCAAAACTAGTTTGCGCATCCCCATTCCCATCTTGTAACTCTGCATTTGTCACATAACGATCTCCGACATCAGACGCTTGCACATTATTTTCGGCTACTACTGCGATAATAAAAAATCCCATTAAACTAACCATAATACGTTTCAACATTTTTCCCATATTACTTATCTCCTTTTTTAATTATCTTTGATAATCTTTTTTTGTTTTCCATTAACCGTTTTAGTTCCGATAATTTACGATAAGACACGTACGCAACTGCGTCATTTTTAAAATTAATCGTTTTTTTCTTGAGGTCAACGTCTTTTATCCAGTCCAAATTAACTAAATAACTTTTATGACTTCTAAATAATGCCGGATAATTTTTTTCCATGTCATTCATTTTAACGTTCAATTCAATACTCTCATTCCACTTATGTAAAATAATTTTATGCGAATTAGTTGCCGTCTCTAAAAAAATAACTTCGCCGATTGCGGTCTGATAGAGGTGTGCGCCAACCTTATAAGAGAATAAACGGCCTTTTTCCTCTTTACTAGCTAGATACCGCTCATTGGCAACACGAAAATCGTCAATTAATTTTTCTTTGACCCGCTCAAATCCTAATCCCTTATCAATATAATCTAAAGGCTCAATTTTACGTTCAAAGGTCATCAGTGCCATCTCAGCATGAGATGTGACGAAAACAATCTTCGCAAATGTATCACGTTTGCGAATTTCAGTTGCGAGTTCAATCCCGCTCATGTCATCGTCAACCTCAACGTCTAAGATATAAAGTCCCGTAATTGTCTCATCCCGGTCCAACTCGTTCAAAATATCAGCCGAACGTTTAGAAACCACACCCCAAGTAACATCAAAATCATTAATTATCATTTGATTGTTCAAAACTTCCCTCTCGGCCAGTAATTGTTGGGCATCATCTTCATAGATAAATAGTGATAACACTAGTCGTCACCTCCTCTTTTTAAAATGACATTCACTTCAAATTGTTCGCCATTCATACAAACGCCAAATTGACTATCCTCATATTTAGCCATTATCTCTCTAACGATTTTAAGCCCTTGTCCGCGCCCATCGCCCTTACTACTTGAATTAATAAAATTCGCTTTTTTTACAAGTCCTTTGTCGAAGTCGTTTCGCATAATGACTTCATCAAAATCTTGATATCGAACAAGCGCAATATTTAAAAATCGCTGGCCCTTTGGTAAATCAACCAAAGCTTCAATCGCGTTATCAAATAAAATACCTAGTATTCGAATGGCATCAACACCGGTCATCATGAATTCAAATTCGGGATCCACTTCCAAATGAACTTTAATATCTTGATTTTGCGCAAAAATGATTTTACTATACATCATTAACCTAATTTGTTCATTTTTAATAAGCGCTACCGTTTCAAAACCGGTTCCATCCATATCAATCTGACTACCTGATTCCCGCACAACCTCATCAAAATACTCGCGTAATTTTTCACGGTCATCATTTTGGATATAATGCTCTAACGTAAGTAGTATATTTTGATAATCGTGCTTGAATCGTCTGAGTTCTTTATTACGATGTTCAATTTGATCAATATAAGTTTGATGGATTTCTTGCATCTGCAGTTTATTCTCAAGCGCCATTCTTTTGGCGTAACTATCAAATACAAAATAAGTCATCAATACAATTGCGGCAATAATCATGATTAACACTAATATGATAATCCCAATAAATTCAAATTGAATTTTTAAATGCTGAGCGCTAAAGATAACTAGTGAAAGCAACGCAATAATACCCAGAAAATCATAAAAGATTAATTTTTCTAAATAGATACTATCTACATTGAATTTTTTTAATGATTTTACTTTAGCCAAACGTAGACCAAAGTAAGCCGCTATACCTAATAATCCGAGCAAGACAAAATGTAGCCATGAATCAGTATTATTTAATTCCTTAACGCTTACTTGAAATCGATATTCATATAATAGTTTAAAAAGATAGGTTTCAACATTGGCGATGACTAAATAGAGAACGAACGTAATCAGCAAAGTATTAAGCGTATGATATTTATTCAATGGTTTTTCATTCATACGGACATAAAAAAGAATCATTGAGATTAAATAAATAAAATAACCGATATTTCCGACTACTCCGCAAATTATTGGAAATATCAGTATATCGGTTATCATTTTAATTTTTATTTTATTTGTATTTCGTATGTCTTTACTTAACATATATTGTATTAAATTCATTAATACAATTGCTTCTCCGTCAAAAAATAACATTTGGAGTGGCGTTACGGTCAACATTATTCGATTTTACCAGCCAAATTTATGTTTAATGGAAGACCATAAACTTCCATTAGTGGTATATCCGCCCATTGAGCGACTACTAATTGTTTCTCTGTGCGAATTTTGGTGATATGAAGCCGCACTAACGACTCCCGCCTGCATTATAACCGTGCAGAGCATTAATCCCACAATAACTTTCTTTAATTTCACTATCTATCTCCCCCAGATTTATCTCTTTTAACCAATATCTGTATACTCCGTTAAGTTTACTATTTAAAACACGTCTTTTCCATAAAAAATATATAATCGTTCCCTTATTAACCCTAAACGTGGCTATTTTTAATCGTGCAATAAGCACTTTATGACAAAAAAAGTGCACGCCACTTTTAAATAGCCCGCACTTTTACCTATAATTAAGACTTAATCTTCAAAAACATCCTTAGCAATATTAAATGCTGACCACGCTTTAGGCCAACCGACATAAAATGATAAATGCGTAATAATTTCTGCAATCTCTTCTTTCGTAATGCCATTCGTTTTTCCAATTGCCATATGAGCTGGTAATTGTTCGAAGTTACCACCTGAAATTAACGCAGAAATCGTGATAATACTACGTTGATGTGCGGGTAACTCACTTTCTCGTGCCCAAACTTCACCAAATAAGACATCATCATTTAATTCCGCAAACTTAGGTGCAAATTCGCCCAAGTTGTCGCGCCCTGCTGTTTGTTTTTTTGCCATAATTAATAGCCCCCCTATTTATTTTTTAATTTACCATATGCCTCGTCATCAACAGCCTCTAACCATTCCGGCGTGCCTGCCGTGATAGCGACATGTGAGAACCAACTATCTTTTGTAGCACCATGCCAATGTTTAACGCCATCTTTTGTGACAACGACGTCACCAACTTTTAAACGACGTGCTTCTTGTCCTTCTTCTTGATACCAACCTTCACCCGCCGTTACCAACAGTAGTTGGTATCCATCATGATGAATGTGCCAGTTATTCCGCGTTCCGGGTTCAAAACTAACGTTACCGACGCCAACATTAATCTCCGGATCAGCCACTAACATATCCAAATAACTTTGTCCGACAAAAACATCTTTATAAGCGTCATTTTTCTCGCCCATTGGAAATAGGCCATTTTTCACTTGTTCTTCATTCACTATAATTGCCTCCATTTTACTTTAATCGTATATTGCGAATCGCTCTAAATATTTTTCAAAACTAAGACTTTTAAATTCGTTTGTTTCAGATGATACTTTTCCGTCGTACCAATCTATTTTATGTGAAATAAACTCAATATTACGTTGAAGTTCACGCATTTCGGACTCCGCATTATCTTTCACTCTATTGAGTAATTCACGTCGTTCCATAATCGTTGTATCACCTTGTGCCCGTAATTCAACATACTTAATAATCTCAGTGATCCGCATCCCCGTACCTTTAAGGTGTAACAAAAATCCTACCCATTTAATGTCGGCCTTCGTATAATACCGTAAGCCGGACGCGTTGCGTTGTGGTTTAATCAAACCTTCTTTTTCATAATATCTAAGTGTAAAACTTGAGAGTCCGACCAGTTTGGCAAACTCACCAATTTTGTATTCTTGTTCATTATCCATAAATACTTCCCCCTCAATGCTATTAAAACACTTCTAGTTAACTCTAAGTCAAGCCTAAACTAGGATTAGTTTACCATAATGAGCCATAAATACTTATTTTCAATTCTTTGGGAACAGATGTTTGAATCGCAAAGTTTATTACTGTAAACTATCAAGCGAAACAGTTAATATTTCGAACGACTTTATCAATAAACTAAATCGAAGCGGGGCTCATATTTTGTTAGACTTCAAACATGTTAAAAAATCATTTAAAAATGTTCCAGTCTTGAATGATTTCAACTTACATATTAATAAAGGCGAGTTATTTGTGCTCGTTGGCCCAAGTGGTAGCGGGAAAACAACAACGTTAAAAATGATTAATCGTTTAATTGACCCTATGTCTGGAACTATCGAATTCGAAGGACAAAATATTAACAAAATCCCACTACACGATTTACGCTCGCAAATTGGCTACGTATTACAACAAATTGCCTTATTTCCTAATATGACAGTTGCTGAAAATATTAGCTTGCTGCCAGATTTACAAAAATGGCCTAAAGATAAACAAAGAAAACGCGTTGATGACTTATTATTAGGCGTCGGCTTACCACCTGAAGACTATCGTAAAAGAATGCCCAGCGATTTATCTGGTGGTGAACAACAGCGTATCGGTATTTTGCGCGCCATTGCAACTGAACCAAAATTAATTTTAATGGATGAACCTTTCAGCGCGTTAGATCCCATTTCAAAGAAAACGCTGCAAGATGTTGTTATTAACTTGCATGAAGAATTACACAATACCATTGTATTTATCACGCATGATATGTCTGAAGCACTCCGCCTTGGAACGCGAATTGGCATTATGCATGATGGTAACCTTATTCAAGTTGGAACACCGGATGAAATCAGACGGGCACCAAAGAACTCATTTGTTTCAGAATTTTTTGGCTTAGATCAACCAAATATGCATTTCGATTTAACCGAAATGATTCAAAATTCATTTGGTATCCCCTTTGATGAAACAGCTGACTATCCAATTATATCCGCCAAAACGACCTTTAAAGAACTGATACCCATACTTGCTGAACACGCCGTTGTGAATGTGCAAGATGACAACCACCACATACTTGGTACCATTAATGCTCAAAGTTTAGTGCGTTACGATGCCAGCATGGCTAATAGTGAGGTGACTCATTAATGACGCAATTAATGGAAACATTTCAAACACATCGCTCTGATTTATGGACCGCTATTCTCCAACATTTGCAAATTTCATTAATTTCGTTGTTGATTGCAACTGTCATTGCCGTTTCGCTGGCAATTTGGTTAGTCCAATACAAGCGAGCTGCTGAAATCGTCCTGCAAATGACCAGTATTTTACAAACAATCCCGTCACTTGCCCTACTTGGTTTATTAATTCCGTTAGTCGGAATTGGTACCTTACCTTCAATCATTGCATTGGTGGCCTATGCCTTATTACCCATATTCCAAAACACATACGTCGGCTTAACTAGTATTGATCCATCATTAGAAGAAGCAGCCACCGCATTTGGCATGACACGAACGCAAAAATTGATTCGTTTTGAATTACCACTGGCTATGCCACTAATCATCTCGGGTATTCGAATCGCTTTTGTTTTAATTATCGGGACCGCAACATTGGCCGCCTTAATTGGTGCCGGCGGTTTAGGGACGTTCATCTTACTCGGTATTGACAGAAATGACATGAGCTTAATTATTATTGGTGCCTTAAGTTCTATTATTTTAGCGGTTCTTTTCAGCGCCTTAATCCGTCGTTTTCAAAACTTAAAAGTGAAAACTATTGCCACTATCTTGATCGCTTTAGGCGTTCTATTCGCTGGTGGCGCAACGATTAACGCTCTTACTCATCAGAAAAAAGAATTGGTCATTGCCGGCAAAATGGGAGCGGAGCCTGAGATATTAATCAATATGTATAAAGATCTAATTGAGAACGACGACCCCACCATCAACGTAACCTTAAAACCAAATTTTGGTAAAACCAGTTTTTTATACTCGGCATTAAAATCTAAATCGATTGACATTTATCCAGAATTTTCTGGTACGGTACTTGAAGAATTAGTTAAAACGCCCCTTAAAAACACAAATAAAGAACAAGTCTATCAGCAAGCAAAATCAGCTATTAAAGCTAAAGATAATTTAGACTTTTTAGATCCAATGGCCTATCAAAATACTTACGCCGTTGCTGTAACAAAAGAATTTGCGGATCAATATCATTTAACGAAAATATCTGACTTATCCCGTGTTTCTTCAAAAATTAAAGCAGGATTTACACTTGAATTTTTGAATCGTGGGGATGGTTATAAAGGGATAGAGAAGAAATATGGCGTGTCCTTTAACGTCAAATCGTTCGAACCAGCGTTACGCTACCAAGCAATTGCGAATGGCGACGTCAACTTAATCGATGCTTATTCAACCGATAGTCAGCTCATTAAATATAATCTGGTAACGCTGCGAGATGACCAGCACCTATTTCCGCCTTACCAAGGTGCACCGCTCATCGCAAAAGGAATTTTAAAAAAGTACCCAACTGTGAAAAAGAGTTTAAACAAACTGGGTAATAAAATTTCTGATACGGATATGCAGGAAATGAATTACTTGGTTGATGTTAAAAATGTCCCCGCAAGTAAGGTTGCTCATGACTATTTAACGAAGCACCATCTTTTAGACTAATTAAAAAGTTTGGACCCTGACATTAATAAATGCGGGTTCCAAACTTTTTTTATTCTTCTTATTAAATTTATCTTTTCGAGATTAGATAACATACCGTTCCAACGCAACCGCAACTCCATGATTTGCGTTGGATTCTGTCACGTATGTCGCGACTTCTTTTAATTCAGGGATGGCGTTTCCCATTGCAACAGTCGTACCAGCCACCGCGAACATGGTTAAATCATTATGTTGATCACCCATTGCCATGACCTCTTCTTTTTTTAATCCCAGTTCTGATAATAAATCCGTTAATGCATTACCTTTATTTGCCTTCTTATTTAGAACTTCTAAGAATTCTGGCAAGCTACGAACGACGTAATAACGGTCATCAAATGTTTCTTTAATTTTATGTATCTGTGCATCTAAAACTTCCGGTTCATCTACGAACATAATTTTAGACACGGTTAAATCTTGTGGCATTTCTTCCGGATTTCGGACGAATAACCCTTCATCATTTTCGGCGGCTTGGATCACTGTAATACGTCCAACATCCCTGTTGGATGTATAAATCCGACTTTCATCATCCAGAATATTATAATGAACATTCAGTTCATAACTTAATTTATCGGCGGCTAGATAATCTTCAAAATCTAACGTGTGTTGCGCCAACCGATGGCCACTCACGGTTTCAATAATTGCACCATTGTAGGTAATCACGTATTGGTCATCCCCGCTAATCCCTAATTGGTTAAGAAATGTCGTGACACCGGCTAATGGACGACCCGTACAAAGCACGACCTTAACCCCTTTTTGAATCGTTTTTTGAATCGCATTAATCGTTTCATCCGCTAACTGGCCTTCTGGATTTAATAATGTATCATCGATATCGATTGCAACTAATTTAATCCCCATAATGATCTCCTCATCCTGAATGGTTCAAAAAAAGGCAGCCTCAAGAGACTACCTGTTGAACCTTATTTAGGTGCACGTTTAAGATATGTACCTTCTTGTGTATTAATTTCTAAAACATCATCTGCAGCGATGAAGTCAGGAACGTTAACAACAAGACCTGTTTCCATTGTTGCTGGTTTACCTGAACCAGTTGCTGTAGCACCTTTAATTGAAGGTTGTGTCTCAACAACGCGCAATGTTACAACAGTTGGTAATGTTAACCCAATAACTTCTGTACCGTAAAATTGGATTTTAACTTCCATATTTTCTAATAAGAATTTAGCTTCATGTTCAATGATATCTCTTGGGATTTCATATTGTTCATATGTTTCTAAATCCATGAAGAAAGCCATTGTGTCTTGGTTGTATAAGAATTGAACGGGTTTTGTTTCAATGTTAGCTTGTTCAACCTTAACTTCTGGACGCATTGTTGTTTCAACAGTTGAACCAGAACGGACGTCACGTAATTTCATACGCATAACAGTGTTACCCTTACCTGGTTTGTGATGACTTGCTTCTAAAACTTTAATTAATTTGCCGCCTTGTTCGAAAGTCATTCCGGCTTTTAAGTTAATTGCTTCAATCATAATTTATTATCTCCCTTTTTTTAAAACGTTTCTCCTTGAGTATACCAAAGTGAAAAGGCTTAATCTAGGGTATACCATTAAACATCCCGCTATTTTATAAAATAAAAAGCTGATAAATTAGTGTTTCTTCATTAAGCAATCATAAATATGCCATATTGCCCTCTTTTATAGTGTTGGTTCCATGATAGACCTACACATCTTTTGTCCGCAAGTCTATAATGAATATATAATCAATTGATTAAGTTCTGATTATTTAGAAAGGGGTTTCATCTTGCTTAAAAACAATTGTACTAAATTACCCATCATCCATAAATCGATTATCATTTTTTGTTTTGGCTTACTCTTTTTACTATTGCCGGTTTATAATACTCAGGCCGCTACGGCATATGCGCCACCTAAGGGTTATCCAATGGGAGCCGCTACGGATACTACTGGTTTTGCCGGACGAACAATCACATTCAATTCGAATGAAATTTATTCTTTGCAAGGACAGTTTTTTGCAAAAACATTTACCTCTTCTGGTCAGTCTGGAAACGTCACTGGAGACAATCCGCAGATTCCTCCAAGATATCTGCAAAATTATGATCATGACCCATTAGCGGGATTAACCGATGCTGACTTTGATAAAGTTAGTCCTCCAATGATATCAGAGAACATCTCAGGGGCTGATATCATTGCCTGGTATGCCAATAAAAATAGTTTTATTTTTTCAAAAACTAATGGTAAAGCGAAGAATCTATCATATTACATTGAAACGTCACCTTCAGATGATACCATTGCCAAGGCTGTTACTCAACAGTCAGGTATCACTCCAACAAGTCCCGAGTATGCTGCTGCCATTAATCTATTTAATTCAAAAAAAGATAAAACCAGCTCACTTGCCGGTTTCCCGAATATGAAAAATAACGGTATCACGTCCTTCAATGATGCCACCCAAAATGTTATCGATGTTAGCGATTATTACGCTAACTTCACGTCAACTAATTATTCAAACTCAAAGGCAAAGGGTGACACCACAAAGTATAATGATGCGATTAAAAATGCCGATTTAAACACAAATAAACTTGTTAAAGCCGGGGATAGTAGTGCACATGTCATTCAGCTAACCATCAATATGAATGCTCAGTCAAAAGATCAGGGCGTCGTTTTCGCCGATATTGATGGTAATGTTCCGCATTTTGAAGATGCTACTGCTATTTCAATTAATTTAGTTAATTTTAACGTTAAAACGATGAAAATGCCTTTTATAGTTCTAAATTATAAACATTTTTCAAATGACTCGTCCGGTATTAGCTTTAATTTTAATAATGGCACTTGGATGACCTGCAATGCCTACCCACCCGCATCTGATGGGTCTTCTATAAATTATAAGTTAGACGGTAACAGTAAAGGGACCTTGTTCACCGGTCAAAATAGTAACGGCGCAGACAAACCCGCCACTGATCTTTTAACACAGAATTTAACACCTATTGATCCAACGGGTAAAAAACCTGAAAAAGTTAAATCTGTTTTTAATACGTCTTCACACATTATAAATAACTTTAATACTGAGAACGGCAAGATTTTCATTGGTAATCCCAAAAGTTCCTTATATGGATCAGTACTGGCACCCAGCGCTGACGTTGATATCAACGCAGATCAAGGTATCCTGTACGGAAGTATCATCACCGGTCAAAATATTATAGGTAATCTAAACGTTCCCGGTGATATGGCCTATCAAAGTATTTTTAACGCGTCTGATGATTTTGGGGATGACTCTATTCAAGATTTTTTAAAGAATCCTGATTCGGTTAACTCAACTCATCCCACGATTAAATCTATTTCATTACCCGGTTATACATCCATTGATACCGGTTCTGGTACAACCCATTATATTCCACAGGTTGAACCTTACAATTTCCACTTCTCGTTAAATAATATAACTGCCGAACTACCAGAGCATACCGTTCAAACGTCTAAAAAGTCATTTGATACGACGATTAATGTGGATACAAAATCTACACCGGCTAAAACTGAAAAATATTATTTATGGTATAGTTTCAACAATGGTCCCTGGGAAAAATATGTACAAGATGGGACGACTGAACTTACCAGCTCTAAGCTAGGAATCACCGGGAACGTCGCGGACAAGCTTGCGAAAACATACAGTACGAAACATAGTAAATACAAATATGATGAAGTGGCCTACACAAACAGCGCTACCTATGATAAGGCAAGTGATCCCAATCAAGTAATTGGTTATCACCTGTTTCATAAAAATAGAATTTCGTATTTAGTCACATCAACGACCGATACAGATACGCACTCTAAGTACAATGATAAAACAATTAATGAACTATTGGGCGGCGCATCCGGAACAATCCTTTCTGCCTCAGATCTCGCAGAAATAAATCCCGATTACACCCCTATCTCATATAACCTGCATGTCATTGGGGATTTACTAGTCTCTTATCCAAAAATATTTAACTTTGGTAATTTCACGGCGGGCACATCGGTAGCAACGCCTAAGTTAACTGCAACTGGATTATTAACCGTTGATAATCCTTTTGGTCTTAAATGGGACTTAGCAGTTGGCACCAAAGATACCGATAATCCAAAAAATCCATTCTTTATACCGGATCAACTTGGCTGGTTTGAAAAACGTCAAACCAGCCCGCTTGGCAATTCAACCATTACTTACGGAAATGCCTCAAATTTAACAACTATTAAATCTAAAGATACGATTTTTGATTTAAATTCATCTATCTTTGGTTCTGATACGACATCAATTATTAATAATAATTACTATTCAGCACAAATAGCCCTGAATCTTCAAACAAATAAAATTACCCATCCTGGTAATTTTAAGGATAATGTCACATGGTCAATTACATCTCCAAAAATTCCAGTGGATCCATCTCAAGAATAACGATCCGTTCCACAAAAAAAGCCGTCTAAAATGAGTAAATTCATTTTAGACGGCTTTTTAAATTCTTATTTATTTTCTAATGCTTTTTCTTCTTCTTTATCTTTTTTCCTTCTTTTCAAAATAATGAAAAGTAAGAATAAGACCAATAGAACTAATAACGCGATAATACCAATAATCAACCATAATAACCAGGTTGCATGAGGTTTGGCTTCGTTATTATCCGATTTAATACTTTTAACATTAGCGGCGGTAATCGTGAATGGGTTTGTTGCTTCCCATGATTTATTGTTTCCCGTTACTACGTAATGAACATTGTATTTACCGGCAGATAGATTAGCTTTCGTTAAATCCAAAGCGTAATCAAACTCGGCATTAGGCGCAAAAGTAACTGGCGTCATTGTTTTACTATATAACACTTTAGTACTACCTTTTGCCATAATTGTTGCTTTAACGGTCGCTGGACCGATTACAATTGGCTCAACATTTTGAATCTTAGTTTGCAGTGAGACTTTCTTTAAATCGTTAAGCGCTACTTTAGTAGAGCCAATAGTAATTTTTGGTCCGGGATTCTCATCCGTGTTAGATTCTCTAATCACTGCTTGGATAACGTACGCAAACCGATTGGTAATCGCAATCCCTTTGCTCTCGCTTTTTTCTTTGATGACTTTTTCCTGAACATTAAAACCGCCCAAGACAATGCCGGAGAAAGATGTTGCCGGCATTTTTACGTTAAACGTCACTTTAACTGTCTTTTTAGGTCCAACAACAACTTCTTGTTTACCCGATATCAAATCAGAGAACTGATATTGCTCTGTTGGCGTTTTTTTGACTGACGTTTTATCGTACACAATTATCCCATTGGTATTTGTATAAGAATCATTGGGTGTGACATCAATCGTCTTAGTATCATTTTCTGAATTTTTAATTTCTAGCGCTAACGTCTGAGTTGAGTTAGGTTTCACCTTGATATCAAATTGTGCTGCTTCACGATATTGATTCTCAGGGGTTACTTTAGAGACCGTAAATCCTGCACTTTCTGCCTTAGCGTAGACTTTGTTAGTTGTCACAGAAACAATCGTCACTGTCATTACGGCCAGAAAGCTCAATAATAATTTTCTTAATTTCATTATTTTGTTTCTCCTTAAAAAAAAAGACTGCCTTAGGGCGGTCTTCTCTTTATTGAATTTTATATTATGGTTTAGTTAAATTTTGGTGCGGTAGCGTTACCTTGAGTTGCTGTCCAAGTTAAAGGAGCCGAAGAACTTGCTACCTTCGTACTTGCATTAAGATTTAGTGTTGCGCCATTGTCAGCATATGCTAATACCGTGTCACCAGCACCAGTCTTAGAGCTTGCTACAGTAGCAGCAGATCCGGCTGGCACTAAATTGGCCTTCATCGTTGTCGTGTCTTTTTTTATATCCTCAGTTGCCGCATTAATTGCACCAACCGGGATGTCTAATGACCCAACTTTAGCATCAGCTTTATCAAATGCGCCTAATTGCGCCGTAACATTCCAACCACCATCTGTACCTACATAATCAGATACTTTTAAAGTTTGAGTAGCTTTGTCTACGCCAGTAGATGGAACAGCTTTTCCAGCTGTAACTAATGCATTATCTACTGCTGTTTTAAAACTAAATGATGGTGCACCTACTTGACTGAAGGTACCTGCCGTGATATTCAAGGTAGCTGTACCCTTACCATCTGATGATGTTGCCGTATCAGCTGAAACGTTTGTGCTAACAGCTGCTGTTGCGCCTAATACTAACGCTGCGATTAAAAATAAATTCTTTTTCATAATATAAAATCCTCCCAGATTGTTATTTATTGAGTTGGCCAACGTATAAATTTGGGGACGTTGACCTTTAACTAATAATACCATATAATTTACATAAGATTCAATAGCACAATCCGCGGGGGGTTAACCATGTTAAAGTCTAGATATGCCAGCAGTAATAGCGTTTACATGACTATTGCAAGTGTTTTTTTTAGTTTAATTTTCTTTTTTATATTTTTCGAAAGCATACAAGCTAGTCCTAAATCAGGTGGTGCCTATGAGACACCTGATCAATATCCATTGGGTGTGGCAACGGGCGTTAACAGCGTTGCCGGTGGTTCCATTACATTTAATGCCGATCAAGTTAAATCATTACAAGGTCAGTACTTTGCAAAAGATTTTAAATCTACCGGCTATGGTGAAGCTGTTATTCAGAATTATTCGGCTAAAAACTTAAGTGATTCTGACACTGATACCTTCGATAAAATGAACCCTTCAATGGTTTCTGATACCGTTTCAGGTGGTCTGCTGCGCATGTACTCAAATGCGCAGAGTTTTCATTATTCAAAAACAAAAAATCTATCTTTTTTTATTGAACATCCACCAACAGATGCTGATTTGCTAAAATCATTAGGTTCTTGGGATACCGCTGGTGTCGCTCGTTTCCATGAAGTCGAGGACAAAACTGACACATTAGCTAATTTTCCCGCGATGAAAAAAAATAGTATCACTTCATTTGACGATATTTCTAAAAATCTTCGTAACGTTAGTGATTACTATGCCGATTTTACATCAACAACTGTTGCAAAAGATACGCATGAAGTCAGTGGTAAAAATGCCCTGTATAATGACGCAATCAATTCAGTAGCTATCAACACGGATCATACGATTACTAATTCAAACAATAATGGTGGTTCAGGCGTCATTCAAATTAACATTGATATGAATAAGAAAACAACAAAGCAAGGGGTCGTTGTTGTAGATATTAACGGTGATCTTAACCAGTTCCAAGCGGCTAAAGAGCTCTCCGTTAACTTATTGAATTTCACTTCAGGTACAACTAAAATGCCTTATATTATTCTAAATTATAAAAATTTTACTTCGTTCAACTTTACAAATGAAGCTTGGATGCGCGTTGCCGGCTATGCGCCTTTAAACGGTGATGCAACATACATCACGGATGATTCTGACAGTCATATTTTTAAAGGTCAAAATACAACTGGTACGAATGCTAAAGGCGTCAATCTTTTAACCAAGGATACAACCATAAAAGTTGGTTCTAAAACAATTAAGACACTGTTTAATACGTCTTCTCATTTGCTCCATAATTTCAATACAGAGAATACGACCTTATCGTTTGGTACCAATACAAGTCAGAACTTTGTAGGTTCTGTTTTAGCGCCAAATGCTGATATCGCCATTGATGCTACCCAGTCAGGAAGTGGTAGTCCGCTTACCGGTAACCTCATGTCGGGACAAGATATTACTGGTAATATGTCAGTTGACGATGAAGTTGCTAGTGATGCCGGGTTTAATACTGACGATTTTGATGTCGCTAATACCAAAGATGATCCGGCCGGTTTCTTGAAAAATAGTGATACGAATACCTCTAAACCGACAATTTTATCGGCAACGGTTTCTGGTAATAACGCCTTTATTCCGGGATCAACTAAGACATTGAACGCATCAATCAATAATACGTCGGCGACTGTTAAACAAGATAATGCCAATCTTGGTGCTGACGCTTCAACTATTCAAACGTCAGAAAAAACGTACACGACGACTTTAAATGTGAATCCAAATGACACTTCTTACTATTTATGGTATCGGTTAAACGATGGTAGGTGGCAAAAATATGCTAAAAATTATAAGGATTCTAGCTCCCTTACAGAAGCCAATCAAACCTTCACGAGTGGTGAAAATACGATTGATTTTAATTCAGGAAATGCAATTACCGCTTTAGAAAATCAATATCAAGATAAGAAACATCAGTACGATCGTACAGCTTACTCCGACAAGAAAACTTATGCTATGGATTCTAATACATCAGCCGGTGGTAGTGATCAGATCGATGAAGGCTACCAATTAATCGGTTACCACCTCTACCATAAAAATAAAATTTCTTATCTGGTTACGGCTACAAATGATGATTCAATTAATAAAATTTTAGGGTCATCAAATCCAACTATCTCGGATGCGGATTTAACCGAAAAAGATACAGATTATACACCTATTTCTTATATTTTAAACGTAACTGGGAATTTGTTAGTCACTTACCCTAAAAACTTTGATTTCGGTACCTATAAGTTAGGTGAAAACAAAAAAACATTATCCGCTTCCGGAACCCTAGCTATCGATAACCCGTTCAAAGTCAATTGGGACTTAAGTGTTAATACCAATGATTCGTCGATTAATGACACCCTGAACCCACTCTTCAAAAAGGATCGTTTATCATGGTATAAACAAGTTCAGACGAGTAAAGACGGCGAAACACTTACCTTCGAACAAAAACCGGCAACTTCAAACAAAATTGATTTTAGTAATTCTAATAAAACAATCTTTGATTTACCATCGTCAAGTCTTGGCGACTCATCAAATTCTGTTATTAACAAATCGCATTACTATGCTCAACTAACATTAGATTTTGCCACTTCAATTTTTGATACCGTGGGTACCTATAATTATGATTCACTTTGGGCCATTTCTCCAACCAACAATAGCGGTATTGTTATTGAGTAAATAAATTTAAAAGGGTCATAAGGCTAGATTTTACCTAGCTTTATGACCCTTTTTTTGCAATATAATCTATTAACTATTTTTTACGGCGCTCTCGATATCTGTCTCGCCGTCATGCATGGTAATTACTTTACCAATCGTATTATCATTTGCCACAATTGAAACCAAAACGTCCGCAACATTTCCAAGTGAATTATCGCTTGCCTGGCCATCATTTAACGTTACTTTACCTGTGCTAGATTCCTTTGTCAGAGCACCAGGTTGAAGAATCGTGTAGTCCAACTGTGTATTTTTCATTAACCAGTTGTCCGCATAAAATTTAGCCGTCATATAATTTCTAATTGATGAAGATGCCACTTTTTCTCGGTCTAATGAGTAGATGGTGCTCAGCATTATAAAACGTTTTACATGAGCCGTTTCCGCTGCTTCCATCGTTTTAACCGCGCCATCCAAGTCAATCTTCATTAAATCTTTACCGCCCGAACCGGCAACAAATAAAACAACATCAACAGCTTGCATATTCTTAACTAACTTATCCACGCTATCCAATAAATCAACGTAGACATAAGTAATGTTATCCCGATCTAAATTATCCGTATGCCTTGAACCCGCCAATACCTGATAACCTTTTTCGGACAATTTATTCGTCACTTTTTGGCCAATTCGACCATTTGATCCAATGACTAATACTCTTTTTTGTTCTGCCATTATTCAGACACCCCTTTTATTCTCTTTGTTTAAAGTCTACCTCTTTACTAGGCGAAATGGTACGACTTACACTTATAAATTCATATAAAAAAACAACCATTTTACAATGGCTGTTCTACTTATTAATAATTAATTTAATTTAAATTCTGTTACTGTTTTGTATGTGTCACCCGCGCGTAAGACGATGTCGCCAAATTCTGGGAATCGTTCAGAACCAGGTGCTGCTTGTGTTTCAAAAGTAATTGCTGCATGATTTGCAAGCTTTTTACCATGCATTATTGGTGTATCATCACCAAAGTTTGCTGTGAACATAACCAAGCTAGTTGCATCTGTTGAAACTGAAACTGAAACTTCTTTATCTGCACTGACTAACTTAGCAGATTCTTTACCAACCATGGGATTGTTCAGGAAGAAGGGATGATCAATTCCGTTAACTTGATTCTTCTGCGCAAAATCACTGCTGAAAACTTCACGTAGCGTCTTAGCTTGACGGAAATCATAAGGTGTTCCGTCAACAGCCATTTTTTCACCAGTTGGGATTGAATTTGGTTGGAGAGGCGCAAAATAATCGCTATCCACTTGTAAGGAATTATCATCAATTGTTTCTGTTACATCCCCCATCACGTTAAAGTACACGTGGTTTGTTGGATTGTACAAGGTATCCTTATCCGTTTTGGCAGTTGTTTCAAGGTGCCAAATATTGTCATTATTAAACGTATAAGTAACGTCAATTGACATGTTTCCTGGGAAACCATGTTCGCCTTCTGGGCTGTCTAAATGAAAAATAACTGATGATTCATTTTGGCCTTCGACGATTTTATAAGCCCATTTTTTTGTATCAAACCCGGGAGTACCACCATGCAAAGTATTCGTGCCTTCATTAATTTGAACTTGGTAACTCTGATCATCAATGTTGAATTTACCATCTTTAATCCGTCCAGCAACACGACCAATTGAAGCACCAATAAAACTGTCTTTTTGTAAGTATTCACTTGCTGAATCAAATCCAAGTACAATCTCACGTTTCCCAGTGCTAACTGGTACTTTTAAACTAACAATTCGTGCCCCTAAATCCGTAAGTGATAATTCAAACCCATTATCATTCGTAATCGTAATCAGACTATAGTCGTTTCCAAAATCTTTCGTTGTAATTTGCATGCCTATTCCCCTCCGGTAACTGTTTTTATTTATTCTTGTTAATCTTAGTCTATTTTAATCATTTATTCAAGAAAGCGTTTACTTTTATTGTAAAAAAATAATTACTCATTCTAAATCGAGTAACCATTTTAACTATCTATTTAGATTTAACATACGTTTCACCGTCAGCAGCCGGCGCATAAAATTTCCCGATAAACAGTGCCAGAACGACAATTGTGATTAAGTACGGTGCCATTTGAAACCATACATCATCAATTTTTGAAATAACTGGGATATAAGCGCCGATAATTGCTAAACTTTGAGAAATCCCAAAGAAGATAGCAGCTGCAACCACTTTAAGCGGGTGCCATTTACCGAATATCATCGCTGCCAGTGCCATAAATCCTTGGCCCGCAATCGTTGATACGCTAAAGTTCAGTGAGATTGATTGCGACATAATGCCTCCACCAATTCCGCCCAAAAATCCTGAAATTAAAACACCTGAATATCGCATCAAGTATACGTTAATACCCAATGTGTCTGCAGCCTGAGGGTTTTCACCAACAGATCTCAGTCTGAGACCAAACTTCGTCTTGATTAATATCCACCAACTAATGAATCCAATCAAAATACCAAGATAAGCCAGCAATGACGTTCTCGTAAAAAATATCTCCCCAACTACAGGAATTTTTGACAGGATAGGGAACGTAAACGTTGATAAACTCTGGTCAAGCACGGGCGTTTGCCCCTTACCATCGTAGAATATTTTCGTCAAAAAGACACAAAGTGCTGGAGCCAACATATTTAACACAGTTCCACTAACAATGTGGTCCGCACGAAAATTGACCGTTGCCAATGCATGTAAAACTGAAAAAAGAAGTCCAAATCCACCAGCAACTAGCAATCCAATCCAAGGTGTCACAGCACCTAAAGCTGGTCCATAAGTTAGATTAAATACTGCACCGGAAAAGGCACCAACAATCATAATTCCTTCTAATCCGACGTTGACGATCCCACCTCTTTCAGAAAAAGTACCACCAAGCGCCGCAAAAATTAACGGCGCTGAGTAGATTAAAGCTGTAGAAACCATTGTCATCAATATCGTTATGACTGACATTAGCCTTCCCCCTTCTTCTTCGACAATTTTTCTAGTCCTATTTTAATTACATAATTAATACCAACAAAGAAAATAATTGTCGCAATAACGATGTCGACAATTTCGGGTGGTGTCGTTGAAACAACCGAGATGCTTAATCCACCAATTTTTAATATTGAAAAAAGTAAACCAGAAAAAATAATTCCAATTGGATTTCCGCTAGCCAATAGTGAAACGGCCATTCCGTTGAACCCAATATCTGGTAAGGAAGTCATCACATAAATATTTTCGTAATTACCAAGTCCTTCTACCGCACCACCAAGCCCTGCTAAAGCTCCAGAAACAACCATAGCACTTATAATTACCTTTTTTACGTTCATCCCAGCATAATTAGCTGCCTTATCATTCAATCCGACCGCACGATATTCATAGCCCACTTTAGTCCGTTGAATTAAAAAATACACCACGATTACCATTATTAACGAAATTATAATTCCGTAATTAAAAGTTGAGTTCTGCGTAAGATGTTCTAAAAATGGTGTTCTCAAACGAGCGCCCTCCGGAATCGTTTTTGAAAAATCACTTTGGTCCTGCGCTAAGAAATTCTTAACCAGAAAACTACTTAGATACAACGCAATATAATTCAACATAATCGTAGTAATAACTTCACTTGTTCCAAGGTAAGCCTTTAAAACGCCGGCAATTCCGGCCCAGATCCCACCGGCAAGCGCACCGGCCATAATTGACCCCAATAACAATAACCAGTGAGGGAGGCTACTAAAATTAAGCGCAAAACTAACAGACGCCATCCATCCCATTAACGCTTGACCGGCACCACCAATATTAAAAAAACCGGCGGTACTGGCAATTGAAAATCCAAGCGCAGTTAAGATTAACGGTGTTAATTCACGAAGTGTTTCGCCAATTGCATTAGCGTCGCCTAAGGCTCCGGTAAATAAACTCGCATAATTTAAAAATGGGTCATACCCAAAAATAGCCATGACAATTGCACCGACCACCAATCCGGCAAGGACGGATGTCAACGGAACTAACACTTTAAATAGTTTTGAAGAATTTGGCATACTGTATTCCCTCCTATCCTTTAGTGAGTTGGTATGGGTTGACCAGCCATCATAAATCCTAGTTCTTGTTTTGTCACGTCCCCAGTTTTAACGATTCCCATAATCTTTCCCTGATGGATAACCGCGATACGGTCAGATAATCTTAACAATTCATCTAACTCAAAACTCACTAGCAAAATAGCTTTTTCATTTTCTCGTTGTTTTAAAATTTGTTTGTGAACATACTCAATTGCGCCTACATCCAACCCACGCATAGGATTAGCCGCTATAAGTAAATCAGGATTTCGACTTATCTCCCGAGTAATAATCACTTTTTGCTGATTGCCTCCGGATAACGAACCAACTGGTTCCAAAATTGAATCAGCCCGAATATCAAAGTCTGACATCAATTTTTGACCGTCACGATGTATTTTAGATTTATTTAACAACCCTTTAGACTGGTTCTTTGACAGATAATAATCCTGCAGAATCAGGTTGTCTGAAACAGACATTGGTAAAATAAGGCCCACATTTTGACGATCTTCGGGAATGTTGCTAATGCCAGCTTGCGTCGTTTTACGTGGCTTAAATTTTGTGATATCTCTATCATTTAACATAATATTTCCACTAGAAACCTTACGTAAACCAGAAATTGCCTCCATTAATTCGGATTGTCCGTTGCCATCAACACCGGCAATACCTAGAATTTCGCCCGTCGCAATCTTAAAACTAACGTCATTAACTGAGGGCACTGCTTTACTCGCTTGGACAACAAGACGTTTAAGTTCCAAAACCGTTCTCATTTGATTTGTCGGTACTTTTTCAGCGGCAAAGCTAATCTGCCGACCAACCATCATTTCGGCCATCATATATGTTGATGTTTCAGAAACTTTAACCGTCCCAATCACTTTACCGGCACGGACAACGATACAAGTATCCGCAATTTCTTTGATTTCGCTCAGTTTATGAGTAATTAAAAAAATGGCTTTACCTTCTGAAGCGAGACGCTTAATAATAACCAATAGGCTCTCAATTTCTTGCGGTGTCAGTGCCGCCGTTGGTTCATCAAATATCAGAATTTCTGCATCTCGATACAAGGTCTTCATAATTTCAGTTCGCTGTTGCATACCAACTGAAATATCGGATACTTTTTTATCTAGATCTAGTTGTAAATGATACTTTTCGGCTAGATCGGTAATTGTTTTTCTTGTGCCCATACGATCAATCATGCCATATTTCGTTTTTTCATCACCTAAAATGATATTTTCAAGAACGGTAAAATCATCTATCAGCATAAAATGCTGATGCACCATGCCGATGCCCTGTTGTGTCGCCTGACGTGGACTGGCCAAGCTGACGACTTTATTCTTAATTAATATCTCACCCGAAGATGGCTTCTTAAGGCCTGATAACAAGCTCATCAAGGTAGATTTACCCGCACCATTTTCACCTAGAAGGGCCACAATCTCACCTTTTTTTATGGTTAATGAAATATCATCATTCGCAACAAAGTTTCCAAAACGTTTGGTTATATGTTTCATTTCTACCATCGTCTCTGCCAAACTAATCCCACCCATCTTTTCGTTTACAAAACGAAATCTGCAAAGCACCTTTAATGGCAACTCTCCAGATTTCTTGTTAGATTATCTAAATTCTAGTTATTCTATTAGTTGGCTTTAGCACTAACCGAGATATCCCCGTTAATAATCTTTTCTTTATAAGCATTGACCTGCTTCTCAGCACTTTCCGACATATTATCGTTAACTAAAGATACCCCTTTGTCCTTAAGGTCATATTCAATTGTCTTTCCACCTGGGAAATTACCTTTAAGTGCTTTGTTTGATAAATCTTGAACAGCAATTCCAACTTCTTTAACAGCTGAAGCCAAAGTTACGTTACCACCATTGTATTTACCATCTGCTTTTTGGTCACGATCAACACCGATAACCCAGACTTTTTTACCGTCTTTAGCTAAACCCTTAGCCGAAGTGAAAACACCATTACCAGTTCCACCAGCAGCTTGGTAAATAACATCTTCTTGGTTGCTATACATTGCGTCTGCCAGTGACTTACCTAAATCGGCCTTAGAAAACGATCCGGCATATTTAACATCGACACTAATGTTTTTATTAACTGCCTTAACACCCTGTGTGAACCCAGCTTGGAATCCTTCAACAATATCGCTCTTAACACCACCAATGAATCCAACTTTGTTTGTTTTAGTTGTTTCAGCTGCCGCAACACCGGCCAAGAATGATGATTGTTCAGCCTTAAACATAACTGATGCCACATTTTTTTGATTTGGAATAACAGAATCAACGATTACAAAGTTAACATCTGAATATTGTTTAGACGCATCCGCAATATTCTTTTGAACCTGATAGCCAATCCCTAAAACTGTTTTATATTTTGCTTTGATTAATTTATTAATGTTCGGTGTAAAGTCCGATGGCGATGTTGATTGCGCATAATCGTATCCACCAACACCTTTAGAGAATTTATTTTCTTTCCCCCATGCTTTCAAACCTTCCCACGCTGATTGATTAAATGATTTATCGTCAATACCACCGCCATCAGTTACCAATGCGACTGAATTCTTAGTTGTTTTACCCGCTGATGATTTTGCTTGAGAACCACAGCCTGCCAATGTTAAAACGAGTCCTAATGATAAAAGTGAGCCAAAGATAATTTTACGAGTTTTCATTTAAATACCCCTTTAAACTTATTTTGTTGATTTCATCATATCACAATATATACGAATGTAAACATAAATATATTATTTATAGTTCGTCTTTTTAAGATTATGGTTATTAATTTTAGATTCACAAATGCATATACGTTTAATAACCGAATTATACATTGATTTATCGTTTGACTATTAGTATACTTAAATTATTAATCACATAAGGGGGGATTATCACTTGGATGTCTACTTTAATCATGACGGCGGCGTGGGTGTGATTGGTGCCGATTCTTATGTAGAACCCGCTGTGAGTGCAAGTCAAAAAATCATTTCTAGGTTTGGTCATAAACGACATGAAGCACTGACCGTTAGCCAATCTGACAGTCGTGGGAAGAATCCTTTCCCCATTAAGTGGCGGATGGACGCTTTCTCTATTGATGCATTACCGATACTAAATGAATATTCAAATCAAATAAAAATATCCAATAATAACGCAGTTGATGATTTAATCAATAAATTATCGGCCGCTGATAATCCCGTTACCTTGTTATTTACAGGTCCGTTGACCGATCTAGCACGTGCCATTCAGAAAGTCCCAAGCATTACAGAACATATCGACCAGTTACTTTGGATGGGTGGTTCTTTTGGCGAGACAGGAAATGTTGATGAACCTAGTCATGATGGCTCAGCTGAATGGAATGTCTTTTGGGACCCTGAAGCATTTAAAACCGTTTTACACACAACATTTCCTATTCGCTTGGTCAGTTTAGAGAGTACCATTCAAGTCCCTTTAACATCAGAAGTCAGAACAAACTGGGCGCTCGATCGCCAATATCCTGCAATAGATTTTATCGGACAAGGTTACGCACTTGTACCACCCTTGGTCCACCTGCCAAATAACTCAACCTACTATCTATGGGACGTTTTAACAACTTGCAGTTTAATTGATCCCAGTTTAGTTGACGTAACAACAATTAAAGCAGATGTTGTCACAACCGGTATGAGCCAGGGTAAAACGTTTATTACCTCTAATGGCCGTGATTTGTCACTTGTTAGTTCAGTTATAAATCCCGACCTTTTCTTTAAAACTATTACTAATCTAGCCAAATCAGCCCCAAACAAACCAGAAATTAAAGGAGTTCAACCATGACAAAAAAACGTGTTTATCTTGCCGGACCTTTCTTCAGCCCAGGCCAAAAAGAACGCTTAGATTTAGTAGCTAACCTTCTCAGTAAAAATCCAACCATTGATGCTGACTCAATCCACTTACCGGGAAATGTTCAATATCCCGATGCAGAATTTGGTACATTTGAATGGCAAACGGCCACTTTTCAAAATGATATCCGCCAAATTGATCAAGCCGATATTGTGGTTGCAGTCATTGATTACCAACTCGAAGAAAACAATAACGAAGCTGATTCTGGTACTGTTTGGGAATGTGGTTACGCCGCAGCAAACCGTAAACCAGTCATTTTAGTTCGTCAAAACAAAGGTATCCCTTTAAATCTAATGTTGGCCGGAAGCTATACGGCAATGTTCGATGGTTTAGAAGATATGCAAAATTTAACAACCTACGACTTTAAAATTTTACAAAATAAATATGTGAATCTATCAATTTTTTAGCACAATTGACCAAAAAACACCTCAAAATTTTTGAGGTGTTTTTTATTTAAATTTTTTCTATAATGCTACCCTTTCCTACTCTTTAACCATGAATACTACTCTTCCCTACTCTTTGACGTAAATTCGTAACATTTTTTGTTTCACGTGAAACAAAAAACCCCGAAGTCATATGACTTCGGGGTTCAAGTTTATCCAAATTAATTATTTTGGTCTAATCAACTTGTACTTCTCACCTATATTAGCATACTCCGGTCCGGCAAGCCTCGCTACCGGATTAAGCTTTTTTGCATCAATATACATTTTATCCTGGTCCAAAATATCATCCTCAATATGAAAATAGACCACTTCAAGAATAAACAAATCAGAAATAATCTCGCCATCATCCATGATAGGCACATGTTGGTTCAACACCACTTCAAAACGGGCCTTAACACCCGCAACACCAGGTACAGAAACTAGGTTACTAGTTACCGTTTCTAATCCAAGTTCGGAAACTTCGCTCTCGTCTGATCCAAAACTTGCTGCACTTTGATTAACCAGTTCCATTAATTCTCGAGTTGGCAATTGAACAACAGCTTGTTTCGTTTTAACTATATTAGCGGCGGTATGTTTCATGACGCCATCTTTACGACGATTAATTGAAATCGACATCAATGGCAATTTATCCGAAACAACGCTGAAAAAACTAAACGGAGCTAAATTAATTAGCCCCGCCTCGTTTGCACTAGTAACCCATGCTATTGGTCTTGGAATCAACGTTCCAGACATCAATTTATACTGATTTTTTGTTGATAATTCGTTACTATTAAATGAAATCATTTAGTCTTTATTCCTCAATTTTTAGTCTATTTGTTGCGACTAACCACTGCTCAGCATCTCTTAACTCTGATTCTGAAATTTGATGTGATTGTTCAGCTTCAAAACTTGTAAAATCAATATCAGCTTGTTGACAGAAATTCTTCAACTCACCAAAGTTTGATTTTGAGACAATGGGATCCAAAAATCCATGGGATCCCCAAATTTTGATATCACTTAAATCAATATCCGTTTTAACATCAGACGATAATACCATCGGATGTAGTAACACGGCCGTTTTAAACTTGGCCTGACCAGTTAATAATGAATAATAAGCAACGTTAGCGCCATTCGAATAGCCTAACACAATTAATTGTGCCGGGTCAAACGCGTACTCTACCGCCAACTCATCAATTACCGTCATTAACCATCTTGTTTCTACGGCCAAACTGTCCAAATCAAATCCACCATCTGGTAGATGGGCGAAATAACGTGTCAAATCATTCTCGACCAATCGCCCACGAATACCAATTTTAGGACTATCTGGTGCTAAAAAATCCGCAATTGATAGCAAGTCAGACTCTGTGCCACCTGTCCCATGTAACATCAGGACCGTAGCGTTGCCTGGCTTACCTGGTTTATAAGACGTAATCGCTTCTGTCATATTTACATCTTCTTATCTGAATTGAAATTAACCAAATGTGCTTCAATATCTGCACGTTGGTCTTCTAAAAATGGTGGTAATTCCAAATGAATACCTGCTTCTTCATACGTTTCATCTTGCAAGAATCCAGGACCATCTGTTGCGATTTCAAATAGCACACCTTCACCGGGACGGAAGTACTCTGATTTGAAGTAGAAACGATCTACGAAACCTGAATCACTAAGACCGGCACTTTGAATCCGTTCAATCCAGTACGCAAGTGATTCTTCGTCTTCAGTTCTAAAGGCAATATGATGAACTGTTCCGTAAGCTTGAATTTCATTTGGTAAAACGCGACTCTCTTCAATAATAACTTGAGCGCCGTGTCCACCTTCGTTCAATTCGTATAACGTGCGTTGGTCTTCAGTTGCAATTTTATCGAAGCCCATCAATTCCGTTAACACAATATCCATGCGTTCTGGGTAATCCACTGTAATAATAGTTGTTCCTAATCCACTAATTGCAAACATTTTAGGGATTGGGCTATATAAATAAGGTGTTCCGGCTTCTACGCCATGGTTACGTTCGTCTGAAATTAATTGATATTGTTCATGATCAAAATCATAGAAATTCATTGTTCTGCTACCAAAGTTTGTTTGAATTTCATCATGTTCGATATCATTATCATGGAATCGTTCTGCCCAGAAATCTAAGGCATCATCACTAGGAACTCGGAATCCGATTCTTGAAATACCATTTTTTCCTTTTGTACCTTGGAATAAACCGGGAAAATCAAAGAATGTAATATCCGTTCCTGCTGATCCCATATCATCTGTAAAGTATAAATGATACGTTCTAACGTCATCTTGGTTAACTGTTTTTTTAATTAAATGTAATCCTAAAATTTCCGTCATAAAACGGAACATTTTTGGTGAACTCGAAGTAATGGCTGTAATATGGTGTAATCCTAATAATTTTGTATTCATAATTGATGCCCCCAATTTATTTGATGAATTTAAAATATCACACTTACTAAAAGTAAGCAAGTTATTTATCCTAATTTCATTATAATTGATGCAACGTTTTAATCATAACAAAAGCGCTTACAGTTTTAGATTAATTTTCTATGCTATAAATGAACCTGCTAATTGTGTCACAAATGTTTGGATTTGTTTTGGCAACTCATCCCTTGAAACAAGATAAAATTCGCGTTGATATTGTTTTGATAATGTCTTGACCGGAATCTCTGGGTAATCGGTTAATGCTGTCTGCGACACAATTGACTGCCCTATTCCTTGTCTAAGTAGCTGAACAATTAACGAATTACTTTTAACCGTCATAAAGTGATCTAAGGTTAGATTATTTGCCTTTAGATAATTGATTGAATAATGATAGACGCCAGAGCCCTGCTCCCTTAGTAACCACGGTTCCGTTGCATCCCCCGCCCAAACTAATTGATCCGTTGTTAACGACTGTCGTTTTATCTTTTTTTCCGTTAGCGGTTGTTCAATAAATCCAAAATCTAATTTATGTTGTTTTAATTGTTCCATAATTTGTGACGAATTAAGCACACTGACTTCCAATTCCAACGGTTTCATAAATTCTTTATTTTTACGTAATAAATCAGGCAGCAAATACGCCGCGGTCGTGTGTGAAGCCGCAATTTTACAAGAAATTTTCTGATTGCTATTTTGATGTTTTAGCGCAAACAAGTCTTGTTGCCATAAATCTAATAATTGCTGGGTTTGTTGATAAAGCAAGATGGCGCTCTCAGTAGGCACAATCTGTTGTCGCCCGTTTCTTTCAAACAACATGACGCCTAGCGTCTCTTCGAGTTGCTTAACTTGAACTGAGATCGTGGGTTGAGACAGGAATAATAGTTGCGCACTGGTGGTAAAGTTTCTAGTTTCATATACTGATTTAAAAATTTCTAAGTTTTTAAACATACCAATCACTTCCATTCATTTTATTAATAGTTATTATTATAAATATTTATTTTATTAATCAAAATAAATCCGCTATAGTTAAGATACTATTTAGGAGGATGAACAACTTGAAAAAAATAATTAACTTACTACCTGGTTTTATTGTATCGTTAATAATTGGCCTAGCCAGTTATTTTATCGCTAAACTTTGGTTACCAATGCTTGGTGGTGCAACGATTGCTTTATTTATTGGTATTATTTTAGGCAACACTATTTTAAAACAGCCATCATTAACAGCCGGAACTAAGTTTTCTGAGAAAAGATTACTAGAATATTCCGTGCTTTTACTCGGCGCAACCATCACCTTCCAAAGTATCAAAGAAATTGGTTTAAATGGTCTCCTGTTCTCCTGTTTACAAATGAGTATCACAATTATATTTGCTATTTGGTTGGGTAAGAAACTGGCTTTTGGCGAAGGCACCTATTTATTGATGGCCGGTGGTAACGCCGTCTGTGGATCTTCTGCTATTGGTGCAATTGCGCCAGTTATCGATGCTGATAATGAAGAAACAGGTATCTCAATTACATTAGTTAATCTTATGGGAACCATTTTAATGTTAACTTTACCCATTATTGGAACGCTACTCTGGGGTGGTAATGACGTATTCAGAGGTGTTTTAATTGGTGGAACTGTTCAATCTGTTGGTCAGGTAGTTGCCAGTGCAACTATGTTGAATCAACATGTTATTGTGACTGCCACATTATTCAAAATCCTCAGAATCATTTGCTTAGTTTTCGTTATTAGTATTTTCGGTTATCTACACCATAAAAATCAACCTGCTCAACAAGCATCCCAAGTGACAACAAAAAAATCAACCTTAGTTCCTTGGTACGTCATTGGATTCTTAACACTCTGCGTCCTTAACAGTTTACACTTTTTACCCGCTCCAATTGGTGGGTTCGCACATTTCTTAAGCACTTGGTGTGAAATTATTGCTCTAGCCGCTATTGGCCTTCGTTTGAATTTACAATCACTATTCAGCCAAGGAAAACGTTTATTACTTTACGCTGGTGGCATTATGCTCGTTCAAGTTTTATTAGCAATTGGTTTAATTACGCTATTATTTTAAAAAAATGACCCTATGATTTTGACATATTTTCATGCCAAGTCATGGGGTCATTTTTTGTTAACTTATAATTTAAAGATACGCTCTTGCCGATCAAAACTCTGGTCAGCGAACCATCCCTCCAATAAGGTTAATTGTTGTCGTTCAAAGATAAGTTCATCGTGTTTAGCCAAGCATTTAATGACCTGTCCCGTCGTTTCACGGGTGGTCCCACTAACTAGGGCCAGCTCTTTAATTGTGACGCGATATGGGATAATAACGTGCTTTTGGGTGAAATCAGCACCCAACTGTTCCGCCAAAATATTAATGGCTTGTACAATTCGATTATGGGCGCTTGATGTTACCATTCTTTGAACTTGGTTCTCTGTAGCACTTAAAATTGTCGACATCTCTGTGATTGCTCGCGTGGCCATCAGAATATTTTGCTTTAATATCCGTTCAACTAGAGCCATTGGGAAATAAACGATTTGAATATCCGTCATTGCTCTAGCCAAGTATGGGTAGTTTTTATCACTTAATAATCCGCGATACGGAAATCCCAAGTCATTTTTGATATATGAATAGAAGCCAAAATCACCGTCGATATCAAATCGTTCAACCCGTATTACGCCTTCAATCAAAAAGTAAAACCGAGTGCGTTGATCCGTTTCATCAAAAAGAACTTGGCCTTTTTGAAACGACTTGATACTCATATTGTTCATTAGTAAATTCGCTTCTTCATCGGTTAACGTTTCGAAATCCGATAATTGTCTCAAATACTGCATATATTGGGGTATTGCTTCACTTTTCTGTCCCATTTTGATCCCCTCCACTAACGACTAACTGACTCAAACTCTCTCCATCACTATTTTAACATGGATATCTATTGGCCACAATTAACTACCCTATCTTATGGACTATCCGTCCTAAGAGTACAAAAGGATTATTAACCTTTCACAATAACTGTTCCAGCGTCGTTATCTAATAACTGGCTAATGTTTTCTAGAGATGTGACAATTGCGCGACCGTTTTGACTAGCTTCAACGAATTCAATTGCAGCTTCAATCTTAGGTAACATACTTCCTTTAGCAAATTGATTTTCTTTAATATATGCTTTCAATTGAGAAACGGTTACTTCTTCTAATTTTTCTTGGTTAGGTTTGTTGAAGTTAACGTATACATTGTCAACGCTTGTTAAAATAATGAGTAAATCAGCGTTTACTAATTCAGCTAATTTTTCTGAAGCAAAATCTTTATCAATAACTGCTTCTACACCGTGCAATTTGCCATTTTCTTCAACAACGGGGACGCCACCACCACCAACAGAAATTGAAATAACATCATTTTCTGTTAAACGATCAATTGTTTTATATTCTTTGATACCTGTTGGACGTGGTGAAGGAACGACACGACGCCAACCACGACCGGCATCTTCGACAAAGGTCATCTCTTCATGAGCAGCCATTTCTGCCTTGGCCGCTTCTTCCGTAAAGAAAGGTCCAACTGGTTTTGTTGGGTTACTAAAGGCGTCATCATTTTGATCAACAATAACTTGTGTCACAATAGTTGCAACCTCTTTATCAATCCCTTTTTCAGCCAGCGCATTATCTAATGCGTTTTGCATCCAGTAACCGATACTTCCTTGTGTCATTGCAACACAAGTATCTAATGGTAAAGCTGGATTCTTTTCAGAAACTGCAGCCGCTTGTTGTAATAATAAATTCCCAACTTGTGGCCCATTACCATGTGAAATAATTAATTTATCACCTTTTTCAACGAATTTAACTAAATATTCAGCAGTTTCACGTAATGCCTGTTGTTGTGCCTCAGCGCTAGCATCCTTTGATAAAATAGCATTTCCACCTAAAGCAATAACAATTTTTCTTGACATAATAATCGACTCCTCTTTTTTATTTTTTAAACAACCATTCTTCCTGACGCAATTAACCATATTCCGACACAAGCGCCGATAACAATAACAATCGTCATACCAATTTCACCTTTTGATAAAAACTTCTCACCCTGTGCCTGTCTGGCTTTTCCGTAAAAGTAAATTCCTGGGATATAAGCAATTAAGCAGAGTAATAAGTAACTAACACCGGCCATGATAATACCGGAAATTTGGAATAATAAAGCAATTAAGCCAAATGTTAATTGCGCTTTGTTCCCCTTCTCATCAATGTGTTGAATTGAATATTTAACTTGATACATTGCTACTAAGATATAACAAACAATAATTGCAGCCGTACATAATGAATAGGCAAAGTTATATGCTTTATCTGTAAATAAAAGCGTGAATAGGAATAGTTGAATTAATCCTGCCGTTAAGACTAAAGCAAAAGTTGGGGCTTTTTTATCGTTAACTTTACCGAAGTAAGCGGGTAACAACTTGCTTCTTGTCATAAGTAACATCGTTTCTGCTGGAAGCATTGTCCATGACAACCATGAACCTAAAATTGAAATAATTAACCCAATTCCGATAAGATAGCCACCAAATGGGCCAATCATTTCAACAGCGATATAAAGCATTGCTGGTTGATGAATTGAAGCTAATTGTGCTTGCGTTAAAATACCGTAAGGTAACATTGAGGCCAACACATAAATAGTCAATAAACTGATTAGTCCGATAATTGTTGCTTTACCGGCATCAGATTTTTTTTCTGCACGAGAAGATAACATTGAAGCCCCTTCAATACCAACAAAGACCCACATCATCACCATCATACATTTTTTAATTTGTAAGGCGACATCGCCTGCGGCAAAGTTATGGCTCATTGTGCCCCAGAAATTAGCTGAAAAAACATCGATCTTGAATAAGAATATAGCAACAACAATAAAGACAAAAATTGGAATTAATTTGCAGACTGTAACAATTGCATTAATCGCAGCGGCGCCTTCAATACCACGGTTAACGAAGAAAGTTAACGCCCAGCAAAGGATACTTGCAATTAAAATTGAAGGGAGATTTTGACCCGATTTAAAGATAGGGAAGAAGTAGCCAACCGCACTCATTAGGATCGTAGCGAATGCCACGTTTCCTAACCAAGCAGACAACCAGTAACCCCAACCACTAATGAACCCAGCAAATGGGCCAAATCCTTTTTCAGCGTACGTAAAGATCCCTTCTAATTCTGGTTCTTTGTTCAACAGGTTATTTAATGAGAGTGATAACATTAAAATACCCACTCCGACAATGACCCAACCAATTAACGCAGGACCCGGTGCAGATGCATTGGCCAAATCAGACGTTAATCCGAAGACCCCACCACCGATAGAAGAACTGATAACTAGCGCAACAAGCGCCATCAAACTAATTTTTTTAACTGTATTTTTTTCTTCCATAATTCAACTGCCTACTTTCTTTATTAAAAATAAAAGGGGGACTAATCTAAAGTCTTGCTCCAGATTAGTCCCCCTAATGACAGCCTATTTTTTTGCAGAGACACTTCCCTGTTAAGTTAGTTCACCGTTAAAAATAAACTATCTTGATGTTATTAAACGCGTGGAATGAATAAGTTTCCTGCAGTTGCAGCCATAATTGCTTTGATTGAATGCATTCTGTTCTCTGCTTCTTCAAATTGACGCGCATACTTACTACGGAATGCTTCGTCAGTAATTTCCATTTCTCTAACACCATATTTTTCAAACATTTCTTTACCATATTCAGTTTCAATGCCATGGAATGCTGGTAAACAATGCATGATAATCATGTTTTCATTACCAGTCTTTTTAACCATGTCCATGTTTAATTGATATGGTTTCAATGTGTTGATACGTTCTTCGAACTTATCTTCTTCACCCATTGATACCCAAACATCTGTGTAAAGAACGTCTGAACCTTTAACACCTTTATCAACGTCTGAAGTGATCATGTTTTTGCTACCTGATTTTTCAGCAAATTCTGCAGCAAATTTTTGAACTTCTTCAGTTGGTTGTAATGAGTCAGGTGCAACGATATGAATGTTAACACCTAACATTGAACCAGTTACCAAAAGGCTGTTAGCCATGTTGTTACGGCCATCACCAACGTATGTTAATGTAATGCCTTTTAATTTACCGAAGTTTTCTTTAACTGTCATGAAATCGGCAATCATTTGTGTTGGATGCCATTCGTCAGTTAAACCATTCCATACGGGAACGCCTGAGAACTTAGCTAATCCTTCAACAACATCTTGGCTGAATCCACGGAATTCGATACCGTCAAACATGCTACCTAAAACTCTGGCAGTATCTTCAACTGATTCTTTTTTGCCTAATTGAATATCATTTTTTCCAAGAAATTCAGGATGTGCACCCAAATCAACTGATGCTGTTGTGAAAGCAGCACGTGTTCTTGTTGAATTTTTTTCAAAAAGTAAAGCGATGTTTTTACCCTGAAGATATTTATGTGGAATTCCACGTTTTTTCAAATCTTTTAAATGAATTGAAAAATCAATTAGGTATTCTAATTCTTCCGGAGTAAAATCTTTTTCTGCTAAAAGACTGCGTCCTTGAAAGACTGTATTTGACATGTTAATTTCCACCTTTTTTAATTGTTATTTTTTTAGATCTTCACGAACAATAGGCATACTCATACAACGTGGACCACCACGACCTCGTGATAATTCGGCTGAAATAACTTCAATAACTTTAATGCCATAACTTCTTAAGACTTCATTTGATACGTAGTTACGGTTATAAGTCACAACAGTATTTGGTGCAATTGCTAGTGTGTTTGAACCATCATTCCATTGTTCACGTGGTGCAACTACTGCATCGCCGTTACCAACTGGGATTAAGATAAGTTCAGGCACTTTTAAGACTTCACGTAAGACATTTTGAAGGTCTGTACGATGTGAAATATTAATGTGGTTATCTTTACCTGGTTCTAAGATAAATGTATCAACGTTTCCGCCGTTATCTTGAATTCCTGGATGAATTGTGAATTTATCGTAATCAATCATTGTAAAGACAGTATCCAAATGCATCATTGCGCGGTTGCTAGGAATTTTAATTGCTAAAATCTTATCAAAACCACTGTGTTTTGCGAATAGAACTTGTGCTAATTCTTCAATTGAACGAGCTGAAGTACGTTGTGAAATACCAATTGCAAGAACGTGGTCGTTTAAAATTAATTCGTCTCCACCTTCCATACGGTCGAGATGGTTACGACTACGCCATACATTTACGCCTTTGTTAGCAAAACGTGGATGATATTCCATAATGTATTCCATGAATAATGATTCGCGACGGCGTGCAGCGAATGTCATACGGTTAATTGTTAACCCATCACCCATTGAAGCTGCTGGATCACGTGTGAAGTAAAGGTTAGGCATTGGATCCATAAAGAATGGGTAGTCTTCCGAAGAACTGAGATCAACTAAAGCATTTGATTTGTAATCGATTTCATTTGTTCGTACGCCGGCCATAATTTTATCAATCATGTCTTGTGTTTCCATTGAAAGTAAGTATTCTTTCAATGCTGCATGGAGTGTGCTAGAAACTAAAGCTGATTCATCTAACATTTTTTCCAAAAATTCTTCTTTTACATTTCCTGCATCTAGGGCTTCAGCAGCCAAAGTTTCAAGATAGATTGTTTCAACGCCATTGTCTTGCAATGTTTTTGCGAAGAAATCATGTTCTCTTTGAATTTCAGGTAAGTATGGAATATCGTCAAACAAAAGACGACCCATAATATCTGGTGTTAAGTTTTCAACTTCTTTACCGGGTCTCTTTAACAAAACTGTTTTAAGAGTTCCGATTTCTGATGTTACGTGTACTGGACTTGTCATAATGATTACCTCCTATATATTTATTACATGCAAAGCATAACAGGTCTAATTGGTCTATTTGCGTAAACGCTTACACTCATAATGTGAATTTTTTCTCATTATGAGTGTTTTAATGCATTATTCCTTCCCAAATAACGTTGTATGCGCCTTCATTGTTGGGTTTTTAAAAATATCAAATGAGAATCATTAGAATTTTATTATTTTATAATTATTTTTAATATATAATTTTTAATCTCTTTCATTATTACATCTATTACCGGGATAATAAGCATATTTGATAACCACTGAACCACGTCTTTATGGAAACCGGCACCCCATTAAAGCGTTGATATAACTATGTTTTTAAATGTTCTATCAACCGATATTTCTAATATTTGGACACCCTGATATCTCTTTAATTACTTACTAAGTTAGCTATTATCGTAATTTTATATCTTATAAAAATCATTAATTACGATAATAATGTAACCATAAAACCAATAAATTATAGTAAGAATAATATAAATTGGTCCACCTCTGTTAGCTCTCAAAATAGAACACAAAAAATTTATATCTGCGCCCCCTTCTTCTTGTAAAAAAAAAGCCACAAAATCCAATTGTTAAATCGGATTTTATGACTCTATTCAATATCATAATTATTCATGTAATGCTTGTGACAAACGTTTCAAACCTTCTACTAAAACTGATTCTTTAGCACAATACCCTAATCTTGCATGGCCTGGCACACCAAATCGACTACCAGGGACCATTAAAACCCCATAATCTTTTAATAACTTCTTACAAAATTGTTCATCATCGTCAATTGTTTCAAATTTTATAAATGAAGTTGAAACAGATTTTGGCACGACTAAGCTGACAGCTGGTTCATTATCGATCCAGTCAGTTAATATTTTTAAATTTTGTTTAACAATTTTTCGATTTCTATCCAGAACGAGATCCTTATTTTTTAAAATATGAACAGCCATCTGATCATTAAAAACACCGGCACATATCATTGTATAATCGCGATATTTTCTAAAAATATCCGTTACAGCTGGATTAGCAACTGTCCATCCAATCCTAATACCAGGCGTCGAATATGTTTTCGACAAACTATTTGTCGCAATCCCTTTATCATATAAATCAACAATTGAACTGACATCTGTAGTATCGTCTAAAGGCAAATAAACCTCATCAACTAGGACATACGCGCCAACTTCTTGAGCGATTTTTACTATTTCTGTCATTAAATTTGTTTCAATAACCGTTCCCGTTGGATTATTTGCGTTATTTAAACAAATCATTTTAGTATTTGGACGGATAAGTGTCCGTAATTCGTCCAAATCGGGCATCCACTGATTTTCTTCAGAAATATTCCAAAAATCAACTTCAGCTCCTAATGATTTAGGAATATCGTAGAGTTGCTGATAACTAGGATACATAGAAATGACGTGATCACCAGGTTCGATTAATGCATATAAAGCTAATTGATTCGCTCCTGTTGCACCATTAGTTTGTAAAACTTGTTCTGGTGAGACAGTTTTATATAAATGACTGACCTCTGTTTTAAAGGCTGGAGAACCTTCAATCCAACCGTAATTCATTTTTTGTGCATCTAAATCACGATAAAAATCCTGACTATTTGCCTGACCCATATTCAGCAACTCGTTCATCGTCATCGATGAAACTGTACTTTGCGCAATATCATATGTAGCCTGTGTTTCATAAACGTTCAACCATTCCTCAACGCCAAATCCTGCAATTTCCATAAGTTATCATTCTCCATTCCACAATATTTTGTTAACGCATACATAATAACAGAAATGAATTGTTAAAATAGGAAGAACTTCACACTTTTCCATCCTTTTGACTCAATCAGTAACGATAAAGATACCATCATGAGCAATAAATTTATTACGATTATTATGACATTAAACAAGTAAAATTTATCTAACATGCCCACGCCCCACAGAAATAGCGTAGCTACAACGCTGTCAATGGTACCAACAAGAGACATCTTTGATGACACATTTTTAACTTAAAAGGTATTAAAAACAAAGAAATTGTACCAACAGGATTAAGAGACTAAATAAGGACGTTATTAATAATAAGGCACTTATTTTTAGTTAACCTGTTCGAAAATATAATTACTCAAAATGGCTATCAACTGAAATTAAATATAGATAAGTGATCTGTTTGTTATCTTTTAAATCTTTCATATTATCTTTTAACATCGATCTCTCAATAAATTTAATTTTACTATCTTTAAATCCTAATGAGATGTTTAAAAACGGCAATCATAACCAAAAATACGATGTATAGGTCATTTTAAAAATAACTGTTCCCACACCTAATATACTTACTGTTAAATGCCTCAATTTTACGTTCACCATTCGTCAACCGTCTAATAAAATGGGATTTCAAAGACCCACCGATTGCAGCGTTACTGATTCCATATATAAACCATGAAAAGTAAATAAAATAAAAATCATCTGACATCACTGTAATTAAATACAATATAGCAAGCGGGACTAACAGCAGTTACTACATTATTTTTTAGAACAACTATCAGTTAATAATCCAAAAAAAGAAATTCAAGAAACAATCCAGACACCGTATTCGTTAGAAATATGACTTAAGATTTAAAATGATTAGAAATTTGGCTAATCCCTATGACCCATTTAATATCGTAATAGCCGTTTGTGTTTACAAAGGAACTTGTTTACATTGGAAACACAAACCTTTATAATAAAAACGAAATCAAATACTGAATTGAGGGCATACTTATGAAAAAAGAAACATTTTCAGAACTAAGTGATATTTTTTTAAGAGTTATCAATAGATATAATGAAATTGAAAAAACACCGTATTCCTATGGAACTGATATCTTACTTCATCCATCAGAAACGCATACGATAGAGTTCATTGGCAATAATCCAGACATTAATGTTACACGTTTAGCCGAACTATTAGGTATCACGAAAGGAGCAGTTTCTAAACGGATTAAGCAATTGAGAAAGAATGATTTAGTGACTAAATCAATTTCTCCAGAAACTGAAAACGAAGTTGTCATTAATTTAACCGTTAAAGGCTCAGAAATTTACAAAGCACATGCTAAATTTTCTAAACAATTAAACAAAAGTATCGCTAATCTTTACAAATATTTACCAGATGAAGTTATCATGGATCTAGAACGTATAGGAACTGAAACGGAACAAATTTTTTTAGATATATCTAATGAAAGAAAAAAACGATAAAATAGTTTTTTTCATCCTTCCTGTTTCCAATGTAAACAGAATCCCAAGGAAACATCTTAATTCAACTACACAAACTAATAAAAAGGAGTTACCAATCCATTGATAAAAAATAAAAAAATCTTACTAGGTCTCATAGCCTTATCCCTAATTATGTTTATGGTCACACTAGATACAACAATCACAAATATTGCGCTTCCTGATATTACAAATTCCTTTAACTCCAACTTAACTGATACTAACTGGATTAGTACAATATACGTTTTGATTATGTCAATCACCATTATTCCGGCTTCAAAATTTGGTGATCAGTTTGGTCGAAAAAAATTAATGTGCATCGGCCTTATCATATTTGGAATTGGTTCTGCACTTTGTGGGCTATCGAACACCCTTCCAACTTTAATTTTTACACGTTTTATCCAAGGAATTGGAGGCGCAATTGTAACACCAATTATGATCCCCCTATCCGTAAACCTATTTGGTCGTAAAGATGCTAATCAAGCAGTTGGGATTATTGGTGCCGTTACGGCAGTTGCAGCCGCAGCTGGCCCTTCAATTGGTGGTATTATTTTAAAATTTTTAAATTGGAAATGGATATTTTTTGTTAATGTTCCCATTGTTATTATCACATTCATTTTAATTCTTTTTTGTTTTGAAGAATCTTTTGATCCAACTATTTCAAAGAAAATTGATTTAGGCGGTTTAATTTTTTTAACATTATGCCTATCACAATTAACCTTCTTACTCGTTAAAGGATACGATATTGGCTGGAACTCTATTACTAGTTTTAGTTTAATGCTTGGAACTTTAATCACATTTTTAATTTTTCTTTGGATTGAATTAAAGGTGAAACAGCCTTTAGTTGAATTAAATTTATTTAAAGAAATGACCTTTTCAGCTTCAACAATTATTTACTTTATGTGTGGATTTGCAATTGTCTGCTCGTCATTAATTTTTAATTTTTTCTCTTGAAAATGTACGTGGATATAGTGCTCTAAGTGCCTCTTATATCATTATGTTTATGTCAATTACAGTTATGATATCAATGCCCTTAGGGTCAAAATTATCAACTTATACCGGTTATCGCAGTATTATTACAACGGGAATGGTCTTAATGGCAGTCAGTTTATTTTTATTATCAAATCTTAAGTTCCATGTTACTAATCAGCTGATGATTTTTTTCATGATTATTTTGGGATTTGGTTTTGGGTTCGCTTGTTTATCAATTGTTTCAGCTGTTCAATTTATTCCGGAAAATAAGGCTGGGATTGCTTCAGGTATCGTTAACGCTGCCCGACAATTGGGAACTTGTCTTGGCATTGCACTATTAGTTGGCACAATGACCCATAATGTCGACACAGCCAAAAATACTATTGAAAGACGTTCTATTGATCAAATTACTAGCAAAAAATTACCAAATAATATTGATAACTTGATGAAAACGAGGGTTATAACTATTCTAAACTCAAATAAAGTTAGTCCAAATTTTCAATATGCATTAAAAAAATCGATTAGTGAAGAATTAAAATCTGATAATACCAATTATCAAATTAAAAATAAGGAACTATCAAAAATGCATACTGGCCTTGGAAATTTAAAAAAGCAATTTAACGGTAATCCTAATACCGTTTCCAGCCTAACCAATAAAATTTCCATTGGGCAAAATGAAATTACAGCCCAATATAATGCGTTACTATATGAATTGGTCAAAGATAATCCCAACGCCATAAAAATATTGAATACTTACGAAAAAAAATTAATTTTTTTACAGGCTCAACCAAAATCAATTCAAAATTCAAAATCAATTACGCAACTTTCTAGTTTGATTTCAATTTATAAAATTGGGACTAATCCAAACATCACTACTGGAAAAGCCTTTACTAAAGCATTATCTTCTAGGTCCGCTGACAATAATATTACTCAAGCACAAGATATATTATCAAAGACATTATCTAAGGACGGAAAAATAAATAAAGGTTTAACTACATTGGATGGTGGAGTATCAAAAATCGATGTAAATGAACAAATATCTAAACTTTTAAGTCAGATTAAAAATTTAAAAAATAAGCAACTAACCCAAGCCTTTACCAAAACTTTTATGTTGGCAGCATGGATTATTGCAAGTTTTTCACTCGTAGGTCTTTTTACTGAAAGGAAGCATAAATAAAAATTAGTGTTCCACGTGAAACAATTAAACCGTTTTTTTCGCTAGACAGTTACATTCAACCTTTTCCGGCGCATTTTTAGCTTTTTGATCGATTACATTTCGTAACCGTACGATATCTGATTGACTTAGTGCCACTTCGTCCAGTAAATCTGCGATTGTTGATCCAATTTTCATTTGGCACATATGATCAAATAACAACTGACTAACGTGATCCATCGTTGATTGTTCTTCTATTAAAGGTTTATAAATGAATGCTCGGCCTTCCTTATCAGCAGATAACGCACCCTTTTTAACTAATCGTCCCAATAACGTTTTAATTGTTGGCATCTGCCATTTCATTTTTTCTTTTAAATTTTCAAATATTTCGTTACTAGTACTTTGCCCAAGCGTCCAAATAACACGCATAACTTCCCACTCGGCGTCACTAATTTCAATCGATTGTTTTGTTGTCATGGTCTTCACTCCTTTAATCTCACATCATCTTTATGACTACAATTGTAAACTAAAGATGATAACGCGTCAATAGGTTACGCTCGACTAACGCTTTCCCTACCCTCATTAGCTTATTTTAGCCTTAGCTTTTACACAATATAATTGGTATACTATTGTTTACGACTTCAGACTATTTTTAATTAAGGGGAATTGCTATGACTACTTTTTTTAATCGTTACAAAACATCCTTATTTCTACTTTTAGGATTAGTTATAGGTGGCATTGTTGGCCTATTATTTAAAGAACAAGCATCCGTTCTTAAACCATTAGGTGATCTTTTTCTAAATCTAATGTACATGATTTTAGTCCCTCTCGTTTTCTTCAGTATCTCATCAGCAATCGCAGAGATGTCTGAAATGAAACGTCTTGGTAAAATTATGATGACTACCTTAATTGTTTTTTTAACGACAGCCTTCATTGCCGGAATTATTGGCTATATTGGTGTTCGCCTTTTCAATCCGATCCATGGTGTAAATGTTGATACCATTAAAGGATTAATGGGTACTGTTAAAGATACATCGGTAAAATCGTCCGGTTTAGAAACGTTAGTTAACACATTTACTGTTAACGATTTTTACCACCTATTGTCTAAAGATAATATGCTTCAATTAATTATCTTTTCAATCTTGATGGGTACAGCCGCCTCAGCAACTGGTAAAGAAGCGAGTGCGTTCACAAAATTCTTATCAGCCGGAAACGTAGTTGTTATGCGTATGGTTAAATACGTTATGTACTACGCGCCAATTGGTTTAGGTTGTTTCTTTGCCAATATTATTGGTAACTTAGGACCTCAAATTGCCGCTGGCTATTTACGTAGTTTCGTTCTCTATCTAGGAATTACGGCCTTCTACTTCTTTGTAATGATGAGTTTATATGCCTTCATTGCGGGTGGCAAAGCCGGATTTACTATTTTTTGGAAAAACGTTTCAGCCCCTGCTGTCACAGCAATCGCAACAAGTTCATCTGCCGCAAGTATTCCTGTTAACTTAGAATACTCTAAAAAAATGGGTGTGACAGAAGATATTGCAAATACCATTATTCCTTTAGGCGCGAACACGCATAAAGATGGATCTGTAATTGGTGGCGTTTTAAAAACAACATTTTTATTTGCTGTTTTTGGTAAAGATATTACGAGTGTTAATAACATGATTATGATTATCTGCGTATCATTCTTGGTTGGTGTCGTTATGGGCGCAATTCCAGGCGGTGGTATGGTTGCCGAAACCCTAATTTGTTCAATTTTTGGTTTCCCAATGGCCGCCCTTCCATTAATTTTAATCATTACGACAATTATTGACATTCCAGCTACTTTATTGAATTCAACAGGAAATACTGCAACTGCAATGCTTGTTACGCGTTTCGTTGAAGGTAAAGATTGGTTGAAGGATTTTATGGCACAAAAGTAATTTATACTAAATAAAGGAGTCTTTCAAAATCTAATGATTTTGAAAGACTCCTTTATTTTTATCTAGCTATTTTCTGTCCTGTCTCCCCAACCGTTCCTTACCGGCCACTCTATCATGGCCCTTACCTGCTCTTCTACCATTTTTAAAATCTTCATAATATCGATGGAACCATCTCAGTATCGTTTCTTCACTCACATCAAGTGCTTCTTCGGCATCCTCAGTGAAGTTTTCCCAAGCATCTGGATCTCTTTGTGCCATTTCTCTTCGAAGCGTCAAAATAAGTGGTTTCAATTTTTCTCTATCTTTTTGTGACATCTTCAAAAATGCCTCAGTACCTTTAGGATCCATCTGACTGACGCCCGTAAATTCACTATTATCTGCACTATTAGCAATAAATGAACGAATTGGGATAATAATGAAAAAAACTAATGCTATTTTAGGGAAAAACCAACCTAAAATAATTAGTGCTAGCATTAATAATCCAGTCTCAGTATTATGTTTACCATAAATCGCCACGTAAACTTTTTGCATATCGGATTTTTCTGTGTATTTTTGATGAATGATTGCTTTGGCAATTCCTCTGAAAATATAAATGATAATCACATATAAAATACCATACATCACAACTGTTTCTTTAACTGTATCGGTAGTCATTAATCTTGTAAATGCTGGAATTAATGCTAAAAACATCATTAAAATTAAATCCATAACAATGATTTTATTCGATACTTCGTCGACTTCCGCAAAAACAACTGCGTGTTGGTACCAGATATTAGCCACAAAACAGAAACTAACAATAAAAATACCAATCGTTTGAAATAAATCAGCAAAATTAATTTCACCATTTTTTACTTCAATTGGCATTTCTAGTACCATGATTGTGATGATGATTGCAATAATTGCATCACTTAATGTATCAAGTCGTTCCTTAATCTTCATATATAACACTCCTAAAAATATTTAATATTATTTATAACCGATCCTTATATATCTTGGTTTTTGAGACGTTCTTTTCGCAATGACAACAGTTTTGCCGTCGTCGATAAAGACATTGATAATAAAATAAAAAACAAACTAGTCATGAGGAAGAACGACGGCAGAACGCCACCAACTGACTTTATAACTAACGTTGAAATAGTGAAAAACACTGTGAAAAAATTCAATATAATCAGACTGACATCATAGCTTCCCTTAATTTTTAATAGCGTATGGGAAAAATAAAAGAATGCAATACTAATCGTCATGAAGAGTGTATAAATTACAAAGAAAACGCTAATAAAGATTGCGGGCTCTACCTTTGCAAACTCAATAACAGATTTATCCGTGGCCATTTCGGAAATAGCCAACACTTGTGAAAATAAGAAATAGATAGCCAATAAAAAAATAACATATGTAATTATTTTTTTGATATTTTTCATTTTAAAAATCTCCCCTTTAACTTAAATCGTAATACGAGTGCCATATAACGATCATATTATACGATTGATAGCCAATAAGTCATCAATTTCATAGGTTGCCTTTACGGATGTTTTATTTTTGGTATTACCCGGGTTATACCAAACAGTATCAACGTTCACATTGTTGCCACCTTGAATATCTGACGTTAAAGAATCACCAATTATAAGTGCTTTTTTTGGATCAAAATTATCAATACGATTAAAAACATAATTAAAATATTCCACTGCTGGTTTTTGATATCCAGTCGTTTCGGAAACAAAGACTTGCGGGAAATATTGATCCAGTTTTGCTTCTGCTAATCGCTTATATTGCATGTCCGCAATACCATTTGTGATGATTGATAATTGATATTTTGTCTTATCTATCGATGCCAATAATTCGGCGGCGCCCTTTATTTTTTCATGTCCATCAGTTAAATGGTCTTGATATTGCTTAGCTAGAGCTCTACCGTCGACTACTTTATTAAACTGTTTCTTGAAAAATATCTCAAAGCGATTATTAAATAAGTTTTCACGTTCTAAATCGCCACGTTCATATTGGCGCCATAATTGACGATTAAATTTTAGATAATTCTGTTTTATTTTAGCATCCAACGTTACTTTTTGAGTTAAAAAAAGTGTTTCTAGTGCATTATCTTCTGCTGCCCCAAAATCAAGTAACGTATCATCAATATCAAATAGTAAAAATTCGTAATTTTTCACTTTCACTCTCAACTTTCATCCGTCTGACTTAGTGATTAAACATTATCATTTTTGACATTAGTTGTAAAACAAAAAAAGCTTTGAATTAGGACATATGTCCGAATCCAAAGCTTTGAATAATTAATTTAAATTTTAGTACCAACCATTTGATAACCAGAATGATTTAGCAGCTTCCCATGAACCGTAACGGCTTGAAACGTAGTTATTAGCTACTTTTTCTTGGTTTGCAGCTGAGTAGTCACCATTTAAGTATGAAGAACTTAATTGATATTTACCAATATATTGACCATTTGTAGCTGTATATGAACCACCAGATTCTTTGTTAGCAATCCATGCTTTAGCACTTGATGAATCAGAAGTAGTTGCTGCAGCTGGTGCTACGGCTTTTTTAGCTGGTGCAGGTGTTGATGCTGCAGGTGCTACGGCTTCAGAAGTTGTATTTGTTGATGCAGCTGGTGTTGTTGCTTTAACAGCTGTATCAGTATTGATTGTTAATTGTTCACCAACATAGATTAAGTTGCTATCTTTAATGTCATTTGCTTTAACAATTGCATCAACACTAACATCATTAGATGTCTTTGTGCTGTATGTTGCTGAGATGTTGTTAAGTGTGTCACCTGATTTTACAGTATAAACATCAGCGTCTGCTGCTTTAACTGCAAGTCCAAGACCTGCTGCGACTGTTGCGACCATTGCGACTGAAAATTTTGTCATTTTAGTATTCAATTTCATTATGTTAGTTCTCCTTTTTATTGAGCGGTTTTATTTAATTTCTTCTATTTATCTTACGAGGTTCATACTATCAGTTACCTTTTACATAAGCATTTCAGCTAAATATCAATATCCTGAAATAATGTAATATTTATAATATTCTGTAATAAATGTAAACCAATCAAAGTGTCCGCTCACCTGCTCATTCTCTCAACGATAGGCCTCATTAAGATAATTTATTTGTATTTTATGTGACAAAATACGGCGTTAAATACGTTAAAATAAATTTAAAAAGTTTGTTTTTTTGCTTGATTTTATAAAAAAAAGAGTTATTAGCGACAATTCTCGCCAATAACTCTTTTAAAATTTCACTTGATCATGCTGTGTCCAAGTATCCAATCGAGCACTTTTATAAATAATTGAGTCTTTTATATCCTCTTGAAGTAATACATTCATAAAATCTAGTACTTATTTTTTCAATAAATGATTAATTTGACAACATTATTTAAAAAGATTAAAATATTTTCATGGGTAAGTGAATACTTACTTACTTTATAAATGGAGGTTATTATTATGGATAAACCAGTTATTCAATTACATGATCTATCAAAATCATTTAACAAACACGTCGTTCTGGATCACATTTCAACAACCGTAGAAGAAGGCACTATCTTGGGTCTGATTGGCCCTTCAGGTGCCGGAAAATCAACTATCATTCAATTATTACTTGGTTCAGAAACAGCTGATAGTGGTACGGCGACTGTCTTCAATCAGGTAATGCCTAATCGTGAATTACTAGGAAACATTGGTTATATGGCCCAAAATGATTCCTTATACGAACAACAATCTGGCCGTGAAAATTTAATTTTTTTCGGTCGAATGAAGGGAATCACAAAACAAGACATACCATCTAGCGTTGAACACGTCACGAATGTAGTTGATTTAGGAGATGCGTTGGATAAACGTGTCTCTACATACTCTGGTGGTATGAAACGTCGTCTTTCACTTGCTATTGCCCTCATTGGAAATCCAGATTTAATTGTTTTGGATGAACCAACTGTTGGTATTGATCCCGCTCTTCGCCGCCATATCTGGCAAGAGCTTCACCGATTAAAAGCAGAAGGTCACACTATCCTTGTTACAACCCATGTCATGGACGAAGCTGAACTAGTCGATCGTGTTGCTATGTTATTAAACGGCCACTTACTTGCAGATGACACTCCTGAAAAGCTAAAAAATAAGTATCACGTCAATTCAATTGAATCCGTCTTTTTAAAGGTTGAGGAGGAAAACAAATGAGAACTTTAGTCATTGCCAAACGCGTTTTAACTGAATTATTAAGAGATAAGCGTTCTTTGGCACTCATCTTTATTGCGCCGCTACTTGTCCTAACACTGATGAGTTTTGCATTTAATAATAATTCAACGCAATCAACTAAGATTGGAACCGTCTCTGTCTCTAAAATATTTAATCAAAAATTGGATCAAAAAAATATCATCATTAAAAAATACGCAACTATTAGCCAGGCTAAAGCAGCACTTAAAAAGGACCAGATTGACTCATATATAAATCAATCTGGTCAAAAATTATCTGCTACTTATGCAAACGTCGATGCCAGTAAGACGGCCGCAACGAAAATGGCTATCAAAACGGCCGCTGGTTCCATCCAACAAGAAAAAATCGAAAATGAATTAACGACCTTAACAAAAAATTTACCCGAATCACCCAAATTAAATGTAGCTCAACCTTTATCACTCAAAAATCACTATATTTACGGCGATAAAAATACCTCTTACTTTGATAAGATGCTACCAATATTAATGGGATTCTTCGTTTTCTTCTTTATTTTCCTAATCTCTGGTATGTCTTTATTGAAAGAAAGAACATCTGGTACCCTTGATCGTTTATTGGCCACACCCGTTAAACGATCAGAAATTGTCTTTGGTTATATGCTTAGTTACAGCGTTCTAGCCTTTCTACAAACGATATTAATTGTTTTATTTACAGTTAAAGTTCTGTCCGTCGATATTTTGGGTAACATATGGTCAGTTATTATCATTAATTTATTATTATCGCTAGTTGCTTTAGCATTTGGTATTTTAATGTCGACTTTTGCGAAATCAGAATTCCAATTGATGCAGTTTATTCCCATCATCGTTCTACCTCAAGTCTTTCTATCCGGTATCATTTCACTCGATTCAATGCCCCAGTGGCTTCAATATTTTTCGTATATCTTACCAATGAGATATGCCGGTGAGGCATTAACAGGTGTTATCATGCACGGTTATCATTTACTGACCGTATGGCCTATGCTAGTCGCATTATTAATTTTCTTGATTGTTTTACTAATTTTGAATATTATTGGATTGAAACGTTATAGGAAGGTTTAGGTATTCAAATGGAAAACATTAAAAATGATTGGATTTCCGATAAAAATATTCCGAACGGAAAAAGAGCTGTTCTATTGGCCGGTTTAACGTTATTTTCGGCTCAAGGATTTGATAATACCTCAACCTCTGAACTTGCAGCTGAAGCACAAGTCAGCGAAGCAACTATTTACAAATATTTTAAAACAAAATATGATTTGTTATTGGCAATTATCAACCCGATGATAGCTAATTTCATTCCAAAATCAGCATTAGCTCTCCAATCTGAAATCAAAGAAACTGATTTAACATTAGATACCTTCGTTCACTTTTTTGTTCAAAATCGTTGGGATTTTTTGAAACAAAATCATGAATCTATCCAAATTTTAATTACAGAAATTTTAACAGATTCGTCAATTAAACGACTTTTCGTTGAAACAATGAACATCCATACACCATTTCTTAAAAATATTTTATTACATCTATTGGAACAAAATAACAACCTGAATCCCCAATTAACGGCAGACGATTTTGCTCGAACCATTATAGGCTTTCTGCTCACCTATTTTATGCAAGTTAATCTTTTTGATATAGAGACAGCTAAGACGGAAGAACAGACTTTAGCTACCATTGAAATGCAGATTATCCGGGCTTTAACTTAAAACCCTAAAAAATATGCTGGGTAAATCTTAAAAAAATAGTAAACGAAAACTCAAAAGTTTTCGTTCACTATTTTTTAGATTGATTATGACCATAATTCAGGTTCTTCGTTAACCGCTATTATTGATCTAAAATTTCACTTGATCATGCTGTGTCCAAGTATCCAATCGAGCACTTTCAATCACAATTTCATAAATAATTTCGTTATCAATATCTGCTTCTAATAACCCATCCATAAATCCTGGCACCTGAACGCGGTACAAATCAGCTAAATCTGATAATTTATACTTCGATCGCTTAATACTCAATTTATTGCTAGCAATCGTCATCCCTGTACTAGTCGGAATCGTATTAATGGCGGCCTTTCCTAAATCAAGTTCAGCAATTTTAGGCGTCTCTGGGGCTGAACCAAAATACCAAACGTTCGATTTTTCAGGCGACACAATAAAGCGCATTTGTCGACTTGATGGTATCCCATCAGCCGTAGCCGTGCTAAGTACCATTTGATTTGTTTCACCAATAAAGCGACGAAATTTATCTAAAACATTATGTTCCTTCACTTCAGAAGGCGTTTCGCCATCAATAAAGGCCAATACTTCATCAACCGTTTTTAATGCCGACTCATTTTGTAAGTAATATAAAATTTGTGGAATATACGGCGAAATATCACGGCCTTTATAATAGAACTGTAACCATCTTTTTGACGCCAGTAATGGACCTGCGTACATTGTTCTTAATCTTGTTTTATACCAGCTAATTAAATTTTTTAATGGCCAATATTTAAGCATTAATTGCCAAAAATAGGACGTAAATAGGACTAAAATAGCCGCTACTAATACATTGACTTCAATAACACTCACAATCGACATCGATTTAAATTGTTCAAATGTCGAATAAAACCCTAATAATAGCCCAGACGATAACACTGTTAAAAATGCAACCAATCTTCGCTTAAATAACCTTAATTTATGTAACATTAAGCCAGATATGTCACGTCTTCGCTTCATATTTCTTTCTCGTACAACCATTTCTTCTAGTAATACTTTATCTTCTTTAGAAGGCATCTTCATCCTCATCTCCAAAATAATCAAATTGCTGTCTTAATTCAAACGTGCCAATATCAGCATAATCTTGGATTATAATTCTATTTTGGCCTTCCCTATGATCTCGTGGCCCATATTTTGAGTAGTACATCTCTTCAGCTAAATCAGTATGCTTTTTTAATAATTTAGGATTATAACTCGCCTTATCATTTCTCCGACGATTTCTCGATAAAATAAGATTATAGATATGCAAAATAAAAAAGAAGATGATGAAAAATAAATAATACTGTAAAAATGTGCTTATAATGGTGTCAAAAAGCTCCGTAAATGCCGCCTGATTAATTGGTATATTCTTATCCCTAAAGATGATTAGTATCGTTGTAATACCAATTGGTACTAAACATGCAATCCACCCAATCGTAATTAAGACTAATTGTTTTAATTTAAGACTTAATTGCTTTTGACCAAAAAACCAATCAATCGTTAATGATTTTTCATCAACTTCATTTATGATGTAATCTGGTTTATTTACTATCATCTTCATCGCCTCCTAAATCCGCCGTAATACTTTCTGAGCGTTCAGGTGAATGCCAAACACCACCATCTTCGCCCGTAACAATTTTACGAATGGTTGGAATTAACTCTGCCACCATTGTATACGTGTTAACCATCCAGTAGATAAGGAGATACCAAGGCGCAAAAATGACGTATTTTAAAGACTTGCCCTGATCATTGAACAATGAGGCCATGATTAATTGAATTAAGCCGATAACGACCTCTATAGAAATAAAAATACTAGCAAATGCTAAATTATTACTTAGTTGCAACCAATCCTTATTCACGATACAGATAATCTGAATGGCAATAAATGCAATCATACTTAACCAATAAAAAACGGACCAAATAACACTTAACGCGTAATCAATAATAATCGGTACGCTTGAAAACTGTTTGATTGGATGGCGTAAAACACGTAATGTTTTCGTTAAAAGAACATAGACACCACCTGATGACCACCGATGTCTTTGCTTAATTAACTCACCCAACTTTTCAGGTACATCCATGAAGAAACGGATATGTGGCGCAAAATAAGCTCTCCAACCTAAGGCTTGCATATCCCAGGCTATCGCAATATCTTCTGTTGGTTGCTCAGCTTCCCAACCGCCAACATCTAAAACTGCTGCTTTTCGATACATCGTGTTAGCTCCTGAGAAAGCAAATAAACCGCCATACGATAATTGAGATCTTTTAATCAATCCAATAATTGAATTCAGTTCATTTTGTTGCGCTTCCGCTACAATTGTCGTTTTATTAATAGGCAGCATGTTACCTGTAACAGCCCCCAGGTTCTTACCATCTTCTCTTTCAAAGTACGACATATATTTCCATAAGGCATCCACTTCGGGTTTTGAATCGGCGTCATTAGATAGAATAAATTCGCCCTTCGCAAAAGCCAATGCGATATTAAATCCAGCTGCCTTACCACGATTATTAACAATTGTGATTGTTCGTAATCGTGACTTAAACTCATCTTGTAATGTCGCTAAAATATCTCCCGTTTTGTCGGTAGACCCATCGTTAATGACGATTACTTCATATTTATCCAGAGGATAGTTCATCTTGGTCTCAAGATGACGAATTGTTGCCTCGATTGATTTCTCTTCATTATGTGCGGGCACAAAAATGGAGATAAAAGGTTCCCCCTTCTCAAGATACTTGGGTAACTCCCTCTTCTCCATAAATATTCTATAGTAGAGACTTGATACAATAAATGCCAAGCCACCAACAATTGGATACGATACAATCGTATAAATTAGGATCCGCGTTATTTCATCTAGTGCCGCTGCTGTCATCTGATACCCCCAGAAATTATTTTAAATTATTAATACCTCCGATTTGAGGCCCTTTAAACTATACCCTCTGTTATTTAAATAATCAAACGGATATTCAAATAGACCAATTTTTCTTGATTTATGTTTCACGTGAAACATTTTAGTTACTTATTTTTAACTAATTCCCACCTTTATGCTACCATCAGGTTGAGTAACTTATACATAGGGGGAATAAACATGAAACAATCTCATTACGATACTATTATCATTGGCGCCGGACCTGGTGGCCTTTCAGCTGCTTTTGATTTAAGTCAGCAACAGTCCGTATTAATCATTGAAAATGATCTTTGGGGAGGCACATGTCCGAACCGCGGTTGTGATCCTAAAAAGATGCTTTATTCCGCCGTTGAAACAAAACAACGCCAAGAATCATTATCCGGATTTGGATTAACAGGTAACACGACTATCAATTGGCCAGAATTAATGGCTTTTAAATCTGCCTATACAGATAGCGTGCCAACGAACACACTGGCCGGATTATCTGGTTCAAATATCACAACAGTCTATGGGTCCGCCAAATTTATTTCAGAAACAGAAATCAGCATAAATGACGCTGTATATTCCGCAGATAACTTTATAATTGCAACTGGTCAATCACCCGTTATCCCTAATATTACGGGACAACAATTTTTAAAAACGAGTACAGAATTTTTATCTCTTAAATCATTACCGGAAAAAATGGTCTTCATTGGTGCCGGTTATGTTTCAATTGAACTCGCTAATATCGCGGCCGCAGCTGGAGCAGAAGTCCATATCATTCAGCATAATAATCAAATTTTGCGTGAATTCCCGACAGTTTACACGAATCGACTTATTGATAATCTAAAAAACAGTGGTATTCATTTTCATTTTGATACCACGGTCACTGAAGTCCGAAAAACTGATATAGGCTATCAACTGTTGGGAGATAATGAGCTTGATTTAACTATTGATTTAGCGATATCTGCGCTGGGTCGTCATCCAAATGTAGATACCCTTAATTTACCCGTTACTGGTGTGGAAGCTGATTCTCATGGTATTGTGGTTGACAATCACTTAACAACCTCAAATGAACACATTTATGCCGTTGGTGACGTCATTTCACGAAGGCAACCCAAATTAACACCCGTTTCAACATTCGAAGGTCACTATGTTTCGAATCAACTACTTAGTCAATCAACCCACGCAATCTCTTATCCGCCAATTCCAGTAACTGTCTACGCGAGTCCACAACTTTCACAAGTGGGTATATCCTTAGAACAGGCCCAAAGAGACCCAGAACATTACGAAGTGAGAATCCAAGATACAACAAAATGGTATACCTTTAATCGGATTAAAGAGCCTGAATCATCCGTGACAACGATTTTTGATAAATCAACGCATTTATTAGTCGGAGCCGTTGCTTACACAACAATTGCTGAAGAACTCATCAACTACTTAACGCCACTAATCGCAAATAAAACGCCAAAATCGGCTGTTGACCAACTCATCTTCGCTTACCCAACGCCGGCAAGTGATTTAGATTATTATTTATAAAAAAAGAAGCTATAAAACGGAGATTTCTCGTTTTATAGCTTCTTTTATTTTTTCTGTCGCTTACGTTGCAACGCATTATTGATAGACCGGACATTTAATCCAGTTGAGACGCGTAAAATAATCCACGCAATCACATATATCACGGTTATTTCGGTTAAATAAACAAAGGGGTTACCTAACATGTCAGTTATATTGTTACTAAATCCAACAATTAGTATGACGCCCACATAATGAATTAGTATGGCTACAAAAAAATTCAGACGTTCAATACTAAAAATCATTGATAACACGCCGATTAACGCACTCATCACAAAGACTCTAATAATGTCTTCAGGTGTCACAGTAACTGGCTTCATCTGAGTTAGTAACATAAGCAAAAAGATAAATGAACCAATTAACACTCCAATTGAAATATGACGCATTATTTTTTTTATCATCAAATTGTCCTCACATTCTTAATTGTCGACGCAGCTCTGGTAAATACTTACGACTAACACTGATTTTCAGTTGATTTGTCATAATTGCTGTCATATTTCCAGAGAAAGCAGCTTCTAATGAGTCCAACTGATTAATATTAATAACGGTACTCTTTGCAACTTGAATGAAATCATTATTATTTAACCGTTCAAGAATTGTTTTAAGTTGTCCTTTTGATACGTAGTCCTTCGTAATCGTATGAATAGTCAACTCACTACCGTACACCTCAATAGCAAGTATCTCACTCGTTTGAACCATAACAGTTCGGTCTTCCGTTGTGATTGGAATCATATCAAGCTGTTCATTCCAATTTTCTAGTTGTTGTAGTAATTTTAAAACATCCCCGGAAAGAGAGTTAGCGCGAAGATTAATGATCACTTCATCGTTACTTAGTTCATCATCTTGTTCAAAATTAACCTTCAAGTCGCATCCCTCTTCTCCACTAATATTCGTTAATTATACCCTACTTACCACCGACCGACGACTACTGCCGGCTAAAATAAGTGCTGCAATAATAAAAATCACTGTAAATGCTCCCAAGATCAGTCCATTTTGTTGAATAGTTGTCAGTCCATTCAAATTAATGCCGATACCCATCAATTTTTTGAATTCTAATATATCAGCCACCGTTGCCTTTTGGAACGATTCATCTAATTGTTGTTTAACCAATATTTGACGGAAAATTGATGCATTATAAGGTGCCGGCGTTAACTTCATAATTAATTGGGCCGTATTGGGAACTGATTCCATTGGCATATAAACCCCCGCAAAAAAACCAGATGCAGTTCCAATAATGGCGTTAATTTTCCCCAATGAATCAACTTTCTTCACGAACGAGAATAAAAGTAAATTAAAGGTTGTCCAAACCACACTGCTCAGTACAATAGTTCCCAGAAGTGGCAAAATGATATCTAATTGAAAGTCGATACCATCTACGGCAATAAAGTAAACTTCCATACCTAATAACATCACTACCTGCATAACAATCCCAATAATAATAGCACTCACAAAATAACTAATCTGAATGCCAATATAAGAAATATCCGTTAAATATAAATCAGATAAAGCCCCACTCTCGCGATCTTTAATCATTTGACTCAGCCCATAGGACGTCGCTGATATTGCGGTTACCACTAATGTTCCTCCGATTAACCAAGGATCCAATAAGAGCTTAGTATCCGGAACGCTTGCCCAATTAGCTACCATATTTTGTTTCAAAAAAACAAGATATAAAATAAATGAGATAAGTGCCCCCATTAAAGAAAAAATTACCCCACTATGATTACCAAAATATAAACTTAAATGACGCTTAATTAAACTTTGCATATTAACGAATCTCCTTTCCGGTTAACGCCATAAATATGTCATCCATATTGCCATGACGAAATTCAAAGTGTGTAATTAATGGTTCCACCCTTTGTAAGAAGTCAATTGCATCATGCTCATTAGGTACCTTAATTAATAAAGAGCCCTTTTCTTGTACCACACTCCAGCTTGAATCTATTTCGGCAAGTACGGCATCCTTATTCTCAGACTCAATCGTTAATAGATTTTGTGCGTAATCTTCCTTCAACTGCTTCACCGTGTCATGTGCGATGACTTCTCCGTGATCAATAACATATACAAAGTCAGCTTCCTCGGCCTCTTCTAGATAATGTGTCGTGAGTATGATGGTGAGTCCTCTTGTTTCACGTAATTTTTCTAATGTACCCCAGATAACTTTTCTCGTTTGAATATCAAGGCCCGTAGACGGTTCATCAAGAAACAATAAATCTGGTTGATGAACGAGTGCTCTTGCAATATCTACACGACGCCTTTGCCCACCAGATAAAGTATCGTATCGTTGATCCAAGATGGTGGTTAGTCCAAAATCATCAATTAATTGATTTTCAAAATCCAAATCAATATTCTTATACATTCTTGCTCGATTTTGAATATTTTGTTGTACCGTTAATTGCCCATCCAATACACTATTTTGAAAAACAACACCTATTTTGTGGTGGTATTCTTTTTGCTTTGGATCTAGCCCTGCCAGTCTAATTTCACCAGATGTTGTTTGAATTAATCCTGTCAGCATGTTAATTGTTGTTGATTTACCGGCACCATTTGGTCCAAGAAAAGCAATTAATTGCCCTTCTTTCACAGTTAAATCAATATGGTTAACAGCTACTTTTTCGCGATATGTTTTACTAATCGATTTTGCAGTTAATAATGTCATTAAAAAATCCTCCCTTTACTGAATGACCTAAGTCTATTCCCAAAAGGAGGATTTGTGAGCCATATTTGGTTAAGTGGTCCTCATTCAGAGTTAAGTGGTTTAAACTGCTATCCCAAATACTAAATTAAAACAGCTCCACTGAGTTTTTTTAATTTATCAATAGACCTAAAAAAATCCTCTTAAAGTAACCAGACCTGAGCCTAGTCGCTTTAAGAAGATTACTATTGGTATTTAATTAGTACTTTTCTTCTTTGATTTCGCTTGAATCCATAAATTAAATAATAATCCAATAACCAATAATACTGTTGCGATAACCATAATGTTATGTAATCCTGCGTACATAATTTGTCGCATTTTAGGAATTAATTGCTTTGGAAGACTTGAAACACTCTTAGAATCACTTAATTTATTTAACATATCCATTGAAATTTTCCCGTGTGAATTATTAACTCCTTCTATTAATGCATGATTAAGAACAACCCCGTAAATTGAAGACATAAATGTTTGACTTAAAATACGTAAGAGATAGGCAAACGAAGTCGCAATTGGCACATCTCGCCCTTCGGCATCTTGCTGAACACTCAATTGTAAGACATTGAAACACATCCCTAATCCAAACCCCTCGAAGGCACCCATTAACAATAAATACCAAAATGGAACGGTTATTCCAACAATTAACATCCCCGCAAATGAAATAATAAAACTAATTGTCCCAATTGTAATAACACGATATTTTCCTAATCTGGGAATCATTGACGGACCTCCCAATGAACCTACTAAGTTAGTCAACGCACCAGGAATTTGTGTTGCTCCACCAATTAATGCACTCATACCCAATAATCCTTGCGCCCACATTGGAATATAAATATTGAATGAAATAAAGGCTCCCCATAAAAGAGCAAATAAAATGAAATCAATTATCAATTTACTATTTGTAAATAATCGATTAGGGATAATTGGATCAACGGCTCTTTCTTCGACTTTAACTAAAACACCAATTAGAATGAACCCCATAACAATTAGCCCAATAATAAGTTCAATTGAACCAACGCCAATCATTTGAATTCCAGTCAGTAACGTAACCAAACTAACAACCATTAGTCCAGCACCTAGGTAATCAATATTTCCTTTTTGTCGTTTTTTAATCGGTTCTTTAAAGAAAAATTGAACCGCAATAATTGAAATTAGAGCAATTGGTACATTAATATAGAAAACCCAATGCCAACTGAACGTATCAACAATCCACCCACCAACTAAAGGACCAATAATCGAAGCAATACTATAACTAGCTGTTGCATAGCCAATTACTTGTGATCGTTTCTTAATATTTTGGTAGATATCCGCATAGATTATAAATGGGATTGTATTCATTCCACCAGCACCGATTCCCATAATTGTTCGTGCAATTAAAAAATAGACAATATTACTAGATGTTGCTTGAAATACTGCCCCAACCGCAAATAATAAAGTTGCTAATTGATACGCGCCACGATTTCCAACACGTTCACCAAATTTACTCCAAAGTGGTGTCGCGACTGCCATTCCTAACAGAAATACCGCGACTATCCAACCCATGTACTGAATCCCATGTAAGTCACTAACAATAGCTGGTAGTGCGGTATTGATTATTGTGCCATCAAGACCTGCCATTGCATTGGATAGTAATAATGCAACGGTCACAATCATTAAATTCTTTTTACTCACTATATATAGATTCTCCTTTTTATCAACTCATAATCATCTTGATTGTCTTTATCGTACACCTTTGAGTGCACTCTATGACAAGGAGAATTTAAGCTCGTTTTCTTCAAATAGTAATCTATTTATGATAAGGACTACCCGCATTAATCATAAATCCTCGATAAACTTGTTCTGTTAAAATCATGCGCATTAGTTGATGGGGCAACGTAAATTTACCAAACGAAATCTGAGTATCTGCCCGTTTTAAAACGGCATCGCTCAAGCCTAACGATCCGCCAATCACAAATGTAATATCTGAATGACCGTACGTCCCAAGATCAGCTATTTCCTTAGCGAAATCCTCAGATGTACGTTCCTTACCTAAAATAGCTAATGCGTAGACATATTCTTTATCCTTAATCTTACTAAGAATTCGTTCGCCTTCTTTTCCTTTAACATCAATCATTTCTGCCGAACTTAACTTCTCTGGTGCTTTTTCATCATTTACTTCAACAATTTCAAATTTACAAAACTTACTTAATCGTTTTGAGTACTCTTCAATTCCTTGTTTAAGATACTTTTCTTTTAATTTACCGACACCAATAATTTTAATATTCATCATTTCCACCTTTTTCACAAGTTATCCACAAAGTTACGCACATATCCACATTTTAGACCACAACATATTGCGGCGAATATGTGTTCGTCACTATATTTATTTGTCACCCATTTGTCAACACTATATTAGTTATGCACAGATTTAAAGACCTTTAACATTTCTTAATTATACGCTTTATCTACCGGTATATCAGCCTTTATTTATTTTAAAATTTCTAAAAATAAAAGTTACACACAACTTAGCTACTCATTTGTGCATAACTATTTTATTAAATAAGTCCTTTTGTACTGCCCTTTTATCTTGTTACTCACACCCATCATTTTATCTGTCCACTTAGTTATACACATTCTTTAATTAAAATAAAAAAAATATCCGTAAATAAGGACTTTACGGATATTTCTTAGTTAATTATTGTGCTGATGATGCCGATTTGCTAGCTGTATCTGATCCCGTATTAGAATCAGTTGCCTCTAACGTCAATTTAATGTTGGCTTTCTGTAACTTACCGTTATGATAAAATTCAACGGCCACTGTATCACCAATTTTATGAGCATATAAAACTTCTCGTAAACTTGAAGTATCAGCCACTTTCTTACCATCTAACTTAACAATAACATCATATTTACCAATTCCAGCATTCTTAGCGGGTGAGTCACTATTAATTTTAACAGCAACAATCCCTGAATTAACACTCGTTGGTAATTTTAAAACACTCTTTTGATCACTTGCAGAAACATAATCTAAATCAATTAACGAGATACCCAATGCTGGACGTTTAACTTTCCCATTGGCAACTAATTGGTTAATAATTGAGACAACTTCGTTACTTGGAATAGCAAATCCCATCCCCTCTACGGAAGTTGAAGACGTTCCTGAACCAGCAGATGATTCTGTTGCTGTACTTGCCAACTTCATCGAATTAATCCCAACTACCTGTCCAGAAGTATTAATTAATGGACCACCTGAATTACCAGGATTAATCGCTGCATCAGTTTGGATAACCGTTGCTTGACCTGTCTTAATACCTGAACTATTTGTGACATCAATTGTCCGTTTCTTAGCTGAAATAATACCTTGCGTTAATGACGTTGCATATTCAGAACCAAGTGGAGAACCAATAGCTAATGCCGTTTCTCCAACAGTTATGTTATCAGAATCGCCAAATGTCGCAATTTGAGTGACGCTGTCTGCTGAAATCTTCAAAACAGCTAAATCCGTAACGGCATCTTTACCAACAACCGTGGCACTTAATTTTTTACCATTACTCAATAAAACTTCAACTTTACTTGCACCAGAGATAACGTGATTATTCGTTACAACATAAGCATTACCATCTGATTTTTTATAAATAACACCAGAGCCTTCGCTTGATTCGGATTCCGTTGCGGTTGAAGAAGAATCACCCGCCGTCCCATAGATATCAGTTAAACTATTGCTTGAACTGCTTGATTTTGTATATGAAATTACTGAAACAACGGCATTTTCAACTTTAGAAAACGCCTTTGACGTTTCATTGCTAGATTTAACATTAACATTTGTTACTTTTGTTGTTCCTGACTTATTTGAAGACGTCGTTATAGCACCATTATCACCACTATTATTTTGATAGAGTTGGTAACCACCGAATGCAATTCCTCCACCAACTAAACCCGCGATAAGCGCCGTAACGATTGTTTTACCTAAACCAGATCCTGTTCTCTTTTCATCTGACATTTTTATATACGCGACACATTTGTCGCTGCCTCCTTAAACGTAGTCTTTTTACTCTCTTAAGAATAACGATTAATTGTGAACTATTTATGAACAAATTTTGAAAAAAGATTATTTTTATAAAATAACTAATTTTGTTGCTTTTTCTGGGTCCGTATCAAAGACATTAAAGTCACTGCCAACCGCCAAATCATGTTCTTTCATCGTTGATTCTACAGTTAAATGAGCTAGTTCCTTCATATTGTTATCCTTACTAAGATGACCCAAAAAGATTTTTTTCGTTCGATTACCCATGACATTCATCAACGCATCAGCGCCATCTTCATTTGAAAGATGACCTTTATCACCCAAAATACGTTGTTTTAATGACCACGGATAACCACCCATCCGTAACATCTCGATGTCATGATTACACTCAAACAAGTACGCATCTGCATCAGAGATTGTCCCTTGAACGTTCTCTGAAACATATCCCGTATCCGTTAAAATAACGAATGACTTATTATTATGATGGAATTGGTAGAACTGTGGCGCAGCGGCATCGTGAGAGACGCCAAAACTCTCAACGTCCAAGTCATCAAATGTGATGACTTTTCCCATATCAAATATATGTTTCTTCTCAACAGGAATTTTACCAACGGTATGGGCCATAGCATCCCACGTTAACTCATTCGCGTAAACGTTCATATCATACTTACGGGCCAGAATACCGGCAGCCTTAGCATGATCCGTGTGCTCATGAGTCACAAGTAATGTATCGACATCATTAATATCTCGACCAATATCAGTCATTAAACTCGCTATTTTTTTACCACTTAAGCCGGCATCTACAAGTACCTTGTGCTTCGGTGTTTCAATATAAGTGACATTTCCCGCGCTGCCACTTGCGAGAATGCTAATCTTCATGTCGTCTGTCTCTTCATTCATTACTCGTCTACGCCTCTATCCTTTAATATTCAATTAATTTAAAATACTATTACTGTCCTTCATGATGGCCCCAGAGAATGCGTTAACTTGTTTATACTGGATTGCGCCATTACTTGGATTCTTGATTGCCACGATCCAAACTGGAATGTAGACGCTATATTTTTTATCCAAACTCAGTAGTTCCGCATAGCCCATCTCGGACCACTTCACCTTACTTGCACTGACAAATTGATTATATTGATACAATATCAGGATTGCTTGCTGTTGGCTAATAATTGACTCATTTTCACGTAATTTTTCCGTATTCGCCATATAAGTTTGCGAGTATCCAACAACTTTATTTTCTTTAATGGTAAATTTTATTAAACCAACATCCGCATAGACCATTTTCCCATAAACAACTTGCGAATATACGACCTCGGTATCCGTTGAAAGGCTGTCATTATAACGATAATCCGCTCCGTGTAGAATCAATTTCTTATTATCTACAATTGTTTTATCAATCGTTTTATTCGGATTAACACCATCCAAAATACTGATTGGGGTCACAAAAACACTTGATAACGTATTATCTTTGTACGATGTCACTTGCTCCTGTAGCTGTGCTGTATCATTTTTTAACGAATCAGATGCCTTATTAGCAATATATACACCAGTACCAACTTTATTCGAAACACTACCATATTTAATATTATCTTCTCGCATCTCTTTTAGCGTTGTTCCCGTTTTTGTTGTCCCGGCTGAAGAGCTGCTAGATATTTCAATCTTCTGATTTTGACGCAGCGAGGTGAATAAAAAGATATTCAAACCAAGAAAAACAATAATAAAAATAATCTCAATTCGTTTAAAATCCAATTAATTCACCTCCTAGTCTATTTTTAACAACCCGGCATAGTTTTTCCATTCATTTTTGTAACGGACGTACCAAGTAGGCGATAAATCAACCACTAAATCAGAATCAGAACTTGATACCCAACGATAACCTAATTGAATATCGGAAATATCGGAATCTTTATAGCCCGCCGCAACCAAATCATTCAGTACTTTTTCTGTACTTTGTAGTGTCACGTCTGCCTTCCCAGATGGAACGGCAATTTGTAACGTTGACAATGAAAAATTAATCTTATTTCCACCATTGGATAATCGTTCCACTTCAATCGCGCCATTCTTAGTCTGATTGAAAATTGGAAATCCTTCAATGTAACTTCTAAATACGGTTGTCATGGTGTCACTATTAAATCGATAAAAGTGAATGTTATCTAGACCAATACCCGTATTTTTGATACTATCATAACTCTGTTCTAGCGCTTTCCCACGACCGATTTTTTGTTCTTGATTTGTATCTTTATCATCTTCAAATGAAACTAAATTTGTCTCATTTTGAACAGTTAATTGTCTGTCTGAACCATCGTAATAAGTACTCGTTTTTTTACTTTCCTTAATATTAACCGTTGATCCGTTTGTTTGTCCTAGTAGTTTAGCGACATACTTACTAGCCGTTTGTTTATCCACTAAGTACCGGAAGCGCGCCACTTTAAAATCTTGATTATAGTACATAAAAATATTATTATTGTGCAATTTAAATGTAACTAGTAGTTGTGAGAACTTCCCACTTTTTAAAGCTTCATCAATCATTTTGTCTTTATTATATGATTTACTCAAAGAAATTTCGTAAACTTTTTTATCCTTGTCACTCAAGAGATAAATACTACGTTTATTATTACGAGGAATAACGATACGATCAAAAGGACGTGTTTGATAATTTTTATTTTGTTGATTAAAGACTTGATTGAACAAACTAATCGTAATCTCATCTGAATAACTAAGCATTAACTGATTTTTTTCATTCAAAAAAGAGAGGTATTCCTTTTCATCTTTAACTGGAACCTCAACAATTGAAGTTTCTTCCCATTTACGCATTTGTTTTTGAATATTGGCAATAATATTAACTTTTTCACTATATAAAACATTTTGCTCTTGATCATCATTATAAATAATCGATGTTGGTGAATAAACCTCACTCAATTTTGCGGTTTTCGTTAAATCAGTCTGAGTTGAATTAGTCGTTCTTGTTGACTCACTTTTACCGTTCCAAGTTGGATCCGTCCAAATAACCCATGATAATCCAACACTTGTCATGATTAATAAAAATAAGACTGTTGGTAAAATAAATTTACTCAATTTCATCCCACAGGTCCTCCTCATATGATTCATAAGGCAACGAGATGTAGAAGGTTGACCCTTTACCCTCTGAACTATCTAACCAAATCTTGCCCTTATGCATTTCAATCACTTCTTTGGAAATAGCTAACCCAAGTCCAGTCCCACCTTGTGCCCTTGAACGTGCCTTATCAACACGGAAAAAGCGATCAAAAATGTGGGTTAAATCTTTTTTAGGAACACCAAGACCCTCATCAGAGATACTTAAAATAACATGTTTATGCGTCTCTAATAAACGACAGGTTATTTCCCCACCGTCTGGTGAATATTTAATCGCATTATTCATGATATTATCAATTACTTGGACAATTTTATCGGTATCCAATTCAACCCATAAATCACGTTTAGTAAAATCACGTTTAATCGTATATTTTTTACCGGTACCATCATCCGTGTTAATCATCATGTCAAATCTGTCCAAGACGTAGCCGAATAATTCATTTAAATTAACTAATTCAAGTTCTAACTTAGACGTTCCTGAATCCATCCGTGATAAATTAAGTAAATCATTAATCATCCGCATCATACGTTCTGTCTCATTTTGCGTAACTTTTAAGAAGCCTGGCGCAACTTCTGGATCTTTCCATGCGCCATCGTTTAATGCTTCGATATAACTCTTCATACTCGTTAATGGCGTTCTTAATTCATGCGAAACATTAGAAACAAAGCTTTCACGTTCACGTTCAATTTTTTGTTGTTCTGTAACATCATGAAGCACACAGACCAGACCACTAATAAATCCAGATTCTCTCTGAATCAACGAGAAGTAAGCATTTAAGATCTGTTCGTGCTCTACGTCAGATAAATCAATCATAATTTCATCCTGATTTTCTAACAAATCGCGTAACGTGTATTGGTTACGCAAGTCGAGAATGTCGAGGATTGATTTTCCAATTGAATCATCTTCATTCTGATCTAATAAAGTAGAAGCTGACTCATTCATTATAATGACATTTCCACGACGATCAGTCGCAATTACACCATCCGTCATATGTGATAAAACACTGTCCAAACGACGACGTTCAGCCTCAGACGATTCTTGTGCTTCCTCAACACGAACGGATAAATTATTTACTGCATCGGCTAATTGACCCAGTTCGTCATTAGAATATACGCGGACTTTACCCGAATAATCACCACGCGAAATTCGAATCGTTTGCTTTTTCATCTCGTCAATCGGTCGCGTTATAGCCCGGGAAATAACAATCGTTATTAAAAGAACTAAAATTGCCGCAAAAAGTGAGGCGGTCACAAAGATAACGGTAATATCGTTAATATTAGAGTATAGATTTTCAAGATTGGCTTTAACGTACGTTACACCGACTGTCGTCGTGGCATTACCAGAAGTATTAACTAATGGCACAATTGAAACATAATACCGTTTATCGTTAGATTCATCATAAATCTTTTTTTCAAATGTTTTGGGCGTATATAGTACCTGTTTAATTGTTGCATCCGTTGTTTTTTGACCAACAACGGTCTGATTATTAAAGTCACTACTCCCGCGAATGGTTCCCTTGTTATCAATGACCCGAATTTCTGTGATACTTGAATTACTGACGTCTTCCAATATCTTTTTAATATCTTTATTGCCGGCAGAAACATCCGGATTCGCTAAATCCTTGGTAATGGAATTAGTAACATAGGTTGGTAACTGCACTTGTTGCTTAAATGTGTCTAAATTCTGTTGCTCTAATTGTCTAACAAAATAAGCCCCGACAATTTCCAACGTTATTAAAATTAATAACGTAAAAATGAGGGCTATTTTAAATTGAATAGATCTAAAAAAACGAATTTTTTGATTCATTTTCATCGTTATGCTCCTGCTCTATTCTAAATCTGGATTTTTCATATAATAACCGACACCACGGCGTGTTACTAACCATTCCGGATGACTTGGATTATCTTCAACTTTTTCTCTCAAACGACGCATCGTAACATCAACCGTCCTGACGTCACCAAAATAATCGTAACCCCATACCGTTTGTAGTAAGTGTTCTCTAGTCATTACTTGGCCTAGATGCTGCGCTAAATAGTGTAGCAATTCAAACTCACGATGTGTTAATTCAATTTTTTCATCATGTTTCGAAACCATGTAGGCTTCAGGATGAATCGTTAATTGACCCACTTGTATTTCACTGTTTTGTGGTTGTTCCTCTGCTTGGACATTTTCAATTGTTTTTTGTCTTCTTAAGTTGGCCTTGACCCTGGCCACTAATTCACGATTTGAAAAAGGTTTCGTGACATAATCATCAGCACCTAATTCTAGGCCCAAGACTTTATCAATTTCTCCATCTTTCGCCGTCACCATAATGATTGGCATATCGTAAGTTTTTCTAACTTGGCGAGCAACTTCTAAACCATCTACCTTGGGTAACATTAAATCTAATAAAATTAAATCTGGTTCGACTTCTTTAACTTTTTCTAAGGCTTCTTCACCATCGTAGGCAGTATATACGTCGTATCCTTCTTTAGTTAAATTAAATTTAACGATATCAGAAATTGGTTTCTCATCGTCGACAACTAATATTTTCTTCATAATATGATCCTCCTTATAGGAAATCGCAAAATTAAATCCGTGTGCAACTTCTTAACCCTTCATATTATAGCCTATTCAATCGTTATTGCCAAACACGGTCCTTCATCTGTTGGAAGTCTTTTTTTGAAAAGTTATTGTTTTTTCTAAAAATATATGATAATATATTTAAGTTGATGAATTATTATTAACGGTTTGGGTGGTTAGCTCAGTTGGTAGAGCAACGGACTCTTAATCCGTGGGTCTAGGGTTCGAGCCCCTAACCACCCATGGGTGCCAAACCCAACATATCGCAAGATATGTTGAAGCATCTAGCTGCGGCTAGGTGCTTTTTTTGTACTCTTTTTTTATGAATGTTTCACGTGAAACAAAAGGACCGTTCAATAATTGAGGTGCCATAAAATTATCCCAATCATAATTCCTTTTTAAACCAACCTCACCTTAGATAAACGACTACTCTCAAACGAGTTCCGTTTCTATTCTAAATTTTTTGGCTGATATAATTAACCTGTAATCTTCATACGTTATTATTGAAATAAGATAGTTCCTATCAACATAGTCAATATGAAAGCCGTCCACTTGCCCTAATCCCTTTTTAAATAAAGGTTCGTTGGTCTCCTCATTCCTAAACGTGTTAAGATCCATGTCATGGTTAACACCCCAAACTTCTTCAAATATTAAATTCAGGTGCTTCCCTTCAAAATCTATCATTTTAATGACTAATTTAACATTACTTTTTTTCCTGTTATCTCCCGTATTTACATACGTCATCGCACCAATGTCAGCATTTTCTAATCCGTTCCCATAATTACGATCCAACAGATCAAATGTCTGTCGATCCAGAATTTTTTTTAACTTCATCCGAGTTTCTCCCCAAGTTATTTATTTTCTAAATGTCTCGTTTCTATTCTAAATCTTTTCGCCGACACAACTAATCGGTAGTCTCCCTGCATTCGTATTGTGACAGTATATTTTTGGTCACTGTAATCAACGCGAGAATCCATTATTTGTCCTAGTTTCTCTTTAAATATCGGCTTACCTGACTCCACATATCTGTAAGTATTAAGATCCATATTGTAATTAATGCGCCAAATTTCTTCAAAGATTAAGTCGATTTTCAAATGTTCATCTTCATAATCAGTTAACTTTATAACTAATCTAATATTACTTTTTAACTCACTGTCTCCCGTATTTTCATAAGTCATCGCGTCAATATACGCATCATGTAACCCATATTCTCGAGTCAATATCTCATAAGTTTGTTGGTCTAATAATTGTTTTAAATCCATTTTATTTTCCTCCATGAACCCCTTTTTACATCATTCATTATACTGCTAATACAGTTCAAACCATTCCAAATAGCTTTTAATATAACAAAAAAGACCTAAAATTAATTTTAGGTCTTTCGATTACAACTTGTAATTCTCTTATGCCCAAACGTCGTCTAAAACATTTGTTTGATCACGATCGGGACCAACTGAGAATGTAGAAATTTTAACATCTACGATTTCTTCAATTCGTCTTACATAATTTCTGGCATTTTCAGGTAATTCGGCGAGTGTTTTCATTTGAGTAATATCTTCAGTCCAGCCAGGTAATGTTTCGTAAACTGGTTTACATTGTGATAACTCTTTAAAACTTGCTGGGTAACGATGAATAATTTCGCCATTCAATTCATATGCCGTACAAATTTTAACTTCTTTTAATCCCGTTAAAACATCAATACTGTTTAAACATAAATTAGTTAAGCCTGAGACACGTTTAGAATGATTCATAACAACACTATCAAACCATCCAATACGACGTGGACGCTTCGTTGTTACACCATATTCGTGACCAATTTCACGGATAGTATCCCCTATCTCGTCAAGCAATTCAGTTGGGAATGGGCCATCACCTACACGAGATGTATACGCCTTGCAGACACCAACGACTGTATCAATTTGAGAAGGCCCAACACCGGCACCAGTTGTTGCACCACCGGCAATTGGGTTAGAAGATGTTACAAATGGGTATGTCCCATGATCAATATCCAACATCACACCTTGTGCACCTTCGAATAAGACTTTTTTTCCGGCATCCAATGCATCATTAATAATCACTGATGTATCCGCCACATATTGTTTAAGACGTTGTCCGTAAGCAAAATATGTTTCAAAGATATCATCAAATTCAAGTGGTTCATGATCATACAGTTTTGTAAATTCACGATTTTTTTGTTCTAGGTTAAGTTTTAATTTGGCCGAGAATGTGTCTTTTTCCATTAAATCGGCAATTCTAATACCAACTCTGGCAGCTTTATCCATGTAAGCTGGTCCAATTCCCTTATTAGTTGTTCCAATCTTATCATCTTTCTTAGCAGCCTCTTGCAGACCGTCCAAAAGAATATGGTAAGGAAGAATAACATGTGCACGATCAGAAATTCGTAAATTATCGCCTTTAATGCCGAGCGCTTGAAGATAATCGAGTTCTTCACACAAAGCTTTAGGATTTACGACAACCCCATTCCCAATAACGCTTAATTTATCTTGGAAAAAAATACCTGATGGAATCAAATGTAATTTGTAAGTGTTACCTTCGAATACAATTGTGTGTCCGGCATTATCGCCACCTTGGTACCGTGAAATAACATCGGCATTTTGGCTCAAGAAATCTGTAATTTTACCTTTACCTTCATCGCCCCATTGGCTACCTACTACGACTACTGATGACATATTTTCATCCACCTCATAATTTATATTTTAGTAATTCATAAATACAATCCTAGGACATTGTAGCAATAAAACGATTAAAATACAAGTAAAATACGAACGTTAAGTTTTTAATAAAACATTTATCGGCTATATAACGAACTTTTATTACTTTATGCAAAAAAAATATCTCTTAACGAGATATTTTTTAACCTTCAGGTATATACGCAAGTGATGAGAATTTATTGTACGATTTAACAAATAATAATTTAACCGTCCCTCGTTCACCACCACGGTTTTTTTCGATAATAACTTCAACTTCACCAACATTTTGGTCATCTTCATCCCTTGGATCAGGCAGATTTCCGTCTTCATCTTCATCCGTATCACGTTCATAATAATCGTCACGGTATAAAAATGCCACAATATCGGCATCTTGTTCAATAGACCCGGACTCACGAATATCCGACAAGACTGGTCGTTTATCTTGACGTTGTTCAACGCCACGAGACAATTGAGACAAGGCAATTACCGGAACACTCAATTCTTTCGCTAACTTCTTCATTTGTCGAGAAATTTCTGATACTTCTTGTTGACGACTTTCACGACCTGAGCCTTCAATTAATTGCAAATAATCGACAACAATTAATCCCAAACCATTTTTTTCTTTCGCTAAACGACGACATTTTGCACGAATTTCAGCCATTTTTGATCCGGCAGTATCATCGATGAAAATATTTGTTTTTGATAACGAGTTCATCGCCACGATTAAGTTAGACCACTCAGATTCGTCCAGTTGTCCTGTCCGTAAATGGTTGGCATTAATACTACCCTCAGCACACAACATTCGACTTACAAGGGATTCTGCTGACATTTCTAAACTAAAAATTGCAACCGATTCGCCCGTTTTAGTCGCTACATTTTGCGCAATATTTAATGCAAAAGCTGTCTTACCAACAGCTGGACGAGCAGCCAAAATAATTAATTCATCCGCGTGTAATCCGGCAGTCATCTTATCTAATTCAGGATAACCTGTCGATAATCCTGTAATCGTGTCGCCTTCTTTAGCTAACTTTTCAATGTTTGTAAACGTGCTTTTTAATACATCCGCAATGGCTTGGAAGCCACTACTATTTCTTTTTTCAGAGACGCTCATAATTTCACGTTCTGCGTTATCTAAAAGTGTCGCCACATCGTCTTCTTGCGATAAACCTTTTGTCGCAATTGACGTTGCCGTAGCAATTAAACGTCGAATCATTGATTTTTCTTCAACAATTTTAGCATAATATTGTACGTTAGCAGCTGTTGGGACAGATCCCGCCAACTCAACAATGTAGCTGACGCCACCAACGTCATCCATTTGATTCCTGGACGTTAAATTATCTTGAATTGTAACAATATCAATTGCTTCATCCCTGTCATTTAAATCTACCATAGCGGCAAATATTAATTGATGACGTCGTTGATAGAAGTCTTCTGGCTCCAAGTATTCCATTGCTTCAATAAGGGCATCACCCTTTAAAAAAACAGCGCCTAAAACAGCTTGTTCCGCTTCGATATTTTGCGGTGGTGTTTGGTCTGTTAACAGTTCATTATTCATTGTATAGTATTCTCCTTACTTCCAAAATCAAGAAAAAAACTGGCGCAAAATCAACTTTTGCCCAGTTTTTCAAATAAACGCTACTTTAGTTATTGGCCGAAACATGCACACGAATCATTGCTGTTACATCGACATGTAATTTCACGGGGACGTTTGTAAATCCCAAAGCGCGAATTGGTTCTGGTAGTTCAACTTTACGTTTATCAATTTTGATACCGTATTGTTTTTCCATTGCCTGAACGATTTGTTTGCTGGGAATTGAGCCAAATAAACGACCATCTTCACCGGCTTTAGCTGTTAATTCAACAATTGTTTTATCACTTTCTAAAACAACTTTTTCATCTTTAGCTTCTTGTAAAACTATTTCAGCTTTTTTTTCTTCAGCCTTTTGTTGGCCTTTTAACGAACTCATAGCTGAGTTTGTTGCCACTTTAGCTTTACCATTTTTAATTAAAAAGTTTTGTGCGTAACCGCTTGGAACTTCTTTAATTTCTCCACGTTTACCTTTTCCACGGACGTCTTCCAAAAATATAACTTTCATAATTGATCACTCCTTAATTTCATCTTTTTTTGTCATTAAAATGCTAACTAATTGTTCTGCGGCTTCACTCACGCTCACGCCGGTTAACTGTGTTGCGGCATTTGATAAATGGCCGCCGCCACCCATTTGTTCCATAATGACCTGAACATTCGTTTCACCTGTACTTCTGGCTGAAATACTAACACGATTATCTGGTCTTTTTGTTACAACAAATGAAGCCGAGACGCCCGAAACAGATAATAACGAATCTGCTGCTTGCGCTGCTGTCACAGGATCATAAATTGTATCATCCTCGCCCACACACAATGCTAAATCACTATTTATGAACTCCACTTTATCAATTAAATGATTTCTTTTCAAGTAACTATCAACATTTTCTTTCATAAAGTCTTGAACCATTGTTGCATCGGCTCCAACGGATCTTAAATAACTAGCTGCATCAAATGTTCGCGTACCCGTTCGTAATGAAAACGACTTTGTATCAATAATAATTCCGGTCAACATTGCAGTTGCCTCAATTTTATTAATTGGCTCACTATCTTTTGATTGATATTCAAACATTTCAGTAATCAATTCACAAGTCGATGATGCGTAAGGTTCAATGTAAACCAACATCGGATTTTCGGGAAACTCTTCACCGCGACGATGATGATCAATAACCATCAAACGATTTTTAAGTTTTTCATACAGTTCCGGGCTTCCAGAAATTGACGGTTTAGAGTGATCAACCATTACTAATAAACTTTGTTCCGTCGCTTTTTCTAATGCCTCTTCAGGCGTAATAACATTATATTTAATATCAGGATATTGATCCAATTCTTCCATTAGTCGCTGTACATCGGAATGAATAGCCGTTTGATCAAGTACAATCCAACATTTCATATTATTCATTAAAGCAATTCGTCTAATACCCAGACAGGCACCCACAGAGTCCATATCGGGGCTCTGGTGTCCCATAACGAAAACTTGGTCCAATGGTTTCATAATCTCTTGTAAGGCTTGAGAAATCATTCTTGCCCGAACTCGAGTCCGTTTTTCCATTGGGTTTGTTTTTCCACCGTAAAATCTTGCTTGTTCTTCGGGTGATTTTACGACAACCTGATCACCGCCTCGACCTAATGCCAAGTCCAAGTTACTTTGAGCCAATTTTGCGAGTGAATTTAAATCGCCATCACCATACGCAATTCCCATACTCAATGTTAATGGGAAATTTTGTTTTGACGTTCGATCGCGAATCCGATCTAAAATTTTAAATTTTTCTTCTTCAATTTGTTGCAGAGAATGCGCATGTACTAAGATAAAAAAGCGATCTGTGTCCGTTCTTTTCAAATACATTCCATAACGACGAGCCCAGTTAGATAGCTCATTTGTGACGAAATTACTTAAATTAGAAACATTTTTATCTGACATCGATTGCGTCACTTCGTCGTAGTTATCCAAGAAGACTTGTCCAATAACGACACGTTCTGCCTCAAATTCTTTCTCAATTGCCGAATAACGCGTGACATCCATTAGATAAGCAACATGAATATCCTTTTGAATAATCATTTCAAAATCTTTCTCATGCCATGAAACCGTAGCTGCTGTCTTGTTGTCCACATTATTGGTAATAATCGTTGCCAACTCTTCATCAACGGCCTCTAATTTCTTACCTAGAACATCATTTTTTTCAAAATAAGGCTGCAGGTAAGGATTAACCCATTCTATTTCGTTTTGTTCATTGAATATTAAAATACCAATTGGCATTTTAATGAGCGCTTCTTGCTCACCACGTTTAATTCGATATGATAATTCAGATATGTACTCATTCGTATTTGCGGTAATTTGGGACATAATATAAATACTTGCACTAGTAGCACCCAGTGCAATGATTAATAACATAAGTCCTAAAAAGAAATTGACCGTAAAAGACAGAACAACACTAAATAAAGATAAGATTATAATAAAAATCGCAATCCATCTTAAGCGTTCATTCTTCAAGAAGCTGGGAAGCCTCTCTTTTGAAAGGAACTTTTTCATAGTATCTCCTCATCTTTGAATCCTAGATGTTATCTATTTTATCACATTCCCCATTTTACTGCACAAATCTTGCTAGGGGCACAAAAAAAGAAGACTATTTGCATAGTCTTCTTTTTTGATTACTATTCTTCTGAAACGAATGGTAATAAGCCCATAATACGTGAGCGTTTGATTGCAATTGTTAAACTGCGTTGGTTTTTAGCGCTTGTTCCCGTAACACGACGAGGTAAAATCTTACCACGTTCTGAAATGAAACGTTTTAACAAGTCTGTATCTTTGTAATCGATATAATCGATATGGTTAGCTGCGATGAAGTCGACTTTACGACGACGACGTGCGCCACCGCCACCACCTCTACGTTGTTGTTGTTGTGCCATGTGAGTTTCCTCCTCTAATTAGAATGGTAGATCGTCATCAGAAATATCAATTTGTTGGCCATTATTTGCAAATGGATCAACCGCTGCTGAATCGTTTGTTTGCGTTGTGTTTGAATTATTATTCGAACTTGCGCCACCGAACGGGTTAGCATTGTTATTTGATGATGAAGATGAACTTGATTGAGGAGCGCTGCTTTGATTATTAGCGTTATCTTGTTGTTGGCCTGATTGAGATTTTGATTCAAGCAACGAAAAGTTTTCTACGACAACTTCAGTAACATAAACGCGGGTTCCTTGTTGGTTATCATATGAACGTGTTTGAATACGTCCATCGACACCAATTAATGAACCTTTATGCGTAAAGTTAGCAAAATTCTCGGCTGCTTTTCGCCAGATAACACAGCTGATAAAATCGGCTTCACGTTCGCCAGAAGCGTTCGTGAATTGTCGATTAACTGCAACTGTAAAAGTTGCAACTGCAGCACCACTAGCTGTGTAGCGTAAATCAGGGTCTCTTGTTAAACGTCCGACAAGTACTGTTCTATTAATCATAATGTATTGCTCCTCCCTGTTATTTTATTAAAAATGAATTATTTTTCATCTCTGTTAATGATCATATGACGCAAAATTCCTTCGTTAATCTTTGAAAGACGATCAAATTCGTTAATTGCGATATCATCGTTGGCTGTAGCATTAATGATATGGTAGATACCTTCATTATAACCGCTGATTTCGTATGCAAGACGACGTTTTGACCAGTCTTTTGAAGTAACGATTTCTGCACCATTACTTGTTAAGATACCATCGAAACGTTCGATCAAAGCTGCTTTAGCTGCTTCATCAAGATCGGTACGGATGATATAAGTAATTTCATATTTACTCATGACTGTTTACACCTCCTTATGGACTTTAGGTCCTTACCTCGTGGTAAGAACAAGGAAAGTTATCTATTTAATGCCATAGACACTTACGAACTAAAATTATATCACTGCCATTCGCTTAAAGCAAGAAAATCCTAATTAACTACACACTGATTAAGTACGCGGTTAATTAGGATTTTATTTTAATTTTTAAAAATTTTTATTCTGGATCAATTGTTTCGGCTTCGACGTTTGGCACATCTTCATCCAAAACGACTGTTGTTTCTTCAGGAGCAGCCTCTACTTTAGCCATTGTTGCAACTTTAGCATTTTCATCAATTCGAATTAAATGAACCCCTAAAGTAGCACGACCCGTTTTCGAGACGTTTTTCACATTAAAGCGAATCATAACGCCTTGATCAGTGATTAACATAATATCTTCATCACCTTGAACGGTTGCTAATCCAGCAATTGGCCCATTCTTTTCAGATATATTGGCTGTCTTAATCCCTTTTCCACCACGTCCTTTAATTGCGTAAGCAGAAGCAGGTGTTTGTTTACCATATCCTTTTTCAGAAATAATAAAGACATGGCTATCAGCAGCTAATAAATCAGCGCCAACAACGTAATCGCCTTCTCTTAAACGAATACCACGAACACCAGAAGCAGAACGACCCATTGAACGAACATCATTCTCAGCAAATGATACAGCATACCCTAGATGCGTTCCAATAATCATATTCTGTGAGCCATCCGTAATTGCAACGTTGATTAATTCATCTTCGTCATGCAATTTAATCGCTTTTAACCCATTATTTCTAATGTTAGAGAATTCTGAAACTGGTGTCCGTTTAACCGTTCCGTTAAGCGTTGTAAAGAAAAGATAACGTTCATCATTTTCTTGTTTGCTTACGTTAATAACGGCTTGGATTTTTTCACCAGAATTAACCCCTAAGAGATTAATGACGGGAATTCCCTTGGCTGTACGACCATATTCAGGAATTTCATATCCCTTCATACGGTAAACTTTACCAGCATTGGTAAAGAAGAGTAAAGTATCATGCGTTGATGTCGACACGAGATGTTCAATAAAGTCATCATCGTGAACGCCCATCCCTTGAACACCACGTCCGCCACGGTTTTGTGCCTTAAACTCATCCGTTGGAAGTCGTTTAACATAACCATTATGAGTTAATGTGATCATCACTTCTTCTTCTTCAATCAAATCTTCATCTTCAAGATTTAACACCTCGCCAATTAATAGCTCAGTACGACGTTCATCGCCAAATTTGGCTTGTAAATCTAACAATTCTTGATAGATAATATCATGAATTCGAGAATCATTGGCCAAGATATCTTCAAAATCGGCAATTGAGGCCATTAAGTTTTGATATTCTTCTTCAATTTTTTCACGTTCCAAGCCAGTTAAACGAACCAATCGCATATCTAAGATAGCTTGAGCTTGTTTATCTGATAATCCATAGTTGCCCATCAATTGATTCTTAGCAAGCTCACCCGTATTTGAACTACGAATAATTCTGATAATTTCATCAATGTGATCAAGCGCAATTCGTAATCCTTCAAGGATATGTGCACGGGCACGAGCCTTTTTCAATTCAAATTGCGTACGACGACGGATAACTTTTTCTTGATGTTCAAGGTAATAAACAAGCATTTCCTTTAAACTCAAGACTTTAGGAATACCATTAACAATTGCCAACATGTTAAAACTAAATGATGTTTGTAATAACGTTAATTTATAAAGGTTATTCAACACAACTGAGGCGCTCATATCACGACGAATATCAATCACAATTCGTAATCCTTCACGATCGGATTCATCATTAATATCAGTAATACCTTCAATTTTTTTATCACGAGCTAAGTCAGCAATTCGTTCAATTAAACGTGCTTTGTTGACCATGTATGGTAATTCATCAACGATGATACGTTCCTTACCATTTTTTTGTTCTTCAATTTCTACTTTTGAGCGAATTGTAATTGTGCCTTTACCCGTTTCATAAGCCTTACGAATACCGGATTTACCTAAAACGGTTGCTCCAGTAGGAAAATCAGGTCCAGGAATAGCTTCCATTAAATCAGCCACAGTTGCATCAGGATTATCCATTAAGATATGTAATCCAGAAATAACTTCTGACAAATTATGTGGTGGAATATTCGTTGTCATACCAACGGCAATACCCGTAGCACCATTGACTAGTAAGTTAGGAAAACGCGCAGGTAAAACAACTGGTTCATGTTCACTACCATCGTAATTATCCATGAAATCAATCGTATCTTTATTGATATCACGCATCATTTCAACGGCAATCTTACTCATTCTAGCTTCGGTATAACGCATAGCAGCAGCTCCATCACCATCGACAGAACCAAAGTTACCATGACCATCAACCAGCATATAACGATAACTAAAATCTTGAGCCATACGAACCATCGCTTCATAAATTGATGAGTCACCATGAGGATGATACTTACCCATAACGTCCCCAACGATTCTAGCTGATTTTTTGTATGGTTTATCAGGCGTGATCCCCAGTTCACTCATACCATATAGAATACGACGATGAACAGGTTTCAACCCATCACGAACATCGGGAAGCGCACGGGCAACAATAACACTCATAGCGTAATCCAAGAACGATTTTTTCATTTCTCCGGAAAGATTAACATCTGTTATCCGGCTTGTAGTTGGTAGTTCTTCTGCCAAAATACTCGACCTCCTTTACGACTAAATTGTTAAATATCTAAGTTTTCTACGTAAGTAGCATTATTTTCAATAAATTCACGTCTAGGTTCTACACGATCGCCCATTAACATATTAAAGACATCATTGGCTTCAATTGCATCTTCAACGTTAACACGCAATAAACGGCGTGCATCTGGATCCATTGTTGTTTCCCATAGTTGAGAAGCATCCATTTCTCCAAGACCTTTATATCGTTGAATAACAGGTTTTGGTGTTGGTGATAATTGACCCTGAATTTCTTCTAATTCTTCTTCAGTATCAACATAACGAATCATTTTACCCTGACGAATTTGGTATAAAGGTGGTTGCGCGATGTACACAAATCCAGCTTCAACAAGTGGACGCATATAACGGTAGAACAGCGTTAATAATAATGTTCTAATATGTGCACCATCGACATCGGCATCTGTCATAATAATTAATTTGTGGTAGTTCGCCTTTTCGACATTAAATTCGCCACCAAATCCCGTACCCATGGCTGTAAATAATGATCGAATTTCTTCGTTAGCCAAAATCTTATCTAAACTCGCCTTTTCAACGTTCAAAATTTTACCACGGATAGGTAAAATAGCTTGTGTTAAGCGAGCTCGACCTTGTTTAGCAGAACCGCCGGCTGAATCACCCTCAACGATGAATAATTCACTAATTGCGGGGTCTTTACTTGTATTATCAGCCAATTTACCGGGTAAATTACTAATTTCAAGTCCACTCTTTTTACGAGTTACTTCACGAGCATGCTTAGCGGCAACGCGAGCTCGAGCAGCCAATAAGCCCTTTTCAACAATAATCTTAGCTTCCTTAGGATTTTCCATTAAGAACTTAGTAAAATGTTCAGAGAAAGTTCGATCAGTCACAGAACGTGCATCGGAATTTCCTAATTTTGTTTTTGTTTGGCCTTCAAATTGAGGATCGGGATGTTTAATGCTAACAACGGCTGTTAACCCTTCGCGGACATCTTCACCAGAAAGGTTAGCATCATTTTCCTTCATCAGGTTATTTTTACGGGCATAATCATTTATAACCCGGGTTAAGGCTGTCTTAAACCCAGACTCATGTGTTCCGCCCTCATAAGTATGGATATTATTTGTGAAAGTTAATAAATTACTGTGATAATCGTCGGTGTATTGTAAAGCGACCTCCACAATAATCCCTTTTTGTTCACCTTCAACGTAAATAGGTTCGGGGAAAATAACATCTTTATTTTTATTTAAAAATTCAACATAATGCTTAATACCGCCGGCGTAATGGAATTCTTGTAATCCAGGTCCGCCATCACGTTTATCATCAATCGTAATTTTAAGTCCTTTATTCAAAAATGCTAATTCACGAATACGTGTTGTTAGGATTTTAATATCGTAAACGGTTGTTTCCGTGAAAATATCAGGATCCGGCACAAAATGAACAATTGTTGCATGTTCATTCTCGGGTGCTTCACCAACAACAGACATTTCCTTCGTAACTTTACCACGAGCAAAAGCCATACCGTAAATTTTTCCTTCACGGATTACTTGAACATCCAATTCAGTTGACAATGCATTAACAACTGAAGCACCAACACCATGAAGTCCACCAGAAACTTTATATCCGCCACCGCCGAATTTACCACCGGCATGTAAGATTGTGAAGACGGTTTCAAGCGCTGGACGACCCGTTTTTTCTTGAATATCTACGGGAATACCACGGCCATTATCGCGAACCGTAATACTATTATCTTTTTCAACAACGACATTAATTTCATCAGCGAAACCAGCTAATGCCTCATCAATACCATTATCAATAATTTCCCAAACCAAGTGATGAAGACCTTGTGAGGCCGTCGTTCCGATATACATACCGGGACGTTTTCTAACAGCTTCAAGTCCTTCTAAAACTTGAATTTGACTCGCATCGTATTCTTTTGCTTTTTCTTCATGTAATTCTTCAGCTATTTCAGCCTGTTTTTCTTGATCAGTCAACTGTGTGTTCCTCCTCTTCAAGTAAATTACCTTGATTAATATGAAAAATCTTCGGCTCATTAATTAACGTTCTGGCAATACCGCTGAGATTAGGCGTTGTTAAAAACGTTTGAACCTTATTTTGAATTGTTTTTAAAAGGTGAGTTTGGCGCATATCGTCTAATTCAGACAACACGTCATCCAAAAGAAGGACCGGGTATTCACCCGTTTCTTCTTTCATTAACTCAATTTCGGCTAATTTAACCGATAATGCAGTTGTTCTTTGTTGCCCTTGCGATCCATAAGTCTGGACATTTTTGCCATTAATCAAAAAACGCACATCATCACGATGTGGTCCAGCCAGGGTTGTCCCTTGAAATATTTCTTTTTTCGTTGCTTTTTTTAAATCGTTTTGGAGTTGCGCATATAATTGCTCAATCGTCTGATCTGCGGCATCCTCTAAATGAGTTGCGTACTCAAACGTTAGTGTTTCAGCTGATTGTGTAATCTCTTCTTGCAATTGGTTAGCCCAAAATTCAAGTTGTTTCAAAAATATCAATCGTTGATGCACGATCTCGGCGCCAAAAGCGGCTAATTGATCAGATAGTACATCTAAAAAAACTAAATCTTGATTTTTTTTATGTTGCAGCTGTTTCAAATATTGATTGCGTTGTTTCAAAATTGTTCGATACTGGCCTAAATTATACAAGTATCGAGCATTAATTTGACCGAATTCCATATCAACGAAGCGTCTTCTAACCGCCGGCGCCCCTTTAACAAGGGCCAAATCCTCTGGTGCAAACAAAATCACATTGAACTGACCAATGTATTGTGATAATTTAGCCTGTTCAAGGTGATTAACTTTAGCTTTTTTTCCCTTAGAATTAACTTGAATTTCAAGTGGAACGGTGCCTAATTGTTTATTCACTCGACCCTGAATGATTGCCGCCGTCTTATCCCATTTGATTAACTCTTTGTCATTATTCGTTCGATGACTCCGAGTCATCGATAGCACATAAATGGCTTCCAACAAATTGGTTTTACCTTGAGCATTTTCACCAAGCAAAATATTGATTGCTGGAGAAAACGAGACATTTAAGTCTTCATAGTTACGATAATCCCTCAAGGTCAGACTTTCTAAATACATGGATAAGCCTACTTTTCGTCCATTGAATGCATCGTAATAATTGCAATGCCTGGTACTTCAATGACATCCCCAGGATATAATTTACGTCCACGTCGATCTTCTAATTCGCCGTTCACAAGCACTTCGTTCTCACGTAAAAACCATTTTGCTTCGCCACCAGAATTAATAATTGTTTCTGATTTCAAGACCTGTTGCAACATCATATAAGGTGTTTCTAAATAAATATCTGATTTCAAATCGTCGTCAACCTCCATTTTCTTCTTTTTTCATTATACCTTTTTTTATGCAAAATTACAATTTGACATCTCATTTTAAGGCGATTTAAGCGATTTAATTTTTATTTAGTCCTTTTACTCTCAAAATGCTAAAAAGGCCATATTTTTAATTAATTGACTAAAATCCGCTATCAGTTCTTTTTTTTTAGTAAAACCAAACTCTAAACGCCATTTCTATCAATTTTTAGGTTTAAGGTTTAATTGATAAAAAAATAGAGTGAAAAATCGTTAATTAAAACGACTTTTCACTCTATTTTCATAAATTACCGTTATCTAATGGACAATTAGAATGTACGAACGGGTGTAATTAATTGAATAAATTGTGTTGTATCTTCAGTTGGTACCAAAGTAAAAGGTCTCAATGGTTGTGTAAAGGCAACTTTAATTTCAGTTTGGCCAAATGAACGCAATGCATCTTTCATATAATCTGGATTAAATGAAATTTCAAGATCATTTCCTGATAAGTTACTGAATTCCAACGCTTCTTCAACATTACCAACATCAGGTGAATTACTATAAATAACAACTTTTTGTTCTGCGGCGTTAATCGCAAGTTTAACAACATTATTACGACTCTCATGTGATAACAATGAAGCACGTTCAATTGCTGATAACAGTTTTGGTGCACTAAATTCAATACCTGTAGCAGATTCATTAGGAATTAAACGACTTGTATCGGGATAATTACCTTCTAATAAACGCGAATAGAATGAGGTGTTACCAAGAATAAAGAGTACTTGGTTTTCCGAGATACGCATTTCAATATCTGGATTTGAATCATCAATCATTCGTGATAATTCAACCAATGACTTACCTGGAATAATAACATCATACTTGGAATCATTAGCGCCTTGTAATGTAATTTTACGTTGGCTTAATCGATGACTATCCGTTGCCACAGCCAAGAATTCACCATTTTCGATTACAAAATGGACACCCGTCAAAATAGGACGACTTTCTTGGTTTGAAACTGCGATAACGGTTTGGCTAATAATCTGTTTTAAAATTGAACCAGAGAAGATTAAATTATCATCCGTATCAATTTCTGGTAAATGAGGATAATTATTAGCATCTAGCCCATTAATATTAAAAGAAGCTGATCCTGAAGTGATTTCAGTTTGGTAACCGTCAGTTACAGTTAATGAAAATGTATCTTGTGGTAATTTTTTAACAATTTCACTGAAAAAACGAGCGGGTAAGACAATTTCGCCAGTTGATTCAATAGTTAAATTATTAGCTTCATCTTCAACAGATAAAAAAGTTTCGATTGAAACATCGGCATCGCTTCCTGTTAAAAGTAATCCAGAAGCAGTTAAAACGACTTTAATACCCGTTAATATAGGAATCGTCGTTTTTGAAGAAATGGCTCTTTGAACATCTGTTAATTGTTTAATAAAAGCGGATCGATTAATTGTAAATTCCATAGTGAAACCTCCGGTGAGTTTAGTTATTAATTAAGTAATAAAAGAATAGAAGCAGTAGTAGGGCCTGTTAATCATGTTAAGAAATAGGTTGGGACCGTATGAATAAAAGCATCCACATGTGGATAACCTGTGAGTAAATAAACTGTTTTATCCACAGTCATCCACAAACTAGATTAGTTAAGTTCACTCTTAAGATCCGAAATTTGACGTTGTAATTTGTCATCTGTTTCCAACATTACGGCAATTTTTTCGTGAGCATGGATGACGGTCGTGTGGTCCTTACCACCAAATTCAGATCCAATTTTTGGTAAAGAATTTTCAGTTAGTTCACGGCTTAAATACATGGCAATCTGGCGAGGCATAACAATCGCTTTGACCCTTTTTTTACCTTTTAAGTCGCTTACGGTTACATGGAAATATTTGGCAACACGATCTTGAACGATAGCAATTGAAACTTCGTTTGATTTGTCCTTTAAACTTAAGTTTTTAAGGGCATCAGCAGCTAAACTGGTTGTAATTTCTGAATTTGATAATGTTGCATAGGCTTGAACTCTTACAAGTGCGCCTTCAAGTTCACGAATATTTGAATCAATCTGACCGGCAATATAGCTTAAAGTATCATCCGGAATTTCAAGGTTCTCAGCATCAGATTTGTTTCTTAAAATAGCAATTCGAGTTTCTAAATCGGGCGGTGTGATATCAACCGAAAGTCCCCATTTAAAGCGAGAAATTAAACGTTTTTGTAGTTTCGGAATTTCGTTTGGTAAGCGATCGGATGACAAAACAATTTGTTTTTTATCATCATATAATGAATTAAACGTATGGAAAAATTCTTCTTGAGTTGATTCTTTATCGGCAAAAAATTGAATATCATCTACTAATAGAAGGTCAACACTGCGATATTCCTTACGGAAATCTTCCGGTGTATTATTTCGGAGTGAATTTATAAAACCGTTTGTGAAAGCTTCACTGGTAACATACTTCACTTTGGCATCAGGGTTATTTAGAAGCATTTGGTGACCAATAGCGTGCATCAAATGGGTCTTACCTAATCCAACGCCACCATAGAAAAATAGCGGATTATACAGACGGCCTGGTTCCTCGGAAACAACTAAAGCGGCGGCATGCGCCATCTGGTTGCCTTTACCAGTAACAAAAGTACTAAAGGTATAGCGGTCGTTTAACTTGGCGTCACGCATAAAGGTGGGAACGTTGTCGTTATTAGATTGCGCGGCATTTGCTAGAGACATTTTTGTTTGCGCGCTAGCAGTGATTTCACCCTTTATCTGTAAAACGGGATTAATTTCTTCGCCCGTTGTTTCATAAAGAAAAGCAACAACTTTTGGAGCTAAGTGTTGTATCCAATATGTTTTGTGCAGTTGGGAGGGTAGTTCGATAATAAGATCGTTATTGATAAATTGTTTTGGTTCAGCTGATGAAATCCAAGTTTCGTAACTAACGGGATTAAGTTGCGTTTTGAAATAATCTGTCAGCGAAGTCCATAAATTTTCGAGAGTAAGCACAAAAAGCCTCCTTGTTTAAATAAATCGTAACCTTAGTTTAGCATTTTAAGACAGAGTTTTCCACAGGTTTAAAAAATTGTGTAAAAAAGAATAACAGGGGTATTAATAAGTTTTCCACAGGGTGGGAGTAAAAGTGTGAGTTGGTGAAAAATGACAAGGTTATCCACAAATCAGGAGTGAATATAAGTGTTATGGTAAAAGCGTTTATGTTAGTTATTAACAATTTTTAGTTAAGGGTGTGTATAACTTGTTAACAGGGTGTTCGTTGTGAAAAAGCCTGTGACCCGAACTGTGGAACGCAAGATGTGTTTCACAAGTCATCCACAGCAAAAAAATAATCATCTTAAAAATGTGGATAACTAATTTACAGTGAATTTTAATAAATTTCTTTCATAGAAGAAAGAAGTATGGTATTATATTCCGGTAAGTGAAATTGACATCACTGGTGTCTTATTTTATAAGATACCGATTAGTTGAAACATTAAGTATTTAAGGAGGTGCCTAAATTATGAAAAGAACATACCAACCTAAAAAACGTCACCGTGAACGCGTACATGGTTTCCGTAAACGCATGAGCACAAAAGGCGGACGTAACGTCTTAGCACGTAGACGCCGTAAAGGTAGAAAAGTATTGTCTGCATAGACCACTGATTTCAGTGGTTTTTTTTATTACAAAGATACGAGTACCTATTTAACTGGAGATATCACATGAGAAAATCATATCGCGTTAAAAAAGAAGCAGAGTTTCAAACCGTCTTTAAAAAGGGTCAGTCTTGTGCAAACCGAAAATATGTTATTTATATGATGGAAAAACCAGGACAGGTTCATTTTAGGGTCGGTATTTCAGTTGGAAAACGTATTGGGAATGCGGTTGCCCGTAATTGGGTTAAGCGTCGTATTCGTCAATCGCTATTAGAATTGAAACCAGATCTTAAACAAGATTGTGATTTCTTAGTGATTGCTAGACCATCAGTTGCCTGGTTATCGCAAGAAGAATCAAAAAAACAATTAACACACGTCTTGAAAATAGCCAAAATTTTAGACTAATAAAGTGAGCGAGGGTATTCTTGTGAAAAAGAAGAGTAAGCGATTTTTAGTCCTATTCAGTATGTTAGGGTTAATGTTAGTCCTAGCGGGATGTAGCACAACACCAATAACGGAAAATAGTACAGGTATCTGGGATGGCGGGATTATTCTTAGTTTCTCTAGAGCAATTATCTTTCTATCAAACTTATTCGGTGGGAACTATGGTGTTGGTATTATTGTCTTTACCATAATCATTAGAGTTATTTTATTACCATTAATGATTTATCAAACAAAAAGTATGCGTAAAACGGCTGAGGTACAACCTCAATTGAAGGCACTTCAAGCTAAGCATTCTGGTAAAGACGCTGCCACAGTTCAGAAATTACGTGAAGAACAACAAAAATTGTACGCAGAAGCAGGTATTAATCCAATTGCTGGATGTTTACCATTGTTGGTACAAATGCCAATCTTGTTGGCTCTTTACCAAGCTATCTTAAGAACCAATGTTTTGAAAACTGGTGAATTTTTGTGGTTACAACTTGGAGACAAGGATCCATACTTCATCTTACCTATCTTGGCCGCAATCTTAACTTACTTTGTTTCTAAATTGGGCGTTATGGCGCAACCAGAGGCAAATTCAATGTCAACAATCATGGTTTATGGAACACCTATCATGATTCTTGTTACGGCTATTAATTTACCATCTGCTTTATCATTATACTGGGTTATCACTAACGCGTTCTCAGTTGGACAGACATTATTAATCAATAATCCGTTCAAGATTACTCGTGAACGTGAAGAAAAAGTTCGTCTTGAAAAAGAAAAAGCGCAAGCTATTCAAAAAGCTAAAAAGAAGGCCTATAAGGGCCGTAATAAAAAATAGTAAGATGAGGCCAATTCCGTTTAGTGGAATTGGCTTTTTATTTTGGCTATAATTAAGGAAAGAGGTAGGAAAGGGGATGTTAAAGATGAAAAAATTAACAAAATCTAATAATAAGGTTATTGCTGGGGTTGTCGGTGGAATTGCCGAATACTTTAACTGGGACCCTACGTTGACAAGAATAGGTTATATTATTTTAAGCGTCATGAGTGTCGCGTTTCCTGGTATTATTGTGTACATTCTTTGCGCCATAATTATGCCTGAAGCACCTTCAAAATATAGATAAATAAAAATGCGCAACCAGAATTTCTGGTTGCGCATTTGTTTCACGTGAAACAATTTAGAAAGTTGCTGTATCTGGATCTTGAGCATAACCAACGACGCCTTCAAGCGCGTTAATCTTCGCCATATCTTCATCTGATAATTCGAAATCGAATAAATGAGTGTTTTCTTCAATTCTATCAGCATGGACAGACTTTGGAAGTGGTAAGAAACCATTTTGCAATGACCAACGTAAGGTAACTTGTGCCACACTACGACCAATACGTTCAGCAATTTCAACCATTGTTGGTTCTGCAAAGATAGCGCCTGTTCCTAATGGGCTATATGCTTCTAGTTGAATGTTGTGGTCATGAGCATAATCAATTGTTTCTTTATTTGTGTCTCCGGGAGCCAAACGAATTTGGTTGACCATTGGCATAATTGTTTGCGTCTCTTCTAAAACTTTAAAATGACGAGGGCGGAAGTTAGAAACACCGATTGCTTTGATTTTGCCCTCATTATAAAGGTCTTCAAATGCACGCCATGTTTCTTGAAGGTGACTTTCCCAATTATCTTCACGGTAAGCAGCAGGATTTGGCCAATGAATCAAGAATAAATCAAGATAATCAACGCCTAAATCTTTTAACGTTTGCGCAAAGGCAGCCTGTGCTTGATCATAAGTATGTTCTGTATTAGCTAACTTACTTGTTAAGAAGATGTCTTCACGAGCCACACCACTTTCAGCAATTCCTTCACCAACACTGCTTTCATTATGGTACATTTCGGCAGTATCTAAATGTCTGTAGCCAGCAGCCAAGGCTGATTTTACGGATGCTTTAGCGACATCGCCGCTGGGTGTTTGCCATGTCCCAAAACCAACAACTGGGATTTGAACGCCATTTGATAATTCATATGTATCTGTTAATTTATTCATAGAATTGAACCTCCAATTATTTTTACTTACTTTATGTATCCATTATAGCCCGGGTCCTATAGACCTTGTCAAATGAAAGACCTTTTCAAAAAAATCGTTCTGAAAAAGGGTTTAGGTGAAGGCTCATTTAGTGCTATAATACAATGATGATAACTATACTTGGAGGATGAACATGCCCATATTTACTGGAAAAAATGTTGATCAGGCTGTAACTAACGGTTTGGCTACATTAAAGCTTGAAAAATCGCAGGTTGAGATTAAAATAATCAATGAAGGTAAGTCTGGATTTTTATTTTTTGGTCGTCAAAAAGCGGAAGTTGAATTAATTGAAAAAATAGTAACAAAAAAATCAACAAGTAAAAAAATAGTTGATGAGAAAAAAGAAGAAAATGTTGTGTCAAAACCGCTCACTGCAGAAGAAAAAGCTGCTAGAAGTCAGCTTAATGAAAAGGCAGTTCATGATGTTGGTTATTACTTGGCCGATATTACTGAATTAATGGGAATTGATACGGAAATTAACGTTCAATTTGAACGCCGTCAAGTTACGTATGACTTTAATACGAGTAAACAAGGTTTATTAATTGGTAAACATGGTAAAAGTTTAAATGCACTACAGTACTTAGCACAGGTTAATATGAATCAAAAAGCTGTTAGTCGAATGAATGTCATATTAGACGTTGGTGGCTATCGTAAGCGCCGCGAGGAAACTATTGAACGCCTCGCAATTAAGGTTGCTAAAGACGTCATTAGAACAGGTGAAACAATTCAATTAGATCCAATGCCAGCGAATGAACGTAAACAAATTCATTTCTATCTGGCACGGAATAGTCGTATTAAAACAACGTCAATTGGAACTGAACCTAAACGTTCAGTCGTGGTTGCGCCAAAGAAGAAAACACATTAGTCAATAATGGAAGGAAGTCCCCCACATGACCTTAAATCATAATCCTAACAAGTTAGAAGATGAACTTTGTTTTTCAATTTACACGGCACAAAAAGATTATAATAAATTTTATACGGAATCACTGAAGGAATTCAGTTTGACGTATCCACAATATATTACTTTGCTCTCACTATGGGAAAAATCGCCAGTGATGGTGAAAGAACTAGGCGCAAAGTTACACTTAGATAACGGAACCCTAACGCCTCTTTTAAAACGAATGGAAAAAGATGAGTGGGTTGAACGAACGAGAGATCCAGAAGATGAACGTCGCGTGAACGTGTCGTTAACTGAAAAAGCAAAGAAGAGTAAGACTAAGATTATTAAACAAATGTCTAATTGTTTTGCTTCATTTGATATGACTGAGGAAGAATATCTTGGTTACGTTAATGAATTAAAAATGATTACTAGTAAATTAGAAAATCGGGTTAATCGCGACTAGTTAAACAGACTTATTGACAAATGTCGGTAAAAAAAGTATATTATTGGCATTGAACTTAATATTAGATAAAGTAGTGAAGGTGCTTTATCCACGTCTTTTTTAAGGCGTGGAGTGGGCCCTTTTTTTGTTTGAAAAAATTTAGAAAATAAGGTTACCCGAATAATAATTCAAAATCGAAGGGAGTATTTAAAGACATGCCAGAACTAACAGAATTTGATACAATTGCCGCTATTTCAACGCCACCTGGTGAAGGTGCTATTTCGATTGTTCGATTAAGTGGGGAAGACGCTGTCCAAATTGCTAACAACGTGTTTAAAGGGAAAAATTTAGCGAATGTTGATAGTCATACCATTAATTATGGTCATATTTTAAATCCTAAAACGGATGAAGAAGTTGATGAAGTGATGGTTTCTGTTATGCTAGCGCCTAAAACATTTACCCGTGAAGATGTGATCGAAATTAACTGTCACGGTGGGATTGTGCCAACGAACCAAATATTACAACTACTATTAAGTAATGGTGCTAGACTGGCTGAACCCGGAGAATTTACAAAACGAGCCTTCTTAAATGGTCGAATTGATTTATCTCAAGCTGAGGCCGTCATGGACTTAATCCGTGCTAAAACAGATCGCTCAATGAAAGTTGCTTTAAATCAATTAGACGGTAATTTATCACGTTTAATTCGTAATTTACGTAAAGATATCGTGGATGTTTTAGCATTAGTTGAAGTTAATATTGATTATCCAGAGTACGATGCTGGTGAAGAAATGACGACTAAATTATTACTCGAAAAAGCGCAAGATGTTAAGCAATATGTTCAAGAATTACTAAAAACTGCACAACAAGGTAAAGTGTTAAGAGAAGGATTAGCTACGGCCATTATCGGGCGTCCTAATGTGGGTAAATCAAGTCTTTTGAATCACCTATTACACGAGGATAAAGCCATTGTAACTGATGTCGCCGGAACAACGCGTGATGTCATTGAAGAATACGTTAATGTTATGGGCGTGCCTTTAAAGTTAGTGGATACAGCCGGTATTCGTGACACAGAGGATAAAGTTGAAAAAATTGGGGTTGAACGTTCTAAAGAAGCCATTGTTCAAGCTGATTTAGTCATGCTTGTCTTAAATAGTAACGAACCTTTATCTGCTGAAGATAAACAACTCATTAAATTAACGCAAAATGATAAACGAATCGTTATTTTGAATAAAACTGATTTACCTGAGAATTTAGATCGTAAAGAATTAGAGAGTATGGTTGATCCAGCTGAAATTATTTCAATTTCTGTCTTAAAACATGAGGGTATGAAGCAGCTTGAAGAAAAGATTGCTAACTTATTCTTTGGCGGTATTGAAAATAGTCAGACAACTGTTATGATTACAAATTCTCGTCATATTGGTTTGTTAAACCAGGCTGAAACGTCTTTAGATGATGTTATAACGGGAATTGCTGCAGGGATGCCAATCGATTTAGTTCAAATTGACATGACCAGAAGTTGGGAACTACTCGGTGAAGTCACCGGCGATAGTTACAAAGATGAATTACTCACGGAATTATTTAGTCAATTCTGTTTAGGCAAATAACGATTAACAAATAGGAGAATATAAATGGATTTTAAAACTTATAATGGTTCGGATTACGATGTCATTGTCGTTGGTGCTGGGCATGCCGGTTCAGAAGCTGCACTTGCTGCTGCGCGAATGGGTAACAAAACATTACTTATTACAATTAGCTTAGACATGGTTGCGTTTATGCCATGTAACCCCTCAATTGGTGGCCCAGCTAAGGGAATTGTTGTCCGCGAAATTGATGCCTTAGGTGGCGAAATGGGACGTAATATTGATAAGACTTATGTCCAAATGCGGATGTTGAATACTGGTAAAGGCCCAGCTGTCAGAGCGCTACGGGCACAAGCTGATAAGCATCTTTATTCCAGTGAAATGAAACATACGATGGAAAAAGAAGAAAATCTAACGTTACGTCAAGGAACAGTCGATAGTTTAATTGTTGAAGATGGCGAATGCCGTGGTGTTGTGACAAATACTGGTGCTAAATACCGTTCTAAAAGTGTTGTTTTAACAGTTGGAACGGCCGCTCGAGGTAAAATTATTATTGGTGAATTAAGTTATTCATCGGGTCCTAATAATTCTCAACCCGCTATTAAATTATCTGAAAATCTTGAAGCACTTGGTTTTGATTTAGAACGTTTCAAAACGGGAACACCACCCCGTGTTGATGGTAATACCATTGACTACAGTGTAACTGATGAACAACCTGGTGATATTGAACCTAATCATTTTAGCTTTGAAACACCTGATGAAGACTATATTGATGTTAAGAACCAACTCTCTTGTTGGTTAACTTACACTAACTTGAAAACGCATGAAATTATTAATGCTAATCTTGATCGAGCACCAATGTTCTCAGGAATTATTAAAGGTGTGGGTCCACGTTACTGTCCATCAATTGAAGATAAGATTGTGCGTTTCTCGGATAAACCTCGTCACCAACTCTTTTTGGAACCAGAAGGTCGTTCAACAGACGAATTCTACGTTCAGGGGCTTTCTACATCAATGCCGGAAGAAGTTCAGCAAGAGATTATTCATTCAATTAAGGGCTTAGAAAACGCCGAATTGATGCGTCCTGGATATGCAATTGAATATGACGTTGTGGCACCTTACCAATTACGCCCAACACTTGAAACAAAATTAGTGAAGAACTTATATACTGCTGGTCAAACTAACGGAACTTCTGGATATGAAGAAGCTGCTGGACAAGGTATAATAGCAGGAATTAATGCTGGATTACGTGCTCTTGGTCGCGAAGACTTTACGTTGAACCGTAGTGATGCTTATATTGGCGTTATGATTGATGATTTAGTAACAAAGGGAACAAATGAACCTTATCGTTTATTAACGTCTCGTGCTGAATATCGCTTGATTTTACGTCATGATAATGCCGACTTGCGTTTAACTGAAAAAGGGTATGATATTGGGTTGATTTCTGAAGACCGTTTGGCTATTTTTGAAGCTAAAAAAGCAGAAATAGAAGCAGAAAAAGCTCGATTACAAGCATTTCGTATTAAACCAACCGATGATGTGAATGCTTTCTTAGCAGAACATGAAAGTGCTGCTTTGAAAGATGGTGTGTTGGCTAACGAATTCTTACGTCGTCCTGAAGTAACTTATGCGGACGTTGCGAAATTTATGCCAGGTCCTGATCATGAATTAGATCATCGAATTATTGAACAGGTTGAAATTCAATTTAAATATGAAGGCTACATTAAAAAAGCACAAGAAAAAGTTGCGAAATTAAAACGTATGGAAGCTAAAAAGATTCCAACGAATATTGATTACGATTCAATTGAAGGAATTGCGACGGAAGCCCGTCAAAAATTCATCAAAATCCAACCGGAAACGTTGGCACAAGCTAGTCGTATTAGTGGTGTTAATCCCGCCGACCTATCAATTCTCGCTGTTTATATTGAACAAGGTAAAATTGCTAAGGTTAATAGTTAACGTTACAGGGATGCAAAAAAGGTGTCAATTAAGTATATTTTTCATACTTAATTGACACCTTTTTATTTTATATTATGTGTATAATAATTTTACAGTCCAGCTGCGTGCATGATTGAAGTAAGATTTGAAGCCAAGCTAACGGCAAATACGGTCATAATAATGAAGACCACAAATGCTAATAGAAGTTGGCCAATTACGACACCGTAAAGGCGATCAATTTTGACAGGATTTGTATCAATCACAATTGCTAGGATGAACGCAACACTCATGATAAGTGCCATTAAGAAATAAATGAAAACTGCAGCACCTTTCATACCAGATAACATTAAAACCATGCTGACAACGGATAATCCAAGATTAACCATTAAGTAATGCGTAAAGCGATTTGTGAATGACATTAGTGTATCGGTTTTATCACCTAATACGACGTTTCTAACAAAGAAACCGATTAATACGTAAATGGCGAAGACGATTAACGTTAAGAAAAATAATTTTGCGTAAAGACCGCTCTCAAGCGTTGCTTGTCCGGCACTAACGGCATCACTACTGCTACCCGTCGTTGTTGATTCGCCAAAGGCACTAAGGAATGACTTCGTAGAATCTACAGCTGAAGTAACTGATCTTGCGACACTGTTCATTAATAATTTTACAAAAAGGTCATTGAATAGTGCGAATAAGATAATTGTGGCGAAACCAAAATATTTATGGCCATTTTCTAAAATAGTTGGGTGTTTTACAGCATTTAAGAAGTAAAACCAGTAGTCCTTTGCAAATGATTTAGCTTGTTCAACGTTTTCATTTGGGTTCTTTGTTTCTTGTGGTTGTGCGTATTGTTGTTGGAACTTAGTTGGTTCTTGTTCACTTTGTGTTTTGGTTGGTTCTTGAACGGGTGTTTTTCCCGGTTCAGCTGGGAAGGCAAACCCGCAGTTCGTACAAAATTTGACGTTTTCTGGTTGTTGAGAACCACAGTTAGGACATGTTTTCATTGTTATTTCCTCCAAAGGTTAGTTGTCTTCGATTTTTTCGCTAATTTGTTTACCTGGTGAAATTGAATCAATTAAGAAATCATCGTTGTTAGAATAATTAGTTTTAGCAGTAAATTCGAAAACTTGTGTCTTAGTTGAGCTCTTATCGTTATCATCAGTAATGTAGAAAGTATAAGTAACATCGTAAGTCACGTTAAATTTATTTTTAGCAGTAGGCGTTACCGCTTTTACTTTAGCTTCATAATCGACACTTGTAAGTAAGTGATTATCATGGTATCCCTTAGCAATCTTGACCCATTTTTTAGCATCTTCATTACTCTTACCGTCAACGAAGAAGCTATCAATTGAACCGTAACTTTCATCTGAGTACTCATCAGAATCGTCACCCTCTGAAGTATAATTATCGATATGGGTAAATAATTTGTCCATGTAGCTCTGGGCATCATCCGTCGTTAACATATCTGGAAAGGCAATAGTGAATAGATTACTATCAGAATTATCCTGAGAACCATTTTCGTCAGTATTATCTAAAGTCACATTATTATCGTCATCATTACCTGAAATTTGGTATTTACTTGTAACAAGCGTGTTGTCGCCAACCTTTTCTTTAAGTTGTAAAAGGTTATTCCCAGAAGAAGCAATGGGGCCAATTGTGGCAGATCCAGAATCACTGGTTGTACCGACCTTTTTTGAGTTAACAAAAATATCGGCGTTCGCAATACTCTTAATTCTAAAAGTAATTGTGCTTAAATCTAGGTTCACTTTAGAAGCTGAACCACCGATAAATTGGGTCGATTTATTAGTTAATTTGGTACCGTCAATGGAACCAATAGATTCTAGCGTATAGTTTCCAGGAACTAGTCCTGAAATTGTTTTGCTGTAATCATCAGAATCGGCTGTGGCAACTTTATTACCATTTAATTTAATTTCTGCACCTGAACTATTCGTTGATAATTTAACGGAAGCAGTTGAGAAATCAGCCGTGTATTTAGGAAATAATAACCAATGTTTACCATTTTGTTTCAAATGGAAGTACGTTGAAGTATCCTTATCATTTGTTAGACCAGTTTTAAAGTATTTAAGTGAGCTCGCACTGTGCCAAGCGTCTGATGCAGGTTTCATGTTTGAATCAGTAATTTTGAATGACGTATCTGACGTCGAAAAATAGCTCTTCATATTTTTATTATCTTTAAGAGAATCAGTAATACGATTAATTTGGTTGTCTTTTGAATAATATTTAGTGCCAACATAGTAGCCGCCTGCGATAATAAGGACGAGAACGCCAATTAAAATTCTGATAAATTTAGTCTTACCCGAAATTGGTTTTTTTGGAGCAGCAACTTGTACTTGTTCGACGGGCGCTTTACTTTGTGTCGGAGTGACAGATTGTGGTTGTTGCGGTGTAACAGGACTCACCCGTAAATCGAAGTTACAGTTAGGGCAAAAATTAGCACCTTGTGGCACTTTAGAACCACAATTAGGACAAAATTTTTGCGCTGACCCGCCAGCTGTATCATCTAAAGGCGCATGATAGATATATTCTTTTTTGATCATTAGTTCCCCTTTTTAATTATTATTTGAAGCTATTTCGTAATACCGTGTTACCTATGTACCCCCGTAAGACACCCTCTTTAAACCAGATTTAATGGCTAAAATCAATAAATAGAACCTGAAACTTAATTGAAACTTAACTTATTTTACCAACGATACAGGTTATTGTATACATGTATTTTTAAAAAACGAATAACTTGTAGTCTGTTTGATTGATTTTAAATCCTTTACCATAAAGAGATAACGTTTCTGCTTAGGAGTTTAATATGCTTAAGAAAATAGGAATTTTAATTCGTGCCAAACGAAAATTATTAAATATGACCATTGAGCAGTTGGCTGAAAAGTCAAAATCCTCTGTTAGTTTAATCTCCTTGATAGAACGAGGGAGATTAGACAATATTAAGATGAAAAAATTATCAGATATTGCTGAAGCTCTGAACATGACACTAGCCGATTTTTTTACTAATCAAAATTTAAAAGGTGTTGCAACACTGGATTTAATTAATTATCTTGCTTCATTACCAGAAGACAAACGCGAAGCAACTGCTGAATTATTGCTCAAAGTTATTCGGTTATAATTGATTATCATTAATGATAGACCACGCTATTTCTTCAATAGTGTGGTCTTTTTTTTGTACCTGATAAGTTCCCGCTAAATCAATTTGCTTGGTAGGTAAGTCCAGAGTTAAAATATCAAAATTGTGAAAATCAATCCGATGATTACTTAAATCATAGATTAAAAATTTTAAATCCTGTCGTACCTTCAAGTTATCGTGTAAATCTATCCCATTCATAAATAAAATCTCCCTTGTAAAAAAATGATATAAAAAAAGCATTAGCTTTTATTAGCTAATGCTTAGATTACAACAAAATTATGTAATATATAAGACTGACGCTTGCAAAAAATTAATTTTAACGATAGTCAGCAATTTTGTCAACAAGACATATAACAGCTAGTGTTGTCAACAAGGTATTGATGAGGGGTGACCTAAATGTTGATAGAGCTAATTTAAAAGCTGTTGGGCAATAGTAATTAGAAGGAGAAATAAAATAACAACAAGGTGTCGAGGTTTGTTCATCACTAAAATTGCAACAAATTCACGTAAAAAAGCGTTCGGGAAAAAATACCAAGCTGTTTTTCCGCCAATTCCTTGAGCGTTGACGCCAACCATTCGTGCGAACAGTCCTGCGCGAAATATGTGGTAGTTGTTAGAACTGAATAAAATATTTTTTCCATTATTATCAAGATCAATTATTTTTTTTGAAAAGAGCATGTTTTCAAAGGTAGTCGTCGACTTATCCTCTAGCAACGTGAATGCTTCGGGATATCCATTTTCAATCGCCCATTTTTGCATTGCGAGTGCCTCTGAAGTGGCCTCATCATGACCTTGTCCACCTGAAAAAATAAGAATTGGCCGTTTTCCACCTACTGAAACCTGCTTGTCCGCAAAATTGATGGCGCGTTGGATTCGATTTGAAAGTAATTTGCTAACCTTATGCCCATTAATTAAACCTGCGCCTAAAACAATAATATAATTTTGATCATATTTAGGACGACGAAGGTTGTATAAGATACTGGCGGATAAAAAATTTAAAAAGGCTAACATAAAATAAATACCAAGCCATGAAGCGAAAGTAAATGGGATTTGAACATACCAAGGCCATGTGGGAACAAGTGATTTTGTGAACCATTGGACAATAAGAATAATAGCGAGTATTAAGCCTAACATATTGGCTAGTGAGTGACTTTCCCGTTTAAAGACCATGCGTGCATTAATCAAAAGAAAAGGGATGGTACTAATGGATATTAAGAACACGCCCAATACGCCAACAGTGATCACAATAAGTGCCACCGTTTCTACAAAACTATTAGAGATACCAGCAAGGGCTCCCATTAAAGAGATGAGAAACGCGTTGAATAAAAATCCATTGAGTAATCGACGTGGTTCGATATGAAAACTAACATACCAAGATAATAGTATTAAAAATGGTAATAACAGAATTAAATAGCTCATAAATTACCCTCCAAATGAAAGAATATCTCAAGTTTAGCACATTATTTAGGGGTAAAGAACTGGAACGTTCTCTTAGTATGGGATAAAGATAAATTATTTTAGTATTTTGAAGATTACCGTATTTATCAAGTATATATGGGCTTTAAGCAATTAATACAGGTGCTTAATCCTTCTAAAAATGGTAAAAAAATATAGTTCGATTATACTATTAATAAGCAATTTAAATCGTGCGCGATTAAGTTGGCTTTTTGTGTCTAACATGTTATTATGTTAGGGACATAAACAATCAGAATAGTTTAGATTAGGTGAAAATTCTTCGGGGGAAGGAAGCAACTTATTATGAAAAAGAAAATATTATTGTATGTAATTAGCGGACTTCTTCTGTTTTTCTTGGGCGGATTAAAAGCAGAAGCGGCAACGAGTACGTGGCCTTCAAGCGTGCCGGCGCCACCACCATCTGCATTGACAATTAGGGACGTTTTTGGAGTTGTCTCGGGAACTAACGCAGATACGAGTTCTAAGTACCCACAAACGGTTATTATAACCCCATATAAAAGGGATCAATTGGGTGGTATTTGGTCAAACAAACGAATTGATTTAAATAATAGTTTTTCTTATGGTATGTGGTTATGGTTAGGTGCTAAAAATGGCCTATACGATGTACCTGACGCGGCATCTGATGGAATAGCGTTCCTTTTGCAGAATGATGTTAAAAAAAATCAGGCAATAGGAACCAATGGTGGTGGTATTGGGGCTTATTCATACGGAAATCAACAAAGTGGAAAAACCAATTATGTTAAGGATTCCTTGGCTATTGAGATGGATAGTTGGTGGAATAATATTGCAAACCTTCCGGCTGAACATTTTGATGAAGATATCCCATATGCGGCAAATTCAAATGGTCATACTGCATTTGTTCAACCGAAAGATCTTGGTAAAAATTCAAAACTAGGACATATTAAGTATTGGTACGAAAAAAATCCAACGACTGATAATAATAAGGATCCTAAATATATGTTAGCCAATAACCATTGGCGTTTATTCAACATCAACTGGGTTCCTAAGGTTACTTGGCAAAATGGAAAACGAATTCTAGGTGGTAAGTTATCATACACGTTTGGAAATAATTATGATCCTAAAACGGGAGCAGTAGATAATAGTACGATTATGCCAGGAGATATGTCGTTAGATATTCCAGATGTTAACACTTACTTTGGTGTTGACTCTTCAACATCTGATCCTTCAAATCAAAGCGTTTTATATGGATTTACGGGATCAACAGGTGGGGCTAATAACTTCCAAGCTGCCAGCATGAATAAATTACCCCAAACAGCAAGTCCAGTTACGCTTAATTTTGTAATTGATGGAACGAATACAAAATTGATTGATCCAATTTCCTTAAATGGTGAGGCGGGCGAGACTTGGAATGGTGCCGATCGAAGACAAGAATGGATTCAGTACAATAAAGAATGGTATCAATATACTGGTAACTACACGGCTGATACCCCCGATTCAAAAGATAATGGAACTTTCTCGGCAACAACTGGCTACAATGTAACGTATAAATACAAAAAACAGACGCCTCCAGAGAATTATGCGCTTAAAAAAGCGGTTAAAAATGTTACCGCCAATGATGCAAATTGGGTGACGGATACGACCGGTAAAACGGGAGATAATATTAGTTACGAGTTAACGTATACCAATTTAACTAATATTTCTTCCGGTGATATCACCGATAAATTACCAAGTAATATCACGTATACCAAAGGTAGTTTACAAATGGCGAGCCCTGATAGTAATTGGGAATATAAAACGATTGATGATAGTATTTTTATTAGTAATCAAACAGTTAAATTTCCGTATGTTATCCCTGCCGGTGGCTCATTTAAATTGAAACTAAATGGTGCAATCAATTCAGGCGTCTCTCCGGGAGACAAGATTATTAATAACGCAACGGCTGGTACGTCTAGTTCAAGCGTTAAGAGTAATGATGCGATAGTGACTATTAATAAGCTACCCTACAAGGGAAGTATTGAAAAAGGCGTTCTTAATGAGACAAATAAAGAGACAAAATATCAGTCCAAAACAAGCGGACAGGTTGATGATTTAGTTAAATATCAAATTAAAGTGAAGCCGGATGCAAACTCGGCTGATAAATTAACAACTATTGATTTAAAAGATGTTGTTAGTGATCCGACAAGTGATTTAGACATTGATAATAACTCAATTTTAGTGACTTATGCGGATGGTTCAACTCAAAAAGAAAGTTCAATTGCTGATATCAAACTTAAAGATATGGTGAAGGGCGAAAGCGCAACAATCACCTACTCAGGAACGGTTAAACGAACAACAGTTGGAGACATTGAAAATAAAGCATCGGTGACTGCCAAAACAAGTGGGAATGAAACGTATTCTGATTCTAGTAAAGCAGATGTCGAAGTGACGGAGCCTCGTAATACTAATATGACGATTCGTTATGTTGATCTCGACGATAATTTAGCGAGTCCAACATATATTAGTACTGAAGTTAGTGCGGCGGGAAAACCTAAAGCAGCTTTATCAACAGTTATTTCTGACAGAGTTGCACCTAAAGTGTTGAATGATTACACGGTTATTTCAGTTACTAATGACACTGATTTAACAAAGGCTAACTGGTCAGATGCTTATAAAGATGATCCTTTGTTCGATTATAAAGACAAGGTGATCACGTATGGGTATAAGAAGGCCATGATTTCGATTGATGCACCTAAGTTATGGGATTTCGGTACAAATGATCCGGCACAATCGGATACAACTTACTATCTAAAGACTGCCGAAAATAAACCGCAGAAAATTTCTGTAGTAGATAACTACGGCGTTCAATCATGGCAATTAAAAGTTCAACAATCAACCGCGTTTATCAGTACTGATACAGATAAACATGAGTTAACTGATGCGCAACTTAGAATTACTAACGGAAATGTAATTGCCAATAAAGACAATACTGCTAAAGGAAATATTAATTCAAAAGATAAATTTAATATTGATACTGGTAGTGAGATTGATCAATTGATGACCTTTACTAAGTTAGGAACTTATCAAGATAACGACGAGAAAAAAGATCAAAGTAGTAAAGATAATCCATATACCAATCCCGGAAAAGGGGCTTGGGATTACCAATTTGGAGATGACAAAACGGCCAACTACAGTGTTGGTTTACATGTTCCAGCAACAACTAAGAGATACAAGACGCATTACCAGACAGAGTTAACATGGTCATTAACGGTTGCGCCGTAGGAGGAAATGAAAGATGAGTAAGAAACAACGATTGGGGCAATTTGGTCTTAGTTTGGGATTACTATTATTTGGATTTATGATGTTGAGCCGGCCAGTACAGGCTGCTGCACAGACACAGAATGCAGATTTTGAAATTCAACCAGTGTTACCTAGCGAACAAGTAGATAATAGTTTACATTATTATGACGTTAACTATGAACCGGGAACAACTCATGTTATTAAAATGAAGGTTCAAAATTTTACGGATCACGAAATGACGCTTAAAAGCGATTTCCAAAATGGAATGACGCAAGATGGCGGTGGTATGAAATTTCAACAATCTATTAAAAATTTGGATGTGAGTTTAAAAATTCCATTCACAACCGTGGCAAGCATAAAAAAAGCGGATCAAACCATTAAATTGGGGCCAAAAGAGGCTACAACTATTTCGGCAACTATCAAAATGCCTAAACAAAAATTTGACGGCATGATTGCCGGTGGTTGGCATTTTATCGAGTATGTAAAAAGTACCGGGAATGCAAAACAATCGGTTTCTAGTAATTATGCTTACATGGTGAGCGTTAATATTAGGGGATCGAAATATGAGGTCTATCCAAAATTAGCCTATGATTCAACAAAACCAATGCTATTCAATAAGCATCCTGCTATGGGAATTAAACTTAGGAATACAGAACCAATGGTCTTGAAGAATGTTACCTTCCAAGCAGTACTCTACAGGGATGGACAGTACAGTAGTCGACGCGTGTTTAATAAAACACAATCAAGTATTGCGCCGAACTCATCAGTCACGCTGCCTATCTCATGGCAATATGAGACGATGAAGCCGGGTAAATATCATGTAGAAGTTAAAGTGAACGGCCAAAATCTGTGGGATTTAAAGAAAATGAATTGGTCATTTAAAAAGACATTTAACGTTACGGGCAAAGAAGCTGATGATATCAATAGTGAAGCAATTAAAAGACCCATTAATTTCTGGTTCTATATTGCAGCAGCTAGTGGGGCAATGATGTTAGCAACGTTAGGTGGCGCAATCTTCGTTTTACGGATGACAGTCTAATGAGACGTAATCACTTTAAATTTCTAAAGGGCATTATGTTGGTTATGTTTAGCGTGATAACTGTTGGCAGATTGTCACAAGGAAGCGTCTCTGCTCAAAAAATCGTTAATGATGAGAGCAAGGCAACGTTTATGCTAATGCCGGAATTACCTAAGGATAACATTGGCGGGAATCATCTCGGTTATTTTAATCTTAAGTTAAGCGCGGATAAAACGCGTCAAATTAGGATTAAAGTCTATAATCCGACCGATAAGGTGTTGTCTATCACGAGTGAAGTGAAGGACGCAACGACAGACGATAACGGAGGAATTGACTACCTCGGACTGCATAAAATTGATCGTAGTTTATTGCCTGAGGTAGGAAACGACATCGTTAAGATGCCAAAGAATCTTAAACTTAAACCGAATGAAACAAAATGGGTAACTATTAAGATTAATCCAGGAAAGACCCTGTTTGCGGGTCAAAAGTTAATGGCCTTGAATCTTAGCTCAGCTGAAACAGATACTAAATCAAGTATTAATAACAAATTTGTGTACGCAATAGGTCTTGTGTTGAATGGGACCGATTTAAAGAAAAAAGAGTATAAAACAATATTATCGGATGGTATTAAAACGCGAATTATTAAAGATCATAAAGCCGCAATCAGTATTAAACTTAAGAATCCAGATCCAAAGTTTCTAAGTAATGTTAAGGTGACTGCGAGTTTACAAAATGATAAGTGGCATATGATTCATTACGATAATGAACTTAAAAATATTAAAATTGCGCCAAATTCGAGTTTTTATGATGATCTTTTATTAAGCGAATTGCGCCTAGTTCCGGGTTTATACAAAATGACGTTAAATGTGAAGACTGATCAATATACAAAAACGATTCACAAGTACGTCAAAATTACGTCGTCAGATGCATCATATATTAATCGAAATAACTACGAATATTTAAAATTTAGAAATATTATTTTAGGTGTTTTGGGTGGTTTAATTTTAATAATAATTGTTACTTGGTTATTAATTAGAAGAAAACGAAAGAGGAGATTAAATGCGAAAATTAGTTAATCGTTTTGGAAAAAAATGGGTGATAACGAGTATGACAATCCTGATGATCGTGTTCTTAATTGTATTCGGGGTAAGTTTAACCTTGGGACTCATTACTTATCATAATTACGATGTTTACACAACGGTAACAATGTAAATCTACGGGATATGATTGCGCTGGTTGTACGCTTAATTAACAATCATAAGTAGTGGCGCTTATAGTAATTAACTATAAGGGTTTTGGAGCACCAACTTTAAAAATGGTTATAGGTTACATTATAACACCGCACAATTTGTGCAAAAAAAATATAGGGGGAATTTCTCATGAAATTCAATAAATTAACTGGTTCAGTTTTAGCAGGGGCAACTTTATTATCATTGCTTGCACCAGCAACAGTATCTGCTGCTACAGAAAATGGCAACGCTGCAGCAAATGGGGGAACAGCATTACCACAAACAGATAATACTAAAGTTGGTATTTCTTTTGGTGATAATACACATAACTCAAACACTGGCTACCTACGTCTTCAAATGGTACCTCATATCTTAGATTTTGGTAACCATACGTTACTTGATGCTGCATATCCTACATTTACAGCTGACGGTATGAATGAAGGTAAGAAAGATAACACACGTTACCCTAACTACGAAAACGGTGATACAAATAAAACAGCCGTTTTAAATACTAAGGGTGATGCTGCTTTATCAAGCGTTGATGGTAAAGCTTGGGCAACTGTTGTTGATAAACAAATCACACGTACAGCTGCAGAAACAGATGCTAAAAATACAGCTGCTTCTGGTGACTGGACATTGAGCGTTAAATCAAACAACGAATTAACAGCTGTTGATTCTCAAGGTAATGCAATGCCAAATGATAGCATTTCAGATGCAACATTATCATTTAAAAACACTGCCTCAGCTCAAACACAAGATGTTTACGGTTTAACACAAGAAGGACAAGATAAAACTTGGACTGACGATGTTGCCGCATTAAAAGCAGCAAATCCAGCACTTGAAACACCTGCTGCCGTATCAACTGTTACACCAAATATTGGTTTAACTTTAGCTAAAACAGCTGGTACAGACGTTACTGTAGCAACAGCTAAAGCTGCTGAAGGACAAGGTGCTAACGTCTTTGGTTGGAATACTAATGATATTAAATTAACAATGCCTAAATCGGCTTCTGTTGATAATGCAGTATACCAAGCTGATTTAACATGGACATTGTCATCAACTGTTGCTTAATTTAATTAAGTAATAGTGACATTTCTTAATAATCATGTAAGAGATCATCCTACCGGGTGGTCTCTTTTTTGCTTTTATATGTTACTAAGCGGTGTACATTGATATGAACATATGATATATTATTCATATGAAAAAAGTTTCACGTGAAAAATAGTTCATATATAGGAGATGTTACAATGCCAGCATTAATAGGATCTACTGTACTTGCATTTATTTCAACAAATATCGATTATTTGTTAATTTTAATTATTATTTTTGCGAAGTATAAGAATAAACATGATGATAAACTAATATTCATAGGTGAGTTATTGGGTAGTGGGACACTGATAGGGGTAAGTCTGATCGTCGCATTCTGGTTAAAGATGATTCCGGAAGAATGGATTTTAGGATTTTTAGGAATCATTCCAATTGTTATGGGAATAAAAATGTATTTTGGTGACGAAGATGAAGGCAATGAAGTTCGTGAAAAATTAGGGAAACCACAGCGTAGCATCATATTAAGTGTTATTATGATAACTATTGCAACTTGTGGTCCTGATAATCTTGCCATCTATGTACCCTTTTTCACAACGTTAAACGCTGGCGATATACCAATCGTGTTGGGATTATTCTTTATATTCTTGTGCATGATTACTTGGTTAAGTAAAATGATTACTAATTTGCCAAAGATCCAAGTATTTTTTGAAAGATTTGGCGATTTAATTACGTTACTTGTTTACGTCTTCTTGGGGATCTATATCTTACTAGAGAGCGGGACCATTCAACACTTTATTTAGGAGGAAAATGATGCAACCGTATAAAGAAATTCCGGCGGATGAACTTGATGAATCAATCATGTTAACTAAATTATTGAATAATCGAATAAGATTACAATTAATTTACTTGCTGGAACAACATGAATACAATGTGACTGAATTATCTAAAATATTGGATATTGAGCAAACAAACTTGTCGCATCAATTAAGTTTACTAAAAACGCATCAAATCATTAGCCAACGACGAGAAGGTAAGTTGATGTATTATCGCATTGATGATCCACATATCATTGAAACGATGACGGCGTTACTACAACATGCTAAACATGTCGCTCATGGAAAAACTTGTGATGGTAAAATATGATAGAAAAAATGACTAACTTCGTTTATTTGAAGTTAGTCATTTTTTTCTAAATTACTTGATGTTTAAATGGACCCTAACGGATTTGAACCGTCGACCTTCTACTTGCGGAGCAGACGCTCTCCCAACTGAGCTAAGGGCCCGAATAGCTTTATAATACACTAAATATATGAAATTAAAAGTAAAAAATGACTTTTTAAGTAATTTTTTCTAAATAATAATAGTTCTCAATTAAATAGCGCACGGTTAAATTCTTTTTTGAATAAATAATGTTGTCGCAAAGGGATTACCAAGGGGTCAGAAAAGTATTGATTTTGATAGTTTTGACTGTGAATGAGAATGGACCTAAACTTAATGACTAGAGAGTATTTAACTTTAGATAGTTTATAAAATGAATAAGGGGGATAAAACTATGCTACAGAAAATAACATTGGCGGAAAAAATTAACATACTGCGTGCGGGTGTGATGGGTGCTAATGATGGCATTATCTCAATTTCCGGGATTGTGCTCGGTGTTGCGGGCGCCGCCGTGAATAATTTTGGAATCTTTATTGCGGGGATCGCAGGGATGTTTGCGGGAATGTTCGCAATGGCAGCAGGGGAGTATGTATCTGTGAATACACAAAAAGATACGGAAAAAGCGGCAACAGACGTGCAGGCAAAAAATATAAAAACGCATTTTAATGATGAAAGAAATGACTTGGTAGCCTATTATCAAAAACAGGGTATTTCTGAGGATGTCGCTGTAGATATTGCAGATGAGCTGATGAAAAAAGATGCTGTTTTAGTAACGGTAAAAGAAAAATATGGGATTGATCCAGATCACTACACGAACCCATGGCATGCGGCAGTTGCTTCGATGTTATTATTCCCGGTTGGTGCCGCTTTACCTTTATTAGCGATAACATTATTCCCTAAACAGATTAGAATTTCAATGACAATCATGGCAGTTATTTTTTCTTTGATATTGACGGGCTACGTCAGTGCAACGCTCGGAAACTCCAGTCGCAAATTAGCCATAATGCGCAATGTTATTTCTGGACTTTTAACGATGGCAATGACTTATTTTATTGGACACTTATTCGCGTAGAAGGAGGAAATAATGACAGATAGAAAGAAAATATCATTAGGCGCGGAGTTAAATATATTACGTGCTGGAGTATTAGGATCAAATGACGGAATTTTAACTGTTGCGGGCGTTGTCTTCGGAGTGGCGGCAGCAACATCAAGTCCATTTGCCGTTTTTATCGCCGGAATATCAGATCTGTTGGCAGTTGCATTTTCGATGGCATCCGGCGAATATGTTTCTGTTAGCACGCAAAAAGATACAGAAAAGGCAGCTGTCGAAACACAAAAGCGCAGATTAATTGAAGAACCTGAGGAAGAACGTCAAATGGTAATCGCTGCTTATTTGGAAAAAGGTGTCTCGAAATCTTTGGCAATTAAGGTAGCGGATAATATTATGGAAAATAATGCATTAGAAGGAACCGTCAAAGAAAGATATGGGATTGAAATTGGCGATTACGTGAATCCGTGGGATGCCGTTTTTTCATCAATGCTTGCGGCGTCGTTAGGTGGTGTGTTTCCATTGCTTTCGATGACTTTTTTACCCGAAAACATTAAAATGTGGGGAACAGCCGTGGTTGTCACCTTTGCGTTAGCGTTAACAGGCTTTATTAGCGCGTCATTAGGAAGTGCGAGAAAAGGACCAGCAATATTACGTAACGTTATAGCGGGGTTAGTAACGATGGTTGTAACGTATTATATTGGATTACTATTTGCTTAAAATGTTTCATGTGAAACATCGATAATGATGGGATAAAAAAAGCGTAAACCGTTAGGTCTACGCTTTTTCATTTATTTAAGGATTATTTGTTAACAGTACCAGCAAATGAAGCAGGGAAGTATGCTAATGTACCAACTTTAACATTTTGACCAGGTTCTGGAGCAGCGATGTATTGGCCACCACCTAAGTAGATACCAACATGGTATGTAGAACCTTGTGCTCCCCAGAATAATAAGTCTCCTGGTTGAGCAGCAGCAGTTGATTTCTTAGTAACATTTGATTCTTGTCCAACAGTATTACGGTTTAAGTTGATACCAACTTTAGCGAATACATATTGTGTGAAACCTGAGCAATCAAAACCTGAAGGAGTTGATCCGCCCCAAACATAAGGAGTACCTATGTATGATTTGGCAACAGAGATAACTTTGCTTGCTGAGTAACTTGCTGTTTGTGTTGTAGAACTTTCAGCAGTATCAGTATTTGAAGTAGCAGCATCGTTATTACTTGTTGAAGCTGTATTTGTGTTAGTAGTTGTATTGTCAGTAGCAACATTTGTTGTTGAAGCAGTGTTTGAACTAGCAACAGTGTTGTTAGTAGAAGGGTTAGATACTTCAGCAGTAGGAGCTGCAGCTGGCTTTTCGGTAACAACTTTTTCAGGAACAGTTGTTTTTGAAACTGATCCAGTTAAGTTCAATGTTTGACCAGGATTGATCATTGAACCTGAAGTTAAACCGTTAGCATCAAGCAATGCCGAGATAGTAATACCATTTGCTTGAGCGATTGACCAGAATGAATCCCCATTCTTAACTGTTACTGTTTTACCATCTGCAGAAACTGCTGATTCTGTTGCTTTAGGTGCTGTTTCAACAGGTTTAGCAGCAACTTCTGGTGTAGCTGTTTTAGCTGGTGCTGGAGTAACTGTTTCAGCTGGTTTAGCGGCAACTTCTGGTGTAGTTGTCTTAACTGGTGCTGGAGTAACTGTTTTAGCTGGTTTAGCAGTCGTAACGACTGCTTTTGATCCAGTTAATGTTAATTTTTGGCCAGGTAAGATAAGTGCTGAGTTGTCAGCAAAGCCATTAGCTGAGCGAAGAGCTGCGATTGAAATGCCATTTGCTTGAGCAATTGACCATAATGAATCGCCACTTTTAACAGTAACTGATGTTTTGTTTGCTGAGTTATCAGCAGGAAGTGTAGCAACAACGCTTGTTTTTGTCGAGTTTGCGTCGCTATCTTTTGTAGGGATGTTTAATGATTGGCCCATTGTAATAATATGAGAATTTGAGTCAATGTTGTTTAAAGTTTCGATTGTTTTGATTGAAACGCCGTACTTTTGAGAAAATGCCCAAACGGTATCGTTTGTTTGAACTTTAACTGTTGCTGCATCAGCACTTGCATTAGATGCAAGAAGGAGGCCAGCGGTACCAACTGTACCGAGTAATAATGATTTAATTGTGTTATTCAAATTGAGTCACATCTACTTTCTTTTTTTATTTGTTTTATACTATAGTAACCATTGTAACTGGTTCGTGTTGCAGTTAAATGCGAAAACTATTACAATTCGGGGAAATACTGTAATAAACACTAATAAACGCTTACATACACGTATTTTAAATGTTTTATGTAATTATAATGAATTTTGATTATTGATAAAACACGTTATTTATATTGATTTAAAGGCAATTAACGTATTGTCCCACTAAAAATAGATCTTTAGAAATATTACAAAAATGTTACGAAAATCTTATGTTTTAACTACTAGAACTAAATAAAACTATACCAGTCGTTTTACATAGTTGCAAATGAAATTTTTAATTTAAATAGAAAGGGATTTCATTGTCTGGTATCATATGAATTATTAGACGTTGAAAGTTCGTAAATAGTTGGCGTATAATTAACCATAATAAAGGGATAAAAATACGTAACGATTGGGTGGAATTATGAAAAAAATAGGTAAAGAAATAATGAGTTGGATCATACCAATCGCGGTAGGACTAATAATTGCAATGCTATTAAAAACATTCGTTGTCACAATGGTACGCGTTGATGGGCCGTCAATGCAGCCGAACTTAGTTAACAACGAACATGTAGCAGTTGTTAAGGTAATTGATATTAAACGCTATAGTACTGTTGTTTTTGACGCATACGGTGTAGATCCGGACGCAACGGATGGTCAAGAGTATGTTAAACGTGTTATCGGAATGCCTGGTGATACAGTGGCATTTAAAAATGACCATGTCTATGTCAATGATAAAGAAATTTCGGAGCCTTATATTTCAACCTATCAAAAGACAACAGGAACAAGGGTCCAGGGGATAAATGCTAAGGACTGGTCATTTAAATCATTGGCCATGGATAATCAGTGGACTAAAGATAGTTCGGTTACTAAAGTTCCGGCAGGTAAATATTTTGTTTTAGGGGATCATCGTTCGGTGTCTAACGATAGTCGTTATTGGGGATTCGTTGACAAGTCGAAAATTCAGGGTGTCGTAAAAGTCCCATTCTGGAATTTCAACAAGTCCGAACATAAATACATTTACTAATTGCATTAAAAATGCAAAAAAATAATTCGATTGAAGAGGAGATTTTATTATGACAAAAACACCAATTATTTTAGATTGTGATCCAGGACATGATGACGCATTAGCATTAATGATGGTCATTGCTTCACCAGAATTTGATTTACGTGCAGTAACAACGTCTGCCGGGAATCAAACGCCTGATAAAACATTTGATAATGCTTGTCGACTACTAACATTAATGGAACGAACGGATATTCCGGTTGCTAGTGGTAATAAAAAACCTTTACTTCAAGAATTAATGATCGCTGATGCCGTTCACGGGGATACTGGGGTTGATGGAACAGTATTGCCTAAATCAGAGATTCCAGCAACTAACTTAACGGCAATTGAACTAATTGCTGAGACGCTTTCTAAGAGTGCCGAAAAAGTCACAATGGTAGTAACAGGTCCAATGACAAATATGGCTTTATTCTTAGCCGTATATCCTGAATTAAAAAGTAAAATTGAAAAAATTGTCTTCATGGGTGGATCAACTGATGTAGGAAATGTTAAGCCTGGTTCAGAATTTAATATCGCCGTAGATCCAGAATCAGCAAAAATGGTTTTGAATGATTCAATTCCATTAGTTATGGCCGGCTTGAATTTAACTCATCAGGCACAAATCTTGGATGCAGAAATTGAAGAAATTGGTAAGATTAACAACAAAGTAGCGCAATCAGCATACGGATTGTTGAAATTTTACGGTATTTATTATGGCCAAGAAAAATGGGGATTCCAAGGTATTCCTTTACATGATCCTTGCACGATTGCTTGGATGCTACAGCCAGAATTATTCACGAGTGGTCACTATCATGTTGATGTTGAAGTTAATGGTGATCTTACTCGAGGCGAAACGATTGTCGACAAATTTGATTTGTTAGGCCTCGAAAAAAATACAGAGGTTCTGTTGTCTATTGACCGTACAAAATTTGTTGAATTATTAATTTCAAAACTTAAAAAATTTGATGAGTTAGTAGGATAGTAAATCTTACAGGTGGCTTGTATTTCTGGACTAAATACGTTAAAGTTAAACAGGACGTGAAACATCGTTTTGTTTCACAAATAACGGAGGGCCAGTCATATGAATCCAGAAGAATTTCGTCAATCATTAGCTGAAAAAGGTATCAATTTAACAGACAGACAAATGGCACAATTTGAAATTTACTATGAATTTTTAGTAATGACAAATGAAAACCTTAATCTGACTGCTATTACAGAAAAGTCAGACGTTTATTTGAAGCATTTTTATGATTCTTTAACGCCTGCTTTTTATTCAAAAGAAATACAAAGCGAGCCCTTATCTATTTGTGACGTCGGCGCTGGTGCCGGTTTTCCTTCAATTCCACTGAAGATTGCTTTCCCGCAATTAACGGTGACTATTGTTGATTCGTTGAACAAGCGTATCAACTTTTTGAATGAATTGGCGGACAAATTAGATATTACAGGGGTTGCTTTTTTTCATAATCGCGCAGAAGAATTTGCGGGTAAGAAAAGCTTATACAGAGAACAATACGATATTGTAACGGCACGCGCAGTTGCCAGATTGAGCGTGTTATTTGAATTATGTTTACCGTTAGTTAAGCTAAATGGTCAATTTATTGCATTAAAAGCGCAAAAAATGGACGAGGAACTAGCCGACGCCGAATATGCTATCAAGCTTTTAGGCGGTCAGGTTAAAGTTAATCATGAATTTAATTTACCAATTTCTAATGACGAACGTCATTTATTAGTAGTTGATAAAATTAAATTAAGTCCTAAGAAGTACCCTAGAAAGGCGGGCGTCCCTGGACGGACACCGCTTGTAGCTAAGTTATAGTCAGGAGGTCGTCAGAAAATGGCATTTTCATTTTTAGGAAATCGTAAAAATCAACAAGAAGATGAAACGAATCAAAAGAAGGTTAGTGACATTTCTATTGCGGCTATTATTCCCAATCGATTTCAACCTCGTCGAGTCTTCGATAATCAAAAAATTGAGGAATTGGCACAAACCATTAAAGAACATGGTTTGTTGCAACCTATTATTTTAAGAGAATATGAGACGGGAAAATATGAAATTATTGCTGGGGAACGTCGTTTTCGAGCGGTAACTTCATTAGATTGGAAAGAAATACCGGCAATTATTCGCGAGATGAATGACGACCAAGCGGCATCAATGGCACTGATTGAAAACTTACAACGAGAAGAGTTAACTGCGATTGAAGAAGCGGAAGCATACAGTAAATTAATGGACTTGAACCACCTATCGCAGTCTAAATTGGCTGAAAACATGGGTAAGAGTCAGGCGTTTATTGCGAATAAATTACGGTTGCTAAAGCTAGAACATGAAGTGCAGACGGCAATTATGTCACAACAAATATCCGAGCGTCATGGTCGGGCGATGGTTAATTTAGAACCTACCGCACAAAAGAAATTACTAAAACGTATTTTAAAAGAAAAATTAACAGTTAAAGAAACTGAATTACTCATTGCAGAGGATAAAGGTAAACCAGAACCAAAAGAAAATGAAAAAAAAGTTACAAAAAAAGCTAATCCTGATAAACGATTAGTTCTTAACACATTGAAACAGGCCGTTAAAGTTATAGAAGATAACGGTGTTACCATTAAATCAAAACAAGAAAAAACTGATTCAGGATATCGCGTCATTATTGATGTGGTTGAATCAAAAAAGGAGGGTTAATCAAATATGGGAATTGTTATTTCATTAGCGAACCAAAAAGGCGGCGTTGGTAAAACAACAACAAGCGTGAACTTAGGCGCCTGCTTGGCCGAATTAGGTCAACGAGTCTTATTAATCGATACAGATGCCCAAGGAAATTCAACAAGTGGTGTTGGTATCGAAAAATCAACCATTAAAAAAGATATTTACGATGTTTTAGTTAATGAATTTCCAATTAAGGACACTATTCTTCCTACGAATCATAAAGGGTTAGATATTGTTCCCGCAACAATTCAATTAGCCGGTGCCGAAATTGAATTAACACCACAAATGGCGCGTGAAACACGTCTATTGGATGCCATCAAAACAATTGAAGATCAATATGATTATATTTTAATTGATTGCCCGCCATCACTTGGCTTGATTACAATCAACGCTTTTACGGCCAGCAAATCAATTTTAATTCCTGTTCAAAGCGAGTATTACGCCTTGGAAGGTTTGAGCCAATTATTGAATACAATTCGCTTGGTTCAAAAACATTTTAATCCAGATTTAGCTATTGAAGGCGTTCTGATGACAATGTACGATGCGCGAACGAATTTAGGCGCAGAAGTTGTTTCTGAAGTTCAAAAATATTTTGCAGAAAAAGTTTACAAAACGATTATTCCGCGAAATGTCCGCTTGTCCGAAGCACCTAGTCATGGGATGGCAATTATCGATTACGATCCTAAGTCAAAGGGTGCTCAAGTTTATATGGAATTGGCAAAGGAAGTGTTAAAGGCGCATGGCAAATAATAAAAAAGGCCTTGGAAAAGGCATCAACGCATTATTTCAAGATGAGCTTGACCAGTACGATGACACAAAAGAATCTATTGTCCGTCTGAATTTAGATGAGATTCGGCCCAACCCTTATCAACCACGTAAAACGTTTAATGAAGATGCGCTAAAGGAATTAGCGGCTTCAATTAAAAAATCGGGTGTCTTTCAACCAATCATCGTTAGAGAATCAGTGATTAAAGGTTACGAAATTATTGCCGGGGAACGTCGTTTTCGCGCATCTAAATTAGCCGGTGTGGCTGACGTTCCAGCAATTGTTAGAACGATGACCGAAGAATCAATGATGGAAGTTGCAATTTTAGAAAATCTACAGCGAGAAGAGTTATCTCCTTTAGAAGAGGCAGAAGCTTATAATACGTTGATGGAGAAATTAAATCTAACACAATCACAAGTTTCAGAACGGTTGGGCAAAAGTCGACCATATATCGCTAACTATTTACGCTTGCTAGGGTTGCCTCATGCGGTCAAAGAATTAATTCAGGCTGACCAATTATCAATGGGTCAAGCGCGAACGTTGTTGTCACTTAAAGACAAACAAAAAATTGGTACGTTAGCTAAAAGGACGGTTAAAGAAAATTTAACTGTTCGTGAATTAGAAAAAGTAATTGCCCAAATGAATGGCGAGAGTAAAAAGAATACTAAAAAAACGAACGACAGTGAAAAGTCAATTTACGTTCAACAAAGTGAGAATTTATTAAAAGAAAAATTTGGTACACAGGTCTCTATTCAGCAAAGTAAAAAAAATGATAAAGGTAAAATCGAAATTGATTATTTATCAACGGATGATTTGAACCGAATCTTAGACTTACTTGATATTTCACTAGATTAGGAGGTTAGTCGATATGTATGACTTACACGATATTGTTGAAATGAAAAAGCCGCATCCCTGTGGAACTAACCGCTGGGAAATTGTCCGAATGGGGATGGATATCCGCATTAAATGTTTAGGCTGCGGACACCTTATTCTATTATCCAGACGAGAATTTGAAAAAAAGATGAAAAAAATGTTAGAAAAAGCTACGCCAGAAGATAATACAAAATAAATGAAAAGAGTGACGCTTAATTATGGCATTAACTGCAGGAATCGTAGGATTACCAAACGTAGGTAAATCAACTTTATTTAACGCAATTACAAAAGCAGGCGCAGAAATGGCTAACTATCCATTTGCGACAATTGATCCTAATGTTGGAATGGTTGAAGTTCCAGATAAACGCTTAGCTCGGATTGACGAAGTCGTCCCTGCTAAGAAAATTATTCACACAACTTTTGAATTTACAGATATTGCCGGTATTGTTAAAGGCGCAAGTAAAGGCGAAGGATTGGGTAATAAATTTTTAGAAAACATTCGTCAGGTTGATGCAATTGTGCATGTTGTTCGTGCATTTGATGATGATAATATTACGCATGTTTCTGATAAAGTTGACCCAATGGACGATATCGAAACGATTAATTTGGAACTTGTTTTTGCAGATTTGGATAGTGTTACGAAACGCTATGCTAAGGTAGAAAAAGTTGCGAGAACAAAAGATAAGGATGCTTTAGCAGAATTCAGTATCTTACAAAAAATCAAACCGGTTCTTGAAGCTGGACATGCCGTTCGTTCGATTGAATTTGATGAAGAAGAAGAAAAATATGTTAAAGGCATGTTCTTATTAACTAATAAGCCAGTCCTTTACGTTGCTAATATCGCCGAAGATGATATGGCTGATCCTGACGCTAATAAATATGTGAAATTAATTGAATCTTTCGCCAAAGAAGAAGGTTCTGAATGCTTAGCTGTTTCTGCTAAAACGGAAGAAGAAATTGCCGAATTAGATGATGAAGATAAGTTAGATTTCCTTGAAGCTGCTGGTGTCGAAGAATCAGGACTTGATCGTTTAATTAGAGCTTCTTACAAGTTATTAGGTTTAGCAACATTCTTCACTGCGGGTGGTGCTGAAACACGAGCATGGACCTTTAAACAGGGGATGAAAGCACCTCAAGTTGCCGGTGTTATCCATTCAGATTTCGAACGTGGGTTTATCCGCGCCGAAACAATGTCATTTGATGACTTGGATAAAAATGGAAGTGTTGCGGCTGTTAGAGAAGCTGGTCGCTTACGTTCCGAGGGTAAGGAATATGTCGTGCAAGATGGCGATATTATTGAGTTCAGATTTAACGTCTAAATAAAATAAGTTAGTAGGAGTTGTTAACCATGGCAGATGAAAATAACCTTGAAGGAACATCAGTTGAAGATAGAAATGCTTCGGCCGCTGCAAAACAAAAAGAATATCTAGAAAAAGAAACAAAGTTACAAGGCAATGGTCCTTTCGCGGGATTAACGAAACGTAATGAAGACTATGTTTACCGTTTAAATAGTATTTTAACGGATTCAGAAATTAATAATGAAAAACGCGATACAATTATTAATGAGATCGTTGCAGAATTGCGTACTGAACAACGTAAGGGTGTAACAGCAACTAAATTATATGGTCCGGTTAGCACAAAAGCTGCCGATATTATCATGGGACCTCAGAAAAAAGCTGCAGAACCATCAACGAGTTTTTGGTTGACTGTTCTGGATAATGGCTTGATGATGCTAGCAATTTTCGCTGCCATGTATGCTGTGACAGGATTTATGAATAAAACAAGTTTAGAGGCCGGCGATTCAGGTGCCGGTGGATTATTGACACTACTCTTGACATCAATCTTGGGTGGAATGGGCGCAGCACTTTTCTACAAAAAATATGGGCCTAATGTCAAAAAAGAAGACAAACCAGCTTTCTGGGTTACATTACTCGTAATGATTGCTTTCATCGCTGTTTGGATTCTTGCCTACATGTTAGTAGCATTGATTCCAGGACCACTTAATTCAATATTACCAGCAGCTGTATATGTTGTAATTGCAGCTATCGCATTTGTGGCAAGACTTTATATTAAACGTCGCTATAATATTAATCGTACAATGTTTTAGATTCAGTAACGACTGGAAAAAGAGTTCAAGTAAAATTTTTGAGCTCTTTTTTGCTACAATCACGAACGATTACAACTTAATAAGAATCAGACAATAGCCTTGACCAGGGTTGAACTTATCTGGTATGTTAGTAAACAAAATAAAATGAGAAAGCTGGTTTTAAGATGTCAAATTGGGAAACAAAGTTCGCTAAAAAAGGATTCACTTTTGATGACGTATTATTAGTACCTGCAGAAAGTCATGTATTACCGAACGAAGTTGATATCAGTGTGCAATTAGCAAAGAATATCAAGTTAAATGTCCCAATTTTAAGTGCCAGCATGGATACTGTCACAGATTCTAAGATGGCGATTGCTATGGCTCGCCAAGGTGGATTAGGTGTTGTCCATAAGAACATGAGCATCGAACAACAAGCCGGAGAAGTAAAAAAAGTTAAACGCTCTGAAAGTGGCGTTATTATTGATCCTTTCTACTTAACACCACAACATTCTGTTGCGGATGCTGAACAGTTAATGCAACGTTACCGCATCAGTGGTGTACCAATTGTTGAAACACTTGATAATCGTTTATTGATTGGTATTATTACCAACCGTGATTTACGTTTTGTCTCAGATATGACAGTTTCAATTGATAGTGTAATGACTAAAGAAGGATTAATAACTGCTGCCGAAGGAACTTCACTCAAGGAAGCGGAAAAAATTCTTCAAACAAATAAAATCGAAAAATTACCAATCGTTGATCATGATGGTCGTTTAACAGGTTTAATCACAATTAAAGATATCGAAAAAGTTGTTGAGTTTCCTAATGCTGCTAAAGATAAACATGGTCGTTTACTTGTCGCTGCTGCTGTTGGTGTTACAAGCGATACATTTGAACGAGCTACAGCTTTACTAGAGGCTGGCGTTGATGCTTTGGTTATTGATACTGCACATGGACATTCTGCCGGTGTTATCCGTAAAATTACTGAAATCAGAGCTAAATTTCCTGATGCTACTTTAATTGCTGGTAATGTCGCAACGGGTGAAGCAACTCGTGCTCTTTATGATGCTGGTGTTGATGTTGTTAAAGTTGGGATTGGTCCTGGATCAATCTGTACAACACGAATTGTTGCCGGCGTTGGTGTTCCTCAGTTAACAGCCATTTATGACGCTGCTGAAGTTGCTCGCGAATATGGTAAGACAATTATTGCTGATGGTGGAATCAAGTACTCTGGTGATATTGTTAAGGCGCTTGCTGCCGGTGGAAATGCCGTTATGTTAGGTAGCATGTTAGCCGGAACTGATGAAGCACCTGGCGAATTCGAAATTTATGAAGGCCGTCGCTTTAAAGTTTACCGTGGCATGGGTAGTTTAGCGGCCATGGAACAATCAAATGGCTCTTCTGACCGTTACTTCCAAAGTGGCGTGAATGAAGCTAATAAATTAGTGCCAGAAGGTATTGAAGGTCGCGTGGCATACAAGGGTAGTTTAGCTGATATCATTTTCCAAATGGTTGGTGGCTTACATTCTGGTATGGGTTATGTTGGCGCTGGTACATTGAAAGCCTTACAAGACGATGCTCAATTTGTTCAAATTTCAGGTGCTGGTTTAATTGAATCACATCCGCATGATGTTCAAATTACTAAAGAAGCACCTAATTACTCAGTTAAATAACAAAAAAGGTTTAATTTCTTTAAGTTAATTAAAGAAATTGAACCTTTTTTTATTGAGTAATTTTTAAAGCGCTAATTTTGTGAAGGTTCATCATCAAACATAGTATCAGACATTTTATTGGCGTCTGCCTTATCTTGATAAAAGTGTTGACTTGCCCACATACCGGCGCCGTCTGCTAGAGTTAATACCGGAATACTGCGCCCGTTAATAACTCTATTTTTAACGCCGTAGAAAGAGCCAGTACCCGCAGATTGATACCAACCTTTAACATTAAGCCATTTTCGACCATTTTCCTCGTTAGTTGATCTAACTGAACCCCAGTGTTTAAATTTGTAGGTATCCTTATTATCATCGATCGTACCAGACCCTGCTGAGAGTGCTTTATCAGCAGCCGTTCGTTCGCTATCGGAGTGTATTTCAGTGGTATTACCATTTGTAATAATTTTATTGCCGGTAATGTTAATCGTATCAAGTTTGGACTCGTATTTATTATAGCCATACCAAGTTCCTATTAATGAAGAATCAATTAGATTATTGGCTTTCTTGGCACTTTCAGAACTAGCTTTTTGAGCACTTTCAGAACTAGCTTTTTTAGCCTTTTCAGAACTAATTTTCTGAGCACTTTCAGAACTTTGTTGTTCAGTCGACCCTGATTGCTTCCCACAACCAACGGTAACTAAAAGCGAACAACATAAAACAACGACTATCCCCATTTTTTTAACTAACACTTTCATTCCTCCATAAATCTATATTTATACTACAGTAACTTTATAACATTTAGTCAAATTAATTACAAATACGATTCTAGTAACTGACGTCAGCGTTTTTTATCTAAAATAAGTGTTATTTGTGGAAGTATTCAGCGTTAGGGGCTACACTACAATTATAAATAACAGATGGGGGTTACAAAATTGGCATATCAAGCAAGTCAGGAAGAACATTCAATTGAAATTACTAATGTTCAAGCATTAGAAGGTTTAGTAAAAGCACGTATGGAAAAGGGTGCATTTGGTTACATCGCCGGTGGTGCAGAAGATGAATGGACATTACGTGAAAATGGTGTCGCATTCGATCACAAACACATCGCACCTCGCGTTTTAAAAAATATTGAAAAACCAGATTTATCAACAACCTTTATGGGTATCGATTTAAAAATCCCAATGATTGCAGCACCAATTGCAGCACAAGGATTGGCTCATGAACAAGGCGAAATTGATACTGCTAAAGGGGTAGCTGCTGTTGGATCAATCATGTCACTCAGTACATATTCCAACAAAACGATTTCGGAAACATGCGATGGTGGAACGGGTGGTCCTCAATTCTTCCAACTATATATGAGTAAAGATGAAAAATTTAACCGTTTCTTGTTAGATCAAGCTAAAAAGGTTGGTATGAAAGCAATCATTTTAACAGCTGATTCAACATTAGGTGGTAATCGTGAAGCTGATAGTATTAACCACTTTACCTTCCCAATTCCCATGGCTAACTTGGCTGAATATGGCGAAGGTGAAGGACAAGGAATTGCGGCTATCTATGCCAATGCTAAACAAACATTGAGCTTAGAAGATATTAAAACAATTTCTGACTACACTGACTTACCTGTCTTTGTTAAGGGAATTCAATCACCATTAGACATTGATGATATCATCGAAGCCGGCGCTAAAGGCGTTTGGGTTTCAAATCATGGTGGTCGTCAATTAGATGGTGGACCTGCATCATTTGATGTTCTTGAATCAATTGCCAAAAAAGTTAACAAACGTGTGCCAATTGTCTTTGATAGTGGAATCCGTCGCGGATCACATATTTTCAAGGCACTTGCAAGTGGTGCAGATGTTGTCGCAATTGGTCGTCCAATGGTTTACGGTCTTCATTTGGGCGGTGCGCAAGGTGTTCAATCAGTCTTTGAACATTTATCAAAAGAATTAACAATCGATATGCAATTAGCCGGAACAAAAACGGTTGATGATATTAAAAAAACTGAATTAATCTAAGAGAGACTCATAAGGGGGATACAATTATGTTAGTAATCAATTATGTTCATGGAAAAGAGTTACAAGCAACTTATAAAACGGCTGCAGCTTTTGTCGCAATGATGGAATTAGAAGTACCTGAATTCGAAGATTATTATGAAATCACTAAAGTTACAGAAGACGGTAAAGAAATTGACATATCAGACAAAACAATGGGCGGTTTATTCAACTACTTATTAGCACGTAAATAATTTTCTAAGAGAAGGGCTTTCATTTTTAAATGGAAGCCTTTTTTGATACCATGAATTAAGCATATTTAAGCAATTCTTTAAAGTTATCCTGTAAGATGTTTGATACAATGTAACTATAATTAAGAAAGTCAGGAGACATCCAATGAAAATTTTAGTCGTAGATGATGAAAAAGAAATCGTTGATTTAATTTCTATTTATTTAAAGAACGAAGGATATGAAGCAATTACTGCTCAAAATGGACTTGAAGCTATTGAAAAATTAGAAAAAATGCCGGATATTGGTGTGATGATTCTTGATGTCATGATGCCTAAAATGAACGGAATGGATGTGATTAAAGAAGTTCGTAAAACTTCAGAAATCCCTATTTTAATGGTTTCTGCGAAGACGGAAGACATGGACAAAATCCGTGGATTAATCACGGGGGCCGATGATTACGTTGTTAAACCATTTAACCCATTAGAGATTATGGCTCGGGTTAAATCATTACTCCGTCGCAGTCAGAACTCAAATCCAGCACCCGATGTTGCACTCGAAATCGGACCGTTAATTATTAAAAAGGACTCACATGAAGTTCAAACGGTTGATGGAAATGCTATTCAATTAACGGCTTTAGAATTTGGAATCTTATATTTGTTAGCATCACATCCAAACCATGTTTACTCCGCAGATGATATTTTTGAACAAGTATGGCAGCAGGAATCAATTATTTCTGCAAAAACGGTAATGGTGCATGTTAGTCATTTGCGAGATAAAATTGAAGTGGCCACAAACGGCGATGATATTATTAAAACTGTTTGGGGCGTCGGGTACAAAATAGAGACGCATTAGTTAAGGAGACATCTTTGAAATTAACCGGTAGAGAAAAAAGTGAATTAATTGGTGAAGGATTCATTACAATCATTTTATTAATTTTATTAAATTTATCTATTTTTATCTTATTAAATCAGACCATTGCTTCTAATCCAGGACTTAGGAATGGAATATTTCAAATAAAGACATCATTAACGTTTGGACCTAATGATTTTAATATTTGGAGTTGGGGCAATGTTTTTGTTGTGTTTATGGTTATTGTAGATATTATCGTGCTTTACTGGCGTTTAATTCGACGCTACCGTCAAATGCAGTTGCGACATGTTATTTCAGAATTACATTATATTGCCGATGGTCATTATGACCACCAAATCCCTTTTAAGTTACAGGGAGATATGGCACGAGTGGTTTCGAGTATTAATGCATTGGTTCAAAGTACAATTGAGTCAATGGAGGAAGAACGGCGAATAGAGAATTCAAAAGATGAATTGATAACGAATGTCAGTCATGATATCCGCACACCATTAACATCAATTATTGGGTACCTCGGTTTAATAGAAGATAATCAGTATAATTCGCAAGAAGATTTACTTTCATATACGCACACGGCATATGTAAAGTCGAAACAAATGAAAGTTTTGGTGGAAGATTTATTCGAATATACTAAGGTTCGTCAAACGTCAACACCAATTAATGCAATTGATTTTGACATGAACCAGATGTTGGCTCAGTTAGCAGCTAGCTTTGAACTTGAAGCTAAAAATAAAGGGATGACAATTGCCAGTAGCACAAAACCTAACCCATTAATGATGGAAGCTGATACCGAGAAATTAGGTCGCGTTTTTAATAATTTAATTTCAAATGCTTTGAAATATGGTTCCGGTGGGAAACACATTTATTTGGAAGCGGAAAAAATTGGCCAAGAAGTCATCGTAAAAGTCTCTAATGATGGTCCTAAAATTCCTGAGCAGTCGCTCGATCAATTATTCGATCGTTTTTACCGAGTGGAAGAATCGCGTTCACAAAAAACGGGTGGAACTGGATTAGGTCTTGCCATTGCTCAGAGTATTATCACGCTTCACGGTGGGTACATCTACGTCGTTTCAGATGATTCGCTAACTAGTTTCGTTATTCATTTACCGCTTGGTAAGGATAAAAAACTGATTAGAAAGTAAGAACGATAGTTGCAAGAATAGGTATTATTGGGTATTCTTAAATGAATAAGAGAAGTTAAGAGGGTAAAGAGAATATGATATTTTTAAAACGCACAAAAAAATTCGTAGTTGGACTTATTTCTGGTGCAGCGTTATTCACTGGGGTTTCAGCAATGACACTTCACGATGTTAAACCTGTATCGGCTGCTACAACAAGCTCAAGTGCAATTAATTTAACTGCTAAAGCGGCTTTAGCAATTGATGCGGATACCGGTCAAGTTATTTATGAAAAAAATGCCGATGCCGTTTTACCAATTGCATCAATGACAAAATTAATTTCAATTGATGTTATTTTGGATCAAATTAAAAGTGGTAAGTTAACTTGGGACCAAAAAGTGACTGTTGATGATGATTCTTATAAAATCAGTCAAGATACATCATTGTCTAATGTACCATTGAGTAAAACGAAAAAATATACAGTTAAAGAACTGTATGATGCTAGTTTAATTTATTCAGCTAATGGTGCCATTATGGCGCTTGCTCACCAAGTTTCGGGATCACAAAAAGATTTTGTGACTTTAATGCGTGCAAAAGTTAAATCATGGGGCATTAACGATGCTAAAATTGACAATGTCTCTGGGTTAACAAATAGTGATATTAGTGATGCGGATCGCTACCCTGGATCATCTGCGGCCGATGAAAATGAATTAACAGCCAAAGATATGGGACTTATTGCTAAAAACCTACTTAAAAAATATCCAGAAGTATTGAAAACAACAAGTATCAAACGCCAAGCTTTTGATAAAGGAACATCTGACGAAACGTTGATGGAAAACTGGAACTGGATGTTGCCTGGATTGGCTAAAGCTTATACTGAATTACCTGTTGATGGTTTGAAGACAGGGACATCTGATAAAGCCGGCGAATGTTTTACAGGAACTGTTAAAAAAGATGGACATCGTATTATTACGGTTGTTTTAGGTTCATCACATAAGAGTGAGACAGATGTGAGTCGCTTTACTGATACGCAAAAAATCATGTCATATGTCTTTGACTCATTTGATGTTAAAACAATCAAAGCGGGTACGACATTTAAAAATGCAGATAGTTTACCTGTCTTCCATGGTAAAGAATTAACAACAAAAGTAGCGCTTAAATCTGACCAAAAAGTTTGGTTGAAAAAGGGTGAAACAGTTAAGAGTGTTGTTTCGGCTACAGTAGCGAAAAACACATCATTAGTTAAAAAGACTGGATTAGAAGCACCCATTAAAGCTAATAGTGATATTGGGACGCTTAAGTTAACTGGTAAAGGCAATGCATTAACTTATGTTGATGGGTCAAAAGCACTTTCTGTTACCGGCACAAATGAGAAGGCAATTGAAAAAGCAAACATCTTTGTTATTATGTGGCGCGCGGTTGCTAACTTCTTTAAAAACTTATTTTAAGCAATAAAAATCATCTATATCACAAGATGATTTTTTTGTCTTTATGAGTTAATAAGTTATGTAAAATTAAGAAAATCTTAAAAAAAAAACAAATAGTAAAAAAAATTTGTCCTTCGTGGACATTTGATGTATATTATAACCTATCGATAAAACTTTATAGTAGACATAATTAATTTTAGGGGGCACCAATTTCAATGAAAATGATCAAGAATGAATTTAAATTTGTTGGGAAGAATAGACTAATTCTTATTTCAACAATCGTTATGATGCTCATTCCGATTCTATATGCTGCTTTCTTCTTGAAATCAGTTTGGGATCCATACGGTAAGACAAGTGAATTACCAGTAGCAGTCGTTAATAACGATAAATCCGTTAAATATAATGGTGAAACTTTAGATGTTGGTGATCAACTTGTAAAAGAGTTGAAGAGTAACCATCAATTAAAGTGGATGTTTGTTTCTGAAGAACAAGCAAAACAAGGGATGAAAGACAACAAGTACTACACAACAATTACGTTACCTGAGAACTTCTCTTCTAACGCAGCAACATTGTTGGATACGAATCCTAAGAAAATGCAAATCACATATGATACCAATGCATCACGTAACTACATTGGTGAAGTTATCAGTGAAGCAGCTGCAAAACAATTAAATAGCCAAATTCGTGAATCAGTCACGGAATCATACGCTACAGCTATCTTTGGACAAGTTAAAACAATCGGTAAGGGCTTTAAAACAGCTGCAACTGGTTCTAAAAAACTATCTGATGGTACGATTACGTTAAATGATGGCTTAAATAGTTACGTTACAGGTGTTGGCACGGTTAACAATGGTGTTCAAACATTATCAACTAGCGTTGTGCCATTGAAGAACGGTGTACAACAATTAACAACAGGTGCTGGCTCATTAAGTGCCGGACTATCAAAATTAGATAACAGTACGGGCGCTTTAGCTTCAGGTGTATCGAAGTTAGATTCTGGTTCAACAACGTTAGCAAGTGGTGTTGTAACGTACACTAATGGTGTCGGAACAGTAAATACAGGCTTACAAACGTTAAACGGTAGTACCGGTGCATTGGCTTCAGGAGTTACGAAGTTAGATGCCGGTTCAACAACATTAGCAAGTGGATTAATAACATATACTAATGGCGTCGGAACAGTTAATACAGGTTTACGTACATTAAATGGTAGCACTGGCGAATTGGCCTCAGGCGTTAAAAAGTTAAAAGATGGTTCAACAAACTTATCTACCGGTGTGAGGGGCTATACTGATGGCGTTTCTTCATTAAATACAGGTTTGGGCGCATTAAGTTCAAATTCTAAAAAATTAAATGATGGCATTATTACGTTAAAAAACGGTGTTATAACTGTACAAGACAGAAATAAATTATTAACTACTAATTTACAAGAGTCTGCTGATAAACTAGACATGCAATTAAATAATCCAGATTCAAAAGCTGAAATGGAAAAATTAATGGCAGGTTTTACTGCTTTAGATTCTGGAATATCGGATTTAAATACACAATTAAATGGTGCGGATGCACCAGCTATTGATGGTGATAAATTAAAAGCTGATTTAACTCAAATTGGAGTTAATACAAAAACAGTTGCAGCTAAAGCCACAGATGCTGGTTCAGAACTTAGCTCATTAAATGATAACTTATACAGTACTTCTAACCCTTCTAGTGTTGCCGTACAACTTAAAGGTACAGAAGGTAATATGGCTGAATTAGTTAAATTTATGAAATCTGCTGATTTTGCAGCCTTAGCCGCAAAGGACCCAGCAATGGCAAAAAGTATTTCTGATTCTGTAACGGGATTAGGTACTCAATTGACAACTGCTGGAACAAGTTTAGCCGCATCAGGGGCTAACACCGCAAAAATTAAAACGAATTTATCTGACATGACGACGCCATTAACTGATACTGGCGATAAATTGAAAGATATTCAAACAGAATTAGAAGCTATTCAGGCATTATTACCTAAATTACAAGCACTAAAAGACGGCGTTGCTAAGTTGGCTGCGCAGGAACCACTAGTAACATCAGGTGCTAGAACGGCAATTAATAAACTAGTTGCTGGGTTAACAACTGTTGAAACTGGATTGACACAACAAGGCGATGGCTCAAAAGAAAATCCTTATGGTGCTATTCAAGCAACTAATTTATTAAATGCAGGCTTAAGTCAAATTAAGGCTGGGCTAAATGGTACAGATAAAACACCTGGGTTGATTCCAAGTATTCAACAATATACTGCTGGAGTTGGATCAGCTAATGATGGTTCTAAAAAATTAGTTGGAAACAATATTGCGCTTGTATCAGGCTCAAAACAATTAAATACGGGATTAATAACATTAAATGGATCAGTACCAACATTGACATCAGGCGTTAGTCAATTAGCTGCAGGCTCATCACAATTAGCAGCAAATAGTGGTGCACTTGTATCAGGATCAGGTCAATTAAGTACGGGTCTATCAACATTAGATGGATCAGTACCGGCATTGACATCAGGTATCGGTCAATTATCTACAGGTTCAAATACGTTATCAAATGGGTTAGTAACCTTGAATAACCAAGTACCAGCACTTGTATCAGGTGTTGATCAATTGGCAGCAGGAACTCAAAAATTAGATGATAACTCAGCTAAATTGGGTGATGGTTCTAAAACACTTAAAGACGGAACTAAAACGTTAGCTACTGCTCTTAAAACGGGATCAGATACTGTTAACGGTATTAAAGCAACTAATAAAACAGCTCAAATGTTCGCTGCACCTTCAGAATTGAAACATAAAGATTACAGTTATGTACCTAATTACGGTCATGCTTTAGCACCATATGTACTTTCACTTGCATTGTACGTTGGCGCAATCGTCTTTAACTTTGCATTCCCAATCCGTAAAGTTTCAATGGAAGGTCAATCAGCAACAGCTTGGTTCTGGAGTAAAGTTGCTATCGGAACTGTCGTTGCTATTGGTATGGCAGTCGTTGAAGTTACGGGAATGCTTATGTTCGGATTACAAGCAGACCATATTGCTCAAACTTACTTAATTGCAACAACGTTCTCGTTAACATCGATGTACCTTGTCATGGCGCTTGCTATGGCATTCGATAATCCTGGTCGTTTTGTGGCCATGGTTCTTCTGATGTTACAATTAGGTGGCGCGGGTGGTACCTTCCCAATGGAAGTTACAAACAGCTTCTTTAACGCTATCCATCCATTCTTACCAATGACTTACTCTACTTTAGGGTTCCGTCAATCATTAACATCTGGAATGGTTAGTGGACAAGTTGGAATGAGTGTTCTTATTCTAGCAATCTTCGCTATCGTCTCACTTGTTCTATTATGGGTTGCTATGCAAGTTCTTCAAAATATCGGACTTGCTGGTAAATCACAATTAGATGATAATCAAAAATTACAAGATTTAGAAAAATAATCATTAAATTAAAATAAGGAGGCTGTGACATAAGTGGTCTCTGAA
>NZ_AZDI01000005.1 GCF_001434695.1 Dellaglioa algida DSM 15638
GCGAGGGTAGGACGTTGCCATGCTAATAAATAATTTAAAAATGTGCTAATCGATCTGATTAACACGTTTTTATGTATTATGACCCGTTGGTCAAGTGGTTAAGACACCGCCCTTTCACGGCGGTAACATGGGTTCAAATCCCGTACGGGTCATTTTTTTTCGCCGGCTTAGCTCAGTTGGTAGAGCATCGGTATCGTAAACCGAGGGTCACAGGTTCGACTCCTGCAGCCGGCATTTTAATGGTTGCAAAGTTATTATTCAAAAAAAGAGTGTGGTGGCGATAGCAAGAAGGATACACCTGTTCCCATGTCGAACACAGAAGTTAAGCTTCTTAGCGCCAAGAGTAGTTGGGGGTCGCCCCCTGCGAGGGTAGGACGTTGCCATGCTAAATATGAATGGACCGGAAATTTTACGACCGTTATTAAAGGAGATTTGTCAAATGACAAATCTCCTTTTTATTTATAACGTGTTAAATGATAAAACAAGTAGTAATTGATTAGATAAAAGTAAAAATTTGATTTGACTATTGATATATTAAAATTGTATAATGTGTAATGCATTAAAAATACATACTAGTTTATATCGGAGGAAGTCCATGAAAAATAAAAGTACAGATACGGCCTTTTTTGGTCATCCTAGAGGTTTATCAACACTATTCTTTACAGAAATGTGGGAACGATTCAGTTACTACGGAATGAGAGCAATTCTTTTATACTATATGATTTCTAAGGTAGATGGTCTTGGTTATGATCAAGCTACGGCAATGTCAATTATGTCAATTTATGGTTCATTAATTTATTTATCAGGTGTTATTGGTGGATTTGTTAGTGATCGTATCTGGGGCAGTAGAAAAACTGTATTCTTTGGTGGAATACTTATAATGATAGGACATATCGTTTTGGCGACACCATATAAATCAGTTGCGTTATTTATCTCAATTGCACTAATTGTATTGGGAACTGGATTATTAAAACCTAATGTTTCTGAAATGGTCGGTGGACTATATAGTAGCAAAGATCCAAGACGTGATTCTGGGTTTAGTATCTTTGTATCTGGAATTAATATTGGCGCATTGATTGCACCGTTATTAGTTGGATGGGTTGGACAAGAATACAATTATCACGTTGGGTTCTCTCTAGCCGCGATTGGTATGTTTTTCGGTTTAGTTCAATACTACTTCGATGGAAGAAAATATTTAACTAAAGATAGTTTATATCCTAATGATCCAATTCAACCTAATGAGTTGTCATCTATTATGAAAAAGGCATCAGTTGGTATTATTGCTTTGGCATTAATTTTAATCATTATGTTTTTATTTAAAGCATTAAACATTACGAATGTTATTCTTTTAATTACAATTCTTGCAGTTATTATTCCTGTTTATTACTTTACTATGATGCTTACAAGTAAAAAAACGTCTAAAGTTGAGCGTTCAAGACTTACGGCATATATTCCTTTATTTATTGCTAGTATCTTATTCTGGTCAATTGAAGAACAAGGATCCGTCGTTTTAGCAATGTTTGCTTCAACTAGAACAGAATTAAGTGCTTTTGGAATTTCTTTTCCGGCTAGTTTCTTCCAAAGTATGAATCCAATGTTTATTTTAATCTACGTACCAATTTTTGCTTGGTTATGGGTTAAATTAGGATCAAAACAACCTAGTTCGCCTGCTAAATTTTCAATTGGTTTAATGTTTGCAGGTGCTTCATTCCTTTGGATGATGTTACCAGGAGTTCTTTTTGGAACAGATACTAAAGTTGGACCCTTATGGTTAGTTGTTAGTTGGATGATGGTTATGCTTGGTGAGGTTTTGGTCTCTCCAGTTGGACTCTCAATTACAACTAAACTAGCGCCTAAGAGCTTCCAGTCGCAAATGATGAGTGTGTGGTTCTTAAGTGATGCCGTTGCTCAGGCGTTAAATTCACAAATCGTTCGTTTATATACACCCGGAACAGAATCAATGTATTTTGCAGTTGTCGGTGGTATAACTGTAGCCTTCGGTATTATGTTAAGTTTCTTCATTCCTAAAATTCATAAGCTGATGGAAGGCGTCAATTAAATAGATTTTTCTTAAAAGATATGTTAATTTTAATTAGCATATCTTTTTTTGAGGAGGAAAACATGACAATTATTGCAACGAGTAGTGATAATCATTTTGATGTAAATAAAGTAAATGTAAATGAGATTATTGATCAACAGGCAGCATACTTGCTCTCAATGAATGTTGATTATTATTTGATCGCTGGTGATTTATTCAATGACTTCGACGAAACGTTGAAATATATTAGCGATTTAAAAAAAATCTTGAATAACCGAGTTGTTGTATTGTTTATTGCGGGTAACCACGATATGGTAAAAAATGTAACGTTTGATACATTAGAGACTCTTTCAAACGAGTCGTACCTTCATAACCGATATATTGATATTCCTGGCACGCAATGGCGACTTGTTGGAAATAACGGATGGTATGACTATAGTTACTCAAAACAGCTGAAACGGTCTGATGAGGAAATGCTGCGTTGGAAAATGAATTATTGGATTGATAGAAAAATTGTTCAACCTATGTCAGATGTAGAGCGATTCAATTTAAGTTTAAAGCAAACTGATAAATTAATAAGTGAGGGCAAAAAATTAAATAAGAAAATTTTATTTATGACTCATTTTGTGCCTAGTCTTTCATATATTAGGGTAAATGATGATAATCGCTTCTGGAATGTTGTAAATGGCATGTTGGGTAGTCAGAAGATGGGAAGTTTATTAGAGAGTTATAAAGTTGAAAAAGTTTTATTTGGACATTTGCACGTTAAACACAATCCAGTTCAGATACATGAGACGACGTATTACATGAAACCAGTGGGGTACGGCCAAAAAAAATATAACGAATGGACAAAAAATACGTTCATGGAAGAGTGGAAATTTGCGTTACAAATAATTAATTTAAAATAAATGAAAAAAAAGCTTGATATTTGTTTCATTTTTTTGTATGATAATTAAGTCGGATAAAGCTGATATGGAAGAGTAGCGAAGAGGCTAAACGCGGCGGACTGTAAATCCGCTCCTTCGGGTTCGGTGGTTCGAATCCACTCTCTTCCACCATTTTATAATATTGGGTTATAGCCAAGCGGTAAGGCAACAGGTTTTGATCCTGTCATGCGATGGTTCGAATCCATCTAACCCAACTAGTTAAAAAGCAGATACTTAGGTATCTGCTTTTTTGTTTTACTTGTAACTTTAAATTTTTTTGCGGTATGATGGGGATAGAATTTAAATATGGTGTATGAAATGGGGAAATTATGAAAATTGGATTTATTGGGGCTGGTAATATGGCTCGCGCGATAATTGAGGGTTTAATCAAGGCAGATTTTGTGACAGCAAAAGAAATATTAGTTCATAGTGCGAGAAAGACTAGTTATGAGCCTTATGCGAAGGAAAATGGGCTTACAGCGTTAGATAGTAATGATCAAGTGGTTAGTGAAGCAGATATTGTTTTTCTTGCTGTTAAACCAATTGTATTGGCGAAGGTTTTAGCGGAAATTAAAAGTTCAGTAAGGCAGCATACACCTGTGCTCGTTTCAATCGTATCGGGTGTTTCAATCTCCGAAATTGAAACAGAGCTGGATAATCAATCAGTCAGCATTTTAAGAACAATGCCAAATGTTAATGCAACCGTATCTGAAAGTATGACTGCATTAGTTGGAAATGATGCTTTAACGGAAAAACAAATGAAACAGGGGACTGATTTATTTGACACCATTGGAGAAACGATGCAAGTTGCCGAACATGATTTCAGTACGTTTGTTGCTCTCGCTGGGAGTTCACCTGCTTTTATCTACTTATTTATTGATACACTTGCCCGAGCTGGGGTTAAATATGGTTTAGCAAAGGATGAGGCAACTAAGATTGCCGCTCAAGCCGTGTTAGGGAGTGCCAAGAAGGTATTGTCTACTAATGACGTGCCTTGGAAATTGATTGATGAGGTTTCGTCTCCAGGTGGTACCACTGTTGCCGGATTACTTGCGATGGAAGAAGCTGGGTTCATGAATTCAATTATCAAAGCAGTTGATGCAACGATAGCTAAAGATCAAAACTAAATTTTGATAGAACCTTGTATTTTTGGTCTATACCGATTATACTAAGTGTATAAATTGAAGGGATGGCGGATAAAATGAGTATTGTTTTAAAACATGCTGTAATCTATACGGGTTCAGAAAAAATTGAAGATGCATATATTCGATTTGATAAACAAATTAGTGCAATGGGGCCAATGAGCGATTATAGAGCTTTGGCAACTGATGAAGTGAGAGACGTTGATGGACAAGTTCTCGTTCCTGGATTTATTGATGTTCATAGTCATGGTGGCTATAGTTTTGACGCAATGGATGGGGATGCCAACCAAATCAATGAAATGGTTACTGATATGATTCATGAAGGTGTCACGACTTATTTTGCGACAACGATGACACAATCACATGAAAATATTGCTAAAGCCATGGTTGCTATTAAAAAAGCAGCTGAGATGAATCCTGTTATTCGAGGTATTCATCTTGAAGGACCATTTATTTCACCTGTTTTCAAGGGCGCACAGCCTGAAGAGTACATTGAAGCACCAGATACAAAATTATTTGATAAATGGAATGAATTATCTGGTCATATGATTAAACTAGTTACTTATGCGCCAGAACATAAAACATCTCCTGAATTTGAAAAATACTGTATTGAAAATAATATCGTACCTTCAGTAGGTCATAGTAACGCTACGCGTGAAGAAATGAAACATTCACGTGCAAGTCATGTAACGCATTTATACAATGCTCAACGTGAATTTAAGCATCGTGAACCAGGTGTAACTGGACATGCATTTTTAGAAGACAATATTTATACGGAAATTATTGCTGATGGTTTCCATATCGTACCTGATATGATTAAATTAGCATACGATTTAAAAGGTCCAGAACGTATTGAATTAATTACGGATTCAATGCGTGCCAAGGGGATGCCTGAAGGTTTGAGCGAACTTGGTGGACAAAAAGTTATTGTTAAAGACAAGCAAGCAAGATTGGAATCTGGTAACCTTGCTGGATCAGTTTTACAATTCCAAGATGCATTTAGAAATATTATGAAGTTCACTGGTTGTGGTATTGAAGAAGCTGTATTAATGACTTCTGTCAATCAAGCTAGAGAATTTAATTTGACGTCAAAAGGTGCAATTGAAATTGGAAAAGATGCCGATATGAATTTATTTGATGCTGACTTGAAATTAGAAAGCACATATAGTTTAGGACGCAAATTTTAATAAAAGTTTAGGGTGGTAATTGCTGATGGGATCTCCCATATATATTCAAATTCACAATGATATGAAAAAAACAATCGAATCTGGTGAATGGGAAGTTGGCAATCGCATTCCGGCAGAGCGCGAGCTAGCCGTTGTATTTGGTGTCAGTAGAATGACACTCAGGCAGGCGATTCAAACCTTAGTTGATGAGGGTATTTTGGAACGTCATGTAGGTGATGGAACGTACGTTGCCCGTAAAAAGGTGCAAGAAAAAATGTCTGGTGTTACAAGTTTTACTGATTTAATGGCTGAACAAGGTAAGGTTGCTTCAAGTAAGACCATAACATACCATGTTACAACGCCTTCATTAAGTGAAATTGAAAAATTACAATTAAGTGATGGTGAGCTCGTTTTACGAATGGAACGAATTCGTTATGCTGACGGGTTACCAATTTGTTTTGAAGTTGCAACAGTCCCTAATAAATTAGTTGATGGATATAGTAAAACTGAAATCACGAGTTCTTTGTACCGTACGTTGGAAGAAAAAGCTGAATTGACGTTAGGTGGGGCACAACAGACGGTGTCTGCAATGTCTGCCGCTGAAAACATAGCTGAGTACCTCTCAATCAAGCGTGGTGAAGCCATTTTAAGACTTCGTCAAGTTAGTTTTTTAAAGAACGGGGAACCATTTGAATATGTTCGGACACAATATGTAGGGAATCGTTTCGAATTTTATCTAGAAAAATAAAGTTCAAAAAAATATTAATTGCTCTATCTCAACCGTATCAGTGGATGAGATAGAGTAATTTTTTTGAGGGAATTTTGTTCGATTGACATCAAATTAAGATAAGGCTATATTATTTTAGGAGCAAAAATAAATTATTTGAAGGAGTTTTAATCTATATGTATTTATTAGTTAATATTTTAGGTGTTGCCATTTTTATTTTAGTTGCATTAGCGTTTTCCAAGAAAAAAAGAGAAATAAACTGGCGCTCAATTGCAATTATGGTTGTTATTAATTTATTTTTGGCTTGGTTCTTAACAGAATTCTCACTAGGACGTAATATGGTGGAAGGTGCCGCTAATGGGTTTAACTGGTTAATGAGCGCTGCATATCAGGGTATTCAATTTATGGTGCCAGCTATGCCTAAAGTAACTGAATTAGGGTTCTTTATGAGTGTCTTGTTGCCCGTTATTATGATTGTACCGTTATTTGATATTTTAACGTACATCGGCATTTTGCCATGGATCATCAAATGGATTGGCCGCGGTTTATCAAAAATAACTGGTCAACCAAAATTTGAATCATTTTTCGCAGTAGAGATGATGTTTTTAGGAAATACAGAAGCGCTTGCCGTTTCAAGTTTACAATTAAAATTAATGAAATCCGAACGAAACTTAACGTTGGCAATGATGTCAATGAGTTGTGTGACGGCCTCAATTATTGGTGCCTATACAACAATGATGCCAGGTCAATATATATTGACAGCTATTCCAATCAATATTATTAATGCCATAATCATAACGAGTATCTTAAATCCAGTGAAAGTAACTGCTGAAGAAGATACTATTGCTGAAATGACTGGTAGTAATTCAAATGATTTAGAAGTTTCTGAATCAGATGGTAAAAAAGAACCATTCTTCGCTTTCTTAGGTGATTCGATTTTGGGCGCTGGAAAATTAGTTTTAATTATTGCCGCAAATGTTATTGCCTTCGTAGCTTTAGCAGCCTTGATTGATAATATTCTTGGATTAGCTAATCCAAACTTATCACTTGAAAATATTTTAGGGGTTATCATGTTCCCATTTGCTTGGTTAATGGGCTTCAATCCTTCAGACGCGTTTGAATTAGCACGTTACATGGGAACAAAATTAGTTACAAACGAATTTGTTGTCATGGGTCAAGTATCAAGTACGATTAACTCATTCGCACCACATTACAAAGCAGTATTAACTGTCTTTGTAACGTCGTTTGCAAACTTCTCAACAATCGGCATGATTATCGGTTGTTTCAAGGGAATTGTAAATAAAGAAAAAAATGATGTTATCGCAAGAAACGTTGGTTACATGTTATTATCAGGTATTTTAGTATCATTGTTATCAGCTGGTATGGTTGGTATTTTTGTTTGGTAATATCAAAGTACGTAAAAAAGAACCGAGAAAATTAATTTCTCAGTTCTTTTTTTTGCGTCTTGAAAATTTTTCTTTATATATTAAAAATAAATAATGTGGGATGGCTAACATTCTAATAAAACGGGTAGGCTCTTGGAAGAGTCGGTACAGCCATTCGACATGGTGATCTTGCCAAAATTGAGGCGCACGGTTGACGTTACCAGCTAGAACATCAAAACTACCACCGACGCCCATCCAAATACTATCAGATACATGGCGATTCCGTTGAATAAATGCTTCTTGGTTAGGAAACCCCGTTGCAACAAAGACGAAATCGGGCTGTGTAGCCTTTATTTTGGCAACAATTTCGTGATCGTCCTTGAAATAGCCGTTATGAAAGCCTACTAAATTGATATTTGGGTAATCCGTATCCATTTTAGTCACGACTTTTTGGATAACGGGTTCTGCTGCCCCCACCAAATAGATTGATTTGTGATGACTATTAGCCCATTCAAGTAGGCTTGTTAAGGTATCAAAACCAGTTATTCGTTCAGGGAGCGGCGTTCCTAAGATGGCGCCACCTTTAATAATGCCAATACCATCTGGCGTAACATAGTCGGCCTGCGAGAGGATTTTTTTGTAATCCAAATGTTGTCTCGCAAATAAAACAATTTCTGGATTTGCCGTCACAATAAATCGATTTTTACGAGCTAATGAATCAGATTTGATTTGTGCTAAAAAGTTAGCGTTGGTTGTATTAATAAACTCAATATCTAAAATAGTTGTTTTTTTAAAATTATTTGACATAAAATTATCCTCACTTTATGGACTTTGATTCATTATAGCAGAAGATAAATTGAAAATGAGAGCTGAATATGACGAATTGCCGAAAAAATGGTAAAATGTAAATTATAATTTGTGTGCTGGAAAACCTTTCTAGTAATGCATTCATTTTAAAGGAGAAACATCATGGTAAAAAATTACCCAGATGATAGTTATACTTTACATACGGACGCTTACCAAATCAATATGATTCAAACGTATTGGCAAAAAAACATTCATAATAAAAATGCTGTATTTGAGGTTTTCTTTAGGAATCTACCATTTTCCAACGGTTACGCAATTTTTGCTGGTTTAGAACGAGCGATTAATTATATTCAAAATTTAAAATTTTCAGAGACAGATATCGCGTACTTAAGAGAAGTGGCAGAATATCCAGATGATTTTCTTGCTTATTTAAAAGATTTTCATTTTCGTGGTACAATTCGTGCTGCTGTTGAAGGTGAAGTTGTTTTTAACGGAGAACCTATTTTACAAGTTGAAGGCCCTCTAGCAGACTGTCAGTTAGTTGAAACGGCGCTATTGAATATTATCAACTATCAAACATTAATTGCAACAAAATCGGCCCGGATTAAAGCCGTTGCTGGAAATGATGGCGTATTAGAATTCGGGACTAGACGTGCACAAGAATTTGACGCTGCTATCTGGGGTACACGTGCAGCGTACATCGGTGGATTTGATGCGACGAGTAACGTTCGAGCTGGTAAGATTTTCGGTATTCCTATTAGTGGAACACACGCTCATTCGTTAGTTCAGGCTTACAGGGATGACTATGATGCCTTTATGGCTTATGGGACAACGCATCGTAATTGTGTCTTTTTAGTGGATACATACGACACCTTAAAAAGTGGCGTTCCTAGCGCAATTAAAGTTGCCAAAGAGTTAGGCGATAAGATTAACTTTATGGGCGTGCGGATTGATAGTGGCGATATGGCGTACATCTCTAAACGGGTTCGTGAACAATTAGATGAAGCCGGTTTTACGGAGGCTAAAATCTATGCTTCAAACGATTTAGATGAAAAAACAATTACTAACTTAAAAATGCAAGGTGCTAAGATTGATGTTTGGGGTGTTGGCACAAAATTAATTACGGCTTATGATCAGCCTGCCTTAGGTGCCGTCTATAAGATGGTCGCTATTGAAGGTGGAGACGGAAAAATGGTTGATACCATTAAATTAAGTAACAATGCTGAAAAAGTATCGACGCCCGGCAAGAAACAAGTTTGGCGCATTACGAATAAGGCTGATGGTAAGACTGAAGGGGATTACATCGCATTGTGGGATGAAACACCTCAAAAACAAGAATCACTTTATATGTTCCATCAACAATATACGTATATCAATAAGTTGGTAACAAATTACAATGCGCGTCCAATTTTACAAGATATTTTTGTTGGAGGCGAACTGGTCTATGATCAACCTGAGTTAGATGAGATTAGAGAATACTCAAGAATTCAGTTGGAAGGATTATGGGAAGAATATAAACGCGAATTGAATCCGCAAGACTATCCCGTTGATTTATCGCAAAAAGCTTATGATAATAAAATGTCTATTATTCAAGAAATTAGAAATAATATGAATAACATTAAGTAAATGAGGGTGGGTTAATTTTGACTGACTTACAAAAACAAATTATCGAAACGTTAAAAGTAAAATCAAGTATAGATCCCGCAGAAGAAATTCGAATTAGTATCGATTTCATGAAAGCTTACCTACTGAAATACCCATTTTTAAAATCTTTGGTTTTGGGAATTTCTGGTGGACAAGATTCAACACTTGCCGGATATCTAGCACAGCAGGCAATCAAGGAATTACGTGAAGAAACTGGCAATACGGATTATCAATTTATTGCAGTCCGCTTACCATATGGAAATCAAGCTGATGAGTCTGACGCATTGGACGCCATTAAATTTATGCAAGCGGACCAAGTGGCACGTGTCGATATTAAAGGTGCTACTGATGAAATGGTAAAAAGCTTGATTGCAAATGACCTTGAAGTTTCTGATTTTAATAAAGGAAACGTGAAGGCTCGCCAACGAATGATTGCCCAGTACGGAATTGCTGGTGCAAAAGTTGGTGCCGTCGTTGGAACGGATCATGCTGCCGAAGCAATTACTGGATTTTATACAAAATATGGTGACGGTGGGGCAGATATCACACCACTTTGGCGATTGAACAAGCGTCAAGGTCGATCAATGCTGACCTTGCTAGAGGCACCTGAACATTTGTATTTGAAAGTACCTACGGCCGATTTGGAAGAAGATCGTCCAGCACTACCTGATGAGGTCGCATTGGGCGTAACTTATGATAATATTGATGATTATCTTGAGGGTAAGACTGTTTCGAAAGAAGTTAGTAATAAGATTGAAAATTGGTATTTAAAGACGGAACACAAACGCCACTTACCAATTACTTTTTATGATTCTTTTTGGAAGTAAATAGTTGCGTTACGCGTTTCATTTCAGTTATACTTAAAGAAATCATAGGGGAGTAACTAGCGGTTTAACCGCGGCAATGTCACCAACAAGAAAGTTCTTTTTCTGGTATTGCCTTAAATAGTGAGACTTATGTATGTTCAAAGTTCCGCAACATACATAAGTCTTTTTTTGTATATTGCGAAACTATTATAAGGAGGATCACTATGGCAAAAAGGATTTATGCACAATCAGTTGAAGATGTTCTGGCAGATCAAAAGACAGATCTGGAAGGACTAACGACCCAAGAAGTAACGGAACGAACAGAAAAGTATGGACTAAACCAACTATCTGAGGGCAAGAGCAAGTCAATGATTCAAAAATTCTTTGATCAATTCAAAGATTTCATGATTATTGTCTTAATTGTTGCGGCTTTAATTGCGGCTTCATCAGGAGAAGTAGTAGACGCAATTATCATCATGTTAGTTGTGGTATTGAATGCTGTATTCGGTGTTTTCCAAGAGTCAAAGGCCGAAGAGGCAATTAATGCATTAAAAGAGATGTCTACACCTAATGCAAATGTCAAACGAAATGGTCAAATCGAAATTGTAAAAAGTGAGCACCTAGTACCGGGAGACATTGTGTTGCTTGAAGCTGGCGATGTTATTCCGGCAGATTTACGATTAACACAGATTGCATCACTTAAAATTGAAGAATCTGCACTAACGGGTGAATCGGTGCCTGTTGATAAAAGTTTGCTTCTGTTAGAAGATGAAGATGCCGGGATTGGCGATCGCCACAATATGGCCTTTATGAACAGTAATGTTACTTATGGTCGTGGCGAGGGAATTGTCGTTGGCACGGGAATGGATACTGAGGTTGGACGAATTGCCGGTATGCTTAACTCCGCTGATGAAATGAAAACACCATTACAAGAAAATTTAAATCAACTAGGTAAAACGTTAACGATTTTAATTTTAATCATTGCTGTTATTGTCTTTTTCGTTGGGTTACAAAACGGAGATAACAGTGTTATCGATATGTTACTGATTGCAATCTCATTAGCCGTTGCTGCTATTCCAGAAGGATTACCAGCGATTGTGACCATTATTTTAGCGCTTGGTACACAAAAAATGGCTAAACGTAATGCAATTGTTAGAAAATTACCAGCAGTTGAAACATTGGGTAGTACGGATATCATTGCATCAGATAAGACGGGAACATTAACGTTAAATCAAATGACTGTTGAAAAGCTATTTATTAATAATGAGTTAGTTGATGCCGATAAGGTAGAGACTAATTTAGATAATCCGTTATATCAAGTCATGTCATTTAGTAATGATACGAAACAGACATCTGAGGGCGAGTTAATTGGTGATCCAACGGAAACAGCTTTAATTCAGTACCATTTAGACCATGGTTTAAATGTGACGGAGCTATTAGCTAAAGAACCTCGTGTCGCTGAAGTGCCATTTGATTCAGAACGTAAATTAATGTCAACTATTCAAAAGAATACTGATGATACATTCTTTGTTGCAGTTAAAGGTGCGCCCGATCAATTATTGAAACGTGTTACACGTTATATTGAAAATGGCGAAATTAAAGCAATGACTGATGCACAATTAGACCATATTATGGCAAATAACCATGATATGGCAACACAGGCATTACGTGTGTTAGCATTTGCTTATCGTCAAATAGATGCTATTCCTGAAACTTTAGATTCAGAAACCGTAGAAAATGATCTGATTTTTGCCGGATTGGTTGGGATGATTGATCCAGAAAGACCAGAGGCAGCCGCTGCAGTTCATGAAGCAAAGAAAGCTGGAATTCGTCCATTGATGATTACTGGTGATCACCGTGATACTGCTGAAGCAATTGCTGTTCGATTGGGAATTGTTGAAGCAGGGCAACACGAAGCGATTATTTCTGGTTCTGAGTTAGATGATTTGTCGGACGCAGAATTTGAAAATAAGGTTGAACAATACTCTGTTTATGCGCGAGTATCACCCGAACATAAAGTTCGAATTGTTAAAGCATGGCAGAAAAAGAATCAAGTTGTTGCTATGACCGGTGATGGTGTGAATGATGCGCCAGCCCTAAAATCAGCAGATATTGGAATTGGAATGGGTATTACCGGAACAGAAGTATCTAAGGGTGCTTCAGATATGGTTCTTGCCGACGATAATTTTGCGACAATTGTTTTTGCTGTTAAAGAAGGTCGTAAGGTCTTTTCTAATATTCAAAAATCTATTCAATATTTACTTTCTGCTAACTTGGGTGAGGTTTTAACTTTATTCGTCATGACGATGATGGGTTGGAGTATTCTGGCACCTGTGCATATTTTGTGGATTAACTTGGTGACAGATACGTTCCCCGCAATTGCATTGGGTGTAGAACCCGCTGAAAAAGGATTAATGAGTCACAAGCCACGTGGACGTAAATCAAACTTCTTCTCTGGTGGTGTAATGCCAAGTATTATCTATCAGGGTATTTTAGAAGGTGCCATAACATTATTTGTTTATTGGTTAGCTTTAACGTATCCTGTTCATATGGGTGATAAATTAATTCATGCAGATGCTTTAACAATGGCTTTTGCAACATTAGGATTAATTCAGTTATTCCATGCGTTCAACGTGAAATCGATTCATGGGTCAATCTTTAACCGTAATATCTTCAAAAACGTAACATTTAACTGGTCAATCTTGGCATCATTTGCGTTGCTTGCAGCAACTATTTTAATCCCCGGATTAAATAAAATGTTCCATGTTAGCCATTTGGATATTTACCAATGGGGAATCGTTTTAGCGGGCTCATTCTCAATCGTCGTAATTGTTGAAATTGTGAAATTTATTCAACGATTATTCGGAAAAAATAAATAAAAGGAAGTTTATACTTTGAAAAAAAGAATCAATGTAAATTTTTATATTAATGCGTTAAATGATGTTGCTCAAGCAACTGAAGAGATGGGTAATTCACTAAATGATCATTACGAAATAATGGAAAAAGCAATTATTGCAAATGATTTTTCGATTGTTTCGGATGATGAATTTACCACGACCAAAGAAAAATTTGTTGAAGGTACAGCAAATTATCAAGAAAACTTAAGTAAGTTAGATGATTTGCAAGTTCCAATCCCCGTTTTAGGGAAGCATAAAAAATTGGTGAGTGGTTACCGGACTTTCGTTGAAGGTTGTGACGACATGACCAATAGTATTAATGTAGAAAAACACCTAGTTGAAGTTGATGCATTTAGAGCATCAGAAGAAAAGCAAGACCAGGGAATGACACAAACAACTGATATGATGCAAAGAATTATGCAACAAATTTTAGGTTAGCATTAATTAAAGAGATTAATTTTAGGAATGGTTGTACTGACGCCTATTATTAGTCTCTTTTTTATGAACAAAAAATACTCGAATTGAGGTTATTATTATGGAAAAGGCAATTATGCCAATTGTATTAAAAGAGTTAAAGCAGTATAAGGAAAAACAAGTTAACGCTGTTTTAGCGATGTTAGATGAAGGAAATACTGTGCCATTTATTTCACGATATCGAAAAGAAAGAACAGAAAGTTTAGATGAAGTCCAAATTCGTGAAATTGAGTCAACTTATAAACATGTGGAAAGTTTAGAAAAACGCAAGGCAGAAGTTATCCACACAATCGATGAGCAAGGTAATTTGACGGACGCTTTAAAGAATAAAATAAATGCTGCACAAAAATTACAGCAAGTTGAAGATTATTATTTACCTTTTAAACAAAAACGTCGGACTAAAGCAACAATTGCTAAGGAAGCTGGATTGGAACCATTTGCCAAATGGTTGTTAACATTTCCTCAAGCATCGACTGAAATTGAGCAAAAGGCAGCAACCTTTGTGAATACTGATGAAGCAATTATGAACGAAGAAGATGTCTTTGCGGGTGCCCATGAAATATTAGCCGAAGCATTTGGCGAAAGTGCTGAATACCGAGAATGGATTCGAAAGGCAACGCAAAAAGACGGTCTTTTTGAAGCTAAAGTTAAGTCTGAAGAAAAAGATGAAAAAGAGATTTATCGAGACTACTACGAGTTTAGTGAGTCATTGAAATCAGTGGTGCCGCATCGGGTGTTAGCAATAAACCGTGGTGAAAAAGAAGGTATTTTGAAGGCAAGCGTAGTAGTACCAGAAGCAACGATTATGACGTTTATGCATTTTAGAATTATCGGTAAAAATACCGGTGATGCCGTTTCTTTCATAGAGGATGCCTATCGAGATAGTTACAAACGATTTATTAAACCAGCAATTGAGCGTGAAATTCGTAAAGGCATGACAGAAGTTGCTGAAGAACAAGCAATTAATGTGTTCGGAGATAATTTATATCACCTGCTTATGCAAGCACCCCTTAAAGGAAAAATAGTTTTAGGCTTTGACCCAGCTTATCGAACGGGATGTAAGTTAGCGATTGTGGATGGAACAGGTAAGTTCCTAGATAAATTGGTGATTTATCCACATAAACCGGCAAGTGGTGAAAAACGTGCCGCCGCTGCTGGACAATTTAAAAAGTTCCTTGATCAATATCAAGTTGAGATGATTGCGATTGGTAATGGAACGGCAAGTCGTGAATCTGAACAATTTGTTTCAGATATTCTAAAAGAAATTGAACGTCCTATTTTTTATGTAATCGTCAATGAAGCTGGTGCATCGGTTTATTCAGCCAGTCAAGCCGCACGTGACGAATTTCCAGAATTACATGTTGAAGAACGTTCAGCTATCAGTATTGGTCGGCGCCTGCAAGATCCACTAGCTGAGTTAATTAAAATAGATCCTAAATCTGTTGGTGTTGGTCAATATCAACATGACGTTGCTGAAAAGAAATTGGATGCGCAATTAGACGTTGTGATTGAAAATGCCGTAAACAATGTTGGCGTTAACTTAAACACAGCTAGTTCAGAGTTATTAACAAAAATCTCTGGATTAAATTTAACAATTGCTAAGAATGTTGTTACGTATCGTGATGAGAACGGTAAGTTTACGAAGCGTCAACAACTTAAAAAGGTTCCTCGCTTAGGACCTAAGGCATATGAGCAGGCTATTGGATTCTTGCGTATTGTTTCTGGGGATAACATTTTAGATAATACGGATATTCATCCCGAAAGTTATCCACTAACGAAACTTTTGTTGAAAGAATTGGGGATAAAGGTGACGGAACTCGGGCAAGCGGAGACAAATGACCAATTGGCGCATGCAAATGCGGATAGTTTAGCACAGGTTGTGGACAGTGGTGTTGAAACTATTTCAGATATATTAACAAGTCTTCAAAAACCGGGACGCGATTTACGTGATGACATGCCAGCGCCATTGCTCCGTCATGACGTTTTAACGATTGAAGATTTAAAACCAGGGATGTCCTTACAAGGAACTGTTCGAAATGTGATTGATTTTGGTGCATTTGTGGATATTGGTGTTAAGCAAGATGGACTTGTCCACATTTCTCAATTAACGGATAAGTTTGTTAAAAAACCGAGTGAAGTCGTTGCAGTTGGCGATATTGTGACAGTTTGGGTAATGGAGGTTGATCTAAACCGACATCGTGTACAACTAACAATGAAACGACCAGCGGATAAGTAACATGACTGATTTTGAGTTAACAGCACTTGTGAAAAACTTATCCACAGCTTTGTTTAATCAACCATTTAAACATGAGGCAACCTTTAACAGTAGGCTACGAACAACTGGTGGTCGCTATTTGTTGAGTAATCACAACATTGAAATTAATCCAAAAATGTTAACAGAACATGGGCAAGACGTTTTAATCGGTGTGATTAAGCATGAGTTGTGTCATTACCATTTGCATCTTTCAAATAAAGGTTATCAACATCGGCATCAAGATTTTAAACAATTATTGGCAGCGGTTGGTGGTAGTCGGTTTGCGCCAGCTAGTCCTAAGGTAATCAAAAAGAAAAAGGTCATACACTATCAGTGTTCAAATTGTGGACAAGATTACCAGCGACAACGAAAAATTAACTTATCACGTTATGTTTGTTCAAAGTGTCGTGGACAGTTAATTTTACTTAAAAACTAATTTTTTTTAAATGTGACTTGTAACGGGGGACAATTTTTGCTACAATTATGATTGTTCTTGCGAGTATGGCGGAATTGGCAGACGCGTCAGACTAAGGATCTGGTGGGATAATATCCCGTGATGGTTCGAATCCATTTACTCGCATAATAGATTTATCGAAAAGCGCTTAACCTTGTTGCAATAGGGTTTAGTGCTTTTTTTAATGAATAACGACCATGGTAGCGTATTATGAGGTTAAAGAATTATTAAGCGTTAATTAATTTTGTGTCTTAATGTTGTAATTATTGATAAAATATAGGGAATTAAACTTAACGATTGGGAGAATAGTTAAATTGAATAAGTATATCAAAATAAAAAATATGGCTCATTTTGTACCAGAACGACTAGTAACGAATGATGAATTGGCTTCATTTATGCCTACATCTGACGAATGGATAGTGTCACATACGGGTATTAAGACGCGACATTATGCCATTAATGAAAATACGTCAGATTTAAGTACAAAAGTGGCAAATGAACTTTTACGTAAGTCTGGATATAAAGCGTCAGATATTGATTTAATTATTGTTTCAACGATTTCGCCGGATGCATTAACGCCATCAACGGCCGCAATTGTTCAAGGAAATATTAAGGCAACAAACGCATTTGCGTTTGATATCAGCGCGGCTTGTGCCGGGTTTATATTTGCGATGAGCACTGCGGAGAAGTTTTTACGCACGGGACAGTACCAAAGGGCAATCGTGATTAGTGCCGAAGTTAATTCAAAAATGATGGATTTTAAGGACCGAACGAGTGCCGTATTCTTTGGAGATGGTGCTGGTGGGGCCTTGATCGAAGCCTCTAATGATTCAACTGATGAAAGCTTTATTGCGGAGAAAATTGAAACAAATGGTCTTAAAAAAGAAGTGATTCATAGTGGTCGGATTACGCCATTAAGCGATATAAATGGCGACAATTATCCAACGATGGATGCCTTCTTCCAAGAAGGACGAGACGTTTTTGAGTTTGCTACGACAGTTGTTCCCGTTCAAATGAAACAAATATTGGCAGACAATAATTTGCAAACATCTGACATTGATTTTGTGGTGTGTCATCAAGCCAATTTACGAATTATTGAAAAAATTGCTGAAGAGCTAGAAATGCCTATTGAAAAATTTGCAACGAGTGTCACGCATCACGGAAATACTTCTTCAGCTGGTATTCCAATGGCTCTCAATGAGGCCCTGGAACAAGGATTTACGGGTGGAACGGTTCTGTTAACTGGATTTGGTGCTGGTTTAGCCTATGGTAGTCTACTAATAAAAATATAAGGCAGGTATGTGAATCTATGAAATTTAATGAGATAAGTCAATTATTAGATAAAATTGCAACGATGCCATTTTCTCATGTTGAAATTAAAGACGGTGATATTGAGATAGTTGTGGACCAAGGACAAAAAAATGAAGAAATCGTGGCGTCGACAACTGAACAATCAAATGTAGATGAAGCTATTTTTGTTGTTAAAAGTCCGCTTGTTGGGTTGATTCATTTTGATCAATCAGGAGCGGTCGGGACTCAAATCATAAAAAAACAAGTCATTGCTCAAATTGAAAGCATGAAATTATATAATGATATCCAATCTCCGGTAACGGGTACTGTGTTAGAGCAGCTAGTCGATGATGGTGAATTGGTTGAATTTGATCAAGAATTATTTAAAATTAGAATAGACGGATAGGTGAGTCAGTTGTTTCAAAAAATTTTAATTGCAAATCGTGGTGAGGTTGCTGAACGAATTATTCGTGCTTGCCAGAAGTTAAAGATACAAACGGTTGCCGTATACTCAACGGTCGACGCGCAAAGTCGATTTGTTGAACTTGCTAACGAAAAAATTTGTATTGGGTCGGCACCGGCAAAAAAATCATATTTAAACCGTGAAAGTTTGTTAATGGCGGCCTTAAATTTAAATGTTGATGCAATCCATCCAGGTTATGGATTCTTATCTGAGGATGCTCAATTTGCAGAAATGTGTGCCGAGTGTGGGATTACTTTTATTGGCCCGGAATCTGGGTTAATCCGTCAACTAGCAGATAAAGATAAATCGCGGCTGTTGGCAATCGAACAAGGGGTACCCGTTATTCCTGGTTCCGATTTGATTACCTTTGATGATGAACTGATTATGCAGGCGAAAGAAATTGGGTTTCCATTGTTGATCAAAGCGGCTCACGGTGGCGGTGGTAAAGGCATTAGAGCAATTAAACAAGAAGCTGATTTATTATTAGGTGCCGAAATTGTTCAGCAAGAGGCGAAGTCTTCTTTTGCCGCAGGTAGTTTTTATCTTGAAAAAAAATTAGTACATGCGCGACATATTGAGGTCCAAATTTTAGGCGATGGGCAACACGTTCAGGTACTGGGTGATCGAGACTGTAGTCTACAAAATCATCGACAAAAAGTAATAGAAGAAAGCCCATCAACTGTGCTGACGGATGAACAACGAAGTCAACTTTATAAATACACACGTCAGTTAATAGAAAATCAACACTATGTTGGATTAGGGACTATAGAATTTTTATTTGCTGAAAATAAATTTTACTTTTTAGAAATGAATACGCGATTACAAGTAGAACATGGCGTGACAGAAGAGACCGTTAAGATGGATGTTGTGCAACAACAATTACTAGTAGCTGATGGTAAAGACGTGACGAATGCTGACGTAATGATGAACGGACATGCGATTGAATGTCGATTAACCTTGAGTCCGTGTGTAACCAATGAGATTACGCAGTTTGATTTCCCCACGAATATTCGAGTTGAAACGGGGTACCGTGTTGGGGATAAAATCTCTGCTTATTACGATGGCTTATTAGCAAAAATAATTTGTCACGCGGAAACAAGAAAATTAGCTATTATAAAAATGAAAAAGGCTTTGGAAGCCATCCATGTTTCCGGTATTGAGACGAATCTGATGCAACTAAAAACAATTGTTAGTTCACAAGAATTTATGGAGAATACGATTTCAATTGATAGCAAAATTTAAAGGTGGTAGGTTAAATGAGTCATTATCCAGAGACAAATCAATGGCAAAAATGTCGGAAATGCGGTGCGCATTTACACGAAAGTCAATGGGCTCCTTATTTCATTTGTCCAAATTGCCAATCTTATAAACGACTGACTGCTATGGAAAGAATCGCTATTCTAGCGGATGAGTATAGTTTTGAAGTCATTAATGTACCAAATCAAACCCAAAATAAAGCCGAATTTCCTGGTTACACTGAAAAATTAGAACGCGCTAAAAGTGCAACAACGTCTGATGAAGCAGTAGTGGTGGGGATAGCCACGATTAATAAACAAGCGTTAGTTTTAGCTGTCATGGATAGCTTTTTTATGATGGGATCTTTGAATACGACAGCCGGAGCTAGAATCAAAGCGGGGATGAAAGTAGCGTTAGAAAAAAAGTTACCGTTTGTGATTGTTACTGCGTCTGGTGGCGCAAGAATGCAAGAAGGCATCTACTCCTTGTTACAAATGAATTCAATTTTGTATATGAAACAAAAATTGGACGATGCGGGTCTATTAGTGATGTCTTTATTGACAGATCCAACAATGGGTGGGGTTAGTGCAAGTTTTGCATTAAATAATGATATTGTGTTGGCAGAAAAACAGGCTAAAATTGGTTTTGCCGGTGAAAGAGTGATTAAAAAAACTACGAATGAGAGACTGCCCGTTGATTTTCAAACGGCAGAAGGTCTGTATAGTAATGGATTTGTTGACCAGGTTATTGATCGAAAGAATCTTAAACAGGTAATTAGTCAATTGCTAACATTACATGCATGAGGAGAGACGAAATGGACTCAAATTTTTTAAAAAACGTTCGATCTAATGATAGATTGAGTACCAAATTAATTATTACCAATCTATTTGATGAATTCTTCGAAAATCATGGTGATAGGGTTGGTGAAGAAGATGCATCTATTACAGGCGGTATCGGACTCTTTCATAATCGACCAGTTACTATTATTGGTATTAATCGTGGAGAAACCCTGGAGGAACGCCTAATTTATAATTTTGGTGCCGTGAAACCAAGCGGTTATCGAAAAGCAATGCGTTTGTTAAATGAAGCTGAAAAATTTAAACGGCCCGTAGTTACGCTAATTAATATGCCAGGCGCGGATGCCAGCGTTAAATCTGAACAAACCGGTCAGAGTTATGTTATTTCTGAAATGATTTTAAAAATGGGTGCTTTAAAAGTGCCAAATATTGCTATCTTTTTAGGCGAAGGTCAGAGCGGAGGCGCATTGGCACTAGCTAACGCGAATGCCATTATGATGGTTGAGAATAGTTTGTTTTCAGTTGCCTCTCCGGAAGCGGTTAATGCTATCTTGAAGAAATCAAATTCGAATGAAATTGAAACAAGTTTGCCGATGACTGCCTCTGAACTTTTTGAAATTGGTCTAGTTGATGTCGTATTGCCAGAAACTAATCAAGCAACGACAATAGGGTCGATGGATAAAAATTTAACTGAATTAATTGAAAAGCTGGCCATTAATTCGGTTGACGAACTAATCGAACAAAGGGAAATGAAATACCAAACTTTTCTGGAAAAATGGTAAAAAAAATAAGTTAAACTCAGATTTAATTGGGTTTAACTTATTTTTTTATTTTGAAAGTTGTTGTTCTAGACTGGTGAAGTCTTGTGTGGATTCTTTTAAACCTAACTCGGAGCGAATCGCATTTGAAACACGTTTTTTCTCATCTGAAGTTGGGACTTCATAGGAAAGTCCTTCCACAGCCGTGCTAGTTCCTTGTAAAAGATCAGATTTAATTGATTCCGAAGCAGAACCATAGTTAGTTTCAACCGTAATCATATCGTTGAAACTAAGATCAGTTATCATATTACCGTCAATTGTTTTTAATAATTGTTTGTAATTTGCGAGTGAGTTTACTGACGTTGCTTTTCCGGCGATTGCCGTAATAATTTGTTTTTGACGTTTTTGGCGGCCGTAATCGCCCATTGGATCTGAGTGACGCATTCTCGTGTAAGCTAATGCTTGTTTACCGGTTAAGTGAATTTTCTGACCTTTTTTGTAATGCGTTCCTTCAAGATCAAATGTCAGTAAAGGTTTGACATCAACGCCATCAACGGCATCGACAATTTGTTCCAAACCGCCCATATTAATTAGCATGTAGAAATCAATCGGAACATCTAATAAATTTTGAACAGTGTTAACTGCTAATGTTGCACCATCTTTACCACCATACGTGTAGGCGCTATTTATTTTTGAAGAGTCTTCTCCGCTACCGTCGATTTTAACTTGAGTATCACGAGGAATACTTGTTAAAGTCGTTTTTTTCGTTGAAGGATTAACAGTTGCGATAATCATTGTATCCGTCCTACCCATATCGCTTCTGCCAAGTGCGCCAGTATCTGTACCCATTAGTAAAATAGAAAAGGGTTTCTTTTGACTTAAAACGCTAGAAACATTGCGTAACTTAGTCGCATTTGTATCTTTATAAGTTTTTGCGACCGTCTTCTCAGTATGTGTGAATACGGAGTAGGCGTACACGCCACCAGATCCAATTCCTAATAGAAGAAAGATTAATAATCCCCATAATATTGGATGTTTATTTTTTTTATTTTGAGAGCTACCATTAATCGGAGATGGCATTCCGAAATCATTATTTTTAGACATAGTCACTTATTACCTTTCATTTCGTTAATTAAAGTGATTATACGATAAAAGGAGCAGAAAAGAACAAAAAAGCATTTTTCTTACGGTATTATTAAATAATTAACTGAAATTTTAAAATAAAATCGTTGTTGTATCAGTAAAAAATGACTAATTGTATTACGATTTTGTCATTTTGATCGAAATTGATGAATGCTTATGTAGCAAGCAATAGAAACGTTAAAATATGATTAAAATGCGTTTTGTAACACTCATGTAATATGACTGAAATTAAATGGTGTCAATTGAATTCGAATGTAAAGGAATCGTAATGGTATGTACCGAAGAACCGTGCTATTCTATTCAAGTTAAGAAAAACGGATAATTGAAATTAAATAAATAGATATAAAATTAAATGGGAATTAATTAGGAGAGTGTCTTTTGAAAATTAATAATAAAATCGCTAAAGTAATGATGATGACTGCAACGCTTATCGGGATGACTGCAGTTGCAGAACAAGCTAACGCTTCAGATAGTATCACTGATTTAACAAGTACAATTACTAAGTTAAATAGTAAAAGTACAGAAGTAACTGCAAAATTAGCAACAATTAATGATGAAATTGATTCAACAAAGGCAGAAGTGAAAAGTGCCAAGGATGATGCCGCAAAACTTGAATCAGATCAATACAAATTAGGTAAAAAAATCAGCCGATTAAATGTTGAAATCACACAAAGAGATTCACAATTATCTGATCAAACACGTGCTTTACAAGTAAATGGTAATACATCAAGCATGGTTGAATTTGTTTCGGATTCAAAAAGTGTTGTTGACGCATTTAAACGTGTTGGAACAGTTACAACATTAGTTGGTGCCGGTCAAAAAGCTGCTAAACAACAAAAAGTTGATAAGGCTGAAGTTAAGGCTGATAAAGTTGAATTAGATAAAAAAGCAATTGCTCAAGAAAAAACAGTTAAAGAATATACAAATAAACAAGCTGAATTGGCCGTTAAACAAGCAAGTGCCAATACATTAAAAGCACAAATTGATACAAAAAAATCAGACGCACAATCTTCAATTGATGACGCAAAGGCAGCAGAAAAAGCGGCAGAAAAAGCAGCAGCTGATACAAAAGCAGCAAACGATAAAAATGATGCAGCAGCAGCAGATGCGGCAGCAGCAAAAGCAACTGAAGCAGCAAGTTCATCAAATTCAGACGCAACAAGTAATAAAGAAACATCAGACTCAAGTGTTGCTAGTGCTCCAAGTGCCAACAACTCAAGCGCTGATACATCAAGCAAGAAAACATCAAATACATCATCAAGTTCTGTAGCTTCTTCAAGTCTTGATACAAGTAGTATTACTGCTTTAGCAAGATCATTGACAACAAAGAGCATCCCATATGTATGGGGTGGAAAATCATTAAGTGGTTTTGATTGTTCCGGATTTACTAGCTATGTCTACGCACATGCTGCTGGAAAATCAATTGGTGGATACACTGTAGCTCAAGAAGGACAAGTTTCTTATGAATCAGTTTCACAAGCACAACCAGGAGACTTACTTTTCTGGGGTTCAAAAGGTTCATCATACCATGTTGCCATCTACTTAGGTGGAAGCCAATTTGCTGAAGCACCAACTGAAGGACAAAATGTTAAAATTAGCACAATGAGTGCTTACTGGAAACCAGATTTCGCTGGCCGAGTAAAATAAACTTTGAAAGACTTAAGACAACGATGTTGTTTTAAGTCTTTTTTGTTATAATGGGTACTAATGAAGAGTAAAGAAGGTTTGAATAATGGTTGAAGTGGTCATGGTCAGACATGGTGAAAGTTTGGCAAATCAAAATAATGAGTATACGGGTTGGTCTGACGTTCCTTTAACCACTGCCGGAATGAAAGAAGCTGAAATTGCGGGGACCATCATTCGTGATACCGGTATTTGTTTCTCTCAGGTCCACACGTCTGTCTTAAAACGTGCCATCATAACTAGTAATATCATCATGGAAGAGGCCAATCAACTTTGGGTCCCAATACAAAAGAACTGGCGGTTAAATGAACGTCATTATGGCGCATTACGTGGCTTGAATAAAGATGATACTAAACGTATTTATGGTAGAAATCAGGTGGCACAATGGCGAAGAAGTTACACCGCGGTGCCGCCAAAGTTAGATGCCCCGGATAGTGATAGACGTTACAAACAACAACTTGGAAATAAGTTGCCAACTGCTGAAAGTTTAAAAATGGCATTTGAACGTATTTTACCGTACTGGCAAGACGTTATTGCGCCAGAATTACGACAAGGTAAGAATCAGTTGATTGTTGCGCATGGTAGTACGCTGAGAGCGCTGATTAAGTATTTAGAAGCTATATCGGATTCAGATATTGATGGCGTTGAAGTGCCAAATGGGGAACCCATTTTATATACATTAAATAATGATTTAACCATTAAGAATAAGCAAATATTGGTACAAAAAAAGAAGCAACAGTAAATGTTGCTTCTTTTTGATTACGCTAAAGCGCCCATTGGATCCCAAGGAGCAAGAACTTTAGGTTCTTCTTTTAATATAGTTTGTAGTTTTTCTGGTAAGAACTTTTTGTTAACAACCACTTGATAACAATATTCTTCCATCCAATTATCACTCATCACGAAGAAGCCTTTTTTACCAACTTTTTCGCCCCATGAGTTTTCAACTTTCCATTTAGTTGCTTGATCATCAACTATGTCAACGCCCGTTAAAACCATAGCGTGCGTCATCAAGCTTTCGCCATAATCAAGACGTTCAGCTTTTGATAAAGCTAAATCGATATTGAATAATTCATCTTTATGGTAAAGCTCTGTATCCATAATTCCTAACTGGCGTTCAGAAGATTGACCAACGTCACAACCGAACCAGACGCTTTCGCCTGATTGCAATTGTTTGATAGCGACGTCTCTAAAATCTGCCATGTTAACATTCAAATGGCGAACCGGACGGCCATTTACAACGTTTCCAAGACGATCAACGGTATACATATTATTATATGGTTTATCGTCAGTTGGGCCATTTATAATTGAAACATATTCATCTAGGTCCCATCCGATGAATTTATCATAGAATGTTTTTGGTGTTAAATTTTTGTCGATATGGTATTCATTATCAGAATCACGATATTCGAAGTCAAAGGTTGCAGGTGGTTCACCGAAACTATAAGCAAGTAAACGATATATCTCAGTTAATTTTGCTTCCTTAACGGCTTCAATTTCTGCTTCACTTGTTCCGGCTGCAACAAGTTCACGCAAATCAACAGCATCTTTTCTTAATTTTAAGTTTAATGTGGCATTAATTTCAGTTGATTTAGAACTATTGTATGTTTCAGGCATAACAGACTGAGGGACAACGCCATATTTTTCAATAATTGCGACGATCATATCCCATTGACCACCATCTTGTTGAGGCGTTGTCATTAACCATGATACCGTACGGTCATCAGTTGGTTTATCTGCCGTTTCAAGAACATTTTGATAGAAATAATTTGCTTTTTCTAGTTTATCCCAGAAGTAGGTGAAGTTTTGTGATAATTCAAAATCTTTAGTCACTTTAAAATTCGTTTTCATATCATGTCGCATTGTATTTAACGCGGCGAACATCCAACAACGACCTGACTGTTTTTGATTAGAGACGTTACCAACATCGAGATCAATTGAGAATACGGGTTCCATTTTAGCTTGAGCTTTTAAATCGTAACTGTTTGCTAAAATTCCATTTTTTGTGACGGCGCGTTCAATCACGTCATGGCTTTCACGTGCATGTAAGTTCTTTTGAAATTTTGCAAGTTGTTCTGAACTAATTGATTGTGTCAAAATATCACACTCCTAGGTAAGATTTAAGTACTAATTTCAGTATAATGCATTTATTTAAATTAGTAAACAATGTTAAAAAGAAAAGAAAACTCTCATTTAACAGAAATGGTGTTTTGCGTATTTAAAAAGAGTCGATAAAATCGGCTCTTTTTAGTTTACTTATTTAATTGTGAATGTATCCGGACGAGCGTCCAGAACTTCAGGACCATCCTGACGTCCGACGATAACCGTATTAACGCAGTCTAAGAATAAACCTTGTTCAACAACACCAACTTGTTTTGCTAAGTAGTCTTGTAGGCCAGCTGGGTCAGTTATTTCACCTAAATGTAAATCAATAACAAAGTTTTTAGAATCAGTTAAGACGTTTTTCCCATCAACAGTTCTAAATTCAGGATTAAGTCCTTTGGCTGCTAGTTTCTTAAATAATTGGTGGCTACCATAAGGAATTACTTCAACAGGGAGAGGGAATTTACCCAAAGTATGAACCATTTTACTTTCGTCAACAATCCACATGTTTTTTGTTGAATTAATGGCAACAATTTTTTCAAATAAATGAGCAGCACCACCACCTTTAATGCCTTGGAAGTGGTCATCAATTTCGTCCGCACCGTCAATAGTCAAGTCAATATGATCAACTTCATCAACTGATTTAACGGGGATACCTAATGATTTTGCTTGTTCTTCAGTTCTAATTGATGTTGAGACACCAACAATAGATAGATTCTCGTCTTTAACGCGTTTGCCTAATGCATCTACCATAAATTTGACGGTGGATCCTGTACCAAGTCCAACTACCATGCCGTCTTCAATAAACTCAACAGCCTTTTGTCCAACTAATTTCTTTAAATCGTCTTGATTCATTTAAGCCACGCTCCTTATTTTTGTTTAGGTGTATAAATTAATTCAGAAAGTGCAGGATGTTCACTAAAATAAAATTTTGTGTAGGGACATAGCGGTAGAATTGTTTGCTTATTTTCAATAACTTGATTAATTAAGTACTCAGTTAACGATTTTGCGATACCTTGATGGCGATGGTTGTCATCTACCCAGGTATGTTCAATGACTATTGTTTGATTGTCATTGATGATTGTAAAACTAACTTTACCAATTAATTGCTTATTGTCGTCATATCCACGTAAATCGTTTTCATTTAGTTCGAAAGTCATCTAAACACCTCACCTTTAAATATGATTATACCATTAAAAAACACCCAAAAACTAGCCAATTATGTCATAAATGGGGTAAGATGAAAGGTAAACAGATTATGAGGACATTTAAATGAAAACTAGAGGTTTTGAAATTGTTACTAAGTATGCGGATGATGTTAGTTTACCCGTAAGATCAACTAAATCTTCGGCAGGGTATGATTTAGCTGCGGCCGAAGATTTTGTGTTGCCTTCTATTTGGAAGAGCGGCTTCTTAAAAGTACTATGGTTAATTCGACATGGTAAGACTGTGAATGAAAATGAATTGACTCAGGCAAATAAGATTTTGAAACCTTATTTGATTCCTACGGGAATTAAAGCATATATGCAAGATAACGAATTTTTATTATTGGCTAATCGTTCGAGCAGTCCATTGAAACGTGGGTTAATTTTACCAAACGGGATTGGTGTAATTGATTCTGATTACTATAATAATCAGAACAATGAAGGTGAAATTTTTATTCAGATAGTGAATTTTAGTTTGAAAGACCAAGTTGTTAAAAAAGGTGATCGCGTAGGACAGGGGATTTTTATGCCCTTCTTAACGGTTGATGATGAGAAAGTAACATCATCAAAACGAGTTGGCGGATTCGGTTCATCCGGTAAATAGTTATTATAGAATGTTTAAGAATTTCAGTCAAAATCACGAGTGGTATTTTATGTGATAAAATATTAATAATAGAATGATAATAAACGGGTGGGGGAATCTGAATGGCAAAAATAAAAACGCAATTTGTATGTCAGAACTGCGGCTACACCTCACCAAAATATTTAGGACGTTGTCCTAATTGTGGTGAGTGGAACACAATGGTTGAAGAGCGCGAACAATCACAAAAGGCAGATCGTAAAGCTCGCGTCAGTTTTAATGGAAACTCTGTTAAACCAGAATTGTTAGATGATGTCTCAATGGCAGAACAAGAACGTGTTGAAACTGATTTAGGTGAGTTAAATCGTGTTCTTGGTGGTGGTGTCGTCCCTGGATCATTAGTTTTAATTGGTGGTGATCCCGGAATTGGTAAATCAACGCTACTTTTACAGGTTTCTGGTCAGTTAAGCCAAACCGGTGGGACTGTTTTATACGTGTCCGGTGAGGAGAGCGCTGTTCAAATTAAAATGCGTGCACAACGACTTGGCGTTGGAGGTAAGAAATTTTACCTCTACCCTGAAACTGATATGGGAAACATCCGTCAAAATATCGAAACGTTGAATCCTGACTATGTCGTTATTGATTCGATTCAAACGATGCAAGAACCAGAGATGTCCGCGGCGGTTGGAAGTGTTTCACAAATTCGGGAAGTGACAGCTGAGTTGTTGCAAATTGCTAAAACTAATGGCATTACAATCTTTATTGTAGGACATGTCACAAAAGGTGGCGCTATTGCTGGACCTAAAATTTTAGAGCATATGGTTGATACAGTGCTTTATTTTGAAGGGGATATGCACCATACATTCCGTATTTTACGTGCAGTTAAAAATCGGTTTGGTTCAACAAATGAAATTGGTATTTTTGATATGCGTGAGGGCGGATTATTTGAAGTTGCTAATCCGTCAGAAATTTTCTTGGAGGAACGCTTAGACGGTGCAACTGGGTCGGCAATTGTGGTCTCTATGGAAGGAACCAGACCAATTTTGGTTGAGGTTCAAGCATTAATTACGCCAACCGTCTATGGAACAGCCAAACGCACAACGACTGGACTTGATCATAATCGTGTTTCATTAATAATGGCAGTACTAGAGAAACGCGCGAGTTTATTGTTACAAAATCAGGATGCGTATCTTAAAGCGGCCGGCGGTGTAAAATTAGATGAACCAGCAATTGATTTAGCCATTGCCGTTAGTATTGCATCAAGTTATCGGGACAAAGAAACAGATCCTGCGGATAGTTTTGTGGGCGAAATTGGACTAACTGGCGAAATAAGACGTGTAAATCGGATTGAACAACGCGTTGCTGAAGCCCAAAAATTGGGCTTCAAGCGCATCTTTATCCCTAAAAATAATTTATCAGGATGGACACCACCTAAAGGGATTGAAGTAGTTGGTGTTGCAACTCTAAGTGAAGCACTTAAAGTTGTGTTTAACTAGAAAGGAGGACTTATTAATGCGTAGAAATATTATTAAAGGTGTAGTTGCATTGATTGGTGGTGGAATAGGCGTTAGTTTATTGCCACTTTTTTGGAAGATTGTTTCAGCTTCAACGATTGGTTGGTTGAATAATGGCGTTGTTAACTTTTTAGTAGGTGTTGCTTTAGCTCTTATTGTATCTTTTTTCTTAATTACACCGCTAGAAAAATTATTAGCTAATATTGAAAGTTATTTAACAAAGCAAAGTCCAATGATGTTATTGACGGCAAGTGTCTCAACGATTGTTGGAATGGTCATTGCAGTTTTGGTATCAACACCATTCTATCGATCAGAAATTTGGTTACTAAATACCATTGTGCCTGTACTTTTACTTTTCTTATTAGGATACTTTGGATTTGTTATCGGAACTAATCGTTTAGAAGACTGGCGTAAGTTATTTACATCAAAAAATAAGAAAAGTGACGTCGTTGAAAACAATATACTGGAACGTAACACTAACGATAATTATCACGAATATAAAATTTTAGATACAAATATCTTAATTGATGGTCGTATTTATGATTTAATTAAAACGGGTTTTATCGAAGGAACGTTGTTGGTACCCAATTTCGTTTTATATGAGTTACAGTATATTGCTGATTCAGCAGACAGTATTAAACGCGTCCGTGGTCGACGTGGGTTAGACATTTTAAATAAACTTCAAGATGAAAAAATTATGCCGATTGAAATGTACGAGGGTGATTTTGAAGAAATTGATGAAGTAGATAGCAAGTTAATTAAATTGGCTAAAACAATTGATGGCGTTATTGTAACTAACGATTTTAATTTAAATAAAGTTAGTGAATTCCAAAATGTACAAATTTTGAATGTCAATGCGTTAGCTAAATCACTGAAACCACGCGTTATTCCCGGTGAACAGCTACGGGTTATGGTCATTAAAAATGGTTCTGAACGCCAACAAGGTATCGCTTATTTAGATGATGGAACGATGGTTGTTGTTGAAGAAGGAAAGTATTTCCTTAACAAAACGATTGATGTTGTTGTCACAAGTGCGTTACAAACGGATGCTGGAAGAATGATTTTTGCAAAACCGTTACACTCAATGAAAAAAATAAACGACAAGAAATAAGGTCAATACTAAGATTATTGGCTTTATTTTTTATGTAATTCATTGTAAACTAGATTAGTTGAATAAAGCCTTAAATAAACGATTTCAATCGTAATAGACAAATACAGAAAAAAGAAAGAGGCGTCATCATGGCTAAAAATAAAATTCGTGTCAGATATGCACCAAGTCCAACTGGACATTTACACATCGGAAATGCGCGTACAGCGTTATTTAATTATCTATTTGCAAGAAGTCAAAAAGGAACTTTTGTTATTCGAATTGAAGATACGGATACAAAAAGAAATATTGCTGACGGTGAACGCAGTCAATTAGACAACTTGAAATGGTTAGGGATGGATTGGGATGAAGGTCCCGATAAACCAGGAGATTTTGGACCATATCGTCAATCAGAACGTAAAGAAATCTATTTACCATTGATTCAAGAACTAGTGGATAAAGATCTAGCTTATGAATCATACAAAACTGAAGATGAACTTGAAGCAGATCGTGATGCACAAAAAGCACGTAACGAAATGCCTCATTATGAATATGAATATGCTGGTATGTCTGATGAAGAGATAGCCGCTAAGATTGCTGAATCAAAAGCTGCTGGATTAACACCAGTCATCCGTTTCCGTGTCCCAGCAAACAAAAAATATGAATTTAACGATATTGTTAAAGGCGATATTACTTTCGATTCTAATACTATCGGTGGCGATTTTGTGATTCAAAAACGTGATGGTATGCCAACTTATAACTTCGCCGTTGTTGTCGACGATCACTTGATGGAAATCACGCATGTTCTTCGTGGTGATGATCATATTGCCAATACACCAAAACAATTAATGATTTATGAAGCATTTGGTTGGGATGCACCAATCTTTGGTCATATGACGTTAATTATTAATACAGAAACAGGTAAAAAATTAAGTAAACGTGACGAAAACGTCTTACAGTTCATTGAACAATATCGTGAATTAGGTTACTTACCGGAAGCCATGGTAAACTTTATTACCCTATTAGGTTGGTCACCAGTTGGTGAAAGTGAAATCTTCTCTCGTCAAGAATTAGTTAAGATGTTTGATCCTAAACGTTTGAGCAAATCACCAGCTTCATTTGATGGTAAAAAATTGGAATGGATTAACAACCAATACATTAAAACAGCTGATGAAGATAAAGTAATGGATTTAGCTTTACGTCAATTAATTCAAGATGGTAAAATCGAAGCTGATCCAAGCGCCGAAAGAATTGAATGGGCTCGTAAATTAATTAGTCTTTACAAACAACAAATGTCTTACACAGGTCAAATTACTGAAATGGCTGAAGTATTCTTGAGCGAACCACCTGTTCTTGATGATGAAGCTAAAGCAGAATTGGCTGTTGAAACGGCACCAACTGTCTTAAAAGAATTTGCTGAACGCATCAAAGCGATTGATATTTTTGATGCTGTTGAAATTCAAGCAACTATTAAATCAATTCAAAAAGATACGAAGATTAAAGGCCGTCAATTATACATGCCTATCCGTATCGCAACGACACGTGAGATGCATGGACCAGAATTACCAGCATCTATTGAATTACTTGGCCGTGAAAAGGCGTTGGCTCATTTAAATAAAACGTTAGAAGAAATGAATACAAAATAATTTTTGATAAGAGAGAGTAGCAACTGGATGTTTTTTAGAAAGTTTTCGGTGATGTGAGAAAACAAACATTGGTTGTGAAGTGCCTCTTTGAGATGCTATGATGAACAAAGTAATGATAGTCGTGTAATGAACGTTAACTCATTAACGAGATACGGTTAATCGTATCTGCAGGAGTGGGTAACGTTCAAGACGTCTTTTATAGGTATATAAAAGACGTCTTTTTTTAACAAAATATTAACTAGTGGGTGATGAAATGATTTCAATATACAATACATTAACGAATCAAAAAGAAGTATTTAAACCGCTGGTGCCTGAACAAGTTAGCATGTATGTCTGTGGCCCAACTGTTTATAACTATATTCATATTGGTAACGCGCGAAGTGCAATTGCATTTGATACAATTCGTCGATACTTCGAATATCGTCAGTTTAAAGTTAACTATGTCTCTAATTTTACGGATGTTGACGATAAAATGATTAAAGCAGCTAAAGAAAATCATATTACGGTTCAACAATTAGCCGATAAATTTATCGCCGCCTTTATGGAGGATACAAAAGCTTTAGCAATTGAACCCGCAACTAAAAATCCAAAAGCAACGGAAAATATTGCTGATATTATTCAATTTATTTCAAGTTTAATTGCTAAGGGTTACGCTTATGAATCAGACGGGGATGTTTATTTTAGAACTCGTAAATCTCCTGATTACGGAAAATTATCTGATCAAAATATTGATGAGTTAGAGCAGGGTGCAAGCCAGCATGTTGACACTGAAGAAACGGCCCGTAAAGAAGACGTGATTGATTTTGCACTTTGGAAGTCAGTAAGAAATGATGAGCTTTCATGGGAGTCGCCATTTGGTAAAGGTCGTCCAGGTTGGCACATTGAATGTTCAGTTATGGCAACGAAATATTTGGGACCAACAATTGATATTCATGGTGGCGGACAAGATTTAATGTTTCCCCACCATGAAAATGAAATTGCTCAAAGCGAAGCTGAAACTGGTCAAAAGTTTGCTAACTACTGGATGCATAATGGCTTTGTAACTATTGGTGAAGATGACGAAAAGATGAGTAAATCGTTGGGTAATTTTGTTACGGTTCATGATATGATTAAAGAAGTTGATCCTCAAGTGGTTCGATTCTTTATGGCAACGACGCATTACCGACATCCTATTCAATACAGTCAAACAAATATTGAAGAAGCAACGAATAACTTGAATAAGTTAAAGACGGCTTTTGATAATTTGAATTACCGGTTAAAAGATGCCGTTGTTGGTTCGAATCAAGAAGTGGAAGCTCAAATTACTGAAAGTTTAGCTAAATTTGAAAGTGCCATGGATGAAGATTTCAATGCGCAAAACGGGATTGCTGTTGTGTATGATATGGCTAAAAAAATGAATGTTTATTCTGAAGCCGGCCAGGTGGAACTTGATTCAATCAATCATTTATTAGAAACATTTAAGAATATGACGGCAGTTTTTGGTCTTTCGTTTGATCAAGCAACTGAAGATTTAGGCGCAAGAGTTGAAGAATTAATTGCACAACGTTTAGAAGCTAAGAAGCAAAAGGACTTCCAAAAAAGTGATGATATTCGGGATCAACTTGCGGCTGAAGGTATCATTTTAGAAGATACGCCACAAGGAACGAGATGGAGAAAAGACTAATGGAAAAAAATGCAGATTATCAACAAATGAATGGAATTGCATTGGCCTACATGGGCGATGGTATCTATGAAGTTTTTGTACGTAAACACTTACTTGTCCAAGGATTAACAAGGCCTACACAGTTGCATCATCAAGCGACGCATTATGTATCGGCAAAGGCGCAAGCATTTTTAATCGATAAAATGACGGAAAATGACATTTTAACTGAAGAAGAAGTCGATTACTTTAAACGTGGTCGTAATGCTAAAAGTCATACTTCAGCTAAAAATACATCGGTCATAACGTATCGTATTTCGACTGGATTTGAAGCATTATTTGGCTACTTATTTTTAAGTAATCAAAACGATAGATTAGCCGAATTGGCAAAATGGTGCATTGACACCGTTGAAAAGGAGAACTTAAATGGGACAACCAAGAAGTAGTGAAGAGGCTGGCGATTTTATTATCGGACGTCACCCCGTAGAAGCTGCATTAAAGAGTAATCAATCAATTAATAAATTGTTTATACAATCTGGTTTGAAATCAGATGTTTTAAGTGGAATTGAACAAATGGCAAAGAAGAAGGGTATTATTACGCAACTAGTACCCAAGAGTAAATTAGATCTATTATCAGATCAACAAAATCATCAAGGTGTTATCGTTGCTGTTGCTGCATTTGAATATGCGACGATTGATGATCTTTTTAAAAGCGCTGCTGATAAAGATGAACCACCATTTTTCCTTATTCTAGATAATGTTGAGGACCCACATAATTTAGGTTCAATCATGAGAACGGCCGACGCTGCTGGGGTACACGGGATTATTATTCCAAAACGCCGTGCTGTTGGGTTAACATCAACAGTTGCTAAGACGTCAACGGGGGCAATTGAATACATGCCAGTTGCCCGTGTTACTAACTTAGTAAATACCGTTAATGAATTAAAAAAAGCTGGATTATGGGTTTTTGGAACGGATATGGATGGACAAGATTATCGTGAGTGGGATGCCAAAGGACCTACGGCGCTTGTGATTGGTAATGAAGGAAAGGGAATTTCACCATTATTGAAAAAAGCATGTGATGGTATGTTAACTATCCCGATGATTGGACACGTTCAAAGTTTAAATGCTAGTGTTGCAGCCAGTTTGCTCATTTATCAAGGATTTACTTCAAGGGGTAAATAATAATGAAAAAGCAAATTTTAGTTGTGGATGCTTACAATATGATTGGTAATTGGCCAGAATTAAATCGATTGAAACAATCTGAACGGCTTGATGAAGCACGTGACTTATTGCTGCACAAACTTTCAAATTACCACAAACAAATTGATTCACGGCTAATCGTTGTTTTTGACGCAATGTACGTTCCAGGACTATCAAAAAGCTATATAAAATATGGGCTGGAGATTATTTGGACGGCAGAAGGCCAAACGGCAGATAGTTATATTGAAGCAATGATTGGTGAGTTACAGACAAAGTTAACGCAAGTGACTGTTGCCACCAGCGACCAGGCAGAGCAATGGACGATTTTTTCACAAGGTGCATTGAGAATTCCAGCTTGGGAACTATACAAAGATATTAATGAGTCAAAAAAAGAAGTGGCGCAACAAGCAAAGCAGTACCAAACTGAAGCTTTAGTTAGACGGTCACCTTGGAACTCTAAACAGTTGGATAATTTAGCTAAATTACGTGATGATCTGTCTGGTAAATAACCGACTGTTGTAATTGGGCGATATGTTTGTTATATTGAAAAACGGAGACCCGGATATGGAGAGTCTACTTGTTAGATGAAACTTACCGGAGTACTGAAAAAGAAACTGATTTTCAATTAATTTGTCAAATCAAATTAGGGGCAGAACATAAATTTGAACCGTTATTTGAACGCTATCGGCCGATGGTCTATTGTGTTATTCGCAAATACTATTTAAAATTATGGGATACAGAAGATTTTTTACAAGAGGCCAGGGCGGTTTGTTTTAGAGCGTTGAATAATTATCGACCGGACAAAGGTATCACGTTCGGACAATATTTTAAAACGAGTCTATCAAATTGTATTTTTAGCTTAATTCGTAAAGAATCTGCGGCTAAAAGACTATCTGATGTTAACTCACATTCTTTAGAATGTTATGAAGAAACGTATGGTGAATGTGAACGACCAGCGTTTTATTGTGAATTGTTAGCAGATGATAGGCTGATTCTTCAAGAAAAATTGAATGCTTTTGAATTGAAATTATCGGAATTTGAAAGAAGTACTTTCGTTTTACTTTATTATCAAATGAAAACACCGGAGGAAATTATGCTTGTTTTAGATTGTGACATAAAGAAAGTGTCGGGAGCTATCTCAAGATGTAAGAGTAAACTGGGATTATTCTTTAAAGAAAATCGATAATTTGAAAAGAAAGAAAAGGGGGTGGTTCCTTTTTTCTTTCTTTTAATGTAAAATGAGAGTATTCTTTAGAAATGTTGGTTGAAGCTAGCAATAGTTAGCTCTACATTAAGGAGAAACGGTTATGGCACAAAGAAAAGTAGCATTGGCTTGTATTGTTTGTGGCTCACGTAACTATATTGTGGCCGCAAAACCGAGCAGAACTGAACGTTTAGAAGTTAATAAATTTTGTAAATACTGTAATAAACATACGTTACATCGCGAAACAAAATAGGGGGATAAATCATGAGAAAAATTAATGCATTTCTTAAAAGTGTCATTGTAGAAATCAAAGCAACCACTTGGCCAACAGGTAAGGAACTACGTCGAGACACAACAACAGTTGTCGTAACTGCTATTATGTTTGCGATTTTCTTCTGGATCGTTGACTCGGGTGCTTCTGCATTCTTAACCCTATTTTCATAGAAAAATAGCTATTTAACTGATATTTTGATATAATGACACAAGTGAGAAAACTTCGTTGATGCGGAGTTTTTTTTGTTTGAGAAAAATGAACCCGATAATTTAAGGAGAGATATATATAATGGAATCAATCGAAAAAAGCTGGTATGTCCTACATACCTACTCTGGTTACGAAAATAAAGTTAAAACAAATATTGAATCACGTGCACAATCAATGGGAATGGAAGATTTTATTTTCCGCGTAGTTGTTCCTGAAGAAGAAGAACGTGAAGTCAAAAATGGTAAAGAAAAAACAGACATGAAAAAAACATTCCCTGGATACGTTTTAGTTGAAATGGGTATGTCAGATGAATCATGGTATGTTGTTCGTAATACACCAGGCGTAACTGGTTTCGTTGGTTCTCACGGTGCCGGAAGTAAGCCAGCACCATTATTACCCGAAGAAGTAGAATTAATTCTCCGTCGTTTGGGTATGAGTGCTCGTCATCAAGAATTAGATATTGAAATTGGCGAATCTGTCACAATCGTTGAAGGCGCATTTGCCAATCTTGTGGGTAAAGTAACTGAAATTGATAACGAAAAACTAAAACTTAAAGTTAACATTGATATGTTTGGTCGTGAAACAAGTACTGAATTGAACTTTGACCAAGTGGATAAATTATTAGGTTAAAGTAATGATTTACAAAATAGAAGGTGATTTAAGTGAATAAGAGACTCTTGAAGATGGGGCTATTAGGTCTGGGCGCTGGCGCAAGTTTCATCGTTGGCAACAAGTTCAGACGTTATGGACACGTTTCAATCGATGCATCTGATCCCATTGTACCCAGTGATAAAATGATACCAACATTATTTATTCACGGATATGGGGGTAATCGGCTCTCCTTTGGACCGATGATTAGCCGATTTGAACGTGATGGGTACGGTCGAAAAGACATGGTAATTATTGTTGATATTGATGGTAGTTTACACGTTGAAGGTCAATTGAGATCAGCACAGCCATTTATTCAAATATTATTTAAAAATGATATCGCTTCTGTTGAAAAGCAGAGTGCATGGTTGTACCACATTATGCAATTCTTATTTGGTGCATATGGCATTAAACAAGTTGATTTTGTGGGCCACTCTATGGGCGGGGTCAGCATATTACGTTACTTAACGGAATGCAGGGATGCGCTTGATGCACCAGTAGTGGCACATGCCATTTCAATTGGTGCTCCCTATAATGACCATAACGTGGCACAAACGACGCCACAAATTGAAGATTTACTTTTAACGGATGCTGGTCCAATAGAAACCACGCCCTTATATCGTTATTTTGAAAAAACGATGCGTCATCTACCAAAAAACTTGCAATTCCTAAATATTGCAGGTGATTTGAAAGATGGCAATGATGGGGCAGTTTCTGTTAATAGTGCGTTATCACTTCGATATTTGGTTCAAAATCAGCTTAACTATCACGAACTTATTGTGAGCGGTCGAAAGGCAGCACATAGATTATTACATGAAAATCAACGAGTTGATGATTCAATTTACACATTTTTATGGAAAAAACATAAATAAGATTGCGTGGAACCCATCTGGGTGTTATATTATATAAGTATGTTCTGCATACAGTGGGAGGAGAAATTTATATCTCCATTTACCACGCACGGACTTTACAAGGAGGTATGTCACGTGGCTAAAACAGTAGCAAACGTCGTTAAATTACAAATTCCAGCAGGGAAAGCAACTCCTGCTCCACCGGTTGGTCCTGCATTAGGACAAGCTGGTATTAATATTATGGGCTTTACAAAGGAATTCAATGCACGTACAGCTGACCAAGCTGGTATGTTGATTCCCGTTGTAATTAGTGTTTACGAAGATCGTTCATTCGATTTCGTTACAAAAACACCACCCGCAGCAGTTCTTTTAAAGAAAGCTGCAGGCGTTGAAAGTGGTTCTGGCGAACCTAACACTAAAAAAGTTGCAACAGTAACTAGTGCTCAAGTTCAACAAATCGCTGAAACTAAAATGCAAGATCTAAACGCTTCAGATGTTGAATCTGCAATGCGCATGATCGAAGGAACTGCACGAAGCATGGGATTCGTTGTAGAAGGTTAATTCCTACACTACAAACACGCTTCTCGGTCGGATACTCTATGAAAGTAGATGTATCAAGTGGGAGGTTTATCCGTTAGACCACATATTGCAAGGAGGAAAATTCAAGATGGCTAAAAAAGGTAAAAACTATCAAGACGCACTAAAACAAGTTGAAGAAGGTAAAAACTATTCAATCGCTGATGCAATCGCATTAGCTAAGAAAATGGATTTTGCTAAGTTTGATGCAACAATCGAACTTGCTTACAACTTAAACTTAGATACAAAACAAGCAGACCAACAATTACGTGGGGCTGTTGTACTTCCAAATGGTACTGGTAAAGACCAAACAGTTGTTGTATTCGCTAAAGGCGATAAAGCTAAAGCTGCACTTGCAGCCGGCGCTGACGTTGTTGGTGATGATGACTTGGTTGAACGTATTTCTGGTGGCTGGTTAGACTTTGATGTTGCTATTGCAACACCAGATATGATGGCTCAAGTTGGACGTTTAGGCCGTGTCTTAGGACCTAAAGGCTTAATGCCTAACCCTAAAACAGGTACTGTTACAATGGACGTTGAAAAAGCAGTTTCAGAATCTAAAGCCGGCAAGGTAACTTACCGTACTGATAGAGATGGAAATGTTCATGTTCCAATTGGTAAAGTATCATTTGATGATGCTGCATTAATTGGTAACTTTGATGTTATCAACGATGTTATTGTTAAAGCTCGCCCATCATCAGTTAAGGGTGGCTACATCAAACATTTATCTGTTGCAACAACATTTGGTCCAAGCTTAAACTTGGCTCAAAACTAATATTAGATAATTAAATTTCTTTAGTTGACCCATAAATCTAACTGTGTTAAATTTATGGAAGTCAATTAATTTATGATTCTACCGAAGACTCAGGTGGCGTAAGCCTTAATTTTCCTGCCGAGGAGTGAAGTTCTACTCTCTCTGTGTCTTGGTGGACACGGAGTTTTTTTATTGTAAAAAAGCTCTGACACGACTACAGGAGGTGAATCAATTATGAGTAAAGAATTTATCGCACAAAAAGCATTAATCGTGGATGAAATAACTGAAAAATTCAACAACGCTGCATCTGCAGTTGTTGTGGATTACCGTGGTTTAACGGTTGAACAAGTGACTGCATTACGTAAGGAATTACGCGAAGCAGGCGTTGAAATGAAGGTTATTAAAAACAAGATTTTAGTACGTGCTGCTGAAAAAGCAGGGTATGAAGGTATGGAAGAAGTATTTTCTGGACCTACTGCAGTTGCATTTTCTAGCGAAGATGTTGTTGCACCTGCACGTATTATTGCTACTTTTGCTAAAACTGCTGAAGCACTTAGCATTAAAGGTGGCGTCATCGAAGGTAAAGTTGCAACGTTAGAAGAAATTAACGCTCTTGCTACATTACCAAGTCGTGATGGCTTACTTTCAATGTTACTTTCAGTATTACAAGCACCTGTTCGCAACGTTGCTTATGCGCTTAACGCTGTTGCAGAAAGCAAGGACGAAGAACCTGCTGCTTAATACTTAGCATTTATGATCGGTACCTAACGGTACAAACAAAATCGTACACATAAAATGGAGGATACACACATGTCATTAGATACAGAAAAAATCATTGCTGATTTAAAAGAAGCAAGCATTTTAGATTTAAACGACTTAGTTAAAGCAATCGAAGAAGAATTCGGTGTTTCAGCTGCTGCTCCTGTAGCTGCTGCTGGCGCTGCTGCCGGCGAAGCTGCTGGTGAAAAGTCAGAATTTACTGTTGAATTAACAGAAGCTGGCGACCAAAAAGTTAAAGCTATCAAAGCCGTTCGCGAAATTACAGGTTTAGGCCTTAAAGACGCTAAAGGTTTAGTTGATAACATTCCATCTGTTATTAAAGAAGGAATTGCTAAAGACGAAGCTGAAGCAATGAAAGCTACTTTAGAAGCTGTTGGTGCTGTAGTTACTCTTAAATAATTTAATTATTTTTGAATAGATTTTAGCCTAAGGCTACCCCATTTTGGGTTAGCTTTAGGCTATTTTTTTTACAAAAAAATAGCCTAAAGTGGTACAAATGTGGTACGGTAAAAAGCATTAAGGAATTGATTAGTATTTCAGGGGGAGGACTTTATAATGAATAAGAGAAAGGTTATTTTATACATTGCAATGAGTTTAGATGGTTATATTGCGGATGAAGATGGGTCAATTGATTTTTTGAATCTACACGATTCAGAGTTAAATGGGACATCACAAAGTGATTTTGAAGATTTTTACGCCGAAGTGGATACCGTTGTAATGGGTAGTAAAACATATCAACAGGTCGTAACGGAATTATCACCGGAAGACTATCCTTATTCGAATGTAATATCATATGTATTAACCTCACAAAGTATAAAAGTTCAGGAAGAAAATGTTCACCTTGTGAATGAGCCAATTGACGCATTAGTGAAACGTCTTCGTGAAGCACCGGGACAGTCAATTTGGATTGTGGGTGGATCTAGTGTAGTGACACCACTCATTGCGGCCAATTTGATTGATGAATATATTTTAACAACCATCCCGGTTATATTGGGCAGGGGTATTCCACTATTTCAGGTACAAGAGAAGTGGCTTGAATTAGTTCCGATTCAAACCAGTTTGAAAAATGGGTATATTCAAAGTGTCTATCATAAAGGTACTCTTTCAGAGGGTATCGAAAGAGACTAAGAACTATTTATTGTTTCTTAGTCTCTTACAAGTGAAAAAGCCGTTATTAAATAATGGCTTTTTCTTTTTGGTTAAAATCAAAAAGTAGAGACATACGATAAAAGTACGTATTAACGACAATCATTGTAGAGTAAAATAATTTGGTTATCTTAATAAAGCATGATACAGTATTTAAATGGTCATTTGAGTAAGATAGATAAAAAAATAACCTTATAACTGGAAAAAAGAAACTGATTAAAATATAATGAAGGTGAAGGAGACAAGCTATGGACAAAAAAAGATTAGAAGCATTTACGGATGCGATAGTCGCTATTGTCGTGACTATTTTAATATTAGAATTTAAGGCACCTTCAAAACCAGATATTCGATTGGTTCTAGAAGAGTGGCAAAGTTTTGCCATCTATACAATCAGTTTTTTGCTGATATTCACAGTCTGGTATGATCATCATGGTCTATTCAAAATAGCTAAGCGTGTAGATAAACGAGCCTATTGGGCTAATGCGTTCTGGTTATTTTGGTTATCAATTATACCGTATGCTACATCGTTTTCGGGTAAATTTCCAAATTATCGAGGTGCCTCATTGCTATATCTAGGTATTTTATTCATGTGGACAATTAGCTATATTATATTGTCTAAGACACTTATAAGAATTAATCCTGAAATCACGAGCCAATTAAGGCAAATTGGGTTTCTTAATGGTAGGGATCTCATTATATTTGAAGGTACCTTAATATCGGGGTTCATCATTAGTTTCTTTATACCTATCTTTACATGGATCGCATTGATTTTACTGACGATATGGACAGTATTTTTTAACAGAGGTTATGTAAAAGAACCAGGATCATAGATTTGTATACTTCGGGGGGAGCATACGAAACCAATAATAAGTCGGGGGATTTAAAGAATGAAGAAAATAATCAGTACAAGTAACGAATTTATAAAAAAAAGATTAACGGCTATTAAGCTCCTATTTATTTTATCAGTTTTAATTTTTGTTATTATTGAAGTTGGTCGAATCTTTAAAGATATTAATGGTAATCAGGTTCGACAAAGTCTGGAATCTCAATCGACTGAATCAATTATATTAATGTTAGTAATAGGATTTATCGCTGTTCTTCCCATGATGGTTTACGATTTTGTTATGGTTAAATTTTTACCAGAGAAATATTCGTGGCGATATATTCTGCAAAGCGGTTGGATAACCAATACGATAACCAACATTGCAGGATTTGGTGGTCTACTAGGTGCATCACTTAGAGCAAATTTTTATAGCAAGAATGCATCTAAAAAACAAGTTTTGTTTGCCATATCTAAGATTGCATTATTTTTAGTCGCCGGGTTATCACTGTATTGTTGGGTTTCCTTAGGAATGATTTTTGGCCTAAATATTGGACCTCAGTTTGGTCAATATTGGGTATGGTTATTGTTAGGTGGGTTATATTTCCCAATTGTCTTTATTATTACCAAAACAAAAGATTCAGAATTTTTTGCTGACTTAACACTCGGACGCGAATTAACCTTAATCCTTGGGTCATCTTTAGAGTGGGGATCTGCCGGATTATTTTTCATTTATATTGGATTTATGATGAATGTGGATACATCCAGTTTAGTTGCCGTTTTTCCGTTATTTATTATCGCATCAATTATTGGTGTCGTATCAATGATTCCAGGTGGATTAGGTTCATTTGATGTCTTTATGATATTAGGACTTCAGACTTTGGGCGTAAATGATGGAACTGCCGTTATCTGGTTGTTATTCTATCGATTGTTTTACTATATTTTCCCATTCTTGGTTGGAGTTGCTTTATTTATTAAGGATTCGGGAAGCCGAATTAATGAATATCTAAAAGGTTTACCTGTTATGCTACTTAGTCGAGTTGCACATCTTATTCTTGTGTTATTTTTCTATGTGACGGGAGTTGTCCTTTTATTGGCCTCGACGGTTCCAGAATTCACGTATGCTAATCCTATTATCAGACAATTATATCCATACACGTTCTATTTTATTCATCAAATGAGTAATATATTCTTGGCCTTTCTAATGATTGGAATTGGGCGTGGAATCGAGTCTAAAGTGAAACGTGCTTACTGGCCGATGGTTATTTTTGTGGTAATGGGAATTATTAATACCCTTTGGCATGATTTTTCGATTAGTTTACTTATCTTCTTATCTATCATTTTAATTTGTGCACTCTTATCCAAGCAAATATTCTATCGTGAAAGATTCGAATATTCATGGGGTCGTTTACTAATTGATGGTAGTATTTTTGCCGGAACGTTTATTTTATACACGATTGTTGGATTCTTTAATATGCCTGAATTTCACTACACGGGTAAGGTGCCAGATGTCTTCTTATTTCCATCAGAGAAAATATGGTTATCCGGATTCTTAGGCCTACTTTTAGCAGTAGTCATCTTATGGGTTACGTTTACCTATCTATCTCGTAAGGATAAACGTTTTTGTGAACAAGAATTCCCAGCTGATCGCGTTAAAAATGTGATTGATACTTATGGCGGTAATGAAGTTAGTCACCTTGCTTACTTAAGGGATAAAAATGTGTATTTCTATCAGAATGAAGGTCAAGACGAGGTCTTTTTCCTTTATCAAAAAAAATCTAATAAATTAGTTGTTATGGGTGAACCAGTCGGTAACCCTGAATTTATTCGTGCTGCAATTGATAAATTTATTGTTGATGCAGATGTTGAAGGAATGGAATTAGTCTTTTATGAAGTTGATGCTCAATTGACAATGATGTTACATGAAGTTGGATTTGATTTTATTAAAACGGGTGAAGAAGGTTTCGTGAGAGTTGCCGAGATAGAGTTAGCTGGTAAAAAACGACGTTCTGAGCGTGCATTAATGAACAAATTTGAGCGAGAACATTACACGTTCGCGATGATTGAACCACCTTATTCAAAAGAAACGATTCAGGAATTAAAAGAAATTTCAGATAGTTGGCTTAAAGGTCAATCTGAAAAAGGGTTCTCTCTAGGATTCTTTGATGAATATTATCTTAATCAAGCACCAATCGCTGTTATTAACGATGTTGAGGGGCACAAAGTTGCCTTTGCAACAATGATGCCAACCGGAAATCATGAGGTCTTATCGATTGATTTAATGCGATACAATAGAGAAACAGCTCCTTCTGGTATCATGGATAAAATTTTCATTAGTTTATTCCAACAGGCGAAGGAAGATGGGTACGAATTCTTTGATATGGGTATGGCGCCATTGTCAAATGTTGGTGCATCGAAATTTAGTTTTGTTGAAGAAAAAACGGCTCATCTCATCTATGAATATGGATACCGATTCTATGGATTCCAGGGATTAAAGAAATACAAAGATAAGTACGTAACTGAATGGCATCCAAAATACATTTCATTTAGAAAACGTAGTTCAATTGCATTTACGTTACTACAAATTTTGGCAGTTGTTAACCAGAAGCGTGTTTCAAGTAAAAAAGCGAAAACGCCTATCTTTATTTTGAAAAACTTCTTAAGAAATTCTAGATAAACATTAAAAACACCTAATCATGTGAATATGATTAGGTGTTTTTTTGACGAGAAGGCTATCAAAAAGGATGAAACTTTATCGAAGATTGTGAGGTTGTTAACTGTGCTGCTTTTTAAATATTTCTTTAACCGAAATGAGCAAGAATGGCATATAGAGTAGCCATAAATTTAATCGCTGCCATAAACCGCGATATGGAATCTTAAATTGGGAGTCGGGCATAATTCTTGGGTAAACGAATAAGAATTGGATGCCTAACGAGATGATGAATGCTCCCATCAAAAGAGTAGCGACCGTTTTTTTTCCTTGCATACGGTACAGTTTTAATAAAATGAACATACTGATTAAAAGAGCCGTATCACCAATTCCAGATGAATAGTTATGGATCATGCCTGTGATGTTTTGTGTGTTTGATGTAGCAGCGCGGTCAAATAATCCTGTGAAGATACAATCCGTGAGGCTAAAGATGACAAGCATTGTTGTGAACCAACTAGATAATTTTTTTGAGGTGTTTTTAAAATACGCGTAAAAAGTTGGAGCCGAAAGTAAGAAAAAAAGGCCATTTGCGACCTCCCAAACTTTAAAGGCCATATGAGTTGGGGTTCCAACCTCTCCAAAATCACTAATCAAATTGGTGAATTGTAGATAACCTGGTATGAACGCCGCAAGTACTAAAGGTAACACCCATTCGCTGATAACTGCAATCGCCATAAAATGAAAACCATATTTCTTTAAAAATGTCATTATGAATCCCCTATTCCATTTATTATACTGTTCTATTTATTTTACCTTAATAAGACGGCAATTGTCTGTTGAAACCCTCTAAGATACTAATATTTATAATTGTTAGCATGAGATTTGATAGAATTGTAGTTTAATTAAATCAAATAAAAAAGTTTAACGAATACTATCAAATTTGGTAGTATTCGTTAAACTTTGGCAGGTTTTAGTTGGATTAAAGATAACTAATTTCGACGAGGTATTTCTTCAATGTAACTGTAGAATTGTGATTTATCGGAAAAATCAGCCATGTACAAACCGTTTAATCCGGCCTTTTGACCAATGGCGCTTAAACCGATAATCAATTTTTCCTGATTTTCTGGAAAATGAAGGTGGTCTGCTAGTGCTATACTACGGATATAATTAACCAGTCTGTTAATAAGTGCTTCAGGATTATGAGACGAGTCTAATTTTTTGTACACCTGAGTTAATACGTCATCAATATCAAGTATTCCTGTAGATTTGGGTTGGTGCTCTTCTAGAAGAGTACGTAAATTTTGGATATCTGTTTTTGCCTCTACAATAATATTTTTTGTCATGGTAAATAACCTCCTAAAATTTTATGAATAATTTATATAAAATGGATAATTCTCATTAATTAAACGGACTGAAGGTAAAGTGTGTCGCAACCAATCCATAACCAAGATTTACGTTGCGTAATTCTTCTTGATTAAGTTTTTTTAATTTATCTTGAACATATTGATACAAAATCCGATTAGCTTTTGGAAAACTCATTGGGACCATGTAGTTATCATGGTAAAGCGCATATATTGCAATACAAACATTAACCTCATCTGTACCGCTTGACAGATTTTTGGCGACGTTTAAAAGGCCTTCTTTATACTGTTTTGGTTGATCAGAAAGATCCTCGGCGTACGCAGCGTCTATTAAATTAAATAGGTTATCATTCTCCAAAGTGGAACATCTCCTAGGTTAATAATATTTTTACGCTTTCATCATAGATCAACCAAAATTGGATGTCAAAGAAATATAAGAAAAATCCATTATTACTAGAACTATTATCTAATAAAAGAGGGCGTATAGATGATCAATGATTAATTGAATCATTGATCTGATATTTAAAAATGCTACTTGTTACTTACTAGTTTATGAGAGATATATTTGGTATAATGGGGGTTAATAAAAAATTATTATAAATTGAAAGTAGGGTGTTACCTTGGATTCTGGTCCGGAAAGTTACTTATTGAATATCATTGTTATCATTGCGATATTACTCTTGTCTGTGTTATTTACGCTTACTGAGTATGCGCTGGTTCGTGTGCGTGTTAGTGCGTTAAAAGATATGCAAGAAAAAAAGCCGTTTAATAAAAATGTTAAAAGGGCTATCCATATGACGGAGAACCTAACGGAATACCTGTCAACGGCTCAAGTCGGAATAACCTCAACCAGTTTGATTCTTGGTTGGATTGGTGAAAAAACGATTGCGGATGCGATTATTCAATCGCATATATTACCCGCGGCCATGGCAAATGCTGTTGCATCGGTAGCTGCAATTCTAATTTTTACGGTTATCCATGCCGTATTTACTGATTTGGTCCCTAAAAATATTGCAATTGCGGATCCGTTACCGGTGTTATTATTTATTGTTCGACCTATCTTGTTTTTCCATATCGTTTTGTATCCTTTGATATGGATACTGGATCGATCAGCAAATTGGATTACACATTTATTAGGTTATGAAGTAGAAAATGAAGAAGATATTTATTCGCAAACTGAAATATTGTCATTATCACGTTTATCTGCGAACGCCGGTGAACTAGATGAAGAAGATTTAACCTTCATGCGACGTGCATTTGATATGAATGATAAAGTTGCAGTTGATATCATGATTGATCGGACATCTATGGTTGCGGTCGATATAGACGCGACAATTAAAAATGTTGTTAATCTGTATTGGAAAACAAGATATTCTAGATTCCCGGTTATTGCTAATAATGATAAAGATAAAGTTATCGGGTACGTTTATAGTTATGATTTATTGCGACAGGAAAGAATTAATAAGACAAGTTTGATATCAACTATCATGCGTGATATTCCGGCTGTTCAAGAAAATGCTGAAGTTCATGGTATTATGGACGTTATGGTATCGAGACGAACACCAATTGTCATTGTAGTTAATGAGTACGGTGGTACCTCAGGAATTATTACTGATAAAGATATTTACGAAGAGTTATTTGGTGTTGTTAGAGAAGAATTTGATGATACCAATGACGATAATATTGTAGATATGGGTAATAATATTTATAAGGTCTCAGGAAAAGTTACCCTGTATGATTTTGAACGTTACTTTGATACAACGCTCAAAGAGACGGAAGAAAGTGAAGCGGTGACGCTGACGGGTCTTGTTCTTAATAAAGACTCTAAATTCCGCGCTAACGATGAAATGACGATTGCTAACTTTAAAATAAAGGCATTAGATTATGAAAATGCTTATATTTCTGAATTTGAAGTGACCGTTTTGCCAGTAAGTGAAAAAACTCATCATAATGAATTAAGTGAACAAAACTAGCCTTCACGATTTTGTACTGTGAAACTAAAGGCACACCCATAAGTTAATTTATGGGTGTGCCTTTTTATGTGTAGTTATTATTGGTAATTCTATAATAATGAAACCATATCCGATTAAATTAATATGGTCAGTGGAAGACAGCAATTTTTTTATGAGGTATAAAAAAATCCCATACAGGTGTATGGGATATCTTTTCTAGCGTTTAGGACGACGTTTCATTTGGCCGCTTTCGCCAATTTCATAATCTGAATCATCCATTGACTCAACACTACCAAGTAGGTAACCATTACCAACTTGAGAGAAGAAATCATGATTAGATGTTGACGTCGAAATCCCGTTCATTACAACAGGATTAACATCAGAAGCTGTATCAGGGAATAAAGGGTCTTGACCCAAATTCATTAATGCTTTATTTGCATTGTAACGAAGGAAAGTTAAGACTTCTTCAGTCCAACCAACTTCATCGTAAAGTTCGTGAGTGTATTTCTCTTCATTTTCATATAATTCAAAAAGAAGATCGTACATCCATGTCTTCATTTTTCCTTGTTCTTCTTCAGAAAGTTCATTAAAGCCTAGTTGGAATTTATAACCGATAAAGGTTCCGTGAACAGATTCATCACGTAAAATTAATTTAATAATTTCAGCAACGTTGGCTAACTTATTATGGCCCAGGTAATAAAGGGGCGTATAGAAACCAGAATAGAATAAGAATGTTTCAAGAAAAACAGAAGCAACTTTCTTTTCTAAAGGCGTTCCATTTTGATAAATACCATTAATTCGTTGGGCCTTTTTTTGTAGAAATTCGTTTTTATCAGTCCATTCGAAAATTTCAGTAATTTCTGAAGCAGTATTTAAAGTCGAAAAGATTGATGAATAACTTTTTGCATGAACAGATTCCATGAATTGGATATTGTTTAAAACAGCTTCTTCATGAGCCGTACGTGTATCATGGCGTAATGATTCCATCCCATCTTGTGATTGAACGGTATCCAACAAGGTTAAACCACCGAAATCATGGCCAACTAATGTTTTCTCTGCGGGACTTAATGTCCGCCAATCGTCTAAATCATTTGAAAGGGGGATACGTGTATCCAACCAAAACTGCTCAGTTAGTTTTTCCCAAGTTGCTTTATCAACTTGATCTTCAATTTCATTCCAATTAATTGCTTTATAAATATCATTATTCATTTAACTTTCCTCCGTTACAGTTTAGATAACACAACTCTCACAAGCATTTGCGCCAACTTCTTCTTGATCATCAGTAAAAGTTCTGATGTAGTAAATTGACTTAATACCTTTATTATACGCATAATTACGCAAAATGTTTAAGTCACGTGTTGTCATTTTATCTGTACGGCCATTCTTCCATTCATAGAGACCTGCAGGAATTGTTGAACGCATGAATAAAGTTAAACTAAGTGATTGGTCAATATGTTCTTGAGCAGCAGCATAGACATCGATTACTTTACGCATATCCATATCGTAGGCTGATGTGTAGTAAGGAATAGTGTCATTTGAAAGGTAAGGTGCTGGATAGTAAATCTTACCAATTTTCTTTTCTTGACGTTCTTCAATTCTGTTAATGATTGGGTGAAGACTAGCAGTCGTATCGTTAATGTATGAAATAGAGCCATTTGGTGCAACGGCGAGTCTGTTTTGATGATAGAGGCCAGTGGCTTGAATATCAGCCTTCAAAGCAGCCCAATCTTCTTGGTTAGGAATGTCGATACCATCAAATAAAGCAGCGACTTTATCGGAATCTGGACCCCAATCTTCATTAATGTATTTGTCGAAATAAGTGCCTGTTGCATAAGTACTTTTTTCAAAGTTATGAAATGTTTCGTTTTTTTCTTGCGCAATTGCATTTGAAGCTTTCAATGAATGGTAGTTAAGCATCATGAAGTATACACTTGTGAAATTGATTGAATCATCTGAACCATAATGCATATGGTTCTTGGCAAAGTAGGCATGTAGACCCATTGCGCCTAAACCAATCGTATGTGCTAAACTGTTTCCTTTTTGAATAGTAGGTACAACGTTGATATCTGAGCTATCAGTCACAAAAGTTAAAGCGCGAACCATTGAATCAACTGAACGACCAAAGTCTGGAGAAGCCATCATATTAACGATATTTGTTGAACCTAAGTTACATGAAATATCAGTTCCCATGACATCAAAACCCTGTTCGTTATTGATAACTGAGGGCGTTTGAACTTGCATGATTTCTGAACAAAGATTACTCATGATAATCTTACCATCAATCGGGTTTGCACGATTGGCAGTGTCAACGTTAACGATATAAGGATAACCAGACTCTTGTTGTAATTTAGAAATTTCAGTTTCTAATTCACGAGCAAGAATCGTTTTCTTAATAATATTTTCGTTGGCAACCATATTGTCATATTCTTTTGTAATATCAACATATGAGTAAGGAACGCCGTATTCTCTTTCAACGCTATATGGATCAAAGAGATACATCGTTGCATTATCTTTAATGAGTTCATAAAATTTGTCAGGGACAGTAACGCCCAACGATAAAGTTTTAACACGAATTTTTTCATCAGCATTTTCTTTCTTGGCTGATAGGAACGCTACGATATCTGGATGGAATACATCTAAATAAACGACGCCGGCACCTTGACGTTGACCTAGTTGGTTTGAGTATGAAAAACTATCTTCTAACAATTTCATAACGGGTAAAACACCAGAAGCGGCACCTTCAATCCCCTTAATTGGTGCGCCAGCACCTCGTAAATTGCTAAGCGTAATTCCAACTCCGCCACCAATACGAGATAATTGGAGTGCTGAGTTAATACCACGGCCAATTCCGTTCATATCATCCGTAATTTGAATTAAGAAACAAGAAACTAATTCCCCACGACGTTTACGACCCGCATTTAAGAAACTAGGTGTGGCAGGTTGGTAACGTTGATGAATCATTTCATTAGCTAAGTTCATGGCTAAATCTGTATCACCATCAGCAAAGTAAAGAACGTTCATCGCAACTCGATCAATATAATTTTCAAGGTAATAGGCATTGTTATCTGTTTTAAGTGCATACTGAGCGTAGAATTTGTAGGCAGCCATAAATGTCCCAAAATGGAATTTTTGAGCCGCTAAATAAGCGTACAATTCTTCAATAAATGAAAATTCATATTTATTATAAAAACCGGTTTCAATATAATTGTTATCAATTAAGTAATCAAAACGAGCCTGTAACGAATCGAATTTCATTGTGTTTTCAGCAACATTTTCTTTTAAGAAGGCAGTCAAGGCTTCTTGATCTTTTTGAAGCGGAATTTGACCGTCTACAGGAATATTAATTTCATTATTTAAATCATAATAAGTGACTTTATCACTATCTAACGTTTTTAATGTCAATTTCATCAACTACTTTCTTCATATTGAGGACATCTTCTTCGGTTCCATTGAATTCGAATTCGTACAATAAAGGAACTTTATAGTCAGTCGCGATATCTTTAGCCGTAAAAATAAAAAGTTGGGCGAAGTTTCGGTTCCCACCGCCAACAACACCCAGTATGTTTTCTCTATTTGATTTGTATTCAATGAAGTCATTAACCGATTCAGTGAGCCCAATTTCATAGGTTGGAACAACCAATATGTAGGGTTCATTTAATTCAACGAATGGGTTCGTTGGGTCAATTTCGAATGAAGGATGGCCAATCTTGTTAATGAAGCGACGTGTCTGACCCGTAATACTAAAGAAAACAATTTTCATTAGACTGCCAACTTTTTAAGCATATCTGGACGGAATCCAGCAATTGTATCAAATCCAGTAGCTTCGACAACAGGAACAGCTTGGAATCCTTGGTCTTTCAAGTAGTCAATGGCGTTGTCATCTTCAGAAATGTTACGTTCGTCAAAGTCTACGTTATTTTCCTCTAAGAAGCGTTTTGTCATTTTGCATTGGATACAGTTATTTTTTGTAAATACAGTTACTTTTTTCATTATATAAATCCCCCTTTAATATTTTGTTAATAAGCTAAGTATACATCACGCAACTCAAAAATCAATTAAAAAAACACCGCATTTAGTATGATTTTAAGTTGCATCACACAAGATGTAGTGTTCAAGGTCTTGACTCGTTTATATTAAATTTAGATTGCGAAAATCGAATTTTCTCCGTATTATAGAAACTATTGAGAAAGTAGGGAAAAACATGACTAACTATTATTTTACGAAAAATCCAGATGTCATTCACGACGAAAAAGAATGGACATTTGAATTGCTGAACAACGAATTTAAGTTTACCACAGATAACGGTGTATTTTCAAAAAAAACGGTCGATTTTGGATCAAGAGTTTTATTAAATGCATTTGCTCAACAAGAAATTATTGCGGGAAGTATTTTGGATGTGGGATGCGGGTACGGTCCAATAGGACTTGCTATTGCCAAGGATCAACCCGAACGTCAAATTGATATGACCGATGTGAATGAATTGGCATTAGAATTAGCAAAGAAAAATGCTGAAATTAATAAAATAACTAATGTCTCGATTTTTGAATCCGCTGCGTATGATAATGTCACGAAGACGGATTACGCTACAATTGTGACAAATCCTCCTATTAGGGCAGGTAAAAATGTTGTCCATGATATTTTAAGTGGTGCATTTGATCATTTAAAAGTGGGTGGTCAGTTATTTGCCGTGCTACAAAAGAAACAAGGTGCCGGATCTGCTCAAAAGAAAATGGCTGATGTTTTTGGTAATTGTGAGATTATTTTAAAAGATAAAGGATACTATATCTTGATGAGTGTGAAGTAGATGCCAGAAAAATTAACGGAAGAACAAAAAGAATTTTTTATGCGTGAAGCTTTGTATGAGGCAAGGAATGCAAAAATTATTGGTGAAGTCCCAATCGGTTGCGTCGTCGTACAAAATGGCGAAATTATTGGGCGTGGACACAATATTCGTGAGCACGTTCAAGATGCAACCTTACATGCCGAAATTTTAGCAATTCAAGAAGCTTGCGCTGCCGTTCATAGTTGGCGTCTAGTTGACGCGCAATTGTTCGTTACTTTGGAACCTTGTCCAATGTGTAGTGGTGCAATTATTAACTCGAGAATACCAGAAGTTTATTTTGGTGCGTTTGACCCTAAGGCAGGAACTGTAGGTAGTATTGGTAACTTATTAACGGATGAGCGATTTAACCACCAAGCAAAAGTTGAATCTGGATTATTGTTGGATGAAGCCAAAGATCTACTCCAATCATTCTTTAGAGAAGTTCGCCGTAAAAGAAAAGAAAAAAAGCGATCACAAGGGTAGCTTTTTTGTTCGATTTAAGGTATTATAATAATTGCCGCAAGGCCTTAAGGCAATAGTGTGCTTACGAATTGTGTCAGGTCCGGAAGGAAGCAGCACTAAGTTTGATTCACTTTGTGCCTTAAGTAATTATGATTATTTAAGACTCTTAGTCAGAAATGGCTGAGAGATTTTTTTATTTAAAAAACTATTTATAGATTTTGAAAGGGGAGATTGTGATGAGTTATCAAGCTTTGTACCGTGTTTGGCGGCCACAAAAGTTTAGCGATTTAGTGGGTCAAGACATGATTACGCGAACGTTAAAAAATGCCATTATGACACATCAAACGAGTCACGCATACATTTTTAACGGACCACGCGGAACTGGTAAAACATCCGCGGCTAAAATTTTTGCCAAAGCGGTTAACTGCCACTTTCAAGAAAATGGTGAACCGTGTAATAAATGTGAAACATGTGTCGCCATTACGAATGGCCAATTAAATGATGTCATTGAAATCGATGCCGCATCTAATAATGGTGTTGAAGAAATCCGTGATATTCGTGATAAAGTTAAATATGCACCCACACAAGCTGATTTTAAAATCTATATTATTGATGAAGTTCATATGTTATCTACGGGTGCTTTCAATGCGTTATTGAAGACACTTGAAGAACCTCCCGAAAATGTTATTTTTATTCTTGCAACAACTGAGCCCCATAAGATTCCGGCAACAATCATTTCTCGAACACAGAAGTTTGATTTCAAACGAATTACGCCAGCTGATAGTTATGCTCGAATGGTGTACATTTTAACGGAAAAAGAAATTGAATATGAAGAACCGGCACTTAAAGTTGTCGCAAAAGCGGCTGAAGGTGGCATGCGAGACGCACTAAGTATTTTAGATCAGGTTATCTCATTTGGCGATAATAAAGTGACACTAGATAATGCGTTGTTAGTGACGGGTAGTGTGACGCAAGATAAAATTCAAACTTATGTGACAGAAGTTAGTCAAAAAGAAACCACTCAGGCGCTAGAAACGATTCAAGAAATTATTGATGAGGGCAAGGACTCAACTAGATTAATAGAGGATTTGATTGCGTATGGTCGTGATTTATTGCTATATCAACAAGCACCAGCACTCATTAATCAACTTGAATTAGGGATGGTTGATGATACATTTAAGACGTTATCACAAACTATTTCTGCTGAATTCTTATACCAAATGATTAATATTTTAAATGAAGTTCAACAACAAATGCGATTTACAACACATCCAGACGTGTATTTAGAAGTTTTGACGATTCGGTTATCACAGTTTAGTACGATAGAAGTGGTTAGTGATAATAGTCAGTCTGGACTTAATCAAGAAGCCGCTAAACAAATTAATGACTTAACTAAAACAGTAGAGACTTTAAAAAAACAATTACTTAATCTAAACAAGCATGACAATCAACATCAGACTGTGTCGGTAGCGAAACCCAAAAAAAATGTTACTACACAAAAAAAGGCGACATTAAATTTAAGTCAAATTTATCCTATTTTAGATAACGCTACAAAAGAAAGTTTGGTACAATTAAAACAGGTTTGGCCAGAACTATTGCAACAACTTTCAGTGACGCAACGAGCTATTATGCAGGCAAGTGAGCCGGTTGCGGCTAGTCCAGATAGTGTACTTGTTAGTTTTAACTACGATTTCTTAGCTGCTAAGGCATCAGGTGATACAGAACTGCTCGATGCTTTAGGTAATGGGCTAGATCGATTGTTGCATAATACGCCTAAGTTGGTTTGTATTACGGCTGAGCAATGGCCAGAAGTACGTAAATCGTATATCGAACAAAATGGTCATGAAGGAAATGAAACAACGATTGAACCAGTTCCCGAGGTGGTTGAGCAAGTCGTTTCAAAAGCCGAAGAAATTTTTGGAACTGAAAATATAGAAATTAAACAAGATTAGAAAGGGTGTAATTAATAATGATGCGAGGAAATGGTAACATGCAAGGTATGATGAAACAAATGCAAAAATTACAAAAAGAAATGACAAAGGATCAAGATGCTTTGAATCAAACTGAATTTGTCGGTGAAGCTTCAAATGGATTAGTCAAAGTAACCTTTACGGGAGACAAAAAAATGACTGATATTTCAATTAAAGAAGAAGTAGTTGATCCTGACGATGTTGATATGCTACAAGATTTGGTTATCATGGCTGTTAATGACGCAATGACTAAAATTGAAACAACAACGGCTGATAAATTAGGCAAATACTCTCAAGGAATGCCTGGACTATAAACTTAAAGTTAAAGAGGTCTAAAGAAAATGCAATATCCTGAACCTATCGCAAAGTTGATTGAAAGTTATATGAAATTACCGGGTATTGGTGGCAAAACTGCTACAAGATTAGCTTTTTTTACAATTGATATGGATGAAGATGATGTCACGGATTTTGCTAAATCATTGATATCTGCTAAGCGTGATCTGCATTATTGTAGTATTTGCGGTAATATCACGGAAGAAGATCCTTGTCAGATTTGTTCTGATCCATCACGCGATCAAACGAAAGTTATCGTAGTAGAAGAACCTAAAGATGTCATGTCATTAGAAAAAATGAAGGAATATCACGGGTTATACCATGTTTTACATGGTGTTCTATCACCAATCGAAGGCAAGGGACCCGAAGATATTAATATCACGAGTTTATTAACAAGGCTTCAAACACATCCCGATATGCAGGAAGTCATCATTGCGACAAATGCAACACCAGAGGGTGAAGCAACGTCAATGTACTTATCTCGATTGATTAAACCTGCAGGTATCAAAGTCACAAGGTTAGCTCATGGATTGGCAGTGGGTAGTGATATTGAATACGCTGATGAAATGACTTTATTTAAAGCTATTGAGGGACGGACTGAAATATAGAAATGGGTTGATAACATGTTTAATAAAAAAGCAAAACTTAAATTACGTAAAGAATATGATACAGAATTATTAAATTCAATTGACCGTGCTAAGTTAGCGTGGGATCAAGCCAAACAAACCGAAGAGGCTATTTATGAAGTTGATGCAGAATTAATCAATGAAACAAAAATGGCGAGAGCAAGATATTTCTTCCTCTACAATGAAGCTCGTGTTCGTTCCGTTAAGGGACACATGCAGGCCTCGGTAATTACACATTAATTAGAGTGAACGTTGAGACGGTTGAATAACTTGTCTTGACGTTTTTTTGTAAATGAGTGATTAGATTTATTAAACGAGAGATAGTATACTGTTAACAGGTTTATCTTATAGACAGGTTTTTAAGATTCAAGTACAATAATAATAAGCATTGGGGTCGTTAATGTGACTGGAAAATTTGTAACGATTGAGGGGCCAGATGGGTCCGGTAAAACAAGCGCTTTAAAAGGTATTATAGAAAAAATAAAAGTGCTTTTAGCAACAGAGTTAGTCGTAACACGTGAACCAGGTGGAAATCCAATATCTGAAGCCGTTCGCGATGTTGTCTTAAATCAAGACTATCCCGAAATGGATAAACGAACAGAAGCGTTGTTATTTGCGGCATCAAGACGTCAGCATATTGTAGAAACCATTTTACCGGCGCTTGAGGCGAATAAATTAGTCATGTGTGATCGTTATGTAGATAGCTCAATCGCCTATCAGGGAGCTGGTAGAGACATTGGCATGCAGGCAGTTGCTGATATGAATTTATTTGCAACAAATGGAACAGAACCTGACTTAACTTTGTATTTTGATGTGCCATCCGAAATTGGCTTAAAACGTATTTTTGAACACCGTCAAAATGAAGTGAATCGATTGGATGATGAGAAATTAGCTTTTCATCAAAAGGTGCGTAAAGCTTACCAACAGCTAGCGGTGGAAAATCCTGAACGCATAGTTACTATTGATGCGGCGCAACCTTTGGATAAAGTTATTGAAGATTGTATCAAGGTTTTAATGAAGAAATTACCCGAGTCTTTTAAATAAATGAAATGAGGGAATTCAAATGAAATTAATTACAGCGATTGTTCAAGATAAAGATAGTAACCGATTAAGTAATGTATTTATCGATGCAAATGTCCGTGCGACAAAGTTATCGTCAACAGGTGGGTTTTTAAAATCTGGGAATACAACTTTTTTAATTGGGATTGAAGACGAACGTGTGGATGAGGTTTTACAGATTATTAAGGAAACATCTTCGAGTCGTGAACAATTTATGGCTCCTCCTGTTAATTTGGATGTCTCAATGGATGCGCAAGTGCCATTCCCTTTAGAAGTTCAAGTTGGTGGCGCAACGGTATTCGTCTTGCCAGTAGAACAATTTCACCAATTTTAGGGGTAAATAGTAATGACGGAAATGGTTACTGAAACCAGTAATATAACGATTCAAGAATTACAACCGGCCTTAATTGAACATTTTAAAAAGTTAACAACAATGAATCAATTGGCTCATGCGTATCTATTCGCGGGACAAGAAGGCGTTGGTAAGATTGAACTGTCACAATGGATTGCAATGAGACTTTTTTGTACCGCTGATGAGGATCTAAAGCCATGTGGTGTTTGTGCGGAATGTCGCCGAATTCTATCGGGTAATCATCCAGATGTCGTCGTCGTTAAACCTGATGGGCAGTCAATCAAAGTTGATCAAATTCGGTTTTTGAAGTCAGAATTTTCTAAAAGTGGTGTTGAGGGTAATCAAAAGGTCTTTATTATTGAAAAGGCTGAAAGTATGACCGCAAGCGCTGCTAATAGTTTACTGAAATTTTTGGAAGAACCCGTCGGGACTGTGACGGCGTTCTTGTTAACGGAAAACAAAAATCAAATTCTGCCAACGATTCAATCACGTTGCCAGCTAGTCAATTTTGCGGCGTTATCTCAGGATAAATTAATTCAAAGTCTATTGAATAAGGGCGTCTTAAAAGATCAAGCAAATTTACTCGTTCATGTAACTGAGAGCATCAGCCGTGCGGAAGAATTGTCGCAAGATGAGAATTTTATTGAGATGACTAAACAGGTTTGGAATTGGTTCAATAAGTTATTGAAAAATGATACTGAAAGTTTTATTTTAGTTCAAACTAAATTAGTACCACTCGTAAAAGAAAAAAACCAACAGCTATTGATGGCTGATTTAATTATATTGTTAGCGCGAGATTGTTTACTTGTTCGCTATAATCGAAAAGAACAAATTAGCTTTTCTGACCGACTAGCTGAAATTGATAAAGTCATTCAATTAATTAGTGATGAAAAATTAGTTGAGATATTAGATAATTGCTTGCAAATTAAAAATTTACTTCAAACGAATATTGCATTTCAAAGTGTACTTGAATCAACAACATTAAAATTAATAGACTTATAGAATATGAAATGAAGGTGATTTTGTGGATAAGCGTCAACTATATGATAATTTTATAGCTATCGAAGAGGAAATGAAACGGATGTTATCGAGTTTTGAAACAATAAAATCTGATATGACCGGCGTTCTTGAAAATAACGCTGAATTAGAGATTGAAAACCAACATCTAAGAGAGAGACTAAGTGAAATAGAGCGACAAACGTCTAAAGATTTTAACGAATCTTCTGATGCTAATCTATCAAAATCACGCCAAAATTTAGAAAAATTATATGATCAAGGATTTCATGTTTGTAATATTGAAGGGATGTACGGTTCACGTCGGGTCGACGATGAGCCTTGTGCATTCTGCCTAGACTTAATCTATGGGGAGCGCGAAATATGAGTGAAATAGCCGCACAGAGCAGCTTCCAAGGTAAAGGAACAACCGGGTCATTATATTTAGTACCAACACCGATTGGTAATTTATCTGATATGACATTTAGGGCAATCGACATTTTAAAAGAGGTCGATTACATAGCAGCTGAAGATACACGAAATACACAAAAATTATTAAACCACTTTGATATTGAAACAAGTCAATTGAGCTTTCATGAACATAATACGCAAGAACGTATACCACAATTCATTGAGAAAATATTAGCAGGTCAGTCAATTGCGCAGGTAAGTGATGCTGGAATGCCTTCAATCAGTGATCCAGGTCATGATCTGGTTAAAGCATGTATTGAAGCTAAAATTCCAGTGGTTCCACTTCCCGGAGCAAATGCTGGAATTACAGCATTAATCGCATCGGGATTGGCACCACAACCATTCTTATTTTATGGATTCTTATCGCGTAAGCCAAAGGATCAAAAAGAAGAACTAGCAGAGTTAAAAAATCAAACAATGACCATCATTTTCTATGAAGCACCACATCGTTTGAAAAAAACATTAGCACAACTTGCTGTTAGTTTTGGCGGGCAACGTAAAGTGGTTCTTTGTCGCGAATTAACTAAACGTTATGAAGAATTTTTACGTGGTACATTAGATGACGCTATTGAATGGGCCGGGTCAGATCAGGTCCGGGGAGAATTTTGCGTGATTGTTGAAGGAAATGATTCACCCGAGGCAACAGAGGTTGACCATTTGGCAGGTATGACCATTGAAGAACAAGTTGGTTATTTAATTGAAACCGGTATGAAAACGAATGACGCAATTAAAGAAATCGCGAAAAAACAAGAAATGAAAAAACAAGAAATCTATAATCTCTATCATCATATTTAAGGGGCAGACATAGTGGAAGATAATAAGTTTAGTGAAACGCATCGCGCCGTCTATTACGAAGGCGATAAAAGTGGTCGTGTAACAATGGCCATGCTAATTAATATGATTATTTTGGTCTCAACGGATCAAAGTGATCATCTGGGTCTCACCGAAAAGCATCTATCCGATTTGGGTTTCGGTTGGGTTATTACGCAATATCTGATTGATGTTGAGAGAATGCCTCATATTGATGAAAAATTAACGTTAACAACAGAGGCAGTTTCATATAATCGCTTTTTCTGTTATCGAGACTTTTGGGTTCATGATGAAGAGGGTAATGAGTGTGCACGTGTTCATGCTGTACTCGTCTTAATGGATCATGAAACGCGTAAAATGGTTCGGGTATTACCCGAAGTTATTGAACCTTTTGGGGCCGAATATACGCGTAGAATTGAACGCTTAGAAAATCCAGTTGGTATTTCAGATGAGGATACGGTAGATTTTAAAAAATCATATGATGTTCGATTTTTTGATATTGATCCAAATCAACATGTTAATAATTCTAGGTATTTTGACTGGTTATTGGATTCACTGACAGAAGAATTTCTGATGTCACATAACTTAAAACATATGAATATTAAGTATGAAAAAGAAATTCATTATGGTCACAAAATCGATAGCATCGTTGTTATAAAGAACGAGGGATTATTAACTCATCATCAAATTAAGATTGGTGATGACGTGTATTGTGAAGCAGATTGTGAATGGACAGAACGTTAAAATTAAAAAAGTCTCAACTTCATTATTTGAAGTTGAGACTTTTTTCGATTTTATGACAATGCATCTGCGACGTAAATTGCGAGTTCATCTTTTTGAAGTCCGGTACTCAAACCAACTAATAACTTAATGCGTGCTTTTTGCCCGTTTAAGCCACGGCAGAAGATGCCACCCATTTTCTTTAATTGGACGCCACCACCTTCATAGTCATAAACATCTTGTGCCACACCATTAAAACAGCGTGAAACAATGACGACTGGGATATCTCGGTCGATTAATTTTTGAAGATTTTCTAGAACTTGTGGTGGCAAATTGCCAGCGCCAAGAGCCTCGATGACAACACCGTTTGTTTGGTCGTTATCAAGAAAACCAAGTAACTCAGCGTCCATTCCGGCGTAAGCCTTAATGAGATAAACGTGATCAACAACTTCATCAATTGCTAGGCAAGTTTGACTAAGTAACTCGGCAAAAAAATTAACACTGTCTTTAGCAATACTACCAATGGGACCAAATGTTGGTGTTCTAAACGTTGCGACATTAGTTGTATGTGTTTTTGTGACATAACGAGCGGTATGAATTTCATCATTCATGACGACTAACACACCTTTATCCACGGCATCATCACTTGCGGCAGTTAAAATGGCTGTTTGGAAATTGTGTAAACCATCTGAGCCGATTTCATTTGCTGAGCGCATAGCACCTGTTAGGACAACTGGTAAGTGATTAGGTAAGGTTAAATCTAAGAAATAAGCGGTCTCTTCCAATGTATCTGTGCCATGAGTAATAACGACACCATCAATATTTTCGTTGAAAGCGAGCATAATTCTTTTTTGGATAATTAACATTTCTTTAGGACCGATATGTGGAGAAGGTAGATTAAAGACGTTCTCAGTAATTAAATCAAAACGATCACCAAATGGGTTTACGGCTTGATTTAAGGGGTTCTCTGCACCAGGCGCAATGGCCCCTGTTTCTTGATTTTCGGACATGGCAATAGTGCCACCAGTATGTAAAATTAATATTTTTTTCATAGTTTCCTCCTTGCTGACAATTAGATTATACAGATTATATTGTACTTTGACTATGAATTTGTTACGGTATATGACAGATAAGGTGGTCATGAAGATGGAAGAAAAGCGATTAAGTAGGAACGATTATTTATTTATTAGTTCAATGTTATTTGGGTTATTTTTTGGCGCAGGAAATTTAATTTTTCCTGTTTTTGTTGGTCAGCAATCAGGACAAAATCTTTGGCTAGGTAATTTAGGCTTCTTAGTCGCCGGCGTTGGTTTACCTTTTTTAGGTGTCATTGCGATAGGATTATCTAAAAGCCGAGGTGTTTTTGAGTTAGCATCCAAGGTTAGTAAACCATACGGTATCATTTTTACAATGTTACTTTATTTAACGATTGGACCGTTATTTGCTGGGCCAAGATCAGCAACAATTCCGTTCGAAATTGGGATTGCGCCGCACATTAAACCCGGTCAACAAGCTGGTTGGCTTTTATTATTTTCGTTTTTATTTTTTACGGTAGTTTGGTTGTTGGCAATTAAGCCAACTAAGATCTTAGTTTACGTGGGTAAGTATTTAAACCCAATATTTTTATGTGCGCTAGCTATTTTATTATTATTCGTATTTATCCAACCAATGGGTAACTATGCAGATTTTGCTGCAACAAGTATTTATCAAAAAAATACATTTATGTCAGCTTTTGGGCAGGGTTATTACACAATGGATGCACTGGCTGGTCTAGCTTTTGGTATTATTATTGTGGATACAATTAAAGATTTAGGCGTCACAAATTCCAAATCAATTACAAAAGGGATTATTTATTCTGGTAGTATCAGCGTTATTTTAATGGGTATTATCTATACCTGTTTGGCCTATTTAGGGGCAACTAGCTTAGGTTCATTTGCGCGTTCTGATAATGGTGGAGCTGTTTTGGCTCAGGTAGCAGAACGTTATTTTGGAAGCTTGGGGAGTCTCTTTCTCGCTGCAATTATTGTAGTGGCCTGCATTAAGACGGCAATTGGCGTAACTAGCGCCTTTGCTAAAACATGCGCTGAAATTATTGGCCGGGGTAGTTATGAATTGTATCTTACATTGGGTTGCGTGGTTAGTTTCTTGATTGCAAACGTTGGGTTAGATCAATTAATCTCGTTATCAACGCCGGTCTTAATGTTGCTTTATCCGCTTGCAATTGTCTTGATGATTGCAGCATGTTTGGAACCCGTTTTGGAGAGCTATAACTTAAAAGTTGGTATTTTATACAAGTGGTTAACTGTGCTGACCTTTTTTAGCGCTATTTTTGATGGGTTAAACGCAATGCCAATGTCAGTAAAAAATCTAGCATTTACGAAAAATATGTTAAATTTTGCAAATCATTATCTACCTTTATTCAATATTGGCTTGAGTTGGATGCTACCTGCTACGATTGGCCTAATTATGGGCTTTATTTTTATGATCCGGAAAAATAAGGTAAATTAAAATGAAACATTCAGTGTTAACTAGGTTTAGTGCTATACTGTCCAAGTAGTAAACTACAAAATTTCGGGGTAGAGAGTACAGCGTTAAGTGCCAAAAGGACGGAATGTGTCTTTTGGACGAAGGCTAGCGATAGCTGCGGTTGTATTCTCGCATTCGCCGCATATTATAATGTGGCAACTCCAACGAGGAGATGTCTGAATCATGGAAAATTTAACAAAGAGATTGACTGCAAGGAATATAGCAGTGATGGGCTTATTAATAGCCGGTCAAATTATTCTAACCAATTTTTTATCGTATCAAGTATTAACGTTGAGGATTAGTTTTACGTTTATTGTGACTTATCTTCTGGCAGCTTGGTTTGGCCCGTTACTGGGTGGTATCGGTTCTGTTTTATCCGATTTGGTTGGGACCATATTATTCAGTAAAGGGGGAACCTTTTTCTGGGGATTCACATTATCCGCTTTTCTGGGTGCGTTTTTCTATGGGCTTGTGTTTTATAAAAATCCATTTACATTACCACGGATTATCATCGCCGTATTAATCAATGTCATTGTAATTGATTTATTATTAAATACATTTTGGTTGGTACTCATGTATCAATCGCCTTGGACAATTATCTATGCGCGTGGGATTAAAGATTTATTTTTAATTCCTATTCAAATTATGTTGTTGTATATTGTTGGTAATAATAAACAGATTCAAAGATTAGGTAAACGATTATAGGGGGGATGGATTATGCCAGTAATGAGAGTTGATATGATTAAAGGCCGTTCTGAAAGTCAGATAAAAGAGATTTTGGACATTGCGTATGATGTTATGCTTCAATCATTTGGAGCGCCAGTCGGTGATAGGTATCAAATTGTTACGCAACACGCGGCGAACGAGATGCAAGTTCTGGATACCGGACTAGGATTTACGAGAACCGAAGATGTCCTCGTTTTCAGTTTAACAACACGACCAAGAACGACTGAGCAAAAAGAAGATTTTTATCATCGGTTAATGAATCAGTTACAACAAAAAGTTGGCTTGAGACCGGAAGATTTAGTGATTAATCTAACAACTAACACTGATGAAGATTGGAGCTTTGGTATGGGGAAAGCACAATTCTTAACAGGTGACTTATAAAAAAATTACAAGACGGCGAGTTTATTGCCGTCTATTTATTTATTGAAAAGGCTTTAATTCGTGATATACTCAATGAAGTAAGCTATAATGAAATTATCAAAAACCCCTTGGAGGAATGTTAAATGTCAATTTTAGTTTTAGGTGGCGCAGGCTACATTGGTTCACATACCGTTGATCAGTTAGTAGAAAATAACCGCGATGTGGTTGTTGTTGATAACTTAGTAACAGGACATGTAGAAGCTGTTAATAAAGCAGCAAAATTTTATCAAGGCGATATTGCAGATAAAGATTTTATGCGCGATGTTTTCAAAAATGAAGATATTGAAGCGGTTATCCATTTTGCTGCCTCATCTCTTGTTGGCGAATCAATGGAAAAACCATTAAAATATTTTGACAACAATACAGCAGGAACGGTTCATTTACTTGAAGTCATGACTGAGGTTGGTGTGAAGAAGATTGTCTTTTCTTCAACGGCAGCAACGTATGGCGAACCTAAAGTTGTGCCAATTCATGAAGACGATCCTCAAATTCCAACGAATCCATATGGTGAAAGCAAATTAGCCATGGAGAAAATTATGCATTGGACTGACGTTGCAGATGGCGTTAAATTTGTTGCCTTACGCTACTTTAATGTTGCAGGCTCAAAACCAGATGGTAGTATCGGTGAAGATCATAATCCTGAAACACATTTAATTCCAATTATTTTACAAGTTGCCAATGGTGAACGTGAAAAATTACAAATTTTTGGTGACGATTACGATACAAAAGATGGTACAAATATCCGTGATTATGTCCACGTTATCGATTTAGCAGATGCACATATTCTTGCTTTAGATTACTTGCTTGAAGGAAACGAAAGTAACGCCTTTAACTTAGGTTCATCTAACGGATTCTCAAACAAAGAAATCTTAGAAGCAGCTCGTCGTGCAACAGGTAAAGAAATTCCTGCTGAAATTGCACCAAGACGTGCAGGTGATCCTTCAACATTAATTGCCGCTAGTGGTAAAGCACGTGAAGTTCTTGGTTGGACACCTAAGTATGAAAATATGGAAGACATCATTAAAACGGCATGGACTTTTGAACAATCACATCCAAATGGTTTTTCAAAATAAATATATAGCGATGATAGGGCAAGAGACTTGCTCTATTTTTTTGTTAATTTTTTCTTAGAAAAAATGTGTTAAGCTATTTTTGTGCTAAAATATGAACAAAGCAGAAATAAAGGAAGATATGAATGAAAATTTTAGCAATTGATACATCGAACATACCACTCAGTGTCGCTGTTCTAGAAGACAAGACGCTATTGGCAACTATGACAACAAATATTAAAAAAAATCATAGCATTACACTGATGCCAGCAATCGCTGATGTCATGAAATTAGCCGGCGTAAAACCTGCTGAATTAGATAGAATTATTGTTGCGCAGGGACCAGGGTCTTTTACGGGCCTTAGAATTGGCGTTGCAACCGCCAAAACACTCGCGTTTGCATTAGATTGTGAATTAGTCGGTGTTTCTAGTTTGGAACTATTGGCTGCAGGTATTTCAGATGACAAAACCGATATCGTACCGTTATTTGATGCCCGCAGAAATCATGTTTTTTCCGGCTTATATAGAAATAGTAATGAACTGATAAATGAGTTGCCAGATCAACACCGAGACCTTGTGGCATGGCTTACTGAATTAAAAGAACGTAACCAATCACAAATTTTTGTTGGAACCGATGTTGATTTATTTAAGCCCCAAATTATCGATATTTTGGGCGAACAGGCATATTTTCCGGCTCCGTTTTTAAACGTCCCACAGGCCTTTATTTTGGGGCTGATTGGTAAAGATAAAGAGCCTGTTGAACAGGAAACGTTTATTCCAAATTACCTACGTTTAACGCAGGCAGAATCCCAGTGGCTAGAAACTCATTCAGATAAGGATCATAATACCTATGTTGAAAAAATTTAAAGCACGAGTGAAACAAATCATCCCAGATTTTAGGATAGATGAACCCGCGAGAACATTAGTTTTTCAAAATCATCGTATTCAAATTAGAAATGAAACTTATTTTATGACACGTGCTGTTGTTCCTGATATTCCTGAACTACTTGAAATTGAGAAGGCAGTTTATGATGGTAAATCACCATGGAGTGCTAAAATATTCGAAGGCGAGATTTGTCAAAAAGGGAGAACCTTGTATCTTGTCTTACGTAAAGAAGATAAAATGTTAGGGTTTATTGGCTGCTCAACGGATGCAATAACTGGGGATGTTCACATTACGAACATTGCCGTTCTGCCAGAATGTCAGGGTAGAGGGATGGGCAATTTCCTAGTTACGGCGATCACGAAGCGAGCTCGATTAATGAAATTTAAAACAGTTAGTCTAGAAGTCCGTCGTGATAATCAGGCCGCATTGAACTTGTATCACCAACTGGGATTTAACAAAGTTGGTATTCAAGAGAATTATTATGTTGAAGATGGCCAAGATGCCGTTGATATGTTACTTAAATTAAGATAGTAAATATAAAGTCAGTAGGAAGGAGTCCCAATGAGCGCAGAGAAAAAAAATTTAATTTTAGCATTTGAATCAAGTTGTGATGAAACTAGTGTTGCGGTGGTTGAAGATGGACATATTATCTTGTCGAACATTGTCGCTACACAGGTTAATAGCCATAAACGATTTGGCGGTGTGGTACCTGAAGTTGCCAGTCGCCACCACATTGAACAAATTACGAGTTGCGTTCAAGATGCAATGACGGAAGCCAACGTTAGCTATGACGATCTAGATGCAGTTGCAGTTACTTATGGACCTGGATTAGTGGGTGCATTATTAGTTGGTGTATCTGCAGCAAAGGCAATTGCTTTTGCCCATGAATTACCATTAATACCAGTTAATCATATGGCCGGACATATCTTTGCGGCGCGTTATGAATCAGAGATAAGCTACCCTTCAATGGCGCTACTTGTTTCGGGTGGACATACAGAACTCGTTTACATGCCAGAAGAAGGTCAATTTGAAATTATCGGTGAGACGCGTGATGACGCTGCCGGTGAAGCTTACGATAAAGTAGGACGTGTTCTTGGGATGACTTATCCATCAGGAAAAGAAATTGATGAACTTGCGCATACAGGGAAGGATACTTTTAATTTCCCTCGTGCAATGATTAAGGATGATAACTATGACTTTAGCTTTAGTGGCTTGAAGAGTGCCTTTATCAATACCGTTCATCATGCAGATCAACTAGGTGAAACGTTGGATCGTGCCGATTTAGCAACGAGTTTCCAACAAAGTGTAGTTGACGTGCTTGCTGAAAAGACGCTTCGCGCATGTCATGAATATGATATTAAGCAATTAATTCTAGCTGGTGGTGTAGCCGCAAATAAAGGGCTACGCGCTAGACTTGAAGCTGACATGGAAAAAATGGATACTGTTGAATTTATTAAAGCACCCATTAAATTATGTGGTGATAACGCTGCTATGATTGGTGCCGCAGGTTATGTTGAATTTCTAAAAGGGCAACGTGCTGGTTTAGATTTGAATGCGGATCCTAGTTTAGAATTTGATTGGATTGCTTAACTATCAATATGAAAATAGAGTTCTAGAATGATATTTGATGTGAGGTTAACATCGAGGGTCATTCTAGAACTCTATTTTTTTACTTTCAGTTTAACGTATTTTTTTAAGGTATCGCTTAGGTAAAATAAATTGTGACAAGTAAACAAATAAACTTAATCCGATTAAGAGTACAATTGTTGTCCCCAGGATGAAATCAAATGATTGCAGTTGGTAGTAAGCGAAAATACCAACTAGCCACCAAAAAATATTTAACCAATAAGGTAACGATTGCTTCATAACGAAATAACTAACAAATACAATTGCGTATAGTGGTGTGAAGACGGATGCGATAAAATATAAGAACGTTTGATAGTTATCAATTGGGACTACCCATGCAATGATTAAACCGAGTATTACAATAACGGGACTAACTAATTTTATGTTTCTGAAGGGATGAATATTTTGAATATTAATTGTTGCTGAAAGAACATCTAAAAAAGTTGTCGTTACAGTTGAAAAAATAATGATGAATAAGGCAATAATACCTAAACCAGAAGTGACTAAGAATGATGTGAAATCAGTATAGCCGGTTCTAGTTGTTAAAAATAAGCCAATTGTAAACATGATAAAACTACCGATAAAGTAGCCCATAGAACTGATCGCGGACATCGCGATTGGACGAGTTGTTGATTTTGTGTAATCACCAATCAGCGGTAACCAAGACAATGCCATCGTAATATTTAGTTCAACGGCTGAACCAAACGTCATCGTAGTAAGATTTGGCGTATGTGAAATGGGCGTTTTAAAAATTAAAAAAATCATGATGATTGAGCCAATAACTAACAGACTAACAATAACTAAATTAATCTGATATAAGTGAGATATGTCAACTAAAAGCCAAATGATAATTAAAATTGCCATAATGATGCCCATAATAATTGAATTTTTAAAATTAAATAAGGAATTTGACACACCATTCATTGCGGAAATAGCGTTAACAATCATAACTGCCGTCCAACCAATTAATTGAACTAAGTTGATCAGTGAGAATAAAATAACGCCGGTTGAACCGAAAGTAGATTTTGTTGATTGAATAGCCGTCTGATGTTTCTTAGCGCCAATATAACCGGCAGGTAATAAAAAGAGACCGCACCCAATTAAATGCCCCATTAAAATAGCAAGGAGACCCTTGGAAAACCCAAGTGGTGCCAGCAACATTCCAGTCATAATTTCAGCGATTGAAATGGCCGCGCCCAGCCAAATTAAAAATTGGCCATTCAATGCTTTAGATTCAGACATCTTAGGCGTCCCCCAATCTGAAATAACGATTAATGGATTGAACCGTTTGTTTAATATCGGTACTTTGGGAAATTAATGAGATAACGGCGACGCCTGAAACAGTTGTCTTGGATAAATCAGCTAAATTAGTCTCTGAAATACCGCCAATGGCAACAATCGGGTGGTCGCTGATAGCCAGTAATTGAGAAAGCCCAGTAATTCCAAGTGGGACGGTGGCATCTGGTTTAGAATTTGTAGGGAAAATGGGACCACTACCAACATAATCAACAGCTGATAATTGATTTGCCGCATTAATTTGATCAAGCGTCTGGCAAGAGAGTCCAATACTTAATTGACCTGCTGCTTGTTGAATGACATCTGTAATTCGTTGATCTGTTTGACCAACGTGAATACCGTCTGCGTGAATGTCGAGCGCTAGAGAAAGGTCATCGTCAATGAAAAATGGGACATTGTATGCTGCACATAAATTTTGACAGCCGATTGCAAGTGCCTTTTTCTGTGTCTTATTTAATGGGTTTAATGGATTTTTTTCTCTGAATTGAAAGCAAGAGATGCCAGCTTTCAATGCTTTTTCTAATATAGGTAATAATTGATTGTCAGGAACGTCTTGTGTTCCTGCAATAAAGTAACTTGCTAACCATGCTTGATTAAAGTTTTGCATTTTTTGAGACCTTTCGATACGCCCAATGGTTTAGGGGACCATGACCGTGGCCAACAATAATACCATCGGCAATTGTCGCTTCAACATATTTTTTGGCCGTTATAATAGCCGTTTCAACGTCCACACCTTTGGCTAACTCAGCGGCAATGCATGCTGATAGTGTATCTCCGGTACCATGAGTTCGGATTGTATCAATGCGTTTTGAAGATAACCAAAATGAATGGCCATTTTCTAGTAAGATGAAATCACTCGCGGTATCTGCAGAATTCTGATGACCACCTTTAATAATGACATTTTTTGCACCTAAGGCCTTCATTTTTTTACCGGCCATAATCATATCTTCCTTGGAGTTAATCGTTAGACCTGTGAGTACTTCAGCTTCAGGAATATTTGGCGTCACCACTGTAGCCAGTGGAACCAAATTTTCTTTTATTGTGATGACGGCATCTTCGGTCAGAAGCGTTGCTCCACCTTTTGCGACCATGACGGGATCAACAATTAACGGACCAAAGTCGTATTTCTTTAGGTTTTCTACGACGATAGAAACGTGCTCTGAATCGGCTAGCATTCCTGTTTTGCACGCTTTAATAGCTAAATCATCTGCGATTGATGTGAATTGTTCATTAATAATCTTAGCGGGTAGTGGAAGGCTATCTTGAACGCCTAATGTATTTTGTGCCGTAATTGCGACAAGAACAGTGGCAGCGTACACGTGGCGTTCTTGCATTGTTTTCAAATCAGCTTGCATACCAGCACCACCGCTGCTATCTGATCCAGCAATTGAAAGTGCTTGTGGAAAATCAGTCATTATATTTAGTCCTCCATAGTTATTTGGTCGGCAATTTCTTTTGTTGTCACCAAATGTAATTTATCTAGTAAGGCGACAATAAAACTACCTGGTTTTTCATCTACCAATTCATTTGCGACGATTTCACCAGTTGTCGCAAAAATAAGACAAGCCATTCTTGCCGCTTCAAAGTAGTTATCTTTAGAAACTGCTGCAAATGCGGCAATTAAACTTGAAAGTATGTCACCCGAACCCACGTGAATCTGGAAAAGGGGCGTGCCGTGAGTCACTGTTGTGTCATGCGTTCCATCAGAAATATAATCGGTTGGACCACTTAAAACAACCGTACAGTTGTAGCGTTTTGCAACTTTTTTTGCGACCTCTGCTAAATCAGCGGAGCCATCACCAGCATCAATTCCTTTGGCCTGCCATTTGATACCGGCAAGTGCGGCTATTTCGCCAGCATTACCGCGAATAAAGTCGAAATGGATATGGTCTAATAAATTGGTTACCACTTTTTGACGGTAGGGCATTGCCACAGCAACGGGATCTAGTACAAGTGGGATATTTAAGTCATTGGCAAGTTGACCGACTTTCTCAATGTAGGGAAGCTCATTACTTCTGAATGAGCCCATATTAATTGCGGCACCGGAAGAAATCTGAAGCATCTCGCTTGCTTCCTCAATTGCGCTGGGCATGATGGGTGAAGCCCCAATTGAATTAAGCCCGTTGGCAACGTCTTGAACAGTGATGTAATTTGAAATGTTAAATATAACCGGATTTTCTGAACGGATTCTATCGAGTAATTCTAATTGCATGGTTTTCTCCTCTTAAGCACACAAAAACCCCACTCCTTAACAAAAAAATCGTAGAGTGGGGTCCTTCTTCACACTTTCCTACGCAAGTTTTGACTTACAGGTTCGAAGGGATTAAGCTGCAAAAGCTTATCTCAGTTCTTCTAAAGAACACCCCTAGTGTACTTATATTAAATTTTTAGTTTACAAGAAAAGAATAGGCTTTCATTGTTTGAATGTCAACAAATAACAAAAAAGAAGCGAGTCTATTCAAGAGCTAGACTTGCTTCTTCCCAATTACTTTCTGCAGTTTCAATTGCAATTTGAACGGTTTGTAAATCAGTTTGAAGTTCTTGAAGTTTATCAGCATTACTGAAAATATCAGGCTGTGACATTTTTTCTTCAAGTTTCGTTTTCTGAGTTTCCAAAGCGATCAGTTCGGTCTCCAAACGATCAATTTCACGTGTTAACTTGCGTTGTTCTTTTTGATTCTCTTTATTTTGTTGGTAATTAGTTGTGACTTTGGCTTCAGGAAGTGCAGTCGTTGAAGCAAGTTCAAGGGCTAGCTTTTCAGCTTCAATTGCTTCCAGTTCTTCTTTTTTATCCACGTAGTAATCGTAATCGCCCATGTAGTAAGTTGAACCCTCTCTAGAGACTTCAATAATACTTTCGGCTACTTTATTAATAAAATAACGATCATGTGAAACGAGTAAGACTGTTCCGTTAAAGTTATTAATCGCTTTTTCGAGAACTTCTTTACTATCAATATCCAAATGGTTAGTTGGTTCATCAAAAATTAAAAAATTATCTTTGTTCATCGCAAGCTTAGTTAAGGCTAAACGTGCTTTTTCACCACCACTCAGGTTAGAAACACGTTTCAAAACGTCATCCCCGGAAAACAAGAAACTGCCTAGTAATGAACGAATATCTGTTTCGGGAGTTGAGGGATGGTCATTCCACAATTCGTCTAAAACAGTATTTTTATCCGTTAATTGGTTTTGTTCCTGATCATAGTAACCGATATGAACGTTAGCACCAAGAAAAGCTTCACCACGAATAAAGGGGATTTGGCCTAAGACGCTCTTAAGTAAGGTAGATTTACCAACACCATTTGGTCCAACAATGGCTTGAACCTGATGTTTATGTAAGTCGATTGAAACGGGTTCAGACAACACTTGATTATCATAACCAACGGCTGCATTAGAAACGGTTAAAACAATATTGCCACTCTCGTCTGCGGATTTGAAACTGAAACGCGGTGCTTTTTCATCGCCTTCAGGACGACCTACTTTATCCATTTTTTCAAGTTGTTTACGGCGACTTTGTGCTCGCTTAGTTGTTGAGGCACGCACAATATTTTTATTAACAAAGTCTTCAAGTTTTTCAATTTTATCTTGTTGTTTTTCAAAAACTTTCCATTCTTGTTTCAAGTTTGCTTCTTTTTTAACAATGAACTGTGAGTAGTTACCGTTGTAGTGTGTGGTTTCATTATGGCTCATATCGTAAACTTCTGTCACAATCTTATCTAGGAAATAGCGATCATGAGAAACAATGAGAAGGGCGCCTGTATAGGTTTTTAAATAACCTTCTAACCAAGTTAACGTTTCAATATCCAAGTGGTTGGTAGGTTCATCTAAAATAAGTAAATCGCGTTTTTCTAAAAGTAGTTTGGCTAAGGCAAGACGTGTTTTTTGACCACCGGAAAGGGTTCTGATGTCGCGTCCAAAATCTTCTTCAAAAAATCTAAAACCATGCAAAACAGAACGGATTTCAGATTCATAACCATAACCGTTTTGTTCACTAAAATCATGTGAAAGTTGGTCGTAAGTTGTTAATAGTTTTTCGAATTTTTCAGAATCTTCTGCATTTTTCGGGTCGGCAATTTGAGCTTCAAGTGTATGGATTTGAACTTCCATTTTCTTTAAGTAGTCAAAAACGTGACTCATTTCTTCCCAGACTGAGCGTTCTGAGGAAACGGTTGTTGTTTGGGCCAAATAACCGATAGTCATCCCTTTATGTTTAATAATTTGACCGGCATCAGTCACTTCTTGGTCAATAATCATTTTAATTAACGTAGATTTTCCGGCGCCGTTTCGACCAACTAAGGCAATCCTGGCGTCATCCTTGATATCCATATTGGCATTTTCAAATAAAATGTCTGCACCAAAATATCGGGCAGCTTGTTGTACTTGTAACAAAATCAAAATAATTCCACCTTTCTTTTAGAGTAGTGCTTGAATCGTTAACACTAAACTGTTCATGAGAATATGTGCGACCATGGACGTTTTAATATCATCCGTTCGTTTGTAAAGATAGCAAAAGAGCAATCCGATTAAGAAGTAGATGGCTAAGTGGCCATCATTATGTGCCAAACTGAATAAGAGACTTGATATCATTGCGGCAAAGGCCGGCGGAATAAAACTTGCTAAATTGCCAAAGAAAACCTTTCTAAAAACGAGTTCTTCCATAATTGGGGCACCAAGTGAGACGGCTAGCATATAATAAGGATATTTTGAAAAAATAGTCATAATCTCGCTCGTATTTTGTGAGGCCACAGTTGTTTTTAAAATGGCGTACGAGATTAATTGGATTCCCATTTGGATGACTAGGGTTAAAATAAATCCAAGAATTCCCCATAAAATAATGTGCGACCATTTGGATTGGCCATCTATTGAATTTTTATTACTAAAGTGATGGTTTAACCAGATTAATAGTAGGGCGCCTAAAACGTAATCGGCCGTCATAACGGGATAAATAACTGATTTTAAAGAAAATATTTGATTTAGAATTGTTGGTAAAATGAAAATAATAAGATAACCCAATAAAATGGCTATTGAGTTTTTACTAGTTGATTTTGACATGAAAACTCCTTTAACGACTATTAATTAGTTACGACTGTTTTTGTTGAATAAATTCGTATGATAAGTATAGCATAATTGACCAAATAACGAATTTAATTCATATCAAAATTTCCATATAAATAAGAGCTTAAACACTTGCAATTATCCTGGAAATTGATTATAGTTAATTTTGTGATTAGCACTTACATAGATAGAGTGCTAAATAATATAGTTGGAGGGATAGAACGTGTTAAAACCATTAGCAGATCGTGTTATTTTAGAAGTAACTAAAGAAGAAGAAACAACAGTAGGTGGAATTGTCTTAGCAAGTAATGTGCAAGAGAAACCACAAACAGGTAAGATTATTGCGGTGGGTGATGGTCGTACAATGCGTAATGGTGAAAAAATCGCCATTGCTGTCAGTGTCGGACAAACCGTTTTATTTGATAAATATGCTGGATCAGAAGTTTCATTTGAAGGCAAAGACTACTTGATTGTTCATGAGAAAGATATCGTTGCAACAGTAGATTAATATAAATTTTAAAGATGAGGTGGATTAATTATGTCAAAGGAATTAAAGTTTTCTGAAGATGCTCGTTCAGCAATGCTTAGAGGTGTTGACCAATTAGCCAATACCGTTAAATCAACTTTAGGACCAAAAGGCCGTAACGTTGTTTTGGAAGAATCATATGGCTCACCAATCATTACAAATGATGGTGTGACAATTGCTCGCGCTATTGAATTAGAAGATCATTTCGAAAATATGGGTGCTAAATTAGTTTCAGAAGTTGCTTCTAAAACTAATGATATTGCTGGTGATGGGACAACAACGGCTACTGTTTTAACGCAAGCAATTGTTACCGAAGGTATGAAAAATGTGACTGCCGGTGCTAACCCAGTTGGTATTCGTCGCGGAATTGAAGCAGCAACTAAAGCGGCTGTTGCTGAATTGCACGAATTATCACATAAAGTTGAAACTAAAGAAGATATTGCACAAATTGCTTCCGTTTCTTCAGCTAATGATGAAATTGGTGCTTTAATTGCTGATGCAATGGAAAAAGTTGGTAACGATGGCGTTATTACAATTGAAGAATCAAAAAGTATTGATACATCATTAGATGTTGTTGAAGGGATGCAATTTGATCGTGGTTACTTATCACAATACATGGTAACTGATAACGATAAAATGGAAGCTAACTTAGAAACACCATACATTTTAGTGACAGATAAAAAGATTTCTAATATTCAAGAAGTATTACCATTACTACAATCAATCGTTGAGCAAGGTCGTCCATTATTAATCATTGCTGATGATGTTGATGGTGAAGCCTTACCAACATTGGTCTTGAATAAAATTCGTGGTACATTCAATGTTGTTGCTGTTAAAGCACCTGGTTTTGGTGATCGTCGTAAAGCAATGCTTGAAGATATCGCTATCGTAACTGGCGCAACAGTTATTACAGATGAACTTGGTTTGCAATTGAAGGATACAACAATTGAACAATTAGGTTCAGCCGGAAAAGTCAATATCACAAAAGAAAACACAGTGATTGTTGAAGGTTCAGGTAATAAAGAAAAAATTATCGAACGTGTTGGTTTAATTAAAAAACAAATCGATGAAACAACTTCTGAATTTGATCGTGAAAAACTACAAGAACGTTTAGCTAAATTGTCAGGTGGGGTTGCCGTCATTAAAGTTGGTGCCGCAACTGAAACAGAATTAAAAGAACGTAAGTACCGTATCGAAGATGCTTTAAATGCAACACGTGCCGCTGTTGAAGAAGGTTTCGTAGCTGGTGGTGGTACTGCATTTGTTAATGTAATCGGTAAAGTTGCTTCACTTGAAGCAGTTGGTGATGAATTAACAGGTATTAAGATTGTGCAACGTGCTCTAGAAGAACCAGTACGTCAAATTGCAAAGAATGCTGGTCTTGAAGGTTCTGTGATTGTTGAAAAATTAAAATCAGAGAAACCTGGTATTGGATTCAATGCCGCAACAAATGAATGGCAAGATATGATTGCAGTTGGAATTGTTGATCCAACAAAAGTGACACGTTCAGCATTACAAAATGCAGCTAGTGTCTCAGCATTATTATTAACGACTGAAGCAGTTGTTGCTGATAAACCAGAACCAATATCTGCAGCTGACCCACAACAAATGCCTGGTGGCATGGGCGGCATGATGTAGACCCGATTGTCATAAAAAATAATAAATTTTGAAGAGCTATTAATCGCTGCTATTATGGGGCTGATGGCTCTTTTTTTTGTTCTTAAATAAAGTTCGTTCATGGTGTTGTATATTTAAATATAAACGAGTAAAATAGACTGCATTCGGTGGATAGTTAATATTGTTTAAAATAATTATCTGGCAAGATACATGTGTCATTTTGGCAGCATGTATAACGATTAAAAAAATATAGAACATAAGGGGTAAAAATGAAATGCGGCGTTATTTAAAGAGACTTTTAATAGGGAAACCATTAAAATCTTCTGAAGAGGGAAATCAACAATTATCAAAATTTAAGGCATTGGCTCTCTTATCATCAGATGCATTGTCATCCGTGGCATATGGGACTGAACAGATTGTTACTGTTTTGGTTGGTTTTTCTGCGATGGCAATTTGGTACTCATTACCTATTGCCTTGCTAGTCCTAGTTTTATTGGCATCAATTACAATTTCATATCGTCAAATCATTCATGCTTATCCTAAAGGTGGGGGCGCATATGTCGTCTCAAGTAAGAACTTGGGAAAAAATGCAGGTTTGATTTCCGGTGGGTCACTTCTAATTGATTACATGTTAACCGTTGCGGTTAGTGTGTCCGCCGGAACTGAAGCGCTGATTTCCGCTGTCCCATCACTTTATGGGCATCAGGTTGGTATTTCGGTAGTTATCATTATTTTAGTAATGGCGATGAATCTACGTGGTTTACGTGAATCCGCATCATTTCTAACAGTTCCGGTTTACCTTTTCGTGGTTATGATCATTTTAATGTTACTTGTTGGTGGTTATAATATTATGACAGGTCAGGTACCATATCATGCGACGGCCGCCGTTGGTACTGCTGTTCCTGGTATCACAATGGCGTTACTATTAAAAGCATTCTCATCAGGTTCTTCTTCATTAACTGGTGTTGAAGCAATTAGTAATGCAGTACCTTTCTTTAAAAAACCACATGCTAAAAATGCGGCAGCTACGTTAACAATTATGGCAACACTTTTAGCAATCTTCTTTGGTGGAATTACTTTCTTGAATTACTGGTATGGAATTGTACCTACTGAAAAAGTGACTGTCCTTTCTCAAATTGCACAAACAACATTTGGACAAGGTATTTTATACTATATTTTCCAATTTTCAACAGTTTTGATTTTGGTATTAGCAGCAAATACAGGTTTTTCGGCTTTTCCAATTTTAGCTTTTAATTTAGCTAAAGATAAATTTATGCCTCATTTATACATGGATAAAGGTGATCGCTTAGGTTATTCTAACGGTATTATCACGTTAGCTGCCGGATCAATTATTTTAACGTTTATCTTTAATGGGACAACATCGTTGTTAATCCCATTGTATGCAGTTGGTGTTTTCATTCCGTTTACGTTATCTCAAACGGGTATGATTGTAAAATGGTACCACGATCGTCCAAAAGGTTGGATTATGAAGGCCTTTTACAATTTCTTAGGTGCTTTTATTTCACTAAGTATCTTGTTAATTCTCTTTAGATATCGTTTATCAACTGTATGGCCATTCTTTATTATTATGCCGGTCATGTACATTATCTTCTATAAAATTAATGATCACTACAATAAAGTTGCCGAACAATTACGTTTAACAGAAGAAGCAGAAATTCACGATTTTGATGGCTCGACGGTTATCGTTTTAGTTAGTTCTGTGACCCATGTTACAACTGGGGCAATTAATTATGCGCGTTCAATCGGTGATTATGTTATTGCAATGCACGTGTCATTTGATACGAATCCTGAAAAGGAACACGAAACAGAACGCGAATTTAAAGAACGATTCCCAGGCGTTCGCTTCGTTGATTTACATTCGTCATATCGTTCAATTGCATCGCCCGTTGTGAAATTTACGGATGTCATTGCTAAAAATGCTGCTGCTCGTAACTTTACGACAACAGTTCTGGTGCCACAATTCTTACCTAAAAAACCATGGCAAAATATTTTGCATAACCAAACGAGTTTAAGATTAAGATCAGTTTTAAATTCTCGTGAAAATATTATTGTCGCAACTTATAACTACCATTTGAAAAAATGATGACCGAAAAACATCAATTAATTTTAATTGATGTTTTTTTTGAATTCAGGTAACAACGTGGTATAGTTATAAGGATATTACAACACAATACCATGAGGAGAGGGACTATAATGTTTCCAATTATCGTAGCATTTTTCGCAACAGCGCTTATCTCCGCGTTGTTAACGCCAGTTGTTAGATTGTTCTCACTTAAGATTGGCGCAGTTGACGTACCAAATAAACGTCGAGTAAATAAAATTACAATGCCTACAATGGGCGGATTAGCCATTTTCTTGGCCTTTAACTTCACAAACTTCTTCGTGTTAAGAAATCAATATCCAATTAAAATGTTGGTCTCACTATCGATTGCTGAGTTAGTGATCATAATTACCGGTGCTTTAGATGACAAATTCGAATTAAGCCCGCGACAAAAACTGATTGGCATTACTATTGCCGCTTTGATTGTTTACTTTTTTACAAATATGCGGATGACAACATTCACCGTACCTTATTTTGGCATTGTAAACTTAGGCTGGTTGAGCTTACCAATTACAGTAATTTGGATATTGGCTATTACAAATGCAATTAATTTAATTGATGGATTGGATGGACTCGCAACGGGTGTCTCAATTATTGCGTTGTTTACGAGTGGGTTGGTAGGATATTTCTTTTTAGTTAACACAAATAGTTATATTGCTATCATGATGTTTACGTTAGTTGCCGCTTTAATTGGCTTTTTACCCTATAACTTTTTTCCGGCAAGAATTTATCTTGGGGATACTGGCGCGCTGTTTATTGGCTTTATGATTGCGGTATTTTCACTATCTGGGCTAAAAAATGCAACATTTATCTCAATTATCGTGCCAGTTTTAATTTTGGGTGTACCTATCACGGATACAATTTACGCGATGTTACGTCGAATTTTAAATAAAAAACCTATTTCTCAAGCAGATAAACACCATTTACATCATCGATTAATGCAAATGGGATTAACTCACCGTCAAACGGTCTTGGTTATTTATGGAATTGCCCTGATTTTTTCATTTATTTCCTTACTGTACCCCATCTCGTCAATTTGGGGTTCAATATTAATGTCAGTGGCAACACTGACAGGATTAGAGTTATTCGTTGAGTCCATTGGGTTAGTCGGATCGAAACGGAAGCCACTCTTAAATTGGATTAAAAAAATTGTTAAAGCCATGACTTCAAAAAAATAAATAGAAAAAAAGGATGTCCGCTTTTGGACATCCTTTTTTATTGGATTGAAAGTTCGTTATACAAATTTTGACCTAATTTAAAGGTGACCTGATTATTAAGAAGATCAATCAAGTGATCTTGCAGGGTAGTCAGCTCTTTTTGATCAACCGCAAGAGTGAATGAAACTGATTCAAGATAGGTTACGTGCTGAATGATAATATTATTTTTTTCAAGGTAGTTTTCTAATTTACCAACGTTTTGATAGGCAACCTGGCAAATGAGTTCAGTTTGCAAAATACGTTCAACAACGCCGATTGCGTCGATAGTTTGTGAAGCGGCATTACTATACGCACGAATAAGTCCACCAGTCCCCAACTTAATTCCGCCAAATTTTCGACTGACAACAATGCAGATGTTTTTAAGCTGTTTGGCTTTGATGACTTCCAGGATTGGAACGCCAGCTGTCCCGGAAGGTTCACCATCATCACTTTGACGTTGGATTTCAGAGTCAAGATTGAAGGTGTATGCGAAACAATGATGTCTGGCTTTAGGTTCTAATTTTCTAACTGACGCAATGAAAATGAGCGCCTCCTCTTCGTTTGTAATTCTGGCGATTTGACAAATGAAGGCAGACTTCTTTTCGATTAAGGTATCCGAACCAGATTTTTTAATTGTTAAGTAATTTTTAGACATAATTAATATTCCTTTACGTATTTAAAGTTATTGAAGGGATTGATGAGAATGCCACTTTCAAACTTATATGGTCGTTTAGTAACTAATTTAGAAATAGATGAAACAATTAAGTTGGATGGTCTTACTGCTTACTCGGGTATTATGACTAAGGGTAAACAGTTAATCTGTCGTAGGTGCTCCTCAAGGCTTGAATTCAGTAAAAATCATCTACAGGGTAAACGGTATTATTGTACTCAATGTATTATACTGGGCCGAATCTCGAGTGCGACTACACTTTATACTATACCTGAACCAAACCTGTTTACAACTTGGAAAAAAAGTCCATTAACGTGGGATGGACAACTAACAAATCAACAAGAAGCTTGTGCTAATGAAGTTAGACAAATATTTGCGAAACCGGCCGCTCGTCATTTATTATGGGCTGTTACGGGTGCCGGGAAGACAGAGATGCTGTTTAAAGGTATCGAAGCGGCGTTAATGGATAATAAGCGTGTCTGCTTGGCATCTCCACGAGTTGACGTTTGTATCGAATTATTTCCAAGGTTACAGGCGGCATTTAACGAGATAGATATTTGTTTGTTACACGGTAAATCGACGAATCCGTATAAATATACGCAATTGGTCGTTTGCACGACTCATCAGTTATTGCGTTTTCAAGAGGCGTTTGATGTCATGATAGTTGATGAAGTGGACGCCTTTCCATATGCTCAAAATAAACTACTCTTGCAAGCGACAACCCAGGCAACGAAAAAAGGAGGGTCCAGTTTATATTTAACAGCCACACCCAGTGAGGAACTGTTAAGAGAGGTCCGGCTAAATCGGCTAACTGTGAGTTACTTGCCCGTACGTTTCCATGGACATAAACTACCCGAAATTAAAGTCGTATTTGAAAAATCATGGGAGAAAAAAATTAAAAAAGGACATTTACCAAAAAAATTAGTCTTGCGAATCAATCATTGGCTAAAACGTGATGATCCATTTTTAGTTTTTGTGCCTAAAATTTGGTTGTTACAACCAGTGATGCAGGCGTTTAAAAAGAAGTTCCCCAACTTGAAGGGGGAAACTGTGTACTCTGAGGATCCCGATCGATTAGAGAAAGTAAAAGCTATTAGATCAGGTGAGATGCGATATCTTATTACGACAACAATTTTAGAGCGCGGTGTAACCCTTGCTAATTTGGACGTCTTCGTACTTGGGGCTGATGATAAAACTTTTTCAACGGCGGCCTTGGTTCAAATTGCTGGTCGCGTCGGTCGCAATGTTAACCGACCTTACGGCGACGTTATTTTTTTGTGTAGTAATTATACAGTTACATTGAAAAAAGCAGCAGGACAAATAAAAACAATGAATCGAAAAGCAAGGCGGTTAAAGGAATGAGAAATTGTAAAATTTGTCAAAATGACTTTAGTCAGAAACTAACTTTAGCATTTATCGTGTCTTTTAAGCCTTATGAAAAACAGCAAATTTGTCGGAATTGTCGGGAACAATTTGAGGTAATCCAGGCGAGTACAGCCTGCGAAGGATGCGGACGAGATCAAGAGAATCAAAAATGTTGTCCGGATTGTAAAAAATGGCGACTTATTTACCCGAGTTATGATTTTCAGAATCAAGCGTTATTCGTTTACAATGATTTTATGAAAGAAAGTATTAAAAACTATAAGTTTAATGGAGACTACCAGTTAAGAACTGTTTTTCAAACGGCGTTAAAAAAGAAGATTGAGACGATTTATTTTGATTATCTTGTGGTGATCCCCGTAGATTCTGAGACAATGAGTAGTCGGGGATTTAACCAAGTTTGTGGCCTTTTAACGATGAAACATAGTCATTTTGTGAAACGAAATGATACCGTTAAAGAAAAACAATCTCATAAGAATAGGCATCAAAGGTTAGAATTGGTCCAGCCTTTTACGCTCAGCTCAGATTGTCCGGATTTAACTGATAAAGTTGTGTTAGTTGTCGATGATATCTATACGACGGGTCGGACGTTGTTTTATGCGATTGACTTATTAGCGTCAAGGGCTAAATGCGTTAAAAGTATAACGCTTGCAAGATGAATTCTAGATGATTTAATTAGAAGAGAATCGAGAATCGTCTAAATGAATATGTTTGCGATTACAATGGCGTACTAATCGTATTTTATTAGGGGATATCGTTTGTATATTCAGTCATTTTCGCTTATAATTAAACCAACGGGAAGGTTATTAATTGGTTCGTTACCTGCCGTAGATTGAAGGGAGAGTTTATTATGCTAAAATACAATATTCGCGGTGAAAATGTTGAAGTTACAGATATTACTAGAGATTACGTTGAAAAGAAGTTATTCAAATTAGAAAAGTACTTCACTGATACATCAAATTCAACGGCTCATGTTAATTTAAAAGTGTACTCAGATAAAACGGCTAAAGTGGAAGTGACTGTGCCAATGCCTTCTCTCGTCCTTCGAGCTGAAGAAACATCACAAGATTTACTTTCAAGTGTCGATCTTGTAACTGATAAGTTAGAACGTCAAATCCGTAAATATAAAACTAAAATTAACCGTCAATCAAGAGGTAAAGGAATCAAAGAGATTGAAATTCGTAATGAAATTGCTGATGAAGAATCAGATTCTGTTGATGAAGAAGTAAGCATGTTTGACGTTGTTCGTACAAAACATGTTTCTTTGAAACCAATGAGCAGTGAAGAAGCTATTTTACAAATGGATATGTTGAGCCATAACTTCTTTATTTACGAAGATGCTGATACAGAAGGTATTAACATCGTTTATAAACGAAAAGATGGTCGCTACGGTTTAATTGAAGCCGAAGATTAAGTTAGAAGGGAAAAGCCTGCTGGGTAGTTTAACTACGCAAGGCTTTTTTTTATTTTTGGTTTAAAATTTGTTGATTTAGTGATACTATAAAAAATGATATTATAATTAAAAATAATTCAATAAGAGTGTTTGATATATAAGGGGAAAGCTAAATGGCAAATGTATTAAGACAATGGGTTGAAAGTGATACCCGTGAATTACGAAGACTGGGTAAAATAGCTGATACTATTGAAAACATGGCCGATGAAATGGCTGCACTATCTGATGATGAACTAAAAGCTAAAACGCCTGCTTTTAAGGCAAGATATCAAGAAGGTGAAACGCTTGATGATCTTTTACCTGAAGCGTTTGCGGTTGTTCGTGAAGCCGCAAAACGTGTCCTAGGCCTATACCCATTCCGTGTCCAAATGATTGGTGGAATGGTTTTAAATGCCGGTAATATTGCAGAAATGAAAACTGGTGAAGGTAAAACTTTAACGGCTACTATGCCTGTTTATTTGAATGCAATCTCTGGATTAGGCGTCCATGTTGTTACAGTTAATGAGTACTTATCGAGCCGTGATGCAACAGAGATGGGTGAATTGTATTCATGGTTGGACTTGACTGTTGGACTGAATATCAATGCAAAAACAGCCGAAGAAAAACGTGAAGCTTACGCTGCTGATATTACGTATTCAACAAATAGTGAATTAGGATTTGATTATTTACGTGATAACATGGTTGTTTACCGTGAAGATATGGTTCAAAGACCCTTGAACTACGTTATCGTCGATGAAGTTGATTCAATTTTGATTGATGAAGCTAGAACGCCGTTAATTATTTCTGGTCAAGCTGAAAAAACAACTGCAATGTATGTTCGAGCAGATCGATTTGCTAAAACATTAACTGAAGAAGAAGATTACAAGATTGATCTTGAATCAAAATCAATTTCTTTAACTGAAGAAGGAATCCGCAAGGGTGAAAAATACTTTGGCTTAGACAATCTATTTGATACGGATAACACAATTTTAACGCATCATTTAGATAATGCGTTACGTGCTAACTTTGTTATGCTACGTGATAAAGATTATGTTGTGCAAGATGGCGAAGTAATGATTGTTGATCAATTTACTGGCCGTATCATGGAAGGTCGTCGTTATTCTGATGGTGTTCATCAAGCAATTGAAGCTAAAGAACACGTAGAAATTGAAGACGAAACAAAAACAATGGCTAATATCACCTACCAAAATTTCTTTAGAATGTACAAGAAATTATCTGGTATGACAGGTACTGCCAAAACGGAAGAAGAAGAATTCCGTGAAATTTACAATATGGAAGTTGTTCAAATTCCGACAAACAAACCAATTATTCGTGATGATAAAGCTGATTTGTTATATCCATCATTGAATAGTAAGTTTAAGGCTGTAATCGCTGATATTAAAACACGTCATGAAGCTGGACAACCAATGTTAATTGGTACTGTCGCAGTTGAAACGTCAGAATTATTGGCACAAATGTTGGATGAAGCTGAAATTCCACATGCTGTTTTAAATGCCAAAAACCATGAACGTGAAGCTGAAATTATCCTGAATGCTGGACAACGTGGAGCCGTTACAATTGCAACAAATATGGCTGGACGTGGGACTGATATTAAATTGGGACCTGGTGTTAAGGAAATTGGCGGATTAGCTGTTATTGGTACGGAACGTCATGAATCTCGTCGTATTGATAATCAACTTCGTGGTCGTGCCGGTCGTCAAGGGGATGATGGAATGACACAATTCTATCTTTCTTTAGAAGATGATTTGATGTTACGATTTGGTTCAGAACGTATTAAGAGTTTCTTGGAACGCATGAATATTACTGAAGATGATGCTGTGATTCAAAGTCGTATGATTACAAAACAAGTTGAATCAGCACAAAAACGTGTTGAAGGTAATAATTATGATACGCGTAAAAATGTTTTACAATATGATGATGTCATGCGTGAACAACGTGAGGTTATTTATAACCAAAGACAACAAGTTATCATGGAAGAAAAAACATTGAAACCAGTCATTATGCCTATGATTCAAAGAACTGTAAATCATATTGTTCAAATGCACACTCAAGGTGACCAAACTGAATGGAACTTGCAAGCTATTATAGATTTTGCAGTATCTTCAATGGTTAACGAGGATAGCATTTCCTTGGCAGATTTAGAAGGTAAGGATGCTAAAGAGATTGAAGCCTACTTAGTTGATCGTGCCGAAAAGAATTACAAAATTAAAGAGGACCAATTAGTTGATGCAGCACAAATGCTCGAATTTGAAAAAGTAGTTGTGTTACGTGTTGTTGATGATAAATGGACGGCTCACATCGATGCAATGGATCAACTACGTCAGTCAATCGGACTACGTGGTTACGGACAATTAAACCCATTGGTTGAATATCAATCAGATGGATTCAGAATGTTTGAAGAAGTTGTGGGTACAATCGAATTTGAAGTGACACGTTTATTCATGAAAGCTGAAATTAGACAAAATATTAAACGTTAATAAAAAAATATCAGTAAAGGGTCACTTCCGAATTCGATAGAGTTTGAAGGTGACCCTTTTTAACAGATTAAGGAGAAAACTCATGGAACTAAGTGATTATAGGAAACAGATCAATGATATGGAACAAAAAATAACTAACTTCAGGGGGTCTCTTTGACTTAGAGACGCTGAATGAACGAATTTCTGAGAATGAAGAACGGATGGCTGATCCAGATTTTTGGAATCATCAAGAAGAAGCTCAAAAAGTCATTGATGAAACGAATCAACTAAAAGGTAAGTATGACTCCTTTCATGATTTAGAGAGTCAGGTTTCGGAATTACAAGTAATGCTTGAATTATTACAAGAAGAAAACGATCCGGATATGTTAAGTGAGTTTAATGATTTATTTGATGAAACGATGAAGGCACTTGATAGGTATCAGTTAAGACTGCTACTGAATGAACCTTATGACAGTCGAAATGCTATTTTAGAAATTCATCCGGGCGCAGGTGGAACTGAATCTCAAGATTGGGGGCTAATGCTCTTAAGAATGTATACGAGATGGGCTGAAAAAAGTGGATTGACCGTTGAAACGGTAGATTATCAGTCCGGGGATGAAGCAGGCTTAAAAAGTGTAACGCTTCTAATTAAGGGACTAAATGCATATGGATACCTAAAAAGTGAAAAAGGTGTCCATCGATTAGTCCGAATCTCACCATTTGATGCCGCGGGACGGCGTCATACATCATTTGCATCCGTTGATGTCATGCCCGAATTGGATGACTCCGTTGAAATTGAATTAAACCAAGATGATATTAGAATGGAAGTTTTCAGATCGTCTGGGGCCGGTGGACAACATATTAATAAGACGTCTTCGGCGGTTCGATTGATTCATATACCAACAGGAATTGTAACATCAAGTCAAGCGCAACGATCACAATTTCAAAATAGGGCGACAGCAGAAAGCATGATGAAATCTAAATTGTATCAACTTGAAATGGAAGAAAAGGAAAAAGAACGTGCTGCCATTCAAGGCGAACAAATGGATATTGGTTGGGGATCGCAAATTAGGTCGTATGTATTCCATCCTTATTCAATGGTAAAAGACCATCGTTCAGAATTTGAAACGGGAAATGTACAATCAGTAATGGATGGAGACTTAGACGGTTTTATTAACGCTTTTTTACAGTGGAAACTAAAAAATGAAAACCCAAGTTAATAAATGAAACTTAATTGTAAAACTATTGAAATCTGTAAGAACATAATCATGGTATAATGAAAACATTATGAAAATAGACATAGGAGGATTCACTGTTTGATAGAATTTAAAAATGTATTTAAACAATATTCCGATGATATTATCGCAAGTAATGATATCAATATTCGAATTGACCAAGGTGAATTTGTATACGTGGTTGGACCCAGTGGGGCCGGTAAATCAACGTTTATCAAAATGATGTACCATGAAGAGCAAGCAACATCTGGTGAAATTACCGTAAATAACTTTCAGTTACAAACGATGAAACCAAAAGAAGTCCCATTTTTACGAAGAGATCTTGGGATTGTTTTCCAAGATTTCAAATTATTACCACGCCTAACAATATTTGAAAATATTGCCTATGCACTTGAAGTGATTGAAAAAGAACCAGCAGAAATCAAGGAACGCGTTGATTATGTTCTGGACCTTGTAGATTTAGCTGATAAGTCAGATAAATTTCCTGAAGAACTATCTGGTGGCGAACAACAAAGAATTGCTATTGCACGTGCGGTTGCTAATAAACCGGAAGTGTTGATTGCTGATGAACCAACGGGTAACTTAGATCCTGAAACTTCTGACGATATCATGGCAATTTTAGAAAAAGTAAATAAACAGGGAACAACAGTTATCATGGCAACTCATAATAGTATTATTGTGAACAAATATCCACATCGTTTGTTGGCTATTGAAGATGGCCGTATTGCCCGAGATGAAGAAGGAGGAAAATACGGTTATGAAAATGAGAACGTTTAAGCGCCATTTAGGTGAAAGTGTTAAGAGTCTTCGTCGTAACGGATGGATGTCTGTTGCCGCTATCAGTGCAGTTACTGTAACATTAATTTTAGTTGGTGTATTGCTCTCGATTTTAATGAATGTAAATAAATTAGCATCTGATGTTGAAAATGACGTTCAAGTTCGAGTATTTGTTGAACGCAAGACAACAAAGAACCAACAAGATACGTTGAAAAAGAAACTTGAAAGTTACTCTGAAGTTAAAAAAGTCACTTTTTCAAGTAAAAAAGAACAATTACAACAAGTTGTCGGCAGTTATGGTAATGAGTTTAAATTGTTTGGTGGGGATGATAATCCTCTATATGATACATTTGATGTTCAAACGAAAGAACCAAAGCAAACTGAACAAGTTGCAAAAAAAGCTAAAACTTTAGATTATGTAAATGATGCAAGTTTTGGTGGAACATCTGCTAAAAAACTATTTAAAGTGGTTGGTAGTATCCAAAAATGGGGTATGATCATTAGTGCATTACTTCTATTCGTTGCGGTATTCTTGATATCTAATACAATTAGAATCACAATTTTATCTCGTAGAAATGAAATTGGTATTATGCGTCTAGTTGGTGCCACGAATGGATTTATCAGATGGCCATTCTTACTTGAAGGTGCATGGACTGGACTTTTAGGGGCGATTATTCCAATTGCGTTAGTTGATTTTGGCTACATTTGGATTTATAACGGCTTACAAGCTTCATTAGCATCAACAAGTTACAGATTGTTAACACCAGGAACTTTCTTGGCAGAGATTGATTTGCTATTGATCTCAATTGGTATCGTTATTGGTGCACTGGGATCATTTGTTTCAATGCGTCGATTCTTAAAGATTTAATTAAAATTAATGAAGATTGGGTGCCGTTTTTAACGGTATCCAGTCTTTTTTTTCGATTTAGATAATCATTTTTTAATCGTAATAAAGCATGATATAATTTGAGTATTATATCTTAAAGAAAATAGGTGGATTTATGGAGATACTTAAAATTATTGGAACATTTTTCATTCAACCGACGGTTTGGTTGGTAACGATATTGATGTTTGTTATTTATAATCAGAGGGTAAAAAAAGAGCGACAAGCATTTCGGACGGCTGTCGATAGTGATTTCTATGAGGAACGCCACGCAATTAAAGTAGGAATACTCTTTGGTATTATTGGATCAGTAATTTTATTTGGAACGGGAACAATGATTCCAATGAACTGGGTACTTATCTATACAATCTGCATGATTGCAGGACTTTTATTGTACCCATTATTCAACAGCATCTATCCGTTATTCTTAATTTCTGGACTTATTTATGGGATGTTGGGATGGCAATCATCTAATATGGATGTATTTAAAAATGAGACCTTCCAACCTGAATTTTTAACGGGAATCTTACTAGTGGGAACGCTTAGCTTGCTTATTACAGGTATTGCACTACACTTATTTAGGAAGAGCCAGTTATCACCAAGTACGCAGGCCGGAAAACGGGGACGAAATATATCATCATTTAAAATGAAAGAATTGTATCTTATACCACTCGTAATATTAGTGCCAGGTAATCAATTTCACAGTGTATTTGATTGGTGGCCATTAATTCATGTAGCGGGGACAGAATACAACGTTATCATTTTACCGTTAATTATTGGACTGACGCTTCGAATTTATAAAGAATTGCCAAAATTAGCTATCGGCTTTATCAAAAAACAATATTTATATTTGGCAGTAGTGAGCGCCTGTTTAGCCATCATATCTGCATTTTATCCAATAGCAGGCATAATTGGGCTAGTCATATTATTGATTGCTTATTTGGGGGATAGATACGTCATTAAACGCCATGATAATAAACAAGAAAAGTGGTTTGCAGAATCTGATGAAGGTATCTTAATTGTGGGGGTACGACCAGAAACACCAGCGGCGAAAATGGACGTCGAGGTTGGGGATGTCGTGATCCAATGTAATGGTATTAACGTGAGAAATGAAAATGAACTATATAAAGCGCTTGAAAGTAGTTCAACATATTGTCGATTGAAAATTAAAACGTTTAGTGGTGATACTAAAATAACGGAAAGTGCTATTTTTTCAGATTCACCGTACGAAATAGGGTTGGTTATAATCAAATAAATTTGGTTAGGGGATAAGTAATGAAAAAAATTTTAGTTGTGGATGATGAACCGGCGATTGTGACGTTACTAACGTATAATTTAGAAAGTGCGAATTATGAAGTGCAGGTGGCAACAGATGGTCCAAGTGCGTTCAAAAAGGCAACAGAACGAAATTTTGATTTTATTATTCTTGATTTGATGTTACCGGGATATGATGGTATTGAAGTTACAAAGAAGTTAAGACAGGAAAAAATAAAAACGCCAATAATAATATTAACGGCTAAAGATGATGAATTAAATAAGATTATTGGGTTAGAAATTGGCGCGGATGATTACATGACGAAACCGTTCAGTCCAAGGGAAGTAGTGGCAAGAATTAAAGCTATTTTAAGACGTACCGAGATTAATTCATCTGGGATTGAACAAGATAATGAGGAAGTTAAAGAATTTAAAGATTTTAAAATTGATTTTTCAAATTATTCTGTCTATAAAAATAATGAAAAAGTTTTATTGACGCCAAAAGAGTTTGAGCTTTTGGTGTACTTTGTTAAACGAATAGGCCGTGTTTTAAGCAGAGAAAAATTGCTCAGTGGCGTATGGGGATATGATTACGAAGGACAGACGCGAATGATTGATATGCATGTCAGCCATTTACGTGAAAAATTAGAAGTCGATCCAAAGAAACCAATGTATTTGAAAACAGTTCGGGGATTTGGATATAAGTTTGAGGGAAATAAATGAATAAAAAAATGAAATATGTGATTGCGATTTTAATAATATCGCTGAATTTAATATTTAGTATGATGTTATTATGGAGTGTGACTGGCCGATTCTTTAGTAAAACTAACGTAAGTGGTGTAATTATTTTAAGTTTTATAGAGATATTTATTATTTATAAAATGGTGTCTAAGTCTGATGCGGAATCAAAGTTAATGGCAAATAGATTAAATAGCTTAGTCAATCAAGGCGCCTCATTTCATGTTTTACTGGATACGGATAGTCCAAACTTTGAATTATCGAAAGCAATTAATCGCGTGGAGAGTTATCAAAAGAAAAGAAATGTCCATTATCAGGTTCAAAATAATAATTATCTACGATTAATCGAGCATCTAACGGTTGGTATCATGCAAATAGATCATAAAAGACAAGTTTTAATGGCAAATGAAACGATAGAGATGTTGTTGGGGCGTACAATTCAACAGCAACGTCACTCGTATATTGATGACGTTAAAACGTATAAATTAAGTGGGTTAATTGAAAAAGCTATAAAGTTACGAGAAAAGCAACGAGCTGAAGTTGAGATTGGAAATACAAATAAGGTAGTAGATGCAACGGTGGTCTACGTCGCAAATGATAACGTTGACTTTCAAGTAATTGTAATTTTGTACGATATAACTGAAGTGAAACTCTTAGAGAGAATGCAGACAGAATTTGTTGGAAATGTAAGCCACGAGCTAAAAACACCAGTTACCGCAATAAAAGGTTTTACTGAAACCCTTTTGGAGGAACCGGTTAATCACGTGACAGCAAAGAAATTTTTGAATATCATTTACGATGAGAGCAATAAGTTAGAGGTCCTAATTCAAGAAATACTGAAATTATCAAAGGGTCAGAAAAGTAAAGAAAACATTACAAAATTTAAGTTAAATGACGTAATTGATTCTGAATTAGAACTTTTAAGCAAAAAGATTAGAAGTAAAAATTTGGAAATTAATAGAAAAATACAAAAAGATTTTGTTATCAGTTTTGATAAAAGTAAAATAACAACTATCGTGGAGAATTTACTGCAAAATGCCGTTAAATATAACGTAGACAACGGTTCAATTTTAATTGAGGCAGGTATTGATGGAGAAAAAACCTTTATTTTGGTTTCGGATACGGGTGTCGGTATTTCAGACGGAGACAAAAAAAGAATATTTGAACGCTTCTATAGGATTGACCAGTCTAGAAGTAAAGAAATAGAGGGTAATGGGCTTGGACTTTCTATTGTGCACGAACTTGTAACGGCAATGGGTGGGGAAATTGTTGTTAAAGATTCAATCGGTAGGGGAATCCAAATCACGATTTATTTATAATATTCAACGAAATGGGCTTGACCAAG
>NZ_AZDI01000006.1 GCF_001434695.1 Dellaglioa algida DSM 15638
GGCGATAAAAGGATATAAATTCAAAGAAATGTTAGAAGAAAGTGCCCCAACTATAGGAAAGTATACAAATGAGAATCAGATTATCACTTATGTATATGTAGAAAATATGAAACCTATTGTAAATGGCGTGGTAACGGTAAAATACGTTGACGAAAATGGTAAAGCGCTTCGGGCGGATACATTAATGACCGGGCCAGTTGGATCATCGTATTTAGCGAACAGAGAAGAAATAAAAGGATACACATTTAAAGAGATTAAGAACGGAAGTGCCGAAACGGGTGGAACGTATGCGAATAATAACCTTATCGTGATTTACGTTTATAAAAAAGATCTCGTGAACGAAGTAACAAAACCAGAAGTTATCAAACCGGAAGTAATTAAACCAATAAATGATCAGTTAAAGGTAACCGAAAAAACAAGTAAAAACATAAAGGAAATGGGGAAAACAGAAAATAAAAATAAGAAAAAGGATATAAATTCGATGCAACCAAAAAAATTACAGAAGGATAAAAAACAATTGCCGCAAACAGATGAAAAAGCTAACTCCGTTCTGATTATGGTGATTGGTGGTTTATTAGCGGGATTATCATTGGTAGGTATTTTTATCAAAAAACGTATTAAAAAATAAACAAGCATAACAAATAAAAGGAGGGACCCGTCGGAGGACCCTCCTTTTATTTGTTATGGGAAATTGAATTAACTGATAACCGTGATAAATAGACAAATAAAGACCTAACGACAATAGTGTCATTAAGTCTTTATTTACTATAAATTTTTATTTTTATGTGATTCATATAAATAAACGGGTATGCCAATTGCCACAATTGTGAAAGAGATAAGAACTCCTATAAGGTCCGATTGGACTTCACTAACTAAGACAAATGCTGCGCCCAAAATGGCTACAATGGGCGTAAATGGATATAACGGAACTGAAAAAACACGTTTCAAATGTGATTCTTTATTCCGACGACGTAAGATGAAGACGCCGATAAAAGTCATAACGTAAAAACAATAAACTGTAAAAATACATATTTCAGATAAGCGATCTGCGTCAAAGAATAAAATCATAATGGCAGCAATACTTAATGCGACACATGTAGCGACAACAGGTGAATGTGATTTTGGATGTAAATAGGAAAGTTGTTTATGGAAAGAGAGTTGTTTGTTTTTACCCATTGCCCACATTATCCGAGGGAACGTCATAATTTTTCCGTTCATACAACCCAGAATAGAAATAATTACACCAATATTCATGATCTTGCCACCAATTTCGCCGAAAGCAATCTTAGCAAATTGTGGTGTTGCGTTCTCACCTAACTGATGAATTTGATCTGCGGGTACGACACGCATAATACTGAATGAAACCAGAACGTAAATGAAAAGAACAAGTGAGATTCCTAAAACAATTGCCCTGGGTAATGTCTTTTTAGGATTTTTTATTTCATCTCCCATATTGGCAATTAGAATCCAACCATCATAAGCAAATAATGTGGCAAGAATACCAACTCCAAAATTACTTGTAGAGTGACTGACAGTTGAAACTGACTGACCGAGCGCATTTGCGTCTCCGAAAAACAGCCCAAAGATAATAATTGCGGCAATTGGAAATAATTTACAGATGGTCGTTATGATTTGAAATGACGCACCATAACGATTAGATAACATATTAAGTGCCCCGATAGAAACAACAGCAACCAACGCAATAAGATGTGAATACCCAGCCGGAATACCAAAGAAATCTACGATTAAAATGGCAAGATAGGCACCGAGAGCAGCAATCATGGCAGGTCCATAAACGATAACTTGCATCCAACCGGCTAGAAATCCCCAGATTTTTCCGTAAATCTTTTCCATGTAGATATATAAGCCACCAGTTTGCGGGATTTGAGATCCAATTTCGGCAACAGTTAATCCGGCGGTTAAGGTTATAATGCCACCACATAGCCATGCAAGCAAGGCATTTGTAGTAGATCCGGTATAGTCGAGTACCGATGCTTGCTTAAAAAAGATACCGGAACCGATAACCGTTCCAATGACGATTGATAGTGCTGACCACAGACCTAACGATCTGTTAAGTTCAACTGCTGGTTTTTTTTCCAAAATTGAATCCTCCTTTTTCTAAAATGAATATTAGAAGTTTAGCATAACGGTGGGGGTGACGCAATTAATCTGACAATACTGTCACATCAAAAAAAGAGTAACCCAATCAGTAAGAAATACTTGATTGAGTTACTCTTTTAATCATTAGATTAGACGATATATTCTTGTACTTGATTAGCAATGATCTTTGGAGCATCGATTTTTAATTTTGTACCTGATTCTTCATAAGTTGTTTCTAAAATGGTTGCTTTCTCATTAATTAAATCAACCAGCTGACCTTTATCAAATGGAATTAAAACGGTCATGATTTCGTTATCTTTAAAGACATTCTTTTTAATGATATCAACCAATTGGTTAAGTGACGCTTCATCGCGAGCACTATAAGTGAACTTATCATCAGAAAATGTAGGATAAGCAATATCTGCTAAGTCGGCTTTATTGTAGGCATAAATCATCGGAATATTTTCAACGCCAATGGCCTTCAATGTTTCTTCAGTCGTTTGAATCATCTCTTCAGCATGTTTATCGGCAACATCAATTACTTGAATTAACAGGTCAGCCTGGGCAGCTTCAGCTAAGGTTGTGCGGAAGGCTTTAACCAATTGATGAGGTAACTTGCTAACGAATCCAACGGTATCACTCAATAGAATTTGCTTCTTATCTTCAAATTGAATATTTCGAACACTTGTATCTAATGTAGCAAATAACATATTCTTTTCGAAAACCTGTTTGTCTTCATCCTGTCCGATTAGACGAAGCAATCCATTCATTGTTGTTGATTTACCCGAGTTAGTATACCCAACTAAGGCAACGGTAGGAATACCAGATTTATCACGTTGTTTACGTCTGGTTGATTCTTCTTTGTCCATTTCAGCTAGATCTTTTTTAATATGAGTGATTCGATTCTCGATAACACGACGATCCAATTCAATTTTTGTTTCACCGGCACCACGGTTAGCGAGGCCAGCACCACCAGATTGTTGGTCCAATTTAGCTTGCATACCTCTTAGACGAGGTAATTGGTATTGAAGTTGAGCCATTTGAACTTGGAGTTTAGCTTCGCGAGACTGGGCTCTAGAAGCAAAAATAGCCAGGATTAGTCCCGTACGATCCATGACCTCCATGCCTGATGCGGCTTCAAGGTTACGAATTTGAGTTGGTGATAATTCATCATTAACGACTAAAATTTTAACGCCTTGTGCTTCACTCTCAGTTTTGAACTCCTCTGCCTTACCTTTACCAAAGTAAAGGGCGGCAGTAGGGCGATCTAACTTTTGGCGAATGTCTTCAACTGCATGCATGTTATTTGCTTCAACCAATGCAGCTAATTCGGACATTGTGTAATCTAAATTTTCACGTTGTTTTTCAATACCGGCAATAAAAACATCAATAACTGGTATTTCTGTAGAATATGTTTCTTTCATGAGAACCTCCTCGTGGAACTTACTTAATAGGTTAAGTATAACATTTATCAGGAAAAATATTCGAACATCAAAATGCAAGGGAGGAGATAAATGAGAATTAACAACAAATAATGGCTAAATTCTCATTTTAATATTTGGTGATATCAATTTTAAATGAATTTTAACGAACGACAACGTCTATAAAACACAGTTTTAAACCACTTTATATTAAATTAGATTTTAATGTTGATTTTAATCTTATTTTAATGTAAGATAAACTTACGTTAAGAAAAGGTAAATAAAAAAGGAGAGGTCATATTATGAAGTTAAAGTCAGTGTTGAAATTAAGTGGTGTACTTGCATTGTCTGTCGTCGTATTGGCAGCATGTGGATCTAAGTCTTCATCATCGGATAGTAAAGAGCTAGCTGATAAACAAGTTATTAATTGGTCCGAGACAGCAGAATTACCATCGATGGATTTATCAACTGCAACAGATACAGTCAGTTTTAACATGTTGAATAATACAAATGAAGGTTTGTATAGCATCGGTAAAAATAGTAAAGTCTCAAATGCGCTCGCTACTAAAACAACAATCTCAAAAGATGGTATGACCTATACGTTTAATCTTCGCGATTCTAAGTGGAGTAACGGAGATGACGTAACGGCTCAAGACTTCGTTTATTCATGGCAACGGACAGTGAACCCTAAAACGGCTTCACAATATGGGTACCTCTTCTCAGGAATTAAGAACTATGATGCTATTAGTACAGGGAAAATGGCGCCAACAACCTTAGGTGTTAAGGCAACCGACAAACATACATTAGTTGTGACATTGGATAAAAAAGTGCCATACTTTAAGTTATTAATGGGATTTCCGTCATTCTACCCACAAAATCAAAAATCGGTTGAAAAATTTGGTTCAAAATATGGAACACAAAGTAAATACATGGTTTACAATGGTCCATTTGTACTTGATGGTTGGACAGGAACGAACTTAAATTGGAAGCTAAAGAAAAACAACACTTACTGGGATAAGAAAGCAGTTAAGTTAACAGAAATGAACTTCCAAGTGTCTAAAGATAACACGACAAGCTATAATCTATACCAAAGTAAAAAATTAGATATGACAAATTTATCGGCCGAACAGGCTAAAACATTAAACATGGATAAAGATTATATTACACGTAAACAAGCATCAACATTCTACTTACAATATAATCAAAAGAATAAATTATTCCAAAACAAAAAAATTCGTCAAGCTATCTCATTAGTTATCAACAGAAAACAATTTGTGGATAAGATACTAGGTGACGGTTCAACAGTTGCTTCAGGATTAGTTTCAACAGGACTTGCTTCAAATCCTAAGACAGGAACAGATTTCGCTAAAGAATCGGCAGTTAAGATGGCAGCAAGCACAGACGTTACGGAAGCTAAAAAATTATGGAAAGCCGGTTTGAAAGAAGTTGGCGTTTCAAAAGCTAGTTTCTCAATCATGAGTGAAGATACTGATAAGGCTAAGAAAACAAATGAATTTTTACAAAATGCAATTGAGGATAATTTGGATGGCGCGGACGTCACATTGATTAATATCCCATTCAAATCACGTTTAGCAAGATCAACTAGTGGTGATTTTGATATCGTTGTTACAGCGTGGGGAGCAGATTTCTCCGATCCAATCTCGTTCTTAGATTTGTTTACTTCAGATAATTCGCAAAATGGTGGTAAGTGGAAGAACAGTGAATATGATGCATTAATTAAAGCATCAAAAACAACGGATGCAAGTAATCCAGACAAACGTTGGGATGATTTAGTCAAAGCTGAAAAAATCTTGATGGAAGATCAAGGTATTTCACCACTTTACCAAATGTCTCAAGCACAATTACTGAGATCAACAGTTAAGGGTGTTATCTACAACGGCGCCGGCGTTAATTACAACTTTAAGGGTGCTTATGTTACTAAATAAATAATCAACGTGGTAAAATTTAACAAGTGAGAATTAACCGTAATGGTTAGTTCTGACTTGTTTTAATTACATAATAAAGCAAAAAGTGAGGGTCAGAATTATGGGTAAATACCTAGTCAAACGAATTTTTTATATGTTACTGACGTTGTTTTTAGTTGCAACCATTACCTTCTTTTTAATGAAGTTAATGCCTGGATCACCGTATGCGAATCAACAAAAAATGACGCCTGAACAATTACAAATCATGAATGAACAATACGGGTTGAATAAACCGGTCTGGCAACAATATCTCATTTATTTATTGGGATTAGTCAAGGGCGATTTAGGAACATCATTCCAATACAGTAATCAACCGGTTTCGTACTTGATTTCAAGTCGAATTGGACCATCGGGACAGCTTGGACTCCAGGCAATCATCTTTGGGTTAGTTATCGGAATTGTGATTGGGGCTATTGGAGCTATCAACAAGAACACTTGGATTGATACATCTTCTACAATATTATCAATTTTAGGTATTTCAATTCCATCATTCGTATTAGCTGTTTTGTTGCAGTACTACGTTGGATTGAAGTTAGGTTGGTTACCGATTGCTGATTGGGGTGGATTTAGCTACACCATCTTACCAACAATAGCTCTGGGTGTCGGGCCGCTGGCAGAAACAGCCAGGTTCATTCGAACCGAAATGGTGGACGTCTTGAGCAGTGATTACATTGAGTTAGCTAAGGCTAAGGGATTGACTAAGTTTGGTGTGGTATTCCATCATGCTTTACGTAATAGTTTGATTCCTTTAGTGACATTAATCGGCCCTTACACGGTTGCGTTAATGACTGGCTCAATGGTTGTTGAAAATATCTTTTCAATTCCCGGAATCGGTGAACAATTTGTTAAATCAATTTTAACAAATGATTTCCCAACAATTATGGGCGTTACAATGTTATATTCAGCAGGTTTAGTTGTTGTTATCTTACTAACAGATATCATTTACGGTATTATTGATCCAAGAATTCGATTAACCGGAAGGAGAAATTAACGATGGCAGATAAAATTGACCTACCAGTAGATGCATTTGAACCGTTAGACAAAAATAACACTATTGATAATGAAAAAATTGCTGCACCGTCGTTGACTTTCGTTCAGGATGCTTGGCGTCGTCTAAAGAAAAATAAAGGGGCATTTATCTCACTTTGGGTACTAGTTGCCATCTTTATTTTAGCTTTTGGTTCTCCAATTTTGGCACCGCATAGTGCGACGGAACAAAATGTTGAATATACTAACCTACCGCCTAAAATTCCTGGTGTTCCGATTGATGGATTAAATGGTAAATTAAAAACATCATCGGGCGAGTGGTACGATGCGTACAAGCAAAATAGTATTCCAAAGGATAAGTACTTTATTTTAGGGACGGATGTTTTTGGCCGTGACTTATTATCAAGAATTATGTATGGAACTAAAATCTCCCTAATTGTGGCTTTAGTTGCCGCATTGGTTGATTTAGGCGTTGGGGTGGCATACGGGATTCTGTCCGGTTGGCGTGGTGGACACGTTGATACGGTCATGCAACGTATTATAGAAATTATCTCGTCTGTCCCTAACCTAGTTGTCATTGTCTTAATGTTACTTGTCTTCAAACCAGGTCTAACATCAATCATATTAGCGATTGCTGTAACTGGTTGGACAACTATGGCCCGGCTTGTTAGGGCACAAACATTAAAATTAAAGGATCAAGAATATATTCTTGCGGCAAGAACATTAGGTGAATCACCCATGAAAATTGCGGTGAAACATCTTTTGCCTAACTTATCGAGTGTAATTATTATTCAAACCATGTTTACCATTCCAAGTGCAATCTTCTTCGAAGCTTTCTTAAGTTTCATTGGAATCGGGATTAGTGCTCCTCAAGCTTCTTTAGGGTCATTGTTGAATGATGGACAAAAGAACTTTCAGTTCCTACCATACCAAATGTGGTATCCGGCGATTGTCCTATGTATCATCATGGTTGCCTTTAACCTATTGGGCGATGGACTCCGTGATGCTTTTGATCCAAAAACGAAAGAGTAGGTGTTGAAAAATGACAGAAAATATTTTAGAAGTTAATCATCTAGAAATTAATTTTCATACGTATGCCGGTGATGTTAAGGCCATACGTGATGTTAGTTTTCATCTGGCTAAAGGTGAGACCTTAGCAATCGTTGGCGAATCTGGCTCCGGTAAATCCGTTACAACAAAAAGTTTAATGGGTTTATTAGCTAATAACGCAGAAGTGATGGGTGGCGAAATACTCTATCATGGCGAAGATTTACTTAAAAAGTCAGAGAAGCAAATGGAAGGTATTCGTGGTAAGGATATTGCGACGATTTTTCAAGATCCGATGACTTCTCTAGATCCTACGATGAGAATTGGGCGACAAATTGCTGAGCCATTAATGAAACACAAACATTTCAAAAAAGAAAAAGCAATGGCGCAAGCTTTAGAAATCTTAAAATTAGTTGGAATTACGGATGCTGAAAGACGATTTAAAGATTATCCGCATCAGTTTTCTGGTGGCCAGCGTCAACGAATAGTGATTGCCATTTCATTAGTTTGTTATCCAGAAATTTTAATTGCAGATGAACCAACGACGGCTTTGGATGTGACTATTCAAGCACAAATTCTGGAATTAATGAAAGAGTTACAATCAAAAATTGAAACGTCAATTATTTTTATTACCCATGATTTGGGTGTCGTTGCTGGTATGGCTGATCGCGTCGCGGTTATGTATGCCGGTCGAATCATTGAATATGGAACGGTTGATGAAGTCTTTTATAATCCACAACATCCATATACTTGGGGATTATTGAACTCAATGCCGACACTTGATAGTGAACATCTATACGCAATTCCAGGTACACCTCCTGATTTATTGGATCCACCAAAAGGGGATGCCTTCGCGGCTCGTAACGATTACGCCATGAAGATTGATACAGAACAACAACCGCCATTCTTTGATGTATCACCAACGCATGCAGCAGCTACGTGGTTATTGCATCCGGACGCACCTAAGGTAACACCACCGGTTGAAATTCAAAGACGTTACAAGATTTTTTCGGAACAACAAGAAACAAAGATTAAAGCGAATCAAAATTTGGCAGAAGGCTAAGGAAGGGGAGTTAGACATGGTGGGACAAAAGAAAAATAAAATTTTAAAAGTACGTCATTTAAAACAGTATTTTAATGTCGGCAAACCGGACGAGGTGAAAGCCATTGATGACATTTCATTTGATATTTATGAAGGCGAGACCTTTGGCTTGGTGGGCGAGTCGGGGTCTGGTAAGACAACAACAGGACGTAGTATTATCAATTTGTATGAACCAACGGATGGTAAAATTGATTTTGATGGCGTAGATATTCGTAAAATAAAATCAAAAAAAGATAAATTACAATTTCGACGTGATATGCAAATGATTTTTCAAGATCCTTATGCATCACTCAATCCACGGATGAAAGTTAAAGATATTGTGGCCGAGGGAATTGATATTCATCATCTTGCTGCCAACGATGAGGCCCGTGCAAAACGCGTCGAAGAATTATTGGAAACAGTTGGGCTTAATAAAGATCATTCAAGTCGTTACCCACATGAATTTTCAGGTGGACAACGTCAACGAATCGGAATTGCTCGGGCATTAGCCGTTGAGCCTAAGTTTATTATTGCTGATGAACCTATCTCGGCTTTAGATGTCTCAATCCAAGCCCAGGTTGTCAATTTATTGAAAGAATTACAAATAAAAAATAAGTTAACTTATTTATTTATTGCACATGATTTATCAATGGTTAAATACATCAGTGATCGAATTGGTGTTATGCATTATGGTAAGTTGTTAGAAATTGCACCGGCTAATGAAATTTACACGCATCCCCTACATGATTACACGGCGAGTTTAATTTCGGCTGTTCCAGTTCCTGATCCTGAATTTGAACGTAATCGTGTTCAGGTCCCCTATGATGCATCAATAGAAGCTGATGGTAAACAACGAAGAATGGTTGAAATATCGCCAGAACATTTTGTTTTAGCAAGTGAAGATGAGATTGCAATGTATGAAGAACGTGCTGCAAAGGCACTGTTATAAGAAATGATAGGTTAGCTTAGGAAGGGCCTTTTCAAGAATTTTTGAAAAGGTCTTTTCTTGTGCCTTGGAAAAGGAGTAAACTAGTGTCTTAGTGATTAGTTTGGGAAATTGTGGAATATTATAAAAATAATAAAAAAATGTGGAATATTATGAGTATTTATAAATGATATTGTTAAATTAAAAAGATATACTATTGTTATAGAATTCATTAGATTAAAAAGAGAACAGAGGGATTTAAATCAAAGACAATTTACTTGTTTTAATTAGTGATAAAAATATCACAAAATTGAAAATATTAAATTTGTTAGAAAGAGACGTTAACGTAACCGTTTCAAAAATCGAACGGGAATTGTATCTTTCAAAATTTAAAATAAACAAAAGATTTAAAGAGTTAAATGAAGATCTAGCTAAGATGTGTTCTGTGGAAATAAATTGTAATAATGACAATATTAATTGTGAAAATTTATCGAAGCGGACTATTAGGCGGCTGCGTCTTATGTATCTGAAGGAGTCGTATTTATTTCATTTTTTAGAAGATTCTTTAGTACATCCAGTTACGGTACGACAGTTTTCTAAACGATATTTTATTAGCATGTCCAGAGCATATGAATTAAAAAGTGAGTTAGAATCATTTTTAGGCCTTTACCACCTAGAATTCAAAGATGGGCAAATTATCGGGGACGAATTCAGTATTCGAAAATTACTATTTAATATATATTATCATTTTTTTAATATGATTGAGGCCCCCGTGTTTGAGGAAGAAATTAAGATTGATAGCAAAAAAATGGTTAATTTTGTTATTTCATACTTTAATTTAAAGTTAACACCGACCGGTGAAGTGAAATTGAAATTATTTTTTGAGATAAATTACTTCAGAATGAAGAATAATCATCAAATTGAATTTTATTCATCTTACGATGTCATTGGTGACAGTGAAAAAATCAAACATTTTAACGAGGCTTGTCAGATTTTTATTAACGGAGTTATCAAGCAACCTAAATTGGTGTCAAAAAAAGAAACACAGAATTTAATCCTTTTTCTAGGCATTGAGAACTTAATTGATTCCGATTTTAATTCAAGTCAAAATAAGTGTGTTAAGAGCATGGCAGATACGTTCATGGACAAAGTATCAAAAATGTATTTAGAAACGGATCAGATAAGCGATGATCTCAGGGGACAATTGATTCAAAAGATGCATACTGAGTTGATTAAGATTAACAGTCGTTACTTGATACACGCCAACTATATGACAACGCAAACGGAGATAACGTTTGATGCCAAGTACCAAACGTTTCATCGATGTGTGACGGATTTTCTGTTTACTAATGTTGAGACGAATCATATTCAAAATGAATTTCAGAATTTTAATCAGCTGTATCTTGAGTACATGTTGTTGTTGATTAATAGTATTCCGCTAAACTATATCAGTCGAACGATTCACGTTTGCGTGGATATTTCAGAGGGCGATTTATATAACGATTATGTCATTAAAATGCTGACATTACAGGGTGAGAGTGCCATAAAATTTGAAAAAAGACTGTCTAGTCAGACTGATGTTTATATTTCAGATGTTGTTATGAGTCATTTAAAATGTCGGCAAATATTGCTTGGGAAATTACCAGAAGATCAAGACTGGCAAATATTGAAGGCACAGATTTTAGAACAATAAGTGGGAACAAAAGGGTTACGGGTATTGGGGAGAATGGAGCGACCCAACATGCAAGACAAGATAAAAATATATAATCAGGCTTATAAAGAGTTACCAAACGATGTGCGAGTACTTGCTAAAGAACGTCACCTTAGTGAGGATGATAAAAATTTAGCCGTTTTGTTTGAGTTATTTATTGAAAGTACTGTTAATCTAAGTGAATTTTACGGATTTAATGACAATAAAAAGCAATTATTTAATGATCTTAAAAAAAATTTAGCGGAAGCGACACAGTTAATTGACCAATATCATTGTTACCGGAAATGGTTCGAAAAATACCAACCGTATTTTAAATGTTTTGCAAAGACGAAATTTTTAACTGTTTGCGAATGGGATGCTGAACGAAAGGTATGCGTGGACGATGGTCAGGGAGAAGTTAACAAACTGGAGGAAAAATGGGAAAATTTGAGAATAACAAGTTAGAATATAAAAAAGAAATATTAACAATTATAAACGATTATGTTCAATACGAACACTGTGAAACCTATATTTATTGCGCTAATGAGAACCGTAGATGTTATCTTAACTTAATGTTTAGAGCAGACGGTGAATTTATTAGTATGGACGATATTGATCTACAACATTGTGGTACAAAGAACAAGCTAGAAGATCAACTTGTTTTTCTAAAAAAACTTAAATCAGTACTGCACAAGCTTCGTGACGATTACTTAGCCTCAGATGAACCATTACCGTCAGAACTTAAGATTGATTACAATAGATGTGAAGATACGTTAGTTGTTAATAAATGTTATGACGTTTTATCGCAGGATAGGGATATTTTAATACCTGAAAAAAGATGTCAACATTGGTTTAACCAAGTGGAAAACAAGGAAGTAGCCAATTTTTAATTAATTTAGATAAGCAAGTTGGACATTATTGTTCAGCTTTTTTTATTACTTTCAGACCATCAGGATAGTTAAAATGAATATGGAACTTGGCGTTTGGTTTAAGCGATAAAGGTATGATATAGTGATGGTATCATTGGGGGTAATCGAATGAGCTTAGGTGAAAAAACAAAAGCCATGAGCGAGTTACCATATGATGCTCGTCTTTTGTTGAATGAAAGGCATCTTTCAGAGAGTCAGGTGAGTTGGGGAACAATCCTTGATGTATTTCTTGAAAGTGTTGCTACTTTTACAGAGTTTTACGGATTTAACGGGGACCGTAGGGCGTTATTTATTAACTTCAAAAAAAATCGGCGCGAAGCAATCCAAATGATAAGGATTTATAAGGAATACCGCAGATGGTTCAGGCGGTATAACGCTCATTTTGAAAAATTAATGAATATTCGTTTTTTGACACTTTGTGAGTCAGTAAGTGCAAAAGGAATCCTCGTGTAACTAAAAAATGCTGTCATTACTTATTTTAAAAGTAATGACAGCATTTTTTAGTTAATCTTTAATTCCATCTTTTTTTCGTTCACGTTCAGCAATCATTGGCATGATGAAGCCAAGACCGATTAGAACAATGATACTAATAATATTAATTGCTAATTGATAGTAGAATAATGAACTACCCATGGTAACATCTTGAGGAATAATTCCAAAGATGGTTGCTAAAACTGTGACGACTAAACACCATAAACCAACAGCATAAGCGAGTTTATCATTTTTAATAAAAACGTATTCTGATGGGTATTTGTCACTATTTTTACGGATTTGCATGAAAGCGAAGAAAATCCAACAAGTGACACCGGGTGATATAATCCCGTTCAAGTTCAGTAACCAATTAAAAATAGTATTCATATCTGGTAAGAAAACACCCAAGAAGAGGATGAAAGCACTTAACGTACAAGTTAGAATATAACCATTAATGGGTAAACCATCCTTGTTAACTTTAAGTAACTTTTTAGGCATGTAACGAGCGCCTGTGTCGGAGATGAGCATACGAGTCATAGCATCAAGAAGAACAGCTAGAAGCGCGCACATGTACACAATTTGAGTAACAGCGAAGGCATACATCAACCAACTACCCATGTGGAATTGATCTCCTAAACGAAGGAACGCATAGTACGAACCGTTCATTTTAAAATCATTAGGAATATTGTGAGCATTGAAGAAAATACCAAGGGCAAATGAGCCAAAGACGGTTAAGAAAATTGTCATTACCGTTAGCATAATCATTGCCTTAGGGAAATCTTTTTTTGGTCGCTTCATTTTTGTAACAAATGGTGCGATTAGTTCTGCACCATTAATTGCATAGATTAATAAACCAATTGTTGTAAAGTAATGTAAATCAAATTTAGGAATTAATGTGCGCCAGCTCATATTTGTTGTTGCGATATGACCAGAGGGTGTTAGTAACGAACCAAACGCCATGAAAACGTACAAAATTGTGAGGATGAACATGGCCCCCCCACCAACTAAGCCTAAAAATTCTAATGAACCCTTGAAAAAACGTTGAATGAAGATAAAACTAACGAAAATGATTAATGTTATCAAGGCGAACATGGCAGTTGATAAACTGTCCTCGAGTGCGTTACTCCCATTGAGCAACCAGCCAAAGCCAACGACGACTGCGTTAGCCGTATCAACAACGTAGGGGATTGAAGCAGCCCAGTAAGTCCAGGCTGTAAAATAACCTAATTTTTCGCCACGAGTACCACGAACCCATGAACTTAATCCACCACCTTCTGAATTGAAGACGGATCCTAATTGTCCCACCATTAAAGAATAAGGGATAACATATAATAGCAATAAAATAATCCAAGATGTAATAACGCCCATACCTTGATTTTGAAAGTTATAGACGATATCGTCGAAGCCAATAACTGTTACAAATGACATTAATGCCAGAACTGGCCACGATATAAATGTTTTTTTCTCTTTTTCCATAAGTGCCTCCCGAATAGATAACTGACTATGTAAATTAAACTAACAGTTTATAAGTATAGTGAACTACCTAATTAAATTCCACGATAAATTAAATTAATAAACAATGTAATCGGTTTAATGAGAATTAAATTAGGAATATAAAAGTTAAAAATTGATTTTTGTTGTGTACTATGTATAATGGTACACATAGAGCATTGCATTAAATATAAAACGGAGGCTGAATAAAATGAAAGAAATTGTTGTAAGTGTGAAGGATGTTAAAAAGATTTATGGTAAGAATAAAGAGAAGAAAACAGAGGCTTTAAAAGGAATTAATTTTTCTGTTGAACAGGGTGAATTTATCGGTATCATGGGGGCTTCAGGATCAGGTAAATCTACGTTGTTGAATTTATTATCAACGTTAGATCAGCCTACTTCAGGGAGCATCGAAATTAATCATCAAGATATTTCACAAATGAGCGGTGATAAATTATCTGATTTTAGAGCGCAAGAAATTGGATTTATTTTTCAAAGTTTTAATTTATTAGATAATTTAACAGCTTCGGAGAATATTTCGTTGCCACTTTCTTTACAGAATGCATCAATTTCAAAATATCAAGAACGTATTAATAAACTAACGAAAACACTTGGAATTAGCGATGTCTTGGGGCAATACCCAACTGAACTATCCGGTGGTCAAAAACAACGTGTTGCTGCCGTACGTGCATTAGTGCATAACCCGGCGATTCTGTTGGCCGATGAACCAACAGGCGCTTTAGATTCTAAGAGCGCTAAATCGCTTCTTTCGACAATGGAAGAGCTCAATAAAAAGGAGCAAGTATCTATCTTGATGGTGACACATGATGCAGTTAGTGCTAGTTACTGCCAGAGAATCTTATTCATTAAAGATGGAAAAATTGGACAAGAATTAGTTCAAGGGACACAAACACGAACAGAATTTTATCAAGAAATTTTAAAAGAATTGGCAAACGCTGAACAATAAATCTAGGAAGGAGGGGAACTAAATGTTATTAAAATTATCTTTAACAGGAATAAAAAGTCGATTTAAAGACTATTTAATTCTGTTATCAGGACTCATTATGGCCTCAGCGATTTTCTATATGTTCGAGACATTAGCAACAAATCAAGAATTCATTAAGCAGAATGCAACGGTTAAATATGCGGCAATGATTTTCCAATTTGGCTCGGTCTTGTTGGCAATTATTACACTTTTTTATATTATCTATGCAAATACCTTCTTAATGAGTATGCGACAAAGAGATTATGGCTTGTTCATGATGCTTGGTGCAAAAAAGCGTAAAATCGGACGTTTGATTTTTATGGAAACGTTGATTATTGGGCTTATTGCAACAGTGGTTGGGGCCTTGGTCGGCGTCGGATTGACATATAGCGTTGGACAATTATTAATTGGTAAGATGGACATTGCACCACATTCTTTCCAGCCGTTCTATATTCCAGCCATCTTAATAACGTTACTTTTCTTTATCGTTATTTTTATGATTGCGGCACTATTTAATCGCCATGTGTTATTGAATACGCCTATATTAAAATTATTAAATGAAGCGGAACAACCAAACAGTAAAAAAATGAAACTACGTACGATTTTAATTCAGAGTGTAATGGGATTAGGTTTAATTATCATAGGTTACTATTTATTAAGTCACATGGCACAGTATCAGGTGGCTGGACTAGCCGTTTCAATTGTGACTATTTTCGTTGGGACGTTCCTAATATTTAATTCATTATTTAGTGGATTAGTTCAATTATTGAAACGTAGTAAAAAGTTTTCAGAGAAACAATTAAATACGTTCTTAGTTGGCCAACTTAGCTTTCGTTTAGGGTCGTTAAATCGGGTACTAACAATGGTTGCGATGTTGTTTGCGTTGGCTTTGGGGGCTATCACAGTTGGTATGGGATTTTCTGGTATTACTGATAAATCAGTAGACAATGCGTCACCATACGACGTTGTTCTTCAAGACCCTTCGGTAAAAGAACAAAAATTACTTGGTCAACTAACTGATAAAAAAGAGGCCATTTATGCAACGAAAAAAGTGGGCGATAAACGTTACTTTAAAAAATCAGATTTTGTAAAATCACCACTTTATATGCTGAGTTTCACAGCATCAAATATGAATGCGGGTAAGTTGTCTAAAATTGATCCCAATAATATGACGACTAAAAATGAAGATGATGTGTGGGGAAATGTCGTTCGAACCACTTTGGAATCTGATATGTTGGATCCAGAGATTGTTTCGGATAAATCATTTTCAACTATATCTGCACCAACTCGAAATGTCCATGCGGTTAGACTCGCTTCTTTCAAGGATAATAAAGATACTTTAAAATCATTAAGTCAGGGGATTTCTCAGAGTCAGGTTGAAAGTTCAACCTACTTAATGAATAAGTATGTCGTTTACCAAAGTATTAATGGTATTTTTGGTGGCATGGAATTCATGGGCTTCTTCTTGGGTATTGCAATGTTGGCTATGTTAGCAAGTATTCTGATGTTTAAGATTTTATCAAGTGCAGCGGCCGATAAAAAAAGATATGATCTGTTAGATCAATTGGGTGCTAGACACCAATTAATGAAGAAATCAATTAATCGTGAAATTGGAATTCTCTTCTTATTACCGGGAATTGTTGGTGTAACCCATGTTTTATTCGGGTTACAAATGTTTAAGGAAATGATTCCAGATACTTATTCACATATCGCGATTCCGTTTATCATATTTGCGGTACTCTACCTGGGTTACTATTGGCTAACGGTTAGCTTGTATAAAGGCATTGTATTGAAAAAGTAAAATAAAAAATGCATGTTACTCAGATAATGAAAACTGAATAACGTGCATTTTTTTGATACTTAGATTGGCGTTTTGCCCAAGTTACCATAATAACTCACTTCAACCGTATCGGGATGAACAATCAATTTAGTGATACTACCATTTTTGGGACTTTTTAAAATATCAATCTCTGGCGCATAACGTGAAACGATACTTCGAATGGCTGTACCATGACCAACGAGAAGTACTTGGTCGTCATCGTTTTGGCGAGCGCGTAAAAAATCGAATGCCTTATCATAACGATCCCAGAATTCTTGATTATCTTCAGCTAGATCAAATGGATCGGCCTTTTTCATAAAATCGCGAGATTCTTCAATTGAATATTTTTCAAGAATATTAAGAAATGTTCGACAACCATAGGGTAGACCAACCGTTTCCATGACTTTATCAGTATTCTGACCTTCAAAAAAACCATAAAACTCTTCACGAAAAAGATCTGATTCGATTGGCGTTAAACGAGTATTCTCTGGAATATGAGATTCTTTTAAAAGATGAATCAACGTATTTTTTGTGCGCATTGTGTCACTTCGATAAATTGCGTTGAAAGATTTATCTTGTAAAAGTTTTCCCGAATGAATCGCATTGTCAATTCCAGCATCTGTAAGTGGTGAGTCGCACCAACCTTGCATTCGTTGAAAAGAGTTGAATAGTGTCTGGCCATGACGGACCATATAAACAGTAAATGACATAAGAATCCTTTCATGGTAAATAATATTTATTTTGTAAATAAAAAGGTGCTTAGAGCTGTCTAGCTTTCAATAAAAAGTTTACTATAAATCATTAATTTTGGAAAAAGAAAAGACTTTTATTTTATTTAAACCAATGTATACTAAATAAACGGAGAATTAAAAATATGAGATTATTTATTAATATTGACTAGTAAGATAATACCGAATGAGGTGTTATAAGTCTAGATTTGATTATTTTTGACGACATAAATTGGATTAACTATTTAAGAAGGAGTGTTTATTATTTTGATCACGTTGGCTGGTATTATTGGTTCAGGAAAATCTAGTATGACAAAAATATTATCTGAAGAACTTGGGGTAGAAGCTTTCTACGAACCCGTAACAGATAACCCCGTATTACCTTTATTCTACAAGGGTAATGAGATTGCTGCAAAAAAACGTGAAGCAGGAGATAAGGACGCAACTAACCCATATGCTTACTTATTACAAACTTTCTTTTTAAATCGTCGTTTTAGAATGATTAAAGCAGCGATGCAAGAGGATAATAATGTCCTTGACCGCTCAATTTATGAAGATGCAATTTTCATGAAGATGAATACGGAAATGGGTAATGCGACAAATGTTGAATATGACATTTATCAAGATTTATTAGAAAATATGCTTGAAGAATTACCTTATGCGGCACATAAAAAATCACCTGATTTGATGATTATGATTAAAGTTTCTTACGAAACAATGGTTAACCGTATTCAAAAACGTGGACGCGATTACGAACAAATTGAAACGGATCATTCATTGGTTGAATACTATAAAACATTACTTCGTTACTATGAAGATTGGGAAAAAGAATATGACGTCTCAGAATTTTTAGTTATTGATGGTGACAAGTATGATTTTGTTGAAAACGAAGCTGATCGTAATGTTGTTTTAAATATCATTGAAGATAAACTACAAGAATTAGGTAACTTATCTGAAAAAGAAGTTATCGATTATAAAACACAACGTAAAGCAATCTAAATTAAAAGGAGTAGCCAGTCAATGGCTACTCCTTTTAATTTAGATTTTATCGTCATCGTGATGGTTAAAGTAGACAACTTTAACAGAATCATCGTCAACAATTAATTTCGTTACACTACCGTTTTTAGGACTCATTGTGATATCAATTTCGGGTGCAAAGCGAGAAACGATACTTCGAATAGTTGTACCATGGCTGACAACGAGAACGTTATCGCCATCTTTAGCATCTTCACGTAATAAATTAAAGCCTTTATCACGACGTGCCCAGAAATCAGCATCATCTTCTGCATCGTGAAAAGGGTCTGTTTCTTTGAAAAAATCACGGGCTTCTTCAATTGAAAATTGTTGTAGAATTTCGGTAAAGTTAGCCGCACCATGTGGTTTGCCAACAACAAACCAAGCTTGTGAAGAATCAGCACCCTCGTAGTATCCGTATCCTTGTTCTCTTAGAAATTCGGATGATTTAACAGTTAGATTCGAAGATGTTTCATTTTCAGATAAGATATAATTTGCTGTTCGGTTTGCGCGAGTCGTGTCACTACTATAAGCGTTAGCAAAGTGAATATTTGCTAACTTCTTACCAGTTGCGTGACCATCGTTGATGCCCTTTTCTGTTAGTGGAGAGTCGGACCACCCTTGCATCCGGTTATATTTGTTGAAAATTGTTTGACCATGACGAACGAGATAGACTGTAAATGACATGTGAACCTCCTGAAATTTATATGATAGGCCCATTATACGCTAAAGAAAACGATTAATCTAAAGATTTATGAGACCAAAAAAGCACATTCTAAATTTTAAGAACGTGCTTTTTTATTAGTAATAAATTTAAATAAGTGTAATAATCCGGCTAAGATTGAAGGGATTAGGGCAATTCCAGCAATTGAAATGAAAATGACCGAGAAGTGATCCTTAACAAAAGGGAGTGCACCAAAGTAATAACCAATACCAGCTCCTAGTGCCACCCAAAGTGTGACGCCGATAAAGTTATATAGTCCAAAGTGGCGGTAACTCATTCGAGCGCTACCCGAAATAAGGGGTACAAACGTCCTAATTAAAGGGACAAAACGGCCGAAAATAACAGTCTTAGCTCCGTGTTTTTTAAAAAAAATATTTGCGGATGCCATTTTTTCTGGAGAAATTCTGTTTTTAAGGAACGGTAATTTATTTAAGTGACGGCCAATCTCAAAATTAACGGCATCGCCAATAAGTGCCGCGAAAAAAAATATTGGAATTAAGATACGAATATCTAAAGTTTGAGTTGAGTAGGCGGCAATTGAACTGGTGAAAAAAAGTAGTGTCTCGCCGGGTAAAAAAGGAAAGATCACAAGGCCTGTTTCGGCAAAAATTAAGACAAAAAGAGTTAGATAACTCCAACTGCCTAACGTTTGAAACAAGGGTTCTAGATAGTTTTCGAAATGGGTGAATAAAAACCAAGCTTGTTCGAACATTGTCGGATCCTCCAGTCCTCTTATTCTTAATAATTATATTAAACCGAAACGTAAAAAAAGACTATTAATTTAACCGATATTTAGCTTTTATTAAGATTTGCGTTGTTATTGAGGGTCGTTGGTGTCAAACCGGTTTTGATACTGGTATACTTGATATATTAAATTTTTGGAGGTCAATATGACAAGACGTGCTTTAATTGCAGGAATGACAACATTAATTGGATTAGTTGCCGGTATTATGATGGGCAAAATTGCCGTGGCGACACTGATTGGATTGGCTGTGGGTATTACGGTTGACCAATTCTTGCCAAATAAAAAATAAAGTCAACTGGGAGCTTATTTGAGTTGATTATTGAAAAGTGATACACTATTAAGCCTAAGAAAATCATGTAAAGTGGGGTATTAAGAAGTGGCTGATAAAATTAAAATAGAAGAACAAGCACATCTTGATGACGTGATTATTAAGATTAAAGACGCTGAAGTTAAACGCCAAAATGAAATTAAGTACGCAGAAAATGAAGCACGATCAATCAATGGTGAATTTACAAGTGATGTTCATATCAATACGACAACGTATACCGGAATGATTGATACGGCGATGTCTGTTCGTCAACAACAACAAATGTTAGCTGAACGTGAGACAAGTTGGAAAAATGCGACATCACGTTTAGATATTTTAAAGAAATTAGAGAATAAACCATATTTTGCTAGACTGAATATCCAAGAAGGAAATCATAAAAAAGAAACAATTTATATTGGATTAGGATCATTCGCAGATCGTCCTGAACATTTTATGGTCTACGATTGGCGTGCACCCATTTCAAGTGTTTACTATGATGGTGGGCTAGGGGATGTCACTTACCAAACGCCAGACGGTGACCAGACGGTAGACGTTTCATTGAAACGTCAATTCGTGATTGACGATGGACAGATTGAAACGATCTTTGATACTGATGAAGCCGTCGGAGATCAAATGTTATTAGATGTTTTGAACGATTCTGCGGATACAAAAATGAAGAGTATCGTTACAACAATTCAAAAAGAACAAAATCAAATTATTCGTGATGTTAAAGCGGAATTATTATTTGTTCAAGGGGCAGCTGGATCGGGTAAAACCTCAGCAGTCTTACAACGAGTGGCGTACTTGTTATACCGTTATCGTGGTAACTTAACGGCTAGCCAAGTTGTTTTATTCTCACCTAATCAGCTGTTTAATGATTATATCGATCAAGTGTTGCCAGAACTTGGTGAACAAAACATGGTTCAAATGACTTACTTCCAATATGCATCAAGACGCTTACCGAACATGCAAGTTGAAACCTTACAAGAGCGATTTGAAGAAGATAATACGACTGCCAAGAAGCATATTCAGGTGTTGAAAAATAGTCTCGCTTTCTTTAATGCATCAATGGCTTATTCAGAACATTTGGAACAAGCGGATATGAAATTTAGAGATATTAAATTTAATGATGAAATTTTCATTTCAAAAGATAAAATCAAATCAATTTACTATAAATATAATGAAAATTACCATTTGCGTACGAGATTGGAAGCAACGCGCGAGTCGTTAGTTAAATTGTTGAACCGTCGAATTGAAGCTGAAGCTAAGTTAGAGTGGGTTGAAAAAGCCATTCAAGATATGTCAAAAGAACAATTAAATGCTTTATACGGCGATCAAGATCGAGAATTTGCGAGTGGTGATAAAGAAATGCGTTTCTTAACGCGAACATTTGTCATGCGTCAATTCACAAGTGTCCACAAAGCCATTGTGCGTAACCGATTTTTGAACATTAATTCACAATATGTGAACTTTTTACACAATGTGCCTAAGTACGTTAATTTGAGTGATTATGGGGTTACTTTAGAAGAATGGCAAGACGATGTTGCTGATGTTGTCGCGCGATTGAAAACGCGTCAGATTTCGATGCACGATGTAACGCCATACCTTTACCTGTTTGATCGAATGACGGGTAAACATGGGGAAACAGATGTCCGTTATGTCTTTATTGATGAAATTCAAGATTATACGGCATTCCAGTTAGCCTTTCTGAAGGAAGGGTTCCCAAGAGCTAAGTTCACCTTGCTAGGTGATTTGAATCAAGCTATTTTTACAAAAGAAAATAGCAAGAGTCTATTGTCAGAATTGGGGCATTTATTCCCGGCTGATAAAACAAAGGTTGTTCAATTAACGAAATCATACCGATCAACACAACAAATCACAGATTTCACAAAAGAAGTGTTGATAAATGGTGAATCAGTTACCTCGTTCAACCGACAAGGGGACTTACCCACAATTACTGTGGATAAGAACTCGGATAAATTGGTTCAAGATTTAGAAAATCAATTAGCAAAAAATGTAGATGATCATTTGACGACAGCTATTATTGCGAAATCATTAGCTGAATGTACGGCGCTTTATAATCGTTTGCAGGCTGATGATGTGCCTGTAACGTTGATTAAAACGGAAAACCAACGTTTAGCTGAGGGGACAATTATTGTGCCGGCTTTCTTGGCTAAAGGTTTGGAATTTGATGCTGTTGTGATGTGGGGCGCTTCAAAAGCCAATTATCACGAAGAAGACGAACGTCAATTGGTTTATACGATTTGCTCAAGAGCAATGCACCGTTTGAATGTCTATGCTGAAATTGAATTGTCACCATTATTTGATCATGTTTCAAAAGCATTATATATTTTAAAATAAGCTGTGAAAGAAATTATTTGCTAAGGTAAGTAATTTTTATTAGAGGATTTCTAAAATGGATAAACAAATGAATTATTATAAAATTCCAAGGGATGAGTGGCAAGACTTCTATAAAGCGGAGCAGGTTTCATTGTCCCAACAAGAATTGAATCAAATTCAATCCGTCAACGATAAAATATCGGTTCAAGATGTGCGGGAAATTTATATGCCCCTGGTTCATTTATTGAATATGACATTGGCGGGTAAACAAGATTTGCAATCAAAAAAAGCTGACTTTTTGGGAATTAAAGCTAAAAAATGGCCTTTCGTAATTGGTATCACGGGTAGCGTGGCAGTCGGTAAGAGTACGACTGCACGGTTGTTACAACTATTGCTTACAACGTTATATCCAACTAAAAAAGTACAGTCAATTACGACAGATGGGTTTTTATTTCCAAATAAAGAGCTTATTCGTCGAGATATATTAGACCGCAAAGGGTTTCCAGAAAGTTATGATATGGAGAAACTTATTTTATTTTTGAATGATGTTAAGAGTGGGTTGAAAACTGAGGCCCCCGTTTATTCTCATGATAGTTATGATATTGTACCGGGAGCCGTTCAACTTATTGATCAGCCAGATATTTTAATTGTCGAAGGGATTAATGTTTTACAGTTACCTAGTAATCAACAACTGTATGTTAGTGATTTTTTTGATTACTCAATTTATGTTGATGCTAATGCGGACTTAATTGAAAAATGGTATTTGGAACGTTTCGGTGTCTTATTGAATACTTCTTTTCAGAAACCTGGAAATTACTATTATGACTACGCAATTGGTAATCATGATGAGGCATTTAAGCTAGCCCGTAATGTTTGGAAAACCGTGAATCTAAAGAATTTGAATACCTTTATCTTACCCACTAGAAATCGTGCTGATCTTATTTTAGAGAAGACAGATGAGCATCGAATTAATACTGTTTATTTACGCAAATATTAGAAAAAAGACGTATTTTCACAGATTTTCATGAAAATTAAATCAAACGATTGACCAACTGGGTTTCAATCAGTAGAATAGACGTAATAAGAAATTAAAAAATATGAAGAGGTGACTATTTTTGGCCAACGTTAACATGCAAGATTTCGACAAAATTATCGTTCTTGATTTTGGTAGTCAATATAATCAATTAATTACTCGTCGTGTGCGCGAATTCGGAATTTATTCTGAATTATTATCACACAAGATTAGTGCGGCCGAAATAAAAGAGATTGCCCCTAAAGGTATTATCTTTTCTGGTGGCCCAAATAGTGTTTATGATGAAGATGCATTCAGAATTGATCCTGAAATCTTTGAATTAGGCATTCCTATCTTAGGTATTTGTTATGGTATGCAATTAATGGCATACTGCATGCCTGGTGGTAAAGTTGAAAATGCGAATAACAAAGAATACGGTAAAGCCGTTATCGAAGTTACAGATCCAGAAGCAACTTTATTTAAAGGATTACCAACTGAACAAACTGTTTGGATGAGTCATGGTGACTTAGTAACAGAAGTTCCTGATGGTTTCACATCAGTTGCAACTTCAGTTAACTGTCCTATTTCTGCAATCCAAAATCTTGATAAAAAATTCTATGGTCTTCAATTCCATACTGAAGTGCGCAATACTGAATTTGGGGATGACATTTTACGTCGTTTCGCATTTGATGTTTGTGAAGCTGAAAGTAACTGGTCAATGGATGATTTTATTGACTTACAAATTGCTAAAATCCGCGAAACTGTTGGTGACAAGAAGGTTCTTCTTGGTTTATCCGGTGGGGTTGATTCTTCAGTTGTTGGTGTTTTATTACACAAAGCAATTGGTGACCAATTAACAAGTATTTTCGTTGATCATGGCTTACTTCGTAAGAATGAAGCTGATCAAGTTATGGAAATGCTTGGCGGTAAATTTGGATTAAATATTATCAAAGTTGATGCACAAGAACGTTTCTTAGGTAAATTAGAGGGAATCTCTGATCCTGAAACGAAACGTAAAACAATTGGTAATGAATTCATCCGCGTCTTTGATGATGAAGCTACTAAGCTAAAAGGAATTGACTTCTTGGCTCAAGGAACACTTTATACTGATGTGATTGAATCTGGGACAGAAACTGCCCAAACGATTAAATCTCATCATAATGTTGGTGGCCTTCCTGATGATATGCAATTTAGTTTAATTGAACCATTACGTACATTATTTAAAGATGAAGTTCGCGAACTTGGCGAAAAAATGGGTATGAGTGATGAATTAGTATGGCGTCAACCATTCCCAGGTCCTGGTCTTGGAATTCGTGTACTTGGTGAAATTACTGAAGAAAAATTAACTATCGTGAGAGATAGTGATTTAATCTTACGTGAAGAAATTAAAAAAGCTGGTCTTGACCGTGAAATATGGCAATACTTTACTGTCTTACCGGGCATTAAAAGTGTTGGTGTGATGGGTGATGGTCGTACTTATGACTACACAGTTGGTATTCGTGGCGTCACGTCAATTGATGGTATGACTGCCGATTTTGCTAGAATCCCTTGGGATGTCCTACAAAATATCTCAGTGCGTATCGTAAATGAAGTCGCACACGTTAACCGTATCGTGTATGATATTACGAGCAAGCCGCCTTCAACAATTGAGTGGGAATAGACTAAAATTGATAATCCTTTAACAAAGGGATTATTTTTTTTGCATAAATTTTGAAACCTTGATTTCACGAAGAATAATGATAAACTAATAATAAGATTAATTTAAAGGGAGATTAACTATGATTTGGTTATTGATACATCTTATTACTTGGGTTGTGATAGCAGTTTTAGTGGCGCTCACGATTTTTACAAATTCTAATACAAAAATTTATCAAATGATTACGAGACTGGGGTATTTGGTTTCTATTGCTAGTGGAATTATGTTATTGGGCTATGCATGGCAGCGAGATCCAATGCTAACGGCCATTAAATTGATTGTTGCTATAATATTTATCGGATTAACTGAAATGACTTTTGCACGAAAAAACAGAAAACAATTAAATAAAAGTGTGATTTATGCAGTGGGTATCTGTTGTATAGGCGTAGGTGTTTTAGGACTTATGCTTGCAGGTGGAAGACCTTTTATCTAGAGAATAAAATACCGCATAACGATTAGACGGAAATCTAATTGTTATGCGGTATTTTTGTTTAAGGGTAGCGTAAATGGGCTACTTTTCATCTCTAACATAGCGAGTTACCTGCATTTTAAGATGATACTTTATGCGGAGTTCTGCGATGGTGGTCATCATGTCACTTTTGTGATGATCATCAATAGCTGCTTGGTCAGTCCATTCGTCAATTAGCAAGACAGATTGGTTATCTTCCATATCCGTAAAATAATTATAACGTAAATTTCCGGATTCTTGTCTAATCTGTGACACGACTCCGGTAGACATCATTTCATTGGCGAAGTCTTGAGCATTCGTGCCAGTACCACTATATAAAATATTAACTGTAATAGGCATTATTTTCACCGAACCTTTCTTTTGTTGGTTTAATTGTACCATTCCGAAGAAAACATGAAAGATACAGGGTGAACGACTAATTTTAGAATCAATAAATGTTAATGTAAGGCTTGAACTTAATTAATCGTTTATAATAAGGGTAAACCATTTTTGAGGGAGATTAATATGGCAGAAAAGATATTTAAAAAGAAAGTTGAATTACCGGAATTATTTTATGATTTAGTATTTGCCTATGCAATCTCGCAAACAACTGATTTACTTTATCATTTTAAAGGGAATCTGGCGAGTGTCGCCGAAGCGTTTATTATTTTTTCGGTAGTAATGGTTGTTTTTATTAATACCTGGATGATTAAGAGTGTGTTTATTAATCGATATGGGAAGAATTCAATCGCGGATATTATTCTTTTTATGATTGACGTCGCCATTTTGTTATATATGTCTAATGCGTTTAAAGGTAATATTCAAGACTGGTTTCAACCCTTTGCCATCGCAACGGGTCTGTTGTCCACCGTATTAGTCGTTCAGTACGGAACGGTCTATCTGACTTCTAAAAAAAGTGCGGATAAAAGAATTTCTAGATTAATGATGACAATTACTGCGGCACGAACAGTTTTAGTTTTTATTGGCGCATTTTTACCACTTAAGTTTGGTATTCCGGTTGCCTTGATTGGTATTGCAATTAGTTGGGTATTACCGGGTCTTTTTGGATCTATTTTAAAGCTCCATGCGCTTAATTTTCCGCATATATTGGAACGACTAACATTACTAACAATCATCACTTTTGGAGAAACAATCGTTGGCATTGCGTCATATTTCACGGTTGAAACGTTTAATTTTTATTCGATTCTTATATTTACGATTGTTGGCGCACTGTTTATGACGTACATCACGCAAATGGATCATTATATAGATGAGAATCGTTCTGATGAAACAGGTATTCGATTAATTTATGTTCATTATTTCATTTTATTTGGGATAAGTTTGGTGACTGTTTCGTTAGAGTTTATCGGAGAGAGCCACATTCCTAAAAATTTTGCGATATTAAGTTTATATTTAGGTTTAAGTTTGTTTTACTTAGGATTATTTTTAACGAGTCCGTATAATAAGAAACAGTTGAACTCAGATAAGCAGGTAATTGTCTTTTTTACGATTTCAACAATTATTGGATTACTGGTAAGCCTGATGTTTAATCAATTTTCAGTAGTTGTCATAACGACTGCCTTGATTGCTATTATTAATTCAATTGTGTATGTGCGGTATATGATTATAAAGACTAGATTGTAATACAGCATTAAGCCGAATCTATGGGCTTAAAATTAAGGGGTTCTCATGTCACGCAAAAATAAAATTTTAATGGTGCTACTATTTATAGGTATCTCAATACTAACGGTTATGCCATTTTTACTAGAGCATAAAATAAATGTTAATGATGATTTTTTGTTTCATAAAAATAGGTTACTGTCTTATTACCATTCAGTTATGGTGAACAAGGATTTTCATCCCATGATTTTTGATGGTATGGCAAAAGGGTATGGGTATGCTACTGATTTATTTTATCCGTCCTACAGTTTACTACCATTTGTCTTATTCTATTCGTTGGGATTAGGCTTTATCGCATCATATTACTTATTAATTGGGACGTATACGTTTGCGACACTACTTGTGGGCTTCTACGCTGCGCAACACTTCTTTAAAAATAGGCGAACAGCATTGCTGGCAACAGTTGTCTATGCTTGTAGTACCTATCGATTGGGTGATTTGTTTATTCGTGGGGATTTGGGCGAGGCTGGTGCCTTTATCTTTTTACCGTTAGTTATTTTAGGATTTTATAAGGTCTATAAAAATGAAAAACACGGTATCCTAACATTAGCGCTAGGATTAGGGTTAGTCACAAGTATTCATCCCATGACTACACTAATCTGTGTCTATATCATAGGGATTATTAATATATATGTATTAATTAAAAAAGAAAAATCAATTGAATTTGTAAAACGACAATTTGATGCTTATTTATTCGCCATTATATTAGCAAGCGCGACAGTTTTTCCAGTTTTAGAACAAATGGCGAGTGAAAAATATAATTTCATGGGACATCATTCATTATGGGGGACCGGGCTAGATTTTTCTTTATCTAAACTAGTCTATGGATCAATGTCAAATGCGGCAGGCGTCTGGAATAATAGTTCTCCCAATGTTGGACCGCTTCTAATGTTGGCCGTGATTGTTGGCTTATTCATGTATAAAAGTAGTTTACCAATCATTAAACGCTTATTAATAATCACAACTCTGTTTATGGTTGGTTCAACTAACTTATTGATTTGGCCCATGCTTAAAGACTCATGGTTTTCAAATATTCAATTTGAATGGCGGATTCTAATTTTTGCGACATTATTTGGTAGTTTATTACTGGCGAAAATGTCAGAAACGAATCAACATAAGTATTTTAAATCGCTAATTTTTTTAATCCTGATGTTGGCGATGACGTTTAATTTTTCTGTATCAAATAATTTTAAAGCTAATAATTTAACTTTGACGAACCAGAATGTAACGAAAAAATATAATACTGCTATTGGTGGTGGCCTTGATTATCTACCTAAAGATATCAATTATAAGGTGCTACGTGAAAAAAAGAGTTCAGGATCCTTTGATTTTGACCAACCAACTATTGTTGTTTTCCCGAAAATTTATTATAAGGGGTACGTTATTCAGACGGATAAAAATAAAACTATTCCGACGTACGCGAGTCACGGGCTTGTGGCGGCAAAAATAATGCCTGGGAAAATGGTATATAAAGTGGTGTATAAGAAGACCTTGATTCAAAAAATATCTGGTTATATAACACTATTAAGTTGGTTAGCGGTAGGCATTTATTTAGGATTCATTTGGAAAAGACCGGTCGTTATTTTAGGTAATAAAGGGAGAAAAAATAAATGATAAGACAAGCAACGAACGATGATATTGAAGAAATTGTTCAATTATGGTATCAGGTAAACGTGACTGCGCACGCTTTTATCTCTGAAGACTATTGGAAAAGTCATTTTGATGAGGTTAAAAAAATGTTGCCGCTCGCGGAAATAATTGTATATGAACAAAATGGTGTAATTACAGGATTTGTTGGTCTGAATGACACCTATATTTCCGGCATATTTGTTTCATCTGATGTGCAGTCTAAAGGAATTGGGAAACAGTTATTAGATTACGCAAAAAAGATAAAATCGGAATTAAGTTTAAATGTATATCAAAAAAACGAACGGGCAACTCATTTTTATTTAAGAGAAGGGTTTATAATTAAGTCAGAAGATATGGATACAGATAACAACGAAAAAGAATATTTAATGGTGTGGAAAAAATAATTTAACTCAGAGATAAAGCCGTCTAACAGCTTTATCTCTTTTTTTGTCATAAATGAATTAAATATTAAGGTTGCATATTAAAAAAATAAATGCTAAGTTAGTTACATAAGTAATTAACCAACTAACGAAAGTGGTGATAATTTTGTTTTTTGAATTTGATAATGAAACGCCTTTATATCGACAGATAGCTGAACAAATTGAAGAGGGTATCTTTACGGGTGTTTTCCCGGCCGAAAGCCAAGTACCGTCAACGACCGAGATTTCCCGGCAATTTAATATTAATCCAGCGACAGTTTTAAAAGGAATGAACCAGCTAGTAGAGAATGGTTTAATTGAAAAGAAAAGAGGACGTGGAATGTTTGTGACTAAGATGGCACAGGATCAGATAACGACTAAACGGCAAGCTGAATTTAATGATCATTACGTTGAAACGTTCATTAAGGAAGCACAAAAATTAAAGTTAACTAAGGCTGAACTAATCGCACTTATTGAGAGGAGTTATGATAATGAGTAATTTAGAGACGAAGCATTTAACGAAGAAATTTGGTAATCAAGTAGTGTTGGATGATTTAAATTTGAATCTTAAACCTAATACAATTTATGCATTATTAGGCCGTAATGGTGCGGGGAAGAGTACGTTGTTGAGCATTTTAGCTAATCATATCTTTGCCTCTAGTGGATCGGTTGTTTGGCAGGACAAGGAATTAACGGGTCGTGATCATCCAGTACAGGAATTTTATTTAATGTCAGAACATAATCTTTTTAACAAGTCAGATAGTTTAAAGAATATTATAAAGAAAACGACTTTATTACAGGGTACTTTTGATCAGACGTTAGCGGATGAAATGTTACTCGCATTTAAGTTGGACCCTAAGAAAAAAGTCTCACAACTTTCAACGGGGTATCGTACAATTTTTAAAACGATTGTTGCACTGAGTGTACCCGCGGAATATGTTTTCCTAGATGAACCTATTCTGGGGTTGGATGCTAATCATCGAGTTATGCTGTACCGTTATATTTTGAAAGCCTATGAAAATAGGGCGAGGACGATTGTTCTATCAACACATCTTGTTGAAGAAATTGCTAATTTGGTGGCACATATTTTGATATTAAAAGATGTAAAAATCATTGTTGATTCTGACGTCGAGGATTTATTGGCAAAGAGTTATCAGATTAGTGGACCCAAAGAGGAAGTCCAGTTGTACTGTCAGGGTCTTCAAATTTTGGACGATGAACAGATTGGTACACTCTACACTTGTTACATATACGCCGACCTTCCTGCCAATCGCATTATTCCTGACAGTATTGTGATTAAACATAGTGATTTACAAGATAGTTTTATCAAGTTAACCGAAGAGGAGCGTGAGTTAAATGTTTAAAGCAATGTTAAAGTATCGATTAACGGCCATTTGGCGTGATTTAATTATTGCATTTCTAATTATAGAAGCATTTATGATTATTACTGAAATTATTTTGAGTATTAAACTTGCGGACTTTTCAGTTTTATCATCTACATTGGGCATTAGTTTGGCCGCCGGTGGGTTGATTGTGACGCAGGCGGACTTAATCATACTGTCATTTACAACGGCTCGTAAGCCATTTGATTTTGGTATTCTAAATGGTATATCTAGAAAAACGAGTTATATCACGCAGTTGGTCAGCCTTTTCGGTAGCCAACTGGTGACATTTGTTATTTTTTACCCAATTATGGGAATCTTATTTAACAGTCGTTACTCGGGTACCACGAATTTATTGGACCCTAAAATGATCATTGTAATTATCTTGGGTATTTGGAGCATAATGGCTGGTGCTATTGCCATCAGTAGCTTTGTAACTTTATTTGAACGTAAAATATGGTGGGTTGTTTTAGGTGCTTGGCTGGTTGTATCAAAACTATTTGAAGCATATATTCAACCCGTTATTGTGAACTTATTACCTGGATGGCAGAATTATTATAATGATTTTAGCGGGATGGGAAGTATCGATGAACTTGATTTTGGACAGCCATATCTTTGGCTTATCGTACTAGTAAGTATCGTTATTCCACTTGTCTTTGCAGGTGTTTGTCAATACTTCATGCAAACTAAACGTTTAACACTTAGCTTTAAACGTAATAAATAGTCTATTAGTAAATCCTTTGGAGAGATTCCAAAGGATTTTTTTTGCCTAAAAATAAATATAGCGTTTGACATTATACTATGTAACGTATAGTATGTATTTTGAAGGGAGTGAGTTGATGAATAGTCAGTTAAAAAAAGGCATGTTGGAATATTGTGTGCTAGCTACTTTAAGAACATCGGATTCATATGGTTATCAAATTATTAAGGACACGTCGGGAGTCATTGATCTTTCAGATTCAACTCTATATCCTATTTTGAAACGCTTGGAAAAACAAGAGGCTATTGAGAGTTACAGTGTTGAACATAATGGACGATTGCGAAAGTACTACCATCTAACCGAAACGGGGCTAGCGGATATTCAGGGATTTCTGGATGACTGGCAACAAGTAATGACGGTTTATGATTACATAAAAGGGGCTAACTAATGGATAAAAGAAAATTTATTAAAAAATTGGATGAAGAACTCAATTTTTATCGAGTGATGGATGTTGATAATACGATTGCGTACTACGATGAGCTAATCGATGACCGATTGGAGGCCGGCGAATCCGAAACCACTATTTTTACTAGTTTAGAAACACCGAACCAAATCGCCATGAGATTGGCGCTGATTGAGCGTCCAGGCGGACAGAAAAAACGGTCACCAGCGTTAACGGCATTAATTGTTGTTTTACTTATATTGGGATCACCATTATGGGGAAGTTTAGCGTTAACGGCTGCCATTTTGATTGCAACGGGTTATCTTTTAATTTGGTTGGTACCAGCACTCGCCGGCATTTTTTTCGCATCATTTGTCTTGGGCGGAGTTGTTAGTTTGATACTGTCACCAGTCGTGATGGTTAATCAGGAATTTGTGATTGGCTTAATGCAATTTGGCATGGGATTTGTCATGATTGGCGTGGGTCTCTTATGTGGCGTAATGACAAGATTCACAGCAAAATACTTAATCGCATATTCAGTTAGTTTAACGCGTTGGATAGGCCGGCTGTTAAGAAGAAAAATAGGATCGGCGGCTTAAAATGATAAGACGATTACGACATAAATTGATGAGTATATTTTTAGTTACTATAGGCTACCTATTAATGTGGTTAATCCCAGTAGCCACAAGTGTCTTATCCTTATCGTCAATTATTGTTGGTGTGTTTAGCGTATTTTTGTCGCCGCTTGTAGGTCTGAAACAAGGGTTACTAATTGGGTTAATGCAATTGGGGCTAGGGGCTACAATGTTGGGTATTGGATTTCTAATGGCACCGGTGGCTTGGTATTCAGTCAGATATTTAATTAGATTCGTGGCAGGTTTAACGCACTTAGTAGGTGAGATTTTGAAAAGAAGATTAAAGGAGATTGTATAAAATGTTTGAATATATACGTCATAATTGGATTAAGATTAGTTTGTTCATGATTTGGTTTGGTGCCATTGTTATGTTTAGCAGTTATGCGTTATCCGGGTTTAATTCAACGTTATTTGATTACACGGGTGCGCATGAATGGGGACGAACATTTTATTTTTAAATAATGGTTAATTAACATAGAAAGTTTAAATTGGTCTACTAAAAATACCCACGCATGAATCTAACGTTTATTAGGTTCATACGTGGGTATTTTAATAGCTTGAGTTGAAATCGTTTACAAAAAAATAGCGTTAAGGTACACTTTGCTTGTACCGGGGTGGTACATGGGTTATTGGATTACAGGGGGAATTAAATATGAAAAAGGGACTAACAATCGCAACAACGGTTATTACGTTGTTTACACAGTTACCATTATCGTCTGTTTTTGCACAGGGGGTTAACAGAACGACCGAAACAACGACCGCAAAAGCGGCACCGTCGACTGCCGCTAAGTCAAAAACGGGTATGACGCGTGCCGGAGACGTTAATACAGATATTACCATTGAGGCTCAAAAAGATACAATTGAAGCCGGACAATGGGCTGATTTTAATCTGTATTTTAAAATGTCAGGTCGAGATACATCATTCACAAACGTTGATTTAAAAGTAACGTTACCAGACAATTTAGATGAGAATATGACGTTTACGCAAGATTTGGCTGAGCTTAAAATTGCGGGTGTCACACCAACTTACGATAAAGATAAGGGTATCTTGAATTATCATTTTGATAAACTTGATGCAAGAACTGCTAATAAAGCAATTTTAAAAATTCAAACAACCAATGGAGCAATTTTACCTAATACAACTTTGAATGTGGCTGCGGCTTTCACTGGTACAGATCAAAATGGTGAAAGTAAGAGTTATGACTCAAAATCAGCAGTGAAAATTACGGCGGATAATAATTATGCTGCAACAAATAAACTAATTGGTATTGAAGGCCAAACATATAATAATCCTAATCGTGGCGATATCGTTAATTACGGTGTCGGTATTAGTGCACCCAAAAAAGCATCGGGTGCACTTTATGTTAAAGAAGGATCAACAGTCAAGGCAACCTATACTTTAGGAGCAGGGTTAGACTATTACGGTGTAAAAGATGGGGCACAAGAGCCTAAAGTCAGCGCCGATGGTAGAACGTTAACTTGGGAATATACAGCACCAAGTTACGCAGAACAAAAGGCCGCAGCAACTAACTTCTTTGAAAAAAATGTCACAATTCAAGCTAAAGTTTCGGATACTGCGGCGTACTACTCACAAATTACGAATACAATGAGTTCAACGGCAACATTCCTTGACGGCAGCACAAATGATACAACACCAATTAAATCAGTTGTTATGGTTATGCCAAATGATCCAACGGATGTACCAATACCAACTCCTGGTGGATCCGCATTTCCAACTAATCATCTGGGTCCATCAAATGGAAATGGTGGAGTGGCATCAACCTCGTTAATAGATCCTGATATAACGGTTAATGATGATGCTTATCTGAGTTATGGACTAACGTTGTCATCGCAAACGGCGACATCAGCATCTTTTGGATTCGTATATTATAATATCTACTATAATATGGATAAACATTTAAATCTCGATAGTTTTACAACGGGTAATTTTTATTATATGCCAAATGGTAAATTGCCTACGTTTGGAGCAACTAAGGAGAAAGTTTCGTTTGCAATGTTAGTAAAATATGAAACTGACGGAAAAGTTGATGATAATTGGTCACTACTTAAGATGGATATGCAGACCAATGCTAAGTACTCACGTTCACAGCTGGGTATTCCAGAGGGGAAAAAGGTCGCAAATATTTGGTTATGGTTCCATGACAAAGACTATACAAATGTTCCGGCAAACCGCGATGATGCGGCGGGAAGATTTTATGACGCTAATAATAAATTATTAAAGATGGCACCAGCTGGGTTATACAATAGCGGTATGAAAGTGAATACTACTATTGATAAAGGGTATACGGGTCAACTGAAAAACACCATGGACATGACCTTTTACGGTGCACAAGCACCTGCGGCAGATGGAAATGAATATGTTAGTTATGTTGATTATGCGACACATACGTGGGCAGAGGCATTCCAAGGTGATTCCGGTAAAATTTACACAGATCGAATTGGACCTCGTCACGTTGAAGTTGCAGCTAAAACGACCGGTGAAACTAAAGTTGTTAAAGCTTCAGTTAGTCTATTAGATACTGTCGGAAGTACCGTTAATGAAGGTGAAAATACAGTTTTAACATCAATTGAAAATAATAAAGCATCAATTTCACCCTTAAATGGGCCTTATACAAGTTACGTTCTTTTACCAACTGGGGTCACATTTAAAGAGGCCGTTTCTTCAACTAAATACAGTGCTGAACTCTATGACAAAGATTATCAAGGTACTGGACGTCAAATGGTTAAAGTGACAATGGAAGATGGTAAGTTAGTTTCCGGTAGTTACTTGACGGGACAATTTAAAGTAGATATCTCTAAAGACGCAACACCTAATATGACATTTAATATGATTGGTACCATCGGTGATACTGATTATACCGCGGTTAAACCAACAGGTGACACGGTTCTCTTAACGGATACCGTTAAGTCTGAAGATACGGATGATATTGATAAAGATGGCAAAACGGATACACCAATTGTTAAAACAGGTAATGCTTACGTCTTAAATAAAGCGTCTAATCTCGATATTAGCACAAGTATCAAAGGTGATAAGGATACTGGTTATGGCGATTTAGGTAATGTAACGGTTGGTAAAAAAGCCACTTACAAAGCAACTCTTAAAAATGATACTGACGAAAAAATAACATCAATGCAATTTTTAGATGTCTTACCTTCAATCGGAGATGCTAATATTACTGATGGCGCTGCTCGTAATTCAGCTTATGAAATGAAGTTAGATGGTGAAATTACACTACCAAGCGAGTGGGAAAATAAGATGACCGTGCTCTATAGCACTTCTAAGAATCCTAAACGTGCGGGTATCTTGGATAAAAATACCGTTTACCCAGCAGGTGCTGCTAAAATTGTTGATCCAGCAGGTGCTGAAGATGCAACTTGGGTAGCGGCTGACAAAGTGACTGATTGGTCAACCATTCATTCATACAAAATCACACTTAATGATGGCGTTGAATGGGCTCAAGGCAAAGGTGTAACGTTATCATTTGATTTAGTTGCCCCTAAAGAATCTGAAATTTCAGATTCAACGTTAATTAGTAATAAACCAGTTAAAACAACAGCAGTTTCACGTGCCGTTCAAGAAACGCGTGGTGCTTATAACAGTTTCGGAATTGCGGCTAACAAACTACAAGTTGTTGAGACAGGTGCGATAGGAACACAATTAATTCGTGCCAGTGCGGATGTAACGGCGAGCTACGTTGATGTTAAAGGCGATACGATTGCCGATGATGTTGTGCAAAGTGGCTACTTCGATGATGACTACACAACAACTCAGAAGAAGATTCCGGGTTATGATTTTGTGAAGGTAGAAGGTAAAACTTCTGGTAAATTTGGAGCAGACGCCGTTAAAGTGACCTACATTTATAAGAAAACGTCTGCACCAGTCACAGTAAAATATGTCGATGAAGCTGGTAAAACAATTGCCGCTTCAAAAGAATTAACGGGTGATTTCGGTGACGTTTATACATCAACTGCAGCTGACGTTTCCGGTTGGACATTGAAAGAAACACCAAAAAATGCAAGTGGCACGTTTACTGCGGATGCACAGACAGTAACTTACGTCTATGAAAGAGCAGATGCGGCACCGGTCACAGTTAACTATGTGGATGAAAAAGGCAACAAGTTAGCGGATCCAGATAAGTTGATGGGAAAAGTTTCTAACCCATATAGTGCAACAGCTAAAAATATTGCCGGTTGGACATTAAAAGAAACACCAAATAACGCAACTGGTACATTCACAGTTGACGCACAAACAGTTACATATGTGTATGAAAGAGCAGACGCGGCTGACGTCACAGTTAACTACGTAAATGAAAAAGGTGACAAACTGGTGGCATCGGATATTCTTTCAGGAAAGATAGACGCCGCATACGATACAACGGCTAAAACTATTTCCGGTTGGACATTGAAGGAAACACCAAAGAATGCCATTGGAACTTTCACGGATACAAAACAAACGGTCACATATGTCTATGAAAAGGCAGACGCAGTTCCTGTCACGGTTAGATATGTGGATGAAAAAGGTAATGACTTAACGAACGCTGATGTTCTTCCAGGGAAAGTTGGAGATGCTTATACAACTAGCTCGAAGGTATTGTCAGGTTGGGCATTAAAAGAAACACCAAGTAATGCGCAAGGAACGTTCACAGATAAAGCGCAAACAGTCACATATGTGTATGAAAGAGCGAATGCAGCTGATGTGACTGTCAAATATGTTGATACAGATGGTAAGGAATTGGCAACGCCAGATGTGCTTTCAGGGAAAATTGCTAACCCATACAACACAACGGCTAAAAATATTTCCGGTTGGGCATTAAAGGAAACACCAAACAATGCGCAAGGAATGTTTACAGACGCTAAACAAACAGTGACATATGTCTACGAAAAGGCAAATGCGGCCGATGTAACTGTCGATTATGTTGATGGAAAAGGTAATAAGTTAGTAGCATCAGATATTCTTTCAGGGAAAGTTTCTAATCCGTACAGTACAACAGCTAAGAATATTGCTGGTTGGACGTTGAAGGAAACACCAAGTAATGCGCAAGGAATGTTTACAGATAAGGCGCAGACAGTCACATACGTTTACGAAAAAGCGGATGCTGTGTCCGTTACGGTTAGATACGTGGATGAAAAAGGCAATGATTTAATTAAAGCTGACGTTATCTCAGGAAAAGTTGGGGATGCTTATACGACTGATTCTAAGGTATTATCAGGTTGGACGTTAAAAACAACGCCAAATAATGCACAAGGAACGTTTACAGATAATGCACAGACAGTCACATATGTGTATGAAAGAGCAGATGCAGCTAATGTGACAGTTGATTATGTTGACGGAAAAGGCAATAAACTAGCGGCGTCAGATGTACTTTCAGGAAAGATTGCTAATCCTTATAACACGATGGCTAAAAATATTTCCGGTTGGGCTTTGAAGGAAACACCAAATAATGCACAAGGGATGTTTACGGATAAAGCACAAACAGTCACGTACGTGTATGAAAGAGCAGACGCGGCTGATGTAACGGTTAATTACGTTGATGAAAAAGGAAACAAATTAGTAGCATCAGACATTCTTTCAGGGAAGATTGACAATCCGTACAGTACAATGCCTAAGAATATTGCTGGTTGGACACTGAAAGAGACGCCAAAAAATGCGATCGGAACCTTTACGGATACTAAACAAACGGTCACATATGTCTATGAAAAAGCGGACGCCGTTCCAGTTACGGTCAAATATGTGGACGGAGAAGGTCATGATTTAGCTAAGGCGGACGTACTTTCAGGAAAAGTTGGAGATGCCTATACAACTGATCCTAAGGTGTTTGTTGGCTGGACATTAAAAGAAACGCCAACTAATGCCAAAGGGCTATTTACAGATACTGAACAAACGGTCACATATGTGTATGAAAAAACAGATGCGGCCAATGTGACGGTTAACTATGTTGACAAAGATGGTAACGTATTGGCAATGCCTGATAGTTTGTCAGGGAAAATTGGCGATGAATATACATCTAGTCCAAAAGAGTTGGCAGGTTGGACATTAAAAGAAACACCAAAGAATGCTAAGGGGACGTTTACAGATAAGGCTCAAACGGTTACGTATGTGTATGAAAAAACAGATGCTGCGGCCGTAACAGTTAAATATGTAGATGAAAAAGGCAACGAATTAGCAACACCTGACAACCTTTCTGGTAAGTTAGGGGATGCCTATGAAACAACTGCTAAGAGTATTGTAGGGTGGATGCTTAAGACGACGCCAGACAATGCAAAGGGTAAGTTTACAGGGGATGCTCAGACGGTCACCTATGTTTATGCCAGAGCAACAGCTAAAGATGTAACCGTAAAATATGTTGATAAAGATGGTAATGAATTATCGGCATCGATTACACTTTCTGGAAAAGTTGGCGACAGCTATACATCTAAGGCAAAACAGCTTTCAGGTTGGAAATTGAAAGAAACACCAAACAATGCTGAAGGCATCTTCACAGATGCGATGCAAACAGTTACGTATGTTTATCTTAAGGACGAGGAAGCAGCCGTTGTAACACCACCAACAACAGATGATCAGTCAAAAGGAACGACAACAACATTGACTGATACACCAAATGGCGGTTCTCACGCAACCTCAGCCAATAAGACAAAAACTGAAACAGGAAGTTTACCTCAAACTGATGAAGCAACAAGTCTCTTGATGACCTTGGTCGGTGCAGCCTTACTCGCAACATCACTGATCTTTATGGTAGGTAGAAAAAAAGCAAAACGGACAAAGAAGTAAGCAGGTAAGTATTTAGAATTAATTGAAGAAGTCTTAACGCCGAAACTAGCGTTAAGACTTCTTTTGTTTGACGTTAAGACCTGTTATTTTCTTGTGAAAACGGCTATACTATTAGTATTAAATCGATAAGGAGTGTTTGGAAAATGAAAAAAAGAGTTCACGGTTCTTGTACATCAATTCTAGTTGGTAAGAAGGCTTCAATCGACGGTTCAACGATGATTTCTCGAAATGACGATGGGCATGAGGCTTTAGACCCACAACGTTTTGTTGTGGTACAACCTGAAGATCAACCTCGTAATTATCAGGCTGTAATCAGTGGTGTGAAGGTAGAATTACCGGATAACCCAATGCGTTACACATCAATTCCAAACTCACTCTTAACGAACGGTATTTGGCCCGCTGCGGGCATTAATAGTGACAACGTTACAATGTCTGCAACAGAAACAATAACAACTAATCCACGGATTCAAGGGATTGATCCATATGTTGCTGGCGGTATTGGCGAAGAGGATCTTGTCACACTTGTTTTACCTTATATCCATAGCGCTAAAGAAGGTGTAGAGCGTTTAGGTGACTTACTTCTAACTCATGGCACATATGAACCAAATGGTATCGCATTTTCTGATAATGATAGCATTTGGTGGCTTGAAACAATTGGTGGTCATCACTGGGCTGCCGTCCGTATTCCGGATGACGCTTATGTAGTAGCACCTAATCGTAGAAATATTGATACATTTGATTTTGATTCAGAAGACACTCTTTGTTCTGAAGATTTACAAGTTTTGATTGATAATAATCATTTGAATCCTGATTTTGACGGTTATAATCTGCGTCATATTTTTGGTAGTGCATCAATTAAAGATACAGTTTATAACAATCCTCGTACATGGTATGGTCAACAATTCTTTAATCCTGAAATTACACAGGATCCAATGGATCAAGACTTACCATTTATCCGTCGTGCAAATCGTAAAATCTCGATTGAAGACGTGAAATTTGTTTTAAGTGCGCATTTTGAAAATACGGATTATGATCCTTATGGAAGTGCACCTGAAGATATTAAAACTCGTTTTCGTCCAATCGGAATTAACCGTAATCATAATGTGCATTTACTACAAGTTCGTAATGATGTTCCTGATGAAATCGCTGGTATTCATTGGTTGGCTTATGGGGCAAACACGTTTAACACGATTGTGCCGTTCTATGCTAACGTTAATGAAACGCCAGATTCGTATAAAAATGCGACCGGCGAATTTGATTTAAACAATATGTATTGGTTGAGTTGTACGACGGCATTATTGGGCGATACGAATTATGACTTCTATGTGGATATGCGAAATACATTTGAATTAGAAGCAATGAGCGCGTACCATGCTATTCAAAATGCTGCTGATAAGGCATTACCTACGAAATCCAATGCGACTAAATTCCTAGAAGAAATTAATGCTAAATTGGCTAAAGAATCATTGAAACGCCAAACACAATTATTAGGCGAAATGGTTATTTCTGGTTCTGAACAAATGAAATTAAGGTATAACTTGAACGATTAAGTTAATAAATAATGTGGAAAAACTGTTATCTGACGATAATGGTTTTTTTGTTGGTATGAGACCCATTTAGACTAGGAAAAAAATGACACAGGATACGTTAAATGTTAGAATTTTAAAAAGAGAATTTATTCTTTTGGAAACAGTATTCCGAATGATAAAATAAGTTCATTTAAAAAACATGATGATTATAAAAACTTGGAGGCAAGTATGTACAAAAAAAGTATCCTTGATAAACAGGAATGGCTGATTTGTGAGATTATTGAAATCTTAGCATTGAATGAGACTGGATTATCAAAAAAAGCGTTGTGTGAGCAATTAGGTGTTTCTGAAACTGCCGTAAAAGTTGCTTTGCTTCAGCTAGATGAAGATTTCAATTCTGGGGATACACCCTACATGATTATTAAAAAAAATAATGTTCAATTGGTAGGCAAAGGTAAAATTAATTTCAACGAAAAAATATATGATTACATTAAGAAGTCTATTAATTATCAAATTTTAATGGCATTTTACACTAAAGGTAACGGTAGGGTTGAAAATTTAGGTGCTAAATTAAACGTGAGTGAAGCTTCTGTTTTTAGAAGAATTAAACGGTTAACGCCTCTTTTGGAGGGCTTTAATTTAAAAATTGCGCAAGGCGTCATGTTGGGTGATGAGAGTCAAATTCGATTTTTTTATTACTCACTGTTTTTAGGGATTGATTTTAAATTTGAAGAATCAATTGAAAATGGAAGTATCATGACAATTATTGAACGATTTGAAGAATATTTTGATTTCAATGTAAATGACAGCAGTTTAGTCCGAGTGAAAATTTGGCTAAAAGTGACGAGTCAGCGAATGACGGTAAACGATCAAGATAACCATAATATTTCATCCGTTTTAGAAGATATGGTTACGAATAACTCTTTATTTGATAGTGTCGAAGAAGAGTTTGGTGAGATAATTAAACAATTTAAAGATAAAGTTGATGTCCATTTTGAGAGTGCTCTGCTCTATGCATGGACGATAGCGTTTGTATCGGTGCCATGGAGTACTTTTGTTGCGCACGATTTCGTTGCCATTAATCGGAGAAATAATAATAAGTTACAACAAGCTGTCGAGTTTTTAGAAAATGGATTTGAAAAAAGCCTGGGCATTCAAATTTCTGGTGGAGATTTAAGTGAATCATTATATCCAATTTGTACGGAAGCATTTTGTTTTCACGGTATTTTAAAATCAGTTAGCACAACAATGATGGAAACGTATCGTGTGAAAAGTGATAACGCTCTAGTTCGTAAAAATGTGGAAGAAGCAATGGATGCAATGATTGAAGAAGTAAAAGATCAACCTGAATGGCATCAATTTTATTTAAGGTATGGTGTTTCATTTGCTAATTCCGTTATGGAAATCTTTAATTCACGGCTGTTGGCTAAGGAACAATTATTGACTGTAGGTGTTGATTTAAACACGGACGAAAGGGTTAAGGACGTTTTTATTATGTACGTCAGCCAATTATTAAATGGTAATTTGCGCGTGAACTTAGATGTTTATGATTCTAATCGAAATTATGATTTAGTCGTTACAAACTTCATGAATAAAAATTATTTAAACTCAACGTTAGAAAAATATATTATTACTGGTTTAGGCACGGATAACGATGTGACTGGTGTAGAGCAAAAATTAACGGCGATACTAAAAAAGTATTATCATGAAAATTGATAATACTTTTTTGTTTGCATTTAATTAAATAGAGTATGCTTTCGTTAGAAGTTGATTCATACCATGTGTTAGGTTTTTAGCCCGGATGTTTCTTCTTGAATATCCATGTACCGTAGGGCGAGTTGGCAATAAGTCATATTAGCCCAAGAAAACCAATCCCTAGTGTAGAGACTTGGATCATCAACATTAATACCTTCGTGACATTGTAACGTGTTGTTATCGGTTGTGCTTATGGTATCTAGTCTTCCTTGTATAAATTCTAAGTTATTGGATGTTAATCCCTCCATCGCTAATGAAATTGGCCAAACATAATTATTCGGTGTGTGTGGGCTACCGATTCCCTTCAGATATTTTCCCGAATAATAGAATGGATTTTTATTACTTAGGATAAATTCTCTAGTTCTTTGATAGAGGGCGTCACTAGATGAAATATATCCGAGAAATGGTAGTGATAATAGACTTGGAACATTCGCGTCGTCCATGAAGTTGATGTTACCTAAACCATCAACTTCATAAGCAAGAATTGTCTCCAGGGTATTGGGCTCTTTCACAATTCCAAAATTATCAATACCAAACTTAATATCGGATCGAAGTTTTAATATTTTATCAATTAATTTGGATGCAACCATTTGTGTTTCCGACAATGAAATAAGTTCGTCTAATATACATACAATATAACAGTTTCCAGGAATGTGATAACCGTACAGACACGCATCATCACTCGGTCTGAAGCCGCTCCAAACCATCCCAGTGTATCCAACTGGTGATCCTTTGCCGTCATGGCTCAACGTATCAGTTGATGGACCGTCAGAACGATTGAAAATATAATCAGAATTTTCATGATGTTGTTCCTTGATGAACGTATCAATAATTAAATCCACGGTTTGCCAAAAATTAGCGTCTAGATGGTTCGAGTATCCAGATTTGTGATAAAGTTCTGAAGCTAAGTGAATAGGAGCGCACAGCGAGTCAATTTCAAATTTTCTTTCCCAAACCAAGTCAGATATGGGAATATTTGACTTGTCAATTGCATAATGGGCGCCTGAACTAGTTTCATTAAAGGCATTTGCATAAGGATCATGTTGAATATATGTTAATTGTTGCTTAATGACACCATGAATTAATTGCATTAATTCAGGTATCTTATCTGTTAAGGAGAGATAAGGAAGTATTTGAAACGTTGAGTCTCTGAGCCACATAGCGGGAATGTCTCCCGTAGCAACAAAAATATCTGAGTTATTTTTTACCTTAACAGTATTTGTTAAAGTATCGATAAAGATATTCTGGAATAGCGCCTCTGATTTTTTTGAAAAAAGCGATACCGTTAGTGAATAATCCTCGACTTGGTTGATGAGCTCTTTTTGATTTATCATTTGTGCACCTCAATTATTAGTTAGCATAATTACTTATTTAATTGGCATAATACCGTAGGTTCTAATTTCCCCAGGTCTAAAACTCGATAATTCAATGGTATTAACCTTTGACTCAATGAATTTTTTGACTTTACCGTTCAGATCAAGTTCTGCAATATTGCATGCGACTTCTAATGCAATACGACCTGGCTTTTCAATTAAATCATCTGTTGGATTATAAAGACGTAGTTCATAACCGGCTTTATCGTCTGAGATTGAAAAACTACTTATTACCACTTCTAAATTTTCAACGGACATAATTTGGCTATGAATAACACTCGATGAAGTTGGATTCATCATAAAATATTGTAGAGGAGTAGTGAAGCGATTTATTATCTGATTTTGGTAGAAAAGGTTATTTTGGCTTAGTTGACGATGTTTATTTTGAAGTTCAATCGGATTAAACTTTGATTCAATAACTAAACCACCTTCAAATGATAATTCTTGATTTAATTGACTGTCCGGAGTTGGAACTATTTTTGTTTGTAAACCAGATGCATCCGATGGACGACGCATTAGGTCGGGTCTACCTAAGAAACCGACGCCTCTAAATAACGTAATGGCCATTTTATCAAATGACTTACCTATTAATTGAAAATCTTTTGTACCAAGGGTTAGAAAAGACCAACTTGCTTTTTTATTGTGAGAATTTGCGAAATGAATCATTGGTCGCATACTTGTTGGCTCTTCATGGTAACCAATTTCATTCCAGTCTTTAAGATGTTTATCTTCAGTAGGACGAGTAATAACTCCAAATGGTGTGTCCGCATAGGAATTATCGATATCGGTTAATTGTGTATTTAGGATAAGACGCATTCGATGATCAAAAACTGAGTTATCAATCTTAAGATTAAAATTAATTATATTTGAGTTCTGAATTAATTTGAGTGTTAATTGGTAATTAACTTTTCCGGTTTTATTTTTTAAAGCGCGTTCGCTTAGATTCATTGGCAAATCCCATGAACCGTTAATGGACATTATTTGATTGAAATATCCTGACTTGAAGGTGACTGAATTAGTATCTGAAAAGTTTAAGTCTAATATCCAATCTTTGAATGCTGGAGAATAATCGTACGTATCTCCCTCATCGCCACTATCTTCAAACGTTATGAAATTGGAGTAAGAATTATTATTAAATTTTGTAATAAGAGTTAATTGGTTGTTTTCGAAATAAATTTTATAAAAATCATTTTGAATATCGTTAGATAGTTGTAATTCGTTTGCAGGTTTATTTGATTGGGTTGATTGAAAATAATAGCCAGTCCAATCAGTTGCTAATATTGTTGTTTTAAAAGAAATTTTAGTTATAAAGTAAAAATCGTTGGTCATTTCCTCGGTATTACGGCGTAAAACAGCAGCATTTTCTTTTCTTTGATAGATAATGTCAAAAGGAACGTTGGCGCCGTCAATTGTTGATATTGTAAAATGTGCATTGAGTGTACTAACCTCGAATTCTCTGACCTCACTGACTGTTACTGGAAGAGGATTCCATGCAAATAAGTCAGGTTGGTTTTTTTCTGTAATTGAAATGCTCAGTTTCCTCAGCAGATAACTCTTTAATGAAATGGATAATTGGTCCGCCGATATACCACGATGTAAAATATCTTGATTAGTTTTATCACTGTTACAACCACCGGAACTATCATGAGCTTGACCGCGAGCAATTGTTTTCCAGATGTTATCGACTAATCCTTGCTTTTCAGGAATGCCTTGATGTGTAGCTATTGCCATTAGCGGTTCGACTTCATAGGTCATTCGTCGTTCTAACCGATCGTAAAGTTGTTTCAAATCATAACGAGAAGAGTAGATACCACGATGTATTTTAGAATCCGATGGATCGATAAATTCCCCATTAAAAGTGGGTAAATTAGGTTCTTCAGCTAGCGAAGTGAAGAATTTTGGATAGGTGCTTTCCTTAATAATAAAGTTTGATTCTGAAAGGATGTTATTTGCAACTTCAAGTCTATCTTTTAATTTATGATCGATGGCTCTTTGATCGCCACCAACTGGTAGAGCAAGACTATTAGAAGCTGTATTAGTTGTAATTTTTTCCGATAAGTTAAGGAAATCGTCGTTCTCTACTAGATCTACGCCAGCATAATATCCGTTTTTAATATTAGCAACTAATACCTTTGAGGAGTCATTACTTGTCCAATAGAAGTAACGCGAATCATTATCAGAGGGGAATCCACGCCAGAAAACGGCGCTATCGATACCAAAACCATTATATATTTTTGGCATGTCTTGACCTTGACCAAAAGAGTCAGGAAGATATCCAACTTTCATGACTCCACCTAAATCATCAGCTAACTTCGAACCAATCCTAATATTACGAACAATCGATTCACCTGATGTGACCATTTCATCAATTTGAGTATACCAAGGTCCAATAAGTAATCGTCCAGCAGTAACGTATTTTTTAATAAGAATTTCTTTTCCTGGCGATGTCTCCAGGTAATCATCAATAATTGACATTTGTCCGTCTAATAGGTAATAATCTAATTCATTTTTATTTAATGCTTCAAAAACTTCATCCATGTGGAAAGCAAATTGAACTCGAGCTTCTTGACGAGTAAAATACCATTCAAAATCCCAATGAGTATGAGCAATTGCGTGAATTTTTTTCAAAGGAAACACCTCTTATTTTCTTAAATGTAGTTATTCAGTAATCGTATTTGGTTCCATTTTTTTTGCTTCTGCACGTTCGTGACGTTGATTAATAATGACGAATGGCGCATATAATGCGGTATCGAGAACGACTAAAACGGCAGTTAAGACTACAGGGCTTAAGTGAAATGCACCTAGTACCCACGTGCTAATAAAAATAGGTTCATTACCGGAATTTAGAACAACAAGTGGTACAACCCAACCGATTGATGTTACGACATAAGCGATAATTGCGTTCGTAACGGGAACAACTATCCATGGAATAAACATTAATGGATTTAAAACGATAGGTAACCCAAAAATAACAGGTTCATTGATACCAAAACAACTAGGGATAAAACCTAGTTTTGCCACTTCTCGTTCCTTTTCCCCTTTATTTGTGAAAATTAACATTGCAATAATTAATCCAAATGTTGCACCGGAACCGCCAATCATAGCGTAGACGTTTGTCATTGTATTAGGTGAAATTGAAATATCCGCAAAACTTTGAGTTTCAGCAAATTTTGCAACATTTTTGAGAAAAAGTGGTAACCAAAATGCAGATATAACACCCCAAACGATGTTAAAGCCATGTAAGCCAAGGAACCAAAGAATCTGTTCCAATAAAATAACAATAATAATAGCAGGTAGTCCAACACCAACGCTTAACATGGGTGATATAACAATATCCGCGATCATTTGAACCAATGAAACGTAACCAAGTGATTGAATTAAAATTCTAACTACTCCAAAGATAATTAATACTTCAGAAATTGGGATTAATGAGAAAAATGAATCAAAAACATTTTGTGGAACGTTGCCTGGCATCTTGATAGTAAATTTACTTCTCGCGAAGCGAGCAAATAGTGATACGGCAAGCATCCCGACAATTAAAGCCGTAAACATTCCTTCATAACTAAAAAATGAGGTGGAAAATCCTTCAACAATTTTTGCTTTTCCATCCAAAAAGTTAACATTGTTTGGTATCATAACGAAGTATGCCGCGAATGCTAACAATGTTGCAATGATTGGATTCAAGCCTTTATTTTTTTCGTCTTTTTTTAATTCCATTGCGTACGAGTATGCCGATGAGAAAACAACAATTAATGCGACGATACCAAGGGTTGCGGTACCAATATAACCAAATAAATCGCTAATGCTTGTTAAAATAACATTATGAATATTTTTTGCTTTGATTAATGCGTCGAGTTCCATTTTAATTAAGTTGGAGAATGATCCGACAACGGTAAAGGGAATGGTTCTAACGAACGCATTCTTAATCGCCTGCAAAATGGTATTTTTTTCTACCCATGCAGAAACTTTTAAGAGTGGTTCTTGAATCTTTTCTAAGTTAAAATGCATAATAAAAATCTCCTTTTATTTCGTCTTAGGAAGCGCTTTCCATAAATAGAGTATAACCATTAACATATAATTTGTAAATACATATTTTAATTAAAAACGTTTACAAATTATTTAATTTAGTATAATATGTATATACAATAATAAAGAAATGAGGTAGACAAATGTATAGGTATCGAGAAATATATTCAGATATCAAGCGAGATATATTAACAAATCATTATCGTGCGGGTTCCTTGCTGCCAACTCAAGAAATATTAACTGAAAAATACGAAGTTTCTAGGCTGACGTTAAAAAAGTCTTTAAATTTATTGATCGACGAAGGATTAGTCTATAGCAAACAGGGTTCAGGAACGTATGTCCGCCCTAGGATGGATACTCAGTCGACCGAGATGCTTCCTTTAGATTTGCCGATTGGAGTAACCTACTCACATAGGGATCAAAAAATAACTAGCAGGTTATTGTACTTTAACGCACGATTACCGACCGAGTTAGAACGAAAAAATTTACAAATCTTATCCAATGATCCAGTTTATGAAATTAAACGGATCCGTTTAATTAATAATCAGGTGTACAGTTTTGAACATTCTGTGATGCCGGTTTCAGTTGCACCAATTAATGAAAAAATATTATCTGGATCTGTGTATGATTATTTAGGTAGTTACGCAAAAATACAGTTAACGGATGCGCGGAGAGTCGTTTACGCGGAACCGGCAAGTGAAGAAACGAGCCAAGCTTTGGAAGTGGATATGAATAGCCCAATCTTTGTGATAGATCAAATAGCTTACGATCAAAAAGGGCGCGCTTTTGAGTATTCAACATCGAGATTTGTGAGTAATCATAATAAATTTGTACTTGATGTGCACTTATCTAAAATGGATTGATTTATCAAATGTTTTCTAAAATCGTTTTTAGTCCTTGTAAATTAAATACGTGCTAGGCAATAGAAGTGAGTGATATATTGAAGTAATTTATGATCTTTGTGCTAAATATATAGGACGTCAACAGCACAGGAGTGAAAAATCCTTATTTATCTATGACAGATTGGGGTTGGTAAGTTGATTCTAAAGGCCTGTAAATTCCATTGATTTATTTATATGATAGATATGGTAAACCACTGTGGATTATTTAAAACGGACTAGGCAATAATGATAAAGTTGAATCAGATGGTTCGATTCAAGATGATTATCAAATTGAGTATTTCCGTAATCATTTTCAGTCAATCTCTGATGCCATTGAAGATGGGGTTGGCGTTCGAGGCTACGCATCATGGGGATGAATTGATCTAGTTAGTGCCCCGACATCACAAAGGAGTAAAAGATATAGGTTCATTTAGGTAGATTTAGATGACTATAACCAAGATACATATTAAAACGAACGAAGAAGAAATCATTCAATTTGTATCGTGATGTTATAAAATCAAATGGGTCTAAATTAGCATAAATAACTTTATTTTTATAAACTGTCATTTGAATGGCAATAAAATAAAAGGACAACTCTGAAGTGAGTTGTCCTTTTATTTAATTAATTTCTATAACTTTTTTTAGTCCTTGTAAATTTGAATTAAAAGCATGTTTAGCAATTGGGGTAAGTAATTTTAAGGGTAAATGTGAATGATTATTTGGAGATAGGTAAAAACATTCTTCGACTAATGTTTTAGTGTCATTGCTTGTTAAAATAAAACTTAATGTATATTCGAGTTTACCGCCTGTACTTTGATAGGAGATTGTATCATTTTCAGTACTAATAGAGAGTTGTTCATTTTTATTTAAAGCAGAATCTGTTCTGCGAATATTAAATTTTTGGTCATCGAGCGGATCAACCTGAATAATATCTGGAACCCATTTGAGTAAAAATTTTGGATTTTGTAAAAGTAGAGCAATTGTTTCTTTACTTGATTCAATTGAAATAGTATTTGAAAATAGTAATTCATTCATAAATTGAAGCCTCCTTTTATTTGATGGCTTCAGTCTATCTAATCTATAAAGAAATTTAAAATCAGTATTCTGATATTTTATATGTTTTTATAGATTTTTTCGCTAAAAAGATTAGTTAATAATTTTTGATTTTGAGTGGCTTCTAAAAGTTTGTCGTCATCTTCAGATTTTTTTGCAATTTGTGCCATTAAATAAAAGGAATTTGCTAGCATATAATGCGAGTTATGTTCAGTGGCGAAGGTAATAGTCTTGTCTATCCAATTAAGGGATGTAGTATAATCAGCGAGTTCAAAATAAATGAGTGACGTTAAGTAAAATAAAATATTTTGATTTTCTTCATAAAATAAGTTAGCAAAATTTTCAAAAGTTTGGTCAATGTAGGTTTGAGTTGTCGTTTTAAGGTGATGTTTTGCGTAGATAAAAGCTAAAAAAATGGTTCCAAGTCTGGAAAGTGTACCTTGAAGACTATTTTTGCCAGAAGCAAGAGATAGTTTGATGGCTTTTTCAGCATTAGCAGTGTTAGTTTCAGTATGCAGGGAGGCAACGCCAACATAGTAATAGTAGGCTTGTAGTTGTTTGTCTGTTTTTAAGTCATCAATGATTGATTTCTCATTGAGAAACTGAAGTAATTCATTGTAGCAATGTTGATTACATAATCTATCAACGCGATTATTAAATTGAGTTTCTGAACTAATATCAAAATTTTTTAAAAGGCTTATTTGATCTAAATCAATAGACAGTTTTTGGCATAAATGAATTAATAGTTGCGCATTAGGCATATACTTATTCGTCTCAATGGCACTAAGCATAGATTGTGCACAAATATCCTGGGAAACTTCTTTTTGAGTTAAATGTTGTTTCTTGCGAGTTTCTTTTAAAATTGAGCCTATTGTAATCAAGACAATCACCTTCTTTTAATTATTTGTAAAAATAGATTGGATAAGACGATTAATTGGGAAATGTTACAGTTAACTTATCATAATTTAGATATAGCCGAAAGGTTATAAAGTACTTTATTTTTATAAACTATCATTTTTCAAGCGCGCCGAGTACAATTAGGCTGTTAGGTGGTTATTAAAACTTAAATAAATCCGAAAACTTAGTGAGAGGGGAAACAATATGCGCGCAGAATTTCAAAGTGAAATCAATAAAACAGGTAGTCGGGATAATCACAAAGGGTTGAACGGCTGGTTGGCATTCTTCTTAACACTTAGCTTAATCGTATTATTTGTGACGAGTGTTTTAAGAATGACTGTGTTAAATCAAAAATATACGGAAGATAGAGTCTTGACGGACACGAGTGTAAGTTTAGTGACTAGGGAGATGAACGATGCAATATCAAATATTGCGACATTAAATAACGTACCAGCGTCAATTGTCAAAGATGCGTTAACGGATCAACAAGTTGATGACATCGCAAAAGCGAGTCTCGGTAATATCTACACGGGTAAAGAAAAAGTAATCAATCCAACAGAGATAACAAATCAAGTTGCTAGTAACATTTCGAAAAAGGTAAACACGTCAAACGCGACGGATAATGCTGAAGCAGACAGCCTTGTTGCAACTTTTAAAAGTAATTTGAATGAGTATTTAACGAATAATGTTCAAAATTCGTACTTATCAAAAATTTCCTCAACGGTTAGTTCGATAAAATCGACAGTGCAGTCTTTCTTTTTATATAGTTTAATTGTCTCAGTTGTACTTACGTTACTTTTACTAGTTGTTAATCGTGCGTTTTTTATACCGCTTAAATATATAGGATCTAGTGCCATCTGGAGTGGTATTTTAATTGCTGTGGGCTCGGCACTTGCATTATACACCGGGTTAATCAGCATTGTATCTAGTAGGGCAGCCGTTTTTACAGGCATCGTAAGTTCATATATTAATGACACTCTTAATACAATGCTAGTTGGAAGTTTGATGATGGTTGTCGTCGGTTTAGTATTCTGGTTAATTGGTCGTAATAGTTCAAAATAAAATAGCAGATTTCAGAGTTTTTCTGAAATCTGCTATTTTATTTTGAACTATTTCTGAGAGATAGGGTCGTGCCAATTGTAATGATTTGAGGGATAATTTCATCAGCCGTAGCCAGTTGATTAACTAATAATTCGGCAGCAGATTTCCCCATTTGTTCAGTGTAAACTTTAACCGAACTAAGTGCGGGAAAAGTGTATTCAGCAATTGACGTATCATTAAAACTGATTATGCTAAGTTGCTCTGGAACGTCGATATTAGATTCGTTTAACGCACGTAACGCACCAATAGCCATCGCGTCATTGGCGACGAATAGGGCATTTGGTAAATCATCCGGGTGGTCAGCCAATAATTTTAAGGTTAACTGGTAACCAGATTCTGGCGTGAAATCTCCCGTGTAAATCCATTCAGGATGATAATTATTCATATTTTCTAAGTACAGTTTAAAGTAGATGAAACGAGGATCAAGGCCTAATTTGACACCATCAAAAGTACTTTCTTGTCCAGTCAGCATGCCAATATTTGTAAGACCTTGTTCATTAAAACAATCGATTACTGACTTAACTGGTGATTTGAAATCAGTCATAACACAACTGACACCGGCATCTAGTGTGTTCATATCAACAAAAACTAAATTTGAATTCATTTTTTTGAGTTCAGCAATCTGTGCGGGACTATATTTTCCAATAACGACGGCCCCAAGCACATTATTTAAAGAATCGAATTGATCATTTTGGAAAAATCGGGTAATTTCATAGCCGAGTTCAATTAATTTACGCTCAACACCGATGCGAATAGAAAGGTAGTATAAATCTTCTAATTCTTCTTTTTCGGTGTACCATTCAACGATGGCAATTTTGCCTTTAGTTGTGGTTGCTTTCTTTGTACTCTTTGAGTAATTTAAACTTTCTGCCGCTTCAAAAATACGTTTACGGGTATCATCTCCGACGGATAATGTTTGATCGTAATTTAGTACGCGGGAAACAGTCGCATTAGAAACTTTAGCAAGCTGTGCAATATCTTTAAGTGTTGCCATGACTACCTCCTGATTGGGTGATTATGTTTATTAGTTTACCATAATAAAAATAATTGAGTGAAAAAGATTGTAATTTTAGTAAATATTTAGTAAAATGAAAGCGGTTAATAAATTGGAGGAAAATATAATGAAAATTGATAAGTTAAAGAACGAATTTAAAGATGTTTACGGCGTGGATGCAGATGCAAGTTATTTCTCACCAGGTCGAATTAATTTGATTGGTGAACATACAGATTACAATGGTGGACATGTATTTCCAACGGCCATTACATTAGGCACATATGCAGTTGCAACAAAACGTGATGATACAAAGATTAATATCATGTCGAATAATTTTAAAGATAATGGTGTTGTATCATTTGATTTAAGCGATCTATCATACCAAAAAGAACATAATTGGGTAAATTATCCAAAAGGAATGATTGTTTACTTGCAAGAACAAGGATACGTAATTGATAAAGGATTAGATATTCTTCTTGAAGGTAATATCCCAAATGGTGCCGGTTTATCATCATCAGCATCAATCGAATTATTGATGGGTGTTATTCTAGAAGATCAATTTAATTTGGATATCGATCGAATTGACCTTGTTAAAACGGGTATGACGGTAGAAAATAAATTTATCGGTGTTAACTCAGGTATTATGGATCAATTTGCGGTTGGTATGAGTAAAGCAAATCATGCCATCTTATTAGACACAAATACGCTTGAGTATGATTTGGTACCAATTGATTTGCAAGACAATGTTATTATTATTATGAACACAAACAAACGTCGTGAATTGGCAGATTCCAAGTATAACGAACGACGTAGTGAATGTGAAGCAGCATTAGCATTATTACAAGAAAAAAATGATATTAAATCATTGGGCGACATGGATAATGCAAGTTTTGATCTAGAAACTTACTTGATTCAAAAAGAAAATCTTTTAAAACGCGCGCGTCATGCAGTTTCAGAAAACCAACGAACAATCATGGCTCAAAAAGCTTTACAAGATAAAGATTTAGAACGTTTTGGTAAATTAGTTAACGCATCACACGTTTCATTACAGTTTGATTATGAGGTGACAGGTGTTGAATTAGATACGCTTGCCCAAACAGCTTGGAAACAACCTGGTGTGCTGGGCGCACGAATGACCGGTGCCGGATTTGGTGGCTGTGCAATTGCAATCGTTGCTAAAGATCAAGTTGAAACGTTTGAAAAAGAAGTTGGACGCATTTACGAAGAAAAAATTGGTTATGCACCAAGTTTCTATTTAGCAGAAATTTCTGATGGCGCAAAAAAACTAGATTAAGCATAAAGAGATAGAGGAAAAAATATGGATTCTAATCAATTGATTTCAAGATTTGTCGATAAAGTGATTCAGTTTGATCCGATCACTTATTCCATGGATGATAAAAATTATTTAGTGAACGTTGTTTTGGATTTGGTTGGTGAATCAGAGTTAGAGCTCGATAGACCAGTTGATGATACAATAATCGCCGCTAAAGATGCCTTACTTGATTTAGCCATTAAGAATGGAAAAATAAATGAATTAATCGCAGAACAAGATATTCTTGGTGCTAAATTAATGGATTTGGTTACACCAATTCCAAGTCATGTTAATAAAAGATTCTGGGATTTGTATGCAAAAGATCCGGAGGCTGCGCTGGCATATTTCTATGAATTGAGCCAAGCCAATGATTACATTAAAGTGGCCGCTATTGCTAAAAATATTGCTTATCAGGTACCGACGAATTATGGTGATCTAGAGATTACGATTAATTTATCTAAACCTGAAAAAGATCCAAAGCAAATTGCATTAGCGAAAACCATGAAGCAAACAGGTTATCCTAAGTGTCAATTATGCATGGAAAATGAGGGTTATGCCGGGAGAGTAGATTTTCCAGCCCGTCGTAATCATCGAATCGTACGCTTTGATTTAGGCAAAGCGACGTGGGGATTTCAATACTCACCCTATGCTTATTTTAAAGAACATTCAATTTTTCTAGATGAGAAACATGAGCCAATGGTGATTAACAAGAAAACATTTGAAGATCTGTTACAAATTGTTGGGAAATTTCCTGGCTATTTTGCCGGAAGTAATGCCGATTTGCCGATTGTTGGTGGATCAATTTTAACGCATGAACATTATCAAGGTGGGCGTCATGATTTTCCAATGGCCAAAGCGCCAATCAGCCAAACCATGCATTTTGTCGGCTTTGATGATATTCAGGCGGGAATTGTAAAATGGCCAATGTCAGTCATCCGTTTAAATGGAAAAGATCCAGAACGGTTAGTTGATTTGGCAGCAAAAGTTCTGACTTCTTGGCAAAAATATAGCGATAACGACGCGCAAATTATAGCTAAGGATACCGATGGGACACCACACCATACGGTAACGCCAATTGCCAGAATGCGTGATGATCGTTATGAATTAGATTTAGTTTTACGAGATAATCAAACGTCTAATGAATTTCCTGATGGTATTTATCATCCGCATGCCGATGTACAACATATTAAAAAAGAGAATATCGGTTTGATTGAAGTTATGGGATTAGCTATCTTGCCACCACGTTTAAAAACTGAAATGGCAGAAGTTGAAAAATACTTGATTGATCAACCAAATGAAATTGCAGCGTATCACCAAACGTGGGCCGATGAGATTAAACGAGAAAATGCGGTAATCTCTGAAGAAACAGTTGGTACAGTTGTACAAAATGAAGTCGGAAAAGTCTTTATGCGTGTTCTGGAAGACGCCGGCGTTTATAAACAAGATGCTCATGGACAGGACGCATTTGTTAAGTTTATTGAACAAGTTTAGAAGTAAATACAACTTATTGGTCAGAATAGAAGAAGAACAGCAGGTTTGGCGAACGACTACCAAATTTACTATTCTTTTTTATTTTAAATTAAAATTGGCGTAAAAATTTAATCTTAATTTAATGAATAAGAGATTAATAGACGGGATGGTTACTAGTCTTAATGATGAAACGGGTATTAGAGATGAAGGATAAAATAGAATATTCCATTCTTGGCACACTGTGGTAAAATAAGGTATATATTATTCTAATCTAAAGGTCGATGTATAAAAGACGATCGAAAAATTCTTGGAGGAATAAATGTACAAGAAAGATATATTAGATCGACAAGAGTTCCTGATGTGCGAAATTATTGAATTGTTATCGTTAGATCAACGCGGATTATCAAGAAAAGCAATCTGTGATCGATTAAATGTCTCAAATACGGCATTACGGGTCGCGCTACAACAATTGGATGATGAATTTAATTCAGGCGATGAGCCCTTCATGATTATTAAAAAGAATAACGTTCAATTCGTTGGACGAGGTAAAATTAATTTTTATGAAACGATTTATCGATATGTTCAAGAATCAATAAATTATCAAATATTAATGGCGTTTTATCATAATGAGAACAATAGTGTCGACAATTTAAGCCTTAGTTTGAACGTCAGTGAATCTTCTATCTTTAGAAGAATCAAACAATTAAATAAATTATTAGCTGAGTTTGATATTCAAATTGCGCATGGTGAAATGGTGGGTAGCGAAATACAAATCAGATTCTTTTATTATTCATTATTTTTAGCAACAGATTTTAACTTTGATGACACGTTAGAAGCCGGTGTTATTGTCGAATATATTAAGTTATTTGAAAAATATTTTGATTTCAACGTTAATGATAGTAATTTAATGAGAATAAAAATCTGGATGAAGGTCAGTGTCCAAAGAATGATGGGAAAGAATCGAGATAACTGGTTAATCTCTGATGTTCTAGAAGACATGATTTCAAATAATTCGTTGTTTGATCAAGTTGAAGAAAAGATGAATGATGTTTACGTACAGTTCTCAAATAAAATTGATATTCATTTTGAGAGTGCCTTATTGTACGCGTGGACAGCTGCGTTCGTTCCAGTACCTTCGACAACGTACTTGTCTCGCGATTTTATTGCCGTTAATCGAGAGAATAATACGAAGTTACAACAAGCCGTTGCGTACTTGGAACAAGGATTTGAATCTAAGTTGGACATTAAAATTGGTGGCGGGGATGTTAGTGATTCGCTATACCCAATTTGTGCCGAGGCATTTTGTTTTCGAGGAACAATGGACGCCGTAGGGACTTACATGATGGATGGTTATCGAGAAAAATATTCCAACGATTTAGTGAGACAAAATGTGGTGGATGCCATGGATGAATTAATTGAAAGTCCACAGTTGTCTAAGGAATGGTCAGATTTTTATCGCCACTTCAGGCAACCATTTAGTAATAAAATTATTGAAATATTTAGTGCTAAACTCCTTGAAAAAGAAAAAATGTTAACACTTGGAATTGATTTGAATGCGAATGAACGTGTTAAGGAACTATTTGTTAGGAATACGAGTCAAGAGCTGAACTTAAATCTACGGGCTAATGTGAGTGTATATGACTCTAGTCGCCGCTACGACATGGTCGTGACTAATTTTATGGATAAAAATTACAAAAATAGCGCACTTGCTAAATATGTGATTACGGCGTTAGGACTTGATAGCGACTTACCAGAAATAGAAAGAAGCTTATTGGACGTAACTAGAAAGCACTATCAGTAAAAATGAAATGGCGTTTTTTTTTGATAGTACAACCTATAGTGTTTTCGTTATACTTTATCACATAGAGTATTAACAAGAGATATTCGTGGGGGATTTCTTTTGCACCAATTGCTACACAGTGTCGAAAATGGGAAAACAGTCATTTATTGTAAATAGAGAAAAGACGATTATAATTTAACGATTATAATCGTCTTTTTTTATGCGTTGATAAGTGTGATAAGATAGAGAATAAACGCTATGACGAGAAATGAAGGATGACAATATGCAATTTACGCTAACAAACAACGGTGAAGGTACAATTAGTTTAAGAAAATTTTTGATTGAGGTTGGCGTTAGTAAACGATTAATCGCTAGAATTAAACAAGGTGAAGGACAAGTTCGTGTCAATCAAAAAAATGAATATTGGGATTATCAATTGATTGACGGTGACGAAGTTGTACTAACATTGCCTGAAGAACCTGATAATGATGCCATTCATGCAAGTGACGAACCATTAAATATTGTTTTCGAAGATGAAAACTGGTTAGTAGTTGATAAACCAGCTGGTATGGTAACTGTTCCGGGACCCTCAAATGAAGATACAACGTTGGTTAACCGCGTTAAAGGCCATTTAATTGCTACAGGTTCAAGTAGCTTGGTACCGCACGTTATCACACGCCTAGATCGATTTACAAGTGGTCTTGTCTTATTGGCTAAACATGGTTTTGCGCACAGCTTAATTGCTGCTCAACTAAGTAATGGCCAATTAGAGAAATCATACTTAGCAATCGTTGCGGGTGACGTTAAAAGTGATCAAGGCGATATTAAAGAACCAATCGGTAAAAAAGAAGGCGAAATCCGTCGTTCAGTTATGGCCGAAGGTAAAGCTTCAGAAACAACATACAAAGTTGTGACAAGATTTCCAGACTATACGCTAGTTGACGTAAAATTAGTCACTGGTCGTACGCACCAAATTCGTGTTCATTTTGATTTTATTCACCATGCTTTGGTAGGGGATGAATTGTACGATGGCCCAATGGATAAAGGGATTGAAAGACAAGCATTACATGCGGCAAAATTAAGTTTTGAAGATCCGTTTACCGGAAAAAAATTGGCCTTTGAATCTGAACTTCCAGATGACATGGCGCGCTTGCTAAAATAGTAATCCAAGATTATTTATTTGGATAAAGTGATGAATTAGTATTGTATTTAGTTAGCTTTTTCTTTATTATTAATTATAGTTATAATTAATTTGTGAAAGCACTTTAAGTGAGGAAATAATAGATGAAAAAGATGATTATTCGAGGTGGTAAAAAACTGTCCGGTGAAGTAATAATCGGTGGCGCAAAGAATAGCACCGTCGCACTGATTCCTGCGGCTATTCTTGCGGATACACCTGTGCACTTTGACAGTGTCCCCGATATTTTAGATGTACATAACTTAATGAAAATACTAGATCAAATGAATGTTAAATCTGAATTCAACGAAGGTAACTTAACGGTTGATCCAACGATGATTAAAGACGAACCTTTACCCGGTGGCGCTATTAAAAGCTTAAGGGCTTCATACTACTTTATGGGTGCTTTATTGGGTCGTTTTGGACGCGCTATTGTTGGATTTCCTGGTGGAGATAATATTGGGCCTCGTCCAATTGATCAACATATTAAGGGATTTAAGGCGCTTGGCGCTGAGGTTATTGAGGAAGATGATGCTGTCATTATTACGAGTGGCCCCGAAGGATTAAAGGGCGCTCGTATTTTCATGGATCTTGTTTCAGTTGGTGCAACCATTAATATTTTATTGGCTGCCGTTCGTGCAAAAGGAACAACTGTTATTGAAAATGCCGCAAAAGAACCCGAGATTATTGATATTGCGACATTTTTAAATAACATGGGCGCACATATTCGTGGTGCCGGAACTGGCGAAATTAGAATTCAAGGTGTTGATAGCTTAAGAGCAGTCAATACGCACACTATTATTCCAGATCGTATTGAAGCAGGGACGTATTTATCACTTGCTGCAGCAATGGGTGAGGGCGTATTGGTTAAAAATGTTATCACGGAGCATTTAGATTCATTTTTGGCTAAACTCAGTGAGATGGGTGTTACATTTAAGGTGAACGAAGACAGTATCTTTGTTCCCGGCGGTGACGAAATCATCCCAATTGAAGTAACAACTTCACCTTACCCAGGCTTTGCGACTGATTTACAACAGCCAATTACCGCAGTTATGATTAAAGCTGCAGGAGAGAGCCGAATTGTTGATACACTTTATCCTGAGCGAATTAAACACATCCCAGAAATGCAACGAATGGGCGTTAAAATTGAATCAAAAGATGGCGTTATTCGAATCAACCAATCGACTGAGTTAACGGGTCAAACAGTTTATGCCGATGAAATTCGAGCGGGTGCTGCTTTACTTGAGGTCGCTTTAATGACTAATGGTACAACTGTGATTGAAAAAGCTGAAAATATCTTACGTGGATATGATTGTGTTGTCAAGAAGATGACAAATTTATCCGCTGATGTTGAAATTATTGACGAAGATTAGGTGATTAAATGAGCGATTTTTTGACAATGGGCGAATTGAAAGATAAAACGCTTAAAGAAATATATGGGTACGCCCAAGAATATAAAATACAATATTATAGCCAAATGAACAAAAAAGAGTTGTCTTTGGCTATTTTAAGGGCCCAAGCGAAGAAACAAGGATTCATTTTAATGGAGGGTGTCTTAGACATCATTCCTAATCAAGATGGATTCGGTTTTTTGCGTCCAATTAACTATGGACCATCGCAAGAGGATATTTATATTTCCGCTTCTCAAATTAACCGATTTAATTTAAGAAATGGTGACTTGGTTGGCGGGAAAGCTCGGCCACCAAAACCAAATGAACGTTATTATGGGCTAATGCATGTGGATACGGTAAATGGCAAGAACCCAGAAGAAGCGAAGGAACGTCCGCATTTTCCGGCATTAACACCGTTATATCCTGATCGACAATTGAAGTTAGAAACAACGAGTCAAAATCTTTCAACACGGTTGACTGATTTATTTGCGCCAATTGGTTTTGGTCAACGTGGGTTAATTGTGGCGCCACCTAAGGCCGGTAAAACGACTTTACTCAAGGAAATCGCTCAAGGAATTACTGAGAATCATCCTGAAGTGAAATTAATTGTGCTACTAATTGATGAACGTCCTGAAGAAGTGACTGATTTGGAACGGTCGATTAAGGGCGATGTTGTCTCGTCAACGTTTGATCAACAACCTGAAAATCACGCGCGCGTTTCTGAGTTAGTTTTAGAGCGTGCTATGAGATTGGTGGAAGATAAACAAGATGTTGTTATCTTGATGGATTCAGTGACTCGTTTAGCCAGGGCCTACAACTTAACGATTCCGCCAAGCGGTCGAACGTTGTCTGGTGGTATTGATCCGGCAGCATTTTATCGACCAAAAAAATTCTTTGGAGCCGCACGCAATATTGAAGAGGGCGGTAGTTTAACGATTCTAGGAACTGCTTTGGTTGATACTGGTAGTCGAATGGATGATGTTATTTATGAAGAGTTCAAAGGGACTGGTAATATGGAATTACAACTCTCGAGAGAACTTTCAGAACGTCGGATTTTCCCCGCTGTTGATTTAAAGAAATCAAGTACGCGTAAGGAAGAATTATTGTTATCTAAGAAGACCATCGAAGATTTATGGCAGATTAGAAAGACAATGACTGGAGATTCGTTGGGTGCAACAGAACGCGTTATCCAAAGAATGAAAAAAACAAAAAATAATGCTGAATTTTTAAATGGGTTAACAAAAACGAGCAAATAAAAATTAATTGTAAAACGAGTTCATTCATGTTAAAATTGTGCATGTTGCAATATAAAGAATAACTCTAATCCAGCAGATGGATTAGGGCAAAGGAGAATACTTACTTATGAAAAAAGAAATCCATCCAGATTACCACGAAGTTGTATTTATGGATACTACTTCAGGTTACAAATTTATTTCAGGTTCAACAAAACATTCAGAAGAAACAGTTGAAATGGAAGATGGCAAATCATACCCATTGATTCGTGTCGAAATTTCATCGGATTCACATCCATTCTATACTGGACGTCAAAAATTCACGCAAGCCGATGGCCGTGTGGATCGTTTCAACAAGAAATATGGTCTTGCAGACGCAAACGCTGCAAAGTAAGAACTATTTCAAAAGGAGGAAGTCTATTGGCTTTCTCTTTTTTTGTACAAAAAAATAGTAATATCCTTTTTAAGGACATTACTATTTTACCTTTTTCACGTACATACCTTTTGTTACATACATTACCCAGATAAGGTTAATACCAACCAAAATGGCGGTTGAGACGAAGACGCCCTTGTAGTCAAAGACACCAGAGACGGTTGAACCAATCATGGGACCAACGACTGAGCCCATGGCCTGAAATGATTGGTTATAACTGAATACCCGTCCAGTAAATTCTGCCGGTGTATTTTTGGTTAAAATTGTTTGAACTGCGGGTAACATTGCGGCATCGGTAATCCCAATTAAGAAACGAAGACCACCAAGTTGCCAGACATTAGTTACTAGAGACATTGGAATGAAAATGAAGATTGCTGCAATTAATGCAATTTTTAAAATACGTTCAGTCCCAATCTTATCGCCCAAGATACCCAAACGGGGAGCAGCAATTAACGTTGCTATTCCTGGAATAGACGCAACACATCCGCTAATGAATGTAATGTTACCGACATTATGCAGTAATTCTCGAACATATAGGCTGAGAATTGGGCTAATGGAGTAATTTGATGCTTGAATAATCAATGTTGTTACAAACATCCCAATAATCAATTTAGGATGATGCAACGTTTGGAAAATTTCTTTTGACGTATGCATTTCACCCTTTTCAACTGGGGTAAAGTGTTCGTGCACAAAGAAATAACTAAGTAAGAAAACAATTAATAGGATAATAGCGGTGATGAAGAACGTTACTCGATAACCGAAAATACCCGCTATGGCACCACCAATTAGTGGTCCAAATAAGGTACCTGTAACACTACCTGTAACTAAAATTCCGAGCGCTTTACCACTTTGGCGTTTAGGTGTTTCTGTTGCGATTAACGCCTGTGCATTACTAATATAACCAGAAAAAACACCTTGTAACAAACGTAACGCAATCAATTGATAAACGTTACTAACAAGCCCCATCAGACCTAAAACAATAGCCATTCCGAATGAAGCTCTTAAAATCATTAATTTACGACCTTTTCGATCAGCTAAACGACCCCATAAAGGGGAAACAATGGCGGTAATTAGAAATGTAGAAGAATAGGTAATACCGCTATAAAAATTTAATTCAGTTTTACTAAAGTCACCTAATGTATCAATGTAAAGTGACATGAATGGCATGATTAAACTAAAAGCCACGCCAGCCATGAATGTACCAAACCATAAAACAAATAAATTTTGTTCCCAGGGTTGTCTAGGACGAAAAAATGTTGATTTAAGCGAAGTCAACAAATCAAATAGTCCCCCTCAAGATATTTTTAATAATTACAATCATAACACTAAACAAGAATAAAAGTTATATGGTAAAATAGGGATTAGTAGAAAAGTGGGGGGTAAAAATGAAAAAAAATAAAACAGATAAAAAAGGTCGTTGGAAGAAACATTTAACAACCGTCTTATTGTTAATCTTATTGTTATTAGGTCTTTCGTTAGTTTTTAATGAACAAATTAAAAGCTTTTTAGTTGGCAATACGCACCCAACAATTAATGCCGCTCTTGTTGATAAAAATAAAAATAAAAAAGCGTCATTTGATTTTAGTGAAGTAAAAAGTTTAAATACGGCAGATGTTTTAAAGGCAAAAGTTAATGAGAAAGATCTCGTTTTACTCGGAGAACTTAACATTCCAGATGTCTCACTGAATTTGCCAATTGCCAAAGGTGTTAGCACCAACACGTTAGCACTTGCAGCCGGAACCTTAAAAGAAAACGAAAAAATGGGTGAAGGTAATTACGCACTTGCCGGACATCATATGATTAATGAAGGCCTACTTTTTAGCCCATTAGTTCAGATGAAGTTAGGTCAAAAAATCTATTTGACGGATGCCAAAAATATTTATGAATATACGACGACTAAGAAAAAATATATTAAAGCAACGGATGTCCAAGTCATTGACGATACACCTGGTAAAACGCAGGTAACCCTGATTACTTGTGATGACACTGGTGCTGGACGTTTGATGGTTCAAGGCGAATACGTACAAAAATGGACGTATAGTGCCGCACCAAAAACGGTTAAAGATGGATTTAAAACGGTTCATAATAATTCGTAATAAAAAAGACCAACAAATTTTAAAATTTGTTGGTCTTTTTTATTAAATACGAGTTTTTATTTGTTCAATCCAGTAAGGCATGCCAAGATTAACTAAGTCGTAAGTTTCATCAAAGTCACCTGTAATCCATGGATCAGGAACAGATTCAGTCTCTTTGCCTGGAACAATTGAAAGAAAGTTAACGATATTTTTTTTCTTTGATGCGGGAGCCGCTTTTTCAAGACGTTCAACATTGATATCATCCATTGCGATAATTAAATCACTATTAATGAAATCTAAGTAGCTGACCGGACGTGAAATTAACCCATCAGTTGGAATGTTGTGTTCAACTAATTTTGCGATGGTCCCTTCATGAGCACCGTTTCCTTCTTGTGAAGAACTCGTACCCGCAGAATCAACCGTTACTTGGTCAGAAAGATTTAAATTGTTTAATTCATTCCGCAACATAGCCTCAGCCATTGGTGATCGACAAATGTTTCCCATACATACAAATAATACCTTCATAATTAACACGCTCCTTTACAAATCTTCTAATAATGCTATTATGCCATAATAATCATATTAAATAAAATCCGTTGATTAAATTAGCTTAAACGTTGGGTCAATTGCTTTCTAAAAAGGGCGAACTTTGGTATGATATAAGGGTATAAGAACCGAAAATAAACATTTTATATTAAAGAGGAGACTGAAAATTATGACAATGATCGTTATCGGAGTTATCGTAGTACTTTTGATTATTATGTACGTTAGTGGATACAATGGCTTGGTAAAAGCTAAGATTCGTACCGAGGAATCATGGAGCCAAATTGATGTGCAATTAAAACGTCGTAATGATTTAATTCCTAATTTGGTCTCAACCGTTAAAGGGTATGCAACTCATGAAAAAGAAACGTTTGCTAAAGTGGTTGAATTACGTAACCAATTAACGCAAGTGCCAACTGACTCACATGAAGAAACGATGGAAGTTTCTAATCAATTGAGCCAGTCATTGAAGAGTATCTTCGCTTTATCTGAAAGCTACCCAGATTTAAAAGCTAACACAGAATTTACTAAGTTAATGGAAGAATTATCAAATACAGAAAATAAAATTTCATATTCACGTCAATTATTTAACTCAACTGCAGCAAGTTTAAATGCAAAAATTCAATCATTCCCATCAAATATTGTTGCGGGAATTCATCATTTTACTAAAGTAGATTACCTTGCAGTTCCTGAAACTGAAAAGGCTGTACCAAACGTTTCATTTGATTAAGAAGTTAGGAGATAACTATGCTATATGATCAAATCGCGCAAAATAAGCGCAAAACGGTTTACGTTTTAATTGGTTTTGTATTATTGATGGTTGCGATTGGTGCTGCTGTTGGTTACGTCTTTTTCAATAGTGCTATTTCCGGGTTATTGATGGCAATGGTTATTGCCGTCGTTTACATGGGATTAATGATTTCACAGTCAACTAGCGTTGTCATGAGTATGAATCATGCGACTGAGGTGAAATCTGTTGAAGATGCGCCTGAACTATGGCATGTGGTAGAAGATATGGCAATTGTTGGACAGGTTCCAATGCCGAAAGTCTTTATTATTGAAGATGCAAGTCCTAACGCGTTTGCGACTGGAAATAATCCAGAACATGCGGCTGTCGCAGCAACAACCGGATTACTTAATCGACTTAATCGAGAAGAATTAGAAGGCGTTATGGCGCATGAAATTTCTCATGTACGTAATTACGATATCCGCTTGTCAACAATTGCGTTAGCGTTGTCAGCAGCGATTTCGTTGTTGGTTAATATTGGTATGAACTCTTTTTGGTGGGGCGGTGGCCGTCGTCGAAGTAATGACGATCGAGAAGGTGGCGGATCGTTGGAAATTATTTTAATGATTCTGTCAGTACTTCTGGTTATTTTAGGGCCAATTGCGGCAACTATCGCGCAACTTGCGCTTTCTAGAAACAGGGAATATTTGGCTGATGCTTCTGCTGTGGAATTAACGCGTAACCCACAAGGCTTGATTCACGCTTTAGAAAAAATTTCTAATAGTGAACCAATGGAACGGGCTGATCCCAGTAGTGCGGCACTGTACATTTCAAATCCATTGAAGAAGAAAACGTCTGGATTATTCCAAACGCATCCACCAATGGAAGATAGAATTGCGCGTTTAGAAGCAATGTAGTGACTATTTTATAAAATGGGGATGATAGTGGTGAGAGACAATTTAGTCTACATTCATGTTGAAACGGTTTCTCATTTGATTTTATCTTATGGGATTTCTAGAACAGATTTCATAACGAGCATTCCCAGATTGCCAACCAATATTTTATCATTGAATCCAGTGGATTATGAAAATGAAATTGACATTGCGACGGGATTTAATACGGTTACAGGGGAAGAAAATATTGCGCGTTATTTGAATAAAGGGACTACCGGGGTGAAACAAAATTGGATTGATTTTGACAGTCAAGACGATTTAGAATTAATTACGCCAAGAGAAGTATCAGAGTTTTTATATTTGGGGCATACATTTTCTCATATCCAATCACCATTCTATTACAAGTTACAGAATGATTATGTATTTTTGACATTACCTAATGACGCGTTGAAAATCTATTACCGTTACCTGAACCAGTTTTATAGTGTGTTTTCTAAATCAGTTATTCGACATGCTAATCGAGCTTATCGTGAAAAAAATGGCTTATTCAGAAGACGACCAATGATGTTGGAAAAAGTACCTAAGTCTATTACCGAGGAACTAATGCCACTATTTGTTGAGGGCGCGGTATTAGATTTTTCAATGATGACCGTCAATAATACAAAATTATCGGTGCCTGTTTATGTGATGGTAGATAGTATTTATCAAATGAAGTGGCATGAACCAACCTTAGAAACGGAAAGTGCAAAATTAGTTGCTAGTTTAGACTACGACTTTTCTGATCAAGTATGGTCCATTGTAATTTCTAATCAGGCTGCCTTTGAAGACAGCATTGTATTTTAAAAAGATAACGAGGTTTTGATGTTATCTTTTTTTATTTTTGTTGAATTTAAAAAAATGGTACAATAGGACGTGCAAAAAATGGAGGGCAATATATCGATGCAAGTTTATTTACTCTATGGTGGTAAAAGCGCAGAACATGAAATCTCGCTTTCAACTGCTTTTCAAATAACGCAAGCCATTTATTACCAGTACTATTCCGTAATTCCAATTTATATTACGAGAACAGGAACATGGCTGCAAGGTCAGACAATTACAGAGCCTGCTAAGTTCGCGGATAATTTGCGACTTGAAGAAGCGGATAAAAAAGTTCAAGCAATAAATGAACATGAAAATTCAAAAGGAATTAAATTTTTACCAAATGGGTTTAACGTGGAAGATAGCGTTGTTTTTCCCGTTTTACATGGGCCAAATGGTGAAGATGGTACCGTTCAAGGATTACTTGAAACGTTGAACATACCGTATGTCGGTAACAGCGTGTTAGCGTCAGCTATTGGAAATGATAAAATTATGAGTAAATTGTTGTTTAAACAGGCTGGCATCCCGGTTGTCCCTTTTGAGGCAATTGATGCACAGGCTTGGAAGCATGATTCCGAAAAGGTTATTGCCAGATGTGAAGGTGAATTACTTTATCCGATGTACGTGAAACCAGCCAGCTTAGGATCAGGAATTGGTGTAACACAAGCAACCGATGTTGTTGAATTAAAAAATGCCATTAACGATGCTTTCTTACTCGGTTCACGTGTTATCGTTGAACGCGGGATTGCCGCACGAGAAATTGAGATTGGACTATTGGGCAATGAAGAAATCGCAACAAGTGTTCCGGGTGAAATTTTATCCTTCGATGATGTCTATGATCGCAAACTTGCGATGAAAGAAGACCATGAAGCTAGAATTCCAGTTGAACTTGACGATGAGCTACTTACCAAACTAGTCGATTTTTCTAAAAGAGCTTTCGCTGTGATTGATGGGTCAGGGCTTGCTCGCTGTGATTTCTTTATTAGTGCAAATCAAGATATCTATTTAAATGAGATTACGACTATGCCCGGTTTTTATAAAAATGCAATGTACCCTAGGTTATGGGAAGCAGTGGGACTTAGTTATAGCGATTTAATTGAGGAGTTATTACAATTAGTACTTAAAAAAAATCAAGCAAACAATTGATTTAATGGTCATACGAATGTGAGGGTTTATATAATGAAAATGCAATTAACTGAAGTTGCGGGTGCCGTTGGTGCCAAGAATGAGATTAGTGATGAACCGGTCGATATTAGTAGTGTTTCTTTTGACAGTCGTCAATTAACGACTGGTAGTTTATTTGTACCAATAGTGGCAGAAAATGATGGACATGATTACATTCAAAGCGCCATTGATAATGGTGCCACGGCTACCTTATGGGATGTTAATCATCAAGAAACAATGCCAATGAAAATCCCGGTTATATTGGTGGATGACACGCTAAAAGCTTACCAAGATTTAGCGAAATATTACTTGAATAAAATTAATCCCAAGGTCGTTGCGGTTACTGGTAGTAATGGTAAAACAACAACTAAAGATATGATTACAGAAATATTGAGTCAACAATATAACGTTTGTAAAACGGAAGCAAACTTCAATAACCATTTAGGTGTACCAATGACATTATTAAGCATTGAACCTAATACTGAAATTGTTGTTGTTGAAATGGGGATGGACCATCCTGGCGAATTAGACTTTTTAAGTCGTATTGCACAGCCTGACGTCGCCGTTATTACAATGATTGGTGAAGCTCATATTGAATTTTTTGGTACGCGCGATAAGATAGCGGACGCAAAAATGGAAATTGTGAATGGATTAAAAGAGGATGGATTATTGGTTTATAATGCTGATGAGCCATTATTAAGAGAACGCGTCGCTACTATTAAACAACGGTCATTTGGATTTGGACATGGTGAAAGTTCTGATTTAAGTGTTTCTAACGTTGTTGGTAATCAAGTGATGACAAGTTTTAAAGTGAGAGAGATGCCCGATGTTAATTTTACAATTCCAATGATTGGCACATATAACGTGGACAATGCAATGGCTGCTATTTCGGTTGGTCGTCACTATCGTGTGTCTCCTGACAACATTGTAAAAGCACTCAGTGATTTCGATTTAACTAAGAACCGGACAGAGTGGTTGAAGGGACATTTAGGCGAGGCGATTTTAAGTGACGTTTATAATTCAAATCCGACAGCCGCAAAAGCAGTTATCAAAGCATTCTCAAATAGTGATGTTGAAGGTAATCGGATTGTTGTTCTAGGTGATATGCTTGAACTAGGTGATCAATCGAGTGATATGCACCTCAGCTTGGCCGATAGTTTCGATAACCAAAAAATACAAAGTGTCTATCTTTATGGGGATCAAATTGATTCATTAGCGACATCGCTAAAATCGAAATATGATGATAAACATATTCATTATTATCGTTTGGATCAAAAAGAAGCAATGACGCAGGACTTGTTAGAGGCACGTACGAAAAATGATGCTATTTTAATCAAAGGAAGCCATGGCGTTCATTTAGAAACCGTTTTATCGGATTTACAGAGTCACTAGGTAGTTGCTTAATCGTATTTAAGGTGCTATTATAGTTTAAATGGTGACTCATGAAGGGTCAGACTTAAATTAATTTAACTTTACAAGACAGTAATTGACGACGAACTCTTAACTGTGTTGTGAAGGATATTAGTTTGCAAACACATTAGGAGGAATTTATACTTGAAATTTACAGAATTAGGACTATCCGATGAACTACTAAAGGCCGTTCAACGTAGCGGTTTTGAAGAAGCAACACCTATCCAATCTGAAACAATTCCAATGGCTTTAGAAGGAAAAGATGTTATTGGACAAGCACAAACAGGTACTGGTAAAACAGCTGCATTCGGTTTACCAATCTTGGATACAATTGATACAACAAAAGATGAAGTTCAAGCACTTATCATCTCACCAACACGTGAACTTGCTATCCAAACGCAAGAAGAACTTTACCGTTTAGGTAAAGAAAGACATGCTAAAGTTCAAGTTGTTTATGGTGGGTCTGATATCCGTCGTCAAATTAAGAGTCTTAATCGCGCACCTCAAATTTTAGTTGGAACACCAGGACGTTTATTAGATCATATCCGTCGTCGTACCGTTAAATTAGGTAACGTTAAAACTTTAGTTTTAGATGAAGCTGATGAAATGCTAGATATGGGATTCGTTGAAGATATCGAAAGTATCTTAACAACTGTTCCTGACGAACGTCAAACATTGTTATTCTCTGCTACAATGCCAAATGCTATTCGCCGTATTGGTGAAAGATTTATGACAGATCCTACTTTGGTAACTGTTAAGGCAAAAGAATTAACAACTGACTTAGTTGATCAATACTACGTAATTTCAAAAGATTTCGAAAAATTTGATGTTATGACACGTATGTACGATGCTCAAAACCCAACACAAACAATTGTCTTCGGACGTACAAAACGTCGTGTTGATGAATTGGCTAAAGGTTTCGAAATGCGCGGATACAACGCAAAAGGAATCCATGGCGATTTATCACAACAACGTCGTATGAGTATTTTACGCGAATTCAAATCAGGCAAACTTGATATTTTAGTGGCAACTGATGTTGCTGCTCGTGGTTTAGATATTTCTGGGGTTACCCATGTCTTTAACTACGATATCCCTCAAGATCCTGAAAGTTATGTTCATCGTATTGGCCGTACTGGTCGTGCCGGACATAAAGGAACTTCATTGACATTTGTTTCACCAAATGAAATGGATTACTTGCGTCAAATCGAAAAATTAACTAAGAAACGCATGGTAGCTTTAACGCCACCTACTGATGACGAAGCATTTGCTGGTCAAATTGAAACAGCAATCGCTGATGTTACAGCCTTAGTTAGCAAAACAGATACTAAAAAATATGCAAAACAAGCTACTGAATTAATGGCTAAGTTTGATGTTGCTGATTTAGTTGCTGCATTACTTAGTGATGTTATCAAAAATGATTCATCACAAGTACCTGTTAAGATTACACCAGAACGCCCATTACCTAGACGTAAGGGTGGCGGTGGTGGCGGAAATAACCGTCGTAGCGGTAATGGCGGTGGAAATCGTCGTGGCGGCAACGGTGGTGGTTACCAAGGCAACCGTAATGGTGGCGGAAACCGTAGTAACGGTGGAAGTTCAGATCGTCGTGGCGGAAGCAGCGATCGCCGCAGTAATGGTGGTAGCTCAGACCGTCGTAGTAACGGTAATGGCGGCGGTGGTTACCAAGGTAACCGTTCAAGCGATAACCGTAGTAATGGTGGACGTTCGAATGATAACCGTTCAAACGGAAGTAGCGCACCAAAACGTAACTTCACAATCAGAACAAAAGATTAATTTAAATATTGAAAAGAGACTCGGGAAACTGGGTCTTTTTTTTTGCTTATAATGCCACATAGCTTACGATATTGATAGTTAAAATATAAGCGATTTTAATGCAGAAACAGTATAAATTTGATAAACTTAGTAGAGATATAATTAAAATGAATTGAATGAAAAGAGATAGGTGATAATGTGATTTATGGAATTGGCGTTGATATATCTGATATTAAGCGAGTAGTAGAGCTGGCTAATCAACATGAGCAATTTATTACTAAAATCCTCACAACGAACGAAATTAATCAATTTAATAAGTTAAAAGGTAAACATAAAGACGAGTTTATTGCTGGGAGATTTTCAGCGAAGGAGTCATACAGTAAGGCTTTTGGAACTGGGATAGGCAATAAAGTTGGCTTTTTAGATGTTGAGATACTCAATAACGAAATGGGAAAACCAGTAATTATGAAACAACCTTTTGACGGTAATGGCTTCATTTCTATCTCACACACGGATAGTTTGGTTATAACTGAAGTCATTTTAGAAAATAAAGAATAGGAGATAGTATAAATATGGTCATAGGAAATCATCGTCCAACTCAGGTTTTAGTCGATAGGTTAGCTATCAAGGCGAATATTACTGCCGAAAAAGAGACATTAACGGATGACACGGACATTTTTGCTGTTATTAAAGCGGATGCCTATGGACACGGTTTAATTGAGGTTGCTAAAACGGCAAAAGAAGCTGGTGTAAAAGGATTTTGTGTTGCAATCATTGATGAAGCACTAGCAATCCGAGAAGCCGGGTTTAGCGAACCTATTTTAATTTTAGGATTAACGCAAAGTAAGTATGCACCGTTGTTGGCAGAAAATAAAATATCAGCAACTGTTTCGGAACTTAACTGGTTGAAAGAGGCCAGTGTACTGCTTAAAAAAGAACAATCAGCTCCTTTAGCCGTACATTTAGCTTTGGATACTGGAATGGGAAGAATTGGTTTTAGAGAAGCTGATCCATTTTTAGAAACAATTAATTTTCTTAAAGGCAATAAGGACATATTTAATTTCGAAGGCATCTTTACGCATTTTGCGACAGCAGATTCTCCTGATGATACTTACTTCAAGAAGCAAATGGCGAAATTCAATAAATTAATGGCAGTAGTTGTTGATAGACCTCGATATGTACATGTGTCTAATTCGGCAACAAGCTTATGGCATGCCGCCTGTAACGGTAACCTGATTCGAATGGGTATCTCAATGTATGGTTTGAACCCTTCAGGCGGAGAAGTAGCGTTGCCATATGACTTAAAACCTGCACTGGGATTAACCTCTGAATTGAGTTTTGTGAAAGAAATTCATACGGGTGATTCTGTTGGGTATGGTATTACCTACCAAGCACAAGAAAATGAATGGGTTGGAACGATACCAATTGGGTATGCGGATGGTGTGTTTCGCAACTTACAAGGATTTAAGTTACTAGTTGACGGTCAATTTTGTGAAATTATTGGTCGCGTCTGCATGGATCAGCTCATGGTCCGTTTACCATACAAAATGCCAAACGGGACAAAGGTAACTTTGATTGGAAAAGATGGTAATGAAGTCATAACTGCACAAGATGTGGCAACATATGCCGGTACAATTCATTACGAGGTGACTTGTGCACTTTCAGAACGCGTACCGCGTGTTTATCTAAATTAATATTTATTTGGTCGGTTCCCTATGGTAAACTAGCTGTAGAATGTAATTCTATGGGGGAAGTACAAATGGATAAAAATGAGAAAGTAATAACGAACCATCTGGCTGACTATTGTGCGTACTACTCTATCAGTAACGAGGCACTTAATGACACGGATATATTAAATTCTGTTCTAAGTCATCAAAAAACGATGGATGAGTTAATCGACGGATACTCAGAAATGGGACAGTTGAATAGTGAAATAAGTAACGATTTTAAAGGATCTGAAGACGAGGCTTTATTACGTCTTCAAATTATGTAGAGAGTTGGGATAAAATGGTTGATAATATCGTACGTGGAGATATTTTCTATGCGGATTTATCTCCCGTTGTTGGTTCTGAACAAGGGGGGATGAGACCGGTTCTCATTATCCAAAATAATATTGGTAATCGATATAGTCCAACCGTTATCGTTGCCGCCATTACGGCGCGTATTCAAAAACCTAAAATGCCAACACACGTTGGTCTTTTAGCAAGTAGAGACGGAATTGAAAAGGACTCGGTTATACTAATGGAACAAATTCGCACTATCGATAAGCAACGCCTGAAAGATCGTATCACGCACCTTTCTAAAAGGGGGATGCTTGAGGTTGATGAGGCGCTTAGGACAAGTGTTGGACTCGTTCCAGCAATACATAAAGTGGAATAAATGAAAAACAACATAGAGTAATAAAAAAACGTGGTTCGTAACCATCCCACGCTAAAAAACTAAGGGAGTCTAGTAACAATGACAAAAAATAATCGTGTAAACCAAGTTATCATTAATGGTTTAATCGCTGCACTATATATTGTATTGGCAGTTGTTCCAGGAATATTCAGTATGGCAAGTGGTGCCATTCAATTTCGTCTGTCAGAGGGATTGAATCATTTAGTTTTATTCAATAAAAAGTATATCTGGGGTGTCTCTTTAGGGGTTATCTTATTTAATCTCTTTTATAGTAGTCCATTAGATGTCCTTTTTGGTGGCGCGCAAACAATAATGGGTCTTTTGATTGTTATTTTTGTGAGTCCTAGGTTTAAAGAAATGTGGCAAAAGATGCTTTTAAATATTGTGGTCTTCTCATTTACCATGTTTTTAATTGCTATTATGCTAAACATGACAGCTAATTTACCATTTTGGCCTACTTATGGTACGACCGCATTATCTGAATTTGTGATTATGACTATTACGGCGCCATTGATGCTCGTTTTAGATCGCGCTATTCATTTCGATAAAAGAATGCATTAAAAAAACAGACCTGAGAAGGTCTGTTTTTTTGTTTAATTACGTAAGTCTTCAATTTCGGAAACAATGAACTCTTTACGTCCCAAGTTATCAACAATCTTATCAACTTTTTCTTGCGTAACTCCGCCAGGTAATGTGAATAATGTTCGGCGTAATAATTCGCCTTCTTTGACATCTAAAGTCATACAACTAGCGATTGAAGAATATTTTGTAATAACTTTTGCCATATCAACTAAATCGCCACGTTCTCCGGCTGAAATGACAGTTAACACGTAACTACCAACGTCAAAGTTCCATGACTGAGATAACATATCTAAAAGACGTGTATGTGTCAAAATACCTTCGAAATAGTTATTTTCATTTAAAATAGCGATATAAGGTAAATCTTTGATTGAGAAGAATACATTAAAGAACGCTGAATCAGATGAAATAAATTTAGTCGCGTTCTTAAGAAGATAAGTTACGGGAAGTGACATATCTCCGCCTTGTGATTTATGACGATAAATATGCATCTTGTAAATATTACCACGGAAGATCTGACCCGTTTCATCTAGGATGGGCACACAACGGAATCCAGAATCTTCTAGGACCGTGAGTGCTTCTTCAAGCGTGACACTTTCACGAACAGTCGTGAGTTCTTTTAACGGTTTAACTAAAGTATTTAATAACATATAGACGCCTCCAAATATTAAATTTTTCTCATTTACATTTTTATAATACCATAAATAAAGCTTTTTAACAGTAATTTGATTATTAAGATTGCATTAAAAAAGGAACGGAAGAATGTCTTCCGTTCCTTTTTTTGGAAAATAATTAAAAATTATTCGCCTAATTCTTTAAGACCATCATTTAAAACTTGTTTTAAAGTAGCAGCTGAATCAGTCATACGTTTAGCTTCAACGTCACTTAAAGGTACTTCAATGATTTGTGCAAGACCTTGGCCATTAACAACACCTGGTGTACCGATATAAATATCGTTCAAACCATATTGTCCGTCCATGTATGCACTAACAGGTAATACGGCATTTTCGTCACGCAAAATTGCTTTTGAAAGACGAGCTAATGCTGTACCAATACCGTAGAATGTTGCGCCTTTTTTGTTGATGATTTCGTAAGCTTTGTTACGAACGTCATCTTCAATTTTAGCAAGTTGGTCATCAGAAATGTTGTTAGCTTTTGCCCAATCTAAGAATGGAAGGCCACCAACAGTTGCAGCTGAGTAAGCAGCAAATTCTGTATCACCATGTTCGCCCATCATGTAAGCATGGATTGAACGAGGGTCGTTAATGTCAGTCAATTTGCTTAATGCAACACGTAAACGTGAAGTATCAAGTGAAGTACCTGAACCAATAACGCGATCTTTAGGGAAACCAGAGAATTTCATTGTTGCGTAAGTTAAAATATCAACTGGGTTAGCAGCAACTAAGAAAATACCTTTAAATCCAGATTCAACGATTGGAGTTACGATACTTTTCAAGATGTTTAAGTTTTTGTTTACAAGGTCAAGACGTGTTTCACCTGGTTTTTGTGGTGCGCCAGCAGTGATAACGACAAGATCTGCATCTTCACAGTCAGAATATTCTGCTGAGTAAATACGTTTAGGAAATGCGAATGGTGTAGCATCTTCTAAATCTAAAGCATCTCCGACAGTGCGATCTTTAGCAACATCGATGATACCAAATTCTTCGCCGACACCTTGGAGCGTCATTGCGAATGCGTAACTAGAACCTACGGCGCCATCGCCGACTAAGATAACTTTTTGATGATTTTGTGTTTTTGTCAAAATAATTCATCCTTTCAGAGCTATAATTATTACTGAATAATTATAACATGTTTTTTTGCTAAAAAACATACTAGATTGAACGAGTTCTTTTACAAAAGCGGCATAAATTGAGTATGGTATAATGATTGAAAGAAAAGAATAGGGTCGAAATGCTGGGTGAGCTAATAAACTTGCCCAGATGTTTGCGTTTATTTAAAGGAGAAATTGAAATGAAAATGATAGTTGGTTTAGGTAATATTGGTCAAAAGTATGATGGTACAAGGCATAATGTCGGTTTCGCCACAGTAGACGCATTTGCAAAACAATACAATGCTAACTTTGGTTCAAGTAAATACGAAGCACAAGTAGCTTCTTTTAATTTGAATGGTGAAAAAATTGTCTTGGTTAAGCCATCTACTTACATGAATGAATCAGGTCGAGCAGTTAGACCCTTGATGGATTTTTACAAAATAAACGTTTCTGACATACTTATTGTTAATGATGATTTAGATTTAGAAGTTGGCCGTATTCGGTTACGTCAAAAAGGGTCAGCCGGTGGACATAATGGATTAAAAAGTATAATAGCGCATACGGGTACGCAAGAATTTAAACGAATTAAAATTGGTATCGACCATCCAGATAAAGTATCTGTAGTTGATTGGGTATTAACTAAATTTTCTAAAAATCAGGAAAAAGCGCTGGGGGATGCAATCAATACAGCAACTTTAGCAACTGAGGATTGGTTGGAGACAGATGATTTTATGAACACAATGAATAAATACAATCATAAATAAGAAAAAACTGCTTAGAAAAGGGTAGAAGGTGGCGTAATGAATTTAGAAGCAATGATGCAGTCTGTTCCTGGTGTGGATAATTGGTTAACTAATGTTGAACCTCATACGAGACAATTACTGACCGGGTTAACCGGCTCAGCTAAAACGTTGATGTTGGCAACAATCTTTAAACATAAAAATAAGTCTATGTTAATTGTGACGGATAATTTATTTCATGCGACCCAATTAAATGAGGACCTAACTAATTTTATTGACGAAGAAAATGTGCTGACTTTTCCCGTTGAAGAATTATTGGCTGCAGAATTGGCAACGAGTTCACCTGAATTTAAAAGTGAACGTGTTCAAACGCTCCAATCCCTTCTAGGTGAAACACCCAAAATTGTTGTCACGTCGATTTCAGGATTGAGACGGTTTTTGGCCCCCGTTGCAACGTGGAAACAAGCGACCTTAAATCTAACCGTTGGTAAAGATATAGATTTGAAGGAAACGGAGACCCAACTTTTTACAATGGGTTATCAACGTCAAAAATTAGTTGAACGACCTGGGGATTTTGCTGTACGAGGGTCTATCTTAGATATTTATCCTTTAACTGTAGAAAATCCAATTCGCTTGGATTTATTTGACACGGAAATTGATTCATTACGCTATTTTGACGTTACTAATCAACGCAGTTTAGAAAATGTGGATCAGATTCAGGTCATGCCCGCAACTGATTTTATTGCGACTGATGAAATGCTTTTAGAAGCTAGTAAAACATTAAAAAAAGCATATGGCGTAGAATATAAACGTCTGGATAGTGATGACCAAGAACGATTAGAATCAAATATAATGCCAATTATGAGTGATTTTGAAAAGGGTCATTTGTCACCAGAGCACTTATTATTTGGGGATATTATTTATCAGTCTAAAACTAGTTTGTTGGACTATTTAGGTGAAGATGGCTTAGTTATCATGGATGACTATCCAAGATTGTTAGAAAGCGAAAAAACACTTAAATTAGACGAAGATAACTGGATGGCGGACAAGTTAAAAACGCATCAGGTTCTATCAACGAGTAAATTTGGATTTGAGTTACGTGATTTATTAAAAAATGAAGCACGCGCTGAGTTATTTTTAGCTCATTTCCAAAAAGGTATGGGAAATTTAAAATTCAATCAACTCATCGATGTACCAGGTCATGCGATGCAACAATTCTTTAGTCAAATGCCGCTACTAAAGACAGAAATGGATCGTTGGTTAAAAAAGAAACAAACAATTATCGTAATGGTTCAAGATAAGGAACGACTCAATAAGGTTTCACAGACGTTAGATGATTTTGAGATTCCGTCTATTATGACCACATTAGATAGTTTGCAACTGGAAAAAGTTCAAGTTGTAGAAGGTAATTTACAAGCTGGTTTTGAGTTGCCAACGGCAAACTTAGTTGTTGTGACTGAACATGAGATGTTCAACAAGGTCACTAAGAAACGACCAAAACGACAAACTTTAGCTAATGCTGAGCGTCTTAAAAGTTATCAGGATTTAAAACCCGGTGACTATGTAGTTCATGTCAATCATGGTATTGGCCAATTTATGGGCATGGAGACATTGGAAGTTGACGGGAAACATCAAGATTATATGACGATTGCCTATAGGGATGAAGCGAAATTGTTTATTCCGGTAACGCAGTTAAATATGGTTCAGAAATATGTATCATCTGAATCTAAATCTCCTAGAATCAATAAATTAGGTGGTACAGAATGGACCAAAACAAAAAATAAAGTTGCTGCTAAAATTGAAGATATCGCTGATGACCTAGTCGCCTTGTATGCTGAACGCGAAGCAGAGGTTGGCTTCACGTTTTCAAAAGACAATGACTACCAAATGGAATTTGAAAATGCCTTCCCATATTCTGAAACTGAAGATCAAATCAGGAGCTCCAATGAAATTAAGCATGATATGGAACAAAAGAAACCGATGGATCGGTTATTAATTGGGGATGTTGGCTTCGGTAAGACGGAGGTTGCATTACGTGCCGCTTTTAAAGCAATTCAAGACCATAAACAAGTGGCGTTACTTGTCCCAACGACCGTGTTGGCTCAGCAACATTACGAGACAATGATTAATCGGTTTGAAGGATTTCCAGTTGAAATTGGGATTTTATCACGATTTAGAACGAAGAAACAACTAAAAGAAACGACTGAAAAAATGGCTAGTGGCGCATTAGATATAGTCGTTGGGACGCATCGGATTTTGTCGAAAGATATTCAGTTCGCTGATTTAGGCTTATTGATTGTTGATGAAGAACAACGTTTTGGTGTGAAACATAAAGAGCGACTTAAGGAATTTAAATCACAAGTTGATGTTTTAACGTTGACGGCGACGCCAATTCCAAGAACACTTAATATGTCGATGCTTGGTGTACGTGATTTATCAGTAATTGAAACAGCACCATTGAATCGTTATCCAATTCAAACATACGTAATGGAACAAAACGGTGGCACAATTCGAGATGGTATTCAAAGAGAGCTTCAACGAGGTGGGCAGGTCTTTTATTTGCATAATCGTGTTGAAGATATTGAAAAAGTTGTTTCAGAAATTGAAATTATGGTACCTGAGGCCAGTGTTGCTTATATTCATGGGCAAATGACTGAGAACCAATTAGAAAATGTGTTGTATGATTTTATTCAAGGTGTGTATGATGTATTGGTCACAACGACAATCATTGAAACGGGCGTGGATATTTCAAACGCGAATACATTATTTGTTGAAAATGCTGATCATATGGGATTGGCACAACTTTATCAATTACGTGGCCGTGTTGGACGTAGTAGTCGAATCGCCTATTCTTATTTCATGTATAAACCTAATAAGGTATTAACTGAAGTCAGCGAGAAGCGGTTAGAGGCAATTAAAGATTTTACTGAATTAGGGTCCGGATTTAAAATTGCCATGCGAGATTTATCTATTCGTGGGGCAGGAAACTTATTAGGACGACAACAACATGGCTTTATTGATTCCGTGGGATACGATTTGTATACACAGATGTTGACAGAAGCTGTGAATAAAAAACAAGGTAAAAAAGTTGATCCTAAATCCGACTCAGAAATTGAAATTAACATTGAAGCATACCTACCATCAACATATATTGACGATCAACGTCAAAAAATTGAAATCTATAAACGAATTCGTCAACTTGATACTTATGACCAATATTTAGAAGTTCAGGGTGACTTGATTGATCGTTTTGGTGAATTTCCAACGGAAGTAAACAACTTAATGGAGATTGGGTTACTTAAATTGTTCGCCGATAAAGCGTTAGTTGAGAAAATAAAAAAAGATAAAGATCAGTTAATTGTTTCCGTATCTGAAAAAGGGACGACATTATTAGGTACGGAAGCCATTTTCAAGGCGTTATCGACAACAAAATTAAAGGCGTCATTGAAACCACAGGGCAAGCAGATGCGTGTGATTTTAGTAATTCAACCTAAAATGACAGAAGAAGATTGGTTAATTGAACTACAAAACTTTGTTCAAGCATTGAGTGAGTCTGTCGGCGAAATAACAGTCGCTGACTAAATAAAAAGGAATCAAAATAATATGGGAAATAAGCAGCTTAGACATTTAATGCGAGGCGCGATGATTTTATCGGTTGCCTCGTTAATTGCCAAAATTTTGAGTGCCATTTACAGAGTACCCTTTCAAAATTTAGTTGGCGATACAGGATTTTATATTTATCAACAGGTTTATCCTATTTATGGAATAGGGATGACTTTTGCATTGACCGGATTTCCTGTCTATATTAGTAAGCTAATTGCGGAGGAGCCTCTGGAGGAAGATAAAATAAAATTATCTCAGGATATTTTTATTGTTTTAGGTGTTTTTAGCATGATCGTTTTTTTCGGATTGCAGTTGGGGGCATCTAAAATCGCGGTAGCAATGGGTGACAACCAATTAGATGGGTTAATTAAGAGCGTTTCATTCATGTTCTTATTTCTACCTGTACTAGCCGTCGGACGTGGCTATTACCAAGGGATTTTTGAAATGGATAAAACAGCAGTTTCACAGGTCGTGGAGCAATTATTACGTGTTGGATTAATTATTTTAGCCGCGTATATTGCAGTGGAAAATAAAATGTCGTTATATTCGATGGGGTCATGGGCGATGTTTGGTGCGACTGTCGGTGCGATTGGTGCAAGTTTATCTTTTTGTCATTTCTTTAGCGTCGATTTCAAAAAAGTGACCATGCATCTAGATAGGCGAAGATTGATGGCTGTTACTAAAAAGTTATTTTCAGAAGGACTGGTTATTTGCTTGTTTGCTGCAATGATGGTTTTATTGCAACTGATTGATTCATTCACGGTGAAAAATGGCTTGGTACATTTTGGCTACTCAAATGCTGCTGCTAAATCGTTAAAAGGAATTTACGATCGGGCTCAGCCGTTAGTTCAGTTAGGGTTAGTCATTTCAGTTGGATTTTCTTCAATGTTACTACCTTCTCTGGCGGCGGCACGACGTGAAAATCGGAAACGAGATTTTCAGCGGTATGCTAAGATGTTGGTCCATGTGACAGTAGCCTTATCAATGGCTGCAACAGTGGGATTAGTTGCTTTAATGCCAATGATTAATCAATTTTTATTTGGCGATCAATTACAAAATGGGACATTGTCCGTCTATATGATAAGTATTTTTTTGGCGGCGGTTATCGGGACATATAACAGCGTATTACAGAGCTTAGGCTTGTATCGAACGGCAGTTATTTCATTGCTTATGGGACTCCTACTTAAAATGGGCATCAATTTTTACTTGGTTTCTGTTATGGGGACTGTAGGCGCTAGTGTAGCAACAATCTTGAGCTTGCTAGTTGTGCTAATTGCCATGTGGATAATGTCGCCAAGTGAGATAAGACAGTTACTAATTGATCCACTTTTTATGATAAAATTAACATTAGTTTGTGTAATGATGGGAATTGTGGTTTATTTATTAGATAATCAATTAATTAATTTGGTGGATGATAATCGCTTATTAAGTGGACTTGCCGCACTCATTTCTGGTTCTATAGGAGCTGGAATATTTGCCTTGATGGCAATTAAATGGCAATTGTTTTCTATTCGAGAGTGGCTAAGTTTACCATTTGGAAAACGTATTTTGAAAAAAATTAGACGATAATAAAGGGGACTAACTAATGAGATTAGATAAATTTTTAAAAGTATCACGTATTATTAAACGTAGAACAGTTGCGAAAGAAATTGCAGATAAAGGTCGTATTACTATCAATGATAAAGTTGCGAAATCATCAACAGATGTCGTTGTTGGGGATGATTTAACGATTCAATTTGGTAATAAAACATTAACTGTTAAAGTAATGGCACTTAAAGAAACGACAAAAAAAGCGGAATCTATTGATTTATATGAAGTTGTTTCTGAAGTTTATACTGAAGAAAGTCGATAATTATCGATTTTTGACTGAATTACCTTTATTGGGTTAGGAGACAAAAATGGCCGATAATAAATCGAAAATTAAATTCTTGGATAACGATTTCATGAGAGCAAACAAGAACGGACAAAAAGCAGATCAACGTTTGGCGCGTATTCATCGGCGCCGTTTGATTGGATTGACGGCCGTTTTGGCGATTATTATTATTTTCTTTAGCGTGCAGCTAATCTCAACAAAAGTTAAAGTTGCACGTTATAAGCAAGAGACAACGGTTGAACAAACAAAATTAAAAAAAGCTAAAACGGAGCAAAAGGATCTTAAATTCCAGGTTGAACAGTTAAATGATAATGATTACTTACTGAAATTAATTCGTGAGAAATATTATTTCTCCAAAAAAGGGGAAACGGTTTATAGTTTTCCTAGCGATAAAACTAATTTAAAAAATTAATGGGCACAAAAAATATTGGTCATGATTTAACTTTGTATCAAGGTTTATAGCGTGGTATACTAAAATGGTATATATATCTAAGGAGGAGCAACTTTTTTATGTCTATTGAAGTCGGAGAGAAAGTTTCAGGTAAAGTTTCAGGAATCACAAATTTCGGTGCATTTATTGATTTGGGTGACAGAAAAACAGGGTTAGTGCATATTAGTGAGGTATCTGATGGATTTATTAAGGATATTCATGATGCATTAACTGTTGGGGATGAAGTCACAGTTAAGGTTTTATCCATCGGTGATGATGGAAAAATTAGTTTATCAATACGCAAAGCGGTTGATAAACCTCAAGTAACAGAAACAAAATCTCGTCCACAGAAAACATTTAACAAAGATGCTCGTGCATCGACTAGTTCTCGTCCATCAGGTGGTGGCAAGAATCGTTATCAGACTAAAAAAGTTGAGCCTCAAAAAGATGACTTTGATTCATTACTATCTGGATTTTTGAAAGATAGTGAAGATCGTTTAGTTTCGCTAAAAAGAAGTACTGAAGGTAAACGCGGTGGCCGTGGCGGCCGACGTAATTAATAACAAATTTTAAAATGAGTGGTTGAAATGAAAATTTTAAACCGCTCTTTTTTTAATTTAAAAAAGGAGAAAAGTTGTGTTGAATACAAAGTTCGAGGCTCAATACCGACTGCTTGGGAGTCCCAAAAAAGTCTTAGTTGCCGTTTCGACTGGCGTTGATTCTATGGTACTACTTGATTTATTAAGACAACTACCAAATGACAGCCGACCGGAAATTGGTATTGCCTATGTCGACCATCAACTGAGAGCACAAAGTCAGATTGAAACTGAATTTATTGAAAAGTATTGTCTAGAAAATCAACTTAAATTATATAAAAAAGTTTGGCCCGTGTCAGAACATGGGCTAAAAGGTATCGAAAATGAGGCTCGAAAAATGCGATATGCATTTTTCAAGCAGGTCATGCGTTCGGGTGATTATCCGACGCTGATGACGGCACACCAATCTAATGATCAAATAGAAACGCTTGTTATGAAAGGAATTCGTGGAGGAGACATCCGACAATTAACTGGAATTAGTGGAATTCGATCATTTGGCCCAGGTCAATTAATTCGACCATTACTGTCGTTTTCAAAACAAGTTATTAGGCAATATGCTGAAAAACAAGGGATTCCATTTTTTGAAGATGAAACGAATCAATCAACTGATTTTTTTAGAAATCGTGTTAGAAAAGAAATCATACCGAAAATGCTTGAAAATAATCAGCAAGCAATCGAGCATGCACAGACCTATGCGAATCAATTATCAGATTTGTTGGAATTAGTAGATGAATCGGTTGATGAGAAGGTAGCTGTGTTGAAAGATAAATCTGGATTTCAAATAAAAGAATGGACGATTTTAGCGAAAAAATGGCAAATTCCAGTGTTGAAAAAAATCGCCGAGAGCCGAGATGTTTTCTTGAAAATGGACCAAATTAGGCAAATCACTCAACTGCTAATGAATCCTAAAAAACCACAAGGCAAAATTGATTTGGGTCATGATCAGCAATTTGTTAAACAATATGAGTATATGAATTTCGTAAAAAAAGAAAAAAAGAATGACAGCACACCCGAAAAGATGGTGGTCATTAAAAATATATGGTTTAACTTAAATAAAAAAGAAAAAATTGGCGTATTTAATCGTGATGAAATTAACTTAACTGATTCCGATATACTGGATTACATTTTTGTCGATTCTTTAATTGTTGATGAGGGTCTTACCTTGAGACGCAGGCTTTCAGGAGACTTTATAAGTGTTACAAATGGCGGTAATCAAAAAATCAAAAAAATATTTATTGATCAAAAAGTAACCAAAGATGATAGAAATCAGGCTTGGTTGCTAGAAACGAATACTAAACAGATCATATGGTTAATAAATTATAAGAAATCTGAATTGTCAGAACCCTTTGAAACTGATAAAATACAAGACATAATCGTTTTAAAAAAACAGGGTCAGGGAAGAGGCTAAAGTGTATGGATGCGGATATCAAAAAAGTTCTTTACAGTGAACAAGAAATTCAAGCTGTGACGCAGCGCTTAGGACAACAGATCACGGCTGATTATCAAGGGAAAAATCCATTGCTTGTTTGTATATTAAAGGGCGCCTATCTTTTTATGGCTGATATTGCCAAAAATGTTTCAGATTATGCAGAAGTTGATTTTATGAATGTTTCGAGCTATGGAGATGGCGTCGTATCAACTGGTAACGTTAAAATAATAAAAGATCTAGACATAGATGTTAAAGGTAGAGACGTGATTATTGTTGAAGATATTGTAGATACGGGCCAAACATTAGCATACCTGATTGACTTATTTAACGGTAGAGACGTAAAATCCGTTAAGGTTTGTTCGTTATTAGATAAACCGGAAGGTCGTAAAGTTGATGTTCAAGTTGATTATGCGGGATTTGAAGTACCAAATGAATTTGTGGTTGGATATGGCTTGGATTACGCTGAAAAGTATCGAAACTTGCCATACATTGGTATCTTAAAACCTGAAATCTACACGGAGTAATAATAATGGTCAAAGAATGTCAATTGTGATATAGTGTATCCTATTCAAATTCAAGCAATAGCTGAATTAAAAATAAAGAAAAATGGGCAGGAGAGTAGATATGAAAAACAATCCTAAAAATGGGCTTTTTAAAAATAGTTTATTTTACATAGTTATTATGCTTGGAATAATGGGCGTGATGTATTTCTTTTTCGATGGTAACAGCGGAACGGAAACACAAGAAATTCAATCGAGTGAATTCGTCTCAGATTTACAATCAAGTAAGGTAAAGTCATTTGATATTCAACCATCAGGTGGCGTTTACAAAATAACAGGTACTTATACTAAGGCGCAAACAGAAAAAAGTAAGAATACCGGATTTTCATTAATTCCGGCTGCTAAGAAAACAACAAAGGTTACAAAATTTACGTCAACAGTGCTTCAAAATGATTCAAATATGTCACAAATTTTGAAATCAGCTGAAGCAACGAAGACGAAGATAGATACAAAAGAAGAACAATCAGATAGCATCTGGTTGCAATTAGCTATCACGGTTATCCCGCTTGTATTAATGGTCGGCTTTTTCTATCTTATGATGGGACAAGCAGGACAAGGTGGCGGTGGCGGTGGTAAAGTCATGAACTTTGGTAAATCAAAGACAAAACCTTCTGAGAAAAAAGATAATAAAGTACGTTTTGCCGATGTTGCTGGTGCTGAAGAAGAAAAACAAGAACTTGTTGAAGTTGTTGAATTCTTGAAGGCACCACGTAAATTTGCCGACTTAGGTGCAAGAATTCCATCAGGTGTTCTTCTTGAGGGACCTCCAGGTACTGGTAAAACGTTGCTTGCAAAAGCTGTTGCTGGTGAGGCTGAAGTGCCATTCTACTCAATCTCAGGATCTGATTTTGTTGAGATGTTCGTCGGAGTTGGTGCGAGTCGTGTACGTGATTTATTTGAAAATGCTAAAAAAACAGCACCATCAATTATTTTTATCGATGAAATTGATGCCGTTGGACGTCGTCGTGGTTCCGGTACAGGTGGCGGTAATGATGAACGTGAACAAACATTAAACCAATTACTTGTTGAAATGGATGGATTTACGGGTACAGAAGGTGTAATCGTTATTGCAGCTACTAACCGTTCTGACGTTCTTGATCCAGCTCTTTTACGTCCGGGTCGTTTTGATCGTAAGGTTTTGGTTGGTCGTCCTGATGTTAAGGGCCGTGAAGCAATCTTAGCTGTTCATGCTAAAAACAAGCCATTGGCTTCAGATGTTGATTTAAAAGTTATTGCGAAGCAAACGCCAGGATTCGTTGGGGCTGATTTAGAAAACCTTCTAAATGAAGCTGCGTTGTTGGCTGCTCGTCGTAATAAATCAAAAATTGACGCAAGTGATATGGATGAAGCTGAGGATCGAGTAATTGCGGGACCAGCAAAACGTGATCGTGTTATCAATGAAAAAGAACGTAGAACCGTTGCATTCCATGAAGCCGGCCATACGATTGTTGGGTTAGTGTTGAATGAAGCTAGAGTTGTCCACAAAGTTACAATTGTTCCTCGAGGTCGCGCTGGCGGCTACGCAATCATGTTGCCAAAAGAAGATCAAATGTTATTATCTAAAAAAGATATGAGCGAACAAATTGCTGGATTAATGGGTGGTCGTGCAGCTGAAGAAATTATCAATAACGAACAATCTTCAGGTGCATCAAACGATTTCCAACAAGCTACACAAATGGCTCGCTCAATGGTTACTGAATATGGAATGAGTGAAAAACTCGGACCAGTTCAATTGGAAGGCGATAGCCAAATGTTCGCTGGTGGTTCAGGTCAACCAAGTGCTGCTTACTCAAGTAACACGGCTGATATTATTGATTCTGAGGTTCGTCGTTTATCTGAAGAAGGTATGACACTTGCTAAAGAAATCATTGAAGCCCACAGAAATCAACATAAATTGATCGCGGATAAATTATTAGAATTTGAAACACTTGATGAAAAAGAAATTTTAAGCTTGTTCGAAGATGGCAAGATGCCAGAAAAGGATGACGCAAATGAATTTCCAAGTGAAAAAGATGGTTCTTTTGAAGCAACAAAAAAAGAATTAGAACGTAAAGATGCACAAAAAGTGGCCGAAGAAACAAATGAAGTCGATTTGACTAAAACAGTTGTGTTTAATCCTAAAGTAAATAAAGACGATAAATAGTCGTCACGCAAGAACTCCGATGGATTATCTGTCGGAGTTCTTGTTGGTCTAAAACGAAATATTAAGGAGAAATAAATGAAAGATTATCTTGTGAAAAGTTTGGCTCATGATGGCCAATTGAGAGTATATGCTGTAACTGCGACAAATACGGTTGCTGAAGCACAAAGGCGACATGATACATGGAGTGCGGCATCGGCGGCACTAGGACGTAGTTTAGTGGGGACGTTACTATTGAGTACGTCTACGCTATCCGGTGATGAAAAAATGACGGTTAAAATTAACGGCGATGGACCAGTTGGCGCTATTGTGATTGATGGTAATGCGGATGGGACAGTTAAAGGGTATCTACATGAACCCCATATCCACTTGCCTTTGAATGAAAAACATAAAATTGATGTTAAAGGTGCGGTTGGAACAACTGGAACGATGGCTGTGACGAAAGATATGGGAATGAAAGAACCATTCACAGGGCAGGTCCCATTAATTTCCGGTGAACTTGGTGAAGATTTTACCTACTATCTGGCCAAATCAGAACAGATCCCCTCTTCTGTTGGATTATCCGTTTTTGTAAATACAGATAATACGATTGAAGTTGCCGGTGGTTTTATGATTCAAGTGATGCCAGGCGCAACGGATGAGGTACTCGATGCATTAGAAAAAAAATTAGCAGAAATGCCAATGGTTTCTGAGTTGCTTAGAGAAGGTAAAACGCCGGAAGATATTATTTATCTCATGTTTGGCGAAGAAAATATTAACATTTTGGATACAATGCCGGTTGCATTTGAATGCGACTGTTCAAAAGATAAATTTTATGGGTCGTTGGCTACACTACCTAAAGCTGATATTACCGAGATGATCGAATTAGATCATGGTGCAGAAGCGGTTTGTCGTTTTTGTGGAAATAAGTACCAATACTCCGAAGATGAATTAATGCAATTGTTAAATAGTTCGGCTAAATAAATATTATCAATATGTTATTTGTGATATGATACTAAACAATAGTAAGCGTAAAAAATGACGAGGTGAATAGAATGGAATGGAAAATTGGTGATATATTAATCCCTAATCAAGTAGTTGTTGCGCCTATGGCGGGCGTAACAAATGCGGCTTTCAGAATGATCTGTAAAGATTTTGGTGCCGGATTAGTCGTTTGTGAAATGATTTCTGATAAAGGAATCCAATTTAGAAATAAAAAGACATTGAGTATGTTGTTTGTTGATCCTAGAGAGCATCCAGTTAGTGTTCAAATTTTTGGTGGCGATAAAGAAACATTAGTTGCCGCTGCAAAATTTGTTGAGGAACACACCTCAGCTGATATTGTTGATATTAATATGGGTTGCCCTGTACCTAAAGTAACAAAAACGGATGCGGGTGCGCGTTGGTTACTTGATCCAGATAAGGTCTACGAAATGGTAGATGCCGTAACAAGCGAACTATCAATTCCGGTTACTGTTAAAATGAGAACAGGCTGGGATGAAGATCACATTTTAGCAGTTGAAAATGCGCTGGCTGCTGAACAAGGTGGCGCTGCCGCGCTTGCAATGCATGGTAGAACACGTTACCAAATGTATAATGGTAAAGCAGACTGGAATATTTTACATGAAGTTAAAAGTAATTTAAAAACGATTCCTTTTATGGGTAATGGTGATATTAAAACACCGCAAGATGCCAAGAAGATGCTGGATGAAGTTGGTGCTGATGCAGTTATGATTGGTCGCGCAGCGTTAGGAAATCCATGGATGATTAAGCAAACAACGACATACCTTGAAACAGGTAAACTTATTGCTGAACCATCGGCATCAGAGAAGATATTAGTCGCTAAAGAGCATTTACATGCGCTTTGTCAGATTAAGGGTGAAGTCATTGGACCTAAAGAATTTAGAAGTCAGGCCGCGTACTATTTAAAGGGTATTTCTCGTTCTGCGAGAGCTAAGGCTGCTTTAAACGAGGCAAATTCGGAAGAAACAATGATTACAATATTTGATAAATTCTTAGAAGATACAAAAGAACGTGAATTCAAATTAATGCAAAAAGAAGCTTAGAAATAGTTGCATTTTCACGGGTTAATTGGCATGATAGTAAGTGAAATATGTAATTAAAGTGAGGAATATAATATGGCAAAGCAAGAACAGAGCATGAATGATCAATTAAAGGTACGTCGCGAGAAAGTTGTAGAACTTCGTGAAGCGGGAGTGGATCCATTTGGACACCGGTTTGAACGTAAGGATATGACTAAAGCACTCCATGATAAGTATGACGAATTAACTAAAGAAGAACTAGACGGTATGGATATTCAAGCAACAGTTGCGGGTAGATTAATGTCTAAACGTGGCAAGGGTAAGGTTAGTTTTGCTGATATCCAAGATAAAGATGGTCGTTTACAATTATACGTCCGTAAAGATGTCGTGGGTGAGGATACGTACCATATCTTTAAACGTGCGGATATTGGCGATTTTGTTGGAATAACCGGTGATGTTATGAAAACGGATATGGGTGAGTTGACAATTCGTCCAACAAAAATTACGTTCTTATCGAAAGCGTTACGACCATTACCAGATAAATTTCATGGTTTACAAAATGTGGAACAAATATATAGACAAAGATATCTAGATTTAATTACAAATCGAGAGAGCTTTGATCGATTCATGAAACGTAGTCAAATAATTTCAGCCGTAAGACGTTATTTAGATGGTAATGGATACGTTGAGGTTGAAACGCCAGTTTTACATAACCAAGCCGGTGGAGCGTCCGCAAAACCCTTTACAACACATCATAATGCGTTAGACATTGAATTATATTTGAGAATTGCACTTGAATTACATTTAAAACGACTTATTGTCGGTGGAATGGAAAAAGTATACGAAATTGGACGAGTATTCCGTAATGAAGGAATTGATACAAAGCATAATCCTGAATTTACAATGCTTGAAACATATGTGGCATACTATGATTTTCATGACGTGATGGACGAAACTGAAGGTATTTTTAAAGCAGTTGCGGATGTCGTTTCAGATGATGGAATTATTGAATATGACGGGAAAAAAGTAGATTTTAACAAAAAATTTGCAAGAGTTCATATGGTTGATGCGATTAAATCTGTGACTGGAGTTGATTTCTGGAAGGAAATGTCAGTGGAGGAAGCGCAAAAATTGGCTGACGAGCATCATGTTAAATATGAGGCATACTGGAAGGTCGGACATATAATCAATGAATTTTTCGAAAAATTTGTTGAAGATACGATTGTAGATCCGACCTTTGTTTATGGACATCCTTTAGAAATATCTCCTTTAGCAAAGAAAAACGAGGATGATCCTAGATTTACTGATCGTTTTGAAATGTACATTTTGGGTACAGAATACGCTAATGCGTTTACTGAATTAAATGATCCAATTGATCAAAGAGAAAGATTTGAAGCTCAGGTAGAAGAACGTGAGGACGGTAATGACGAAGCAGAGGGAATTGATGAAGACTTCATTGAAGCTCTCGAATACGGAATGCCTCCAACGGGTGGCCTGGGAATTGGAATAGATAGGTTAGTAATGTTAATGACAGATGCCCAATCTATCAGGGATGTACTATTATTTCCAACAATGCGACCAGAAGATAACCAATAAAAATATGATGAAAGTAGCGCGTTTTGATTACAAATTTGTAATCAAAACGCGCTACTTTTTTTATTTTGAATATTTGTTGTTGACAAAGTGCATTTTAGCATGGTATATTAATAAAGCTGATTGATA
>NZ_AZDI01000007.1 GCF_001434695.1 Dellaglioa algida DSM 15638
ATTCAGAACCTGTTGCGTCGTTGAAGGTTACTTTTGAATAACTATTATCTAACTTATCTAATCGATACTTACTAATTAATTTATTCAAAGAATCGTGATAAGAACTACTCGTTGAGTATCTTGAACTCAATGCCTTTGTTGCAGCTTTATAATCCTTTGCGTTTTCACGCCATACACCAGAGTAATAGTTATGGTCCCAGCTCACACCGTGACGCATATGGTAAGCATAGTCATCGATTGATGCCTGTGCTGAAGGATACTTCTTAAATTTTGAAACGGCATAATATGGTTTTCCATTTTTATCGTACTCTAACGACTTTTTAGAATATGACGCCCCATAATAACTACCTTTAATTCCAAAATAATTATTTGCTTTAACTGCTAACTCACTTTGTCCATATGAACATTCAAGTAGCATTTGTGCCAACGTCACTGATGAATATAAGTTATTTTTTTTAGACGTACTTTGTATGCTAGATGACATTTTATTAATAAATTCATCTGCTGTACTTGCTTTTGCCACAGATATGTCTTGATTAATCAATGGCAAACTTGTAACCCCGACCCCAACGCCCGCTATAAACGTCGCTGTAATAATTTTTGCTATTTTTCTATTTCCCAAAATAAACTCCCCTTATTCAAATAGATCTTAATATTTTAATTCGTAACTTTGATTATATCAAAATGTGTCTCAAAATGATATGCCATTTTCTTATAATCTAATGAGAATTATATTTATATATTGCCCGATATTCCTTTCTCTCAATAACGAAGAATTCCTCTATTCATATGTGTCCAACTACATGTTTGCCTAATAAGTGAATCATCAGATGATTCGTCAGCATACCCTTTTAACGTATACGCAGCCAGCAAGTGTTTAACCTCCTTGATAAAATCAATCTTATCCACATAAATCTCACGTCTGTTCTGAACTAAAGACAAAATAGCATCATGGTATCTGAATAGAGGGATAGGATTTTCATATCCCATTTCAGCCGCAACCTTACCAGCTAAGGAAACTTGAATATCCGTAAAGAGATGGGCCAAATTCAATTGCTTAAGAAACTGTGAATAACTACTCTGAATTCGAATTCTTAATCCGTTATTAAAAAATAAATCTGTTCCCGTCTTCACATCAGAAATATTAGCTAAATGATGCCCTGCCGTCCACGATGCATCCCGTTTTGACGGTCCACAATCTGGAAACAATTGATAAAGACCACACGAATAAGGTAACGCCTGCTTCTTATTAACTAACGATCCAATCGCACGCATCGCCACATAAGTCAGAATCTTTTCATTAATTAAGCGATTCACAAAATTCGTGGTGGTGTACTTACATAGTAAAATCCCCTTATGTTTATCAAAAATAATTGAACGTAACTCATCGCGTTTATCTCTAATATGATGAATATACAACGTTGTTTCCATATTAACTTGATAATTATCCGTCACAATCCCATGTTTCGTGAAAAAATCATAATCTGTAACATCAATAATTGGGTGGTTCTCCAATAATGTCCGCCAATATTGCGCACCAACCGATAATAACCGTGTTTCCGGATAATCAATAATCTCCTCAAAATCCTGTTTTGCCTCTTCTTTCCAACTCAATAGCCCTTACTCCCTTTCTTACTTCCAATGTAATCAACAACTTGATTAATGTTACAGATTTAATCGCCCACAATCTTGTGTGAACTTAAGTGTAATTATTAAATTTATCTTAAGAAAACAATAAGTCTAGACTTTACCGGTAAACCCTCATCAAAAACCCATAAATAACGTGATTACGTTGGGTGTTTTCTGTCTTACTATCTTCGTATGCTAATTAAGAACCTTGGCCAAGGGATCTTAATTAATGAAGCGGAGTTAAACCCATATGACAAATCAATCCAATGAAGGCTTAACCTTTTTACTACAAAATAACCGAGAGAAACTAATCTTCGGTGTCTTAAAAAAAATGACCCTCAATCAATCACATCCTTCATATGATGATTTCGTACAAGAAGCACGATTAGCATTCAGTGCCGCTTACGATCATTATCCTAAAAGTATTGAAGCCAATGAACAATCTTTTATGGTTTACGCGTATCAACGGGTTTACTGGCGACTACTAGATTTAATTAACCGTCAATCGAATCAGCAGGCCCATTTAGAACCAACTGGTGACGATTCTGTTGATATAACGGATTCCATCATTGACCTCACACTACAGACTCAAGATACGATTGCTGAAAAATTATTCACCGAGCAACTTTTTAAGACCTTGTACGATTTATGCTCTAACGTTGAACAACATTATTTGGTAGATTGTTACATCAGACATAAGTCAGTCACCGAAATTGCCGCAAGTCACCACGTCAGTCGACAAACTGCCTATAACTGGCGTAATAACGTTGGTAAAAAAGCCCTACTAGTCATCGCCCAAATGAATCAAGAATAAAATTTGCCGATTTACTTTACAAACTACCTAGTTGATTCTTTATTATCTATGTAAGGCGTCGCGGCACTTATCAAATATAGCAACATGGAGGAGAACATAAATGAGTAAAACTTGGGTAAAAACAAACGTTATCGTTGAGGGATTAAGTACTGACGGGGTTGAACGTAAACGTTCATTCGCTAATATTACTGAGAATGCCTCTAACGAAGCAATTGCACAACTTGGCGCAACCGTCGCTTCACTAACAGGCGACAATACCGTTAAGATGACTATCCGCACGGAATCAAGTATTTTGGCTTAATTAAAATCAAGGGGGAACTAATATGAAACAATTAGCTTTAGCATTTAAAAATGAAGCAGGTAAAACACGTCACATGAAACTCCGTTACGTCAATACGGATTTAGATCCAGCTACAGTTAAGAAAGCCATGGAAGAAATCACGGGTTCCGACTTATTCCATCGCGATAATGAAAAAATGTTTGTGACACCAATTTCAGCACAGTTTGTTGAAACAATTGAAACACCAATCTACAAGAACGACCTAGTCTAACATTGGAGGCCAACTTAATTGTTGGCTTTTTTTGTACGCTCATAATGGCTATCCATTGCGTTTTCATATGATATTCGCTATGCTGAAATTAATCAGTTATTGGATAGGAGCAATACATATGAATAAAACAGCTAACAAAAAGATGACCTTTTTTACCGTTTTTCTACTAGGTATTAACGGCATCATTGGATCAGGAATATTCTTACTGTCCGGTCAAATATATAACGATATTGGTGCTTTCAGCATTTTCACAATCATTCTTGCAGCGTTGGCTGTCACAATGATTGTGCTTTGCTACGCCACATTAGCCAGCAAGTTTTCAGAAGACGGTGCCGCTTGGCTATACGCTTATAATGCGTTCGGTAAATTCACCGGTTTCCAAGTCGGTATTTTTACTTGGGTCTTAGGTGTCGTCACATTATCTGCTGAAATTGCCGCCTTGTTGACCGTGCTTAAAATGCTCTTTCCGGCGCTACAACAAGCACCCATTTATAATCTAACAGCGATTACCCTAGTCACTATTCTAGGCGTCATTAATTATTTTGGAACAGCAATTCTCGATCTAGCAGATAACTTGTCTTCTGCGGCAAAGGTCTTTATTATGCTACTCTTTATCATTGCCGGCGCTTTATTTGTTAAAAGTGGGCATTTTACGCCAATGATACCAGCTAATATTCAAGGTGGCACCCAACTCTTTACGAGATTCAATGCCGCATTTGGCGTGATTTTTTATATGTACACCGGCTTTTCATTCTTACCAATTGCTGCAGCTAAGATGGATAATCCTGAAAAGAATATCCCGAAGGCATTATTAAGCGTGATTGCAACGGTGACGTTACTCTATGTGTTACTTCAAACAGTTGCCGTTGGCATCCTTGGGCCAAAACTTGGTGCGTCTTCACTACCAATTGCTGAAGCGTTCAGAAGTATTTTTGGTGAATGGGGCTACACGGTCATTATTGTAGGGATGATTATTTCAATTCTTGGTGTCGCAATCTCAGTTTCTTTTAATACACCAATCGTTGCTGCTTCTCTAGCCAATGAGCACCAATTATTACCAAAAATTATTGGTAAACAAAGCAAACACAATACGCCATTTGTCGCAATTATCGCCACTTCCGTTACAAGCATTTTATTATTACTCAGTGGAAGTTACTTATTCTTGGTTTCATGTATTGTCTTCGCATCATTTGTTCAATATGTACCAACTATCTTGGCCACATTTAAGTTTAATAATGATCCAAAGTTGCCAAAGGGCTTCAAACTTCCCGGTGGTCCGATTATCCCAAGTATTGCGTTGATTGTATCGCTTTACTTACTACTTAGTTTCACTTGGAAAATTATTTTATTTGGGATTATTGTTTTAGTCTTAGGTTCTTTATTATATTGGTTTGATAATCGAAAAAAATAGACCTTAGTTTTGAAAGTTATAATTGTAGTGAGCTTTCAAAACTAGGTCTATTTTTCTATTAAATTTTGTAGATAATCGTGACTTTCAAGCATTTCACGACAATCATTCTGGTCTACTAAATCAATCTCGTATATCGAAGTTGCATCAGGATTCAATAAGGGATAAGCCTGTTTCCAGTCAATTTTTCCTTTACCTAATGTCAAACTGTCATGAAATTTACCCATTGAATCGACCAAATGATAATGCACAATATTTGGCATTAATCGTTTTAAACTTGCCTGTAAATCAGCGTTACTTCCCGATTGTTTAATAAATGCATGAGATGTATCGAAAGCTAATCGATACCCTTTTTGAAGAATAAATCGGTCCATCTCTTCAGAACCAAAATAAAATAAATCTGAAATAGAATTCTCAAACATAACGTTATTTTGACCATATTTTTGGTAATAGTCCATCCGATTAAATAACGCTGACTGCGCCTCATCAAAATTGGCATACTTGGCAATGATTGTTGGTGTTTGCTGGTTATAAGAACCATGTATCAAAGCTTGAATTGATTTATCTTTTGCTAGCTGAATTAACGTCTCTGTGCTCTCTCTAACGAATCGATATAAGTTAGGATCAGCTACTTCAGAAACGTCTAGTTCAACAGATTGCTCCCCAACCTTCATTGGATGATGCAATACGATTTTCTTCGTTGTATCTTTTACTTCATCAATCTCGTCCGATAAACGTTTTAACCCATCACCAGAAACATCATATTCGTTTAGATAGAACTCGAAGACATCTGGTTGATGTTGTAACCGATCATGAAGTTGAATCGGTTCCGTTCCTGCTTTTAAGCCTAGTGGAATTGTCATTCGAATCATCTCCTTAGTGCTATATTAGCACGAAAGATGGGATAAATAAAAAAGAACAACTTTTAATAATTCGATAAATCAAATCATTAAAAGTTGTCTCGTACTTATTCTAATATTTCAGAAGTGAGAGGCATAAATAAATTTACTTAAAATTAATACACTAATCTATCTGATTTTGCATACCCATTAATGCGTCTTTCCACGTACTTATTTCAAAACCTGTTTTTTTTGCCTTACTTAAACTCATTACAGAATATTTCGGACGTTTCGCTTTTTGCGGAAACATATCACTTGATACCGGAACAATTTCCGTATCACTATCTTTTAAAATCTCACTAGCGAAATCAAACCATGTAATTCCGCCTTTATCACTATCATTAGTCAAATGATAAATACCATATGGTACATTATCGGCACCTTCATTCGCAACTAGATACACCATGAATTCAGCCAACGTACGCGTCCATGTTGGACGTCCATGCTGATCATCAACAATCGATAAAGTTGAATGTAGTTTCGCCAATTTTTTCATTGTAAATACAAAGTTACTGCCATAATTTCCGTACACCCAAGCCGTTCGTATGAGGAATTTTTTTGAAACATTATTCATTACGGATTCCTCACCTAAAAGTTTTGCACGACCATACTCGTTGTTTGGTTTTGGAGTATCATCAACCTCGTATTCGGCATCTTTAAGTTGTCCGTCAAATACATAATCCGTAGATATATATACGAATGTTGCTCCAACTTTTTCGGCCGCAGTAGCAACATTTTTAGTTCCATCAACATTAACTTCAAAGTTAAGCTTCTTTCCCTCATCTTCTGCTTTGTCGACCGCCGTATAAGCGGCCGTATGGTAAATCACATCAGGTTTAAGCTCAGACACAAACCTACTTACCGCCATTGCATCTGTTATATCTAATTCGTTAGTACCCGTAGCAACGTACTCTGTACCCAACTCATCTAGTAAGTACCGAAGTTCAGAACCTAGCTGCCCTCTTGCACCCGTAATTAAAATCATAATAAGTCACCTCTATTTAGTATACTTCAGATAATCTTCATTATTTCAACATCATCGCTTTCTTTTCAACCAGGTTCCACGAAAGATATGCAAAAATCGAAGTAAGTAATAATGATTCTATAAATATTATTACTGGATTTACCCCTCCGCCTTGTATTAAAATCAAAACTTGCTGAATTGGAAATGCATATATATATAAACCGTATGAAAAATCACCGTAGTCTATAACTTTTTTGAAATACATAGGCAGTGCATAAGAAATATAAAAAATTATATACGTACCAAAAAAAATAAAAATAATTTGAAAAATATCAGAGTTATTACTTAACAATCCTAATAACAAAAATAATAATGAAATAACAAACCTTTTTTTAGATAATATAAATTTATCTTTATAAAAATATACTATCATTCCTACAAGAAAGGCACTCATCAGGTTAAGAACCGTTATTATCGGACCGGACATTGAAATTACATGGATTTTCAGAATCACTATGCCAATAATTGACATGATAAACAAAAAAATCGAACTTTTAAGGTTGAATTTTTTCATTAACCCTAAAACCATAATACCGATGTACGCAGCAAATTCATACTTAATGGTCCATAAAGACCCGTTAACTCCGCTGGTGTACACATTATTTTCAAATACTCCCGGCAAGTGATTTGGCAATCCAAATACTAACTCTAAGAATCCAATCCATGTTTGGCGGTTTAATAAGTAGTTACTACTCTCAAGCGTTGTAAACGTGGATCCTATGATGAATGCAACAAAAAATGCTGACACAATTAATCCAGGAAATATGCGTAGTACCCTGGCTCTTAGATATTTTTTCCAACTTTTCGTTCTGTCAAAACTCATGGAAATCAAAAAACCGCTAATAATGAAAAAAATCATAACCGCTATTAATCCCACGCTAATATTAATTTTTACTTCTGAATAAGGTAAAGTCATAGGTACGTTTAATAATGCCCATGAATGTGTCCAAAGAACTAATATTGCAGCAATTAAACGTATTAAATTTAAATTATTATTTTTTTTAACTCTATTAAAATACTCACCCAAATATTTTTTTTCATCGTTTTTATTTTGCATTTACCGTCTCCAATGTCCTTTTGTCATCCTAATTATTGTCCATTTTTAGCATAGTTAGCTTCGACTGCATCCTTCTCAGCTTTCCACCATGATTCATTATTTCTGTACCAGTCAATCGTATCTTGTAAACCAGATTTAAAATCAGTAAACTCTGGCTTCCAACCGAGTTCTTCACGTAATTTAGATGAGTCAATTGCATAACGTAAATCATGTCCAGGACGGTCTTTAACGACGTCATAGGCATCTTTAGATTGACCCATTAATTCTAAAATTAATTCTAACACGGCTTTATTATCTTGTTCGCCATCCGCACCAATTAGGTAAGTATCACCGATTTGACCTTTAGTTAAAATTGCCCAAACGGCACTTGAGTGGTCATTAGTATGAATCCAATCGCGGACATTCTTACCAGATCCATACAACTTGGGACGAATTCCACTTAAAACGTTCGTAATTTGTCGAGGAATAAATTTCTCAATATGTTGATAAGGACCATAGTTATTAGAACAATTAGAGATAGTCGCTTGTAAATTAAATGATCGTACCCATGCACGAACCAATAAATCAGAACCAGCCTTTGTTGATGAATAAGGACTACTTGGATTATAGCGCGTTTCAGGCGTGAATTTCTCGCCTTCACCCTCCCCATGTCCCGGTAAATCTTCTCGCAACGGTAGATCACCGTACACTTCATCAGTTGACACGTGATGATAACGAACATTATATTTACGACAAGCTTCTAATAAAGTATATGTTCCAATAATATTCGTCTGTATAAATGGAGAGGGATCCTTTAAAGAATTGTCATTGTGGCTTTCTGCAGCGTAATGAACCACTGCATCAGTTTTACTGACAAGTTCATCGACGAGCTTAGCGTCAGTGATATCACCGACTACTAGTTCAACACGGTCAGTAGGTAGCCCGGCTAAATTTTCTTTATTTCCAGCATAAGTCAATTTATCTAATACTGTAATATGAATATCCGGATGATTGTTGACCACATAATGAACAAAGTTAGAACCAATAAATCCAGCTCCACCTGTTACGATAATATTTTTCATTTAAACTACCTCTCCTATTTAGATTTCTCCGTATACGAACGGATTATCTTTTTCAAACTCCGTAAATGTTGGTTGCGCCGCATCTTTATCAGATGTAATTGCTTGATCAAAATCAATGGGCCAGTCAATATTTAATTCTGGCGTTTTAAATGAGATTCCACCATCCGCGGCCGCATTATAATAGCCATCGCACTTATAAAGAAAATTAACATTGTCGGTTAACGTCACAAACCCATGCGCATAACCTTTCGGTACCAATAATTGACGGTGATTACTTGCGGAAAGAATGTATCCTTCCCACTGCTTATAAGTAGGTGAACCTTCACGGACATCTACAATAACGTCCAATACGGCACCCGTTACGACGCGAATTAATTTCGTTTGTGCAGCTTCTCCACGTTGAAAATGTAACCCTCTTAAAACACCAGCTTGTGTTGATAATGAATGGTTATCTTGAATAAAATCAATATCAATCCCGGCATCTTTAAAATCTTTATCTGAATAGGATTCAGTAAAAAAGCCACGATTATCCCCGAATACTGCTGGTTCAATAATCTTAACATCTTGTAGTTTAGTTGTTGATACTTTTAATTTTCCCATTTTTATTTATCCTCTTCCGCTATGCGTAACAGATACTGACCATAGTTATTTTTTTTCAACGGTTGAGCCTGTGCAATTAATTGCTCGCGAGAAATATATCCCATTCGGTAAGCAATTTCTTCTAGGTTAGCAACCTGCATATTTTGCATTCGCTGAACAGTCTCAATAAATTGACCCGCTTCAAGCAAACTTGCATGCGTACCCGTATCTAGCCAAGCGAACCCGCGTCCCATAATTTCAACGTGTAGTTTTTCTTGTTCCAGATACACCTTATTAATATCAGTAATTTCAAGTTCACCACGAGGCGATGGCTTAATATTTTTAGCAATTTCAACGACATCATTATCGTAAAAATATAACCCGGTTACAGCAAAGTCACTTTTTGGATGTTCCGGTTTTTCAACGAGCGAAATTGCTTTATAATTTTCATCAAATTCAACAATCCCAAAACGTTCAGGATCTCGTACTTGATAGCCAAACACAGTTGCTCCCTCTGGTTTAGTTACAGCCCGTTCAAGCATTTTAGTTAAACCAGTACCGTGATAAATATTATCCCCTAAAATAAGAGCCACACTATCGGTACCAATAAATTTGGCACCAATAATAAAGGCCTGAGCTAATCCCTCTGGTTTAGGTTGGACTGCATATTCCAAATTAATCCCAAATTCAGAGCCATCTCCCAGTAATTCTCTAAAACGCGGAGTATCTTCGGGCGTCGAAATAATTAAAATATCCTTAATTCCAGCCAACATCAATGTCGATATTGGGTAATAAATCATCGGTTTGTCATAAATTGGCATAAGCTGTTTACTTGATGCACGTGTCAGTGGGTATAAACGTGTCCCACTACCTCCTGCTAGTACTATTCCCTTCATAATAACTTCCTCCTGTGTATAACAATTAGTCTTTCATCTTTATTCTAACACAATATTTTGGTACTTCATTTGATAATATTTTATATAATTGATTTTAAGCATTAAATTAATACTCAAGAAGGATATTTAAACAAAGTTCGGACTATTTAAATAATTAAGTTAACTTCTTAAAAAAATAATACTAAATTTCATTTTTAATATTGTTTATTGCAATTATTATTGACTTCTTCTTTACCAAGAAATAAATAATTAACATTACCGTATAAATTATTATTGAAATTTTCATAGATAAATACCACGTAGTTAAAATAAATCCAGCAACCATTGTCGTTTCAACTAGTATTTCAAAAATTACGTTAACATTCAACCTCAATTGAATATACAACTCAGAAATTATACTTCTAAATGCCATAACAACTATTATAGAAAACATCGTCATAGTTAAACTATGATAATATAACACACTAATAACGGTTAGCATGGCGCTTAGACCTACTGACATTAAATTAATAATTAATAATTGTTTCTCCATTCTCAAAGTTTTGAAAAAAGTGTTCGATAGTATTTCGAACTTTCCCTGGTAAATAACCATCGGAAAAAGAATAGATAAATACATTAAAGCATCATCGTATCTAGGTAACCATCTTGGGATAATCCAATTAATTGGAAAATACAGAAGCACACCAACGAGTAAAAAAAACATTAATAAATCACGAATTCCCGAGTACACTTGTGCCATATTATCAACATTTATTCTTCTCAACGTAGGAAATAAAACCAGGCTAATTGCCGTAATAAAAATCATCAATAAATTTGATATGCTCAACGTTAACGAGATTTTCCCAAAGGTTTCGACGTCCCAGCCACGCTGAATTCCAAATCTAATAACACCAATAATTAACATCGCTGAAAAATTTGCTAGTAAAAGTTTATATCCAACTTTCAAATTTTCTTTTGTTTCCTCGAACGTCATATGATTAAATTTCCATGATGCCCGTAATATTTCTCTACACTGAAATGCAACATATATCGTCGAAAATAATACGGCAATAATATAACTAATAATGAATATTTTAAAATTTTTAAAACCAAGTATTAGAAATAAAATTATTAATATGCTATACGTTACTGACTGAATCATAGTACCAAACGCATATTTTGTAATTCTATTTGTGGCTTGCAAAATATACAAAAAAAACGTTTGAATATTTTGAATTACAATTGCAATTGAAATCATATACCAAATAAATTGAGTATTCCCTTTATATACAAGGCTTGTTATAAGAAAGACGGTTAACCCAAAGAGAATTAAAACAATAGACAATAATTTTAATTGCGCGTTAAATAGCTCCTTATCCAACTTGTTATATTTTTCACCACCATAACGTAAATATATCCCATCAAGCCACCCTAAATGTACCAATCCTACATATCCAACATAAAAAATAAATAGTTGAAACAATCCATATTCTTGGACGCCAACTATCTTAGGAATAATTAAGATTACAAGTGTTGATATAATCATTTGAATGAGGTTAGAGGCAATAGTATAAGAAAAATTTTTTATTAAAGTTGATAGTTTCATAGAATATTCCTTTCTTACGGTATCTGCCTATTTTTATGTCAATGGTGTTGTCTCCCGTCATTAATTAACAGCTCGCCCCAAAAGCCAGCAACTTCAACATTTTTTTAATCATCTAGTCTAGATTATTTTAATAATAAAAAATAAATTTTGTAATACTCCGTGAACACGTTTTTTTGAGAGGAATTTTAATTTTAAACCAAAATTTATTTTTTTCTTTTTTAGAATAATATCAAATAATTTTCTAGTATTCAGATCAATATCATCCTTGTATAACTCCCAAAAATATTGGGCTTGTATAAATGTTCCTTCAACGTCTTTTTTTGTATTATCAATAAAGTAACAAATTTTATTAACTTTTTTTAATTTAGAATATCGTGATACGCTTGCTCCCAGCACATTGGCATCATGCTGTCTATACATCATAGTATCCTCGTCTAAAAATTTAACAACCCCGAATTGACTTGCCACTAGCGTTATCCACCAATCATGCATAGAGATGAAAGAGGTGTTTAAATTTTCTGTCTCCATAACTTTATCACGCAGTGCCTTATTTCCTATTATTGTCGCCCCTGTCACTTGATTCTCAAGTAATAATTTTTCAAATGTTATATCCTTAATTTTGACCCTTTTAGAACTTCTAATTTTTTTCAAATTTACGTCAACAACACATAGACCCGTAAAGCCTAGTACGGGCACGTCATCAAAATCTTTAATTAAATTAATTGACTTAACAATCTTGTCTTTCTTCCAAACATCATCCTGATCCGAGAACATAAAAAAAGGAGCTGTACTACGCCTTAATAATTGAAAGAAAGAGCCTTTTGCCCCGATATTTCCCTGCTTCTCAATTAATTTAATACGTGAATCTAATTTCAAATAATATGCAATAATATCCATTGTATGATCAGTTGACCCATCGTCCCGGATTAATAACTCCCACTCTTGAAATGTTTGATTTCTAATTGAATTTATTTGCTCTTTTAAATATTTTTCCCCATTATACGTTGCCATTAATATTTGGACCTTTTTTTGAATTACAATTTTCATATATTATTCTCCACCCTGATTACGTTCAATATTGTTAAACTTATAACTAAATATCCTATCCCAATCGGATTATTTAAAACCGGATTGAACCAATTTACAATTGATAATGATACCATGCTTAAAAAAATTGACAGTCCTAACATACGAATTGTTGTATCGCTATTCTTTAATTTTAAAAGTCCATCATAACTGGCTCGGACAATAAGTGACCCATAAATAAATAAACCAATAATTCCTGTGTTCATAAGTAACTGTATCCAGGCCGATTCGAACTGGGACATTACTCGAGTGCCCATAACCGTTGATAATACTACTTCTTTCCCCAGTCCCATACCAAAGAAAGGATGTGACTTCCATAAATTTAATAAAACTTGCCTTTGTTGTTTTTTTACTAATGAGCTGATATCTTTCGATCCCGTTCTTAATTGGAAAACCTTCATTATTGTATCTTTTTCAAAATAAGCCACACACAACAATGCTATGATTCCTATTACAATTGTACTCATTTTCAAGCGTCTCCACTGCAATATCAAAACTATCAATAAAACAACAGCTGCACCCAGCCATATACCCATTGTGTAACTAAATATGGTTGCCAACCCAAGAATTACAAGCTTTACGGATGATCTAATTAAATTTTTCTGATAACTATTAACGATAATTAATAATTGATTGCCAAAAGCAACCATTATTAATATTGACCCTTTAAAAAATACTCTTGGCGTTGTTCCGGAATAACCAATGAGTCCCAATCCATATTTTTCCATGAAGTTTGCCAAAATGGTGTAGCTGTATCCAGCATTCAATGCGATATTCAAAATTATTATAAAAATTGATAATATAACCGCGCACTCATTAAATACGTTAAATACTTTCAATGCCTGTTCTTTAGTTCTTATTACACTCGCAAAGGGAAAGAAAAGTAGTAAAAATATATATGCTTGAAAATTACCAATAATATTAGTAATACTATTACTGTAAAAAAAGCCGATAATACCAGCCACCATTAACATTAAAAACACCAAAATAATATGTAAACTATATCTTGTATTTGTTAATGCACTTTTTGTTAATTCACTGCTTGATGACGTCTGGCTTTTGTATCCTTCATTGTATATCCAGTAAAACATACCCAGTCCGAACAATATGTATCTTTCAGATATGCTATTATCTCCAATAATAATTAATCTGCCCGCGCCACCTAATACCAACTCTACAACGATTAATGTGAATAATATTGGTACTTTAACATCTTTTTTTAGCATTCTACCACCTTTTCAATGTACATTAGAAATAAGAACTCTAAACATAATTTGTGCACCAATTATTACCCTCATAATAACTTTTTTAAGAAACGTATTTTTTTTTGTGCCGGTTAAATTGTCACCATGTCTTCGATAATTCACCAGAGGTTCTTTTATAAAAGTAACCTCCTTATGTTTTAATTCTGTCATTAATCCAATCCACCAGTCATGCATCGGAACATGCCCAGGAAAGGGCATTATCTCAAACAACCATTCTCGTCGAACTGACATCATTGCACCAATATAAGTATTTTTTTTTAGATTACTTAAAAATCCACTACGCCACTCAACATGTTCAATGAAGCCATTACCGTTACTATATATATTTTTATAATCAGTAATAACAACATCAGAATAATTCATAGCCTGACGTATTTTTTCAACTCGCTTTAATTCCCACAGATCATCTTGATCGGAAAAAATAATTATTTCATTTTCAGATGTTTTGATGGCATTTTCAAAGTTTTTAATAACTCCTTTGTGTGGTCCATCCACTAACTTTATTCTCTTATCCTTAAATGACTTCACAATTTCTTTCGTTTTATCGTTAGAACCATCATCTGATATTATAATTTCATCATTTCCATTTAATTGTATCAATATGCTGTTTAGTTGATCAAAAATATATTTTTCACCATTATATACTGCCATTACTACCGATACATTCATATTAATTTTCCTTACAAATTTTATTTTAACCTTATCATTTTAAATATCTCGTTCAAAAACGAAACATTTTTATGCAACACACCGAGACGGAGTGCCCTATAAAATATCTTCATCCAAAAATAACATTTACTGCCGGAAACATTTTCGGTGAAAATCTTATAATCCACAATATATTTCGAAAATCTAAATATATCACCTTGATAATTATTATGATTATCATTCGAAAATTTTTGTCTTAACACATTACTGGAAACAAAAATGTCTCCAAATTGATTGTTATACCTTATTACTAAATCATGATCCAGATAGTCGATAAACATTCTGTCATCATACGTACCTAGTTCAATAAATGTATTAATTTCAATTGCCAAGCCAGAATTAATTGCCGTTAATTTTTTTTTAAATCCTAATCCCTTAACGGGGTTTGTTATTTTAGATCTTTTATATGACCTCGGAGACATTTGCCCCCTATCAGAATACACGGTCGGCACAATCAGTTTTGCCGCTTCATTATTTTGAATATCCGTCCGTAGTTGTTCAAGATAATGACCCATTAAAGTCGTATCTTGATCCCAAAATACAACCCAATTAAATTGAGATTGAAAGTCTATAACTCGATTATACGCCTTGCTTAATCCTAAATTACCGCCCGAATTCAGATAATTACAATACGTGCTTAAATCAGCCGTTTGTTTATTTTCTCTGGAAATGTTTTCATCAGTAGAATTATCAACAATTAAAATTTGAGTATTCTGTTCTAATTCATTTTTTATACCTTCAAAAATTGGGGAATCAGTAATTAATAAATTGTAAATGACGATAACATTTATTATTTTAATTTCACCATAGCGCATTTATCTAAGTACTCCTTTGTTAATGATAGATTACCTTATATTTTTCATTATGATTTCTAATTTATCATTGTTCCCCCAAATTGCTTTAGAGTCATAAGGTCTGTCAGGGAAAACCCCATAATTTAGTTTGATTTTTATATTATTTTCTTTAATAAACTGTTCAACTCTATCAGCTAATTTCATTGGTGAACCACTAGCGATGTTTATAATGCCTAGAACCTCAAACTGGATAACTGTTTGTGCAACATACTCGACAAAATCTGGATAATCTAAAAAATCAAATTGATTCTGCCCCATCGTAAATGGAAATTCAAGATTCCCATTTTGCTCTGCTTGAACAATTTTCGAGAAAATCGAATTTCCGTAGGCACCGTTTGATACGATGTAAAATCCGCGTAACCACTGAACACTGATATCTAAATTATTAGTTAGAACGTCTACCGCATTCCTCAGAGCATTTTTAGAAATTCCGTACATATTAAGTGGGTTTGCAGGTGTATTTTCATTGACACTCCCTTCATGAAATCCGACTTCATGCATGGAACCCATAATCGATAAATGTTTTAGCCCACCATTGACTAAATCTTGTATAAACTTTACGTGTTTTGGTAAGTCAGCTATATGTGAAATAGCATTATGTTTAAATCCATCTCTCCAGGCCAAATGAACTACTATATCTGGATTTCCAAAAAAGGTCATTGGATCTGACTCAGCAAATAAGTCAGCATTTATAATTTGAGAAACGTTTAAATCTGAGGGCACCTTGAAACCCGTAGCAACGACATAATGACCCATTTTTTCAAGCTTTTCGGCAACGCCTCGTCCAATAAATCCACTAGCACCAGTAACCAATATTTTCATAACACTACCTTCTCTCTAGTCAGTATCTTTATTTATATAAAATTTATTTTCATCAAAATTTTCATCGAAAATATCCCTTATCCAGTGTTGAATTGAATATTCATCCAACACTTTCTGGTCGATCGGTATAAATTCGGTTTTAAAGAACGAATCGGGAATTCTAATGTGTTTTTCCTCACGATTAAAATAAAAAATATTATTTTCATTATAAAAATTATAATTAACTATATATGAATTCGTGGTTATTATTTTTTTTTGAGCAGCCGTCATTTCAAAGGTTCTCATAGTAAGTCCAACGTTTTTTGGGTGCTGAGCGTCTAATATTGCAACAGTTTCTTCTGAAACTCGCGCAATATCTTTGGAATCCATTTTTATAAATGAAAATTCATTTACATTGGCACTCCGATATTCATAATTTAGTATCTTTTTAAAATAAAATACCCATTTTTTTTGAAGATAGTTAAATTCAAACATTTTTTTATTGTTTTCAATTGCATATTTCCTAATTTTTTTTATAATCGCGTACCTATCGGAATGTACAGTCCCAATACTAGAAATATCGTATTTCTTATGCGAAATATGCTTATCATCATTAGTATATTCATCAATATAAAATAGTGGTCGAAATATAAACTTTTTATACTTTTTACAATCAAGTTGATCATATGAATATATAGTGTCAAAATATCGAAACTTATTTTTAATGCCCTTAATATTGCTGACAGAATCCCATAAATACAAAATTGTTTTTATATCAGGATTATTTTTTTTTATTTTTTTCATTATATTAATTGGGATCATTTGTCCCTCAATAACAAACAGGTAATCAAGCTTGTTCGTATTATTAATTATTTTAGAATAATATACTTGGCTTTGTATCGCTAACAGACGAGGGTGGATTTTTAAAATAGATCTCCCAATGGTCCCTTGAACCGATCTTTGATCAAACCATTCTACATTTGCGCCCATCTTTTCCAATTGTTTTGTAATTTCATTCTCATATTTAAAAAAGCGGGGACAAAAAAATAATATATGTCTTCCTTTAATATCATCCATGAATCATCACTATTCCTTTTCTACTATGATTTACTTTCAACCGCACAAGTCGTTCATTACTTTCAGATATTCGGTTTAATTTTAGTTACACATCTTTATCTTTCTCTTCTCATGCGCATTAATTAAATTATGTTGACCCATATTATTAAACCAAGTAGTCGAGAAAATAGTACAAACGAATTATATTACCAATGAGATTAATTTTAAATACTGCAGCGTTTGGATGTCTCATACACTTTGCCACGTAATCTAATTGAGAAACCAACATTGTTCCATGATTTAATCAATTAAATATCCGCTCGATTACCACAATTATGTCTTGAACTTTGATTCGTATAATATTAAATTTAAATCTTTTAACATCTGAAGTCCTTTTATTTTAAGATTCCCTCATTATCTATAAAAACCTTAAAAAAATACAATTATTATCTAGAAAATAGATACGTTATTGTTATCTCCGTAAATATAATGTTATACAATATCCTCGTTTTATAATATTTTACATTTGATCATCGTGCCCCATCACCGGTAAGTACGACTGTTATTGTTCGTATAAAGATACTAAAATCTAGTCTCAGAGAAAAATGTTCCATATAAAATAAATCTAGTTTTAGTTTCTCGGCAGGCGATATATCATATCCTCCATTTACTTGAGCATATCCACTGAGTCCTGGTTTGATTAATAGTCTCTGTTCAAACCCTTCAATTTCATCTGAAAACTGTTGCGTAAAATTAGGTCGTTCAGGTCGTGGTCCGATTAGACTCATTTGACCCACTAATACATTAAATAATTGAGGCAACTCATCGATACGTGTTTTCCTCATAACTTTACCCACTCTGGTAATTCGCGGATCTTCTTCCTCTGCCCATTGTGCACCATTTGCTTCAGCATCGTTTCGCATTGATCGTAGTTTAATAACTTTAAACCGTTTACCCATAAGTCCGACCCTCTCTTGAGAATAGAATGGACCTCCTTTTGAATCAACTATGATAATTACTGCGAATAAAAACACCACTATACTTACCGGAACCAGTGCAAGAATCGATAATACCACATCAAAAATTCGTTTTAAAATAATATAAGGATGTTTAAACTCAGTATTTAATTTGTTTAGGTATGCTTCTTTTTTTATCATTTTAAATATACCTTTAATCCTTGTGAGATAGAGTATACCGGCTTGAATCCAGTACTTAATAATTTATCTATTTCTGCATAAGAATATTTTATGTCCCCGGTCCTAGATTCAACGTACTCTATCGAAATGTTTGAGTTTAATATTTTTTGAAAATTTTTAATTACGGCGTTTAAGGACGTCTTTTTACCCGTGCCTACATTGTAGACTTCGTGAACACATTTCGGCGATACGGCCAAATGAATAATAGCTCCTACTACATCATTTATAAAGATAAAATCTCGATATTGTTCTCCATCACCAAATACTTTAAAACTCCTATCCTTGTCTATGCTATCTTTCAGAATAGATAAAACTCCAGAATACGGAGACTTGGGGTTTTGTTTAGGTCCGTAAACATTGAAAAATCTAACTGCAACCGTTTGAATATCATATAATTCACCATACCTTAAAACGAATTGTTCTGATGAAAACTTATCAATAGCGTACGGAGTCATAGGTTTAATAAGAGATGTTTCCTTTTTTGGTAAAGCCGGATCGTTCCCGTATACTGCTGCTGAAGACGAAAACAGTAATTTGGTAATTGGTAAATCATTTTCTCGTATAGTTTCTAAGATATTTAATGTGGACTCCAAATTGACTTTATGCGTATAACTTGGCCTTTCTATGGAATCTGCAACACTCGCAACGGCCGCCAGATGATAAATGTACTCAAATTTTTCATTTATTAATAATTCTTCCATGAATTTATAATCGCAAACGCTTTTCTCATAAAATGATATTTTTTCAGAATTAGGAATATTTTCCCGTTTCCCCATTGAAAGGTCATCTATAATTGTGATTACATTGTCTTTATCTTTTATTAATTCATCAACCAATGATGACCCGATAAATCCCGCCCCACCAGTAACTAATATTTTTTTCATTATAATTCTCCTCAAAAAAACTAATCTTATTTATAATAACCGTAGTACCCGCCATAATAACCTGATTCGTCACTACCCGAAACGTCATTCAAAATAGTCCCAATTATTCTTGCATGAACAGTATCTAATAGTTCTTTTGCTTTTAAAACGGCGCCTTTTTTTGCTACACCTTCCCGAACAACCAAAATCGTACCATCAACTTTAGTTGCAACAATCTGCGCATCGGTCACAGAAATCAACGGCGGCGTATCGATAATCACCATATCCATTTGCTCCGCAACGGCCATTAAAATAGCATCCATTCGTTTTGTATTTAATAATTCTGAAGGATTTGGCGGTGTGGGACCAGCCGGCATGACATACAAATTTTCAATCGGTGTTTCCTCAACTGCCTTTGCAATATCAATATCTTTTTCAGTTAAGCAATTCGTTAACCCGGTTTCATTACTTAAACCAAACGTTTGATGCGCAGTTGGACGACGCATATCAGCGTCAATTAATAGAACTTTCAGACCCTGATTAGCATAGGTAACAGCTAAATTCGTGATGACAGTTGATTTTCCCGCAGATGGTCCTGAAGAAGTCGCCATGATTACTTTCATCTCTTTATCAATACTCGAAAACTGGATATTAGTTCGAACTGTTCGAAATTGTTCAGCAATTGTGGATGTCGGTTGTGTAACTGTTATAAGTCCTACTCCATTATCGATACTATCGGTTGATAATTTTTTATCTTTCTTAAATAAACTCATTTTAATTACTCCCATTCACTTAGTTTAAATTTTATGTTTTCGTACTCTCGGCTTTGATTGCCCAAACAAACCTTGACTTTTCTTTGTTTCATCAATATGGTTAATCATTCCCAGATTTGATAGTCCAAGGTCTGTTAAGAATTCAACACCTTTAACAGTTTTATCAAAAACTGTTATTGCCAATGCTATCGCTACCCCTAGTATCGCTCCAAGCATTAACCCAATTATGACGTTCATTTTTTTGTTTGGGGATACGGCATTTGGCTTTGCAATCGCGTCGGCCACAATTGTTACATTATTTACTTTCATCATCTTTTTAATTTTACTCTTAAAAGTATCAGCCACAGAATTAGCAATATCAGCGGCGCGATAGGCATTAGTATCTTTAACTGTCACACTAAATACCTGTGAATTTTCTTCACTAGAAATACTGATTTGTCCTTTTAAATCATCACTTGAACCAACAAAGTTATCCTTCTTCGCAATTTCCTTTCTAACTGGGTCTAAAACAATTTTATTTTGGATAATATCCTTGTATGTATTAATCATCTGGACATCCGCCTGTTGTGTATTATATGCGGCACCATCATTATTAGCCTGTTCTGTTCTATTTACTAAGATTTGGACCGTTGCGTCATACTTTGGTGTCATAAAGAAAGTTGTTGCTAAAAATGCAACAACTACTCCGGTGATTGTTAATCCACCTATTAATTTAAGATGTTTCTTTAAAATATTAAATATTTGTTCAAGATTGATTGATTCTTCCATTGGTATAAGTCTCCTAGTCTAATTCTAATTGTTTTCTGATCATTTGTGATACCTTTGTTACTTGTTCTGATGGTACAACCTCGTACGACACGCCGTTAATCATCTGTGATTGCCCTTGGAGTTGAATATCTTTAATCGTCCCAATTGCACCACGATACTTAGTTGCAATTGCCTTGATATCATCAAATTTTAAATCCGTCTTCATGTTACTTTCTAATGCGCTCAAAATTGATTGATATTTAGTTATACCATTAATTGAAACAATGTTCTTACCTAATGCAGTTACGACTGAACGTTGACGCTTTTGACGTCCATAATCACCTTTCGGATCATCATGACGCATTCTAGAAAAAGCTAACACGTTGCTTTCGTTCAGTTCAATTTCACCCTTGGCGTAACTACCAAATGCAAATGGATTGTTAACTGTGATAGGTCCAACTGCACCCGTTATTTCTTCTAGCCCTTTCATATTCATCTCAACATAGTAGTCGATTGGAATATTTAAGTAGTTTTGAATGGTATCCATGGCCAATGAGACATCCCCATACGCGTATGCGGCATTCAACTTGTTCTCTGTCCCATGTCCGGTAATTGGAATTTTCGTATCACGTGGCAAGCTCGTTAACGTTGTCATGTTCGTCTTAGGATTAATCGTTGCGACCATCATTGTATCTGATCGTCCTTGATCTGTTCTGCCATCCTCGCCCGTATCAACACCCAAAATTAGAACTGAAAAAGGCGCTTCTTTTTTAAGTGATACCGTACCCGTTGTTCGCTTGTTTTTAACATTTACTTTTTGATATGTATTATCTACCACATCTTTTGCATCCAGGTAGACCTTAGCCATTAAGCCCCCACCGATAACTAACAGTGTGGCAATAACAACTCCAACACCAATTCCCCATTTTTTTGGTGTGCTCATTCTTTTATTCTTATGATGATGATGACGATGTTTCTTGTGACTACCTTGTTGCTGACTTTTATCTTCGTCCATAATTAATTACCCCTAAATATTTTTTTAGATGTATACAATGACGCAATAATTCATTATACATGTTAGTATCCTTAAATGAAACTTAAAATGGATTGTCTAATCATTGTTTAATCTTGTTGTCAACCAATAGGCTTTGATTTAACTTTTGTTTTCGTTTTCAAAGCTTGACTGGCCTACTTTTTTAATTATACGTTAGATTTAACTTCCTTATATTTCATTTTTAATACAAAAAAGTGCATAAACAAAGATTATACGTTTTTCAAATTATCTTTTACCAAAATTTATATTCATTTTAAACACGTATTAGTATTAATATACTATAGAAGATATATATCAATCTAATTTATTTTTACGCCTTACTATCATTCTACCGACAGCCCACAAACTACTAACAACCCAAGTTAATACAACAATCAATAATCTCAACTTGGTGACTATTTTTGATTTGTACCCAACGGATAAGGTATTTATACCTTCATTAGTAGATTCAACGGTCGGACTACCCATCGTTGATACCCTTATTTTCTTTAGATTAATCTTTTTTCCATTTAGTTTAAGCGTTGACCCATTGTAAATAATAACCGGCAGAGATGTAGACTCTCCTTTTTTTATCGTATTCCAGTGAACGATCAAATCGCCACTCCTATTTACCGTTTTATTAACCCTAAATTTATTTATCATCATATCCCTTTTGTAGTCAACATAAGGATCTTTGCTTGTCACACGATTATCGGGTAAATAGTCAGGTGTCGCTTTCGTGACAAGGTCCAATCCTGCTCCTAACCTAGGACTAGTAAAGGCATGCGTAATCTGTTTATTACTCTTACTACTTACGACATTAACGTTTTCGGCAGATGCCAGCGGCTGCTGATTATTCCAAATTTGATTGCTTTTATTTATTTCTGAATAGGCTTGTAACCCAATTGAAAGACTACCCGCTAATAATAAAAATTCACAATATTTTCTTGAATCCTTGAACGGTAAAGTTGATAGTGTTGCACCAAAACCGGCGAACAGTAACACCGAAGCGAATCCTTCAAACCGGCGGGGGAATTGTAAAAAGCGTTGCAATTCCGGAATGGAAGCCGCTATTTCAGTCCACGGCATAATATTGGAAGCTAAAATTAAAAATAATAATCCTAGAATTGTTACGACTTTATTGGTTAAGGGTAATTGATCCCTTTTCATAAATAACCAAAGAATTTGTAAGACAAAGATAATGCTTATGACTAAGCCTATTTGAGTTAATGTTGGATTTCCCGCTGATAAGTTCATGGTCGACTCTGCCATGTCGGGATTGTCATATGGTGGATATAACTGGTTTTTTGTCATGACGTCTAGCATGGCGCCCCAAACATTAAATGTTAGTACTACCGATAGTAAACTTGCCCAGATGCACTTTAGCACAAGTTGTCGTTTTTTATTCGTTTGTATGAAACCCACTATAAAAAATACTATTAAGACACCAATTGACATTAAGGCGCTCAACAAATGAACTTGGATCATCAATGAAACAACCAGTGCTAAGGGGATAATTCGTAAGTCTTCGGCATTATTCTTAATCATCTTTAATGCCATTACAACGACTAACGGCATTAAAGCAACACCCCAGGCCATAAAATTCTGTTCAGTCGACCAACGTGTAATCCATAAACTAGTCATGAAAAAAGTAGCCGTAAGCAGAGAAATCCGCTTAGTTGACGCCATCTCTCTAGATAAGATATACATTAAATAGCCGCTAATAAAAAAAATTAAGAAATTAGAAATAATCTGAAATTTTATCCAACTATGTACGATTAACAACAATCCACCTAAAAGATAGGCGAAACCGGGTCCATATAAGGCATTTACAATACGTCCTCCTTGTTGAAAACCGTAATTAGTTTGAAAATAACTAAAATTACCCGTTTTAAATTGCATGTAGGTATCGTATACACGATTAAAATGGAACAGGGAATCGGATCCTAAAACTAAACTATGATTAAGTATTTGAGGTAGTACCAACAATAAACTCACACTAAAAATAAGACTAAAGATTATTCCTTGATTTTTAAAATAGCTAAACTTATTTCCCAATAGATTAACTCCCAAAAATATTTATTTACTATTATGCAAGACGCCAGAACTGTCATTTTTTATGCTGTTTATTTTTTTTCTTATTTCTTCGTTTTTTCTTTGTCGATCTGCCCGTGTATTGATCAACTAAGATATTCAAACGACTTGACTGTTCCTCAACCTCACCGTGTCGCATAATAGCAATTGACGCATTCAGAACTGCACCCAGCATAATTATCCACGCACCAAAATTTAACCAGAATAACATAATCATAACAGTCCCAATGGCCCCATAGCTACTGAATGAACCCCCAAAGTATCGGACATAGATTGAAAAGACTTGTGTTAACATAATCCATCCAAACGTTGTCAGAACTGTTCCAGGTATAACGGCCTTAAACCTCAGCTTCACGCTTGGTACAATCCGATATAACAATAAAATAATAATAAAAATACCGATTAAGGCAATCGGCCATTTAACCGTTGTAATAACCGTCAAAATGGCTCCCGGAAGATGAAATATTGGCGTTAAAAATTCAACAACCATCTGACCAAACCCAAGGAACAAAATAATGGCACCTAAAGTTGCAACTAAAGCAATCGTCAATATTAAGGATGCGATTCGTCCAATAATAGCATTCTGTTTGGTTTCAACACCATAGGCTTGGTTAAACCCTTTCTTCAAGGCATTAATCCCTTTACTTGTCGTCCATAGCGTTACAATGGCGCCAATTGATAATAATCCACCATTTCCATTATTCAGGAATGATTCAATTAATGGTGCCAATATTTTGTAGATTGCGGATGGCATGACAAGTTTTAAATATTCCAGAATGACGGTTACTCTTAAATGAAGCAATGGTAATAAATTTCCGATAAAAATAATGGCTGGAAAAATTGATAACAGCGTATAATACGCAATAATAACCGAGGAATTACTCACGTCGGCATTAATGAATTGAGTTTGAAATGTTTTAATAAATTGTAAGCATCTATTCTTCATGTGATTCCTCCGAGATTTGTATCCATAAAATAAATTGTATCACATTTAGGCAAAAAAATAGATTGGGTCATCGTTATCGACCCAATCTTTTAATTCGATTATAATTTTTTAGATAGTTCTTTGATGTATTCTCTCAATTCATCTTTAACTTCTGGATGTTTTAATCCGAAGTCGATACTTGTTTTTAAATAACCAAATTTATTACCGACATCATAACGATCGCCCTTAAATTCATGCGCAAAAACACGTTGAACTTTATTTAAACGGTCAATTGCGTCAGTTAATTGAACTTCGTTACCTTCACCGGGTTCTTGTGTTTCCAACATACCAAATATTTCTGGTGTTAATAAGTAACGACCAATGATTGCTAAATCACTTGGTGCATCGTCAACTGCTGGTTTTTCAACAAATTTTTCAACATCGAATAATCCTTTTGACACTTCACTTTTAGGCGCAATGACCCCATATTTTGAAACTTCTTTATGTGGGACTTCCATTACGGCAAGTGTTGAAGCGTGCGTTTCATCGTAACGATTCATTAATTGTTTTGTTAATGGCACTTTGTCTTGCATAATGTCATCACCCAACATGACAACGAATGGTTCATCACCAACAAAATCTTTAGCCATTAAAACGGCATCACCTAAACCTCTAGGATGCGATTGACGAATAAAAAATAAGTTAATATCTGTTGTTTCTTCAACGATTTTTAATAACTCCGTTTTACCTTTAGCCGCAAGGTTAGCTTCCAATTCAGGAACTGAATCAAAATGATCTTCGATTGGTCGTTTCCCTTTTCCGGTAACAATTAAAATATCTTCAATTCCGGCCGCTCTTGCTTCTTCAACAATGTATTGAATCGTTGGCTTATCAACGATTGGTAACATTTCCTTGGCCATTGCCTTTGTTGCTGGTAAAAATCTCGTTCCTAATCCCGCCGCAGGTATAATTGCTTTTCTAACTTTCATATTACTTCTCCTTTTATTTCGTTCTTTATAGCTTAATAAAGAATCTCATTATTTTAATAAACTTAACTTCGAGCGTCATTGTTAAATAGAATTTATTTTTTAAATATTATTTTAAGTTTATTAATAACACTATAATTTTACCATGAATTGCCTAAATTACCACAAAAAAAGGGAATCGCTTTAAATTAAGTAAGCGATTCCCTTTTTTATTTATTTTATAAATATTTTGCGTCAAACTCTGGATCTTGAGATGTTAATATTTTAGGACCATCTTTTGTGATGACAATAACATGTTCATATTGACATGAAAGACTGCCATCAGCCGTTCTTGCAGTCCAGCCATTAGGATCGTCACTCTCTGATTCCCAACCACCAACGTTAATCATGGGTTCAATCGTAATTGTCATTCCTTCTTTAAGACGTAAACCCTTACCAGCTTGACCATAATGGGGAACCGAAGGACTTTCATGCATTGTTGGGCCGATACCATGTCCAACAAATTCACGAACATCCCCATATCCCATTTGATCTTCAGTATAGGTTTGAATGGCATTACCGATATCGCCAATACGGTTACCGATAACGGCTTGATCAATACCTAAGTAGAGTGCCTTATGCGTCACTGCCATTAACTTATCTATCTCTGGTGTTGATTCACCAACGACGTAACTCCAACAAGAATCACTCATCGCACCATGCAAACTAACAACAGTATCAACTTTAACTAAGTCGTTATCTTTTAAAATTAAGCCTTTACGAGGGAAAGCATGACAGATTTCGTCATTGATACTAACACAAGTTGCGTATTTGTAACCTTCAAACCCGATTTGTTCCGCAATACCGCCATGGCTTTCAATATATTTACGTGAGAAAGTTTCAATTTCCCAGCTTGAGATACCTGGTTTGATAATATCGCGTAAACCTTTGTGCATACCAGCAATAATAGCACCTGAAGCACGCATTTCTTCAATTTCGCGTTCTGATTTTAATGTAATCATTTAATTTGTTTCCTCCTATTTAAATAATTCTTCTAAACTATTATACCGCAATTGTTGAAAATTTGTTACGAGATGCTTAATTCCTTTCACAATCAATTTCTTATCTGATATACTTTGAATAATATTTAATTATGGAAGAAGGAATTTAGTTTGGTTTCAGCTAAAGTTATTTTTGCAACAATTACAGGTAATAATGAAGACGTCGCCGATATTATTACAGAAGCACTCGAAAATTTAGGCGCAACAGTTGAGATGGAAGAAATCTCACAATCAGATGCATCAGATTTAAATAACTTCGATATTGGTATCGTAGTTCCTTATACTTACGATGAAGGTTCCCTTCCCGATGAAGGCCTTGATTTCTATGAAGATTTACAAGAACTTGATTTAACTGGGAAATTATTCGGTGTTGCCGGATCTGGTGATACATTCTACGCAGAGTACTTCGCTACCGCCGTTGATGACTTTGGTACAGCTTTTGAAGAAGCTGGCGCAACTAAAGGATCAGCTAATCTAAAGATTAACCTGGAACCCGAAGAAGAAGACATCGCCAACCTAGAGATATTTGCAAAGGAATTATTCGATAAAGCGAATACTGGCGAGGATTAATAGATGAAAAAAATTAATGAGCTATTTCGAGCGCACTACGCATTAATTTCATATTTAATTTTTGGTGGGCTAACAACCTTAATTAATATCATTACTTTTGTTATTTTCCAATCATATCTTGGCGTAAATTATCAATTTGCGAACGTAATTGCTTGGTTCGTTTCCGTCGTTTTTGCATTTGTGACTAATAAGCTTTGGGTCTTCGGCTCCAAAAACGTTAACTTTTCAGGTTTCATGCGAGAAATTTTATCATTCTTTGGATTTAGAATTTTATCCTTGGTAATCGATCAATTAATTATGACAATTGGCGTCTCTGTCTTACACTTAGATGCGGCACTCGTTAAATTATTTGATCAGGTATTCATTGTTTTAATTAACTACGTTTTCAGTAAGTTATTCATCTTTAAAAAATCATAAAATAAACTTATTAATTTTACTAGGGGGCACCACTCATGACAAACAAAGTTCTTTCAATTGTCGTTCCATGTTACAACGAACAAGAATCTATCCCACTTTTTTTTGATGCGGTTGAAAAAGAATCAGTTAACTTACCAAATGTAGCATTAGAATATTGGTTTATTAACGATGGCTCATCTGATAATACGCTTAAAGAAATGCGCAAATTACAAAAAGCACACCCAGAAACAGTTCATTATGCATCATTTTCTCGTAATTTCGGTAAAGAGGCTGCTTTATATTGCGGCCTTCAAAAAGCAACCGGGGACTATGTCACAGTGATGGACGTTGATTTACAAGATCCAACTAGCTTCTTACCTAAGATGTTAGCTATTCTAGAAGATCCTGAAAATGATTACGACTGTGTGGGTACACGCCGAACGACTCGTGAAGGCGAACCCGTTATTCGTTCCGCTTTTGCGACTCTTTTCTATAAGTTAATTAACCGTATTTCAGATACTGAAATTGTTAATGGTGCCCGTGATTACCGCTTAATGACACGTCAAATGGTTGATGCTGTCTTATCAATGTCTGAATACAATCGCTTCTCAAAAGGTATTTTCAGCTGGGTTGGTTTTAACACAAAATACTTAGAATATACAAATCAAGAACGCGTTGCCGGTAAAACAAGTTGGAATTTCTGGGGATTATTCAAATACTCTTTAGATGGTATTATCGCTTTTTCAGAAGCACCTCTTTCAATTGCTACTTTTGTTGGATTTCTATCATTTGTTGGTTCTCTTTTCGCTATTATTTTTATTATAATTAGAGCCTTGATTTACGGAGACCCAACGGCTGGCTGGCCATCAACTATCTCAATCGTCTTAATGATGGGTGGCATCCAACTTTTCTGTATTGGAATTCTTGGTAAATACTTAGGTAAAATTTTCTTAGAGGTTAAAAATCGTCCTATTTATATTGTAAAAGAATCAGATATATTTAGTTCAAAAAAGGATTAGTTACAGGAGGATTCTGGTTATGTATAAGTTTCACTTCGATCTTAAAAAATCAAAAATGATGTACCTTTATTATCTTATTATTTTTGCAATTTTAGCCGGTCTTATTTTTGGGACTTACAAAACATCTGGATATTCTTTAATTCAAAGTCATGATCCTGCAGAACAACATCTACCTATACTAGAAAATTATCGTCAGCTCCTTGGTAATTTCATTACCCACCCTTTCCAACCATTAAAAATGTGGTCTTGGAACTTAGGTATCGGGGCCGATCAATTTCAAACATTCGCTTATTATGTTATTGGCGATGTTTTTGCTTATATTACGTTATTATTTCCCTCAAGTGCCGTGGTAACTGTTTATCAGTTCACACTCGTCTTGAGGTTATTTTGTGTTGGTTTATCTTTTATTTTCTTTGCACGACATTTCAAACTAAGTACAAGTGCAATTTTAACGGGAACGTTCATTTACCAGTTCACGTCATTTTCACTTTATTCGTCTGTCATGCAACCATTTTTTCTAACACCTTTTATTATTTTTCCGCTGTTAATTATTGGTATTGAGAAAATTCTACAAGGGGCTAGACCTCACTTCTTTATTCTCGTGTTAACTTGGACGTTCATCAGTAACTTCTATTTTTCCGTCGTTTTAGGTATCGGTGCACTGCTATACCTCATCTTACGTTACGTTATTTACTACCGAAAACGGTTGAAATTTTTTAAAACAGCCGCCATTTTCTTGTTTAGTGCCATAACTAGCCTACTAGTTTCATCAATCATGTTATTACCTGCTATGATTTCCGTGTTAGATTCGACACGATCTGGTGGTTTATTCGCTAATGGATTAAAGGTCTTCCCTATCTATTACTATATTAATCTTCCCGCCCAACTAATTGCGAGTGGCCAGTCGACCTTTTGGACCAAATTCGGATTTAGCAGTTTTGCCGTTTTAGCGATTATTCACATTATTTACAATCGTAAGAAATATCCATTATTAATAACGACTTTTATAATGGGTTTAATTATGCTTTTATTTCCATTATTTGGGGCCTTATTTAATGGTTTTCAAGCACCTTCCAACCGCTGGATTCTCTTGTTATTTGTCCCAGTCGCATTAAGTAGTTCATTATTCATTGATAGCCTTAAAAAAATGGACCTAGCGGAACTTAAATTTATGGGGAAATGTCTTGTTGGTTATTTAATATTAGTTACCGTTCCTTTTTACATTAACGGTGAGACAGAAATTTTTATCCCTATCATTTTTTTAATTTCTTTCTTTGCAATTATTTTGTTATATCGTCTACGACGTTATTCCGGGCGGATTCTATTAAGTTTGGTTCTCTTAAACCTAGCTGCCACTGGAATTTCTTATGCTTCTCCATTCACGAATACATTTAGTCATACCTTAATGCCCAGTGATGGATACCAATCTTTGTCTAAAAATATCTTTGCCGATTTAGACAAGGACATCCCTAAATCTAATGCATTTCGCGTTTCAACAATTAGTCGCAACTACAATTTTGGCGCTGATTTTATGTTACGTAATAATTTAAATCCTGATGTAAATCTCATTAATTCTTACTATTCCATCCAGAATGGTTCCTTGAGTACTTTTTCAAATAATCTCCAAAATTCGCAGTATAACAATAATGTTCCCCTTGAAAACTTCGATGATCGAACGATTGCGAATAACTTTTTAGGTGTAAAATATCTTTTCACAAAATCAGGTGAATTAAATGACACAAAAATTCCTTATGGTTATCGCCTGAGTCGCTCTAACCTTTCAAAGGACAAAACTGAACAAACAAATCTTTATGAGACGAAGAATAATTTTCCGTTAATATATTGGCAACCCAATGTCATTTCAGATGCTCGTTATACTAAGTTATCAGCTTCAAATAAAGAACGCCAGTTGTCAAAAGCAGTTAGTATTGCTGATACTTCTGATTTCAAACAAACTGAACCAGTATCTGATGTCAAAAACGTCTCCTTTACGGTTGAAAAGACGAAGAATACGGGTCAACTGAACGAGTCAACTATACCCGTCATTGGCAATGAATATCACAATAACCCTGTTTTGGATACTTACCACATAAAAATCAAAGATGCTAAAAAATATCAGAATTCTGAATTACATGTTTCTTTGACTAATATTAAACACGAGGCACTATCTGTTAAAGATCAAATGAACTTGGCCGTTCTAAATAACAAAATAGGTTCTGATAAACAGCTATTAGATACAAACGCATCATTGGCCTCACAAAAGTCACTCAGCAAACAATTAACAACAGGTTCTTCAGGCACCAGTTATTCCATCGGTCTCAAGTCCAAAAAAACAACAAATAAGATTAAACAATTAGGTGTTGATAATCTCTCTTTCTTCAAGATATTGTCTGATACTACCTTAAATATGGGTTATCAAAAAAAGATGCCCGAAAGTTTGGAGTTACTTCTATCGAATTCAGGTACTTACTCATTCAAAATTAAAGTTACCGCCGTACCACTTGGTAAGACCTACATGAATGAAGTGAAAACTATTCAAAAAAATAAACTGCATTCTTTAAAATTTTCAACAAATAAAGTTGGGGGTTCAATAACGACTAAGGAACCAGGTATCTTAACTTCATCCATCCCTTACTCTGAAGGTTGGATAGCAACAGATAATGGTCATACCGTTTCAGTCATTAAAACAAATGAAGCGTTTATTGGCCTAAAGTTACAAAAAGGGACTCACCATATTGTTTACAGTTACAAAACACCTGGGTTGACCACTGGTGCTATACTCAGCGTCCTTGGGTTGCTCATTTGGTTTGTGTCAATCCTTGTACCCGTTGCTTGGGCTCGTTTTAAAAATCATTAGTCTTTATAGAAATTTTGGGGGATTTATATTTTGGTAAGTAAGTTTAGCTATCTAAAAAATCACGGACCCGTTCTCGGTGTGATTTCTGCAGTAAGTTTATTTTTAGTTTTACCTCAAATACTTAATCACAGCTTAATATTAGGTGGTGATTCTTTATTTCATCTCAATCGCATCTACGATATATACATGCAATTTAAAACGGGGAACTTTAGTTATTTCCAATCAAACTATGGATTTTTACAGAGCGGTCGTATCATCAATGCACTGTACGGACCGGGTTTTGCCTACCTCTTAGGTGCACTCTTAGTTCTTGTACACAACTGGATTAACTTTCAAATTATAACGTCGTTCTTCGCTTTTTTCATTAGTGGTTATACTATGTTCTTTTTATCCAGAGAGATGGGATCAACAAAAAAAATATCTTTACTCACGGCTACCCTTTTTATGGGTAGCTTTTGGATTACTAGATGGTCAACCAATCAATCCTTCATGACCTGGGGCGTTATGCTCATGCCCTTGATTGTTCTAATTGGTATTAAAATGCTTAAAAATGATTCCGAGAGCTTACATGTTCTGCCCTTTGCATTAATCTTTTCACTATTAATTCAGGTTCACGTATTAAGCACTTTAATGTCGATTATCGTTTTAGGTATCTTTTTTATATTTAGTATGATTAAAAACAAAAAAAGAAATCAACTTTTATTAAAATGTTTTTTTGCGGGAATGTTAACGTTACTTCTTACATTTAACGTTTGGGGGGCAATGTTAGACGTCTTCGGTTCTGAAAAGCTCTATTCTCCATTTTCAGAACTCAGTATGTCCAATTTTACAACTGATATCTCTGTATCAACTTACGATACCACGCATATAGGATTCGTTTTAAGTCTTATTTTTCTTTTACAAATTGGTTTATATTTTTCAAAAAGTGTTAAATTTACAACACCTAATAAATTAGTTACTATTCTTGGTACATTTTTTTTAATCTTATCATCAAATCTTATTCCATGGACTAAATTAAGTAATCTTATTCCCCAACTACAGAGCTCTTTACAATTTCCATACCGTTTCATCGGGTTTACCACGGTTTTATTATTAGCAGGGTTTGGAGTAACTATAACTTCACTACCATCCGTGCGACTAAAAAGATATTTTGAAATTTCCATGGCCATATTAAGTAGTTTTTTACTGTTCCAATCCTATATGGACTTACAAAATAAAAGCACATTATGGAACACAGATCGCCCTATTATTTCTAAATCTCTTAATGATTTTAAGAGCGAGTATGGGAATGAACAAATTAAACATATTTTTGTTTCATCACACCTAGGAAAAGGCCTTCAAATAGTTACAAATGAATCATCGGACTACCTACCTAAATACTATTCTGCCGATGCCACTTCATATAATCAGCGTGGTACAAATGGATACCGAAATAAGGGAGATTCTGAAGCCTACGCTGCTTATGGTAAATATATTAATCGAAATACATCAGCCATTACTAAACGGGTCGTAAACGATAAACTTATTATTTCTTGGAATGCTATAAAAAAAGCAGACAAAATACAGTTGCCGATTATTATTTATGCAAATTCGTTAATAACTTTAAATAACCATCATTTAAATAAAGATAAAATGACATTATCAACAATTGGAACACCCACTATTACCTCACCAAAAGTAGGTAAGAATACATTAATTTTGTCATACCATTCAAATTTAATCACAACGAAAAGTATACTTATTATAATTTCTGCTTGGATAATCAGTGTTATAGCGCTCATCATTCTCACTATAAAAAAAAGGCACAAACCACATCTTTAGTAGCGTAATGATTGCTACGACTCAATCTTAGGTAAGTTTATTACTTAAAATTATTATTGTTTCATAATAATAAAAATGATATTCTTATTATTTGATAAATTAAATAAATTTTCGGGGAGTTAATATTTTGGTAAATAAATTTAAACATTTAAAAAGTAATTGGGCTATATTCGGCATCATCTTTGCGCTAAGTTTATTTTTGGTTCTACCCCAATTACTCAATCATAGTTTAGTTTTGGGTGGGGACTCACTATTTCATTTTAATCGTATCTATGATACTTATATGCAATTTAAAACCGGTAACTATAGTTATTTTCAGTCTAATTATGGTTTTCAGCAAAGTGGACGGGTAGTTAATGCTCTATATGGACCCGGAATGGCCTATTTGTTAGGTTCTTCATTACTAGTACTACAAAGTTGGATAAAATTTGAAGTTATGACCTCTTTTTTTATTTTCTTTGTAAGTGGTTATTCAATGTACTTTCTATCGAGAGAACTGAATTCAACAAAGAAAATCTCATTATTAACGGCCAGTCTTTTTATGGGTAGCTTTTATGTTACCCGTTGGTCAATTGATCAAAATTTCATGACTTGGGGCGTCATGTTGATGCCGTTAATTGTTTTAATTGGTATTAAAATGATTAAAAATAATGCACAGGATCTTAAGATACTTTCTTTAGCATTAATCGTTTCATTGATCATTCAAATTCACCTGTTAAGTGCTTTAATGTCAATTGGGGTATTAGGTGTATTCTTTATTATTGGTTTTATTCAAACTAATCAAAAATTACAACTCTTTTTAAAATGTCTCTTTGCTTCTTTGTTATCATTAGTTTTAACATTCAACGTTTGGGGCAGCATGTTAGACATCTTCACAACTAATAAATTATATACAACATTTGCACACGTAAATATGTCTAGTTCAACCATGAACCTCTCTACAGCGAATTATAGTCCTTCACAAATTGGATTAGTAATAAGCCTTATTTTTATTTTACAAATTGTACTATTATTTTCGAAATGGCATGAAATATCATTAGCTAATAAGACAGTTACTATTTTGGGTATTTTCTTCCTTATCTTAACTTCGAGTCTTGTTCCTTGGAATAGATTGGCTGCTTTAATTCCACCACTTCAAAATTTCTTACAATTTCCTTTCCGATTTGACAGCTTTGCCACTGTCTTACTTCTTGGCGGATTTGGTGCCACAATTTCCACAATATCTTTACCAGGAGCAATTAAAAATGGTGAACTCTTTTTAATTATTGGAAGTATTTTCATATTAGGACAATCATATATTGATATTCAACATCAAAATGAAATATGGAATTCAGATAGTCCAGTCGCTTATAAAGGTAGTATTGTTTTTTCAAATCACCCAAATAAAAAGCAAATTAAACATGCATTCACCGATAATGATCTATCGAAGGGGCTAATACTTGCTAAAAAAATAGCACCCGATTATTTACCCAACAATAACTCTAAGAAAATAGATTTTCATAATAACACCTATATAAAAGACGTTATTATGCATCAACCCAATGTTATAAAAACAGTAACAGATAAAGGAAATTTAAATCTCAAATGGGTTGCAGCTAAAAAAGGAGAAAAAATCTCCTTACCTATTGTGCTTTACAGTAATTCAGAGATTACGCTAAATGGTAAAAAACTTAGAACGCAAGATATTAAGTTATCATCACTAAGTAGCCCAACTGTTAAATCAACTCAAAAAGGGATAAATACATTAACCCTTGGCTATCATTCTAAGATAATTACTAAAACTAGCCTAACTACGGTTATTTTGACTTGGATAATCAGTATTCTGGCCGCTATTACGTTAACTTTCAAGAAATCTAAAAAAGAAATCAGTTAACTCAAAATTAAAAACTGGCATCCATACGTTATGGGTGCCAGTTTTTAATTTCAATTCATTGTATTTAATCTCCTCGCTTATACTCATATGCGCCAATACTAATATCAAATCATTAAATATTATATTTTTCCGTTAAATAATAAAATATAAATCCATTATTAAGTAAGCCTTTCCATTGAGCTCCGGTTTACGTTAACGCAATATATTTAATATCCCCCTCTATTCTTTTATAAAAAAATTTTATGTAATTGATTTAAATGTATGATAGAATATTAAAATACTTTGGAAAATGAGAATTACAATTGAAAGAAAAAACTTTAGTTGTTACTAATGGGATTGTTGGTTTAATCGGGGGAATATTTTTAATTTTTGCACCTATATTTTTAGCTGGAAGTGTTGTGTCAGATGCTGTTTCTAGTGTCAATCATGATACAATATCAGCGTCTTCAACTTCAGGCGCTTCAGTATTCATTCTTATCGTTAAAGTTGCGGTATTAGTTTTAGGAATTATGGGCGCAGTTAAGTTCAAAAATTCAGATAAAATTGCTGCTGCACCAAGCGTTTTATTAATTGTTGGTGGCGCCGTTTCTATGGTTCCATTCTTAGGCTGGGCTGGCGGAATTGTTACAATCGTCGGTGGTTCAATTTACTTAGCTAACATTAAAAAATTCAACGATTAACATTTAAATCTTAATAAAAATAAGGCGTAATTTCGATATTCCATCGAAATTACGCCTTTTATTGTATTTAAATATGTGGCAAGTCACCGGCAAAAAAATTAATTATATCAGAACATCCCCGATAATTAAAAAACGCCTTTATGAATAGACAGGAATTTATCTCTAGCCCGTCCACACATAAAGGCGTTCGCTAAAATGCATCTTGTCACTATACGTACTTTTCTATCTAATCTTTTTGTAAAATGTCGCGAACTTTAGTTGATAATAAATCAATTGCAACGGTATTTGCGCCACCTTCTGGCACAATGATATCTGCATAACGTTTGGTTGGTTCAATGAACTGGTTGTACATTGGTTTAACCGTCTTAACATATTGATTAATAATTGATTGTAATGAACGATCACGTTCTTTCATATCGCGGGTAATACGACGAATAATACGTAAATCATCATCCGTATCAACAAAGACTTTAATATCCATCAAGTTTCTAAGTCTTTCATCCCCAAGGATTAAGATTCCTTCAACGATAATAACATCTTGTGGTTCCGTTTTGATTGTTTCACTTGAACGCGTGAACTTTGTGTAATCGTAAACTGGCATATCAATTGCTTCATTATTTAGCAACTGTTCTAAATCACTAATCATGCGATCATTATCAAAAGCAAGCGGATGATCGTAATTAACTGCCTTACGGTCGTCCATGCTCATATCAGCTTGATCGTTGTAATACGTATCTTGCTGTAAAATCATGATCGATTCACCAGCTAATTGTGAATAAATGGCGTTACTAACTGTTGTTTTACCACTACCAGTACCACCGGTTACACCAATAATAATGGGACGCTTTGTTCGTTTACTCATTCTTTAGAAATCCTCCATTTATTCGAAACGTTCTGGTTCTTGCTGACTATCTCCAAGTTGGTAAGCAATCGCATCTAAAATTCGTTTAGCGGCTTGCCCATCTCCATAAGGATTTTTCGCATTTGCCATTCGTTCGTACTCTCTCTTATCAGTTATCAATGATATCATGGTTTCTTTAACTTTTACAGGGTCAGTTCCGACTAGCTTCAAGGTACCTGCATCAACACCTTCTGGACGTTCTGTATTATCACGCAAAACGAGCACTGGTTTACCAAGCGATGGCGCCTCTTCTTGTACGCCACCGGAATCTGTCATAATAAAATAACTTTTGGCCGCTAAGTTATGGAAATCAACCACATCAAGCGGTTCAATCAAATGAATACGAGCTTCATTCCCCAAAATAGCATCAGCTAAATCTTTGACGACTGGATTTAAATGAACTGGATACACAACTTCAACGTCCGGTTGGTCATTCACAACTTCTTTGATGGCTTCGAAAACACGGCGCATGGGTTCACCTTGATTTTCACGGCGATGCATCGTTAACAAAATCATCTTATTTTCAGGATTAACTGATGTTAGAACATCGTGATTGTATTCTTTTTGAACGGTTTGTTTCAAGGCATCAATTGCCGTATTACCCGTTACAAAAATAACATTCTTTGCATGATTTTCTAATAATAGATTGGCTTCACTTTGTGAGGTTGGTGCAAAGTACATATCCGCTAAAACATCGGTCAATTGACGATTCATTTCTTCTGGAAATGGGGAATATTTATCCCAGGTTCTGAGTCCCGCTTCAACGTGCCCAATCGCAACTTGGTTATAAAAGGCAGAAATACTTGCGGCAAAAGTCGTCGTTGTATCGCCATGAACTAGGATAATATCTGGTTGTTCTTTTTTAATAACGTCATCTAGTTTCTGCAAAACATTACGTGTCGTATCGCTCAATGTTTGGTTAGCATGCATGACGTTCAGATCATAATCTGGTGTAATTTTAAATATTTCTAAAACTTGGTCCAACATTTGACGATGTTGTGCCGTTACAACGGTCACCATATCAAATTCTGTAGATCGTTCTTTTAACTCTAAGATAACTGGCGCCATTTTAATTGCTTCTGGACGTGTACCAAACACCGTCATCACTTTCACTTTTTTCATGATTGGCCTCCTCAATAATGATTCTATCTAACAGTATACCAAAGAAACGTTAAAATTCTGATTATGTTAACAAAAATTTAATTGCTAATCATTCATCATTTTCTCATTAATATGTTATCCTTACTTAATTAATAAATTTGGAGGTTTTGATATGTCAAAAATGAATTTTAAAGAACAACTTAAAAAGTATGCTGAATTAATCGTTAAGGTCGGTGTGAACGTGTCAAAAGGGCAAACCATTGTGCTACAAATTTCTGTTACACAACAGGAACTAGCGCATTTAATCGTGGACCAAGCGTATGCTGCCGGTGCCAGTGAAGTAATCGTCAAATGGGCGGATAGTCATGTTGCAAAATCATTCCTTGAATTTGCGCCACTTGATCGTTTAGTGAACGTTCCTGGTTACACAACTTCTGAAGTCGAAGATTGGGTGGCTAAAAAAGCATCACGTATTTCAGTAATGTCAGATGACCCCGATGCGTTTGCTGGTATTTCTGCTGAAAAGATTGCCTCACGCCAAAAAGCCATGGGCCAAGCCTTACGTCCTTTACGTAAAGCAACTCAAAATAATGACGTTAGTTGGACTGTAGTGGCCGCTGCCGATACGGCTTGGGCAGAACTTGTTTTCCCAGAATTAAAAGGTGACGCAGCCGTATCACGCTTATGGGAAGAAATTTTCAAAACAACTCGAATTGATCAAGCTGATCCAATAAAAGCTTGGCACCAACATGATTTAAAATTACGGACAAAAGCAGAAGAATTGAATCAGGAACAGTTTTCTGCCTTACATTACGTTGCTCCAGGGACTGATATCGTAATTGGCCTACCCAAGAACCATTTATGGGAAGGTGCGGGTTCGTTTGATGCACAAGGGTTTGAATTTATGGCAAATATGCCAACTGAAGAAGTCTTCACTGCCCCTGATTCTAGACGGATTGATGGCTACATTTCTTCAACGAAACCCTTAAGTTACGCAGGAACAACTTTAAGTGGCATGAAATTCACTTTTGAAGCAGGTAAAGTCGTTGAAGCAACTGCTGAACAAGGCGAGGACGTTTTACAACACTTGCTTGCTACTGATGATGGTGCCAAATCATTGGGCGAAGTTGCTTTAGTTCCGGACCCTTCTCCAATTTCACAATCAGGAATAACATTCTACAACACATTGTTCGACGAAAATGCGAGTGATCATTTAGCACTCGGTTCTGCATACCCATTCTCAATCAAAAATGGCACAAAAATGAACGATAAAGAATTAGCAGATGCTGGTTTGAACTTAAGTCAAACGCACGTTGATTTCATGGTTGGCTCCGCCGACATGTCAATTGATGGTATTCGTGAAGATGGTAGTAAAGTTCCCGTTTTCCGTAATGGCGACTGGGCATAACTAGATAAATAAAAAAGAAACTAACAGATTTTGTTAGTTTCTTTTTTATTTATTAACAGTTCTAATCTATTTAGTTGTAAATTTGCTTTAAAATAACCGTCCTATTAGCTTTTGACGAGATAACGGTTATTTTATAACATAAGTCTAGTTACCGTCTTTAACGGTTCTATAAGAGAAGTCCTGTTGACGCAGGGCTTCTTTTTCTTTACATCAGTATACCATCTAATTGTATATTCTTTTATCCCAAATTATTTTTAAACTATACGTGTTTGTTGACTAATCTTGACTTTGTTTAATAAAACAGAACTTGTCACGACCGACAATGAGCTAAATGCCATAGCTAACCCTGCCAGTTCTGGGCTAAGAACTAATCCAATTCCGTAAAATAAGCCTGCGGCAACCGGAATTCCCAGCACATTATAAACAAACGCCCAAAATAAGTTAAGTTTGATTCGATTCACTATTTTGTGACTCAAGATTAATGCGCGATTAACATCACGAAGGTCATTTTTTACCAGAATAATTCCACCAGATTCAATTGCAATATCTGTACCGGAACCCATCGAAATACCAACATCAGCCGTCGTTAAAGCGGGGGCATCATTAATCCCGTCCCCCACAAAGGCAACTTTACTCGTTTTTTGTAGCTCACGAATATGTGCAGCTTTATCTCCTGGAAGGACATCGGCCACTACTTCGTCAATCCCGACCTGGTTGGCAATTGATTGTGCAACACGTTCATTATCCCCCGTTAACATGATGGTTTTAAGCCCACGTGCCTTCAACGCACTAATTGCAGCCTTCGAAGTTGCTTTGGGTTCATCTTGAATGGCCATTAATCCAACAACCTCATCCCCGCGTCCAACGAACACAACTGTTTTAGCTTCATCTTGTAATTGTTGCACTTTAACAGCCATTTCAGCACCAATTTGATAATCGCCTAATAACTTATCGTTACCAACAAATACTCGTTTCCCATCAAACATTGCCTCAACGCCCTTACCTTCAATCGCTCGAAATTCAGTTATTTTAGGTGGTATAATCTTATTTTCTGAAGCTCTAACCATAATGGCTGATGCTAGTGGGTGTTCTGATGATTCTTCTAAACTAGCCGCCATTGAAAGGACGTCTTGTGGATCACCAATAATATCCGTGACAACTGGCTTACCAACCGTGATTGTTCCCGTTTTATCAAAAACAACCGTTTGTAAATCATTAGCTGCCTCAAGCACTTCCCCATTCTTAATTAAAATACCCATTTTTGCGCTTAATCCGGTCCCAACCATTAGGGCAGTCGGCGTTGCTAGTCCTAACGCGCAGGGACATGCGATGACAAGAACGGAAACGGCGAAGATTAGCGCGTTGGAAACTGTTGCACCGAGAACCACATACCAAAATAAGAAAGTCATAATCGAAACGATTAACACCACTGGAACAAAAATATCTGAAACTTTATCCGTTAATTTTTGGATTGGCGCATGGCTTGTTTGCGCTTTTTTAACTAATTCCACAATTTGCGCGAGTAAGGTATCATCACCAATTTTTTCAGCACGGAATGTAAATGCACCATTACTATTAATGGTTGAACCGATTACTTTATCACCAACTTTTTTCATCACAGGCATACTCTCTCCTGTAACCATTGATTCATCAATCGTTGAAACACCTTCGATAATGACACCATCCACCGCCACTTTTTGACCCGGGCGGACGCTAATCACATCCCCAACAATAACTTCCGACAATGGAATTAATATCGTCTCACCATCACGAATAACCTCCGCATCTTTTGCCTGTAGATCAACTAATTTTTCAACTGCATTTGATGCGCTACTTCGCATACGTTCTTCAAAAACTTGACCAAGTAAAACGAACGTTATTACTAAGGCTGCACTTTCAAAGAAGACAGCTTCATGAATGACCATTGCATAAATACTGTAGATATATGCCGTAATTGTCCCAATCGCAACCAGAGTGTCCATATTAGCATGATGTTTTTTAAAAGAGGCCCAGGCACTTTGCAGAAATGGCCCTGCCGCAACAACCATGATGATTGTCGTCAACCCAAATTGTAACCATTTACCACCTGGCATCATAACGCCAAACGGCATCAAAATCATATTCGCCAACATTGGCGTTGATAGGATTAATGCAATCCAGAACCTTTTCATCACTGACATTATTTCACCACCACTTTCCCAAACACCATATCCATTCCACAACTAAACGCATATTCTCCGACCTTATCCGTTGAGATAGTTATTGTTTGTGGTTCATTCAAAGGCAAGTCTGTTTCAAACGCCATTTCGCCGCTATGTATTGTCTCCAAACAGCCTTGCGTATTAATACGTGTCACTACAATTTCGGCGGGGATTCCTTGTTTTAATTCTATGACGCTAGGACTGTAATTACCTGCTACTGTTACCTGAACCTGCTGTTTCATTTTACTCATTATTAACCCTCCATAGATTTATTATTTTTCAATAATGACGTTGCCTCGGAACATATCCATCCCGCACGCCCATTGAAATTTTCCAACTTGACTTGTATCAATTTCAATCGTTTCTATTTCACCTTTTGGTAATTCACGATTAATACCAAATTCCGGAAAAACGACGTGGTCTAAACAACTTGATGAATCTAATCGTTTGAAATTAAGTACAGCCGGAACACCCTGCTTCAAGATAACCGTCTCAACCGAATAGCCACCGTTAACCTCAATATCAACGCTTTGCGTGTCAGCCTTAACATCCGCAATCGCAGTTGACTGTTCATGCTTACCAAAAAACCACCAGATAATAAATCCGACCACCGTAATACCAATCATTGATACAATTAATTTTGACATTTTTCTTTCCTCTCAAATTAACGTTTAGTTAGTTTACAAATGTAAACAATAAACACATTATAATTCTATCGTTTACACTTGTCAACAAAAAAAGAAATTAACCCAGAAAATTTCTTTCCAAGTTAACTTCTTTTAAGTTTAATCTAAAACTTTTCCTTTAGTTTCATCGCCTAAAAAGAAAACTGCTGTTACGCCAAGCATAATGGCAACACAGAAAATTGTAAAAATACGGCCGACAGTAATCTGATTACTAATCAGATACCCAACTAATGCTGGTCCAACAATCCCACCAATTCGGCCGAACGAAGCCGCCATTCCTGTTCCTGTGCCCCGAATAATGGTTGGATATTGTTCAGGCGTGTAGGCATACATTACGCCCCACGCGCCGAGATTAAAAAATGAGAGTAGCGCGCCGTATGTAACTAACGCCCCAACACTCACGGCATTCCCGAAGAGAAAGGCAAATACTGCTGTTCCCAATAAATAACCGATTAAAACTGGCTTTCGCCCTAATTTCTCAATTAACCATGCTGCACTAAAATAACCCGGTAATTGTGCCAAGGTCATAATCATGACATAACCAAAACTATGCACAAGATCGAACCCCTTAATCACCATTACGCTGGGTAACCAGAGAAACATCCCATAGTAAGAAAAAACAACCGTGAACCATAGAATCCATAACATTAAAGTTTGACGACGGTATGCTTGAGACCAGACTTCTCGTATTGAGGTGAAAAATGACAGTCTCTGCGCTTTTCCGATAATCGCGGGTTCTTTTACATCTCTCATCCCCAAACGCATGAAAATCGCATAAATTGCCGTTAACGCAGTTCCAACCGCTGCTACACGCCAACCATATTTTGGAATGACAAATGTTGCTACAACGGCTGATACAATCCAACCGCCAGCCCAAAAACTCTCTAACAAAACGACAATTCGACCGCGTCTCTCGGGTGCAACATTTTCAGAAACAAGCGTTGACGCAACCGGTAATTCACCACCTAACCCGGCGCCGATTAAGAAACGCATAATTAAGAAAAATGATAAACCCGTTGCTAATGCCGACAACCCACTACCGATGGAGAAAAATAATAGCGTGACAATTAAAATAATTTTACGTCCCATACGATCAGCTAACATCCCAAAAATCAAAGCACCAACCGCCATTCCAATTGAGCTAACACTACCGATCCAACCCATTTGAACTTCTGATAACTGCCATTCTTTTTGAAGCGCTGTAATGATGAATGATAACAATCCCACATCCATGGCGTCAAATAACCATGCAAATCCGGCTACAGCCAGTAATTTGTGTTCTTTCTTTTTCTGAATATCCATCTGCTAGCATCTCTTCTCGTTTAATTTACGAGGGTGTCTTTACACCTTCTAAAGTAGAGTATGCCAAATATCCGGGTGTCTTGTCAACCTAATCCGTTTGATAACCAAGACCAGCATCAAATAGTTCTTGTTGAATTTTAGTAAAACTTTCTTCTGATGCTACTTTAATGAGATGCGTATGAATACCAGCCGTTAATTCTGATAGCAATCGGCCTTTATGTCCATTAAGTTTTGTCATAAATTCATTAATATCATTTTCCGTTTTAATCAGTAACGTTCCTGATAATTCCCCATAGATCTCATGGTTAATGGTTACATTTTGAACCTCTGCACCGTTTCGAATTAAGAGCTCTAATTCTTCTTGCACACGGTCAACTCGATGTTTACAAACAATCATTTTAATGATTTTATTAGGTGCTTGATCGTAAGTATAGCCGTTGAATGAGGCTAATATTTGCTCACCCTGTGCTCTTAACAAAGCAATATCACCCACAATTGTTTGTCGACTAACTTTGAATTGTTGCGCAAATTGATTCGCACTAATTGCATTCGCATTATTATATAGCTGCTCTTTGATACTTTCTTGTCTATCTTTTCCGTTCATGCCGCTCACATCCTCACTAATCGTTAGTTGTATTCTACCATAATTTTGAATACTTCTATGTAAAATCAAATTGACTTCTTTATTGTCGCCATTTACAATGAAGTAGCTAGTCTTTTGTCTCTGTAGCTCAGCTGGATAGAGCAACCGCCTCCTAAGCGGTAGGTCATCAGTTCGACTCTGATCAGGGACATACCAAATAAGCCGCAACCATTTCAATTATGGTTGCGGCTTATTTATATTTAATCGTCGATGCAATAAGTGACGCCTGAATATTGGTAATCAAACGTTGGATATTAACGAGTGGTTCTTTCTTTCCACTCAACAGCCATTCACGCCAAATACCATAGACACCAGCCGCCATAAAGTTTGTATAATATTTTTGATTGTCTGGCACTAATCCCGACCATATATTTTGTTTCTGATACATCCGAATGATATTTTCATTAAATATTTGTTGAACGATGGTTTCGAATCCCTGCTTCATTGCTAAATCCAATGGATCCGACAGTTCATCAAATAGATGTGCCATGGCTCGCAGTTTATCTTCTTGGGTTAAACCCTTACTCACATCGTCGAAACTCTCATTGAAAATGGGCGTTAAATAACGAATAAGAATATCATCAAGCGTTTTATAATTTCTATAAAATGCCATTCGACTGACACCTGCTCGCTTAACTACCTGAGTCACGCTTAAATCAGTTAGTTGATTCGTTTTTAGTAATTGCAACAATGCCGTAGTTAAGTAGTCTTCAGAATCTTTTTTTATTAGTTGTGAGTGGTTGGTCGCTGACATAACACATTCTCCATTCTGTCACAGATGCTGACTCTTCACTTGAATTTTCCTGTCATTTAACCTAATATATCGTTATTGACGTTACAAGTGTAACGTAACTTAGGAGGTACTTCAAATGAAAAAATTAGTTTTGGTCACAGGTGGTAGTGGATTTATCGCTTCACATATTATTTTACAACTATTACAACAAGGCTATGCCGTTAGAGCAACTGTCCGTTCAATGGCAAAAGCCGACTATATTAAAGAAATTATGCTCAGCAGCGGTATTCAAAATAACCAAGATTTATCTTTTATTGAAACGAATTTAACCAGTGAAAAAAATTGGCCGGCAGCAATGGAAGGCGTCTCATACGTGATGCACGTTGCATCGCCCACGCCAAAACTAAACTTCAAACATGAAGAAGAAATGATTAATCCTGCTGTAAATGGCGTCCTCATGATTTTACGGGCAGCACAAAATGCTAATGTTAAACGCGTTGTTCTAACATCAGCTTATGGTGCCGTTTTTGCCGGTCATCATAACCGTCAAATGCCTTACACTGAAAAAGATTGGTCTAATTTACAAGATACTCATATCCATCCTTATCAAAAATCAAAAACATTGTCAGAAAAAGCCGCTTGGGATTTCATTCAAAATGAGGGTCACAATTTAGAACTCTCTGTTGTAAATCCGGTTGCCGTTATGGGACCCGGCTTAGGATCTGTTTACTCACATTCAAATATTCAAATTCAACAAATGATGGATGGCGACATTAGAGCAGTTCCAAATGTTAACTCGGGTTACGTTGACGTCCGTGATGTTGCCAGCTTGCACATCCTCGCGATGACTTCGGAAAAAGCAAATGGTGAACGTTTCTTGGCAACGACTGGGGAAACACTTTCTATGCTAGATTTAGCTCACATTTTAAGAGATGCTTTTCCAAGTTATGCCAACAAATTACCTAAGAAAACAATTCCTAATGGCGTCGTCAAATTTGCGGCTATCTTCCGTCCAAATTTACGGATGGTTGCCTCTTTAGTTGGTAAATATGCCGATACAAGCAACGCAAAATCTATCGATTTATTAGGTTGGCACCCTCGTTCCGCTAAAGAATCCGTCATTACAACCGCACAATCTATGATTGATTTAGGTATTCTAAAAAAATAAAATTTACGCTCGTAGTTAATTTATTGACAAATAAAGGATTGAACGCGTTTTTTAATCGCATTCAATCCTCTTATTTGTTTATAATTCTACGCCATTTGTTTTAATGACGTCTTGATACCAATAGAATGAATCTTTTCTTAGTCGGTTCAACGTTCCGTTTCCATCATTGTCTCGATCGACATAGATGTATCCGTAACGTTTTGCCATTTCTCCGGAACCGGCACTGATTAAATCAATACAGCCCCATGATGTATAGCCTAAACAAACGACCCCGTCCGCAATTGCCTCGCCCATCGCCTGAATATTCTCACTAAGATAAGAAATCCGATACTCATCATGAATCTTATCGCCATCTTCCACAATATCTTTTGCGCCTAATCCATTTTCAACTACAAATAAAGGTTTCTGATAACGGTCGTAGATTTGATTCATGGTTGTTCTTAACCCAAGACCATCTGTTTGCCAACCCCATTCGCTCGTTTTCAAATAAGGATTTTTTAAACTTTCAAAGACGTTCGCTGCAGTTGTGTCCGTCATCTCAGGATCAGCACTAGCTAAACGTGATGAATAGTAACTGAACGAAATAAAGTCAACCGTATTTTCAAGTAAGTCTGCCGCATCAGTATCAGCCATTTCAATAGATACACCCATATCTTTGAACAATCTTGCCGAGTAACTTGGGTAGTAGCCACGTGATTGAACATCGATAAAGAAATAACCTTCTCGATCTTTAGTCATTGCTTCAAAGATGTCTTTTGGATTCGGCGTATTAGGATAAGTTACTCCGGCTGCCAACATACATCCAATTTGGAAATCCGGATTAATTTCATGCGCCATCTTAGTCGCTAATGCGGAGGCCACCAATTGATGATGCGCCGCCTGATATTTAACTTGTTCAGGATTATCGATACCTTCTAAATCTAGCCCGCCACCCAATAATGGAATGTGTAAAATCATATTTATTTCATTAAATGTCAGCCAATATTTAACTTTATCTTTGTAACGCATGAATAATACGCGCGAAAAATTCAAATAATTATCAATCATTCGACGATCAGCCCAACCATTCATTTTCTTCAACATACCCAGTGGCGTATCAAAGTGGTTAATCGTCACAAGTGGTTCCATTCCCAATTCAATACATAAATCGATCACTCTGTCATAAAATTGTAAGCCTTTTTCATTTGGTTTTTTTTCATCACCTTGTGGAAAAATTCGTGGCCAACTAATTGACATCCGGAATGTTTTGAACCCCATTTCCGCCATTAATCGTAAATCTTCTTCGTAATGATGATAAAAATCAACTGATTCATGACTAGGATAGAAGTCTTCTTCCATTTTCATTGCTTCTTTTGCGTTAAATAAGTAATCCCAACGACCATGATGGGCATCTGGTAGGATATCTACTAATGATAATCCTTTACCATCAACATCATATGCCCCTTCAAATTGGTTAGCCGCCGTTGCGCCACCCCATAAAAAATTATCTGGAAAATTTGATTTTGTCATTCTATTTGCCCCCTAAGTTAGTTTCTAAATCCAGTAAATCATCGCCAACAATCACATTTGATTGTTCTTTAGCAATTGGGTTAACTTCTTTATATCTTGGTGTATTCGTTACAATAATCGGCGTAATAATTTCATATCCGGCTTTTTTAATTTCATCAATATCAAACTTAAGTAACAAATCGCCCTTTTTAACGACTTTATCCATTTCAGTTTGAATTTCAAAGAATTTACCACCTAATTCAACCGTATCCATCCCAATATGCATCAAGATTTCAGCACCACTATCTGTTTTCATGCCAACCGCATGCCCTGTTGGGAAAACGAGTGAAATGACACCATCGGCTGGTGCATATAGTTGACCTATCTCAGGTAAAATAGCAATTCCGTTACCCATTGCACCAGAATTAAAGACCGGATCTTTCACGTCAGCTAAAGGTAATACTTGGCCTTTAAGTGGGCTAACAAGAACTTCTTCTTCAACTTGTTCTGATTTCACTGGAGCTGAAGCAGTTGTCGTAGCGTTCGTTGTTTCAGCCACAACAGGGACTTCTTGATCCGCTTTTGTTAACCCGAACATCATTGTTAGGACATATGATAAAACGAATGAAACTACAATTGCGATTGGTACGGCGTAAAATGACATATCAATCCCTGTTTTAGGATTTAAGTAACTTGGAATTGAGAAGATTCCTAATCCACCAAGTAGGTAACCTTTTGTTCCAAATAACCCAAGAATCATCCCACCGATAGCGGCTGAAATACATGTAATGACAAATGGTTTTTTACGAGGCAAGGTAATCCCGTAAATAGCGGGTTCCGTGACACCAAATATACCTGAAATAAATGATGAATAACCAAGTGCTTTCAATTTATTATTTTTAGTTTTAATTGTGATCGCTAAAACGGATCCGATTTGGGCAAATGTTGTACCCAGCATCAAAGCTAAAATTGGATCTGACCCTTGTGTTGAAATATTGAGAAGTGCGAGCGGAATAAGTCCCCAATGTAACCCAAAAATAACAAGGACTTGCCATAAACCACCAAGCACTGCCCCAGCAGCAATTGGACTAAGTGAATAAACTGCCGAAAATCCGGTTGCGACGATATCGCTGGCCCAAGTTGTAAGGGGGCCGATGAATATAAAGGTAATTGGAACGACTACAAGTGCTGTTAACATTGGTACCAAGAATGTTCGAACAACTTCTGGAATCCTTTTTTGGAAAAAGGGTTCAACTTTTGATGCAAACCAAATTGACACAATAATAGGTACAACTGACGATGCATAACTCATCATAATCACCGGAATACCTAAGAATGTCATGTAAATAGGTGATTCAAAAATGGTTCCTGCAAATAAAGTATAAAGTGCCTTACCACCCGTTGCGGCCAGTGTTGCTGGTAATTGGGCCACAATTGTTGGATAGACTAGGGATGCCCCTATCACCATTGCCAACAATGGATTAACGTGGAATTTCTTACTTGCGCTGTAAGCCAAAATAATTGGAAAGAAGTAGAAGAAAGAATCTCCCAACGCATTTAAAATGATATAAGTTCCAGATGTTGCTGCCACCCAGTTAAATGCGACAAGCATGGCAACTAACCCTTTGATCATACCTGTTGCAGCTAAGACACCTAAAGTTGGTGCGAAAATACCTGAAATCATATCGATGAACGCATCAAGCGGTTTCATTTTTTCGCCGTCATCATCTGGTACAATTCCGTCTCCGGCAAGTCCGCTCCCTTTGACCAATTCATCATAAACTTCTGGTACTTGGTTACCAACCACCACTTGGTATTGGCCACCACTTTTAACAACTGTAACAACGCCATCCATATCTTTTAAAATATCCGTGTTAGCTTTGTCTTCATCTTTCAATTTAAATCTTAGTCGCGTTGTACAATGGACGACACTGTTAACGTTGGCTTCCCCACCCACGTTTTTTAGAATATCTTTAGCTAATTTATCGTAACTCATTATAATCACTCCTTTTATTTTTTTGTAAATGAAAACCCAGCTATTCATTCCGACTCAAAAAAAGCTGAGTCTGAAATAAGTAACTGGGTTTATGCTTGCTTATAAATGGCAATAACACACCTAATTATCGATTTATTTAATTTTCTTCTTGCCTGTGGGTCACGCGCCAAATGTGTAGCACTAAGTAAACTTGTTCATCCGCTTGTAAATCCCAATTGGCACGTTCTCTAATATAATGCACAATCTTTTCCACAGTCTTATAGACTTCTGGGTAACGACTAATCATCATCGCGAGTAACTCGGGATCAAGTTCTGCACGGTCAATCTCGGTATTATTAAAATGTCTAATGAATAAATAACGTAAATGTGACACAAACCGACTATAATTAAAGGTCTTTTCGTCGAGAATAATACCAGTATCTAATTGAATAATATTAATAATTCCTGAAATAAGCTCTGACATTTTCATCGAATCTTGGACGGCATGTCCGCCTTCTTTGACGTTAATGAGATGGTATGTCAGTAAAATAAGTTCATTTTTTTGAACCGAAAGATTGAACTCCGACTCAATTTTTTGAATTCCGGCCTCTGCAGCATTAAATTCAACTGGAAATAATTTTTTTATTTCCCAGTGAACAGATTGGTCATTCAAAAACATTTCATCACTGTTCTTTTTGAGCGAGTACTGCAGATGATCAACCAAAACTAAGAATTGAACGTCGTCAAACTTAACGTTAATTAAAGGTTCAACCACATTAACAAGTGCTGAAGCAACCTCTAAAACCTGCGCATCAAATCCTGATATGAGTTTCATTGTATCTGAATCTTCCTCAGCCTTGAAACGGCGGTCAATTTTAGCGTCATCAATGATATCTCCAACGTGATAGCCGAATCCAATCCCATTACCGATAACGACCCACTCAATATTATCGGATGATTCAACTAAAGCCGCGTTGTTATTAAAATTTTTAACAAACTTCACATTAAACCACCCCCCTTTCCATAAAAAAAGACCCATAAATACAGACATTTACACATCTCCATCAATAGGTCATGCCTGATCGAATCAGTAACACTCATTTCATCTATTAGTGTACCACCATATGTAAGCGCAATCAACAATAGCTTTATTTTTTTATAAATATTGACCGTTCTCCTGAATCACTTTTTGGTACCAGTAAAACGAGTCCTTCCTATAACGTTTTAATTCTTTCGCACTTTCTTCATCGCGGTCAATATAAACAAAACCGTAACGTTTTTGGTACCCATTTGACCAACTTAGCAAGTCTGTAAAGCTCCACGTTGTATAGCCTATTACTTTAACGCCATCAGATATGGCTTCTTTAATCGCCTTGATATGTTCATTAATAAAGTAAATTCGGTAGTCATCATGAATCTGATGGTCTTCTTCTAATTTATCGTAAGCGCCAAGTCCATTTTCAGTAATCAGGACGGGTAAGTCATAGCGACTATCAATTCGTCTTAAAGCAATTCTTAGTCCCTCGGGATCAATATTCCAATCCCAATCGGTTTGTTTTAAGAATTCATTATTAGTTGTCTTGAACATCCCTGGAACACCACTTTCAGAACTGGTCCCTTTTTTACCTGTATTATTTTCTGCTGCAAGTCCAACACCACCAACTAACGGATTAGCCGCAATTGTCTGCGTCTGATAGTAGTTTAATCCCATAAAATCTGGTTTTCCAGCAATTAACAAGGCCCGATCTGCTTCGGTAATCACAGGTGCCGTTCCACGCTCAGTTAACCATTTATAAATCATTTTGGGATAACGACCGTAAACGTAGACATCCATCCAAAAATGAGCAGCATAATCCTCGTAGTTAGTTGCTGCAACTTGATTTTTAGGGTCGCCATTAACCGCATAACCCGGGCTATAAGCGAAACTGGGTCCGATTCCACCTTGATAATGGCCATCATGGAATGTTTTAATCGCTGAGGCATTTGCTAAATTAGCAATATGATTTGCGGCGTACATCCGTTTTTCATCATTAACTGCTGGGGGATGACTTTCCATTTGGTAGCCATGTGAAATAAAGACATTTTGTTCATTCAATGATACCCAATAATTAACACGATCACCAAATGCATCAAAACATGTTTTGGCGTAGTTCGTAAAATCGGTCACAATTTCACGTGACTCCCAACCGCCATACTCATCTTGCAAAGCCTGAGGTAAATCCCAATGATAGAGAGTCACAACGGGTTCAATCCGATTGGCAATCAGTTCATCAATTAACCGATTATAAAAATTGATTCCCTTTTGATTAACTTGTCCTTTTCCTTCAGGAAAAATTCGTGTCCAAGCAATTGAAAAACGGTAAGCTTTTAATCCCTGTTCTTTCATTAAAGCAACGTCTTCTTTAAAACGGTGATAATGGTCAACGGCAACATCACCGTTGGTTCCTTTAAAGGTTTTTCCGGGAATTCGAACGAACTTATCCCAAACTGATAAACCCTTCCCGTCTTCTCGGTAGGCACCTTCAATCTGATAGGCCGCCGAAGAAGCACCCCATAAAAAATCCGTTGGAAAATGGCTCATTTTTTTATATTCCATTCGTTATCTCCTTAGAAGTAATCACTTAGTATCGGTTGATCTTTAATCAACGCATGATCAAACACAGTTACGTCACCCAATAAAAACCCATACTGTTTTAATTGTTTCATTGTTCGATAACCCATCATACTACGCGTTAAATTCTGAATATCAGTGACTAAAGTTGGCTCTTTATCCGTTATTTTTTCTACTGTCGTCTGCCCGTTTATATGGCTAACTTGCCATTGACCTTCATTGTCGGCAATATTGGTATCTTTAACTTGAATCACAATCGCATCAAAATCATGTTGGTAAGGATAACGCATCAAAAAATCAGCGACATTCACAATTCTTGCCATCATATATGGTTTTATTTTCACGTCAACTTGTGGATTAGCCAACAAATCTGGTAACGGTTGACCAATTGGGCTCTCATAGCTAAACCATTCATATGCTGATTGATGTTTAATCACGAAGTTTTGTAATTGAAGCCAACTCTCACTTGTTTGATAAACCCATTCGACTATTTTAAATTCATTAGCTTCTCTTTGATATACGAGGTATCCTTCTAGTTCATTTGCCTCGTTATAATAAACGGCCGTCTCCCAATTAGGATGTTTTTCGGCAGAATACGTTAGCCACCATTCTGCCCGTTCAATTCCACCTTGTTGTGATAATTGATTCTTTTTGTATATTTCATTAAGGTCATTTTTAACTTCTGAATATGGGTGGCGTTCAACATGGCCAATTGCCTTCACTTTTAATCGAGGCAAATCCTTCGCATTCATTCGGTAAACAGTTTGGTCAAACGTTGCTTCATACCCAAACTTACGATAGAACGGATATGAAAATGGGGCTAAATAAGATAGCGTTGTTCCATCTTGATACATTTCATCTAAAGCTAAATTCATTAATTGACCAATACTACCTTGCCCAGCAAATTCAGGATAACTTGCGACATAACCAATTCCACCCATTTTGAACGAGACACCATGAAAATTAGTCATTAACGGTGTATTAATCACCCCACTGACCACTTGACCCGACTCAACGGAACCCCAGTCAGATGAATGGTCATATAACTTTTTGAAAAAGGTTTTTCTTTCAGCTGAAACGGTTTTATTAAATGCATAAATTGATAAATCAAAGTATCCGTCAAAATGATTTTTATCTAACTTAATATTTGTCATGGCCATATGTAACTCCTTTTATGTCTAGATTAACTTCTTTAAATATAGCACGGTAACGCCACTCTTGCAATCGCTTACAGATGAGGGCAATAAAAAAATCACCCAAATAACTTTGGATGATTACTCTCATTAATCGAAATGTTCTGCTTTAGGTTTACGTCTTTTTCCTTTATTCTTTTGATTTCTCAAACGAATTTTACGGTGCGGTTTCTTAATTGGTTCATCAGATTCTTTTTGGCCCACAGCAGTTTTAGCTTTTACTTCAACTGGTTTAGGCTTTTTAACTTTAGGTTCAACCGCACGTTCTGGACGTTTAGTGACAATAGCACCCTCGTATAAGTAGCCTTTTTCAATTTCAAATGGCGTATTTTTTAAATCTTGTTTTAACGTTCGTAAATCATGTTCGTTTCCAAGATTAATAACCATTCCTTCAGCACCCATCCGTCCCGTTCGGCCGACACGGTGAATATACGACGTAATATCTTTTGGCATATCATAATTAACAACTGCTGGTAACATCGGGATATCTAGGCCTCGAGCAGCAACATCCGTTGTTAACAACAGTTTGATCTCATGTTTATGCAATTGCGATAAGGCATTTGCCCGGTTAACTTGGCGTTGTTCACTGTCTAAAACAGCAACTGGTACATGATCGTATTTTAATTTCTGAGCCATATCTTGTAGGGATGATAATTGATTAAAGAAAACTAAGGCATAGAAATCATCTACATTTGCCAGACGACGTAACGTTGACTGACGTTTACGAGTTGGTGTTTCAATTGCATAATGGTGAACGATTCCCTGCGTTTGGTCAACGTCACGAACATCGTAAGTCGTCACATCTGCGCCAAACCATTTTTTTAAATCATCTAAAATTGCTGTTTCAGTTGCAGAGAAGAAACTTAATTGAATACCTGCGGGAGCTTGGCTAATTAACTCACGACAAGTCGTTAATGTTTCGTCCGTTAATAAATCATCAGCTTCATCAATCACGACTGACATAACTTTGTGCAACTTAATTTTTTTATCTTCGGCCAAATTTAATAAACGACCTGGAGTTCCAACAATAATTTCAGGTTTTTTCTTTAAATTTTCAATTTGGCGTTTCATATTTGCGCCACCAATAATTGCTTGAACTTTTAAATCAAGTTCTTTAGCCCACGGACGGATTACGCCTGCTAATTGCATAGCCAATTCTTGTGAAGGCGCGATAACAAGTAACTGGATGCCATCCTTTGGTGTTAATCTTTCAAGTAATGGCAAGCTAAATGCCAATGTCTTACCTGATCCAGTTGGTGCTAAACCAAGGACATTTTCACCAGTTTTTAGGGGTTCATAAACTGCTTCTTGAATAGGTGACCGTGTTTCAAAACCTTGTTCTTTAAAATATGCATCAAATTTTGGATTCATTTTAGTCTCTTTCTTTTAACTTCTAGGATTAGTTTTAATAATTAAGTATAGCATATAAAAAATAAGCTTCCATTGATTCATGGAAACTTATCTCAGTAATTCTTATTTATGATCAGCTGGAAATTCAATTCCGGCACTTTGTCTTAAATCAAACAGGACTTGGTTAACCGCTATACTAAGTGCTTGCCACTTCTTGTAGTCCGCAATACTTGCAGCATCCCCAGGATTATTTATTACCCTAGCAAACGCATTTGCTTCAGCTAACATTGGATTTTTTGCTGGGAATTGGCTCAACATGTCTTCTTTATCAGAGCCATCTCGATAAACAACCTCATTTAATTCTGCGGCGTTATCCATCACAATAGTATCTTTCAACCCATATATTTCACTCATTAAATACGAATTAGCCGTCTTCCCGACGTTCAACGTGACATTGAAGTCTTTGTAAGTTAGAATTGCGACACCTTTACCGTCAACGCCCGTTGGTAACATCGTTGGGTAATATTGCACTTTGAGTGGTGCACCAAACCAAGCAATGGCATCATAGACAACATAGACGCCAAGATCTTGTAAAGCACCACCGGAGAATTTTGGTGAGAAAATATTAGGTTCTTCACCAGCTAAAATGGCATCATAACGTGATGAATATTTCATATAAGTTAAGGTTGCCCCTTGAATTGTTTCCATCACCGTTACTTTTTGTTCAATAATTTTGAAATTTTCTTGATGAATTTGACGCGCGGCTTCAAAAAGTTGGCTTTCAGGATGTTTTTTTAGAACCTCTTGAACTTCAGCCATTTCTGTTGGGTTCGACACCATTGGCTTCTCAGCTATGACCTTTTTACCCGCTTTAATTGCTAATTTAATTTGTTCAAAATGTAAGCTATTTGGGGATGCAATGTAGATGGCTTCAAATGAATCAGAAGCAAAAAAATCTGTCACATTATCATAGAAATTCGTTGCCCCATATTGTTCACCAAAATCTTTAGCTTTTGCTTCGGATCTTGAATAAACACTCGTTAATTTGAATTCTTTTGATTCATGAGCCGCTTCAATAAATTGACCAGTAATCCAATTCGTACCAATAATACCTAATTTAATCATATTTGCTACCTCCATTTTATTATTGGTTCCATTATAACAATAGTTAAACCGTTTTCATAATAATCTCTTTGTGTCAATTTTGTGACGATAGATTACATTTAGATATATTTGGGGCAATATATTCCGCTTGTTAGATAAAAGTGTTATATTTAAATAAAGTAGTTCTAATAGGAGGGGTAGGCGTGAAGAAGCGTAGTTTTGCACTATTGGGTGCATCATTTTTTATTGGATTAACGAAAGATATCAAATCAATAACCGCACCAAAAACTAAGGTTTCTTTACCTATTTTTTATGCCGGTCATTGGTTATTTTACGATGAAATTAGCCACCGACACCATAATCTAGATATTTCATCAGACCTCACGATTCGAATTGACGAGCGTGCACTTAACGGTGAAGTAGAGCGTTTAGACGAACGTGAACTGAGTTTCTTAGACGAGTATGGATTTCACCTAAGAATTGACGCGAATGATCAAGGTCCAATCAGTTTATTTGATGAAGCAGATAACCGCACCTATCCCATTAAATTAGCTCCGATTAAAGAACCTTCGGAACCTAAAATTGAAGATGAAGATTAACAGAATTTTGTTGATTTTCACCTTCAATTTTTTTGTTTCATTACGCGATTATATAGTCTAAAATAGTTAAATACGCATTCCAAATAGAAACGAGGATTTTTAACCATGAACAACGATCACTTAAAACGAGATATTGGCTTTTTTGCCGCGTTATCAACTGTCATGGGGACAGTAATTGGCGGGGGCGTCTTTTTCAAAGTCTCAAGTGTCACACAACAAACTCAATCCGCTAACCTAACCCTATTTGTTTGGTTACTTGGTGGCTTTTTAACCATTTGTGCTGGACTAACCGCCGCAGAACTTGCGGCCGCAATTCCAGAAACAGGTGGCGCAATTAAATATATCGAATATACTTATGGCCGCTTTCCGGCATTTCTACTCGGTTGGGCTCAAATCATCATCTACTATCCCGCAAATATTGCGGCACTTTCGATTATTTTCGGGACACAATTCATTAACCTGTTTCACCTTAATGCTAATTTGACTATTCCAATCGCTTTAGTGAGTGGCATTAGTATTACCTTAATTAATTTTTTAGGCGCAAAAGTTGGTGGCGCATTTCAGTCAATTTCATTAATTTTAAAATTACTACCTATTATCGTGATTGTTATCTGGGGACTTTTTACGCCAGCGCATGTTTCATTTAGCTTAATCCCCTTAACATCTGGCGCACACAACTCCTTCTTCACTGCTTTGAGTGGTGGCCTACTTGCGACTATGTTCGCTTACGATGGTTGGATTGGTGTCGGAAATATTGCTGGCGAAATGCATCATCCAGAACGTGATTTACCAAAGGCTATCATTTTTGGCCTATTCTCAATTACGATTATCTATACGTTAATTAACTTTGTTTTTCTTAAAGCATTGCCCATTTCGGAACTGGCCGGCAATTTAAATGCCGCTTCAGACGCTTCGTTGCAATTATTTGGCCGATTTGGTGGTAAATTTGTTACCATCGGTATTTTAATCTCGGTTTATGGCGCAATTAATGGCTATACCTTGACTGGCATGCGCGTTCCCTACGCGATGGCATTAGAAAACCAACTTCCCTTTAGTAATTGGTTAAAACGTCTCTCTCCTCACACAAAAGTTCCTTATATTGCTGGCTTCTTACAAATTGGTATTGCCATTATCATGATGTTTTTGGGTAGTTTTGATTTGTTAACAGATATGTTGATTTTTGTTATCTGGATTTTTAACGTGCTCGTTTTTATTGCCGTTTTCATTTTAAGAAAACGAGAACCCGCTCTAAAAAGACCTTATAAGGTACCGTTATACCCAGTAATTCCCATAATTGCGATTATGGGGGGCCTCTTCATCCTTGGCGCAACTTTACTAACGCAGACAGGCCTGGCTTTGATTGGTCTATTAATGACTGGGATTGGTATTCCTGTTTACTTTATCCATCGTAAAATACAATCATAATTAAAAAAGCATTCAACTTTTAACGCCCGAAATGGCCATGAAAGTTGAATGCTTTTATTTTTATAAAACGTTTAAGTAATCTTTATAACCAGCCGCTGCCATTTCCTTTTCAGCAATGAATTTTAATGAGGCGGAATTGATACAATAACGTAATCCACCTTGATCTTGAGGTCCATCAGGGAAAACATGACCTAAATGTGAGTTGGCTTCGCCACTTCTCACTTCCACTCGTTGATGACCTGGAAGACTATTATCCGCTAGTTCGGCAATCTTAGAACCCGGAATAGGCTTAGAAAATGATGGCCAGCCACACCCAGCATCATATTTTTCTGCTGAACTAAAGAGTGCTTCACCGCTAACAATATCAACATAGATACCTTTTTTATAAAAGTCATCGTACTTACCCGTGAATGGCGCTTCTGTCGCAGCATGTTGCGTTACTTCAAATTCTTGTTTCGATAAGCGTTCGCGTAACTCTTTTTCAGTTTCTTTTGTCATGATGAACCCTCCTATTTGTTTTGAGATATCTTTAGAATACTCTTTTTTATGGCGAACACAATTTGTTTGTTTACAAAAAAAGGCAGCCAAAAGAAAATCCTTTTAGCTGCCTTTAAATTTAAATTATGATACCCAGTAAACAGACAAAATTGAAAACTGCTGTAAGTCCTGGTCCAATTGTTTTAAATCGATTTTTGACTAGGAACCCTATCACTGTATCAATTGCTTGAATAATAATCATCAAAGTAGAAATTACGATTAAATAACTATTGGAATGATAAAAGAATGGAACAATACTAGCAACTGCTAACGGTAGACTTCTTGAGATAGCATACATTGCGTTTATTTGTCCTGATTTTTCAGAGGTTTTCAGCAAAGCTTCAATCGAAAATCCTAAACTCACGCTAGCGCTAATCGCCGTAACAATTGCACAAACATAATAAAAATTCATCAGTTAATCCTATTTTTCTAGAATTGTAACTGTTTCAATATGTGTTGTTTGTGGGAATTGATCAACTGGTAAGATTGGTTTTGTTACTTTATAACCATCTGCCATAAATCCTTCAATATCACGAACTAATGTTGATGGGTTACAACTAATGTAGACAACCTTCTTGGGTTGCATTTTAAGCGTACTTTCGATAAATGCTGGTTCTAACCCTTTACGAGGAGGATCGACAACTAAGACGTCGGGTCTTAAGTTAGCATGACTCCAGTTTTCCATCCAGTTTTCTGCCATCCCTGTTTCGAAACGAACATTATCAATGTCATTAATTTTAGCATTTTCTTTTGCATCTTTAACGGCTTCTGAAACTAATTCTACACCGTAAATTTGACGTGCATGTTTTGCCATTGATAATGAAATTGTACCGATACCACTATAAGCATCAATTACTGTTTCGTTACCTGTTAAACCGGCACGTTCAAAGGCTGCAGCATATAATTTTTCCGTTTGAACGGGATTAATTTGGTAGAAAGAATGTGGAGAAATTCTAAATGTTAAGCCGTTCAATTGGTCTTCAATGTAACCGGGGCCAAAGAGAACTTTGTTTTCGCGACCTAAGATTACATTTGTTTTTTCAGAGTTTGTATTTTGAACAATTGTTGTGACGTCTGGCAATGCTTCACGAATTGCAGCCGTAATTTCTGTAAACATTGGTAATTTCTTAGAACGTGTCACCAAAACAACCATCATTTGTTTTGAGTAATGGCCACGACGAACCATAATATGACGGATAATCCCCTTATGTGCACGTTCATCATAAGCTTCCACATGGAAACGTTGCAAAACATCACGTACAGCAACAATAGCTTTATCGATTTCTTCATCTTGAATTAAGAAATCTTCAATTGCGATAAAATCATGACTATTTTTCTTAAAGAATCCAGTCTTTAATTCACCGGCAATTTCGCGAACAGGTACTTGGGCTTTATTACGGTAGTGGAAAGGATCTTCCATACCAATAGCGTCAGATACTTCAATATCCAAATGCGCCTTTTTTAATAATTCTTGTACTTGCGCTTGCTTGAATTTCAATTGTGCTGGGTATGCCAAATGTTGTAATGGTGCAATCCCAGTTTGTGTGTATGCTGAGCCTTTTGTTTCAACACGATCTGGACTTTCATTACGGAAAGCTAATACTTTGGCGAAACCAAAGTTCTTGCTAACTTTCATGACACGGATACTAACTTTTTCGCCTGGTAATGCATTTTCAATAAACAATGGGTAGCCGTCTACTTTGGCAACACCCATGCCTTGATAAGTTAAATCGATAATTTCTGTGTCAAATTCTTGGTTCTTTATTACTGGAGGTAGTTTTTTCATTGTTGTCCTTTCGATGTTCCTGCGTATTTACTTTATTCAACCATGTTTAACCCCTAAAAGTCAATAGGTACCAACTCTAGGAATAAAACAGGATTGAGGCCTTTACCGAGCGCCCCAATCCTACTTGATTTCTTATTTATCTCTTACTTACCGATTATACCATTGCCGTCAATATCTTCACCATTCATTTTTTCGACACCTTTTACAAAATGTTCTTCAGCAGCAATTTCAGCAGCTGTGCGTCCCGATGTAATTGACGTTTCAGGTAATGCATCCGTGTTCGCAAAAATCTCAATATGTTGCTTCAAATTTTTAAACGTCATTGGTGCATCCCCGCCGTACTCACCGTCAATGTTAATCATCATTTTATTGTTATTAACTGGCTTAGCAACTAATTTAGACGTTTTAATGTAGATTACACGTTTATCATTAATATGCTTACCGCCATTTAGCACAAGTGCCATTAAATGCAACATTTCGGCGATGTTACTTGCTTTAACGACAAGTAAGGTAAACTTACCGTCATCAAGTGAGGCGTCTGGTACGATTTGTTCGAAGCCACCTACGGAGTTCGTTAATGCTAATAAAAACATTGACGCTTTTCCCTTAAACGATCCCCCATCATATTCGAGGTTCATTTCAATTGGCTTCATTCTTGGCAACATTTCAGCGCCCTTGGCCAAGTAGGCAAGGTAACCAAAAAGCGATTTAAACTGTGAAGGAACATCATAAGTTAATTCCGTTAAGAGTCCACCACCGGCAATATTAATAAAATATTTTTCCCCAGCTTGTCCAACATCCATTTTAACCGTATTTCCTTTAGCAATAACTTTTGCCGCAGCAACTGGATCATCCCTAGGTATTTTTAAGGCCCGAGCATAATCGTTAGTTGTTCCAGCAGGTATAACACCCAATTTTGGTCGGTGCTTAAGTCCGGCAATCCCATTAGCAACTTCGTTAATGGTTCCGTCACCACCGGCAGCAATGACTAGATCAAACCCTAATTGGGCAGCGCGTGTTGCTTCATCACGCGCTGAATGTTTTTTAGCCGTTGTGGCATAAGCACTTGTTTCGTATCCCGCATTTTCAATAATGTCTAGGATACTCACAAGATCACTTTTTAAAGCCTCACGACCAGATGTTGGATTATAAATAATTCTGGCTCTTTTTCTCATTCCGTTCCTCCACATGAATCTTATTTTAATAAGATTATCTTAGCTTCAATGAGGCCATCAATAATTGATTAACCACATTAGGATTTGCTTGTCCTTGTGTTTGCTTCATGATTTGTCCAATTAAGAATCCAACAGCGCGGTCTTTACCGTTTTTGAAATCTTCGATTGATTGTTCATTATTATCCAAAATACCATCAATAATAGGTTGTAACTTGGCAGGATCAGAAAGTTGAACAAGTCCCTTAGACTCAACCCACGCTTTAGGTTCGCTCCCATTTTTAATAATTTCTTGGAAAACTTTTTTAGCAATCTTACTTGATATTGTTTCATCAGTAATTAAATTAATCATGCCAGCAAGGTTTGCTGGTGTTAATTTAGTATCTTGTAAGTTTAATTTATTCGTATTCATAAAGGCATTTACTTCGCCCATTAACCAGTTAGCAGCTAACTTAGGATCTGCCTTTAATTGAATTGTCTCTTCAAAGAAATCTGACATTTCTTTTGTTTGCGTTAAGACTTCAGCATCATATTCGGGTAAACCTAACTCGCTCGCATAACGCGCACGACGTTTATCAGGCATTTCTGGAATTGAGTCTTTAACTTCTTGAATCCAGTCATCGCTAATATGAATTGGTGGGATATCTGGTTCTGGGAAGTAACGATAATCGCTAGCCCCTTCTTTAACACGCATTAAAATAGTTGTTCCAGTTGGTGCGTCAAAACGACGTGTTTCTTGTTGTACAATACCACCAGACATCAAAACATTCATTTGACGTTTTTCTTCAAATTCAAGTCCTTTACGAACATTTTCAAATGAGTTTAAATTCTTCATTTCAGTTTTTGTCCCATAACCTGGTTGACCAATTGGATTGATTGAGATATTAACATCAATTCGCATTGACCCTTCTTCCATCTTCACATCTGAAACACCAGTAAATTGAATAACTTGGCGTAACTTTTCAAGATAAGTGTAAGCTTCTTCAGGTGTTTTAATATCAGGACGCGACACAATTTCAATTAAAGGTGTCCCTTGACGGTTTAAATCGACATAAGAATAGCCGTTAGGATTATGCGTATTTTTACCCGCATCTTCTTCAACGTGCATTTCTTCAATCCCAATTTTTTTCGTTTCGCCATCAACTTCTATTTCTAAGAAACCATTACGACCAATTGGTTCTTCAGATTGCGTAATTTGGTAGGCCTTTGGATTATCAGGGTAAAAATAGTTCTTACGATCAAAATGATTATCTTTTGTGATTTCACAATTTAATGCTAATGCGGCACGCATACCATATTCAATTGCGCCTTTATTTGCTGTTGGTAAAACACCGGGATAACCCCAGTCAATAACATTGGTATTCGTATTAGGTTCTGCCCCGAAATCAACCTTTGAAGGCGAGAATGCTTTGGATTTAGTTTTCATTTCAACATGAACTTCAAGTCCAATTGTTGTTTCAAAATTCATTAGTTTTGGCCTCCTAACGTAGGAACTTCTTTGTGAAAATCAGTTGCTTGTTCAAACGCGTATCCAGCACGGTACATTGTTGCTTCATCGAATGATTTCGCAATTAATTGCAACCCAACTGGAAGCCCTTTTGAGAATCCAGCAGGCACTGACATACCTGGCAACCCAGCTAAATTAACTGGGATTGTTAAGATATCATTCATGTACATCGTAATAGGATCTTCAATTTTGTCACCAATATTAAAGGCCGTATTTGGTGCCGTTGGGCCAATAATTAAATCGTAATCATTGAATACGTTACGGAAATCATTGCAGATTAATGTTCGAACTTGAGCCGCTTTCTTAAAGAACACATCGTAAGTCCCAGCAGATAATGAGAATGTTCCTAACATAATTCGACGCTTAACTTCATCGCCAAATCCTTCAGAGCGAGAACGAACATAAACATCTTCCAAGCTCTTAACATCTTGTGCACGGAAACCATAACGAATTCCATCAAAACGTTGTAAGTTAGAAGATGCTTCAGAAGAAGCTAAAATATAGTATACGGGTACACCATATTTACTATTAGGTAAGCTCACTTCATCAACTGTTGCACCAAGTTCTTCAAATGTCTTAACGGCTTTTTGAATTGCTTCTTTAACGTCCGCATCGACACCTTCACCCAGATATTCTTTAGGTAAAGCAATCTTCATCCCTTTAATATCACCAGTCAAACCGGCAGTAAAGTCAGGAACGGCTTGTGCTGAACTAGTAGAGTCATGACTATCATTACCACTAATTGCGTTTAAAACAGCAGCGTTATCTTTAACACCACGCGTAAATGGACCAATTTGGTCTAAACTTGAAGCAAATGCGATTAATCCATAACGAGATACACGACCATAAGTTGGTTTTGTCCCGACAACGCCGTTGAATGAAGCGGGTTGACGAATTGAACCACCAGTATCTGACCCTAATGCGGCAACAACTTCTCCTGCGGCAACAGCAGCAGCAGAACCACCTGATGAGCCACCAGGAACTTTAGTTGTATCCCAAGGATTTTTTGTTGTCTTAAAAGCTGACGTTTCAGTAGAACCACCCATGGCAAATTCGTCCATGTTCGTTTTACCAATCGTAACCATTTGAGCTTGACGCATTTTTTCAATAACAGTTGCATCGTAAATTGGGTTGAAATTTTCCAACATTTTACTTGCGGCGGTTGTTGTTAAATCTTTAGTCACAATATTATCTTTAACAGCAATGGGAATTCCGGCTAAAACGTTATTTGCATCGATACCAGTGGCATCAACTGCTTTAGCTTGATTAATTGCCATTTCTTCATTCATTGCGAGGAAGGCAGAAATTTTTAAATCACGTGCTTTAATTTCGGCAAAGGTCGCCTTCGTCAACTCTTCAGAACTCATTTCTTTATTCACTAATGAGTCATGTAAACTTGATAAATCTTGTTTGAAATAATCCATGTTTAGGCTTCCTCACTTTCATCAATAATAGCAGGCACTTTAATCAACCCATTTTCACTGTCTGGTGCATTTTTAAAGAGTAGATCACGGTCCATTCCTTTTTCCGCAACATCTTCACGCATGACATTCATAACATCCGTAATATGTGTTGTGACAGGAACATCAGTTGTGTCCACTTCTGAAAGTTGTTCAGCCATTCCGATAATATCATCTAATTGACTAGTAAATACGTCTAATTCTGTGTCGCTGAGTTCTAATTTAGCTAACTCTGAGACATGCTTTACTTCTTCTTTACTAATTGACATTCAAAGCCATCCCTTCAAGATTCAAATTGGTTTTATTTTTAATAACTGGTAAATACATGCGTATAGTATGAACTATCCTTGGCCGATTTGGCAAGGAAACTTTGGATTGTTCCATCACTACCCTTAACGGTAATATCAATTGGAATACCAGAAGCTAGATATTTTGCAGCGGTTGTTGCCAAGTACTGCGTAAAACTAACAATCTCAGTTTCACTGTAAAATTGCGAGGTAATATTAATGTGCATCCCCGTAATTGCTTTATTTTTATATTGAACCTGTGCCGTCACACCCGCTAAATTAGGGAAGAAACTCTGAACTTCCGTTTTGAAATTCGTAAATGTTGTTTCATCATTTGTGTTAGGCGTGGTTGCAGATGATGTTGTTGGGAATGTGTAACTTGTAATTGACACATCTTTCCAACTATCGATGGTTGTTTTACCATTTTTATTCACAGCATATGCATAAAAGCTACCGCCAACTAAACTATCATTTGAGGCTTGTTTATACATTGCAACCATGATGGGAACACTGTCGCTGACTCCTTTTGTCTTACGAAGGCGAGCAACCACTTTATTTGCCGCTTCCTTGCCTTTTTCTTTCATTGTGGCATCAGATATTTCAGTCTTGTACTGCGCACCATATTCTTCTTTTTGGTAATAATCGACTGAATTCATCCCGATACCTAAAGATATACCTGCAAGAGCCATTTTGTTATCTTTTTTTGTCATAAAATCTTGTTCTTCAAGCTGTTGAACGTACATTGGATTACGTTCTGTTTCACCCGTCTTGCCGTTATCTTTAGGATTTAACCCCTCACTATTTGATCCAGATTCGCGTGATAACCAGTTTTGAACGGTTTCTTTTGATAGATATTGACCTTCTTGAAAAATGTAATCATTAGTTGCAAATTGGCTTTTTGATAAATCTAATAAACCAGATTCAAAACTTTTCAAATTCAAGACATTCTCATTTTGTGTCAATGCCACGCCTCTTGACTTACTCGTCAAGTATTTACCGCTTTTAATAACACCTTCATAGTTACTATCACTTGTTTGTCCGGTTGTCTGGTAACCCGAACTTGAGTTGTTTTTAGAAATACCTGATGCGCCTGACGATGACGCAACGTTGCCACAAGCTGCCAAGACAATCAGTGAGAAACTCAGCATAAGTCCAATTTTAATTTTTTTCATGTTATGCTCCTTCTATAATCGAAATGAACTTTTGTTCATCCCAGATTTCAATTTCTAGTTGCTCGGCTTTCGTTAATTTACTTCCGGCATCATGTCCAGCAACTAATAAATCCGTATTTTTTGAAACACTTCCTACAACGGAAGCACCGTGTGCTTCAAGCCATTTTTTAGCATCATTGCGTTTCAATTGGTCAAGGGTTCCCGTTAGGACGACTTTTTTACCCATCACAGGACTTCCCTCAGCCACTTCTGCAATTTCTTCAGCCGTTTGGCCTAAAAAGGTTAAATTAACTTGCGCATTATCTAACTCGGTTACCAATTCATGAACCTGCTCATTTGCAAAATACGTTACAAGGCTGTCAGCAATAACTTGTCCAATCGAATCAATTGTTAAAACTTCTTCAGCCGTCACAACCATTAACTGATGTACCGTTTTAAATTCAGCTGAAACCAAACGTGCCGCCTTAGCGCCAACATGTCGAATACCCAATCCAAATAGCAAACGTTCCATGGAATTTTGGCGACTGTTGTCTATGGCCTGTAACAATTTATTAACAGATTTTTCTTTAAAATTATCTAATGTTAATAGCTGATCCGCAGTTAGTTGGTACAAACCTGCAACATCCGTGATTAACTTAGCTTCAAATAATTGTTCAACAATCTTAGGTCCGAGTCCATCAATATTCATTGCATTTCGAGAAGCAAAATGAGCTAAACTTTCTTTGATTAAGGCAGGACACTTTGGGTTAATACAGCGCAATGCAACTTCTTCATCCAAATGAACTAATAATGCATCACAAACGGGACAATGCGTTGGTAATTCATAATCAACACTATTGGCTGGACGTTCGCTTAAAACAACTTCAGATATTTCTGGAATGATGTCTCCGGCCTTGTGTAACATAACAGTATCGTTAATCCGAATATCTTTTTGTTTAAGTAAATCACCGTTATGCAGGGATGCCCTAGAAACCGTTGTTCCTGCCAATTGTACTGGATTCATAATTGCCGTCGGTGTCACAACACCCGTTCGACCGACCGTCCATTCAATGTCTAAAACAATTGTCTCCTGTTCATCGGGAGGGAATTTGTAAGCAATTGCCCATTTTGGTACTTTAACTGTATTCCCAACTTCATCATGAATCGTAAACAAGTTGGCCTTCAGTACAATACCATCAATATCGTAAGATAAATCATGGCGTTTTGCTTGGTATTCAGCAATATATGCCGATATTTCCGTCATATTGTTAGTCACGCGCGACTCGTTATTTGTTCTAAATCCAAGTTCAGTCAAACGTTTTAAAGCTTCACTTTGCGTTCTTACGTTTAATAGTTCTGGATTAACCAAGTAATAAATAAAAGTACTTAATTGGCGTTGTGCTGTTTCAGCCGTGTTTAATTGACGCAAGCTACCTGCCGCCGCATTCCGCGGATTAGCAAAGGTTGCTTCTCCAGCTTCTTCACGTCGTTTATTTAATGCAACAAATGCTTTTGTTGGCATATAACACTCACCACGAACCTCAAGTGAAATAGGTTCCGTCAATGTCAACGGGATAGATTTAACCGTTTTAAGATTCTCAGTTATATCTTCACCAATTGTCCCATCTCCACGAGTTGATCCTTTAATAAATACACCATTTTCATACGTTAATGAAATTGCTAACCCGTCGATTTTAAGTTCAGCATTATAGCTAACTTCAGATCCAACTGATTTTTGTAATCGTTGGTCAAATTCTGACAGCTCTTCAATGGAAAAAACATCTCCCAATGACAGCATCGGAATCTCGTGCGTTACTTTTTCAAATCCAGGAAGTACTTGTCCACCAACTCGTTGTGTCGGTGAGCCGGGTGTCACTAAACTCGGAAAGGTTTGCTCAAGTTCCGTTAGCTGCCGGTAACTTTCATCATAAACATGATCTTCAACCGTTGGCTGATCAAGGACATAATATTGACGCGTCCATTCGATTAAATCAGTTCTCAATTGATTAATTCTATGAGTTGCTTCTTCTAATGTTATCTCTTGATTTGACAAACTTGAGCCCTCCCTTATTTAGTCAACTTTTTTTGTAATGGGCGCAAACGCTGTTAATAAACGTTTAATTCCCTGTTCTTTGAAGGCAATATCTAGTTCAGCATCAGATCCAGAGCCCGAAACCTTAACGATTGTTCCGGTTCCCCAAGCCTTATGCTCAACTTTTTCGCCAATTCGCCAAACAACTGAATCTGCCCCGGTTCCATTATCACGTTCAATTGTTTTAGTAGGACGTCGATAGGTCGTGGCCGTTGCACGTTGATTTGAAAATGATGAGCGACCACTTGATGGTGCTGCCATTTGGTTGTCTAATTCAAGCAATGAATCATCGATTTCACCAATAAAACGTGATGCCTGATTACTTTGACGGCGACCATATAACATTCTCGAATAAGCATTAGTTAAATATAATTTACGTTCTGCACGTGTGATACCTACGTAGGCCAAACGGCGTTCTTCCTCAAGTTCATCATCTTCTAACATGGCACGAGAAAGTGGGAAAATCCCCTCTTCCAATCCCATTAAAAAGACAACTGGAAATTCAAGTCCTTTTGCAGCATGTAAGGTCATTAATGTCACTTCTTCGGGTTCTTCCGCAATGTCATCTTGTGCGGAAACTAAAGCCAAGTCAGCTAAGAAGTCAACATACCGGTCACCATCATCTTCTTCAGCCTCCCAGCGATCGTCAAATTGTTGGGTCACAGACAGAAATTCCTCGACATTTTCAAGTCGTGTTTCATTCTCAATTGTTTTTGTCTTTTTCAAACTAGCTTCGTAGCCAGATTGTTTTAAAATTTCTTTGGTTAATTCAGTTACGTTTAAAAACTCACGCATTTTTTGTAATCCACGAATCATGACGGCAAACTCTTGAAGCGATTTTCCAGCTTTACCAGAGATATTAGCAAGTGCTGAATTTTCAGCACCTTCAAGCATTGTCCAATTATTCATCTCTGAAAATTCACGTAATTTATCAACGCTACTTGCACCAATTCCACGTTTTGGCACGTTCACAACACGATCAAAACTCATTGAATCCTGATCGTTAGCAATTAACCGAATATAACCTAAGATATCTCGGATTTCTAGACGTTCATAGAACTTATGTCCACCAACCATTTTGTAGGGAACATTAGATTTTAAGAAAGTTTCTTCGATTACACGTGACTGCGCATTCGTTCGATATAAAATGGCAAAATCGCCGTAATTTAAATGGTTTTCTTTAATTTGTTCTTGGATTTTTTCAACCACATAATGTGATTCATCGTTTTCACTTTGACCACGGTAATAAGAAATTTTCTCGCCGGCTTTATTGTCGGTCCAAAGACTCTTGTCACTCCGGTTTGTATTATTCCCAATTACTGAGTTAGCTGCGTCTAAAATTGTTTTTGTTGAACGATAATTTTGTTCCAATTTAACGACAGCGGCATTCGGATAATCTTTTTCAAAGTTCATAATGTTATCCATGTTCGCACCACGCCACCCATAAATACTTTGGTCCGCATCCCCAACAACACAGAGATTTTTGAAACGTTCAGCTAACATATTAACTAATGTATACTGTGCTTCATTTGTATCTTGGTATTCATCAACATGAATATATTGAAATTTATTTTGGTAGAAAGCTAACGTTTCTGGTTTTTCTTTAAATAAACGAATTGTTAACATAATTAAGTCATCAAAATCAACGGCTTGATTTGAACGTAATTCTCTTTGGTACGCCGTGTAAACTTTGGCAACCATTTGTTCAAACATGCTCGCAGCACGTTCAGCATATTCTGTTTCCGTTAATAAATCATTTTTGGCATTCGAAATAGCGCCCAAAAATGATCTTGGCGTAAATTTTTGTGGATCAATATTCTGTTCTCTTAAAATACGCTTTATTAAAGTCGTTTGTTCACCAGTATCAGTAATCGAAAAAGCACGATTATAACCAATTTGGTCAATATCGCGTCTTAAAATACGGACACAAAGTGCATGGAAAGTTGAGACCCAAACATCTTCAGCGCCTTTATCAAGCAACTTGTTAACACGTTCACGCATTTCTTTCGATGCTTTATTTGTAAACGTAATAGCTAAAACATTCCACGGGTTTACCCCTTTTTCTTCAATTAAATAAGCAACGCGATGCGTTAATACCCGCGTTTTTCCACTTCCGGCTCCGGCCATAATTAAAAGTGGTCCTTCAGTTTGTAGGACAGCTTCTTTTTGTTTGTTATTCATTCCGTTCAATAAGCTTTCAGTAGTCAAATTAGTCAACCCTCTCTATAAATCAGTCATTATTTATTATAGCAAAAAAACGTCTTAACTTCTTTAATTTTTGTTTAATAAATACTAGTATTAATCCATAAAAAAGGATGAATCACTTTGAATCGATTCATCCCCTCATTTATATTTAATTTATTGATTCTTTTTTATCCCAAATACCCGTATCTTCAATTTGGTTTAATGCTTCACGAACCGAATCAGACTGTACTAGGATATGACCAGCACGTTCCAATTTATGATTTTCTGGGTAACGATAAAAATGATAATACCAATTATTTTTAAGAACCCACTGCGTCTTTAAATCAGCCCGTTCTTCTTCCTTTAATGACACCATGACAGTCGGTGCAAGGAATTTAACTTTTGATAATGGTAACCCACAAATTGCGCGTAAATGTTGTTCATACATTGTAACGTTAGTCGCCTTATCGAATACGTAACCCGATTGGTGCATGGCCGGTACAATACGTTTCACATAAATCGTACCAGATTTCGTAACAAAAAAACCGATTTCTAATGCGCCAGTGTAATCCAAGTTCTCCGTAATTTTAATGGCAATTTTATGGATTTCAGCAGAAATTTCTGTATCTAGATTAGCCGGTACGATCGATTGGTGTAATCTATGATCGCGATACTTATTCTCAACTGCTGGAAAGAAATTAATTTCTTTCCCATTCTTAATTAACACCATTGAAATTTCTTGCTCATAAGGTATCCATGACTCTAAAATATAAGTTCCACGTTCAACTAAATAAGCTGCGTCAGAAATATCGGCTTGAGTTTTAAGCACACTTTGATAACTCTTGCCAAATCCCTTTTGAATGGGTTTTAATACACTTGGATAACCAATTGAAAGCACTGAATTATACACGTCTTCAAGTGATACAATCGTTTCAAAAGGCGGAATATTAACATTTATTTGATCAAAAAACGCTCTTTCTAATAAACGATCTTGTACAATTTCTAGCGCGTCATATTGTTGGGGAACGTAAGTATATTTTGAAATGTATTCAATGACTTCCGAGCTGACATGTTCAGACTCATACGTCACAACATCTGCTCGTTCGGCAAATTCTTTCAATTTATCTTTATCGTTCATCTTACCCACAACGGAATAATCCGCTAATTGAAGCGTTTCACTGACTTCATTTTGACTATATGCTGCGATTTTGAATCCTAAATTTCTTGCAGCCATGGCCAACATTGCGCCCGTTGGACTATCGCCAATTATTCCTAAAGTACTTCCAGGAAAGATAACTTTTTTCTCCACTATATGTTCACTACTTTCTACTTTGGCTTTATACTCTTAATCATACTGGTATCATGTGGGGCAAGCAAGGTTTAACCTTCTTTATTTAACAAATTTATAAGAAAATAAAAAGAACGCAATTTGCGTTCTTTTTAGTCAATTTAATCTTCAAAATGAACTTGATCACCATCGAATGATGAGATTTTAGCAAGGGCTTCTAAACGCACACCACGTTTATGAATTAATTCGGCACCTTTTTGGAATGATTTTTCAATCACAATTCCAATTCCAGCAATCTCTGCCTTAGCTTCATCACAAATTTTAAATAATCCCTCGGCTGCCTGACCATTTGCCAAGAAATCATCAATAATTAGAACACGATCGTTTTCGCCTAAAAATTTATTGGCAACGGCAATCGTATTTTCAACTTTCTTCGTGTACGAGTAAACAGAAGCAGAGTATAAGTCATTTTGCATAGTAATGCTCTTATTCTTACGTGCAAAAACAACGGGTACGTGGAATTGTAAACCAACAAATACGGCTGGGGCAATACCAGATGATTCAACCGTCAAGATTTTAGTGATTTTTTCATCCTTGAATAACTTAGCAAATTCTTTACCCATTGCCATCATTAAATCGGGATCAACTTGATGATTCAAAAATTGGTCAACCTTCAATACATCTCCTGGTAATACAATGCCATCCTGCATAATTCTGTCTTCTAAAAGTTTCACGTGGGTTACGCTCCTCTTGTTATTATATTTTTTTGGGTATAAAAATAGCTTTTCCACTTCGGTAATAAGTAAAAAAGCTACATTCCGGTTTTGAATGACTTAAGAATAACACAAAATGAGGGTAAATTCAATTTGAATCCGCTCATTTATCGTGACTCTACCTGTCATAAACCGATTTATTTATCATATTGATCTAAATTATATTGTTTAATGATATCCGTTAATTTAGTACTGTAATCATTATCTGTTGCATAACCATCAACAACCAATGCCGCTGCAGCATCTTCGTATGTTGCTGCCGATAAAACGTCCGCAAATTGTGTCTTATTCCATGTATTTCCATTTGCTAACAGTTTTGAATGAGACATAATTGCCTCATCCCAGTCTTTGAACACAATAAACTTAGCAGTAACTGTTTTCCATGTACCATCTTTTTCTTGTTCTTTAGTTTTAAAGTCTTTGGCGCGTGCACCAGTTCCTTTAATGCCAAATAGGTTATTGTAGTCCTTAGCTAGTGAACTTGTGCCCCAATCTGATTCTAAGATAGCTTGCGCAATTGTGATGCTGGCAAATACTTTATATTGTTTACGCATTTTTTGTGCTTCAGGTGCAACCTTTTTAATAAAAGCTTGCTTTTTAGCCGCTTCAGCTGCTTTCTTAGCTGATTCGCTAGCTTCAATTTTTGAAGTTGATAACGATGTTGCAATCGATTCATCACGAGCAACATTTTTTTTATGAACATTCATTGAAACGACCACTGTAATGATCCCTACAATTAGAATTAAAACGATAATATTGGCAACTTGAATTTTCCCATTCTTAACAAAAATTCCCCGAACATTTTTCTTTTTCATCAGTACACGTCCCCTATGCTTTTAATTGTTTCACTTATTTTACCCTAATTTTATCTTTAATACCATCGTATTTTTTCTCTTTTAAGTAAATTTCTGTTAAACTTAACCTATTCTTAAATGTGATAGGAGAGCAGTTATGACAAAAAATTTGAACTGGGGAATTATCGGACTCGGTAACATTGCCCACAGCTTCGCAACTTATTTTGATCAACCATTTGGTGACATTTATGCAGCAGGATCTCGTGATTTAGAAAAAGCGCAGACTTTTGCAAATGAATTTAATATTCCACATGCTTACGGTAGTTATGAAGACTTATTAGCTGACAAGAAAATTGATATCGTTTACATTGCAACGCCTCACAATTATCACATCGAAACAATTCTGGCCGCACTAAATGCTGGCAAGCATGTCTTGAGTGAAAAAGCCATTACGATGACTAGTGCTGAACTCAAGCAAGCAACTGATTTGGCCGAAGAAAAAGGGTTAATCTTACAAGAGGCAATGACCGTTTACCATATGCCACTTTACCAAAAAATCATTGAAATTGCTGAAGAAAATAAACTTGGCAAATTAAAAATGGTTCAAGCTTCATTTGGTAGTTTTAAAGAACCAGATCCAACAAACCGTTTCTTTAATCCCAACTTAGCTGGTGGCGCATTATTAGATATTGGTGTTTACGCTTTATCTTTCGTTCGTCAATTCATGACAGCAACACCGGAAATCACGGGTTCAGCTATGAATTTATTCGAATCGGGTGTTGATGAATCTGAAACGATTAGTTTACGAAATGCTAATGATGAAATGGCTAATGTTTCATTAACTTTTAGAGCCAAAATGCCTAAAATGGGAATCGTTGCCTACGAAGGTGGCTATTTCACCGTTTATGATTATCCTCGCGCTAACAAGGCAACGCTTGTGTTTACCGATGGTTCGGTCAAAGAAATTATAGCTGGCCATTCAAAACAAGCAATGAATTATGAAATTAAAGACGTTCAAGACATGGTCTCTGGTGAATTAGATCCAAAGCCATTCTTAGAAAAAACGGTTGATGTCATGTCAATCATGACGCAAGCACGTGAACAATGGAACTATAAATATCCATTTGAAAAATGAATTCGATCAAAAAAGTTACCAACACAAATTGTTGATAACTTTTTTTAATTCCATGCTACACTAAAAGAAAAGAGTTGGAGTTAACTATTTATGAAACGAAAAAAACGTGTCATCCAAAATAAAACGCGAAATTATCTGATAGGACTTGCAGTCATTATCGTCCTCTCACTTTTTGGTAGTAAATTACCTAGTTCTGTTAAAGATTTGTTACAAACAAATGACCACCAAACTTCAACAACTGTTAAAAAAGGGTCAGGAACGGCAAACACAAGTTCCATTAATAGTGGTAAAGCCGTTAAAGGAATTATCGATAATAAGAATCCGACATTTTCAAAAAGTGATTTGGCAGACTCTTCAAATGGCTGGATTAAATATGGCGCGTTAGATTCACTTGGCCGTGCAACGCAAGCGAATGCACTTTTAGTTAAATCCTTGGCGTCTCGAGGAACATCTGCTGACCCTGCAATCCGACCAACTGGTTTTGTTTCTGGTCAATCACCCTACAATCATTCTCGCGGCCATTTAATTGGTCGCCAATTAGGCGGTAGTGGTGATAAAAGAGAAAATCTTGCGACCTTATATCAAAATCCTGTCAATACGCCTTACATGACTAAATATGAAAACGCAGTTCGCGCGGCAGTCGATAAGGGCGACCACGTTCGTTACCAAGTCACACCTTTTTTTTCTGGTAAATCACTCTTCCCGAAAGCAATACAAATGCAAGGTAAAAGTACAACTTCTTGGGGAAATATCAATTTTAATGTTACCATCCTAAACAAACGTTAAGTCAAAGGAGTGTGGTATTCATGTTTACAGAATTAAAAAGTCAGTTAAACGATTTAGCCCCACAAACGCTACAACAATTATTACTGGATAAGAGCATCCGTCAAACAAACGATGGTTACATACAATTTCCTGGTCAGTCTCTTCAAACTCAGTTTCAAGAGACCATGAACTTTTTAAAATCACCCGATACCCTCTCTTTGAACTGGGACGATGTTTGCATTCTAGGTCAGACAATTGACGGTGACTACTTGGCCGGTGACCAAAACGAAACGACCTTCTTCATCCCTAGTAGTTTGCTCGCAGATGATACCGAAATTCATCAAATGTCTGTAATCGATGCGTTGATTGCTTTAGAAACCGGTAAGCTGGATTCAGCAATCATTTCTAAATTCAATTAAAAAAGTTGTTAACAACGGATATCTTCGCTGTTAACAACTTTTTTTGACTTTATAATTAATTTTTTCGAACTAGTTTCTGTAGCGGTGCTGCAATTAATGGCGCGACGACTCCCGCTAAAATCATTTCTGGAACACCGTTTGTAACTACTAATCCCATAATGTAAGGTAATAATTGTCCCATATCAACTTTATAAAAGTTAGCTGCTTGCCCATGATACAACAGGTAAATCAGTCCTAACACTAAAACAGTATTAACTAATGAACCTAAGACAGAGGCAATAACCATTGCTAATGTCTTATTTTTCCACCATTTATATATGAAGTAGAAAACTACTGCTGTGACGATACCAATCAAGATTCTTGGCACAATTGATACAATCGGATTGGTAAACACAATCGGCGCAATTGGACTCGTTGGTGATACAAAAGCCCTAATAAATGTAATTAATCCCCAAACGCCACCGACAAAAGCACCATCCTTCCAACCCAATACCAACGCGGCAACGATAACTGTGATATGAATGGTTGTAATACTCAATGGTCCAACTGGAATATACCCAAATAATGGCACAAAATTCTGAACGATAACAATCGCAATAAATAACGCTAAAATACTCATATGATACGTTTTATTATTAGTTTTCATATTTTTACTCCTACAATTTTAATGCGTCTCACTAATGCTCCTTCATTATAACTGATTTACTTGTTGTTGCCATTAATATGCAAAAAAATAGTGCATCAATGATTATGGAGGTCATCATCAATACACTATTTAAATACTTAAGTCTTACATAAATGAGATAAGTGTCGTTAAAATTGGGACAACGATGATAAATAGAATTGTACTTGAAGTCACAATATTCGTTGCATATTTAACGTCCCCATGTGCTTCATTAGCCAAGATTGGTAATACAGCTAACATAGGTGTAGCTGATTGAATAATCAACGTTTTTTGTAGCAATGGTGCTAAATCTGCACCAGTTAAGTGTGTCCCTAAAAGGATAACAGTAATCAAAATGATTGGTGATAAGACAAAACGTCCTAATAAAGCGACGATTGTATCACGATCAAATCTGATACTCTTCAATCCAGCTTTAGCTAACACGATACCAATATAAATTAATGATAATGGTGTCACTAATCCACCAACATAACCTAATGTTTGGCTAATAAAATCAGGAACTGGAATTGCAAGAATCAAGAAAATTAAAGCAACGATGAAACCAACAAGTGGCATTGGGATAACTTTTGCCCAGTTAATTTTCTTTTTCGTTTTATCTGATTTGTCTTTTGTTGGATCATCATTTGAAATTAAGAAAACACCAAATGCCCATGTTGATACTGTATTAATAATATAGTAAACAAGGAAATATGAGATACTCTTTTCGCCAAACAAAGCAACGTTTAAAGGTAAACCAATGAAGATTGTATTTGCATTAACAACGGCATTCATGAAAATACCACGACGACCTGGTCTGATGTTCAAAATATGAACAAGTGCCCATGCAATTAAGTAACCGATAATAACAGCGATTGCTGGGTAAAGTAAACTACCCGACAAGGCAACTAATTGATCACGTTTTAGAAATTTTAAAACAGAAACGAAAATTGATGCGGGTAAAGCAATTTTAGTAATTAATGATGAGATATTGCCACCAAATGAATCGGCGAACCATCCTTTAACTTGTAAAATGTAACCAAGTAACATCATCAAAACAACAACTAAAACACTTTGAATTGATTGGAAAAATACCATAATTAATTGTCCTTCTCTCTACACTTTTTTTAGTACTTAGGAGTCCATTTCATATCTGCAACAGCTTTTTTAACATCCGTAATTGCTTCTTTGTTTAATTTTTGGTCGACGACACTTTGGGCAACAACTTCAGCAATTGTTTGTGAAAATTCTGCTAAATGTGTCACTGGTGGCAATACAGCAGCACCAACGGCTGTCGTATCAACGATTCCACCTAAAGCATGACTAGCTTGTGATAAGATTTCGCCATTAACTCTTGAAGACGTTGAAGCGATGATACCAAATCCAAGACCTGGGTACATAAGTGCATTATTTGCTTGACCAATTTGGTAAGTAACACCTTTATATTCAACGTTATCTGCTGGAATACCTGTAGCAACTAATGCTTTACCGTCGGTCCATTCAATCAAATCTTCAGCTTTAGCTTCTGCTAATTTTGTAGGGTTTGATAGTGGGAAGATAATTGGACGTTCAACATACGAAGCCATATCTTGAACGATTTCTTTCGTAAATGTACCAGGTTGTGTTGATGTACCAATCATAACAGTTGGTTGAACAGCCGTGACAACTGCTTCTAACGTTGTTAATTCATCAGCGTTAGCGAATTCTGAACGTTTATGCGTAAATTCTTTTTGGCCAGGTGTTAAGTCTTCTGTATCATCGAACAATAAACCTTGTTTGTCGACTAAGAAGAAACGTTTGCGAGCATCTTCTTCTGAAACACCAGCGCGTTTCATTTCATCCATAATTTGGTTAGCAATCCCGACACCAGCAGTACCAGCACCATAAGTAACGATTGTTTGGTCAGCAATTGAACCTTTAGTAATACTTAGAGCACCTAAGATACCAGCTAAAACGACAATCCCCGTTCCTTGAATATCATCGTTAAATGTTGTGATATCATTTTGGTATTTTTCAAGAATATTAGCAGCATTTGAGCGACCAAAATCTTCCCAATGTAATAATAGTTCTGGGAACAAGCTCTTTGTACTTTGAACAAAACCATCAACGAAGTCATAGTATTTGTCGCCAGTTACACGAGCATGTTTGTTACCAAGGTATAATGGGTCATTCATCAATGTTTCATTATTTGTACCAGCATCAATAGAAACGGGTAATACTTGTGAAGGATCAATTCCAGCAGCAGCTGTATAAACCATTAATTTACCGATTGCGATATCAACACCGTTGACGCCCCAGTCACCCATACCTAAAATTCCTTCGGCATCAGTTACAACAACTAAACGAATATCGCGACCAGCGGCAGCGTTTTTCAAAGTTGCTTCGATATCTTCTGGATGATCAATTGATAAGAAGGCAGCATTTTGTGGGTTAACGTAGATTTCATTGTATTGTTCGATTGAGTCAGCAACAACTGGATCATAAACAACGGGCATGAATTCAGCAACATGTTGTCCCATCAAGTAGAAGAATAACGTGCGGTTTTCGTTGAACAATTCCATTAAGAAATGGCGTTTTTCAAGACCTGATTCTTTACTTAAATATTGTGCATAATTTTGTGTAGCTTGTTCTTCGATTGTTTGAACTTGGGCTGGTAACATACCAACAAGTCCTAATTCACGACGTTCTTCCATTGTAAAGGCTGTTCCTTTATTTACAAATGGGTTATTTAACATATCTTGTGCTTTTGTCATAATTGATTCCTCCATTTATTTATCTGTATTTAGTTTTCTCTGTTACTTACAAGAGCAAGGATACACCCCACTAAAAATTATAGTCAAACGTATGCTATACTATAAATATTATTTATATGACAATTAAAAAAGCCTATTTCAAGGGGATTATAATGAACATTAGAGATTTAGAATATTATCAACAAATAATTAATTTAAGAAATTTTTCAAAAGTTGCTAATTATTTTTCAGTAAGTCAGCCCACAATTACAACTTCTATGAAACGGTTGGAGGCAGAACTCGAAACAACCCTAATCATTCGTGACCAATCACATCGGCAAGTTTTATTCACGCCCAGCGGTGAACAATTTGCTGAACACGTTAATATCATTCTAGGAGAGTTAAAAATTGCGAACCAAGAAATTGAACAACTTAAAAATGAACGCGTTCGATTTGGCCTACCTCCTATTATAGGAACATACTATTTTCCACAGATTGTGGGTAACCTTTTCAAATCGGGATTGATGGACCATCTCGATACTGTAGAAAATGGGTCACAAGTCCTACTTCACCAGTTAATAAATGGTTCCCTAGATATGGCCTTACTAGGGTCAGTTGAACCGATTGAAGATGATCACCTAATAGTTAGGCATTTTGCGTCTAAAAATTTTAAGATTATTGTCAGTAAGCAACACCCGCTTGCCTCAAGAGAATCCGTTAAGTTTGCCGAACTTCGTAACGAAAAATTCATTATGCAAAATGAGGGCTTTGTTCATCCGATTGCTTTTAAAAAACTAACTACTAAGAATCACTTTAAACCGAAAATCATTTATACAACAAGCGACAGTCAGATTATTAAAAAAATGGTTGCCGAAAATATCGGAGTTGGATTCTTAACAGAACTCGCCCTAGATCCTTCAGACAACTTAGTTGCACTACCTTTATCAGAACAAGATCAACCAAAATTTTTAATGTCACTTGTTTATCGTACGAGTCATATTTTGACACCAACCCAAGCAAAATTAATCGATGTTTTAATCGATCCTTCCATATAGTTAGAAACAAAAAGCAGCCGACATCTAAAATGTGGGCTGCTTTTTAATCTTATTAAGCTTCTGGTAAATCCAATGTTTCGATTTTTGAATCCAATACTGGGGCATCATCAGCCTTTTTTACTTTTTTAGTCGTTTTCTTTGGCGCCGTTACTTCTTCTTTAACTTTTTTAGCAGGTTCTTCTTCTGGTGCAAATATTTTTGCACGAACTTCTTGATCCATTTCATGCAACATTTCAGGTTTTTGTTCCAAAATATTAACAACATTTGGTTTACCTTGACCTAAACGTTCACCATGATATGAGAACCATGAACCAGCTTTTTCAGCAATTCCATTTTCAACTGCAAGGTCTAAAATATCGGCTGTTGCTGAAATACCTGAACCATACATCATGTTTAATTCAGCAATCTTAAATGGTGGTGCGACTTTGTTTTTAACTACTTTAATTGTTGTTTCATTTCCGATGACATCAGTACCATCTTTAATTTGTCCGCGACGACGAACATCTAAACGGATCGTTGCGTAGAATTTCAAAGCACGGCCACCTGGCGTTGTTTCAGGGCTACCAAACATAACCCCGACTTTTTCACGCAATTGATTGATGAAAATAACAGTTGTTCTTGTCTTATTAATTGAACCGGCTAATTTACGGAGTGCTTGTGACATCATACGTGCTTGTAACCCAACATGAGCGTCACCCATTTCGCCCTCAATTTCAGCACGTGGCACTAAGGCTGCAACTGAATCAATAACAACAAGATCAACAGCACCACTAGATACCAAGGCGTCTGCGATTTCTAATCCTTGTTCACCAGTATCTGGTTGTGATAATAGTAAGCCATCAATATCTACACCTAATGCTGTAGCATATGCAGGATCCATCGCATTTTCAGCATCGATATAAGCCACTGTACCACCATTTTTTTGCACTTCTGCAGTCGCATGAAGTGCAATCGTCGTTTTACCAGAACTTTCTGGTCCGTATATTTCAATAATACGGCCTTTAGGGAAACCACCTACACCTAATGCGTAATCCAACGATAAAATACCCGTTGAGTTAACATCAATCTTCGTATCGGCCTTGTCGCCCATCTTCATGATAGCGCCTTGTCCGAATTCTTTTGTAATTGCTGATAACGCTTTTTCTAATGCCGCTTCGCGTTCTTTACCGTCTTTTCTCTTACCGTCTCCGGTTGCAATACTTCTATTAGCCATAGTTAGTAACCCATCCTCTCAATAGTAGAACATCTGTTCGTTTCTCTTTACTTATCATACCCTATTCATTTTTATATCGCAAGCGTTAAATCATTTTTGCCGAAAATAAAAAGAACGATGTTGTTATCGTTCTTCATAGGTATCGATCCATTAAATTATAGCTAATGCTTATTAATTAAGTACGCTATTTTTACCAGAATAATTTATTTTTATAAATTTATTCCATTGCTTCAATTTGATTAATTGTTTCTTTTAATACGCGTCTAAAAGTTGCTAGATCTTTACCCGTCACTTGTTCCTCTAGTTTGCTCTCTAATTGATTCCAAAAATCGTTATCAACAGCCGTCAACTCTTTATACTTATCTGTTACAACCAGGTGAATCACCCGTTTATCTGAAACGTCTGCCTTTTTCACTACTAACCCTAACATGATTAGCTTTTTTAAATGGTAATTCGTATTTGGTGTTGATTGATTCAACAATTTTGACACTCGTCCAATTGTTGGATTTTTTAACTGCTCGATCGCGTTCAAATAGTATATGTCAATTGTCCCCAGTTGCTTAATATCCATAAGTCCGTCTTGCTTCCCGTATAAGCTCAACAGCTGATTTAATTTATTAAAAGTTCCGCTTAGTTCAATCATCTTGACCCTCCTAATTTTACTCACGCTTAGTCCCCACCCAAAACAAAGCAAATAATCATCAATTTCTAATACTTAAACACTCATTTTAATTATTATAGAGTAAATAGAGGGGTACATACAAGTAATATGTTCCCCTCTTCGTTCTTAAATCATAAAAATCATGAAACCGTTTAACCTTATGTAACCGTAGGACCTTGCCAGCTAAGCATTCCCCCGTATACATCGACCACGTTGTTTCCTTTTTCGTACAAAAGATCAGCAGCTTGCGCGCTGCGTTGTCCTGATCGACAAATGATGTATGCTCTACCATTTAACTCATAATTATCAATTTCGCCTAGTGGGACATTAATTGCATTCGGAATATGTCCTTCAGCAAATTCGTAATCTTCACGAACGTCAATAATCTGTGGATTTTCTGACAGTAACGCTTCAAGTTCCGTCGTTGTGATTGTTGGAATTTCATCTTCAAAGTTCATATTGGTTACCCCATTAATTTAGTTAGTATCTTTTTATTATGTCATAGAAATTGATTTATGACATTAGTATTGCGTTTTTATGAGTTTTTTTAATTATGTCACAAATAGGTATGACCTTAACACCGATTGGGAACAGCGTAAACTGGGAGA
>NZ_AZDI01000008.1 GCF_001434695.1 Dellaglioa algida DSM 15638
CAGTCTGGGAGGACTGACGGAAAAAGGGGTAGGTATAATTAATTTCGGGGGAGAAATTAGTTATTCATTAACTTAATTCATTCGGGGAAATGAATTAAGAGTTAAAAGTTATTAATTAAGGTATGAATTTATAATAACAATGAGTTGTGAAGAAATTATGACGTAAAAAAGAAAAAATATAAAAAGTGTTCTCAACAATAAAAGAGCCTACTCTGATTGAAGTACCGGAGTAGGCTCTTGGTGATTATTAGGTTAGTCTTCTTTTGCAATTTTCTCTTCGATTTTCTTAGAAGCTTCTCGAGGTAAGTCGCTGTCTCTTTCAGCTAATAAGTTACGAATATCTTTTAGATACTCTTCTGTCGGTGTTAACGCGACATCTAAGCTTTCGTCTTCATCTTTTTCACTAGATTTGCTTGTTGCATTTCTGAGTGATGTTATCCCTTTTAGCAACATGAAGATAACGAAGGCGATGATTATAAAGTTGATGATATCATCTAAGAATTGTCCGATTTTAAAAGTTGTATCGCCAATTGTGAGCACAATTCCTGACAAATCAACCTTACCGACGACAAGCGCAATGATAGGGCCAATAATGTTAGTTGTGAAAGATTTAACGATTGTTGTAAATGCGCCACCAATAATAACAGCGACAGCTAAATCCATCACGTTCCCACGAGTGATAAAATCTCTAAATTCTTTTAACATAGTTAATAAGTCTCCTTTAGTTTGGTTAACTGTATCTTAAAGTATAACGGATTCAATGGCATATGTGAAATGGAAATTGTGAGTTAACAGGGATAAATGCTATAATTAAGGCACAAATTAAAAGTCAGCGAGGAACAAATCGTTATGAAACAGGTTAAAAAGAATAGTACATTATTATTGAGTATCCTTGTTATGATTATTGCGATTGTTTGGATCCGTGTCGGCGGAGATAACTTTTCTTTATCAAACGCTTATTTTTATATCGGAATCTGTTTGATTTTATTGGGTATCTGTTTCATATTAGGACAGGCGCAACTATTCGCCGGCTGGTTTAAACGTCGAGACAAAGGTGAATCTAAAGAAGATTATGCTGAACGAAAAATAGATGTTCGAAGTGTGGGTAGCAAAAAGAATCGGCCACTCAAAATTTCACCGTTTATGCGGGGATGTTTTATTATTGGAATGGTAATGATTGTCATCTCAATAGCCGTGACACTTTAAAAAAACGAAACTAGAAGTACGTAAATGAGAATTATGTGATTGATGGCCCATCTATTAAAAGCTTTATTGCTTGTTGGAATATTCTTAATAGGTATAGGTATCGCGTCTATTGAAACTTATATTAGGACGTTGGCCTTCTTTCGACAAGATTCTTGGCATTAGGTACTAGGAATACTGCTAATAAGGTTGGTAGCAATCATATCTGCAATGTACGTCATAATAGTGATGCTTTTTCAACTTTAAATAATTAGCTTTTGATTGTTATATTCGATATTGGGTGAACAAATATTTAACGACTAGGGGTTATTTCAGCAACGGCATTAGGTGCATTCATCATTAAAAAAGTTTCAAAACAAAAATAATCATCTAAAATTAAAATAAATAACAAAGGGAGCCCTCATTAATTGAGAGCTCCCTTTTAAATCTGATTTTAATTGTTGTTTCTAGTTATTTAACGCATATTTCTGAATGGCTTTAGCGACACCTAATTCAACATTAGTAGCCGTTACAGCTTTGGCACTATCTTTTACTTCTTGGATAGCATTGCCCATGGCAACACCGAAACCAACAGCTTGCATCATTGATAAATCATTACCTTGATCACCAAGTGCCATAACTTCTTCTTTTTTGATGCCTAATTTTTCGGCTAAGCCCATAACGGCATTACCTTTGCTGGCATTCTTATTTAAAAGTTCTAAGAAGAAGGGTTCACTTTGAACATAATAGTAGTTATCTGCGATTTTTGCGGGCAAGGCGTTAACAACGCGTGTGATAACTTCAGGATAATCAATATACATTATTTTTGAAATAACAATATCTTTAGGCATTTCTTCTGGGTTACGGAAACGAAGTGGCATTTGAACCAAGAAAGATTCGGCAACCGTGTATTCACTAATATCAGCATTGGGTGTGTACATCAGTTTTTGATCTTCAGCATGCATATGCACGTTCAATTCACGACTGGTTTCTTCAAGTAAGTGGTAATCGTTAATATCTAATGTGTGGTGAATTAAACTTTCACCAGTACCAGAAACTTGGACTAAAGCGCCGTTAAATGTAATAACAAAATCGTCATCTGTTGTTAAATCTAATTTTTCTAAGTATTTTGTGACACCAGTTAATGGACGGCCGGTACAAAGAACGACCCGAATACCTGCAGCCTTAGCAGCTTTGATAGTAGCGATTGTTTCTGGCGCAATTTCTTTTTGATCATCAACAAGTGTGCCATCGATATCAATTGCGATTAATTTAATTGTCATGTTGTGTAATCTCCTTTGGGTGAATTAAGTTATCGTTGTTAATATAAGTTCTGAACTGGTTATAAATATCTACGAATAAATCATCTTCTGATTTCAACAATTCTCTTGGGAAGAAGAAACGCCTGTCACCTGAAACTTTGCCGGTAATTGAGGCAACTAGGTCGCTAACACTAGAAAGCTCAACGAGCGAGCCGTCTTCTTGAGCCAATTCGATTTGAGTACGTGGTTTATCCTTAGTTGGATCATAGGCGTCGTAAGGTAAATCGTAACTATCGTTTTCAGCCGTATAATATTCAGGGTTGAAGCCGGCTGATTCGATTAAACGCTCTAAATCAGGAAGCAAGTCGGCCGTATTCGCATCAAATTTAATTGATTTGAAAGGTTTACGATCTAAAAAACGAACGGCTAAATCACTTAAAATGGTATCCGTATTTTGACGCCATTCTGTGAAATAAGTCGTTAAAACACCATCATCTAACTGTAAGTAATCGTCTAACGAGAAATCATTCTCAAAAAGTGGAATCAATAACTTTGGAGAATCTTCAAGACCTAATCGATTATTTTCGTATAGATACTTAGCACGATGTAAGAGGTGACTTAAAATAACTTCCATTGATCTAGAAATTGGATGGAAATAAACTTGGACGTACATTTGAAAACGACTGACGATATAATCTTCAACCGCATGCATCCCGTTAATATCGAATGCAATGCCGCCTTTATAAGGGCGCATCACGCGTAAAATCCGTGTTAAATCAAATGTTCCATAATTTGTACCCGTATAGTAAGAATCGCGTAGCAGATAATCCATACGATCTGCATCAATTTGACTGGAAATTAATTGAACAACCTGTGGGTTCGGATATTTTTTCTGAATGACACTTGCGACCTTTGCCGGGAAATCAGTTGAAACACCTGCTAAAACTTGATTGATTTCGGTTGAAGGATCAGTCAAAATTTGTGCGGTAATAGCTTCATGGTCTGTTTTGAAGATATGCTCAAAAGTATGCGAGTAAGGGCCGTGGCCAATATCATGCAAGAGTGCAGCACATAACGCAACTAATTTTTCAGAATCATCCCATAAACCGTCACCGGCTTCTTTGGTTGGGTAATTACGTTGAAAGTTATCGCAAATGCGACGCGTAATCTCATAAACACCAACAGAGTGAGTGAAACGAGAATGTTCAGCACCATGGAATGTTAGTGATGTTGTACCCAGTTGTTTAATTCGGCGTAAACGCTGAAATTCTTTAGTATTAATTAAGTCTAAAATGACTTGATGTTGCACATAAATGTAATCGTGAATTGGATCACGTAATACTTTTTCTCTAGTGAGTAACGGTGATTGTTCGAGCAATAGAAATCCCTCCTCGAAAATTTAACGACAAATTGAGTCCATGTAATGACGCAATACTTTCATTATAACGAACATTCGTAATTTAGTCATGATATAATCCTGATTTTAAGTAACGACATTTATGAAAATCTAAGTTATAATACAATGAAACAATAAGGTGAACGGAGGACTCAGTCACGTGGCAATCACATTGGATAAACAAATTGCAATTCATTTAGAAACGGTTAAAACGCAAGAAGGCGAAGTTGAACGCTACGTCATTGAAACGACAGGTCAACTTGTTCGTTTAGGCGACGGGATGTACATCAGATATAAAGAAGAAGATGAAGAGACTGGTCAAACAATTCCAGTCACATTTAAATTACAAGATGATGGCGAAATTCAATTAACACGAGAAACAGATGCCATCCGAACAAAATTAATCTTTTTGGCGCAAAAAAAGATTAGCGGAACTTATAAAACGGCGTATGGCCGGATTCCAATTGAAATTGAAACGAAACGGCTAAAAAGCCAATTAAAAAATCAACCTATTTCGGGGTCAGTTGAGATTGATTACCGATTGACAACTAATGGTGAATTATTAGGAGACTACAATATCCGATTGCAATTTACCGCATAAAAATGTATGATTAAGAGTAGACTTTTGGAAAGGACGTGTGCTAGTTGGAGCTTAAACAATTCGATGGCCAAAACAAAGACGAGTTATCAATGATTGAGGTTGCTCACGCAATCTTATCGCAACATGGTGACGTCATGGGTTTTGCTGACTTAACTAATGAAATCCAAACATATCTTGGTAAAAATGATTTAGAAGTGAGAGATCGCTTATCACAATTTTACACAGATTTGAACGCAGATGGTAGTTTCATTTCGCTTGGAGAGAACTTATGGGGATTACGTTCATGGTATCCCTTCGATTCAATCGATGAAGCTGTTGCTCATGTGGAAGATGAAGATGACGAAGATCGTCCTAAACGTAAAAAACGTAAGAAAGTTAATGCTTTCTTAGCAGATGTCGCTGATGATGATGACGTTATCGATTACAATGATGACGATCCTGAGGACGATGATTTAGATGCAACTTATGAAGATGACGACGATGATGACGATGAAGATGCAGAAATCAAAGGCTATGATAAAGATCTTGATGAAATAGCTGATGATGATTCTGATGATGAAGAAGAATTACCAGAAGGTATTGAAGATCAATTATCTGAGATAGCTGATGATGATACAGATGATGACGAGGAAAATAGTTAAAAGGACTTGACGATTTCGTCAAAACCCTGTAATATATTTTTTGGGCACCTCGCAGGTATTTCTTGCGAGGGCAAACGCACGGTTGATACAAGCTCCCTACCCTGATTAGAGTAATCTAGTTAGCTTAGGGAGCTTGTTGTTTTTATATTTATAATGAACAAGTATCAGGCCATAAACATACAATCCCCAAAAAAACTAACCCAAAGGAGATTCATAATGACCAAATATATTTTTGTTACAGGTGGCGTTGTTTCGTCAATTGGTAAAGGGATCGTTGCAGCATCTCTTGGCCGTTTATTAAAGAACAGAGGCTTAAAGGTCACAATTCAAAAGTTTGATCCCTACATTAATGTGGATCCAGGAACGATGAGCCCATATCAACATGGGGAAGTCTTCGTAACTGATGATGGTACGGAAACTGATTTAGATCTTGGTCATTATGAACGTTTTATTGATATCAACTTAAATCAATATTCGAATGTGACAACTGGTAAAATTTATTCAGAAGTTTTACAAAAAGAACGTCGTGGTGATTATTTGGGTGCCACAGTTCAAGTTATTCCACATATCACAAACACAATTAAAGAAAAAATCATGCGCGCTGGAACAACAACAGATTCAGACGTTGTGATTACTGAAATTGGTGGAACTGTCGGCGATATTGAATCATTACCTTTCCTTGAAGCATTGCGTCAAATGAAAGCTGATGTTGGTTCTGAAAACGTAATTTATATCCATACAACTTTAATTCCATACCTAAAAGCTGCTGGTGAAATGAAAACAAAACCAACACAACATAGTGTTAAAGAATTACGTGGTTTGGGTATCCAACCAGATATGCTAGTTGTTCGTACAGAAGAACATATTTCACAAGATATGCGTAATAAATTAGCTAATTTCTGTGATGTTGAACCAGAAGCGGTTATCGAATCAATGGACGTTGATACGTTATACACGATTCCTTTAGCATTACAAAAGCAAAGAATGGACCAAATTGTTGTTGATCACTTGAAATTAACAACGCCAGAAGCTGATATGACTGAATGGCAAGAACTTGAAACGAAAGTTTTAAACTTGAAGAAAACGATCAATATTGCGCTTGTTGGTAAATATGTTAAATTACCAGATGCTTACATCTCTGTTGCTGAAGCATTGAAACATGCTGGGTACACGGTTGATGCTGACGTTAAGATTACGATGGTTGATTCTGAAAAATTAGATGAAAGCAACGTTGTCGAAGCATTACAAGCTGCTGATGGTATCATCGTACCTGGTGGATTCGGTAACCGTGGACTTGAAGGGATGATTCTTTCAATTCAATATGCGCGTGAAAACAATGTGCCATTCTTAGGCGTTTGTCTTGGTATGCAAATGGCATGTATCGAATTTGCTCGTAACGTGGTGGGTCTTCAAGGCGCACATTCAACAGAAGCTGTTCCAGAAACACCATATAACATTATCGACTTGATGACAGATCAAGAAGAAGTTGAAGATATGGGTGGCACACAACGTCTTGGTTTATATCCATGTAAATTAAAACCAGGAACAGTTGCAGCTGCAGCTTACAACAATCAAGATGTCATTCAAGAACGTCACCGTCATCGTTATGAATTTAACAATGAATACCGTGAACAACTTGCTGGCGAAGGTTTGGTCTTCTCTGGAACATCTCCAGATAACCGTTTAGTTGAAGTTGTTGAAATTCCTCAAAACAAATTCTTCGTGGCAGCTCAATACCATCCAGAATTTTTATCAAGACCACAACGTCCAGAAGGTTTATTCCAAGCTTTCGTGAACGCAACAGTTTAATAAATAATGAACGAAGAGAGGTTAACATTCCGTTGACCTCTCTTTTTTTGTGCATAGGGGTTGTATTAATTTGTGTACTATGTATAATAGTACACATGGTGGAGGTGAGATAAGTGCAAATTAATAAGACAAGCAGTAAACCATTTTATGAACAATTAATATCAGGTATTAAAGAAGATATCTTTAAAGGTATTTTACAAACAGACGATAAAGTCCCATCGGTCAGAGAAATGGCTAAAATTCATGAGATGAATCCGAATACGGTTAGTAAAGCCTACAAGGTGCTCGAGTCGCAAGATGTACTTGTCACCGTTAAAGGCCGTGGTACGTATGTTAAAGCAACAAATGAGAGTGATCGTGATGAACGTCAGATTCAAAAAGTTCGTACGATATTATTAGACACAATTAAAGAAGTAACTTATCTAGGTGTACAAGAAAATGAAATACATGATTGGATTAAACAATATTTTGAAAAGGGGGAGAGCTAAACATGGGATTTGAAATTAAAGGATTATCAGAAAAAATCGGAGACAAAGACATATTAAAAGATATTAATATTAGCTTGGTCCCCGGAGAAATTGTAGGTCTAATTGGCCGTAATGGTGTCGGTAAAACGACGTTATTTAGGTCAATCGCGGGCCAATACATACCAGATACTGGCGATATTTTGATTGATGACCAATGGATTAAAGAAGATTTAACGTTAAAGGAAAAGCTCTTCTACTTGGATACTCAAAATAACTTTTTTGATAGCTACACAATCGACAAAATCGCCGACTTTTACGAGTTAGCCTATCAAACATTCGATCGTGAAAAATATAACAATTGGGTCATCGAATATGATTTACCACGTCAAACGAAATACCGTCAATTCTCTAAGGGGATGCAAGGGTTATTTAACATTGTTTTAGCTTTTTCAACCGGAGCACCATACGTGATTTTAGATGAACCGTTGGACGGTTTGGATGTTATCGTTCGTAAGCAGGTTTTTCAGATTATTATCGATGCCGTTTCTGAAGATCAGCGAGGCGTTTTGATTTCGTCACATAACCTAGAAGAGTTAGACCGACTTATCGATCGCGCGATTGTATTGAAGGGTAGTCATATTGTGAGTGATTATCGCTTAGAAGATACGCGTTCAGAAGCTCGAAAAGTACAATTAGTGTTTAAATCAAAAGAAATTCCAACTTTTGTCAAAGAAAATAGCCGCGCCATTAGTATTCAAGGACGCGTAGTCGTTGTTTTATTTGAACATTATTCGGCAGAACTTGAGGCGCAAATTCAAGCTGAAGACCCAGCGTTATTTGAAGAATTGCCGTTAACTCTGGAAGACTTATTCCGAGCAAGCATTTCAGCTAAAGAAAGTACTGAAGGTGAAAAATAATGACAGTAAATAAGAGATTGAATCAAATTGTTTGGCAAAGATACAAGTGGTTTATCGCGTTATTTGTTGCTTTAATTGTCGGGGTATCGATGATGAACACGGTGGGCACCATTAATAGTGTCAAGGATACAGAAAAGATGACAACATACGAGTATTATGTCAAGCAAACCAATTCTGATGCTAAAGAAAGTAAAATAAAAAACCATGTCAGTCAGTTAGATTATAAAAAGTATCAAGCAGATATGGGTTATAATGATGGCTCAACTATTCTGGGCAATGCCTGGTCAGAAATATTTCTTTTATTTATAGTCGGTGTGGGTCTGTTTACGAGTTTATATGATTTAAAAACAAAATTTAATGAATTTATCTTTTCGAGTGGTTTTTCAAGACGTCGATATTTTTGGAAAAAATCAGGATTAATATTTATAACGACACTTGCAACAATCGTAATCTGTATGATAGCAGATGTTGGTATTGCTAAACTATTCATTTCAAGCAATTATTTCCACGTTTCAGAATCATTTTTAGTATTAAAATTGGGACATTATATAGCGGGATATACTGCCATATATGCTGTTGGAACCATTGTTGGAATTCTAGTGAACGGTATTTTAGCAGCAACAATAACTGCATTTGGGTTTCTTGGAAGTTGGATAATATTTACGGGGGCATTCCTCAATAATAGCATGGGTAATCCTTTTAATTATGCGTCCGAATATAATATGGAAATGATGGGGCCTAGCGTCCCAGTCCAGATAGTAATATTCTTGATTTTAGCCGCGTTAATGATGTGGGCAGCTTCTTATTTCTTTAATAATCTGTCATTAGAACAAGACGGTCCTTACTTACAATTTAACTATCTAAAAAAACCGTTACTGATTTTTGTAACTCTTTATATTGGATTCATTATTGGTGGGCAAGGTCGCGGTTATACAAAGCTGAGTGAAATGATAAAAGTGGGCGTCATTACCGGGATTATCACGTTTATCGTTGCGTATATCGTTATCTATCGGCCACAAAACATTTGGCAAAAGATACAAAATAAATCTTCAAAAAATAAATCTTAAAAAATAATAGCCCTCTATTCATAACGAATAGGGGGCTATTTCGACCTTACAAACTTGTTAGTATGTATAATAAGTGGATTATGATAAACTACAATTTATACACATAAAAGCGATATTATTGGGAGGGATTCAGTTTGAAAGAAATGTTAACGATAAATAATTTAACAAAGAGTTTCGGCAAAAAGACAGTGCTTAAAGGGATTGACTTCAAGATTTCGGAAGGTGAGATTGTTGGACTTGTTGGTGCTAATGGTGCCGGTAAAACAACCATCATGAAATCCATTCTTGGATTAGCTAGTTACCAAGCAGGAGAAATAACGATTGATGGGAAGATGGTTTCAACAACGAGTCATCAGGCGTTAGAAGAAGTCGGTGCGTTAATTGAATACCCCGGTATTTATCCATTTTTAAGTGGCTATGATCATTTAAAATTATTCTCTGAAAATAATACTAAAGAAGAACTAGACGAAATTGTGGCTGACCTACATATGACAGATTATATTAACCGTAAGGCTAAGTCATACTCATTGGGGATGAAACAAAAATTAGGAATTGCCTTGGCATTATTGAATCGACCAAGATTAATTATTTTGGATGAACCAATGAATGGACTTGATCCTCAAGCAACACGTGACGTCCGTGAACTTGTATTGAAATTATCAAAAAAAGGAACATCGTTCTTAATTTCAAGTCATATTTTGGGCGAATTAGAAAAGATCGTTGATCATTTTATCATTTTAAACAAAGGTAAAATCATTCAAGCAATGTCTGTTGAGGAATTAAATGCGGGACATAGCCATTACGTTATGTTAACGACAACTGATAATGAAAAAGCTAAGGAAGTTTTAACGGCGGCTAAGTATGAGCTACAAGTTGACCGATCAGTTAAAATTAAAATGAGTGAAAATGCTGATTTGGCAAATATTATTCAAGTTCTTTATGATAATAAAATTCAAATCAATGATGTTAGACATCAAGAAAATGATATGGAAGAATCATTGCTTAATTTATTAGATCAAAAAGATGGGGGTAAAGCCTGATGTTAACATTGGTTAAACAAGAAACATTCAAATTATTGAAAAAGAAATCAACACCAATTATTTCAATTTTACTTACCATTTTTATTTTTGGCGTTGCAATTATCTCAAAAATGAATCCTAAAATATTTGGAGCTAAAGACCTGTTTGTTGGTGGTTTTGGCGCAACGTTCTTTATCGTGATGATAATGGTTGCGAGTGCAAGTACAATTGTTGCTATGGAATCACAATTTGGAACAATTAAAGATTTGTTATATCGTAAATATTCACGGGGGGCCGTTTTATCAAGTAAATGGTTGACCGTGTTCATCTACTCAATCTATTTAAACGTATTAGTGATTGTTGCTTCAATTGTTGCTAAAGTAATCTTCTTACCTGATCTATCATTCGCAGAAAAAGTAGGAAATCAAATGATTATCGGCGCATTAACAACATCCCTCGCTGGTAACTTTGTGAATTTATGGTTAATTATCAGTTTAGTCTTGCTATTAGCTAGTGCCTTTAATAGTTCTGGTGCTTCAATTGCTGCCGGAATTGGATTCTACTTCTTAACGAGTATCCTTTCAGGTATCCAAATTTTAGTTATTACTAAATGGGACTGGGTTAAATGGAATCCGCTTAACATGATGAACTTGAGTAATCAGTTATCAGCCGGAAAAACATTTGAGGCTTTAACACATTTGACGACAAATCAATTAATTTGGGGTAACCTTGGTTACACAGCAGTATTCTTATTCTTGGGATACCTCGTATTCAAGCGTAAAAATGTTTAACTAACCGGTTGAAATTAAAATGGATAACGTAGAATTTTCTACGTTATCCATTTTTTTATTTAATTATTAAGAAATAGAATTATCTAGATACATTTTTATTTTTTCAAAGTCCTTTTCTATAAATAAACGTGCTGGCACCTCAATTATTGGTAAATTATTTTCATTATCAAAAGGCACGAAAGGTTTGGGGACCACCAAATAATCAACGCTGTCTTTATCTTTAAGATAGTTAACTGAAACATCATAATACCTAGAAAAATAGGCTTTTAGGTCATCGTGATTTTTAATAAATGGGATAGCATCTATTGAACTAAAGTTTATACCGGAACTAACGGTTAATACAAAACATATTTTCTTCATGAAATCCCTCCTTTCTGTATAATGTTACGATAAATGAGCATCTTTGTAAAACGCTTTCTTTAAACGCATATGTACAACTCTGACCGTTAATATTTATGTTATTTTAATAAAATAGAGACTCATGCGCTAACGTTGTTTAGAGTTGTATACTTCGTTATACTGAGAAGAAATAATTAATCAAAAATTTAAATTTTAATGAAATGTGAACAACATAGAAAGGACATTTAAGATGTTAATATTTAATAGAAAAAAAGAGTTATATTTTTAATTTGTTCATATTTATATGTGGTAATAGCGACGATTTTATACGCAAAAAATGAGTATATCAGTTTAGCAAGTATTCCAAAAGAAGCTTCAGGATTAAATTTCTTTTATGGTACACAGGGGAGCTTTTCATCAGCACTTTTATTCTTTTTCTATATCTCAGTGATGCCATTTCTTTATTCTCATAATATTATCAGCGCTAAAAATAACCATTTTGATAACCTTATGATCACACGACTGGGTTCACAAAAACGCTATCGACTAAAAGCAATCGTAATGAATATCGTCTATTCAGGAGGTATCTTTTTAAGTTATCGAATTTTAGAATTAGTTGTTTCCGTTATGATAATTAATCCAATTAATTTTACGGAAGAGACACGGAGTCTGTTCGATCAATTACCTTACGTCTTCTCAACGAACGCTATCCTAAACTTAGTCTTTTACCTTATCCTATCAACAATTGGCGCTATGGTATTTGCTAGCTTCATTTTAAGTATCGGTTTATTTTTGAAAAATTCGGTTCTTTATTACGCCGTAGGACTGATTGTAAGTTTATTTTTTTCGTTAGTACCGGCTCTACTAATGGGGTTATTAAATATTAGAAGTTTTATTGGCTCTCTCTTTATGAATTCGGTGTCTTTTGACACCTTATTCACACCTGGAATACGGACGATTGGCTCCTATGCGCCTAAATTTAATGCGTGGTTTCCCTTTATCGGCTCAGTTTTCTTTTTTGGGTTAGTTACTTTTATTTTATATAAGGTATGGGATCAATACTATGATGAGTAGGAATGAGGAGGTAGCAGGATGATTGGAATTTTAAATCGTAAGAAGAATGTCTTACTACTTATGGCAGTGTTGGTTTGTGGCGGTGGGAATCTATTAATGTTAGGCGGGTTAAATAAAGATGTTTATTCTACTTTAGCTCAGACTAATTTTATAACGACTGTACCTAACGTAATTGTACTTGTGTTAATCTTTAGCCAGTTAGTGAGGTACAACCGGATCAGTAACTTACTCATTACAAGAGTGAAATTGACAAAATATTTAACAAGTCAGTTGATGTTGTCTATGAGTCTTGGACTCGTTTATTTAGGATTTCAATACGCTTTAAATTTATGGTTGTTGCCTGTTGAACATCCGGCTAGAGTCGGCGTCATTTATCTCTATTTATTGATTAATATGGTCTTATTTTTATTTGAAATTATGGTTATGAACTTAATTAATTTTGGAATGAACCCTGTGTTCGTGTTCGCAGTTGCACTGGGAATGAATTTTATCTGGCATTACGCATTTGTGATGAATATTATTTCTAAATGGTATGTGGAGGGAATTATATAATGGAAACTAAAAAAATGTTAAAAATAGAAGCATTATCAAAGAAAATTAAACAACATGAGATTATTAATGACTTAAATTTAACCGTTGATTCAGGTGAATTAATCCATATCATGGGGATTAATGGATCCGGAAAATCAACTCTTTTCAAAATCATCGCTAATATTATGGAACCAAGTAGTGGAACTGTTACACTTTTTGAAAACGTAGAAATTGGGGCATTAATTGAGAACCCGAGCTTTATGGAAACTAGTACAGCTAAAGAAAATATGAAGTTCTTATCTCAAATTAATCATCATTACAATGAGAAAAGAATCAGTGACTTATTTAGCAAGCTTGATTTAGATTATAATAGTCGTGAAAAAATTAATAAGTACTCACTAGGTATGCGTCAAAAAGTGGGCATTATACAAGCTATTATGGAGAATCAAAACTTAATCTTGTTGGATGAACCTACACGAGGTCTTGATAAAAAGGCATTGGAAACGTTTGGCCAGATGGTTATGGAGCTAATTGGTGAAGGGAAATCTATTATTATTGCGTCACATGAAAACTTATCAGAATTGGAATTTACAACGCGTTATGAACTAGTCGAAGGTGACTTACAAAAGTTATGAGAAAGAATCAAGTTATCCTTTATTTGGTACTATTAGAACTATGTATTTTTGGTCTCTATTATCAAGATCCCAAAATTATGAATGCTATTCAATATAATTTTGCATGGAATGGGACGCTAATGAGTCAATTGACGATTATTTTCTTGAGTTGTCTCGAGGTATTAATTATTTTAATTCCCATTAATGATATCTGGCAATTGGAGAATATGATTCGTCCTCGAGTTAACAACGTGAAATATTATTGGTTGGCCTTTAAGCGAATTGCACCAAATCTTATCATACTCATTGTTATAAATTTGGTAATGAGTCTGGCAATTAAACAAAATTTTGTTATAGGTGATTTACGAATTTTAGTGACAACCTTGATGAGTCTCATGATAACGTTGACCTTTAGAACGAATAAATATATTTTTTTTGAGATGTTGTGCATGATTATGGTAGTTAGAATTGGATTTAGTCTGTTAAATTAAATAAAAACGCACCATTTAAGATAAATTATCTTCTTAAATGGTGTGTTTTTATGTTTATGAAATCATTGATGTAATAGCTGACCAGATAGAACTGAAGAATGAGACGATTGCATCCCATATTTTTTGTAAGAAGTTACGATTTTCAGACGTATTCAATTTGCTGAAAATATCTTTCGCACCATCTTGAATGTTTGTTGCGACTTTGTTAGCTTGTGACTTGAAATCGGATGAATCTAAAGCACCCGAGTCACGAATCTTAATTAAAACAGCAACAATTTGTTGTTTTTGATTGTCAGTAATGATGTTAGTTAAGTTATTATTTGTGATTTGGTTATTCACAATATTTGTAATCTGGTTGTTCGTAACGTTGCTACCTTCTTTGGCCATATCTTTCTTGGCACCGGCTACCGCATTATTTAACTGTGAATCCGTGTAACCGTCTTTACTCTTATTAGCTTGCGTAATGTCACTTAACGTCGACATTTCATTTTGAGCGGCAGTCACTTGTTTTGTATTCAAGGTTTCACCGTTTTGAGCAAAAGCTGCATAGACACCAGCAAGGGCGCCAGAACCATCAATTCTTGTTGCGGAAGTCACATAGATGTTAGCGTCGGTTACCCCAGCCGTTAAGGCCGCATTCTTATATTGGTTTTCCGTAATTGTCGTAATATTATTTGTGCCATTGTAATCTAAAATTTTAACGTTAATTCCGGAACCACTGCTGGTTTTTTGAACCATCGCTGATGACCAAACGCCTGAATCTGAGTTGAAGGTACTACCAGAACTATTGAGATATTTAACCAACGTGGATCCATTAACTGGTAAGGTCGAGTAAGTAGAATTACTGTCTAAACTCGCTGTTAATGTCGAAATTGTACCCGATTTCTGTGAATCCGTTAAACTTGAACCTAATGTGACAACGGGATTTGACCAATCGGTTGTCTTTTCTGTTGTTGATGAAGCCGAACTAGATGTGTCAGTTGCAGCGTGAGCAACTGATCCTAAACTAAGGACAGCTAATGTAGTGACTGCCGCCGTATAAATTATATTTTTGAATTTCATAATGTGACCCTCTCAATTAACATATATTTTAACTTAATTATACCTATCTGGAGAGAAAAGCATAATAAATGGATTTAAATAATAGAAAAAATTAAGGATTATCAGTATTGCGTTCATTCGCATAAAATACATTCAAAACCCTATGATATAAGGAAATGCAAATTTGATTTGCGGTATGCTATTTTTGGTTGCGGGAGATTGCCCCATCCGTTGCTTGTTGAACATTTTACCGGATGATAATATTAAGGTGTTAATTAAAGGAAAGTAGGACATCGGGATGAAAATTATTTTTGCAGAACAATTGGTTAAATGTCGTAAGGAAAAACAGTTGTCGCAAGAGGAATTGGCGAACCAATTATTTATCTCAAGACAAGCTATCTCAAAATGGGAAACGGGAGAAGCTGAACCGGATTTAGGTAAAATTGAAGCAGCTGCGAAGGTGTTGGACGTTCCTGTAGAAGTTTTATTATTTGGCGGGGATGCCAGTCAATCTGAATCAGGATTTAAAAAGAAAATTAAAGGCCTACTTGAAGAAGATGAGGCGGATAAAGATTGGCATGAAAATCATCGATGGCGAGAATGGCAATACAAACCTATTAATAATGGATGGGAATTTTTGGCACGCTACTATTGGGTTATCTTTGGTTTCATCGGAATGTTAGTTTGGGCCCTTGCTCGGACATAATAAGCGCTAAAAAAATAAAAAATACTCAACACTCACGAAAAATTCGGAGTGTTGAGCATTTTTTATTTTACTGGAACAACTTTTATTTCGGTTGAGTCATCATGAATTACAACGTATAACGTCTGAGTTTCTTCTTTATCGAAGAATCCGAGATTGATACATGGTAAACCATCGATTTCTTCAACGCCCACGAAACGATCCGTAAAGATTTGACGTAGCATTTTACCCATTTTTTTATGCGCATTGGCTTTTTCTGCCGCAGTTTTGAGAGTGAACCCAGAATCTAGGTAAGATTTGATTAAACGAATAATCGATAATGTATGGTAAGAATATTTTCTGTTTTGATTTTTATTCGTCTTAATTGATTCAATGAAGCCTTTTTGTTCCCAATAGCGAATTTGGCTCTGTGTAAGACCAGTTGTTTCAGCAATTTCGCCGATACCAATCGAGAATGTATCGTTTTTCATAATATCGGCCATTCTTTTCGCATAATCTTGAATATTTGCGATGTCGTTTATATCAGCCATATAAATTTACCTCCAAATTAAAAAATTTATTAATGATAACGGGATTAATCTTGTCATATTTACTCTATTGATTATATATTTTTTAAAACGTATGTCAAGTAGGTTGACATACGTTGCAAATAGTCTTATATTAATAGTCGAAGTTATTTTAAGAGGAAAAGAAGGTCAGCAAAATGAATTTAGATGCAAAAGGAAGACCGTATAATCGTAACCTATTGATTGCAACATTGTTAATAGGAACGTTCTGTACGGTTTTGAATCAAACAATTTTAGCAACAGCATATCCAACGTTAATGAAGGACTTTAACGTGACAACGTCAACAGTTCAATGGTTAACAACTGGATTTATGTTGGTTAATGGGATCCTTATCCCTGTTAGTGCGTGGTTAAGTAGTCGTGTGAACACAAAATGGCTCTATATTGGGGCAATGATGATTTTTGAACTTGGAACGGTGATGTCATATACAGCACCTAACTTTAGTTTCTTACTTGCCGGTCGTTTAGTTCAAGCTGTCGGTGTCGGTGTAACGATGCCATTACTCCAAACGATTATGTTATCGATTTTCCCACCAGAAAAACGTGGGGCATCAATGGGACTTGCCGGAATGGTTATTGGGTTGGCACCCGCTATTGGACCCACGCTTTCAGGTTGGGTCGTGGATAATGCAACATGGCGTGATCTTTTCGGAATGATTGTACCTATCGTAGCCGTTGTTATTGTGGCTTCTTTCTGGTTTATGAAACCCGTTATTGAAACGCATAAATCAAAAATTGATATTCTATCATTAATCGTATCAACAATTGGTTTTGGTAGTTTACTTTATGGCTTCTCAACTGTTGGTGATAATGGTTGGGGTAGCGTGTCAGTACTTAGTTTCTTAGCAATTGGGGTTATCTTTATTGGTCTTTTCGTATGGCGTCAACTAACTATGGAAACACCATTCTTAGAATTACACGTCTTTGCGTCTAAAGAATACACAATTGCTGCGCTCTTAAGTTCTATCGTTAATATGGCTATGATCGGTGTCGAAATGATCTTGCCAATGTACCTACAAACTGTGCGTGGAGATAGTGCTTTCCAATCAGGGTTAACGTTATTAGCCGGGGCATTGATGATGGGAATTATGAGTCCATTCACGGGTCGTCTGTTTGATTTATTTGGGGCTAAGAAGTTAGCGACTGGTGGGATGTTCCTATTAACGTTAGGAACAATTCCTTTCGCATTCTTAACGAAAGATACGCCAACGTTATACATCGTGGTCATGTACGCTATCCGGATGTTCGGGATTTCAATGGTTATGATGCCAACAACAACGTCTGGGATGAATGCTTTACCAGCTAGATTGATGGGTCATGGAACGGCCGTTAATAATACAGCACGTCAAATTGCTAGTTCAATTGTGACAGCTGTCATGGTTTCTGTTTTAACAAACGTAACGGTAGATGCACTGCCTGGTAAATCATTGCTTAAATCAGCACCTTTAGATTATAAGAACCAAGCGATTAATGCGACGTTGAGTGGGTATAAAGCAGCCTTTGCCATTGCGATTATTTTCTGTGTCATTGGTCTTTGGCTCTCATTCTTCTTAAAATCAAAACAACAAGTAACAAATAACGGGGGTGCAAAATAATGATTATTATTTTATTGGTTATTGCCGTTGTTTTATTCTTCCTAACATGGAATTTAATTAGGAATAATGCAGTAAGTTATACGCTCGGTGGTATTTTTGCACTTTGTATTATCGTTCTCGGTGGGATGATTGTTGTCAATTACAGCACTCATTACGGGATGGAAAAAGTAACAACAACTAAAACAGAATCTTTAGCTTCAATGTCTAAGGATACGAACTTATTGGTCTACCAACCAATTGGGACGGATGGTTCTGAAAAAGTAGTCGTCTATAAAAATACGGCATCACAAACAAAAACGAAACATACGCAAACGGATGATACAACTAGCAAAATCGTTGAAAATGCGAAGAGCAATAAGTTGGTAGTCAAAGAAACGCGTTGGGTATATAAAAATAATACCTACAAATTGATGTTTGGAATCGCCGATAACAATCATGTCTTAATTAAACGAACGAATACGTTCTATGTTAAGAAAGATATGCTAGTTTTAACGGCTAACCAAGCTAAGGCAATGCCTAAAATAGTTAAAGCTGAACAAGCTCAAGTAAATTCTAAGGCTGGTAAAGCAAAACTTGCTAAAGAAGGGGCTACCTTCGCTAAGGAAGCAGTCGCAAATGCAATGATGAAAAATGATAAAATTTCATCCGCAGATAAAGCTGAAATAGTTAAACAAGCAACTGACGCATTTAAGGTACAAGAAAAGGCAAAAGTTATGCAAGCTATTTTAAAAGAAGTTAAACAAGTTAAATAAACGGTCTATAACGTTGTAACCACGCTAGTTAGTAAACTAGTGTGGTTATTTTTTTTAATTAAAATATGAATTATAAAATGAACAATGCTATAATACGTTAATGGCATATACAATAAAAGGGGATTTTTGAATGAAAAAGAAAATAATCATTTGGATCGTGAGTATTTTGGTCCTATTTGCGGTCGCGATTGCAGGTGGAAGTTTTTACCTCTATCACTACGCTATCCAAAATACCGAAAAAACATTAACAGGGGCGTCAAAGAAAACACCGGAGAGAACTATTAAAGATAAAAAATGGTTGGCTGGTGTAAAAAAAGAGAACTGGACACAACAATCGGCTGGCGAGAATTTAAAATTAGTTGCTGATTATGTGCCTGCGGAAAAACAATCAACTAAAACAGTTGTGGTCGCTCATGGCTATATGGAAAACAAAGAAAATATGGCGTCATATATTCGACTATTCCATGATGCTGGCTACAATGTGTTAGCGCCAGATGATCGCGGACAAGGTAAGAGTGAAGGCGATTATATTGGTTTTGGTTGGAAAGACCGTTTAGATTATATTAAATGGACAAAAAAATTAATTGCTGAAAAAGGGCAAGATCAGAGAATTGGTCTATTTGGTCTAAGTATGGGTGCCGCAACGGTCATGATGATGAGTGGCGAGAAGTTACCTACTCAAGTTAAGGCAATTGTTGAAGATTGTGGGTACACGAATGTTGAGGACCTATTAGCTTATCAATTGAAGCTACAATTTAATCTACCCAAGCAACCGTTAATCACAACCTCAAGTTGGGTGACACAGTTGCGTGCGGGATATTCTTTTGCTGAAGCAGATTCTGTTAAGCAATTGAAGAAAAATAAATTACCAACGTTATTTATTCATGGGGATAAGGATGACTTTGTACCAAGTTCAATGGTTTACGACAACTATAAGGCGTCTGCAGGTAAGAAAGAATTGTGGGTTATTAAGGGTGCAGGACATGCAAAAGCCTTCGGTACAGATCCAGCCCTATATAGTAAAAAAGTCGTTAAATTCATGAATGATAACTTAGGTTCATAATTGACGGAAATTAAGTATTATTGGAGGTGTAAAAGTATCAAAAAATGCGTGTAGTCCCCCTTTTTTTGACGTTTTTAAAAGATATAACATGATATTATATAAGTATGTTATATTTCGATAAAATGGGTGGGGGACTATTACGATGATGATAAATAATAAATTAAAAATAACAATATTGGCTTTTGGGATGTTCTTTTTGGCTGGAGTTTCGAGTGTTAAAGCGGCGCCTGCGCCTACCGAGGAAGAAGTTGATTATGCTCAGGGGCTTTCAACTGCTCCTCGAGCAATAACAATGGATAATCTGTTCCAGCGAGGAACAGGAACGGGTGTTACTACAAGTAGTGACATGGTTAATATGGACGCACTTAATCGACCTACAAATACCCCTCAAGATGTAGTGAAAACGCTTGTTAGAATAACTAATGATAAGGCCCAAAAAGCAGCGGTTTGGTCGACAGATGATAATTCATTTGACATTAATAAGGACGGACAAGCGTCAATGTGGGTTTATTTAGGAAATAGAAGGGGCGGCGCCGGAGATGGGATGGCACTTGTATTTCAAAATGACCCTAAAGGAAATGCTGCCATTTCGGGAAATTCTGGTGAAACGTTAGGTGTTTGGGGTGATGATCTTAAACCAGCTCCTAGCGATATGATTAAGGCGGCTATTCAAAATAGTTGGGCCTTAGAATTTGATACCTATATGAATAAGGGATTAAATAAAGGTGGTGCCTTTGATTTGAATTTACCGGGCGCTAGTCATCTTGCGAGTGGATACCCAGCAGATGAGGGTAGCTATACTAAAATGGGTGGATTTTTTGGCTCAACATACTATGCACAAAAACATGGTGGATTGATTACTTATAATGATTCTTTGTCAAATGGGGAATGGCATCATTTGACAATTGATTACAAAAATGTTGACCCGGCCAAGCCTAAAAACGGATTAATGACATATACGTTTAATGATAAGGAAGCAGTTTCAGAGAATTCTGACACAAAAATTGCTCCTTCCGCTTATGTAGGTCAAACGGCACAGGTAACGATTGATAAAACAAAATTTAATTCAACTAGTGGAAAAATTCGTTGGGGATTTACGGGTTCTACAGGTGCTAATTCTGAAAGTAACTTAGTAATGTTTGAACAAGTTCCCGGTCTTGTCGATGCAAAAGCAACGCAGACCGTGACAAATCTTACGCAAGGAAAGGATCTACCTAGCGATGGGACAGGTGTGGTTAATGCTGGGGATAAATTGAAATTTACAAGTAAGGCAACTTATCTAGGTGGAAAACAGGATTGGAAAAATATAACTGGACATGCCAAAATACCTAATACCGATAATATTACTTGGACTAGTGTCCTGGTAAATGGTTCAGAATTCCCAGGTGCTGAACCCGCCGATGCTGCTAAGGGGATAAATATGGGAATGGACCTCTCAAACCCGAATTCAACTACAGAAGTAACGTATCTTGGTACGGTAAAATCAATTACTGAAGACAGTAAAGACATTAGTCCGGCTGGACAGATTATTGGAAGTAATCGGATTGTCGATACAAATGCTGTTAGTTATACCGTCAAAGGTCAACCTAAAATCCTATTAACAATCGATGGTCTCAAAGATATCGATGTTAACTATGGTTCAGATGCAACTGTCAGCGGGACAGTAAAATCTAGTTTAGGTGGGCTACTTGCCAAAGGTGCCAAGGTTGACGTAACCGTGAACAATGAAACAACACCGATTAAAGCAGACGTTGGGACAGATGGTAAATTCAGCGTGACGGTACCAAAAGATAAATATAAAGCTGGCGAAAATACGGTCACTGTTCAAGCAACAGATGCTGCTGGTATTCAAACAGTGAAGTATACAAATAAAATAAATATTCATCCTGTATTAACATTAAATGACAACAACGGAACGGTCATTGCACCATATACGTTTAATTTCCAAGTTGTTGATAATAGTGCAGATATTACAACGTACTATAAAGAAGGCGCGTCTGGCACGCCGGTTCAATTGGAAAAATATGCCAATACTAAACCAGGTTCAACACAAGATCATAAAGTTGACCTAGATACAAGCAAGCTTTCAATTGGGACGCATGTCTTAACGGTATACTCAGTCGATACAGAGGGGAATACATCTAATAATCAAACGATTACGGTTATTGTGGGATTGTTGAGCATTTCATCTGACGATTCGATTAACTTTGAGAATCAAATTCCAGCTAAAACAAGTGTATTAAGTCGTACTGCGGATTATACACTTAAGTTAGAAACCTCAGCGGCAAAGAATTGGACGTTGTCTGTCACTGCGGGTGCTTTAACTGCTAAGAGTGATAACAGTACTTTGCAACATTCAACAGTTGGGTTCCGTGATACCAAAGATAAAAGTTTCACTCCACTAAGTCCAACAATTGGGACAACAATTGATAGTGGCACGGGACAAGCAGCAACAATTACAAAAAAATGGGCTACAGACGCAGGAATTGTGTTGAACGTAGTACCAAGTGAGATTAAAGCTGACGAAGTTTATACCTCACAGATTAATTGGACATTAACAAATACACCAGTTAACTAATAAAAATAAATGCTGCAACCAATGAGTTGAATTGTCGGATTTTAAGCTACTGATCAAAATGCAAGACATTTTGGGAGGAGGAACTGAATGATGAAAATATTGATTGTAACAAGTATCATGATTGCACTAACCTTGGGGGTTGGTAGTCGCACAGTCAGTGCTGACGCTGACTACGATACTGCTTTAAAATCATCACCTGAAGCCTTGACTCTGACTGGAATTTTCCAGACAGGAACAGGAACTGTATCAGGGGCATCTAACGTTGCAACTGTTGTAACACTGGATGCTAAAGGAAATGTGGTGCCAGAAGGATCGGCAACCGCGGATAAATCATTGGTTAAAATTACGGATGCACAAAAACAAGTGGGGTCAGAATGGTCAACCGCTGGTAATAAATTTGATATTAATAAAGATAATTTAACAACCATGTGGATGTATTTCGGTAATGCGGGCGGTAATTCTGGTGATGGAATGGCCTTTGTTTTACAAAATGATGCACGTGGAACGGCTGCTATTTCTGGAGCGGGTCAATCATTAGGTGTCTGGGGTGTGGATAATGGTGGACGGGAGTCAGAAATTGCCAATAGTGCCATTAAAAATTCATGGGCACTTGAGTTTGATACGCATCGAAATGGTGATAAAGGGACAGGCAGTGGCTTTGATGATTTAAATTCAATTAATGACAACCATCTTGCAAGTGCCTATCCCAATCAGGCTGGTGCATACGAACGACACTTGAGTGGGTTTAATTGGTACAATAAATTGGGTCATAATGGCATTATCAATACCGCAAAATTGTCTAATGGTAAGTGGTGGCATGTAACGTTAGACTATAAATCAAGCGGATTGATGACTTATACGATTGGTGATAAAGATCCGAGTACAGGTGCGGCATTGGCCGGACAAACGAATTCATTTAACATCGATAAGAATAAATTTGCTAGCGCGAACGGCCAATTAACGTGGGGATTCACAGGGGCCACTGGTGATAAGTATGAAAATAACTTAGTGATGTTTGAAAAAATCTCTAGTTTGGTTTCTGCTGATGCCATCCAAAAAGTTACTGATGTAACGCAAAACAATGCGGATGTGACTAATAACGGAACGGTTGTTAGTGGCGACGAGCTTAATTTCCAGTCAACGTTAACCTATAAAGATGGTAAACAAGATTGGCAAAAAATTGAGGCCTTATTGCAAGTGCCAAATGACGTGACCTTAGATAAAGAAGCAACAATTAAATATGCGGATGGAACAATCCAAAAATTCGATACGACTAAAGTGACGAATAAAGTTATTTCAGTAGTTTTATCGAAAAGTTTGTCTAAAACTAACAATACTGCAACAATTAGTATGAACGGGACTGCTAATACAGTTACATCAGATACAAAAGTGGCTAGCCCTGCAAGTGCGTTTAACGGTAAAAATGCGATGATAACATCGAATGCTGCGGCGTTTACGATTAAGGCATCACAACAAAGATTTACAATTACCGGGTTAGTTAACCAAACCATTAATGTTGGTCAAGCTGCCAAAGTTGCTGCGAGCATTAATACGGATACTATCTTGGAATCTAATGTTGTTTCAGTCACGACTAAACTTAATGGCACGCAGTTAAGTGATGAGTTAATTATATTGAATAAGTTAGATCCATATCCATATCCTGAAACAATCCCAGCGAATAAATTAAAGTTGGGTGATAACACCTACACAATTAGGGTTGATGATGGTTATGGTGATTCTAAAACAGTTCAATCAACGATTACGGTCAAGGATTTAGGTAAGATTGATTTAACGACAGTTAATGACTTGAATTTTGGAACGATACCGATTCCTCAATCAACGACAACTTACAATCCTGTTTCAGCAATGAATGTTGAGCTTGAAGCATCACTCCCGGGTTCGTGGAACTTATCGGTTGAAGGTAGTGATGTTGTTGGGACTGATAAATCTATTTTAAAGGGTGCCTTAATTTACAAGGATTCAGTTAATGCCGCAGAGACGGTTGTTAATAGTAACAGTTTAACAATTCTTAACGGTCAGTCATCTGCGTCTAAAGTAACGAAGACATGGGCTAAAGATACAGGGATTCTGTTAAAAGTTAAACCGAGTGAAGTTAAAACACAAAATTATAAAGCGACTATCAACTGGACGTTAAGCCACACACCAACAGAATAGATATAGGGGAAGAGGCATAATTAATTATGCCTCTTTTTTTATTTAAATTTTAAATTTCAGATTCAATTTGGTCATAAGTAATAAGTGATATGGATGCCTTGGTATATTGTTTTTAAGTAATTGGTACGGTTGATTAATGTTGTAATTCTTAATCAATTTTGTAAGATTAAGTGTTAAGATAATATATAAGAGTTACCGAATGGGAGGGCTTTTATAATGAAGGTAAAATTGGGGAAAATACTGTTAATGAGTCTATCATTGGGATTGATAGGCATTGGTGGTTCTGTTAGTGCGAATACAGCAACGGATGCAGCGGCAGACTATGTTAAAGCTATTTCGGTGGCGCCAGATGCGTTAACATTAGATCATATTTTTCAAACAGGGACGGGTGGCGGATCAGCCAATCATTCAAGTGTTATCTCGCTTAATAAGGATAACAAGGTCGTGGATGAAAGTTCCAGTGCGGCAACAAAGGCGATTGTGAAACTAACGGATTCCAACGATCAGCTAGGTTCAGAATGGTCTATGCCTGCGAACACGTTTAATATAAATAAAGATAGTAAAACGAACATGTGGATGTACTTTGGTAATCAATTTGATTCCGGCGATGGAATGGCTTTTGTGCTTCAAAATGATATCCGTGGAACGGGTGCCATATCTGGGGTTGGTCAATCATTGGGTGTTTGGGGAATTGATAATGGTGGCACTAGAGCAGAAATTGCTAAGACTGCAATAAATAATGCCTGGGCGCTTGAATTTGATACGTATGATAATAACGATACGGGGAAAGGGACATCCTATGATAATACGTCTGATGTCAAGGGGACTAATCATATCGCTTATGGGTATCCCAGTTCAGCTGATACATACGGATTAAAATTTGGGTTTGGTTTCTTGAAGTTTTATGCTGTAATGAATCACCAGGGTGTTATTAAAACAAGTCACTTATCTAATGCTGCATGGCATCACGTAACGTTAGATTATAAAACATTATCGGCAACACAGGGTTCGATGACTTATACAATAGATGATAAGGATCCCACAACAGGTTTGGCATTAACAGGTCAAAGCCAAACCGCCCAAATTGATAAAAGTAGATTTACTGCGGATGGAAAAAATGGTGATGGGACTGATATTATGTGGGGATTCACGGGGTCAACTGGTAGTAAGTACGAAAATAACTTAATTATGTTTGAACAGATTTCAAATTTAGTTTCGGCGGCCGGTGTTCAAAAGGTCACGGATAGTACGAATAATAATCAAGACGTAACGAATAACGGCAACGTGATGAGTGGCGATCAACTTAATTTTCAAACGACTTTAACCTATAAAGAAGGTAAACAGGACTGGAAAAAAATTAAAGCAGTACTGAATGTACCAACTAATGTGACGTTGAACGAAGCCGCTACGATCAAGTATGCAGACGGAACAGTCGATAACTTTAATACAAATACGGCTAAAAACGGTGTTATTACTAAAGAACTGTCTAAAGACTTATCAACCGCAAATAATACGGCAACAATCAGTATGACGGGTACAGCTAATACCGTAACTGCGGATACTAAGGCAATGAGCCCCATTAGTCACTTCAATGGAAATAACGCAATTGTAGAATCCAACGCGGCTAACTTTACCATTTCGGTTCCTAACCAAACGTTGAGCATTACAGGACTTAATGACCAAAATATTAATCTTGGTGATTCAGCTAGTTTTGATGCGCTTGTGAAAACGGATAGAGATATTAAGCCGCAAAATATTGGCGAAGTAACCAGTGTTGTTGATAATACCACTAAAGGCAAGCCAGAATACATCGAGTTAAGTAAAACCGGTTCCCACCATAAAGAAACGATTCCGGCGAGTCAGTTAACAGTCGGTAAGCATACGTATACCGTAACCGTTGTGGACAACTATCAGCATACCGCGTCAAAAACGGCTATGATTACCGTCACCGATCCAGGTAAATTAAGTTTAACGGTTATTAGCGCCTTGAATTTCGGGACGGAAAAAAAGCCATTACCAATTCCGAATGTATTAACGGACTTCAACCCTAATGAGAAGTTAAATGTACAATTAGAGGCGTCGTTACCAGGAACATGGAACTTAGCCATTACAGCTAGTGAACTGGTAGGAGCGGATCAATCAATTTTGAAAGATGCATTAATCTATAAGGCTTCTGCGAAGGATGCGGGGACATCGTTAAACAATAGTAGTCTTTCAATTCTAAGTGGGACTTCATCACGTGACAAAATAAATAAGGTATGGGATAAAGATACGGGGATTTTATTACACATTAAGCCTAGCACGGTTAAAGGGCAGACTTACCATGCTACAATAAAATGGACATTAAGTAATGTCCCACTAAAATAAGGATTCACGGAGGTGCATAAGTATATTTATGCGCTTTTTTTTGTATTTTAATTTTGCAATTCTTGTTATCTAGGATATGATAGTTTATGGAATGAGAGAAAAGACGGAGGACACCTAATGAAAATGACGGTTGAACAGTTCATGTCAGCGATTGAAGAAGAGACGTATACGAAGATTTTTTATGCGGCGACACCAGAAGATGTACAAAATGTCGGTATTCCCGATTTATTTGCTAAAGGGTACGCAGCCTTGGCTGAGAGCTTGAAAAATAACCAACTTGCTGAAATTCAATTGATGATTGAATATCCTGAAGGAACAGCCATTTTTACGCTTGAGACTAATATTATTAATTTACCCTATAAATATTACAAAAAATTACCAGGATTCTTTAATGAAGTAACGGATGAAGCAGAGATTAATGTGTATTTGATTGTTGAATCTCCAGTGATTAACGTTTCGAAGTTACGCATTGATAAGGTAACATCTGGAGTTGAGTATTTAGAACATCAAGATGATTTCAACGTGACCATGACGACCATGATTGCCGAGAAGGTAGCCTTCTTAGAGAATCCACCTGAAATTGTTGAAAAAGAAAAAGTTGAACCCGTTAAAAAGGCAGCAGCAACTAAGAAAAAAGCGGTTAAAAAGAAAAAGGCGCCGGCTAAAAAGCAACCAGCTAAGAAAACAACTGCGGCAGCTAAAAAACCAGCATTCAAGAAAGCAGTGACTAAAAAAGTGACAACTAAGAAAAAAGTCGCAGCAAAGAAACCGGCGGCTAAAAAAGCAACAACTAAGAAAAAAGAAGATAAATAAAAACCATCAATTTTAAATTGGTGGTTTTTTGTCTGTTTATTTAATGAAGAAATAGTAGATAAGGAGTAGCGAACCTAAAACGATTCGGTACCAACCAAAAGGTTTGAAATCTTTTGATTTTATGTAACCCATTAAGAATTTAATTGCAACGATTGAAACGAAGAAGGCAACGGCACAGCCAAGTAATAAGACGGCTGATTGATCACCAGTAAATGAATTTCCATTATGGAAGTATTTAAATAATTTTAATAAACTTGCGCCGAACATAACTGGAATTGATAAGAAAAATGAAAATTCAGCAGCAATGAAACGAGATGTACCAAGCAAGATACCACCTAAAATTGTGGCACCAGAACGTGATGTTCCGGGAATTAAAGCAAGGACTTGGAAGACACCAATTAAAATAGCTGTTTTATAACTAACTTGTGTAAATGATGTAATAGCAGGTGTTGTATTGGCTTTCTTGTTTTCAATAATAATGAACAGAACACCGTAAATAATTAACATTAGAGCAACAACTGGGAAATTGTATAATTTAGCGTTCAACCAGTCATCAGCTACCAAACCAATAACAGCGGCCGGTAGGACAGCGACGATAACTTTACTCCAGAGTAACCAAGTATCTCTTTTCTCTAATTGTGATTTCTTTGGAGAAAATGGATTTAACTTATGGAAATAAAGCACACAGACGGCAAGAATAGCGCCTAGTTGAATGACAACAAAGAACATTTCCATAAAGGCAGGACTTTCTTTGAGTTGTAGGAACTCATCGACTAAAATCATGTGCCCAGTGGAACTAATTGGTAACCATTCTGTGATACCCTCAACAACACCCAGAACAATCACCTTAAACATTTCAATAATACTCATCATAATGACAGGTTCCTTCCAAAATTTTTATTTAACTGTTTTAGTATACCCAATCCGTAAGTCAAAAACCATAAATTTCAGCAGAGTTATCTTCTTCTTAACATAATACAAAAAAAGGCATCTATCAATTTAAATTGATAGATGCCTGACAGCATGAAATCTATGCAGCGTCTTTTTTATTGCGACGTGCGATTGCTGGTAAGATAAGTCCAAGTGCTACCAATACGATTGGTGTGATAATGTTAAGTGCTAATTGGAACATGTAGTTAGAAGGGCTATCTGAATAGTTAAGTTTAGGCACAACCCCTAAGATACATGCGAAGGCCGTGAATAAAAGACACCAAGCGCCAATAATGTAACCGACAACTGGGTTCTTAACGAATTTATAACCTGATTTGAATTTCTTGTATTGTTTGTTTAATAACATGTAAGCAAAGAATACCCAGAGGTAACGCATTGGCATAACAACCGCGTTTAAATTCAATAACCATTTGTATAATTCGTTCATGTTACCAATTCCGATAGCGGGGATGATGATTAGAATACTAACCAAGATACCTGTCATAGCATAGCCGTTAACTGGCGTACCTTTTTTGTTGAGTTTTGATAATTTTTTAGGGATGAAGTTATCGTCTGCATCGCCTAAAAGAATTTTTAATGGGGCATCAATCGAGAAGGCAAGGGCAGAAATTTGAGCCATTGCATTTGCGATTGCGTAAAGAATCATGAATAAGTTACCGACATGGTAGAAACTACCAAGACGTAAGAAACCTTCGTAAGGGCCATTTGTAATTAAATCAGAAGGAATATCTTTACCATTAAATAGGAATCCCATGGCAAATGATCCTAAGATAGCACAGATAGCAACCATGGCAGCTAAAGCCAACATACCTTTAGGGAACTCTTTGGCAGAGTTCTTTGTTTTATTAACGTAAGGTGAAATTTTTTCAGCACCACCAACGGCGAAGACTAACATTGAAATCGTTGTGAAGTAGGCGAAGTTGAAGTTAGGTAAGTATGATTTAATCGCACCCATGTCAGGTGTCTGGATTTTAGCATGTGTCATGAAGGGAGCTGACACAGCTAATAAAATGAAGAGTAATGACATGACGAACATTGCCGTTCCAGCGATACTACCAATTCGACTTAAAGTTGCGATCCCTTTTGAGGCGATCCATAAGAAAAAGACGAAGATAACTAGGCCCATGATTGAAACAGTCATGGCTGATGTTTCGTTAACAAAATTACCGTTACCTTTAAATAACCAACTGAAGGCAATTAAGATACCTTGGGGTTTTTGCGCTAAGTAAGGAATATGTACAACCCAGTAAGTCCAAGCCGCGTAGTAGGCAAGTCTTTTTGTTGACGTTTCCTTCACCCAAGAAGAAACACCACCACTGGCATCTTTAAATGTTGAACCTAATTGGCCAACAATTAAACTATAAGGTACGAAGTAGAAAATCATGATTAGAATCCAAGATGTAATAACCGTAAGACCTTGGTTCGCAAAGTTATTAAAGACATTTGCAAGTCCCCAAACGGAAACGAATGCAATTAAAGCAACGTTATACCAGCGTAACGTTTTTTCTGATTCAAGCAAAATAATAGCCTCCATAGAATAAAAAATATTTTTAATGAGATTTTGGAACAATTGTTAAGCTTAAGTATAAAGAAAAATGAAATCAAAGTACAACTAAATTTTGTATCCGAATAAAAGACATTAATATAGAAGGAAAGGGTGTAAAAGTAAAATTAACTTAACGATATTGTTCGTCAGGAAAAGTAATATAAGTACATTAATAAGCGTTTTATCAAAAATTATCACAAAAGTAGAAGTGAGTGGCGAATATTGACTTCTTTTATGTAAGCAGAAATAGTACCATTGGTTAACGGGGTATACTATTAATAAATATGATGTTTTAAATGGCCGTAATTGCTCATTAAGATCCGTTTTTGTTGTATAAGTGGGCTTTCTAATTTAAAAATAAACAATTAGTAAATCAAAAAAGTGTCAAAAACTTACACTCAACGCGCAAATGTTGGTCGTTTTAAATGATAAAAATTTGATATTATAGTAATCGTTATAAGAGATGAACAAAGAAGATCACTATATATGAATATTATCAAAAATATACGTTCAACCGTAAAATATTGACCGTTTTTAGATTATATATTTACTATAATAAGCGTATACAAAAAAACTTGGGGGTAACAATTATGAAAAAAACATTATTAACAACAGCATTAATCAGTGGGGCGGTTTTAGGTCTTGGGGCAATGAACAGCGTATCAGCTGCTGATACTAATACATCAAAAGATACAACGGCTTCAGCAACATTTACAGCCGGTGAAGATCCAACAAATCCTGGTTCTGGTCCTTTATCACTTAAGAGTGCTACAGCTGCAATCGATTTTGGTTCAAAACCAATTTCTGCAAAGGCAGATACACTTAACTCAAATACGGACATTGATGTAACTGTTAATGATCTTCGTGGGACATTTGTTGGTTGGAAAGTTAACGTTAGTGGAGCAAAATTAATGAGTGATGAAAAAGAACCTACTGAATTAAAGGGTGCTACGATCTCACTTCCTGCTGGTACGGCTTCATCAGTTGACGGTAGTTCTGATGCAATTGCAGGTATAACGGCTACGGCTACAGCTAATGTTTTAGATGGTGGTGCAGAAATTATGGCACCAGCTAAGAGTGGTACTGGTGAAATCAGTACTAAATATGCGCAAGCCGGTATTAATTTAGGAGTTATTGGTGGGTCAGCGCATGCTGCTAAATACTCAACAACACTTAACTGGACGTTAACAGATAGCCCAGTAGCTTAATCATATAAAATTAATAAACAAACATTCGGGGGAATAATAATCATGAAAAAAATATTAACAAGTACATTATTAGCAGCAACAGTTTTGGGGGCAGGCTTAGTAGTTTCAGGTAGCGCAAGTGCTGCAGAAACAAGTAAAGCATCAACTAACGGTTCAGTAACGTTTGTACCCGGTGAAGGTACAGATCCCGTTGATCCAACGAACCCCGTTGATCCAACAGATCCTGGTGATGGTGGCGGTGGCGAAACAGGAGACAAAGGTCCATTGGCAATTGTTTACGCTACAAAAGCAGTTAACTTTGGTTTAGATGAAACTAAAGATGGCAAATATGCTGTTAGCCAAACAGTTCCCGTTTCTGCAAAGTCTCAAGACCTTAAAGGTAGTAACTTCATCTCACTTCAAGTTGGAGATGTTCGTGGAACATCAGCCGGTTGGACGCTTTCTGTTAGCTCAAACCAATTCACGAGTGCAAAATCTGGTGATTTAGCTGGCGCAACTTTAACTTTAGGTAAAGGTGATAACGTGCTAGCTGGTGGCGCAACAGGTACAGCAGCAGTTGCCGCTGAAGTTAAGAATGCAATTGGTGCCGGTGGTACCGTATTGTCTGCCGCACCTACTACTGGTGCTGGTTTAAATGCTGATAAAATTCGTGCTGATAAGATGACTTTAACAATCCCAGCCGGATCAGCTCAAGCTGATACTTACACGACAACATTAAACTGGAGTCTTTCAGACACACCAGGCGCTTAATTATAATAGATAAAAAAATCGGGGGAATTTAATTATGAAAAAAGTATTAACAAGTGCATTACTTTCAGCAACAGCTTTAGGAGCAGGCTTAGTGATTTCAGGTAACGTAAGTGCTGCTGACGCTATTAAAGGCGCAGCAACAACAACAGGTGTTCAATTTGTGGCGGATGACGGATCACAAGTCATTCCACCCGTTGACCCAACAGATCCTACAAAACCCGTTGACCCAACAGATCCTGGTACTGGTAACGAAGGTAATTTAGCAATTGTCTACGCTACAAAAGCTATTAGCTTTGGTGATAAGAATGTCATTACAGCAAGTACAGTTAACTTAAAAGCTGATAAAGATGTTGTTGTCGAAGTTGGGGATGTTCGTGGAACAAATGCTGGATGGGATTTATCAGTTAAATCTGATCAATTGACAGATGGTAAAACGAATACTCTTACTGGCGCACAATTAGGCTTAGCAGCTGGTAAAAACGTTGTTGCTAATGGTGGAACTTCTGTTGCAGCAACAACTGCAGCACTTGCTGATACAACAACAGGAGCAGTTGTTCTTAATGCAGTTAAGGATACAGGTTCAGGTATTAACGTTGATACTATCGCTAAAGATGGCGTAACGTTAACAATTCCAGCTGGTATTGCTAAAGCAGACGTTGCATATGCCTCAACATTAACTTGGAGCCTTGCAGCAGCACCCGTAGCATAATAAATAAGTTACATGGTATTAACTAATAATTGGGGGAATTAAATCATGAAAAAAGTAATTACAAGTGTTTTATTATCAGCAACAGTTTTAGGAACAGGTTTAGCGGTTTCAAGTAACGCAAATGCTGCTACTTTAGAAAAAGGCGCTAGCACGAATGCTGCCGTTTCATTTAAAGCCGGCGACGAAGGACAAGTTATTCCTCCTGTTGATCCAACAGATCCAACAAAACCAACAGATCCCGGTGATAACGGTAATACTGGTAATAACGGTAACTTAGCAATTGTCTTTGCTACAAAAGACGTAAACTTTGGTTCAAATCTTGAAATTCCTACGAAAGCATTGACTGTTAAGTCTTCTGACAAAGTTAGTCTTGAAGTTGGGGATGTTCGTGGAACCGATGCTGGATGGGCACTTTCAATCCAAGCTGACCAATTCAAGAGTGGATCAGATGTTCTTACTGGTGCCGTACTTTCAATCGATAAATCAGATGATGTTAAGGTTGCCGAAGCACAACCTTCGACAGTTACAGCAGTTTCAAGTGCTGTAACTGATGCAACAACTGCATCAGTTGCACTTAATGCTGCTAAAGGAACAGGTAGTGGTGTAACGGTTGATAATCTTGCTGCTGGTAAGATTAAATTAGTTGTTCCCGCTGGTGTTGCTAAAGCGCAAGCTTACTCAACAACAATGAACTGGACACTTTCAGACGTGCCTGCTTAATAATTCAACTAAAAAACATTATATAGTGTTAATCACTGTATAATGTTTTTTTACAAGAAACGATAAAGTATGGGGGAGGTCAGCTTATGAAAAAAAGGGTATTGTTTATTGTTATCTTGTTTTTGGGATTTATTACGCTAAGCATTAGTCGACCGGTTAATGCAACGGTGATGGAAGCTGGTTCGACTAATATAACGGTTAAATTTAAAGAGAATAAATCGGTCGAAAAACCAACCAATGTGCCTGACCGAAAACATAATGATGATATACCTGCTAATAAGGGCATCGGTACTTCAGTTGTGGGTGGTATCTTGCCACAAACAAATGAAGAAAAGTCGATTACCGCATTTTTAGTGGGACTTATCATTCTGTTAGGAACGTTATTATTGTTCTACATTCGCAGGGATAAAAAAGAAGAAAATAATAATTAAATTAAAAATAAACCAGAATATTCTGGTTTATTTTTTTGTTTAATTATAGATATGGTAAACTAGTTGAATGAAATAAATAGGGAGTTGATTACGTTTGGATAATCAGGTTATAGAAGGACAAACCATTTCATTTGATACAATTACATATGGATCGACTTATCGTAACTGTACGATTGAAAACTCGTTTGATCCGGTAAAAGTAGATTCAGTTACTTTTGATCATTGTGTATTTATGCAGACTGATTTCGTGCGTAGTGAGTGGCTAGATACTGTTATTGATCATTGTGAATTTTTAAATGCCGCATTTAATGAAAGCTATTTTTTTAGAAGTGAGATTAAAAGTTGCCGAATGATGGGTTGTGATTTTTCAAATCAGACTGTTTTTAAAGAAATGACGATTAAGGATTGTCAGTTGAGCTACTCAAACTTTAGTGTCACTCATTTTCAAGACGTTGAATTTACACGCTGCGATCTAAAGGAAGCTAGTTTTCAAGCAGTTGAAATTAAGAAAAAACTAACGTTTCCTGAAAGTAACCTTGAAGGTTGTGATTTTATTGAAACAAATATGAAGTTCGTTGATTTCTCGCAGAGTGAGTTTGAGACAGTTATTTTAGATCCTAGATTAGTTCGTGGATTATCGATTAATGCATACCAAGCAACAATTTTAGTCACTTTACTAGGAATTAAATTAAAATAAACTTACTAAATAAAAGCGAACTTACAATACTGTAAGTTTGTTTTTATTTTTAGTGGACCGGAAAAGACCGGTATATGGACATTTAAAGGCGATCATAAAGTCAACCCTTTTGAACATCCACAATCCGGTCAATTTATGAGAGTAGACGGTAAAATACTGACATTTTTTAATTATATTTGGGCGTATACTATGTTTATCGATTAGGTAGAATGGGGTGTGAAGTATGGGAATTAAACAGGGAAAATTAAAGGTAGTTATGTTTACTATAGCGATTACTTTTTTCGCTAGTATTTCGGGTGTTTCCGCTGTAACGGATTACCCTAATGCAATTAAGGCAGCGCCACATGGAATAACTTTGAATGGTATCTTTCAAACGGGTACCGGGTCGGGCGTTTCTTCGGCAAGTAAAACAGTTAATTTAACGCCAAATAATGTTATTACGACGGATCCGAATGCAGCTACGAAATCAGTTGTAACAATAACGGATGATAAAAATCAAAAAGCGGCTGTCTGGTCGACGGATGGTAATACATTTGATATCAATAAAAACGAGACAGCTTCAATGTGGGTATATCTCGGAAATGGGTATGCCGCTGCCGGAGATGGTATGGCATTGGTTTTACAGAACGATCCTAAAGGGAATGCCGCAATCTCAACGGGGAACGGTGAAACACTTGGGGTTTGGGCTGACGATGTGACACCAACTACTGGAAATATTTTTACTGGAAGAACCTCAGGGTATAATAAAGTTGACGATTTAGTTAAGACGAGCGTTCAAAATAGTTGGGCGCTTGAGTTTGATACTCATACCAATGATAGTCGGAATGCTAATAATAATTTTGATACAAATTTAGGTGGAAATAACCATTTAGCTAGTGGTTATCCTGCTGATACTGGAACTTATGTACGAGATATGGAGGGTTCGTTAATACCGCTAGTAACTAATTATTTTTATTCTCAAAAACATTCTGGATTTATTGATTACGGTAAAAACGTATCGTTGTCTAATGGTCAGTGGCATCATGTGACGTTGAAATATGTTTCTGATGGCTCTCCATCAATGACCTATTCAATTGATGATAAGGATCCGAAAACTAATGCCGCGTTACCTGGTAAAACTGCGTTAGTTTCAATTGATAAATCTAAGTTCAAGTCAAATGGTTCAATTCGTTGGGGCTTCACTGGATCAACGGGTGCTAGTTATGAAACTAACTTGGTTATGTTTGAACAAGTACCAGGTCTAGTTAATGCGAGTGCTACGCAGAAGGTAACAGATACTACTCAAAAAAATAAAGATGTCACTAATAATGGCTTAATTCAATCTGATGATTCATTAAGCTTTGTAACCGATATAAATTATTCAGGTGGTAAACAAGAGTGGAAGAATATTAATGCTAGTTTAAAAATACCAAATGATGTGACTTTGAAATCAGGAACAATCACTTATTCGGGTGCGGGCACCGATTCAGAAACAATTAATTTAACGAATATCTCCAACGGAGAAATTACCAAGTTACTTAAGAATAACTTGTCATCAACCAAATATTCAAACGCTAAAATTACATTGTTGGGAACTGCTAACAAAGAGACAAAAGATACTGTTGTTCACAGTGATGAGAGTGAGTTTACTGGTTCAAATGCTGTTGTCCAATCAAATGCGGCTAGTTTCACAATTGGTGGGATAAGGACGTTAACCCTGTCTGGTATTAATGATATTACCGTTAAGGCGGGTAGTGGAGCAACCATTGCTGGGACAGTCGTATCAAGTCTCGGCGGTGTTTTCCCGGCAGGAACAACAACTGCGGCAATTAAAGTTAATGATAACTATTCAGTACAAGCTGATGTTGGAACTGACGGAAAATTCAGTGTTAATGTACCAAGTGACCAATTAAAGCTTGGTAAAAATCCTTATACGGTAATGGCGACCGATCAATTTGGCAATCAAACTAAATCATACACGGCCAATATTAGCGTGGGTGCTAATAAACCAACCTTAACTTTGGATGATAGTGGTAAAACAGTTAACGCGCCTTATTCTTTAAGTTATCATGTGACTGACGATAGTGCGAAAATTAAAATGTACTATCAAGATGGATCAGGGACACCAGTCCTGATGGACACATTTGATAATCCTAAAGCTAATGAATTGCATTCCGGTGCCTACAAATTACCGGATGATTTATCAGTAGGTAAACATGTTATAACCGTTTACGCAATAGATTCGGATGATAATAAGTCTGATACACAAACAATTACGGTCATGGTTCCAGGTAAGTTAGGTCTTACGACTGCTGGTACTTTAGATTTCGGATCAACTGATATCCCTGATAAGGCAACGATTTTATCGCGGAAAACTGATTTTTCTGTTGATCTAGAAACATCGTTACCGGGTACTTGGGATTTATCAGTTTCGGCAACTGATTTAACTTCAGGAAGTAACACCATTAAAGGTGCCATTATTTATCGCGCAACGGCTGGCGATAACGCACAAGTCTTAAATCAAACTGGTCTTAAAATTTTATCGGGATCATCTAAGTTGACGCCGACAAAAGTACCATGGGATAAAGATGCAGGAGTTTTAATTAAAGCTGACCCAAGTCAAATCCATAAAGACGCATACACGGCTAAAGTGAGCTGGGTATTAACTAACACACCAAGTAAGTAAAAATAAATAGACCACTAAACGTTTTCAATTTAGTGGTCTATTTATTTGGTTAATTATGTTTATTTACCTTGTTTTTAATTTCGCTGTTTAGTTTATTGCGTGAGTTTTCCGTGTACGTATTCGCATTTTGTAGTAGGGCATCACTGAATGCGGCAACGTCTTCGCCAGTTACTTCTAGCACCCGTTTACCGGCAGCAGCACCTTCTTCGAAGAGTCCAAGGACATCATCAAAGATTGGCATCATATCCATTCCCGAGTCATGCCCCGAAGAGAAACTCCACATGTAATGCTGAATCTTGTGGAAAACGTATGTGTATTCAGTCGGTAATGCTTTAGCTCTAGATTGCATTTGGCGCCAGTCCTTTTTGTCACCAATCATTTTTTTAATCCATTTTATCATGTGAAAGCTCCTTTAATTCGGTTATTTTTGTTGATACGAATTGCCACTTATTCCAAAATTGGCGTAGTTCTTCAGTTCCTGCGGCGTTTAATGTATAGAATTTACGTGGTGGACCCACGAGAGAAGGCCTTTTTTCACTATTAACGAGTTCCTTTTTCTCAAGTCGAATTAAGATGGTGTAGACTGTTCCGTCGACAACATCCGTAAACCCGAGCGCATTTAACCGCTGGGTAATTTCATAGCCATAGGTTTCTTCACGACTAATGATTTCGAGAACACATCCCTCTAGCACACCTTTAAGCATTTCAGTTAAGTTTTCCAACGTAACGCCTCCCTATCATGTATGACTTACTACTAGTATAAAGTATCACGTAGTAGTAAGGTTGTCAATAAAAATACCACTTCCGATTGGTGAATGAAGTGGTATTTGTGGCCTAAATCGTTTGACTTAGGGCAATTATTTTATCAACAGTTTTGTCTAAGAACTGAATTGTTTGATTCAACGGTTCATCGGTTGTGATATCAACACCGGCCACCTTAGCAGCTTCAATTGGAGGTAATTCACCACCAAGTTTCAAGAAAGCTAGCCAAGATTCAGTTGCGACTTCTGGATTTTTCAGTAGATTCAAATGCGCTTGTGTTGAAATAGCGAGTCCAGCTGAATAGGTGTAAGAGTAGAGTCCCATGTAGTAATGAGATTGGCGCATCCAAGTTAATTCAGCACCGTCGTTAATTTCAACGTCAGGACCCCAGAAACGTTCGAGGACATTCCGTTTGATTTCACTTAATTGATCGCCATCAAAGCCTTGGCCAGCATCAATCAATTGGTAAACCTCACGTTGGTAAGCTGCCTCAAGTAAATGCGTGACGAAGTTATGGAAATAAGTATTTGTTAACATTTTTGAATAAGCGAAACGTTGTAAGCGTGGTTCTGTTGATTGATTCTCGATTGAAGTGGTTAGTAATAATTCATTAAAAGTAGAAGGTGCCTCAACCAAGTAAGTAGAAGGCTCGCTCCCAAGAATAGATTGGTTATATTGCGTCAAAATAGCTTGTCCAGCATGACCAAGTTCATGAATTAAAGTATAGACGTCGGCTAACTCGTCTGTCCAAGACATCAGAATGTAGGGATGTTTGCCATAAGGCGTTGTTTCAAAGCCGCCTGTTTCTTTACCAATATTCTGAGGGAAATCAATCCAACGTTCTGGGAATGAGCGGGCAACCATTGCTTGATAGTCAGAACCAAGTGGGGCTACGGCGTCATTAACATATTTTTTGGCATCTTCGATTGAAACTTTAGGTGCGAATTCAGGATCTAAATCAATTTGTAAATCGGCAAAGGTCATTTTATCTAAGCCACGAACTTTCTTAATATGTGCGGCATATTTTTGCATAACGGGTGCTAATTTAGTCATGATGGTATCGATTTGACGGTTGAATAGGGTACGATCGACTTCTTGTTCCGCTAATAAATAATCAAATACGGAATCATAACCGCGTAATGTGGCAATCCGTTTCTCCATTGAAACCTGATTATAGTAGTTTGCGGCAATCGTATGTTTATAATGTGCTAATGTTGTAGAAAAACTTTTAAATGCGGCATGACGAACGGCCGGATCTGAATTATATTGGTAAGTATTTTCGTATAAAACAAATGACATGGGATAAGTGACCCCATTGACTTCAAAATCATCAAAGTCCATATCAGCCGCACGTGTTTGTCCATAAACGGATTCTGGTGCCGAAAAGTTAGGCTGGAAAGTTGCGAGGACTTGCTCAACTTCGGGACTTAATTGGTATTCTTTTTGTTTTTTTAATTGGCGAATGTAGGCTTTTAATTTTGGATTGGCGACTACGACCTCATCTAGACGCTCAACTGGTAGTTCCAGTAATTCAATGTCGAAGAAAACCAATTTTGTGGAAATTTCGGCAGATAATGCCTCAAATTCACGCATTAATTGATTAGCTGTTGCATCAGTAATATCGACAGCTTGTTGCAAGAATGCATAATGTTCAATATGAGAGAGACGCATATATATGTCCTCTAGCGCACTGAATGCATCATGAATTGAGACTAATTTATCTAAATGGCCGTGATATGCAGTATCGAATGCTTGAACCAAATCACGAACTAAGTCGATATCCGTTTGGAATGCGATATCGTTTGGATATATAGCGGTTAAATCCCAAGTCAATTCTTCGGGAACATTTTTACGGTTAACTAGTTGGTGTGTGTTTGTCATAATCGTAACCTCCTAAGGGTTTGTATGCCTAGTATTGTACCATTATCTGGAGATCAATGGACAAAAAAAGAACCTATCTAAACAGATAAGTTCTTAATCATTCGTGAGGGCATTATTTTGAGTATTTCTCAATTAAATCGTCTAAGACAAGTAAGTCTTCTGCTTCGTAGCGTTTACGATATGCGGCGATTTCTTCAGCTGAGAAATTCTTTGGATTAACAGCTAGATCTTCAACAGGGATGGCACGTTCGTCAGTGATTTTAACATCAATGACAACAGGTCCTTCTATAGATTCAGCTTTTTCAAATGCGGCAACCAATTCGTCATGAGTAGAAACTGGAATACCAACGGCACCCATTGCGTTTCCGACTTGAGCCCAATCAGCATCGTTGAAATCGATACCGTAGAATGGTTGGCCTTCATCTTCTTGTTCATCTTGAATGAAACCGAAATGTTGGTTAGAGAAAACAACGTTGATAACATGTTGTTTGTATTTCACTTGTGTTAATAAGTCTTGAACGACCATAGCAAAGGCACCATCACCAACAAGGTTAAAGACTTGGCGGTCAGGATATGCTGATTTAGCAGCAATTGCAGCACCCATACCGTAGCCCATTGTAGCGAATAGAGCGGATGTTGTGAATTTTTGTTTAGGATTCATATCTAAGTAACGTAAGCTATTCATCGTTACATTACCAACATCGATTGCGAAAATGTCATCGCCAGTTGCATGTTTGTTAATTTCTTTAAAGACAGCAGCCGGTTGAAGAGGTGTTGTTGTTTTGTCCTCAAATTTCTTGAGGTATTCACGCCAGTTAGCCATATCTTCAATTGTTGCATCAAAGAATGGACGACTTTCAACTGGAGCACCATCTAATTCAACAAAACGAGCTAATGTTTTCTTAGCATCACTGAGTAAAGCCACATCAACTGCATGACGTTTACCAATTTTTGATGCGTCGATATCAATTTGAATGAATTTCATATTTGGTTTTAAGATTTTTTTAGTTTGTGCGAAAGGTAAATCAGCACCCGCGAAGACAACAAGATCAGCAGCTTCAATTGCTTCATCGGCTGGTTTTGTTGCAACACGATAAGTTGAACCTAAGTTTGCACGGAAACTATCAGGAACTGTTCCTTTATTGATAGCCGTAATGATAACTGGCATTTTAAAATGTTCAGAAAAGGCGATAACTTCATCAGTAGCACCTTTTGTACCAATACCGGCAAATAAAACAGGTTGTTTAGCTTCTTTAATTAGTGCTAAAGCGTCTTTAATTTTTGAATCGTCTGGTTCAGGAAGAATTGGACTTGAGTAGTTATGACCTGATGCGTAATAGCTATCCATGTCGATATCCATCCAACCATAATCATTTGGAATTGTTACAACAGCAACGCCTTTGTATTGATATGCCGTTCTAATTGCTTGGTCAATAACACGAGGTAAGCTTTCAGGTGTCATAACGGTTCTATTGTAAACAGAAACGTCGGCGAACATTGGATTTTCATTCATTTCTTGGAATGAATCCATATTCATTGCGCCTGAAGCAACTTGGCCAATTAAAGCAAGAACGGGGACGTGATCTTGTTGTGCATCGTATAAACCGTTAAATAAATGCGTTGCACCAGGACCAGCTGAACCGAAAACAACCCCAACTTTACCTGTTAATTTTGCTTCTGCAGCAGCGGCCAATGCGCCAACTTCTTCGTGGCGAACTTGGATATAATTAATATTTTCTTTTTCAGATTCGAGAGCACGCATTGTTGTATTGAATGACCCACCGGGTAACCCATAAACATTTTCGACTTTCCAATCTTGTAATACTTTTAACATAGCAATAGATGCTTTGATTTTTTCTGACATAATTTAAATCCCCACTTTCAATTAGATAATAATGTATCTTACACAATACATTATTGCATTATGTGACAACGTTTACAAATGAAACGTTTTAAAGAAGTGCATTATTTTAAAATTACCTGGTTAGTGCGGCTAGACAGTAAAATAATGTCAAAAAAATGGACTATGCCGTAAAAGATTGACCATAATTGAAGTAAGCGCAAACGAAGCTTAGGAAGAGGGGATTTAAGAGAAATATTAAGTAGAATAGCGTTGTATAAATATGTTGCCATCATGGATAACTAGTGTAGAATATAAACGTGGATGATATTCGTACATAATGTGCAATGAAATGAGTTTATAGAATTTTAACAGCATAAAAAAAGCGTTTAAGTAATACCTAATAATTTAAAATAAGTTAATTAAAAGTAGTATTAGGTTTCATTTTTTTACATACTAATAATCAAACTCAGGGGGGAATGATTAACATGAATCAAATCTTTAAGAAAACGGGTCTATTTTTAACGGCTTTTGTAGGCGTATTACTTTCGTCTAAAGCCATTCGAGCGGCTGTACTTACAGAACCAACGAATGCAATGCAGGATATAACGGATACTTTTACAAGTGCACCTAGACTTGCCGATGGACCAGCGGGAGCTAATCCTTTTTCATGGGGGACAACAAAAATCCAAGCCAATTTTGTACGTGATGGGCATTTAACAGGAAGAACGGATAAATTAATTGTGACTTCAAAAGGGACAATAACAATGCAAGAATCAGCTTCTGCGGGATATACATTTTCGAATATGTGGAATATACTTTCAGCCGATGCATATTCTGAGCTAGGAGCCGGCGATAAGTCGGGTACAATTCAAGGTGGGTCTAAGGATAGAATAATGGACATATCGGGTGATACAACTATCACAGTTGGAGACCATACGGCAGATATGGCTAAAAATGCAGGGAAAAAAGTATGGATCGGAAATAAAGTACAAACCTACCATAGTATTAGACCAATTAAGAGTAATTACTATGTAACTCAAGAAACATATACAGATGTGGGACAAATAACTTTAAAACCAACTATTACAGGAACACCAGCAGCTACAAACCCAAATATTTCAGGTACTGGAACGCAAACTGGTGATAAAATCAGTGTGGTTGTTAATGGGACTACTAAAGAAACAACCGTTAAAGCCGATGGAACTTGGAGTCTGAACTGGGGCGGTAAACTCCCGGTCCAAGCTAAAATGACAGTAACAGAAACCAATGCTTATGGCGATAAACCGGGAACGGTGGAGGCAACTATTTCGGGTACGGACTTATCCATTACGTCAAAAGAAACGGCAATTAATTTAATGCCATCCGATATTGAAGGTTACCAAAATATGTCGGATGATCAAGTAATGGCCGATTTAATTAAACGATTTGGCATTACCGCGATAGATAAAGCTGATAATAATAGTAGTACGGGTATTATTATTGGGACTAGTGATAGTCAGTTTTTGAAGAACCTGCGTCAGGCAAGTGGTGGGACTTCAGTTAGCACGCCTTTTACGGCTACGAAGTCAGGAGAAACTGTTGCGATGGCTAACCCGTTAACTGTGACAGTTGGTGCTGGTATGTTATCATTTAGCACAATGCCCGCACGGAGTGATTTTGCTAAAACGATGATCAATGGGCAAGGACAAATAGTTCAGAGAACTGGTGATTGGAACGTTGGGGTCACAGATACACGTAAATCTGGGAGTCCTTGGTATTTGAGCGTTTCAGAATCGCCATTAACGAACAGTGAGACGGGGAAAGAATTATCGGGTTACGTTTACTACACGGCTGATGGACAGAATGAAACTAAGATTGGTACCGGCAGTACCTTTATTGCTTCGGGTCAAAAAGCAACAGGTGTTGGTGATACGTATAAATTAAATGACGGTTGGACTGACAACAAGGGTATTTTATTGCACGCAAATTCAGATGTTACGATTGGTAGCTACAATGGGACGATGGATTGGTCTTTAAGTGATGCACCAACCAAATAAATTTAAATTTTTATAACGGTCTCTAAAAGTCTAACTTTTGGAGGCCGTTTTTTGGTAAACTGAGGGTGTTAAAATTAGATGTATAACCAAATAATGGAGTCAAGAATTTGGAGGCGTTCATATGGGAAGAAAAGGCTGGATTATTTTACTGACGTTTATAACAGTTTCAGTTATCGGTGGTAACTTGTATAAGGTTCACGAAAAAAAGGTAGAAGAAAAAAATGAAATTGTTCAAGTTAAGGTGGAACACAGTTTTGTAGTAGAGTTGAAAAAAAATGTTGCTGGTATTAAGTCGATAAAATTTAAGCAAGCATTATATAATTCGTGGATAAATCAATATATGATGACTATTATGCTAACTTATGAAAAAGAACCTGGTTCTAATGAAGTTAACTTTGATTATTATGATAAAGATAAAATGAAAGAAATATCTGGTCTTGAAGGTACTGGTGTTAATAAAGGAGTAACAAAAGGAAAGGTCGAAGTTACTTATACTAACGGGAAGAAAACTAGTATATAGTTAAAATAAAAATAACGTTATTATTTGTGATAATTTAGATAAGATTGTAGTCTAAGTGTACGTGGGAAATTATTATTAGCTCAATTACGATAGTCATTTAATTGAGTAGTTCGACGGTGGTGGAGTAAGTGGAATTACTATTTTCATCTATTTAAAAAGCATTATAAGTATGGAAATTTTGAAGTGTAACAAAAAAGTTAGATGTTTAAATGTTAATTAAGCAATTAAGGCGTGATTTCGATATTCTATTGGAGTCATGTCTTTTAATTTATAAGGGATCCGGTCATTATTAAACCATTAGACGTATTTGCTTGCTTCTTGAATGAGCTCGCCAATATCATGAATAACCTGACACTTTAGACATTCTTGTTTCATCAAGCTAAAGAAACTTTCAATTGGTGCATTGAAGATAATAAAATTAGTTTTAATATTTATACTTTTAATGTACAGGGTAATGTGAAAATTAACTACATGACTGGAACTAGCAAGAGGTGTTAATAATTAGAGACTAAATACTTTTAAATTCTAAAAAAGGTGGTAATATTATGTTGTTATGTTAATAGGAGCTGGAGTGAATTCAATTTCATTTCATTAGAACTATGCTAGAGTAAAAATAAAAGCTAGTGACGTAAGATTGGCCTTAGGGTTCTCGATTGGTGGAGTTTGTGCAGCTTATAAAAATGGTATTTGGTTTGACTACAATTACTTTTATCCTACATTTTTGGGTCGTGCAGGTCTACAATAATAAGTTGGGTGGAACATAAAAATGAAAAATTTAAAAAAAAGTATAGACGAATCGCTTTCCGTTTTGGGAATATTTTTTTTAGTTTTAATAATTTTATCTTTTTTTATTAAGGATAGTTCTTATTTTTATAATGGTAGGATATACTTAATAGTATATTTTTTAGGTGATACTGTTGTTGGCTTTTTTAGGTTACGAAAAAGTGAAAACTAAGAATAAATGGAAGCAGCATTAACTACTCAGCTGTTTTTAGTCGTAGGTATTTCTGTAAATCATATTAAGAGTAGCATTTGGTTTAACTGCAATTACTATTATCCTACATTTTTAGGTCGTGCAGGTCTACAATAACAAGCTAAGGGGAACATAGAAATGAAAAATTTTAAAAAAAGTATGGATGAATCGCTTTCTGTTATGGGAATAATCTTTTTAGGTCTAATAATTCTATCTTTTTTTATTAAGGATGGTTCTGATTTTTATACATAGTAGGATTTATTTAATAATGATTTTTTTAGGTAGTACTATTGTTGGCTTTTTTCGGTTACAAAAAAAGTAAAATCCAAGAGTAAACAGGAGTAGAATTAACCACTCAAAAAATTTGAATTCAGAAAAAGATTTAAAAAATAAATAAAATGAGTATCTATTATTTGAAAATATACAAAAATCCGTCGAGAGCAACTTCTCTACGGATTTTTTTGTTTTGTAGACAATAAGCTTAGCAGTTTTATGTCTGGGATGTTTGGGTAGAATAATTTCGATATTACCTTGGTCTTTAAGTTGTTGTGAAATTGGATTGATTAGCCCGAAATACAAAAGAAATCCTCGAATTAATTGATGAAAACGATGTTTATGCCATTTGCTGAATTTGAACGCGCTCAAATTGTTGAACGAATACAGAGTGGAAAATATTATGTTAAGTTGAATAATCCTGATTTTAAAGAAGGTAGACAAAAAGATTCTAGTTCAACGTGAATTGAATGTATTAGAGTTTAGAAAAAAACATTCAATTAAATAAACTGTAGATTAATACTAGGTATCTACCGGGTCAGTAAAAAAAGGCAGCGTATCAGCGCGGGTTAGAATAGTTTTTTATGATATACTGAATAAATAGAAAAGTGAAAAGATGGTGGCCACTCTTGATGAGATGATGCCTATGAAAATAAGTGATCAATCTAGAAAAGAAAATGCCTTTTGTCGTCATTGTAAAATTAGGACAAAAAATAACCATGGTCGATCAAGCCAGGAGTGGCCGAAGAGTCTATTCTTGAAGTTTGTTTAAAAAAATTGTCTCTGAATTCCGAAATAAATAAGCTTGGTCAGCGAAAATAACTTTTATTATAATTGATGCACAAGGTATTAAGAATACCGATACGGCAGAATATAAGGGTTATGAAGCAGAAAAGAAAATTTCGGGAATCAAGCGTCACCTAACTGTAGATAGTAATGGACTACCGCGGACAATCCATATAACAACTGCCAATGTTTCGGATCGTGCCGGTGCTAGTGCTAAGTTGGCAATTAATAGTGACCATCTAGATCAAGTAACATCCGTATTAGTTGATGGTGGTTACATAGAATATAATTTTTAATCTGATGTTAAAACTAATATAAAAGCCACCGCACAGGTGGCTAAGCGCGATGAATTGTATAAGTTTGAAGTCTTGCTAAAACTTTGGATTATAAAGCAATCATTTAGCTGGCTGGATAAGGCGACGACTATGGGGAAAATGTGAACGACAACTTAATACCAGTCTACAGATGATTGTACTAGCGTTTCTTACTTCATTGATCCAAAGATAATAGGACAGCTATAACAAGACTGTGTTTTACTACAAGGGGCTTCCACAGATTGACAACAAGTGGTCTATTTTTTATTGTGGTCAATCTAGGAATTTAAATAGACCGAATGCTAAATCTGGTATGAGCATTTAGTCGATTATATGAAAATCAAGAGGAGTTTTTAATTATGACTAGTCAAAAGAAATGTATAGTAGACGATCAAATTTTTTCACCCGAAGATGGTATGGAGATTTGCGAACTGAATCCTATTATCCAAAATTTAATTCTAAAAGATTATCCCAAATTAAGTGAACACGACCTTATTTGTAGCGTACATCTAGTCGATTATCGGCTAAAATATGCAAATGCCATCATTTCTAAGGGGGTTAAGCGAAACCGAAAATCTAACGAACGACTAACAGAAATAATGAAATCCGACGCTTACAAGGTAATCGATATTAGCCAAAAGTTAGAATCAAAACAAACTTTTGGCCAAAAACTTGCCGATAATGTAGCCAAATTTGGGGGCAGTTGGCCATTTATTATTATTTTTGTCTTCTTTATGATTTTTTGGATAATTATCAATACTACTCAGTTATTTGGTAAAGGTTTTGATCCCTATCCGTTTATTCTACTTAACTTATTTTTAAGTATGTTGGCAGCTATGCAAGCCCCTTTAATTATGATGAGCCAGAATCGGTCTGCTGAATATGATCGTTTACAGGCCAATAACGATTACCATATTAATCAGAAATCAGAAAATGAAATTCGAGAAGTTCATTCAAAACTCGATCACCTCCTTCAAGAAGACAATACCAGCTTTCTGGAGATTCAAAAAATGCAGTTAGAAATGCTAGGAGATATTCAGAAACACATTACCGAACAATCAAAAATAATTACTGAGCTCAGTCAAGAAAGTCATAAAGCATAAATTAAATGGCAAGTCATGGGCTCCTATGGCAAGAATGATAAAAAACCGAAGATGAAATGAACCCCCAGTATTGGATTTTGGTCCAATACTGGGGGTTCACTATACTAAGTCATTTTTTCTGACTTGGATCGTTTTTGTATACAATAATGATGAACATTTAATGCTTTTTCAGTATCTAAAAAATGATTTTAGCGACCTTAACTAACAATTATTAATGCAGTTATACTTGTTAAGTAAGTCGTCAAAGATTGTGTCTATTACTTATTAGAACGGGGACGTCTTCCTGAGTAGTAAAATCAATAATTTACCCTGTTCAAGAAGAATTATTACCTGGTTCAGGAAGGGTTCGCACACAATTAAATTAGTTCTGTTATGATTCATTTGTATAAAAATAATAGCAAAGGATAGTTTAAATTGAAAGCAGATTATCAAAAAATAAATTCAATACTAACTTACACATCTATTGCTTTAAAAAACCCTAAAATTATAAAAGATAAAGATTTAGTAGTCTTCCTAACTATTATTCAAGAAGAAGCTAAACAAAATAGAATCTTTTATGATTATAAAAGAAAATTTCGTCCAACGGTTACTTGCTTTACAATTGATAATAATTTTGAGATTCCTGATTGTTTGGTTAAACTACTGTCAGTTGTTGAAACACCTAAGGCATGGTCTGGATTTAGTTAGAATAATTTTTACATAGTGACATGGGAAGCCAGTTGCTCGAATCTTGTCTGGATATTTGACTTGTTGGAACGCTATTTTTATACGAATTATGATGTCTTTTTCATTTTAAATAGTTTAATGAGTTCAAAAAATATATCTAAAGGACAGTAACTTAGATGGTAGTGAAATTGTACTTGTGATTTTAACTAAATCCGGCTACTGTCTTAAACGGAGTCCTGTTGTCTCAGGGCTTCTTTTTTATATGTCTGATACAAGTTTAGCAGAGGAATAGTATGGCAAACTATCAATGGAAAAGATATTAGTAATTGAGTGATGAATCTAGAAAATAAAATGTTTTTTATCGTACTTAATCTTAAATTTGAATATGTAAAATATCCGTTGCTAACCATACAAATAACCCCCAGTATTGGATTTTTGTCCAATACTGGGGGTTCACTACAATGATAAAAATCTAATTACAGGGGGGTTATTTTTATGGTTAAATTATCTAAAAAGTTTAAAGCTCATATTCTTAAGGAGTATCTTTCATCAATATTACTGGGATATAAAATAATAGATTATAATGTTAAAAGTTCCTCAATAATGATTTCATGGGTGTACTTTAATTCTTATTCTCGGAAGTGGATTTTTTTTCTATACATGGTAAACCTATGCACGCTATTATTGTATTAATAGCCATATCTAATGTTGGATAGCGCGGTTAGTTGCTTTAACTTTTTTGATTGTTCCGTGTTTAACAATAGTTTATCTTGTTTCAATGCGTTTGAAATATCTATATTCATTCTACTTAAAATAAATGGCACAGAGGTTCTTTTTTCAGTTAATTCTTTTTCATAATTAGATAATACGAGTGACAGCGAATTAGACTTGTCGCCTAACTCACTTACCAGGGATGAAATGATTCTTATTGCTTCCTCTGATCGGTCGTTACCTCCCGAAAACCACTTTATAAATTTCATGTATATTCTCCTAACTTTATTTGCTAAATATAAATACGATACAATGTTAATTTACATATTGTAGCGTATCTGAAATTAAAGCAAGAATTTATTTATTCCAGCGGCAGTAACCTTTTGTAATTTTGTCATGATTAATTCTTTACCATTACTCATAGTTAAAACGCTCCTTTGTTATTATTTTTTTGTACAAATGAATCATAACAGAACTAATTTAATTGTATGCGGGCCCTTCCTGAACCAGGTAATAATTCTTCTTGAATAGGGTAAATTATCGATTTTACTATTCAGGAAGGCACCCTTTGTACAAATGAAAAATATGGTATATTAATTCTATTAAAAAGGAGAGAAATCTATAATGAAATTTAACAATATTAAAAACAATCAATTACAATTAATTATAGGTGGATATAACAAAATAAAGTATGGTAAACCAATCAAAAATGTAGCCCAATATTTTTGGTCTGGGTTTAAACATTACTAGAGTTTAATTATAATAGCTCCTTAATTTGATATACTGTATTAACAAGGGAGAGATGTTATTGCTAATCGATACAAAGGCGTATATTTTAAGATCTTTATTAGATGACTTATTGTTTTATGTACTATTTTTTTCAATTAATAGGCAAGGTACAGTAAGAAAACGAGTAATATTTATACTGTTTTTTTTACCTATTACTTTTTTGGTAGAGTTATATAGTGATATTTCAGATGTTATTCCAATTTTGTCAGGATATTATATTTTAAAAGTAAAAAAAGAAAAAGATTACTTACTATTAAATGACTTGCTATTTTGTACGTTTATCATATTTTGTGTTACTACTTTGAGTTCAACTATAATGGTGCAAATACTCCCACATAATCGAATAGTTGGACTCACTGGCATTTTTATACAACTATTTGTAGAAATTATAGTTATTAGCGTTATTATTTTTTTCTATAAAAAAAATAAATTCCATACTGTAGCTGAAAAATATGGGTCTGCAACGATAGCATGCCTACTTATCTATTTATTGCTTGTGATTTCATTAATATCATATGCCGCTCATTATTATAATGCTTATGATCACTTTGTTTTTGGGATTATGATTTTTTTAATTATTCAAACAGTATTTGTTGTTTTTCTCTTTTTAAAAATTCTGACTAGGCAAAAGGCAAAATATAAAGCGCAAATAGAAAAACAAGAATTAGAAAATCTAAAAAAATATACCGAATCATTAGAAAAACAGCAACAACAGCTTTCTAAGTTTAGACACGATTATAAGAATTTATTACTTAGCTTTAAAGAAATTGCAAAATCCGATTATAGTGTTGTACTGACTGAACAAATTGAAATGCTTGAAAGTTACTCAGATAAGTATCTTGATAAGGGTGAGTTTGATTATAAAGCGCTTTATAATATTCATAATGATTTTATAAAAAGTCTCTTAATTGCAAAACTTCATCAAGCAAAAAAACTAGATGTAATTTGCCACTTTGAATGTCAAAAACCGCTCTACGATGTGATGATACCAATATTTGATTGTGTGCGTATCTTAGGTATTTTACTCGATAATGCTATCGAAGCAGCTAGTGAGTGTGACAATAGATCATTGAATCTAATGGTTTACCAAGATGATTCTCAAATTGAATTTATTATAAAAAATACTTATAAAAAACTAAATATTTCAATTGAAAGGTTACAAAAAAGAGGGATATCAACGAAAAAGAACCATTCAGGGCTTGGACTAGATACAATCCAAGAATTTAATCAAAAGTATCCTAATATATTTATACAATATCAACAAGAAGATGGCTTCTTTTCAGCGCAATTAATTTTATTAAAATAGTGGAGGTATCACATTGGCCTATCCAATTATTCTTTGTGAAGATCAAATTATCCAACTGAATCAACTAGAAGCAATCGTTCAAACATATATTCTTTTTCATACTGATTTATTTAAAGTAGAAATAAAAACTCAGAGCCCAATAGAAGTCATTGACTATCTAGAAAAATGTAATCCAAAACAAGGGACTTATTTTTTAGATATTGATTTGGCAAGTTCAATTGATGGGATTGATTTAGCTGAACAGATTCGAGCAACTGATGTCCAAGCTAAAATTATTTTTGTCACAACTCATGATGAGATGATGCCATTGACGCTACGACGGCGGGTTGAGGCACTTGGATTTGTGACCAAAGATCAACCTTTAGATGATTATCGTGCCGAAATAGTTGAATTACTAACATTAGCGCAACAAAGAATTGATGCGACCAGAGAGTGTCAAGAATGTGATTTTAAGTTTTCAATTGGTTCCCAAATGTTTTCAATTGATAAACAAGATATCTATTTAATTGAACCTTCAAGTCTACCCCATAGGGTTCTTTTAAACACTAAAAATGGGCACTACGAATTTTATGGAAACTTAAGAGATCTAGAGGAAAAGTACCCATACTTATTTAGAATCAATCGAAATTGTCTAGTGAATCTTAAAAATATGACTGAAATTAATTTTAAGTCTCGTGAAATCAAATTTGATTCTGAATTATCAAGGCAATTTGCTAGAGGAAAGTCCAATAAAATTAAGAACTTGTTAAAACAATAGAATACCGATAATGGAATGAAAAAGCACTCTGAATATACTTAATTGTTAACTAAAGAAAAATTTAAAGAGAAGATTAATGCCATCTTATAAAAGTAACTATGTTACACAAGTTGATGGAATAGACTGTGGTGTAGTAGTATATGTTGAGGAATCGGAGATAGTTGCTGCTTTGGTTGAAGTTTTTGAATGTTTAGCATTGGCATTAGCACTTTAGGAGGAACTTATGGAAATTATGAAATGGGGACTATTTGTATTTAGTCTTACAATTGTATTTACACTTTTAGGAATACGAAGAGATAGAAAAAAAATCGATTATCTTACTAAACTAGAAGAAAAGCAACAAGACCAAATAAGAAAGTTAATGGGAGAAATAGATGAATAATCATATTATTGTTATTATCGATTTAGTATTAATATGTATTTGGATTGTTTGTTCGATATATTCAGGAATATACCGGAATAAATTAAATAAGATCACAAAAAAAGTGATGATTAGTACGGAAAAAATTAAAGAATTAACTACCCAAAAAATTTTGAATTTAGAAAAAGATTTAAAAAATAAATAAAATGAATATCTATTATTTGAAAACATACAAAAGTCCGTAGAGAGCAACTTCTCTACGGACTTTTGTTTTACAGTCAATAAACTTAATAGTTTTGTGTCTAAGGGTTGGATACAGTATTGTCGGGGGTCTTCAAACTTAGATAACCAGAGAAAGTAGAATTAAATTTATAATATTTCTTATTTATTTCCTAAATACACAACTATTTTAGATACGATATAAACAAGAAGAGCAGTTACAAGAGCCGACATGATTAAATTTAAGTTTAAACTACGTGTCAATAAAATTGATAAACCTGCCGTGAATCCAACAAAAATTCCTTGTATATTTCTATTTTTAAACATGATATATCACTCCTTAATTGTCTTTTTTTAAACATATTTCCTTCAAAATATATATTTCAGATGTTATCACATGCGCTTAAAATAGAAAGATTCTTTGACCATGGCAAACGTGTCTAACAGAAAAGATAGTGGCTATTCTTAAGGAGGTAATACTTATGAAAATGAGTGGTCATTATAAAATTAGGACAAAAAAATCATTAACATTTAGCTATCGTCTTTAACAGTTCTATACGAGAAGGCCTGTTGACGTGGGGCTTCTTTTTTATGAGTTCATTATATCATGAATAAGAAACGTTATGAATTGTAGCAATTGATAACGGGTGTTATCCTAATGTTGGTTTTAAAATACTAGGGGGAGTTTTATCAATAAAAAAATAGTTAAGACTGATAATAATCAGGCGAGATGGCTGGGTATAGTTGGTGTCGTATTATGTATAATTGGACCGTGGTTAGCGGGTATACAAGGAGCTATCGGTTCAGAGGCAATACTTTCAGGGATTTTAATGGGTATTATTGTTATTATTTATACATTCATAATAGCGGCAATTTTAAAAATCTAAATGAAAAATGAGCGAGTACTTTTTAGAAGGTACTTACTTAGTTTATTACTTGAGTGGATGTTAAGAAGTGGCACTTTGTTGACTATAATGATATTTTAGGCGGGTGTAAAATATGGAAAAATTTAAAAAGAGCGTAGATGATTCTCTTTCTCTTATAGGGACGATATTTTTAATGATAATAATGTTATCATTCTTTATTCAAGATAGTTCTTTATTTCATGATTGTAGAATTTTTATTATAGCGATATTTTTAGGTAGAACTATGGTTAATTTATATCGTGCACGGAAAAAGTAACTGAAGTAGGGTGGGCAGTTCTGGATGAATTGATCCTTACCGTAAAGAATAATTAAAAGGAGGCAACCGATATACACAGATAAACTCTGCGTATATCGGTTGCCTTCTTTTAATAACTAGAGAAATAAATCGCATGTATATCCGTAATATTTACTTTCGCGTCGTTAATAATTAAGTTATCTTCATACCACCCAGCAATTAAACCCGTAACTGGATCCAGAAGAGTGCCATCAATATTTTTGGTAGATAAATCAATAGAGACGGGAGTAGATTGCATAATTGCAGAATTAATTACTTCTGCAATCTCACGACTAGTCATCTTAATAGCGTGGGTTAATGCTTGTTTGGATTTTTCTTCGTTCGATTTCTTTGTCCTAGCCGAGGTATGGTCACTTAAATAGAAGCCCTGCCATTTCATCATGCCACGATCATGATAATCATATTTAAGGAATTGATTTATGAGATTTGAATCGCTAGTTTCCTTAGTCATATGCATTTCCTCCGGCATGGCCGCCAACGAGACCGGCACGACCAATCGCGGTGGCGCCTTTTGATTTACTGGATAATTTTACAAGTGAGTTGAAGCCATACTTCTTTCGAATGTCATCGATTGTATGATCTAAAATATGATTTTTAAGTTCGTCGTCTTTAGTATCAAAGATGTCTAGTTGCTGTGTGTTGTCATCAATCAAGTTGCCACAAGAAATACTAATGTGTCTTAATGATTCGTGATGCCACTTTTTCCGAAATAACCTCAGGACGTGATTTGTCAGCTCTAGATTTGAATTGGTGGGATTAATCTTCATTGATATTCCAAAACCTGGCCGGCTGCGTGTAGAGTCTGTGGTTTCTGCCAGAGAGAAACCAATCCCCAAATTAATAACGGTTGCAGATTTATGATGGGCTCTTAAACGAGCAGCAACCTGTTCAGCTATCTCACGGATAACAACTTCAATTTCGGATTGAATAACATAATCTTTAGGCAATACCTGACTATTACCGTATGATTTTTCTTTTGGGATGTATTTTTCATGAATGATTGAACGATCAATGCCCCAGCTGAGCGCGAATAATTGACTACCAACAACACCTAATCTAGCTTTAAGTTCATACGGATTAGAGTGTGCTAAATCATACATTGAATTGAACTTCCAAGATTTTAATTTTTTAGTAGTCTGCTGCCCGATTGACCAAACATTTTCAAATTCAGTAATGGGCCATAGTTTATCTGGCACATCTTCATAGTGCCACTCAGCAATTAAGCTATGATTACGTTTTGCTTCGATGTCTAAGGCAAACTTAGCAAGTACTGGATTATCACCAATGCCAACTGTTGTATAAATACCGGTTTCCTTTTTTACGGCGAGTTGAATTTTTCGAGCAACTTCGTATGGAGAATTTCCAAAAAGCTTCCAACTAGTCGTCATATCAATAATTGATTCATCAATAGAGTAGGGGTGGATGTCATCATCTGACGCAAACTGTTGAAAAACTTTATTAATTTTTATGTTTTCTTCTATATATAAATTCATTCTTGGTGGAGCAATTACTAAACGTTCATCGTGGATTGGAACGCTTTTAGCACGGGTCACATTACTAATGCCAAATAGTTTTTTAGCCATTGGACTAGCCGCCAAAACTAATCCGCTACCAGTATTCTCGGCAGTAGACATCACGACAAGAACAGAACGTAGCGGATTGAGTCCGCGTGCAACGGATTCAACTGAAGCATAGAAGGATTTAGAATCAATCATAAAGATGACCCTTCTAGGTTCATTGCCATAATTGTACATTCTAAAAACCTCCCTTCAATATAATACCTAATTATACGAACATACGTTCCTTTAGTCAATGGTACCTGCAATAAAATCTCTATAAGTGAGTGACTATAATTTTTTTTTAATAATGTCAGTAAGAAATTACTGGCATTATTTTAAAAAAAAGAGAAATCCTTCATAGAAATATTGTGTACCAATTGGTATAGTTAGTATGCTAACTAAAATATGAGGAGTGATGGATATGGATTTAGGTTATTTGCTCATGTCGGTTTCTAAAAAAGTGAAATATCAAGTTAATAAAGAATTAATAAAAGAAGGTGTAACGGTTCAACAATGGGCCGTTATTAAAAATATAGGCTTAATGTCTAAGACGCAATTAGTAACTTCTGCGGATTTAGCAAAACGAATAGATATCGATAAGGCAACGATTTCTGGTATTTTAAGACGTTTAATTGATAAAAACATCGTCGATAAAAAAGTGAATCCTTTAGACAAGCGAGCTTCCCGATTAAAGCTGACAGATAGTGGAAAAGAAACTTACAATCGTTATAGTACTATCGCTGATAAGGCATTAGCCGAATCAATAAAAGTTCTTTCAAATGACGAAAAGGAACTTATGGGACAAATTTTAACGAAATTAAACGATCAAACGTCTCAATAAATGAACTAGACCAATGATGAATCTTAGTGGAGGATTAGATGAATAAAAAAATAAGGACATATTTCATATTATTAGGATTATTAACTTCTTTTTGCATTACGCCAGCAACGGCTTACGCTGAAGCAACCCATGGGGATGTAGTAACGCAACAAGCAAAAGTAAATAATGATGTGAGTCATATGGTGACGGATCTTAAACTATCAACAAATAGAATGGTTGATGGAGGGAAGGCAACGGTTAGATTAGAATTTAATGCTCAAGGGAGAAAGATAAAGGCGGGAGACGTTATTGCTGTCAATTGGCCACATTCTGGCCACGTGTTTGGGACGGGATATGCTAAAACCTATAAATTTAAAATACATAATGTCGACGTGGGAACTTTAACGGTAACCAAAGAAAAAGCAGTCATTTTATTTGATCATAATATTGAAGATATGTCAGATGTTAAGGGATGGACTGAGTTTGATTTGGAGGGCCGTAATATGACTGAAACGGATGATAAAAACATTGGGAATTTAATCATCACAAGTGGGAATCAGTCTGCGGAAATAAGTATCGAAAAACCTGCAACGAAGCCGACTATAAATTCGTTTTATTATAAATCGGGCGACATGCAACCTGAGGATACAAGTCATGTACGGTGGTTTTTAAATATTAATAATAATAAAAATTTTGCAACAGATGGCATCGATATTGATGACAAAATACAACCCGGACAGAAACTAGATTTAGATAATTTTGAAATTTCTGTGAATGGCTATAATCATAGTTGTTTTCTGGGTAAAGGAGCCGTAGAAAAATTCACAAAAGTATTTCAGGGTAGCTCTATTTCTGCTGATCCAGAGACTGGACAAATTAAGGTTTTTATCCCGGAAAGATGGGTGTCAAAGAATACTTTTAGAATTAAATATTTAACAAAAATTCAAGATTACAATCAAAAGTCTTTTGAAAATAAAAGTAAAATATGGTATCGAGAATTCAATCAACCAGCGGTAAGCGGTAAAGAATCAAATGCGACGGTTAAAAATGTCAACGTGGATGGCAAGATTGATGGAGAAAATAAAACAATTGCTTCAGTAACTAAAAAATGGGACGACCACGATAATCAGGATGGCTTGCGTCCTGAGAAAGTAACTGCACAACTATATGCAAATGGAAATAAAACGGGTGATCCAGTCACTTTGGAAGCTGCTAACCAATGGCATTATTCGTGGAAAGGGCTAGTGAAGAGCGTTAATGGTTCTGAAATTATCTATACTGTTGAAGAAACGAGTCAAACAGACGGGTATGTTCCAGAGGTAACGACTCAAGATGCGAGTGAGAATGAATTCGTGATTACGAATCAGCATGAATCCGAGACGACAGATATTAGTGGTGAAAAAACGTGGGTAGATAATGAAAATAAGGACGGACAGAGACCCGAATCGATTAAAATTCATTTATTAGCAAACGGTAAGCAAGAGGGACCTGAAAAAACGGTAAAAGCCAGTGAAAACTGGCAATACAAGTTTAGCGATGTGCCCAAATATGCTAACGGAAAATTAATTCAATATACAGTATCTGAAAATGCTGTCGAAGACTATACGGGTAAAGTAGACGGTATGAATATCGAAAATACCTATATGCCAACGAAAACGAGCGTAACGGTAATTAAAAAATGGGTTGATCACAATAATCAAGATGGTATACGTTCGGACGATGTAAAAGTGCAATTATATGCGGACGGAAAAGAAAAAGGAGATCCGGTCGAATTAAATGAGGACAATCATTGGACCGGGCACTGGCTGAATCTGAATAAAAACGAAAATGGTACGAAAATTAAGTATAGCGTAAAGGAATTAAATGTTTCAAACCAGTATCAAGCTGATATTTCAAACGTGGATGCGACGGAGAACGAGTTTTTAATCACCAACACACATAAACCCGAATTGACCGCTATTTCTGGTACAAAAACATGGGTCGATAATGATGATCAAGATGGAAAACGGCCAAGTGCTATTCAAGTTAATTTATTAGCGAATAACCAACGTGTTGGGGTTGCGAAAAAAGTGACGGCCGCTGAGAATTGGCAATATACATTTAACGACATGCCAAAATACGAAAACGGCCAATTAATTCATTACAGCGTAGTTGAAGATAACGTGGTTGGTTATACACCCGAAGTATCAGGATTTAATTTAATTAATCGATATACGCCTGAGAAAACGGCCGTTCAAGTTACCAAAAAATGGGCGGACCACAATAACCAGGATGGTCTGCGCCCCGATAAAGTCCAGATTCAACTGTACGCGGATGATAAAAAACAAGGCGACATTGTGGAATTGAATGAAGCAAATCATTGGTTATATCAGTGGACAGAATTAGATAAAAAATTAAAAGGGTCTAAAGTAAACTACAGAGTTAAGGAAGTCGCCGTCTCTAAACAATATAAATCGGTCGTATCCGTAGTTAATGAAGAAAAAAATGAGTTTACGATTACTAATAGTCATAAAACTGAATTGACTGATATTTCTGGTAATAAAACCTGGTTAGATGACAATGATCGAGACGGAAAACGGCCGGAAACGATTAAGGTTCATTTATTAGTGAATGGTAAACAAGTCGGAGATGCAAAAACAGTTACTGCAAAAGACGACTGGAAATATTCATTTAAAGATGTGCCGAAATATGAAAATGGTAAAGTAATTGAATATGCCATTTCAGAAGATTCGGTGTCGGGTTATACATCAAAAGTAGATGGTACTGACCTAATTAACAAACATGAGTCTGAATTAACGAGTGTTTCAGGAACGAAAACCTGGTTGGATAATGATAATCAAGACGGAAAAAGACCCCAAATGATTAAAGTCCATTTATTAGCAAACGGCAAACAAGTTGGAGATGTGAAGTCCGTATCCGCAAAAGACGACTGGAAATATTCATTTAAAGATGTACCAAAATACGAAAACGGTAAAGTAATTGAATATGCCATTTCAGAAGATTCGGTGTCGGGTTATACATCAAAAGTAGATGGTACTGACCTAATTAACAAACATGAGTCTGAATTAACGAGTGTTTCAGGAACGAAAACCTGGTTGGATAATGATAATCAAGACGGAAAAAGACCCCAAATGATTAAAGTCCATTTATTAGCAAACGGCAAACAAGTTGGAGATGTGAAGTCCGTATCCGCAAAAGACGACTGGAAATATTCATTTAAAGATGTACCAAAATACGAAAACGGTAAAGTAATTGAATATGCCATTTCAGAAGATTCGGTGTCAGGATATACATCAAAAGTAGATGGGAATGACCTGATTAATAGCTATACACCTGGGAAAGTAGCCGTTCAAGTTACGAAAAAATGGGAAGACCAGAATAATCAAGATGGTGTGCGTCCTAATAAAGTTAGGGTTCAACTGTATGCGGATGGTAAACCACAGGGTAATGGTGTGGAACTGAATGAATCAAATCACTGGGTTCATCACTGGACGGATTTAAATGAAAAAGTAAAAGGCATGAAAGTTTCTTATGACGTAAAAGAATTGAATGTTTCCAAGTCATATCAATCAGCCGTATCTATTGTTAACAAAGAAAAAAATGAGTTTCTAATCACCAATAGTCATAAGGTTGAATTGACGAGTGCTTCAGGTCATAAAACGTGGTTAGATGATAATAATCAAGATGGTAAAAGGCCAGAAACGATTAAGATTCATTTGTTAGCGAATGGTAAACAAGTTGGGAATGCGAAGTCAGTATCTGCAAAAGACGACTGGAAATATTCATTTAAAGATGTGCCAAAATACGAGAATGGCAAAGTAATCGAATATGCCATTTCAGAAGATTCAGTAGCGGGATATACGTCAAAAATTGAGGGTGTAAACCTTACTAATAAACACAAATCTGAATTAACAACAATTTCAGGTTATAAAACGTGGTTAGATGGAAATAATCAAGATGGTAAAAGACCCGAAACGATTAAAGTCCATTTATTAGCGAATGGCAAACAGGTTGGAGATGTGAAATCAGTATCCGCAAAAAATGATTGGAAATATTCATTTAAAGATGTGCCAAAATACGAGAATGGCAAAGTAATTGAATATGCCATTTCAGAAAATTCAGTAGCAGGTTATACAGCAAAAGTAGATGGAAATAATCTGATTAACAAACATGAGTCTGAATTGACAACAATTTCAGGTTATAAAACGTGGTTAGATGGAAATAATCAAGATGGTAAAAGACCCGAAACGATTAAAGTCCATTTATTAGCAAATGGCAAACAGGTTGGAGATGTGAAATCAGTATCCGCAAAAAATGATTGGAAATATTCATTTAAAGATGTGCCAAAATACGAGAATGGCAAAGTAATTGAATATGCCATTTCAGAAAATTCAGTAGCAGGTTATACAGCAAAAGTAGATGGAAATAATCTGATTAACAAACATGAGTCTGAATTGACAACAATTTCAGGTTATAAAACGTGGTTAGATGGAAATAATCAAGATGGTAAAAGACCCGAAACGATTAAAGTCCATTTATTAGCAAATGGCAAACAGGTCGGAGATGCGAAGTCAGTATCCACAAAAGAAGACTGGAAATATTCATTTAAAGATGTGCCGAAATACGAAAACGGTAAAGCAATCGAATATACTATTTCAGAGAATTCGGTGCCAGGCTATACATCAAAAGTTGATGGAATCAACCTTATTAATAGCTACATTCCCAAAAAAACAATAATCCAAGTTACGAAAAAATGGGATGATCAGAACAACCAAGATGGTGTGCGTCCGGATAAGGTTTGGGTTCAATTATATGCAAACGGTAAGACACAAGGTGAAGTTGTGGAATTGAGTGAAGCAAATCACTGGATTCATCGCTGGACAGATTTAAATGAAAAATCAAAAGGTGTAAAAAATAGTTATAGTGTGAAGGAACTAAATGTCGCACATCAGTATATATCGCTCACGTCAATCATGAATAAATCGAATAATGAATTGTTGATTACTAATAAGCATGAAGTTGAATTAGCAACAATTTCAGGAACGAAAACGTGGTTAGACGACAATAATCGAGACGGCAAAAGACCTGGAACGATTAAAGTTCATTTATTAGCGAATGGTAAACAGGTTGGGGATGCGAAGTCAGTATCTGCAAAAGAAGACTGGAAATATTCGTTTAAAGATATGCCGAAATATGAGAATGGAAAAGTAATCGAATATACCATTTCAGAAGATTCGGTGTCAGGGTATACGTCTAAGGTAGATGGAAATAACCTGATTAACAAACACAATGTTGAATTGACTGATATTTCGGGTCATAAAACGTGGTTAGACGACAATAATCGAGACGGCAAAAGACCTGGAACGATTAAAGTTCATTTACTAGCGAATGGTAAACAAGTCGAAGATATAAAAATAGTATCTGCAAAAGAAGACTGGAAATATTCGTTTAAAGACATGCCGAAATATGAAAATGGAAAAATAATTGAGTATACGATTTCAGAAGATTCGGTATTAGGTTATACATCAAAAGTAGATGGAAATAATCTGATTAACAAGCATGAGTCTGAATTAACGAGTGTTTCAGGTCATAAAACGTGGTTAGATGACAATAATCGAGATGGAAAAAGACCCGAAACGATTAAAGTTCATTTACTAGCGAATGGTAAACAAGTCGGAGATGTAAAATTAGTATCTGCAAAAGACGACTGGAAATATTCATTTAAAGACATACCGAAATATGAAAATGGAAAAGTAATTGAATATACGATTTCAGAAGATTCGGTTTCAGGTTATACGTCTAAGGTAGATGGAAATAATCTGATTAATGAACATGAACCTGATAAAACAACCATTCACGTTATAAAGAAATGGGACGATCATGATAATCAAGGTGGGTTACGACCTGGACAAGTGAAAGTTCAATTATATGCGGATGACAAAGCTTACGGTGAGGTTGTAGAATTGAATGCAAACAATCAATGGGCATATTCTTGGCAAGAATTATATCTTAGAAATGATGGTAAAAAGGTAACGTATACCGTCAGAGAAGTTGGGACAGACAAGGCTTATTCGGCGGATGTGAAAGAAATGGCACCAGGCCATTTTGAAATTACAAATACGCTTATCAGAAGCTTAACGCCAGATAAACCTGAAAAGAAACCAACTAAGAGAGATTCCGTTAAGAAAGAACCAGTGAAGAAAGTTACTGCTAAGAAGGAATCGAAACAAATAGAAGTTGTCAAAAAAGAAATTAATAAAAAGGAAGTTATGAAACCAAAAGCAACAAAAGTGAACTCAATTCCTAAGAAACCAACTCAAAAACAATTACCTAAAACCGGAGAAGAAGAGAACAACTGGGTAACTATTTTTGGAATGTTAGTCATATTATTATCTGGGGGATGCTACTTTTATGGAAATCGAAAAAGGAAAGTTACTAAATAACGTAAAGTAGCTTGAATTGATTTATTTATCAGCATTGCTTTTGATTAATGATTGAATTTGAGTCAAAAAAATAACCCTTAGTATTGGATTTTAGTCCGATATTAAGGGTTATTTTTGTTGCTTTAACCAGTTAATGGGTTTATTTTGAAATTTTTTCTTCTTCAGTTGTTTCTGGTTGTTTTGATGAGTAACTCACTTGGAACCAATCGATATAGTTACGTTTGAATTCAATGATTTTAAAATCGAAAGCATCAAAGCGAATAACTTCATTTAATCGAACTTTATGATTTTCAAGAATGAAACCGGCCAGGGTAACGCTCTCTGAATCATTCATTTCTTTATTTTTAATTTTAAAGAAGCGTTCAAAATCATATAAAGTTGTTTTACCGCTGACATTGTAGGTGCCATCATCATTTTTGACGATGTATTCACTTGAAACGTCATCAATTTCATCTTTAACTGTTCCAAATAATTCTTCGTAAATATCTTTATCGGTTACAATCCCACTTGTGCCACCGTATTCATCTGAAACCACTACGATTGGTGTTTGTTTACTAATCATTTGGCTTAACAGCGTTCTAATTGGTGTCGTTTCAGGGACAGTAATGATTGATCTGAGCATTTTACTAATTAAAATGGTATCGTCGATTTCAGCTTGTCTGACTAAATCATAGATATAAACATAGCCGAGAATTTTATCTTTATCATTGTTAGCAACGACTGGGAAACGGCTATATCCTTGATGTAAGTAATCTTTAATAACATCGTGAATGGTATCTGTAATATCAACCACGTAAAGACTTGTTCGATCAACCATAATATCTTTGGCAATCTTATCATTCAAATCAAATGCGCGTTGCATGTAAACATAATCATCACGATCAAGTTCGCCACCTGAAACGGCATTTTGTGATAAGGCTAGAATTTCTTTTTGAGTAAAAATTTCACTATTTTCATCAGTTGGTGTGATACCAAGCATTCTGGCTACGCGTGTTGCCGAGTTGTTCAGCAACCAAACCAATGGATAGAATGCAAGATGGAAGTAACGTAATGGTGTTAAGACAACCATTAGAACTTGGACGGGCATATCGATACTTAAGTTTTTAGGCACGATTTCCGTATAAACCACTTCAACGTAGGTCAAGATTAGCACACCGATAATTGCACCGATGATGTTTAATCCTGATTCAGACGCGAAATGGAACCATTTGAGGACATCCACTAACAGGAACTCAATGGTTTTTTCACCGACCCAACCAAGAATAATCCCGGCAACGCTGACCCCAACTTGGGTTGTTGATAGGTATTCATTCAGATGAGCCAGCATTTTTAATGCTCTTTCTTGTTTCTTACGATTACCGATACCCGCTTCCATATCGGCCTCGATGGCACTAGGACGTGCTTGAACGAGTGCAAATTCTGCGGCAACGAAGAATGCTGCGGCAAATAATGTCACCAAGATGACAATCAAATTGACGATAACTGTACTACTAGACAATTTTTGTGTCCCCCATAATTAATTCATATTTTAAATTCGTACCTCTCTATTTTACCATTAAATACGCTTAATGTCGTTTACTCCAAGGGAACTATTCAGATAATCGCAAACTTTTTACGCAGAGGATAGTAATTTACACATAAATTCATTATAATAGGAGGATAAAGAAAAAATATAGAAGAATAACGGAGGCTATCATGTCGGGTCAATACGCAAAAGGTCAATTAAAATTATTTGCACTTAATTCTAACGTTGAGTTAGCGGAGAAGGTTGCTAACGTTTTAAATACAACCCTTTCTACAGCATCCGTGAAACACTTTAGTGATGGCGAGATTCAAATTAATATTGATGAAAGTATTCGTGGCGCGGATATTTATATTATTCAATCAATTTCAAATCCAGTAAATGAAAATTTAATGGAACTTTTAATTATGGTTGATGCATTGCGTCGTGCAAGTGCTGGTACTATTAACGTTGTAATGCCTTATTATGGGTACGCACGTTCAGATCGCAAGGCACGTTCACGTGAACCAATTACAGCCAAACTTGTTGCAAACTTTATTCAATTAGCCGGTGTATCTCGCGTGATTACGTTGGATCTGCATGCGGCGCAATTGCAAGGTTTCTTCAATATCCCAGTGGACCATTTAGTTTCATTAGAAATCCAAGCTAAATACTTCATTGAAAATGGGATTACAGATGATGTTGTGGTCGTTTCACCTGATCATAACAGCGTTAAAGGTGCCCGTAATATGGCCGAAAAACTTAAAGCTCAGATTGCTATCGTTGATAAACGTGGCTCTGACTTTGCCGATAATAGTGCAGAAACGTCAATTATTGGTGATGTTAAAGGCCGTCGTTGTATCGTCATTGACGATATGATTGATACGGGAACGATGATGACTGATGCAGCACGCGCACTTAAAGCTGCCGGTGCAACAGATATTTATGCCTGTGCAACACATGCTGTTATGTCAGAAGGCGCAATCGAAGCTTTATCTGATGACAACATTAAACAAGTTATTGTAACTGATAGTATTGTCGTCCCAGAAGCTGATAAATTAGACAAATTAGTTCGTTTATCAGTTGCGGATCTCTTTGGCCAAGCCATTGATTTGATTCATAAAAACCGTTCAGTTGATAAATTATTCACAGAAAAAAATTAAATTAAAAGAGGCCGTTGGTAAATCACTTTTTGTGAGTTTACTGGCGGCTTTTTATTTTGGGTTTTGCTAATGGTTATTAGCTGAAATGATAAGTCCTATCCAAACAAATTTTAAAAATTTTTAATGGTATACTTGTTTTGCATAATAACTACTGGAGGTTCTTTTATGTCTAAAAAATTGCAATCAATTGTTCCTATTTTTTTGTTAGTTATTAATACTTTGTTGTTTCTCTTTTTAATGCTTCAATTATTTCCGTATCATTTAGGCATAATTGGTCTGTTTTCTATACAAGTTTTTTTATTAATTGATTTTTTAGTTTGTTTAAAATTACAATTTCAGGCACAAGTAGAGGGAAACACTAAATTTTATGTATTTTTAATTTCTTTAATTGAATTATCTTTAATCTCTGTAGACTCATATCGTGATACTTTAAATGATTACAATTTCATCTATTTTCTCATTATAATTTGCATATTTGTTTTATTTTACCTGTCATTTAAACAGATGAAAACACGTCGATTACCTTATGATCTACTAATGATATTCGTTTTTCTCCCAATGTTATTTAAGATCATATTAGTTCTATTTTATATATATATTGGGCATGTAGTGGGCATATATTAGTTAGGCAGTGAGGATGATATAAGGGAGACAAAATGAGAAATAGTAATATGATATATTAATAGATAATAAGAATGATTCAGTAGCATGAAAAGGGGCGGTAAAATTGAGTTTGAAATTTGTGTTAGGAAAAGCAAGTACAGACCATCAGGCAAGCCTTGTTGGACAATTAAAAGAGTCACAAAAAATGGATCCAGCGGGTCAGTTTTTTTATCTGGTTCCAAATCATATTAAGTTTGAAGCGGAAGTTAGTATTCTTGAAGCATTAGGACAAGAAAAACTGACTGAACAGAATCTTTTTGCACAATCAAATGTCCAAGTATTGTCGTTCACGCGATTAGCTTGGTTCTTTTTGAAAAATACACCTTATTATCAGATTCCACGTTTGTCTCAATCTGGATTAAACATGTTGGTCTATCAGTTGATTTCTGAACATGAAGATGATTTAACAATTTTTAGAGGCGAAAAAACGCAGACGGGATTTATTTCACAACTGGTTAGTCAGTTAAAAGAACTGAAAGTCGGTTGTGTTACGGTTGATGATCTAACGCGAATTGCTGGAACTTTTCCAACAACTGGTGATTTAGGTGCCAAATTGCATGATTTACAAATTATTTATCGCGCTTTTGATGCCGCAATGGCTAATCGTTATATTGAAAATAATGATTTATTAGCGGAATTAAGTCGTTATTTCACAGAAGACGGTTTACGAACAAGTTATTTTTACATTGACCATTTTTCACAATTCACGGCGCAAGAACAAGAACTTGTGACGGCTCTAATCAAGGGAGCCAAGCAAGTCACAATAGGGCTAGTCTTAGACCAAGGTAACGCAAATAAAGTTGCTGAAAAAACAGATTTATTTTATAAATCAAGTCGGTTATATGCTGATTTAGTTGGGAAAGCGCGTCAAGTTCAGATTCCGGTCTTGACCGATAGCTATGCTCAACCAAAGGAAAATCAAAATCCTGATTTATCACTTTTAGAAGATTTTTGGATCTCCTCAAGACGATTAGTTAGAACGCAATCAGAATCATTGGTTCATTCGGATTCTATTCAAGTATTTGAAGCAGATAGTCGATATATCGAAATCCGACAAGTAGCCACAAAAATTAGGCAACTAGTGGCAACTAAAGGCTACCGTTACCGAGACTTTATGATTTTAACTCGTCATTTAGACAGCTATGAGACGGTAATTCCACCTGTTTTTAACGAATTCCAAATTCCTTATTTTAATGACTTACAGCATGCGATGGCTGACCATCCGTTAGTTGAGTTATTAGCAGCCCTATTTGAAGTAAAAGCGAAACATTACCAATACGGTGCAATGATGCGCTTATTAAAAACGGAGTTGTTGATTCCACAAGTCGATACGGTTGAAATGCCAATTGAACGCTATCGAAGTGCCGTTGATTTAACGGAAAATATGGTTTTGAAGTACGGTTTTTCTGGTTCTCAATGGCTACGCAAAGATGACTGGACTTTCTACCGCTTCGATTTTACGGATGCCGATGAGCAACAGACGGATAAAGACCAAGCAATTACAACTCAAATTAATCAGATTAGACATTTTGTTCAAGTAATTTTGCCACCTTTCTTTGAACAACTAGATCAAGCAACAACCGGTGAAGCAGGCGCAAAACTTGTTTACCAATTCCTAGTTGAAAACGGAGTAACGAAACGCTTGTTAAGTTGGCGTGATCGTTATTTGGCTGCTGGCAATATTGCTCGATCGGAAGAACCCGAACAAACATGGCAAACGTTTGTCGGTATGTTAGATGAATACGTTGAAACATTAGGAAAGCAGACGTTTAATGCGGATGATTTTATGGCATTAATTCAGGCTGGATTTGAAGGCGCAAGTTACTCACAAGTGCCATCGACTTTGGATCAAGTGGTCATTTCTGAATCCGGGATGGTTCAAATGAACAATCGTAAGATTACCTTTATGATTGGCTCGACAGATATGGTGATGCCGGAACAAGTCAGTCAAACGCAATTATTAACAGATGATGATCGAGCACAAATGGCCGGAGAACTAACCGCTGAACAATATTTATCAGACTCGGCAATTAGCCAAATGGCAGCTGAACCCTTCTTAAATTACCTTGCTTTTCTAGGACCACGTGAACAACTTATTTTTTCATATCCTAGCGGAAACGACGGCGAAAAAAATTTAAATCCGTCGCCTTATTTAATGATGATTAAAGAACATTTTAATTTACCAACACAGCAATTGGCTGCTAATCCGGAACTGACGGAACAATCGGCGTTAGATTTTGTGGGGACGAAGCGGAGCACGTTATCATCATTAGTCGTTGCCAGTCGATTGGCGAAAACAAGGTTATCGCCAATGCCGAACTCTTGGTTGTATCTTTTACGTCAATTAATGGCCGATTCTGAAATTGGGCCGTTAACGAAACAACTGTTGGGCAGTTTAGACTATAAAAATGTCCCAGTTAAGTTAACTCAAGAGATCATAACTGACTTGTATGGCACACGACTAGATACTTCAATTTCAAAATTGGAAACATTCTACCGTAATCCGTTTGAGTACTTTTTACAGTATGGATTAAAATTGAAGGAACGTGACGTCTTTGAATTATCGCCAGCAAGTACAGGAGAGTTTTTCCATATGGGTTTGGACGAGTTGATGAAGGCAGTCGCTGATAATAATCAAGTTTATGCCAACGTTACCAAAGAACAATTAGATGATTATTTAAATGCCATTTTAAAAGACATACGCGACCTACCACAATTTCAAATTCTGGGGAGTTCCAGTCGAATGGGCTATATCGCCAAGCAACTTAGTCTACTATTGAAACAAGTAACGCACGCCATGTGGCAACAAGGTCAACAAACAAAAATGAAACCGTTGAAAACAGAAGTCTTGTTTGGACATGTTGGTGCTGAATCTGGATTGAAGGCTTTAACTTACGCTTTGCCAAAGGGTCGTTCAGTAAATGTCCGCGGTAAAATTGACCGGATTGATTATATGAAGGGCGAGTCAAAACAGTATCTTGGAATCGTTGATTATAAATCGGGGATTCGAAAATTTGATTTTAGTGATGCTTATTACGGATTATCAATGCAGATGTTAACCTACTTACAAGCTCTAATTGAAAATGCGGATGCTATTGCGCCGGACACGGGATTGGAAACAGCTGCCGCTGGTGCCGTTTATATGCATTTACAAAATCCTAAGTTGAAGATGGCAGATGTTCAGGCAAAAGGGTTTGAAAAAACGTTATTGAAAGCTAACCAAATGGATGGGTTATTACTTGAAGATAACCAATTATTGGGTAATTTAGATACAGATTTTGAAGATGAATCACTAGGATACTCATTAATCTATCCGTTTAGAAAAACGAAAAAGGGCTTCACGTCGCCGTCTTCATTATCAAAAAAATTAATCACACAAACTGATTTGAATTTATTGTTGGGACATAATAAACAATTAATAACGGATGCGGCAACCGATATTTTTTCAGGGTCAACGAACCTAAGTCCTGCACGTTGGAACGCCAAAAAAACAGCATTACAATATTCACCATATAAATCTATCTTTCAATTTGATGCGATGTTACCTGAAAATAATTACCATGAAATTAGTAAATTGAGTTGGGAAGAAATAGAGCGACGCCTGACGGACGGGGAGGACGATGAATAATGAGTAAGTTTACATTTACGCCAAGTCAACAACGTGCCATCGACGAGAGTGGGACCGATATTCTGGTATCGGCCTCTGCCGGTTCAGGTAAGACACGTGTTTTAGTCGAACGTGTCATTAAAAAAATCTTGGCAAAAACGAATATTGATGATTTATTAGTTGTGACTTTTACGGAAGCCGCTGCTAAAGAAATGCGTCAACGAATTCAAGTTGCGCTACAAAAAGCAATCAATGAAACAGATAATCGTGAAGATAAACAACATTTAGTTGACCAATTGATGCGCCTACCGGTCGCTAATATCAGCACCTTTGATGCCTTCTGTCTGCAATTAATTAAACGTTATTATTACGTGATTGATTTGGATCCTGTCTTCAGGATGTTAACGGATGTAACTGAAGCAGCTTTGTTGCGAGAAAGTGTTTGGGAGGATTTGCGTGAGTCATTATATGCTACGGATGACGCAGTATTTGAACGACTAACACAAAATTTTTCAAACGATCGCAATGATGATGGGTTATCAGAACTTGTTTTTAGTTTATTTACATTTGCGAGTTCAAAACCAAACCCCGCAGAATGGTTAGCCAGTTTAGCGGCAACTTATGATGTGGGAGATGACCTGGTTGGTAGCTTATACTACCAAACGACAATTAAGCCGTTAATTCAGGCCGATTTAACCCAAATTCAAGCCGACTTGAAAACGGCATTAGACTTATCCGTTCACTTTAGTTTAACCAAACATCAGGTGGTCACCGAGGAAGAAATCCAGCTCCTAGTGGCTATTGTTCAATCAGTTGACGATGATGCGGCTTGGAATCAAATTCACGATAATATTCGTGGGTATAAGTTGAAACGTGCCCCAAGCGTGTCGGCGAAGAACTTAGAGGCAGACCAGGCCACAGCTAAGGATCAGATTAAAGACTTAAAAGACGGTATTAAAAAACGATTAACTAATCTAACTGAGCGCTTCTTTAATTTAAATGAAACAGAAACTTTAGAAATTATGGCGGAGTCCAAAAAGCTGATTGAAAAATTAGTCGACGTGATTGGCTTGTTTAGTGATGCGTTTAGTAAGGAGAAACGTCAACGGCATATGCTTGATTTTAATGATTTAGAACATCTAGCATTGGATATTTTGACGCGAGATTCTGAGACATCCGTTCAGACACGAACGGCACTTCAAGCAAAATATAATGAAGTTTTGGTTGACGAATATCAGGATACAAATCAACTTCAGGAAGCCATTTTAACGCGAATTACTACGAAAAACCCTGGTAATATGTTTATGGTGGGGGATGTGAAACAGTCGATTTACGGTTTCAGACTGGCGGACCCTGGTCTATTTTTAAGTAAGGATAAAGCTTATAAGGAAGATGACAGTCAGGGTAACCGAATTATTTTAGCTGAAAACTTTCGTTCCGTGGAGAATGTAACGGCTTTTACTAACTTAATTTTTACTCAGATTATGGATAATAGAGTCGGGCAAATGGCTTACGATACTGATGCCAAACTCGTATTTGGGGCAACGTATTACCCTGATGTTGAGCAAAATGCTGAGGTGTTAATTTATGAATCGGATGAACCCGAAACTTTTGAAAATCCGGATGAACCTGTTGAAGCAACGAATGAACAATTTGAAATTGACGGGAAGTCAGAAGGTCAGGTTGCTTTAATAGGCCAGCGTATTCAAGAACTAATGACGACTAAAACGGAGATATTTGACCGTGAGACTTCAGAAAAAAGACCAGTGGCGTACCGTGATATTGCGTTATTGGTACCAACACGTAAGAATAATTTAGTGATTATTGATATGTTTAAAAAAATGGGGATTCCAGTTGTTGTTAACGATGCGGAAAGTTATTTTCAAACCACTGAAATTCGTATTATGATGTCGTTATTGCGGATTATTGATAATCCGTATCAAGATATTCCGTTAGTTAGTGTGTTGCGGTCACCTATCGTAGGGCTAGATGAAAATGAGCTGGCCTATTTACGAATTGGTAATCGGACGGATGATTATTATCAAGCAGTACTAACTTTCTATCAAAATTTTGATACCTTTAAAGAAAGTGGATTTGCTAAAAATATTTATCAAAAAATTGATCGATTCCTGACGCAACTTTCAGGATTTCGTGAGATTGCACATGAAAATCAGATAGCGACACTAATTTGGCAGATATACCAAGAAACAGGCTTTCTTGATTACGTTGGTGGGATGCCCGCGGGAAGTCAAAGACAAGCCAATCTACATGCCTTATATAATCGCGCACATGCTTATGAGAATAGTAGTTTTAAGGGGCTATTCCAATTTGTTCGGTTTATTGAAAAAATGCAAGAACGGGATAAAGATTTAGCAGAAGCACCTGTTCAAAATGTAGAAAATGCGGTGTCAGTAATGACCATTCATGGGAGTAAGGGACTTGAATTTCCAATGGTCTTCCTTGTCGATGCGACACATCAATTCAATCAAATGGGGATGCGGATGCCTTATTTAATCGATGATAAAGCCGGAATTGGTATTACTTATTTGAACCCTGAGAATCGGACAGCAATGGATACACTGCAAAAATCAATTGTGAAATCGGCCGTTATCGAGAAATCTGAGGCGGAAGAAATGCGCTTGTTGTATGTTGCTTTAACACGTGCTGAACAACGGTTATTTATTGTTGGTGCTTACGCAAATAGAGAAACGGCAATTAAACGTTGGCAAAAAGCGTTCCAGAGTCAACAACTTGTTTTAAACGCGCCAGCTCGAAGTGGCATTAAAAATTTCATGGACTGGATTGGTATGGCGTTAGTCCGTCATCCGCAGTTTGATAAATCACTGTTGTTAGATCCACCAGTGGTACCACAACTACTTGATGAAAATGCTGTAAAAACGCAATTTAGTGTCAGCTTCTATCAAAAAAAGGATTTACAACAATTAAGTGTTTCCGAAGAAGAAGTCACTCAAATAGATTGGTTAGAGGCAACGACTGATGGCATGCCGGAAACTTTTGGTACTATTGATGTTGACCAAATTGACAAAGTGTTAAATTTCAAATATCCATTTGATAATTTGACAAAAACAACAGCCTATCAGGCAGTATCAGAAGTGAAACGATTATTCGATGATCCAACTAATCGTGAAATGGATCAATTGAGCATAGCAGGTCAAGGCAATCGCTATGTGACAAGTGAACTCGCTGTGCCGAAATTTATGCAGGGCGTGACCGCACCAACCGGAAGTGATATTGGTAGTGCAACACATTTGGTTCTACAAGAACTAGATTTAACCACTGAGGTTACCTTAGTAGGAATTCAAACTGAAATTAAACGCTTAGTCTCAGCCAAGGTTTTAACTCAAGAGGTGGCGGTATTAATTAACGAGCAACATATCGCTAATTTCTTTCAGTCTGATCTAGGGAAGGAAGTTGTATTGGCTGGGAACACCGTACAGCGTGAAGCACCTTTCTCAATGTTATTACCGGCCAGCGAACTCTTCCAAAACGTTGAGTCTCCTGATGAAAAAGTTCTCATCCATGGGATTATTGATGGGTACTTCATTAAGGATAATGAATTGATTTTATTTGATTACAAGACGGATAAAGTTTCTAAAGACAATACTATAGAAGAGATTGAAAAATTAACGGCTCGTTATCGAGGTCAATTGAATCTTTATGGCGAAGCACTAGCGAATATGACGGGGTTAAAAGTTGCACATAAATATCTATATCTGTTGGCTGCTAATCGAGTAGTTGAGGTTTAGGGATATAAAGGTATACAGCAAGAAAATATCGGTTGAACAAATCGCGTTTATTGATAGTTTAAGATAATAAGAACCGTCCACTTATTTTATTGGTGGGCGGTTCTTTGCTGATTTCATTTTTTTGAGGGAAGACCTAACGAAAATGGTTAACGCAATTTCGGTGCCATTTTATAGAAAAGCAAGGAATTATCATGATTTTAAAAAACTTTTTTACAAATTGGTATAGATAGGTTTTTTTTGAATGAAACAAGTCATGTAAACGTTAAAAAACCCATTATGCGGGTGGATAACTAATATCCATACGTTTAAATGGTATGATTGTAACCGCATACAATTACGCTTTTTTAATAGTAATTCGTAATCGTTGTGCTATACTAAACAACATAGACGTTATGGAAACGATATTATTTTTAAGGTTTTTATAACATTTTAAAATTAAATTAGATTGCTTAGGAACAAAGGCGGATGCTTGAATTGCTTTTGAAATAAATTTGTGTGTACTTTTATATTATAAATGTAAGCGTTTTTCCTGAGTTCTTACAGTAATCTAATAAACATTTAGGAGGTTTTAAAATGGTTGGAATTGTAATTGCAAGTCACGGTAAATTTTCCGAAGGCATTATGCAATCCGGTTCAATGATTTTTGGTGAACAAGAAAAAGTTCAAGCTGTAACTTTCATGCCAAATGAAGGCCCTGACGATTTGAAAGCTCATCTTGAAGCAGCAATTGCTACTTTTGATGACGACGATGAAGTCTTGTTCTTAGTTGATTTATGGGGTGGATCACCATTTAATCAAGCAAACGGTTTGTTTGAAGCTCACAAAGACAAATGGGCAATCGTTACAGGTTTAAACTTGCCAATGTTAATTGAAGCTTACGCAGCACGCTTATCAATAGATTCTGCACAAGAAATTGCTGCAAGTATCTTAGGTGAAGCAAAAGGCGGCGTTAAGATCAAACCAGAAGATTTGGCACCAAAAGAAGCAGCTGTTGTTGCAACAAACAAACCTACTGGTTCAATTCCTGAGGGAACTGTCATCGGTGATGGTAAAATTGATTACGTTTTAACACGTATCGATTCTCGTTTATTGCATGGACAAGTTGCTACAGCTTGGTCTAAATCAGTTAAACCTGATCGTATCATTGTTGTTTCTGATAATGTTGCTAAAGATACGCTTCGTAAAAACTTAATCGAGCAAGCTTCACCACCTGGTATTGTTGCACATGTTGTGCCAATTGCTAAGATGATTGAAGTCTCAAAAGACCCTCGTTTTGGTGGAATGAAAGCATTATTACTCTTTGAAAGCCCAGAAGATGTTTTAACAGCAATGAATGGCGGTATGAACTTTAGTGAGATTAATCTTGGTTCAATGGCTCATTCAGTTGGTAAAGTTGTTGTTAACAACGTATTATCAATGGGACAAGAAGATGTTGATACTTTTGAAAAATTAGAAGACAAGGGCGTTACATTTGATGTCCGTAAAGTACCTAATGATTCAAAGGATAACATGGCTAACATTCTCAAAAAAGCTAAAGCAGAATTAGCTAAGGCTTAAACAACAAATAAAAGGAAATTAATTTAGGAGGCTTATTATGTCAGCTATATCAATGATTTTAGTAGTATTAGTTGCCTTTCTAGCTGGTATTGAAGGAATTTTGGATGAATTCGAATTCCATCAACCACTAGTGGCATGTACCTTAATCGGTTTAGTAACTGGTAATTTCACCGCCGGAATCGTTCTTGGTGGTACATTACAAATGATCGCACTTGGTTGGGCAAATATCGGGGCTGCTGTTTCTCCCGATGCTGCACTTGCTTCAGTTGCATCAGCAATTATTTTAGTATTAGGTGGACAAGGTGTTAAAGGTGTTCCCGCAGCTATCGCTGTTGCCGTTCCCCTTGCCGTTGCCGGATTATTCTTAACAATGGTTGTTCGTACACTTGCTGTTCCTATTGTTCATGCAATGGACGCCGCAGCAGAACAAGGTAATATCCGTAAATTAGAAGTATGGCATATTCTTGCTATCTGTATGCAAGGTATCCGTATTGCTATCCCTGCAGCAGCACTTCTCTTCATTCCAGCAAAAACTGTTGCCGGATTCTTGAACTCAATGCCTGCTTGGTTAACAGATGGTATGGCTATTGGTGGTGGATTAGTGGTTGCCGTTGGTTATGCACTTGTTATTAACATGATGGCTACAAAAGAAGTATGGCCATTCTTCGTTCTTGGTTTCGTAGTCGCAGCTATTACGCAATTAACATTGATCGCTATTGGTGCTATCGGTGTTGCCCTTGCTCTTATTTACTTGAACCTCGAAAAAATGGGTGGTTCATCAAATGGTGGCGGTGGCAATAATACCGGTGATCCACTTGGCGAAATTCTAAACGACTATTAGACTGGAAGAGGGAGGAAAAATATTATGGCAGATAAAATTGAATTAACTAAAAAAGATCGATTAGCCGTAGCATGGCGTTCAACGTTCATTCAAGGTTCATGGAACTACGAACGTATGCAAAATGGTGGTTGGACATTCTCAATGATTCCAGCAATTAAAAAATTATACAAAACTAAAGAAGACCGTGCGGCAGCAATGAAACGACACATGGAATTCTTCAATACTCATCCTTATCTTGCATCACCAATCCTTGGTGTTACATTAGCACTTGAAGAAGAACGTGCTAATGGTGCTGATATCGACGATGTTGCAATTCAAGGTGTTAAAGTTGGTATGATGGGTCCTTTAGCCGGTGTCGGCGATCCCGTCTTCTGGTTTACTGTCCGTCCTATGTTGGGTGCTTTAGGTGCCTCATTGGCTATCGGTGGTAATATTCTTGGACCAATCATCTTCTTCGTTGCTTGGAATATCATCCGTATGGGCTTCATGTGGTATACACAAGAATTTGGTTACAAAGCCGGTTCTAAAATCACAGAAGATCTTTCAGGTGGTTTGTTAAAAGATATTACTAAAGGTGCTTCGATTCTAGGTATGTTCGTACTTGCGGCCTTGGTTGAACGTTGGGTTTCAATTAAATTTACGCCGGTTGTTTCAACGGTTAAATTAGCTAAAGGTGCTTTCATTGACTGGACTAATATGCCTAAAGGTTCTGCAGGGGTTCAACAAGCCTTGCAAGACCAAGCATCAGGTTTATCACTAACACCAGATAAAGTAACAACATTGCAACAAAACTTGGATCAATTAATTCCAGGTTTAGCTGGGTTATTACTTACATTCTTATGTATGTGGTTATTGAAGAAGAAAGTTTCACCAATTGTTATCATTCTAGGTTTATTCGTAGTTGGTATCGGTGCTCACGTTCTTCACATCCTATAAAATTAAAATTGAACTCGGGGAAATATCCCGAGTTTTTTTTTATAGTTTATTAGGGTAAATAACGGTATAATTAAGCTACGTCAAAACAGAAAATGGAGTCCAAACAGCATGGTTCAATCAATGAATACAAAAATAGATTTAACAATAGATGCAACCGCCTTTACGGGATTAGCAGACTACGGGACGATAATGATTGGTGATAAAGGGTTTGAATTTTATAATCAATCTGACGCTCGTAAGTTTATCCAAATTCCATGGGATGAAGTTCAACAAGTAGTTGCATCGGTGATGTTTAAAGGCCATTGGATTCCGCGTTATGCAATTAAAACGAAAAAAAATGGGACATTCACGTTCGCTTCTAAAAAGCCAAAGCTAGTGCTACGTACTATTCGAAACTATGTTGATCCAGCAAATATGGTTCAGGCGCTTGGTATGGGTGATGTATTAAAACGTTCGGCCAAGTCAATTATTGGTAAAATAAGTAAAAATAAATAACTAAAAAAGCATTCTCGTCGAGAATGCTTTTTTAGTAGATTAAAATATTTAACCGGAATTCTTCAAAACCGTTATCTATTTCAAGTTCGTTATCTTCAAATGTGAGCTTCTTATAAGGACCACCCGTTAAATAGGTAGCAATTTTATAGTTAGGTAATTCAGCCATAATATTGTGTGCCTGAAGTGTATCTTCTTTTGGTAAGTACCCCAGTTTACGCATAACGGCTTGATCGTCTTCAAAATAAAGCGCGATCCGACTATTTTCATTGAATGAAATGACATCTTCTTTTAAAGACAGCTTACCAAATGACAAATCAACAGGGTATTTCCAAACTTCAAGTTCTTCGTAGTCAATAAGGAGCAGTAACTGGACGTTGGTTTCTAAATCTTCATCGCGCCAGCCCTTATTAATATTTTCATTTTTGGTGATTGACTGTAAGACAGTTTTAAGATTTTGACTATAATGCATTAATTCTTCAATTTCCGCGTCAATATACCAAGGATGATTACTTTTAATTTCAAAATAAGGACTAATTGGATATTTTTTTGAGTCAGACATTTGATTCACCTCTTTCGAACAACTGCTTTAATTATATCCTATAATGGGTGGAAATGCAGTTTCTTTCGACTTATGAGACAACCGCCGATGTATGAGAAAAGGTCGCACCCTATTTAAGATAAGACAATCATGTTCTTTTCTTAAATTGGCTGAGCTAACTGATAATTGTTCTCAATTAGCTTATACTTAAGTAATTGGAAATGGAGTGAGACGTTTGATGGATAGCCGTGTAGTCAAGGTTGGTATGACATTATCAACGAAGTTAAATATTTTAAGAGCCGGGGTATTAGGTGCTAATGATGGAATTATTTCAGTTGCGGGCGTCATTTTAGGAATGGCAGGTGCTAGTCAAGATAAATACTATCTCGTATTAGCTGGACTTGCGGGGATGTTTGCTGGTGCCTTTTCTATGGCAGGTGGCGAATATGTGTCCGTTTCTGCACAAAGAGAGACACAAAAGTCAGTTATTCAACTGGCAGCAACACGATTACAAGAAAACCATGAATTTGAGATTGAACGTTTAATTGGTATTTATCAGGGTAAGGGACTATCACGAACGGTTGCAGCGGATGTCGTTTCTGAATTAATGAGTCAAAATGAGTTGGAAAATTATTGCAAAGAAGTTAATAATATTGATGTTGGCGAATACCTGAATCCTTGGCATGCCGCAGTTTCATCAGTGATTTCATTTGTGGTTGGGTCACTGGTTCCTTTGTTGTTGATAACAATATTGCCAGCGGGGATGATGATCCCGATGACCGTTATCGGCGTCGCCCTAGCCTTGCTTCTAACCGGGGCGATAAGTGGCGTACTAGGGCACAATAATGTTAAGTACGCGATGACTAGAAATGTTGTGGTTGGATTAGTTACCATGATTGTGACTTATTATATTGGTGGATTATTCGGTTAAAAAGCGACACTTTTTTTGAAAAAGAGGTATGCTTAACTAAAAGGAGTGTTGTTTATGTTTCCGGAAAGACTAAAAGCATTGCGTAGAGGTAGTGGGTTAACGTTAACGCAACTAGCCGTTGGGCTTAATCAGTCACAAGAATCGACGCATAATTTAAATTCTGGTCCTCAGATTGGTAGTTGGGAGCGTGGTATTAACACGCCTTCGTATCTAGAGGTTAGAAAATTAGCTGAATTCTTCCATGTCTCAATTGATTTTTTAGTCGGCCAAACAAATAACGAGGTCATCGACCTTGAAGATTTATTTGCTCGGACGGCAACACTCTCCTATCGAGATAAAAACTTGTCGGGTAATGATCGTTATGAAGTTATCCAGATGATACAGGGCTATTTAATGGGTAAATACCAACCACGTAGTCTTGAAGAAAATGACGATTTAGCGTTACCTCTTGAAGATGAGAATAACTAAATAAAAGCGCTACTTTAGAATTTATTTTTACGATTAGACGTGATATAATTTAGGTGACTTTTCGAACCAAATGAAGTTGATGAGTGTTTTCGGAGACGATACCAACTGGGACGGTTCGAGGGTCATAAATAAAACGTGTCACTAGACACAAGGAGGATTTTATTCATGGAACAAGGTACAGTAAAGTGGTTTAACGCAGATAAAGGTTTTGGT
>NZ_AZDI01000009.1 GCF_001434695.1 Dellaglioa algida DSM 15638
GGTTCGAATCCTGTTTTCCCGATTAATAAATTTACAATTTATTATATGTTTTTATTTTATGGCGGCGTAGCTCAGCTGGCTAGAGCGTCCGGTTCATACCCGGGAGGTCAGGGGTTCGATCCCCTTCACCGCTATTTTCTACGTAAGAAGCTTGGACCTTTAGCTCAGTTGGTTAGAGCAGACGGCTCATAACCGCCCGGTCGTAGGTTCGAGTCCTACAAGGTCCATTACTTGTAGCTGATTCAAGTAGACATTTTCATATGGAGGATTACCCAAGTCTGGCTGAAGGGAACGGTCTTGAAAACCGTCAGGTGGGTCAAACCACGCAAGAGTTCGAATCTCTTATCCTCCTTTTTAATATTATCGCGGGATGGAGCAGTCTGGTAGCTCGTCGGGCTCATAACCCGAAGGTCGTAGGTTCAAATCCTGCTCCCGCAATTGGTCCTATGGTATAGGGGTTATTACGTCCGCCTGTCACGCGGAAGATCACCGGTTCAAATCCGGTTAGGACCGTTTAATGGCTCAGTAGCTCAGTTGGTAGAGCAATGGATTGAAGCTCCATGTGTCGGCAGTTCGATTCTGTCCTGCGCCATTTTATTTTGGAAGAGTAGCGAAGAGGCTAAACGCGGCGGACTGTAAATCCGCTCCTTCGGGTTCGGTGGTTCGAATCCACTCTCTTCCATTTTTACAGGGGTATAGTTTAAAGGTAGAACTACGGTCTCCAAAACCGTCAGTGTGGGTTCAATTCCTACTACCCCTGCCATTTTTTGTTTTGGCGATATTGGCGAAGTGGTTAACGCACCGGATTGTGGCTCCGGCACGCGTGGGTTCGATTCCCACATGTCGCCCTTTATTAGGGTTATATCAAGTAATAATTGATTTTATAAGTTATTACAATTATATGGCGGTATAGCCAAGTGGTAAGGCAGAGGTCTGCAAAACCTTCATCACCGGTTCAAATCCGGTTACCGCCTTACACGAATTATGCCGGTGTGGCGGAATTGGCAGACGCGCTGGACTCAAAATCCAGTTCCAGCAATGGAGTATCGGTTCGACCCCGATCACCGGTATACTTTAAAGCAGTTTATCCCTTATGGGATAGGCTGTTTTATTTTTTTGTCCCGAAATTGTCCCAATTTGGTATTAAAACGATTTAAGTAAGTCCCTAACTTGGTCATTTTCTTTTTCCTCCAACTCTTGTAAGACATGTCCATATGTTGTAATAATACGTTGAGTATTTTTATGTCCCATATACTTTGCTAAAACACTTATATCAACTCCTTTAGCTAATAATACACTACAATAAGTATGACGACAGCCAGTTGCTGTTATTAATGGGTATATACTTAAAGTTTCAAGATATTTCTTTAATGCTTTATTTAAACCATTGTTAGTAGGTAACCCAGTGAGTTCATCGAAAAATATTAAATTATCTGTTATTTTCAATAATCCCATTAATTTTTGTTTCTCTTTTAGCGATATTAAAACATTTAGTACATCATCGCTTATTGGAACTGTTCTTACTGAAGTGTCAGTCTTTGGAGGCACAAATGTATGACGAGCACTATCGATTCGTCTGTATGTGCTTATAAACTTATTTTCAAAATCTATCTCTTTCCAGGTTAGTGCTAAGACCTCTCCAACTCTAAAACCGGTCTTTAATTGAATATAAAAGAAATAGGGCATGATACTTTCAGGATAGTTCATTTGTTGTTTTAAATAAGACAATATTTTTTGATAATCTGAAATACTTTCAATAAATTTTTCATTGGCTGGTTTTGGTTTCATTTTGGCATTTAATTTAACTCCAAGTGTGAAATCATTCAAGGTAATAAAATCTTTCTTTGCTTGGATAATAGAATTTCGAATGGCACTGTTGAATCTCGATAGAGTATCAACACCTACATGTTGTCCATACTCGTTCAAGATTTGTTGATACTCGCTATATCGTAACGAATAAGCCACTTTGGTTCCAAAATATTTTTTTATTTGAGTACCAACTTTTTTATATTTATCTTTTGTACGGTCACTTTTATTAGATGGTAAAATTTCCAACTTAAACCAACGTTCCCAAATGTCGAACACAGTGGAAGATTTGTCGATTTTACTCCCACGCTTTAAACTAAATTCAATTTCAGTAGCAGCAATTTTTGCTTCCGATTTTGTTTTATAACCAGATTTACTAATATTAAATTCTCTAAGCCTATACTCCCATACTTTTCCACGACGTCTGAACGTTGCCAATTGCTTCACTCCCAGTCAAAGTAATTCCTAACATATGATTAACTGTATCTAATGGAACCCGACTTAGTCGTTTGTTTGCATAAAACTTATAGCCTTCTGCAACAAGTTTCTGCTTACATTCTCTAATTATCCGACCAGCGACAGCAGGGGAGTAGCCAGTTTGTTCCATGATTTCTTCTTTCCCAATTGATAGCATAATTTTCCTCCTAGAATTAATATTCGTTTCCTAAAATTGTTCCGGGTTCTCCCAAAATTCTTATCAACGTAACTCGCTGTTTCAGGCTCATGTCATCAAATGACTTAACTTGCCCCGTATTGAGTGCCCAAAAAAGTGTGCTTGTAATAGGACAATTCCCACAAGTTCTCGGACCTATTACCTGATAGGTACCCATTTTAGGAGGGTAATCCCAACCATCTTGAAAAGCTTCTTCTTCATTATGATAAAAGCCTATCTTTCCGCAATTTTCACAAACGTATCGCAATTTAAATTTATCCATTAATTATGATCCTCGATTCTTATTTTTCGATATGTTACAGGATTATCTATCAAATGTCCATCTCGATAAATTTTACTTACATACTCACTTTGATATAGACTAGCTGATTTATCAAATTCTAATTTATCTTTTAAATATACTTTAGAAATTTCTGGCTTCAGTAAATTTCTAGAATTCAAGTAAGCATTTTTTCCAAAACTTTCTAAAAGTTCTTGACCTATTCCTTTCTCAAAGTACTTAGTAACATATCTTCCTCGATTTTCTTTTGAGTCAACATCTACTTTATTTATTCGAACAGCACCGTGTCCCCATAATGTTATTAGTTTCGCATGAGGAACGTATGGTACTTGAAATAGCAAGATATGAACATGCCAGGAACCTCTTTTCTGTCGCTCTAAAACGGCTAAATATTTTAGTTTGCTTTTCTTGGTATTGAAAATATTGTAATTAAATCTTTTAATAAATGTTTTTAATAATGCTGTAAATTCATCTCTTTCTTGTATATTTTTTTTAGTTGTTAACGTTAAAAAAGAAGTCTTGTCATCAAAATTACAGTCAACAATTCGCAATAATTTCCATTTTGCATCTAGCCTTGTCTTACCCATTCTTGCTAATCTTCTATTTTGTTCCTCACTAGTAAGTTCATCAAATGTTTTCCGTTTTGCTTTTTGTTGCTCTTTTTCAATAACGGTATCTGAGAGTTCAATAAATTTATCTTGAAAAAATATAGGTTTATCGTACTCCCAAATTTCAACGTACGAATTTGTACGGACTATTTTTTGATTATATCCAGTCATAAAATCAACCCTTAAAAAAATTTTAGAATATTAGCAGACTTTCGCCAAAACTTTGTTTATATAATAAATCAACTAGGGAAAATAAATTTTCCCGTAAATACTAGTAAAAAATCTTCTCTCAGACGTTCCACTAACCGCACCTCTGGCGCGGATTCTGAGAAAAGATTTTTTAAGTATTACTTAATTTTTTTTAATGGGCTTAATATCTGAGCAATTAAACCACAGGGTTCCGTTATATTGACCTACATTTAAATCGACAACCTCAACAGGCATAGTTTTATTATTAACCAGTTCATGCACCGAGACAGTAGGATTTAAATTATTAACTTTTACATCTATCAGTTCTAGGTAGAAGGGTGAGTTTTCATCTTGAATTGAAACGTTCAAACGATACGCTGCTAATTTTTGAGTTTCATGATCAACCGCTTCTGAATAGCCTCTGACGGCTATGAATGTCCGACCCAACAGGGTGGGATTTAAAAAATCATTTAATTTCATGTGTATACATCTCCTATTTTAAATTATTCTTCATTATTTACTATAAACATGTGTACTTCTTGTAACGCATCAAAAAGAGCCTTATAGACGTTACTGTCCGTTTCATAACATGTCATGACTTGTCCATTTATTGTGATTTTCATCTTGATTTCTGACAAATTATTTTCTCCTTTTTCATCATTCAAAAGATAGTCACTAGCAAAAAACGCTTGTGAATATCAGACATTCTAATAGAATCAGAAAATTCACTGATTATATTAGAATGTCTGATGAAATTGTTTGGTCTGGTTTAATGTTATTAATTACGTCTCGAAATTCTTGTTTTGTTTTCACGTCTACAAAGGGAACAACAGTTATTTCTGGTTCACTCTGACCACGACCCTCAGCATAAAATAGAGCTTCTCCTTTTTTCCCAGATAGGGTAGGAACGTCTTCCAATTCACACATGCTAAAAGCCATGCGTAACCGGTCATTTCCGGGGTTCGACATATAGAGGACAGTAGTTACCTGAGAGCGGAGTTCACTCGGGATACTGGAAACACTGGGGTCCTGGGTGCTCAAAATCAAGTGACAAGAGGCTTGGCGTCCCTTTTTTGCTACCAAACCAAGATTTTGAAGTATTTCTGCCCAGAGAGCTTTTCCCTCTTTACTGTTTCCGCATGAATCACGAATGCTCGACAGTTCGTCTACAAATAAAAAAGATGGCGTTAAGCCTAAGTCGTATCCATCGGCATTAAGAGCAGGATTTTCCCCAATAAGGGTAAACCTTTGTGTCATTGCTTCAACAAACTCACGTGATAGTTTTGCTAAATCTGTGGGAGTTTGTCCAACAGAAACATTTCCAGGCAATTCTTCTTTTACAATATTGCCTAATTCAAAGAGATCTGCACCTTTTCCGTCAACGATAGTTAGTAACGATTCCTTATCTGTACCGGAAAATTTACTAATAGCGTTATACAGGTACCACTGTAATGCAACCGTTTTCCCTGAACCTGTACGACCGTAAAGTCCTAGCATAGAGCTCTGTTTTAAGGAGAAATTCTGAGTATTAGTAAGCCTAATTTGTTCAAGAGGTTGAGAAAAGAAGTTTTTTGTTAATGGATTCAATGTAGAAAATGTGAGTTGTTCTATCGGTATAGTATCGGCAAAAATGTACTCAACATAACGCAATTGCTCATCAACATTTTGTAAATCAATTCCAATCGCTGATGCTAATTGTGATCCGATGTTGGAAGCTCTTTCTTGGTATTGATCTCCGTTGCGTTCGACGATGATTGATAAGCTACCATCGTCATGCTCCACATATCCCATTTGAATTTCGCTAACTAACACATTATCATCAACCTCAAACAATTTATTAGTATAAATAAAATTCCGCAAAGTACCTTCATATATCCGCGGACTCTGTACTATATGTCGTAAAACGAGGGTAACCAAGACAAATACTGACATGATAACGAAGAGATAGTTACCTAACGCGCTGTATAGACCCGCTAGAATTGCCAGCAGTACTACCCCTATAATTAAAATCCTAGCTGGTGTAATTGCCATATGAAACATTTTATTCCGCTTATAAAATTTTTTTAAAGAAACTATATATACTTTTTCGAGCACGTTCTTATTTTGAAGGAATAGTAAAATTCTGCTCATTATTTTGCTCCTTTATCTTTTTTGAAGATATAATATAAGAGCTCTGGTGTTTGGACGATTAAGATAATAATAACAAAAGCCAACAATGCTTTAATTGTATCTATTGGGAAAAATCTAGTAAAGTGCACAGAAGCCTGGAAACCTGAAAGAACAGAAAAGATTAATAATAATACATAGGTACAAGTCTTATAAATTGAATTCACTGGTAGCACCTCCTTTCAAAGGAGAGTTAGTAGGAATAGCTATAAAGGAAGAAGGGTGGCAACGATATATGGGTTTATTAATCATATCTATCCACAATTCATGACTACCGGAGTGGTACCATTGATTGAGAATCAAAATATTCTCAGCTACCTTTTTCAAGGTGGCTTGTGAGATATTTGTTTTTTCTTCTGCTGGTAATAGTTGATTAAATGAATTTTTTAAAAGCTCTTCTGAATCATTATCTAGTATGAAGTCTATGCTCTCTTGGGGGTTCAAATTTTGTATTCTGGTAAATACCTGTTGTGACAAAGGCAATACCATATGATGCATATCGAATAATTCCTTAAACGTAATTTTTTTCATTAATTATTAGATCTCCTTTTATAGTAATATGGGATATAAATATATTTTTCAAATTAGAGAATAAGGATCTCCTTTGTTTTTAATAGACATAGCCAAACTCCTCTCAATTATTTTTCACCAATCGACGACACAACATCAAAATCAATTTTATTTATTGCTTCTTGAATATCAGAAACAATTTGAATACGGGATTCATCTGATAAGTCAGAAGCTAATAAAACTTTACTGATGACGTTATCATAAGCTTCAGTCAACTCAAAAAATTCAACATATGGTTTATTAGGGTTCATAATTTCTCCTCTCAATACTTATATTTAAGGTTCTGTTCTTTTGGTACAAATATTAGTACAAAAATAAGTATATTCTTGTTTGAGATCTATGTCAACAAAATGTACTAATTAAACTAAGAATTTTTGTAACCGAACGTATAAAAAAACAGTACTAGAGTTAAACCTAGTACTGTAGTTTATTTTTTTAGAATTTTTATAAATTCAAGTTCAATATCATCTAACATTTTGAATACTTCTGTTTGAATAGTTATATCAGAAAAAGAATTTGCAATTTTTCTCTGTTCATTTATTGTATTCTTAACCTTTGATACTTGTAGACTTTCGTTTTTATGTTCAAAATTTGTTATATAAGCTGATTTTAATATTTCCCTAATACATACACCTACAGTAACAGAACGAGTTCCAATAATTTCAGGTAAAGTAGATTTTAGATTCTGTATGCTTTCTTTTACATCATTTGTAATTTGTATTTTTAGCATTTGACCGGTAGAACTAACTTTATAATCAAAGTTATTAATTGGGGGCATTGGCGAGTCAAATATTTCCTTCCAATTTTTAACCCAAAGAGAATCATAATATGCTTTAATTAGACAATCTCCCTTAGTTACCGTACCACCAACTTTTTCTTCATAAAACAATCTCATTTTTTCAAGTAACCTAGCTGTTTCTATAGAGATTCTAGCTTGATAATAATCCACTGATTTCATTCCTTTCTTACATAATTTCTTGATTTTATTTTAGCAAAAAAAAACTTTTGAATCAAACTTTATTCTAAAATATAAAAATTATAAGTTGTAATTCCTAAATATTAAAATTAGCAGAAACAATATTTGCTTCAGGAATATGCTTAAATAAAGTGTTAATATCGGAGACGTAGATGTCATAGCTGTGATAATCGTTCTCTAAAGAACCGCCAAAATCTGCTATCTCAATCTGACCATGCAAACTAATAGTGTAGTAATGAAAAATAACTTCTTGACCTGTATGGTACTTCATAGGTGGTAAATTAAAATGTTCGTTAAATAACATATTAAATCTCCTTTTAATTAATCAATAAATTATATTCATTGTCCCAATACTGTCCCATTTTTAAAATGATTTTAAAAAATCGTAAATGAGTCTTACAACCCAAAAAGATGTAAAACTAACTAAACAGTCATATATTTCATGTCAATGGATATCAGAAAAATCTGGCACCCCGATCACCGGTATACTTTAAAGCATTATGGAGAATATTATAAAACTTAAAAGCCTATTTTATGGGCTTTTTTTTGCCCTAAATTATAGGAAATGATAGAGAATTACAGATTGTTGTCCTTTTTAGGTTCGTTAATATCATGATTTACGGATATATGCATAGGGACAACGGTTAAATATCAGTATGTTAGTTTTATTTGCGTCATTTATTCTTTTTTAATTCCGTTAAGAATATCTTTGAGTATTATAGAGATTGATAAGCCATTTTTGGGAATATCTATGTAGATCAGATACGATTTTTTTAAGTTTTTAATATATCTGTCTGAAAAATGGTATTGAATTGTTTGGCTTAACATCAACGGTAGCAGGTATCATGTAATCCGACATATAGACTTATAGATATTGTTGCACACTATATATTGTTGTTTAGTAAAGGATAATCAAGTAATATAGATTTATTCGAAAAAGAAAAGGAAGTCCATTTATGAAAAATGATAATTCAATATTAAAAATAAAAGGACCTATTATATTTGTAAAGCGCGATGGTCGTAAAGTTAAATTTTTAATGCGAAAGGTTATGGGAAGTACGTTAGAGAGGTTGCATTCTTCTCAAGAACGGGACCAATTCAAAACGTTAATGTTAACAAAATTGAATGACCGCCATAGTGTTGATGCATCGACTATGTTTAATTTAATAGTAGATGTATATAAGGAATTAGGATATGGCGACGCGTTACATAATTATCAAGAATACAGAACGCGAGATGAGCTACGTTGGAGAGAGCAAACTGATCCTGCTGATCGGTTAGAGAAATTGTTACATAAGGATTCAACAATTATTCATGAGAATGCTAATAAAGACAGTAATGTTTTTAACACACAACGGGATTTAACGGCTGGCACTGTTGGTAAGACTTTAGGTTTAAAATTAATGCCAGAATCAATTGCTAAGGCTCATTTACGCGGTTCTATCCATTATCATGATTTAGATTACACACCATGGAGTCCTATGACTAATTGTTGTTTAATCGATTTTAAAGAAATGTTGACTCATGGATTTAAAATTGGAAATGCAGAAGTTGAAAGTCCACATTCAATCCAGACGGCCACTGCTCAAATGGCACAAATTATTGCTAACGTCGCTTCAAGTCAATATGGCGGTTGTTCTGCAGATAGAGTTGATGAGTTATTGGCCCCATTTGCACAGTTAAATTATGAAAAACACTTAATTGATGCAAAAGAATGGATTCCTGATTCAGATAAGCAAATGGCATTTGCTAAACTTAAAACTAGTAAAGACATTTACGATGCAATGCAAGGATTAGAGTATGAGATTAATACGCTATTTTCATCGCAAGGGCAAACACCATTTACTACGCTCGGATTTGGGTTGGGTGAAAGTTGGATCGAACGTGAAATTCAAATTGCAATTCTAAAAATCAGGATTAAAGGATTAGGTCGAGAACATCGAACAGCAATTTTTCCAAAGTTAGTGTTCACAATAAAAAAAGATTTGAATCTAAAACCTGGTGATCCTAACTACGACATTAAGGCACTGGCTGTCGATTGTGCGACGAAGCGAATGTATCCTGATATCTTAATGTACGATAAGATAAAAGAGCTTACGGGTAGTTTTAAGGTGCCCATGGGCTGTCGTAGTTTTCTACAAGGATGGAAAGATGAAAATGGTAATGAGGTTAATTCAGGCCGTATGAATCTGGGTGTGGTTACCGTGAATTTACCTCGAATTGCTTTAGAATCACATGGTGATATTGATTTATTCTGGGATATATTCAGGGAGAAAATCCAACTCTGTAAAGAGGCACTTGTGTTTAAAGCTAATCGTGTTAAGGAAGCAGTACCCGAAAATGCACCTATTTTGTATCAACATGGGGCTTTTGGAAAGAGATTGAAGACAGATGGCAATGTTGATGATTTATTTCTGCATCGACGTGCAACAATTTCCTTGGGTTATATTGGATTATATGAAGTTGGAACTGTCTTTTTTGGTCCTAATTGGGAAAAAAATGAAGAGGCACATAAATTTACAGTCGATATTTTAAAACGTCTTAAGGATTATTGTTCAGATTGGTCTGAAGAATATGATTATCATTTTAGTGTTTACTCTACACCAAGTGAATCATTAACTGATCGTTTTTGTACCTTGGACACTGAAAAATTTGGTGAAATTAAAGATATTACGGCGAAAGAATATTATACAAATAGTTTTCATTATGACGTTAGGAAAAATCCAACGCCATTTGAAAAACTATCATTCGAAATGGCATATCCTAAATATGCGTCTGGTGGGTTTATTCATTATTGTGAATATCCTAATTTACGTCAAAATCCTAAAGCCTTGGAAGCCGTTTGGGACTGGGCTTACGACAAAATTGGCTATCTAGGGACGAATACGCCCATTGATCACTGTTATCAATGTGGCTTCGATGGTGAATTTAATCCTACTGAACGCGGATTTGAATGTCCTAAATGTCAGAATCACGATCCTAAAACATGTGATGTTGTTAAGCGAACGTGTGGGTATTTAGGTAATCCACAACAACGTCCAATGGTTCATGGTCGTCACAAAGAGATTGCCTCTCGTGTTAAAAATATGAGTTTAGGAATGGTTGATGATGGAACGACAAAAGAGAATTAGAACGCCCAGAAATCCGCAACCTAAAGAATGGATGGCAAGCGAGTTAAGTCAACAATATGTGGCATCGTACAAACCTTTTAATTTTGTCGACGGTGAGGGTGTTCGTTGTAGTTTATACGTTAGTGGATGCTTATTCGCATGTCCTGGCTGCTATAATAAAGCGGCTCAAAATTTTAGATATGGCACGCCTTATACTAAGGAACTTGAAGATCAGATTATAGTGGATTTGAGTGAGGATTATTGCCAGGGATTGACTTTACTGGGTGGGGAGCCATTTGTTAATACACAGGTTTGTTTGAGTCTAGTCAATCGTATTCGTGACACCTACGCTTGGACAAAAGATATTTGGTCTTGGACAGGTTACACCTGGGATGAGTTAATGCTTGAATCTGATGATAAACTTGAATTACTTTCAAAAATAGATATTTTGGTTGATGGTCGATTTGAGTTACCAAAAAAAGATTTAACTTTACAATTCAGGGGTAGTTCAAATCAAAGAATTATTGACGTTCAAAAGTCGTTAGCAACTGGTGAAGTCGTTTTATGGGATAAATTATTGAAATAATCATATGATTATTTATGGCTAAGTTGCCTATATGTATTTCATTTAAATTAAAAACGCTTTACTCTAAGATTATTCTTAGAGTAAAGCGTTTTTTAGTAGTCATTTGGACTTGCGGCGAGAGGTGTATAGGCATCCATATCAGAATCTCTGTAGTCCCACCATTCTTCGGAATATCCGATGAATCCGGCCGTTATCATTGCATTATTTAACACGTCGTAGTTACGTTGTTGTTGTGTCGTTCTGTTGTAATTTCTTCCGGCTCGTTTTGAAAAATCGTCGAATTCACTTTGCATTTCGAGTTCCTTTCCGTTTAAATCACAGATTGTCAAATCAAATGTAACGCCTTTTTGATGGCTAAAATTAGGATTTGGTTTCGCAACGAAATTGGGATCGGGATACACTTCGAACAATTTTTCTTGAGCTGAAACGGGTCTGTAGGCATCCCAAATTTTCAAACGATAACCTTGTACCTTAAGTAATTTACTGGCGATACCAAGCTTTTTTACGGTTCCCGTTCTTGCAATGGCCGCCGAAAAGTCATAGATAATTTGGTTGGTAAAGTTATTTTTTGTGGCATATCGTAAATCCACGATAATATCTGGGTCAATAGTTTTTACGTTTGTAAAACCGAGTTCAATTTCTGATAACATAGTAATGCCTCCTATCGAAGAATATTGCCCATTTCATCATTATAATAGGCAAGTTTTGGGAAAGTAATGGTTACCATTGTGCCTTTGTTCACTGAAGAATCTATTGATAATTTGTGACCTAATTTGTGACTCAGTTGGTTTGCTAAGTAAAGACCTAAGCCTGTAGCATTTTGGTTGAATTGTCGACCGTTATTACCAGTGAAGCCTTTTTCAAAAACGCGGGCTAAATCAACTTTTGGAATTCCAATTCCGGTATCTTTAATTGATAACGTAGTTTCTTTTCTAGTATCGGCTAAAGAAATAGAAATTTCACCGTTCTCTGGTGTATATTTTAGCGAATTGGTAATTATTTGATTTAAAATAAATCGTAGCCACTTGGAATCGGTTAAAACAGAGATATCTTCATTTTTGAAAGTGAAACGGATATGCTTTGAGAAAAATAAGTTCATATTGTCTCGAATAACAAGGTTAACTATTTTTTTAAGTGAGTAATCTTGAATTAAATAATCATTTGAAAAACTATCTAAACGAGAATAATAAATAACTTGCTCCACGAAATTCTCAATCTTTTTTAATTCAATTTCAGTTTGCATAACTTGTTTTTCGGACAGTTTACCATCTGATGTTTCAATCAGCAATTGAATTGCGGTTAAAGGGACTTTAATGTCATGAATCCATGCATTCAGAAAGTCTTCTTGTTCTTGTTGTTTTGATAGAACGTTATTTAATTGTGTTTGGTGACCACTCAATAATGAATTAATATACACCTGATACATTTGCTGTTCATTGGAATGTGCACCCGTAATTGGTAATGACAAATTTGTTGCTGATGCATCAATTGGCGTACTGAATTTTTGATACCATCGACGACTGAACCAGTAGCGCGTCGTGATGAAAGCGGTCGAGATTAACATAATTAACACGTCAATATACGTTAATGTGGATAAAACAATCTCATGAAATGGATCTAACCACAGGATAAGATTGACTAATAAAATACCAAATATGAAGAAAATAATTGAGAATATCTTATCTGAAAGGTACTTAAAAAATGTCATGGATGCCTCCTAGGGGATGATATAGCCTTGGCCGACCTTTGTTTCAATGAAATTAGGCAGTCCTGCATGTGCAATTTTTTTTACGTACGCGGTTGATATTAACGGTTAATGTATTATCGTCTACAAAATGTTCGTCTTCCCAAAGTTCACGGAGTAATTTTTCACGACTGACAATTTTACCCGTTTGACGCATTAAATATTGAAGTAATTGATACTCATTTTTTGATAAATCAATAATTTCATCATTAAATTTAGCGGTTCCATTTTGTAGATTTAAGAAGAGACCATTATGTTCAAGTGTCTCAGGTCCCATTTCCACGTAATTGTATGTGCGACGTAATAGAGCAGAAATTTTGGCGACTAGAACCTCCATTGAGTAGGGTTTGCTGACAAAGTCATCGCCACCCATATTCATGGCCATCACCATATCCATATTGGTATTACGACTAGATATAAATATGATTGGAACATTAGATGTTTCACGGATTTTTTTACACCAGTAAAAACCATCAAAATCTGGCAAGTTAATGTCTAATAAAACTAAATGTGGTTTTTTTTCAATAAATTCTAAATCAATCTTACTGAAATCGTTAGTTAAAATGGGATTGAATCGCCATTTTGCCAAGCTATCTGCGGTAATATTAGCAATTGTTTTATCATCTTCTACAATCATTATATTAAACATATTGTCACCTCTTTAAGTTAGAAACGTATTTACCTTACAATACCGGTTTTTAATGGTAAATTCAAATGGACGAGAGGTATAAATAAATATTAGGCTAAGCGCCCTGTTGTTAGGTATAATATTGAGTAACGGAGGGACGAAATTATGGCATTCATTGAAGTAGATCACGTAAAAAAAATTTATGGTATGAAGTTTAATCGGTCAACTGCAATTGACAATATTTCATTTGTCATTGATCCAGGGGAGTTCGTTGGTATCATGGGGCCTTCTGGTGCTGGTAAAACGACATTGCTAAACATTATGTCAACAATCGATAAACCTACCTTTGGACACATAAAGATTGATAATCAGGACGTTACACAATATGATGAAAAAAAACTATCAGAATTTAGACGCCAGAAATTAGGGTTCATTTTTCAAGATTTTAATTTACTGAATTCTTTAACAATTCGAGAAAATATTATCTTACCACTGGCTTTGGACAAATTGAATGTGGCAACAATTGAGGAAAAGCTTGCCAATATTGCAACCGTCTTAAATTTAAATACTATTTTGGAACGGTTCCCAAATGAAGTCTCAATAGGGCAACAACAAAGGGCAGCAGTTGCCCGAGCTATCATAACAGAACCTAAGATGTTATTTGCGGATGAACCAACCGGTAGCTTGGATTCAAAAGCTGCTACAGAGTTATTGCAGTATTTAACGGACGTAAATGAAAAGCAAAAAATGACGCTCATGATGGTCACGCACGATGCATTTACGGCTAGTTATTGTAAAAGGATTATTTTTATTAAGGATGGACACGTGTTTGCTGAAATTAGGCGAGACGGACAAAGAAAAGATTTTTTCCAAAAAATAATTGATATGCAAGCCGCCATTGGTGGAGGAGAACAATGAAACCATTGGCAAATATCGTTTTAAAAAGTGTTCGACGAAGTTTTTGGGATTATTTAATTTATGTAATCGCCAGTTCAATTGCCGTTACTGTGTATTTTTCCTTCTTATCAATGTCTTTTAATAAAGAATTAACACAAAATTCACGCGTAGAATTACCAATATCTGTGACGTTACAAATTAGTAGCTTCTTAATTTTAATTTTTATTGCTTGTTTTATGATGTATACCAATCTTTTTGTGGCCAAACGACGAGAAAAGGAAATTGCCGTTTATCATCTTCTTGGAGTTAAGAAGAGTCAGATTGCTGCGATGTTGTTCGTTGAAAATTTGATTCTGGGTAATATTGCATTGATGATAGGTTTAGCCGTTGGTGCACTTTTCTCTAAATTATTTGCAATGATCCTACTGAGGGCTATGGTGATCACGGCGGATACAAATATTATCGTATCTTGGCGGAGTTTAATTAATACCGTCTTAATCTTTAATGTCATCTTTTTAGTGATGTCTGTTATTAATTCGAGTATTATCTACCGGAAACAGTTAATTTCATTATTTACACACAATGATGGTGCTAGTAATGAACATTTCGGATCATTTAAACGTCTTCTAGCCATCGTTAGTCTTTTTCTAATTGGAGTTCCCTTATACTTAGCAGTTAATTTTGAAGAGCTCGGACCTATTTTTAATATTTGGCTACGTAGAAATGATTATTTGTTGGTCATTGTTATGATTGCAGTGATGATTATTTTAGGAACCCTCTTGGTCTTCTATTGTTTGATACCTATTCTGTTAAGATTGATGCAAAAGTGGCACCATTTTATGTATCGAGGGGGGAGATTACTCGCTTTTTCTAATTTGAAAGGTAATCTGAGACAAAATGCGGTGATGTTGAGCTTGATGACCTTGTTAATTATGTTTTCATTGTCTGCGTTTATTGGGATGGCTACATTATATTCGTATGCGCAAAAGACGATTGATCAGGTTGCACCGGCTCACTTCATAACGGATAATTATCATTTGGCAACCGTTAAAAAAGTGTTAAAAGAAAATCAGTTAGAGATAAAGCAGCAGGTTACCGGACATTTTAAAATTATACCAATGCGGACGAGCGTTCAATTAAATCAAAAAAATAGCAGTAAACCAAAAATTACCCCAATAACAATTATGTCAGAATCTGATTATAATCGTGCTCGTAGAATTCAAGATGGATTAGAATCCATTAAAATTAAGTCAGATGAGTCAATAATGATTTTACATAAGCTAGCGAGATATCAAATTGACGGCGAAAAACAGTTGATTCATTTTGATCAAGAATCATTGAATCAGTTAAAAATACAAAAATATCAGAGTATCTTTCCGTATGGTGAAACCCATTATGTTAAAAATTTGATGATTGTTGATGATAAGGTATATAACGGCGTTAAAAGTGATACGCGATATAATCTAACAGCCATTGATATTAAAAAGTATCAAGCATTTGCACAAAGCGAAAATGATTTTGGACATAAACTTGATGATCAGGCAAAAGAACAAACCTATTTGCAGTTAACTGGAACTTCTCTGGAAAATACACACTATAATTTTTCCGCTCAATCCAAGTCCCGTTACCATTACCAAAACGTAGGCGTTAGGAAACAAGTTGCAAAAAACGTCACTCAATTAACGGGCTTTTTTATATATGTAACTTGTTTTATCAGTATTATCTTAGTAGTCGCAACTTGTAGTATTATGATGTTGCAACAAATGGTAGATCTTAGACAAAATCAGAAAACGTATTCGTTGATGCAGAGTTTAGGCGTAACCAATAAGGAGATTCGACGTATCGTTTATCAGCAGACGGCTGGACTATTTCTAATTCCAGTTATTTTAGGGTCAATCGAAGCGTTGTTCACCTTTAATATTTATGTGGCCTTATTTGATTTACCAAATATCAATGTCATTATATTTTTCTGGGGAACCTTCTATGCGATGTACTACGGATTATTTTTGATCACTGCGCACGTTTTGAACCGAATTATTAATAATAGAAACTAAAAAAAGGTTAAGCACTTAAAAAAGTAACTTAACCTTTAATATTTATGAATTCATTAACTGTATACAATGCATCCACAGGGGTGACTTGAAATTCACTTTCGTAATACTTCAGTTGTTCGTAATCTGAACTTTTACGCCAATTGGCAAAGTCAGATTGTTGTTTCCAGATGGTTAAAAAAACGTAATTGTAACCTTTAGACAACGATTGTAAGGTATAATAAGCAACCATTCCGTCAGGATTCTTTTGTTTACTGATGAAGCTTTGGACCTGAGCCAAGTATACCTTGCTCTCTTCGTCGCTTAATGTAATATACTTAAAATGGTAGAATCCTTGCCAGGAATCTGCACCTACGTGATACCTAACACGGAAGTCTAATCCAGAATAGAAAATAGAATTATCATCGGATATGTCCAGCAGGTATGAATTATTATACTTAACAATAGGACTTAGCATAATAAAAGATCGTGATGAGTTATTTCTGACAATAGATTTTAAAAAATATTCTGCGCCTAGCGCTGTATTTATTCGATTTAACAAAGATACATCTCCAATTTTCTTTAATTCATCACTAAGTATAGTCCAAAAAAATGGTATCCGAGACGCAAAAGCAAAGGGAAGGATAATTAAAAATGAAGTTGACAATTTTAGGATTTTATGGCGGGTATCCAGCACATGAGATTGGAACCAGTTCTTACTTGATTCAAAGTAACGGATTTAATTTATTATTAGATTGTGGTAGTGGGGCTATGCTCAGTTTAGAGCAGAAATTGAACCCCTTAAATCTAGATGCGGTTGTGTTATCACATTATCACCAAGACCATATTGCAGACGTTGGTGTTCTACAATACGATTGGCAGATTAACGGGGATGAAGTTTCTAAGGCCTTACCTATTTACGGGCCTAAAATCGATCAAGAGGCATTTAGTAAGCTCACTTGGGCGGATGCTACGGTCGGAGTCGGTTATACAAATGGAGAAGTCGTAGAGATTGGGCCGTTTGTTTTTGAATTTATAGAAACAATTCATCCAGTACCCGCGTATGCCATGAAAATCACGGAGAGTGCAACTGGTAAGGTATTTGTTTTTACGGCAGATACCGCCTATGACGAGAAATTAAACACAATTAGCCAAAATGCAGATTTATTAATGACTGATACAAATTTCTTTAATGATAAAGTTGGTAAAAAATGGCATATGACGGCGGGTGAATCTGGAAGATTTGCACGGATTAATCATGTTAAAAGGTTGCTATTAACCCATTTACCGGCAATGGGGTCGCATGAATTATTAAAGCAACAAGCGGAGTTAGAAGCTGGTGAGGATGTGACTGTTTTACTTGCAGAGAAATATTTAAAAGTAATTTTGTAATCGAATACATATTGTTAAATTATTTTAACAATATGTATTTTTTTTTTATTGTTAATAAAAATACTGAATTAGCATGAACATGCGTTTCAAGCCGTCGTTACGTACTTTTAGTAAGTATAAAAGGATAATAACGCATGATTAATTATTTAAGAAAATGTATATTATATTTTCTTAAATAATAATAACCATAAAATTTTTATGATAACGTTGTAAAACGATAAAAACCATTTATGGTATAAGTGTAATAATATTTGTTTTAAATGAACAATTTAGATATAAATGTACGATTATCAATCGCGTTAATTAGTAAATTTTTTTAATAAAATGATAGTAATTTGCTGAATAATAAGTTACAATAAGTTTATGGTAATCGATAATTTTTTTTATTAAAAGGAGAGAGAGCATATGGTAACCTTATACACTTCACCAAGTTGTACATCATGTCGAAAAGCACGTGCATGGCTTAAGGAAAATAATATTCCATTCCAAGAACGTAACATTTTTTCTGAGCCTCTCAACATTGATGAAATTAAAACAATTTTGCAAATGACTGAAAATGGAACAGAAGAAGTTATTTCAAAACGATCAAAAGTCTACCAAGAATTAGATATGGACTTAGATGATCTACCACTTCAACAATTATTTTTATTAATTCAAGAGAATCCCGGCTTATTACGTCGTCCAATTATTTTGGATGAAAAACGTCTACAAGTTGGCTACAATGAAGATGAAATTCGTCGTTTCTTACCAAGAGATGTGCGAGCTTTAGAATTACAAAAGGCACAGTTACTTGCTGGATTTTAATTAAGTTAAAATTAAAAAACGTTAGAATATTAGCCTTTACTAGGGCAACATGTTAAAATTCAGGGATGAACATTCCTGGATTTTTTATTTAGGCTGAATTTCTTTACAAATGGTGAATATTAGCTAAAATTAAGATAGTTGTCAGAAAGATGGGTGATAAGCAATGAAAATGGAAAAAATAAATGAAAATACGATTCGAGTTTTAGTGGAAGATGAAGATTTGTCTAAAAGGGGTATTACCGTTTTAGATTTATTGGGTAATAGAACTCAAATTGAAGACTTCTTTTATAGTATTTTACGCGAAGTAGATACAGAACACGAATTTGAAAATAATGAAGCAGTGACATTCCAAGTTTTACCTAATCGAGACGGGTTAGAGTTGTTTATTAGTCGTGGTAAGCCAGAAGATATCCAAAACCCTAAAGAAATAAATATCTCTGATTTGTCGGAGGAAGACGATTTAGGCAGTTTCATAAAGGATAGACTATCTGAACTAGAAGATGCTGATGGCGAATTACAGAACACAGTCAAAGGAACGGGCTACCAAAAAGCGGCTCAAACGAGAACGTTTGAATTTGGAGATTTTGAAGATTTTATTCAACTCGCCAAAATTTTTAGACCAACGAGTACACAAAGTAATTTATTTAAGGTTCAAGATAAATATTTTTTAGAATTAATTTTTGATAAAGATAACACAACAAAAGAAACAATCGAAAATGATATCGCTGTCGCGTTAGAGTATGCACAAGTTGTGCCTTCAACTGGGTCTTTTTTGGAAGAACGTGGGAAAAAGATCATGTCAGATGATGCACTTTCTGAAGCAAGAAAATACTTCAAATAAACAAATTAACCTTTTATGGTTGGTTTGTTTATTTTTTTGCGTATTTTAATTGTGATAAGGAGCAGTTAAATGATATATGCAAAAATGGAACACCATGAAGAGCTAGTTTGCGCGACGGACTTCAAGCGAGGGCATAACTATTTTTGTCCCGGATGCAAAGAGCGCGTTACTTATAAAAATGGGCCCCAAAAGCAAGCCCATTTTGCGCACTACAAAAAAACATGTCATTATTTTTCAGAAGGTGAAACTGACGCACACGTAATTGGTAAAAAATTAATAAAACTATGGGCGGAGAAAAGACATAAACAAGCTAAGATTGAAGAATACTTACCGAAAATCAAGCAAAGACCGGACGTTTTAATTAATTTAAGGAACAGCCAATTAGTTGTAGAGTATCAATGTAGTCCTTTATCGCTCGACTCTTTTCGTAAAAGAACCAAGGGGTATAAAGAGCACGGGTATAGAATTTTTTGGATATTAGGTAAACGACACATGTTAGGTCAAAGATTAACGCAGCAGCAAGCTATGTTTATAAACTTTCATAAAAATATTGGTTATTTCTTGGTTTATCTCGATGCGGAAAAGCAATGTTTAGTATTAAAGTATGAGCTGTGTTTTGAGAATTTGTATGGATTAAGGTATCGAACGGGGATATTTACTGATGCGACGGCCTTAATGTTGTTTATTAAGATAAATTCTAGAAACAGAAATTTGGCTTTAACACGAAGTGAACTAGCGGGGCAGTTAACAAAATTAGAGAAAAACTGCCATTATCTTAATCGATATTTAAAAAATCAAATAGATTATTGTTATGCGCGACGCCAGCTTTTTATGGGATTCCCATTATGCTGTTTGAGTGAATCACGACTACCGCCTATTTATCAACATGAAGATATTTTTTGGAGAATTCGAGTTGTTCTGGAATTACAAGAAGTGATGGCAGATAGTATAACTAGAAGTGAGATTGAGTTAATGTTTATGAAACATCAAAAAATAACTAAAATGTTTTTTTAATTACCTTTTGTTAATCAGTTAGCACGGAAACAAGTTAATGATGCTTGTGTGAAAAGTCTGATTAAAAATCAAATTATAATGCCAATTGATACAACGGGGAATTACGAGATATGTCGTAAAATTGAATGGGCGAACGATGCAACATTAAAAAAAGAAAAGTTATGCCGATCTTGTGCATTTAGTGAATAGTTTGATTAAAAATATGTTATCTTATAAGTGTAAATAAATGATATTTGGAGGGATTTTATGACAATGGCTAAACAATTACCAAAACGTGAAGAAGTACCGGAAAAATTAACGTGGGATGTCAAAAAAGTATATCGGTCGGACGCACTATTCGAAGAAGATTATAAGAAAATCGAAAAATCCGTGTTGACGATCTCGAACCTCCAAGGAACATTAAGTCAAGACGATTCAGCACTCTTGATTGGATTGAAATCTATTTTTGGCCTTGAACGAATGCTCGAAAAAGTTTATGTATATGCTAATTTAAAGAATGATCAAGATACAGAAAATCCAACATATCAGGCTTTAAACGCTAGGGCCGGGTCATTGGCGGCTAAAGTTTCGGCAGCTGTTTCTTGGTTGGAACCTGAAATTATCGCGATGCCAAAGGCGACTTTGGATCAATTTATTGCTAATAACCAAGAGTTAAAAGGTTATCAGCATTTTTTTGATAGTTTATTAATGGAAAAGGCGCACGTTCTTTCTCATGCCGAAGAAACATTATTGGCCGGAGCTAGCGATATTTTTGGTGCGTCATCTAAAACATTTGAAATATTAAATAATGCGGATTTGAAATTCCCAGTAGTCCAAGATGAACGTGGAAATGATGTCCAATTATCGCAAGGAATCTATGGTGTTCTTTTGGAGTCAACAGATAGAAGCGTGAGAGAACAAGCCTTTAAAAAACTGTACGAAGTTTATGGACAATTCCAGAATACATTAGCTTCTACGCTGTCAAGTCATGTAAAAGTTCATAATTATAGTGCACAAATTAGACACTACGAAAATGCCCGGGATGCGTCATTATCAAATAATCAAATACCGGAAATTGTTTATAATACGTTGGTGGAGCAAGTAAATAAACATTTACCCTTGTTACATCGTTATGTTACTTTACGAAAGAAAATATTAAATGTTGAAAAACTGCATTCATATGATTTGTATACACCAATGACCGGTGAACCGGCATTAAGTTACACCTATGATGAAGCAAAAGATGAAGCACTAAAAGCGTTACACGAAATGGGCCCTGATTATTTGAGCCATGTTCAACAAGCGTTTGATGACCGTTGGATTGATGTTGTCGAAAACCAAGGGAAACGAAGTGGTGCTTATTCATCTGGTATGTACGACACGGCCCCTTATATGTTATTAAATTGGCAGAATAACGTAAATAATTTGTACACACTTGTGCATGAAATGGGTCACAGTGTCCATAGCTACTACACACATCATAATCAACCATATTTATATGGTGATTACCCAATCTTTTTGGCAGAGATTGCTTCAACAACTAATGAAAATACATTAACTCATTATTTATTAAAAACACAAACAGATCCTAAAGTAAGGGCATTCCTACTTAATTATTATTTGGATGGCTTTAAGGGAACGGTTTTCCGTCAAACACAATTTGCGGAATTTGAACATTGGATTCACGAGGAAGACGCTGCTGGAAATCCGTTAACGGCCGATAAACTGTCTAGCTACTATGCTGATTTAAATCAGAAATATTATGGTGATAGTTTAGAGCGTGATCCAGAAATCGCCATGGAATGGTCAAGAATCCCACATTTCTACTATAATTATTACGTTTATCAGTACGCAACGGGGTTTGCTGCGGCAACAACTTTATCCGAAGGGATAACGAGTGGTAAAAAAGATGCACTAGATCATTATTTAACCTATCTAAAAGCGGGGAGCTCAGATTTTCCAATTGATGTCATGAAAAAAGCAGGCGTTGATATGACCAAATCGGAATATTTAGATAATGCTTTTTCTGTTTTTGAAATAAGATTGAATGAATTAGAAGCATTATTACCTGAAATACTAGCAAAATAAAAGATACGCTCGTAATCTTAATAATAAGGTTACGAGCGTATCTTTTATTTTATAAAACGTATAATTGATTTTGTGGGTTGTTGGCAGTAGTAAAATCAGTTTGCTGTAAGACTTCTTGACAATTAAAATCGCCGGCGCAAATCTTTGATAGATTGAGAAGATCAACATCTGGAAATGATATGCCGCAGTCAAGACCATCAATGTTATTGATCACAATCGTGGGATGTTCCGTAACATTCATGTCGTTAGCAATTTTTTGATCATTTTTAAATGATTTTTTTGCTAAATCAGAACGTCTGTCCTCAGTGAACATTTCTAAATTAAGGCCGACACTCTTGGCAGCACGTTGAATGAGAGCTTCCGAATAACAGGCGCTGTCTTTAACTAAAGATTCCTGGATGGCCATTAAAAATGCGCGGCCGAGCTTTTTACCTTGAAAAAGGGCCGCTTTGTAATCTAAAGTAGCCTGATAAAGGGACGTAACCAATTCATTCCGAAGCGATAAATTGTGCGTATCAAGATTCTTTTCAATCATGATATCACTTATCATTTGCATATTTAAAATGGGCACAAATTGACAAGAAACTTTTTCTGATGAATTATCAATATAATTTAAAACTTTTTGTTCAGACTTGAAACACTTAGTGCCTAATGGGTTGACAAATAAATAGATTTCTAGCAAGAGTATTCCTCCAATTAATTGATTAGATTTAAAATCATATATTGAGCGTGTGGGGTTTGATTTCATTTCTGTTTTAATAACTATTCTTACTTTACCAAATTTTATTTTTTTTTCAATCATTAACGCTTATTAATTATCAAGATTTCTAAAAATGAGCTCATTATTCTCTAATTTTATGGATATTGAGAGACTAAATCGGATGTAATCGCTTGAGTTATGCTAAAATGAAATGAGTAAATTGATTAAAAGAATAGAGTGATGATATGGTAGAAGACTGGAAATATTTCTTTAGACCTTATGAACAGGCAGTTTCAGAAATGAAAATTAAAATGCGTGGATTACGAAAGCAGTTTACGGGTATTGGTCAACATTCACCAATTGAATTTGTAACGAGTCGTGTGAAGACAGTTGATAGTATCTTAGAGAAAATTGAGCGACGTCAAATTTCAGAGGAACGACTGGAAACTGATATGCAAGATATTGCTGGCATTCGCATTATGTGTCAGTTTGTCGATGATATTTATCAAGTCGTTGATTTATTGCGCTCTCGAAACGACATGACCGTGGTAGAAGAACGTGATTATATTACGAATAAAAAAGCTAGTGGGTATCGATCATATCATATTGTGCTTAAATATCCGGTACAAATGATAAACGGTGAAAAAAATGTACTTGTTGAAATTCAAATTCGAACATTAGCCATGAATTTTTGGGCAACTATCGAACATTCTTTGAACTACAAGTATCAAGGCGAATTCCCTAGTCAGTTGAATGCACGATTAGAGCGAGCAGCGGAGGCCGCTTTTAAATTAGATACCGAAATGTCCGAAATTAGAGAAGAAATTCAAGAAGCTCAACACTTATTTTATGGTAAAGGCTTGAATAAAAATCAGTCTAAAGATGATAAATAAGTAGCAAGAGATATTTGGAAAAGAGGGTACATATGAGAGTTGCTATTTTTGAAAACGATGGAAAAAAATCACAAAAAGTTAGTAAGGAATTATATCAAAAATTAGTGGACGCGCATATACCAATTGATAATGATGATCCCGAAATTGTCATTACGGTTGGTGGTGATGGAACATTACTTGCCGCATTTAGAAACTATCAAGATAATCTTCAAAATATCAGGTTTGTTGGGGTCCATACGGGGCACTTGGGATTTTATACGGACTGGCGAGATGATGAAATTGATGATTTAGTTATTAGCCTACAATCAGACAATAAACAATCAATTAACTACCCATTATTAGATGTTAAAGTTGAATATTATGACGCGGAGCCTGAAAAATTTCTTGCGCTAAATGAATCAACATTAAAACGAATTAATAATACAATGGTGACGGATGTCTATATTGGTGATCAATTATTCGAAAAATTTCGTGGAGATGGGTTATGTATTTCAACGCCAACAGGGTCAACGGCATACAATAAATCCGTTGGTGGCGCAGTCATTCACCCTGGCCTTGAATCATTACAAATGGCAGAAATTGCATCGATTAATAATCGAGTGTTTCGAACGTTGAGTTCACCCGTGATTGTGGCTTCAAATGATTGGATAACACTTAAACCAACGCAAAGTGGTGATTTTATTTTTAGTGTTGATCAGGAAATTTATCATAATAAGCAAATTAAGATGATAAAATACCGGGTAGCAAAGGAACGCATCTGTTTTGCAAAATATCGACATAATGATTTTTGGAAACGTGTGAATGAAGCATTTATTGGCAGTGATTATGAAGATTGATTGGCAATATACTGGGACGTCACCCCAAAAAGTGAAAACTTTTTTGAAGGGCGAAGGTGTATCTAGGCGACTTTTAGCAACCCTTAAATATCGCGGTGGACGGCTCCTAGTTAATGACAATGAGCAATGGGCAATCGACTTTATTCAACAAAATGATAAGGTAAGTATTGTATTACCAGCTGAAAAAAATAAAAATGAGTTGAAAAAATCATTTGTTCCAATTGATATTGCATTCGAGGATCGTGATTTTTTAATTCTTAATAAACCTGCACACGTTGCATCAATCCCTTCGTTTTTGCACCCAGAAGATACACTGATTAATCGTGTCGCAGGTTATTATGATAATTGCCATTTAGAGGAATTTGTTCCGCATATTGCGACACGTCTCGATCGTGATACAAGCGGGCTCGTTTTGTTTGCTAAGCATCGGTTTGCCCATGCGCTACTAGATCAACAACTACAAAATCATCAAATTAATAAGTTTTATACAGCCTTTGTTGAAGGAAAGCTTACAGATGATCATGGACTCATTGACGAGCCTATTCAACGTGATCCTGAATCGTTTATCAAACGACAAGTTGGGCATGGAGAAGGTAGTCAAGTGGCTTCAACGGAATATTGGTTGGAGCGGTCTACGCAGGACGCTAGTCAGTATAGAATTCAACTACATACGGGTAGGACACACCAAATTCGAGTTCATTTCGCGTCAACAGGACATCCCTTAGTTGGTGATACGTTGTATGGCGGACACGTCGATATGCCAATGGAACGGCAGGCACTACATTGCAGCGAGATTGAATTTTACCAGCCGTTTACCCACAGAATGGTAAATGTCCAAAGTCCCATCGCACTGGATATGCAGAAATTCATAAATAAAAATAAATGAGGCACTTCGCATGGCAGATACAGAAAAATATAACCAAATAAAAACTGAAGAAATTATCGACTCGCTGGATAAAGGGCAACGATATAATTTCCATAATGAATTTACAGATTTACATGTTTATGAACAAGCCGAAATATTTACAACACTTGATAAAGAGCAAAGACAAAGAGTCTACCAATACTTAACGCCTAAAGAATTAAGTGATACATTCGATGCTATTGAAGATGATCCCGAAGAAGCTGTCAAATATTTTGATGAAATGTCGCTGAAATATGTTGCCGAATTATTGGACAATATGTATACCGATAATGAAGTTGATCTGTTGGGACAACTTGATAAACATAAGTTGGCTAAGTACTTAGGGTTAATGGATAAAGACAAGGCCAATGAAATTAAGGCATTACTCCATTATGAAGATAAAACGGCCGGTGCTATTATGTCGACTGATTTTGCTTCAATTGTTTCTAACCAAACGGTTAGTTCTGCCATGCAAGTTTTAAGAGAAGAAGCAGGAAATGCAGAAACAATCTATTATGACTATGTTGTTAATAATGATAAACGATTACTCGGAATCGTGACGTTGAGAAACTTATTGATGAGTGACGAGACCGCATTAATTGGTGATATCATGACTACGCCAGTTATGTCCGTAAAAGCGGATGATGATCAAGAAGACGTTGCTAAAATGATTCGTGATTATAATTTTTTGGCGATGCCAGTTACAAATTACGATGAACAATTAATCGGTGTGATTACTGTTGATGATATTATTGATGTTATTGATGAAGAATCAGCTGAAGATTACTCTGGTTTGGCCGGTGTTGATACTGAAGAACAAACTGAAAATCCATTTAAGGCGGCTTCGAAACGATTACCGTGGTTGATAACGTTATTATTTTTGGGGATGTCGACGGCAAGTTTGGTTAGCCATTTTGAGGGCTTGCTAAGTGAAGCAAGTATTTTGGCTGTCTTTATTTCTTTGATTACCGGGACAGCCGGTAATGCCGGAACACAAAGTTTGGCCGTTGCCGTTCGACGGTTAGCTGTTAAAGATGATACGGAACAAAGTGTGGTTAGGCTAATTATTAGTGAGGTATTCACGGGGTTAGTTATTGGTGTTGTAACGGGTATTGCTGTTACCTTAATCGTTGGAATTTGGAAGGGTAACTTTGTACTAGGAATGGTTATTGGACTCGCAATGATGAGTGCAATTACCGTTGCTAACTTGGCCGGTAGCTTCATTCCTATTTTGATGGACAAAATAGGCGTTGATCCGGCTGTTGCATCAGGTCCTTTCATTTCAACGCTAAGTGATTTAACATCTGTACTCATTTATTTCAGTATTGCACAAGTATTTTTAAAGTTTTTTATTACAAGTTAACATAATACAAAAAGCTCTAATCATAGTGGTTAGAGCTTTTTATATTGCGTTTTAAGGGGATAAAATGGTTTGGTGTGTGATATATGAAAGTATTTAAAATCGAAAATATCGATTTTAAATTTTTAGAAATAACCATTAAAAAGAAGATATCCTGCTCCAACACCAAAGAAAATAACCGCAAACAATAAACTATTTGATAAGGCTAACGTAATAAAAGATGAGGTATCTTTAGTGCCTTCCTTTTTAAGTTTCGTGAAAGTTTGCCAGGTCATAAATAGTTGCCAGATAGCGATTAATATGAAGATAATACCAATTATATAAAACATATCAAAGCCTCCTTTACGATTAATCTATCACATTAAGTAAGCGCTGTTTATATTAAATTAATTATATTAGCATAATTTATTTTAAATAATACTCGCGAATAACCGTAATATTTATGACTTTTAAATCTATTTTCAAAATTAATAAGTAGGTAATTAAATAAAAAAATAAATATATTAAAAAGGGTTTGAATATTCCAATTATGGAAGTATCCAAACCCTTATTGTTATCTTACTTTAAAACGATTTTTGTGCCATGAAGTTCTTTAACATTTAAATTAGTCGCAATTTCATCAACATTATCAGCGGTGATACCACCGCCGGGAACAATTTTAATGAGCCCATTTGACCAATCAATAATTTCTTGAAGATGTGGTAGTGTTTCCTCAATTGGCTTATCGAGTGAACCACCGTGTGTCAGAACACGATCGATATCGTGTTCTGACAACCAAGCTAATGCATCGAGTTGGGCATCGCTTGGAATTTCATCAAAGGCCATATGGAAAGTGATTTGCATGCCACCACTTGCGGCAATTAAAAATTCCATAGCATCTGTATCTAATTGATTGTCGGTGTCTAAAGCGCCAAAGACAACACCATCAACCCCAAGTTGTTGAGCCTGAAATAAATCGGCTTCCATAATTTTTAATTCGGTATCGTTATAAACAAAATTTCCACCGCGAGGTCGAATCATTGCCATAACAGGGACCTGATTGTCCTGAGCATAATGCATCGTTTCCGACATAACCCCTTTGCTGACGGTTGTTCCGCCAACGGCAAGATTATCACAAAGCTCGAAGCGATTAGCCCCAGCTGCAAATTGTTTCGGAATATCGGTAAAATTTTCGACTGCAACTTCTTTAATTAACAAATTTAATTTCTCCTAGTTTTCAAAATAAACGCAAACAGATTCTGGAACAGAAATATCTTTCTGGAGCAGGGTTAGCTTGCCAGATGTTGAATCACGTTCAAATAAGCTGGCGTTATCAGTGTTTTGATTAGCAACAACCAAGAATTCTTCCGATTTATTCAAGCTAAAGTCACGTGGAAAATCACCTTCAGTTGGAATCAATTGGATAAGCGCCATTTTACCATCATTGTCTAAGGCGTAACAAGCGATTGAATTATGACCACGATTGGACACATATAAGAAGCGACTATCTTTTGAAATGCGAATAGCAGCAATGCCGTTGTGTGCATCCCAATCCGATGGAATTGATGACAATGTTTGAATTTCTTTAAACGATCCATCTATTTGATCGTAACTAAGCAGCGTTACTTCACTAGAAAGTTCTCCGGCCAAATAAGCTAGTTTCCCATTTTTGTGGAAAACAATGTGTCGAGAGCCAAATCCGGGTGCTGAACGATATTCGGCAACCTGTTTAATGGCACCGTCATCTGAGACGTCAAAAGTTAATAATTGATCAGTACCAAGATCACAGACGACTAAACGATTATCTGGTGTTAAATCAGTAAAGTGAATATGAGAGCTGGTTTGTTCAGGTTTTGGGCCATGGCCTTCATTTGCAGTTTCACTGATGAGAGATAATGAACCGTCAGCTTGGATTTTTGAAATTGAGATAAGGCCTTTATGATAATTTGAGCTATAGACCAATTGTCGTGCATTATCAACTGCCACGTAGGCAGGTGGTGCACCTTCGGCAGAAACGTCATTTAAAAATAAGGGGTTATCCGTTGTGACATCAAATGCGGAAAGACCGCCAAGTTCTGATCTTTTTGAAACTGTGTATAAGATATTTTTATCAGATTTAGTCAAATATGTTGGATTTTCAACTTTAATGTAAGGTATAGCGTCTGTAACTTTTTTTTCGATAGTGTCTAGTTGAGCACGGTGAATACCAGTACTTGTTTTTTTTGTATATGTACCAAATAAAATTGATTCTTTCATAGTTGTAAATGCCTCCTTTTGATATTGCCAATATTATATCATATTTCATTGTAAACGTTATTATTTATACCGTACGTTATGCTATAATTATAGGTAACCAAAAAGAGATAGGGGACGAAAAATTATGACAACAGCAAAAATTGAAGAAATTGGTAAGGATGCTATTTCTAAAAAAGAACCAATTGTGATTCTTTTTAATGAAAGTGCAACGGATGATTTGAGACAAGTTTCTGTTATCCAGTCGTTTGAAGAGGGTAAAGAAATTGTTTCACCAAAGACTGGCGATGAACTGGTCATCGATGATCAGACTTTTAAAATTGATTTTGCCGGAGAGTTGGTTTCAAGTAATTTTGAGTCAGTTGGACATGCCACATTATTCTTTATGGAAGTTCCAGAACATCCACAACCTAATGGTATTTATTTAACACCGCACGTATTACCTACTTTTAAAGTCGGCAGTACAATTATTTATAAATAAAGGGGTTCATTAAAATGCGCCCAGATGAAAATGAAAAAGTTGTTTCACAAAGATCTTGGTTTTGGAAGTGGGTTATCAATAATAAAACGGTTAGCGTTTTATCAATTATTTTATTGAGTTTATTGATTATCTTTATGTCAGAAAAGGTAAACTGGTTTTTTGCACCAATTGGAGAGCTTCTTAGTATCGTCGGGTTTCCAATTGTTTTAGCGGGGGTGTTGTATTATTTAATTGCGCCGCTAATCGATTTTTTTGAATCTCGTTTTAGAATTAATCGTAGTTTACTTATTACAATTGTATTTATCGTTATTGCCGGACTTTTAGTGTGGGGCATTGTCGTTTTAATTCCTGCCGTTCAGACGCAAACAATCAGCATTATTAAAAATTGGCCAACGTATTGGTCAAATATTACGCGTCAAACGGATGACTTTATGTCATCATCTCTATTCGACACAATTAAAAATTCTGTTGAAAATATAAATACAGATATTATCGGAACAATTTCTAAAAAAGCGAGTTCAGTAGTTACTTCAACTGTTGGTTCATTAGGTAGTGTCGTTGGGACCGTGACAACCTTTATTATTGGATTAATAACGGCACCATTTATTTTATTCTATTTATTGAAAGATGGACATAGTTTACCTGGTTATCTTTCGAAGTTTTTCCCAGTTAGATATCGGAAAGCAACAATTGGGCTATTTGATGAAATTAACTTGCAAGTGAGCCAATATATCCGTGGCCAATTAACGGTAGCCTTCTTTGTGGCTGTATTATTCGTTATTGGGTTTTCCGTAGTGGGACTTAAATTTGCCTTAACCTTAGGTATTTTAGCCGGTTTTTTAAACTTAATTCCATATTTGGGATCGTTTTTAGCAATGGTTCCAGCGCTTGTAATTGCCGCGTTCATCTCACCAATTATGTTAGTAAAGGTTATTATTGTCTTTTTCGTTGAACAGACAGTTGAATCAAGACTAATTTCACCATTAATTTTGGGTAGTAGCTTAGCCATTCATCCAGTTACAATCTTAATCGTTTTATTAGGATCAGGACGTATCTTTGGTTTAATGGGGGTTATCTTTGGAATCCCTGGATATGCTATCATAAAAGTTATTGTGACACGGATTTTTGCGTGGTATAAAGAAAGTTCTGGATTATATGTTGAATCAGAACCGGAAAAGATAAATAAAAAAAGTTAGACAAATTTTATTTTGTCTAACTTTTTTTATTTATAGGGCGTCTCCGTTAAAAATCGAATTTTTAACAATAACATAATCAACTTTTTCAAGTGCTGATAAGGTATTACCTCCAGCGTAAGAAATTGAAGATTGTAAATCCTGTTGCATTTCAATTAAGGTATCATGAATGTTTCCTTTAAATGGCACTAACATTTTTTTACCTTCAACGTTCGTATGACTTCCTTTTTGATACTCAGAAGCTGAACCAAAATAACTTTTAAATAACTGACCGTCTTTTTCAATTAAATCGCCAGGACTTTGTTTATGTCCGGCGAAGAGTGAGCCAATCATGCACATTGACGCGCCAAATCTAACTGACTTGGCGATATCGCCGTGGGTTCTGATACCACCATCGGTGATAATTGGTTTACTTGCGGCTTTAGCACACAAGCGAAGGGCAGCTAATTGCCAACCACCAGTCCCAAAACCAGTTTTAATTTTAGTAATACAAACTTTCCCGGGACCAATTCCTACTTTAGTTGCATCCGCACCAGCATTTTCAAGTTCTCTAACGCCTTCTGGAGTCCCAACGTTGCCGGCAATCAAGAAGGATTCTGGTAACCATTTTTTAATATGGTGAATCAAATCAATAACGCTTTGTGCGTGGCCGTGCGCCACATCAATTGTAATATATTCTGGAATTAAATCGGCATTAGCTAGTTCTTCAATTAATGCCCATTCTCTAGGTTTAACGCCAACGCTAATTGAAGCAAATAAGCCTTTCTCATGCATTTTTTTGACAAATGGTAATCGACTTTCTTCATCGAAGCGATGCATGACGTAAAAATAATCATTTGCCGCAAACCATTCTGCTAACGGTTCATCAATAATAGTCTGCATATTTGCAGGGACTACGGGTAATTTAAAACGGCGAGGACCAAATTGAACGGATGTATCAACTTCAGAACGACTGTTCACGATGCACTTATTAGGGACAAGTTGAATATCTTCATAATCAAAAACTGGCATAACGTCTCCTCATTTCCTTTAAATACGAACATTATTTTATATTTTTAAATTAATATCAGTAACCAAAGGATAATTTACGCTATTTTTTGATATAAGTCAACATATTTACATTATTAATCGAAAATTAAACAATAATGCGAGAGGAGAGTTCATCGTGCTATAATCATTTTGGGAGTGATTAACATCGTAAAAAAAGAAAAAGTTAAAAAAACGAATGACGAACGTATTTTGGATCAACATCACATTGACTTTGAAAGCTATAGTTTTGACTTCTTGGGTGGACGACAAATGGACTCAAGTAAAGAAGCTGAAGAACTCGGAACCGATGAACGAAGTATTTTAAAAACAATCGTTTTGCAAGGAAGTAATGGTGACAGAGATTATGTGGTTGTCTGTCTACCTATTACCTTTGAAATTGATTTAAAATTAGTTGCGCGTGAATTGAATGAAAAACAATTACACTTAGCGGATAATAAAAATTTGATTAATATTACCGGATACGTTCATGGTGCTAATACGCCAATTGGCATAAATATACGAAAAGGATTTCCAATTTATTTTGACGAACGCATACAAGAATTCGAAAAAATATGGGTTTCAGCTGGAAAAGTTGGCCGATCTGTTGGCGTAAAACGTGAAGAACTGGTGACATTGGTTAAAGGCCATTATATTAATATTGAAAAGTAGCTACTCATTAAATTAAATGATAAAAAAGGAATAAAGATAAATTGAAAAAAATCGAGAAGAGTGCCATATTTTTAAAAAATAAAATAGATTTATTTAGATGTCCTGTCTGCCTACAACCATATAGTGAAGTTAGAGGCCAGACGATGATTTGCCCAGATGATCATCAGGTTGATTTATCTAAAAAGGGAACTCTTTATTTCTTAAACCATGGTGTGAAAAGTGATTACGAATTGGACATGTGGCTGGCTCGTAGACAATTATTGCAAGCTGGTTTGTTTAAACCAATCACCGATAAAATACTGGAACAACTTTCAGATGAAAGCGAAACAATTATGGATGTTGGATGCGGAGAAGGGACCCCACTACACAATATCGAGGTTGCTCGTCAAAATAGTCAGGACACCTATGTTGGATTTGACATATCAAAAGATGCCATCAATTATGCGACTCAACAGGAAACAGACGCTTTTTATTGTATTGCCGATTTAGCTAAGTTACCTTTTAATAACCAATCATTTTCAACCATAATTGATATTTTTTCTCCTTCTGCCTACGCAGAATTCGATCGTGTTTTGGAGGAAAACGGGCAGTTATTGAAAATTATTCCAAATTCAAATTATTTAGTTGAGTTACGTGAACTTTTATACAATGAGGAAAGTCATAATAGAAGTTACAGTAATGAAAAGGTTTTAAACCTTTTCAAAGAAAAATATCCTGATTCTGAACAGATCGTTATTAGCTACCAGTTTGATATTCCTGAAGGCTTATTTCCGGCACTACTTGAGATGACACCGTTACATTGGGGCGCCACATCAGATAATCAAACTAGGGCTAAAGCGCATCCCCTCAAACAAATCACAGTGGACGTAACCTTATTAAAACATCGTAAAAATAAGTCAGAATCGGTGTTGTAACAAATAAAATGCTGTGTTATTATGAATATACGAATTCGGTTGTTTAGAGATTGTCGACAATGTTGTCAGTTTCTGGAAATTGGTCTTCATTAACGTATCTTTTCGCCGTGCCCACACCGAAATGATACGTTTTTTTGTTGCCTAAAAATACTTGGACCATTTGGAAGGATGTTACTTTTGACAAATCATATAGCGCTTTTTGAACCACTTATGCCCGCAAATACAGGTAATATTGCTAGGACTTGTGCTGGAACAGATACTGAATTACATTTAATTGAACCACTCGGATTTTCAACTGACGATAAATATTTGAAGCGTGCCGGTCTTGATTATTGGGATAAAGTAAAAATTACCTATCATAAAAATTTGCAAGATTTTTTGGAAACTATTCCAGATCAAAAACAACTTTTTTTGGTTTCTAAGTTTGCACCGCAAACTTATTCACAGGTTGATTATACGGATGTGGATAAAGATTATTACTTCTTGTTTGGTAAGGAGACAACAGGACTTCCTGAAAACTTTATGCGCCAAAATGAAGAAAAGGCTATTCGAATTCCACAGGATGACACGCATATTCGTGCTTTGAATCTGTCTAATTCAGCCGCAATCGTCATTTATGAAGCCTTGAGACAACAAGATTTTCCTAATTTAGATAAAACACATACGTATGAAAATGATAAATTAAAATAAAGAGCCTGAGCATTTTTTAAACTAGATTTTCATAAATAAGTTATACTTACTTTTGAGTTATGAAAAGGGCCATCATTTATGGTAAATAAGTATTTTATAAAATGAAAGGATGATCTAGTTTGTTTCAAGTAATAACAATATTTGGATTTGACGAACCCTGGTGGTTTTTCGATGATTGGAAAACACATATTCAGGAGACTGTTGAGTTTGATTCAATGGATGATGCGGTTGTATTTTTTGAAAAGCAAGCCGATACGTTTACGGCTAAGTTCAGTCATCAAAAAAGCAAACGTCAATTTTTAACGGCATTCTGGGATGATAAGCAACTTGATTATTGCGCTGATTGTGGCGATGATTTACAGTTGTATCAAGGATTGATGATAGTTAAAGATGGCAAAGAAATAGCACCAGAAAAAGAGAGTTAATAACGATTATGTTATTAGCTCTCTTTTTTTGAAAATGCGTGAATTGGCCACGTGTGGTATTCGAGATATGGTATAATTTGAATATTCATTTTAGTAGAAGGAGGAACTGTTTTGGCTCAAAAAACAAAGAAAAGAAAAAAACGTACTACAAAAAAAACAGTTCAATACAAATTTTCTAAAAATATAATTGGTGCTATATTTTTATTATTTGGCATACTTGGCGTTTTAGCGCTGGGATACTTGGGAACTTTATTCGCTAACGTTTTCCGTTTATTCGTCGGGAATACCTATCAATTTGCGTTATTGATTCTTGGTGTCTACGGTAGTTATTTAATGGTCATGGGTAAAGAGCCTAACTTAAAAAAACGCATTAGCTGGGGTTCATTGATACTATACATTGGCGTATTAGTATTTTTAGAGGCATGGTTTGTTGGACATTCAGACGTACATAATCAGTTTATTCAGTACACATGGGGGACGTTAGTTTCAGATTTTCGTCAGTCGTCGGTAGGATCAACTGTTGGTGGCGGGATGATTGGAGCAAGTTTATACCAGTTATCGCACTTTTTGGTTTCACAAGCTGGAACGTATATTGTTAGTGCACTTTTCATTTTAGCAGGATTATTTATTATTTTTAATTTATCATTTTCAGAAGTGATGTATACCGTTCACCGCTATCTTAATGTCATTATTGCTTGGTCAAGAGAAGGCATTCGTCGTAGTAAAGTGGCATTTAATAGTTTTAAAGAGGAAAGACAAGAAAATGAGATGGATTTGGAAGAAGAAAACCCCAAACCATTGGTTGATCTGAAACCTAAAGTTCAGGAAATAGAACCTGAATCCAATCTAGATATTGGTAAGCTACCAATTATTACGCAACAAGAACCGGATCCAGAACCAGAAGTAAGCGATGAACCTAGTTTATTAGCAAGCGTGGTTGCAGAAGATAATGAAGATTATCAGTTACCACCAGTTACACTTTTAACTAAAATCCCCAAAGAAGACCAAAGTGGCGAATATAAAACAATTGAAAAAAACACGAAAATATTACAACAGACATTTGAAAGTTTTGGTGTCGACGTTGAGATTAAAAGTGTGAGCTTAGGACCATCGGTTACCGAATATGAGTTACATCCGGCAATAGGCGTCAAAGTCAGTAAAATAGTTAATCTTGCGGATGACTTGGCATTAGCGCTCGCTGCCAAAGATATTCGAATTGAAGCACCAATTCCCGGTAAATCACTGATTGGAATTGAAGTACCAAATTCTAAAATTTCAATGGTATCGTTCAGGGATGTCATTGAATCACAACAAAAAAATCCAACGCCAGACAAGGTTCTTGAAGTGCCATTAGGTCGAGATGTTTCAGGTCAATTAGTAACGGCAGATCTAACGACAATGCCACATTTGTTAATTGCCGGGTCGACGGGAAGTGGTAAGTCTGTTGCAATTAACGGTATTATCACAAGTTTATTGATGAATACGAAACCAAACCAAGTTAAGTTTATGTTAATTGATCCTAAAAAAGTTGAACTAGGTGTCTATAATGGGATACCGCATTTGTTGACGCCCGTTGTCACGAATCCTAAAAAGGCGTCACGTGCTTTGCACAAAGTGGTTTCTGAAATGGAAAGACGATATGAATTATTTGCAGATGCCAGTCAGCGTAATATTTCAGGATATAATGAAATGATTACACAAGAGAATAAAAATGACGGTCAAAAAAGAGCAACATTGCCTTATATCGTGGTTATTGTTGACGAATTGGCAGATTTAATGATGGTCGCTTCGAATGAAGTTGAAGATGCTATTATTAGATTAGCGCAGATGGCCAGAGCGGCCGGAATCCATATGATTTTGGCAACCCAACGACCATCAGTTGATGTCATTACGGGCTTAATTAAGGCAAATGTGCCGTCACGAATGGCTTTTGCTGTTTCAAGTGGTATTGATTCGAGAACAATAATCGATAGTAACGGGGCTGAGAAGCTCTTAGGACGTGGAGATATGCTGTTCTTGCCGATGGGATTGAACAAACCGATTCGGGTACAGGATGCATATATCTCAGATAAAGACGTTGAGAGTGTTATTCAATTTATTAAAAATCAACAGGAACCTCAGTATGATGAAACAATGATTGTAACAGATGATGAAACGGCTAATTCTGGGTCATCAGCTGATTCAGAAGATGAGTTATACGGAGATGCCGTTAAATTAGTTGCACATGAACAATCTTGTAGTGTATCCATGCTGCAAAGACGGTTTAGAATTGGGTATAATCGAGCTGCGAGAATTGTCGATGAGATGGAAGCCAAGGGGATTGTTGGCCCACCCGAGGGAAGTAAACCGCGTAAAGTGTTAATAAATGAAGAAACTGATAACCCAGATTAGGGTTGTCAGTTTTTTTATTGTTGTAGACCAGTTATTACGAAACAATTAAATTTGTGTTTCACTAGTCTTTCAATTATTATGGTAAGAGAACGTCCGATTAAAAGGAGGCACATTTTTGTGCGTAAACAATTAGAAAATGGTATTAACTTAACCGTTATTGAAAATAGTCAATTTAAAACAAATAGAATCGTCATTAATTTTGTTGCACCTTTAGCTGGGGGAGAATCAGCAGAACGCATGTTGCTAGCTAATTTATTAGAAATTAGTAGTGCAAAATACCCATCTCAACAAAAATTAGCCGAGAAGTTATCAGAGCTTTATGGGGCTAGTTTTGGGATTACTGTTAGTAAAAAAGGGAATTACCATTTAATAAGCCTGATTTTAAATGGCGTAAACGATAAATTTTTGGAACACAAAACAGATAGTTTGAAAGAAATATTTAATTTTATTAAAGAAATTATTTTTAATCCTAACGTGACAGATGGCCATTTTGATGAAGAAACATTTAAACGTCAAAAAGAAAATTTGATGATGTCAATTAGAAGTATTAGTGATGATAAACAATCATACGCGGGATTAGAATTACAAAAGCTTTATTTTCAAAATGATCAAGCGATCCCAAGTTATGGCACAATTGAAGCTATTGAAAAAATCACCGCAACTAGTCTATTTGAGTATTACAAGCAGATGCTTGCAACTAACCGAGTGGACATTTTTGTTATTGGTGAGTTAGATGAAATAGAAACGGAAAGTATCGTTAAAATATTACCATTTACACCGAGAGATTTTGAAATGGTACCTATCTTCTATCATCAGGATGTCAAAGAAGTTGTGACTAAAGTCGAAACGCAAGCCGTTGCTCAAGGTAAATTGAATATGGCTTACCAGTTACCCGTTTACTATAGAGAAGACGGCTACTACGCTGGGCTTATTTTTAATGGCATTTTTGGTGGTTCACCACTTGCTAAACTTTTTGTAAATGTGCGTGAAAAAGCTAGTTTAGCTTATTACGCCAGTAGTTCATTAGATACATTTAGAGGGATTTTAACTGTTCAAACTGGTATTGAATCACAAAATAAAGATAAGGTTATCGAAATTGTTCAACAACAATTGGATGACATCATTGCAGGTGATATCAGTGATGAATTATTGAATAAAACAAAAATGACCATGATTAATCAATATCAGAGTAGCCTTGATTCACAAATGGCATTAATTAATCAATCAATGGTTGATCAGTTGACGCAGACGGAAGTTGGGACAACAGAATGGATTGATGGTATTAACGCTGTCGATAAATCTGCGGTTCAAGCTATCGCTCGTGAAGTTAAATTACAAGCAATCTTCTTTTTGAATGGGGAAATCAAATAATGAAAACATTAGAATACCCGCAGTTCGATGAAATATTATATACAGAAACTTTAGAAAATGGTCTGAAAGTCAACATTTTACCTCGTAAGGGATTTCATAAAACTTACGGTATTTTTACAACCAATTATGGTTCAGTAGATAGTGTCTTCGTGCCAATTGGTGAAGAGGAAATGATACACGTACCAGATGGTATCGCACATTTCTTGGAACATAAAATGTTCGAAAAAGCAGATCATGATGCATTTGATTTATTTGGCGAATATGGGGCTAGTGCGAATGCTTTCACTAGTTTCACACGTACCAGTTACTTGTTTTCAAGTTCTAATCATATTCCTGAAAATATTGAAACATTGTTAGATTTTGTACAGGACCCTTATTTCACACCAGAAACGGTTGAAAAAGAAAAAGGTATTATTGGTCAAGAAATTCAAATGTACGATGATGATCCTAATTGGCGACTATATTTTGGAATTTTAGGTAACCTCTACCCAAATCATCCCGTCAGCAGTGATATAGCTGGGACAATTGAATCAATTGATAAGATTACCGCGGATGACTTATATAAATGTTATGAAACTTTTTACCATCCAAGTAATATGAATCTATTTATTGTTGGTAATGTTGATCCTGAGGAAACGTTAGCTTTCATCAAAGCTAACCAAGATCGTAAGAATTTCCCAGAAGTGGCTGAATCAATTAAGCGATCAATTCCAGAAACTCAGGTTGATGGGTCAGATATCATGCCATATCGGGCAACCGAAATGGAAATCCAACGGGCTAAAACAATTGTTGGTATTAAAGGCTTGGATGATGTTCCTGAAGGTCGTGATGGCTTGAAATATAAAGAGACGATTCATATGCTGCTTTATCTCCTGTTTGGGGATACTGCTCCTCAATATATGAAGTTGTATGATGAAGGAACACTAGATGATTCATTCGGATACGAATTTGAAATTGAACGTGGCTTTCATTTTGCAAGTATCAGCGGTGATACAGATAATCCGCAAAAATTGTCAGATGCTATCATTCACATTTTAGAGAACGCGGCGGATTATTTAGCTGACGCAGATGCTCAATTTGAACTAGCTAAGCGTGAGATGTTAGGACAATCAATTCAATCAATGAATTCTCTTGAAAGCATTGCAAATCAATACGATGGTGATCTATTTAATGACGCTACTGTCTTTGATCGAGCACCAATTATCGAAAACATGACCTTAGATCAAGTTCGCCAAGGTGCCAAAGACTTTATTCGCTCTGAAGCAATTAGTGTTTATCAAATTATGGCTAAAGAGGACAAATAAGGTGAGCTGGGCAGTTATTTTTGGTGCATCCGGTGATATCGGTCAAATGATTGCGAGACAGTTAGCAGACGCGGGTTGGTCGTTGACCATGCATTATTATCAAAATGAACAAGTAATTACAACATTGACAGATGAGTTAAGAAAAAACTATCCAAAACAGGATTTTTTACCGCTACAATTTGATATGACAACGGCTGATGTTGAAGCCGTGACATCGCAATTATTTGCGGTTGACGCGTTAATATTTGCGGAGGGAACAACTTCTTATCATTTATTTAATGAGGCCCCAATGGCTGATTTAGAGAAAATGATGAAAATGCAAGTTCAAACGCCGTTAGCGTTAATTCAGAAATTGGAACCTAAATTAGCACTAAACCATTTCGGACGTATTATCTTTATTGGTTCGATTTATGGAGGTGTTGGAAGTCCAATGGAAGTTCTGTACAGCACAGTTAAAGGGGCTCTGTCTGCTTTTTCTAATGCGTATAGTAAGGAAGTTGCGTCATTAGGTATCACAGTTAACGTTGTAGCACCAGGAGCAGTAGATACAAAAATGAATCAACAGTTTTCTGAAGAAACAAAAAAAATAATTTCAAATGAGATTCCAATTGGTCGATTTGCTCATCCTGAAGAGATTGGTTTCTGGGTGAAGCAATTATTGGCAAAAGAGGCAGGGTACCTCACCGGACAAACAATTTATGTGTCTGGCGGATGGTTGAAATAAAATAATAAAATTTTAATAAATTGGGCATAGTGACTATGTTATACTGGGCTTTAGAAGATTAACTATTAAACTAAGTGGAGAATTTGATATGAGTGAAATTGGAAAGAAATTACAAGAAGCGAGAATAAATAAAGGTTACACGTTAGATGATTTACAACAAATGACGAAGATTCAAAAGCGTTATTTAATCGCGATTGAGGACGAAAAATTTTCTGATTTACCAGGAGATTTTTATGTCCGTGCATTTGTTAAACAATATGCGGAAACAGTCGATTTGGATGCAAATGAATTATTGGGAGAATTCAATGAAACTGTTCCAGATGAACCAGAGGCAGTAGTTACAAAGGAACGAGTATCGCGTTCTGATAAGTCTGCGGGACTTCCAAAGGACAGCAAATTTGATAAATTCATGTCGTATTTACCTACAATTATTATTGTTGTCATTGTTTTAGGAATTTTGGGAACTATTTATGGTGTAACATTAAACAATAAAAATACGGATACTCAAATTGAAAGTTCAAGCTCTAAAGTTTCGGTTTCAACTGATTCAAAAGCAAAATCTGAGAGTGCTAGTTCTGCATCGTCAGAAACAAGCTCAAGTTCTTCGTCTGATAAGAAGACGCAAAAATTAACATACGTTTCAGATACGGGGACAAACACCGTCTATACGATGGAAAATGCACCCAAAACTTCTGAAATTAAGTTAACGGCTGCTGGTAGTGCAGCTTGGAGCTCAATCACAGCTGACGGCACACAATTATGGCAAGCAACGCTTGTGTCAGATGCGAGTGACACTGTTTCAATTCCGGCTGGAACAAAGTCATTTGTCTTTAGTTTTGGAAATGCAACGGCTATGAGTATTACAATAAATGGCAAAAAATTTGATTTTACGAAAACAAATCCGGCCTTACAAGTTAGAACGGTTACCGTAAATATTCAATAAACAAAAATTGCCGGCAACGAAGTCTATGTTGTTGGTTTTTTTTGAAAAAAAAAGGGGAACAATTATGAATTTACCAAATAAATTAACGGTTGTCAGAATTATATTAATTCCAATTTTCATGTTGGTGTTATTATTACCACTTGATTGGGGAATGGTCACCTGGGCTGGCACTCAAATCGAAGTTACACATTTGGTTGGGGCGATTATTTTTGCGGCTGCTTCATTAACAGACTTTTTGGACGGTCAAATCGCACGCCGACAACATTTAGTTTCTAATTTTGGAAAGTTTGCTGACCCGTTGGCTGATAAAATGCTTGTAATGACTGCATTTATTATTCTTGTCGCATTTAATCAAGTGCCATCTTGGGTAGCAGCAATCATTGTTTGTCGTGAACTTGCTGTCACAGGGTTGAGATTGATCATTGTTGAAAATGATGGTCAGGTTATGGCTGCGGCTATGCCGGGTAAAATTAAAACAACAACGCAAATGATCGCAATCATTTTGTTGTTCTTAAATAATGTATTGTTTGCAGCAATTAGTGTCCCAATGGCCGCTATCTTCCTTTACATTTGTTTATTCTTTACTATCTACTCAGGAATCGATTATTTTGTCCAAAATAGAGCGATTTTCTCAGATTCATTCGAAAAATAAAATGATTAGACTAAAACGGTTAGCTGTTTTAGTCTTTTTTAATTAGAAACTAGGAGGTAATATCATGCACGCAGAGATAATTGCAGTTGGAACAGAAATTTTATTAGGACAAATTGTAAATACGAATAGCGCTTTTTTAGCAGATAAATTAGCGGATTTAGGCGTTAATGTATTTTATCAGACGGTTGTTGGGGACAATGAGTCACGTATGCTAGAGACAATTGAAATTGCTTCTAAACGAAATGATTTAGTAATTTTATCCGGAGGGCTTGGACCAACGGAAGATGACCTAACGAAACAAATGGTGGCTAAATTTTTAAATGAAAAGCTAGTTGAAAATAAAGATGCAATGCTGAAAATTGAAAATCATTTTGCGCAAACGGGTCGAAAAATGACTGAAAACAATAAATTGCAAGCCTTGTATATAGAGGGTTCAGTGCCCATTAAAAACCATGCCGGAATGGCCGTTGGAGATTTTTATAAGGGTGCGGCATGCGACTTTCTACTATTACCCGGCCCACCCAATGAATTGAAAACGATGTTTAACAAAGAAGTTGAGGAACTATTGAAGCAAACATATAACTTGAATAGTCATCTTGAATCAAAGGTTCTACGCTTCTTTGGAATTGGGGAATCTAAACTGGTTACTGAACTAGAAGATATAATAAATGCACAAACAAATCCTACGATTGCTCCTTATGCGAAGACTAATGAAGTTACTTTACGAATTACCGCGAGTGCTACAGAAGGAAAATCGGCTGAAAAATTAATTGGCGAGATGGAAACCAATGTGTTAAATAGGGTAGGTAATTATTTTTATGGTTATGGGGATGATAATTCATTACAAAACGTGGTTGTGACCGAACTAATTAAAAATAATTTATCAATTTCTGCCGCGGAAAGTTTAACGGCCGGCTTGTTTCAAAGTACATTGGCCGAAGTCGCTGGCGTTTCAAAAGTTTATCCTGGCGGATTTGTGACGTATGCAAATGCAGTAAAATCTGACGTTTTAGGTATTCCGACTGAAACGATAAAAAAACATGGTGTTGTTAGTGAAAGTATTGCTAAACAGATGGCTATACAAACACAGGATAAAATGAAAACGGATATTGCCATTTCATTCACGGGGGTCGCTGGTCCAGATGAACTTGAAGGACAAAAAGCAGGAACTGTTTGGATTGGACTTGCCTTCAAAGATAATCCCGTCGTTGCAAAACAATTTCATTTTGCAGGGAACAGGGAAACGATTCGTCAAAGAAGTGTCTTAAGCGGACTTAAATGGATATTTGACGAAATTAATGAATAAATAATTAAAGCTAACAATGGATTGTTGTTGACAGCGGGGGGCAATTAACCGTAAAATACTAAAGTGTATATGAACAAAATAAAAAACATCTAAAAATTTATGATTAATTTAATTAATCATTGTTTGATGGTGCGGAGGTGGACTTTTATGGGAACTATAACAACCGTATTAATCCTCGCTATCATCGCTATTATTGCTTTAGTTGCTGGAATTTTTATTGGAATTGCATATAGAAAGTCAAATTTTGAAAAAACACTCGATGGTGCAACGCATACGGCCGAAGGTATTTTACAAAGTGCAATGAAAGATGCTGAGACTCAGAAAAAAGAAGCCGTTTTAGAGGCCAAAGAAGAAAGTCAAAGTTATCGCGATAAAATAGACAATGAGTTAAAGGAACGACGTTCAGAAATTCAAAAGCAAGAAAATCGAGTAATTCAACGTGAAGAAACTTTAGATCGTAAAGATGGCGCACTAGATAAACGCGAACAAACGCTTGAGAACAAAGAGAAAAAAGTAACGTCTGACCAAAAACTTATTGACGTCAAACAACAAGAAGCAACTTCACTTATCCAGGCACAACAAGAAGAACTTGAAAGAGTTGCTTCTCTAACACAAACACAAGCACAAACCATTATTATGGACGATACAAAAGAATCATTGAGTCATGAACGAGCTGTAATGATTAAAGAAAGTGATAAGCAAGCTAAAGCAGAAGCTGATCGTAATGCTAAAGACTTAGTTGCTCAAGCTATCCAAAGAAGTGCAGCAGACATGGTTTCTGAAACAACTGTTTCATTAGTAACCTTGCCAAATGACGAAATGAAAGGCCGTATTATTGGTCGTGAAGGACGTAATATTCGAACATTAGAAACCTTAACAGGGATCGATTTGATTATTGATGATACGCCTGAAGCAGTCGTTTTAAGTGGATTTGATCCAGTTCGTCGTGAAATTGCCAAGATGACGCTTGAGAAATTAATTCAAGATGGTCGTATTCATCCAGCACGAATCGAAGAAATGGTTGAAAAATCACGTAAAGAAATGGATGAGAAGATTCGTGAATTAGGTGAACAAACAACCTTTGATCTCGGACTTCATACGATTCACCCAGACCTAATTAAAACAATTGGTCGCTTGAATTACCGAACAAGTTATGGTCAAAATGTGTTAAGCCATTCTATTGAAGTTGCCAAGATAGCAGGTGTGTTAGCCGCTGAATTGGGTGAAGATGTTACATTAGCAAAACGCGCAGGATTGTTACATGATATTGGGAAAGCAGTTGATCATGAAGTTGATGGTTCGCATGTGGAAATTGGGCTTGAATTAGCTAAGAAGTATAAAGAAAATGATGTTGTTATCAACACCATTGCCTCACATCATGGTGATGTTGAAGCTAAGTATACAATTGCTATTCTGGTTGCGGCAGCTGATGCTGTCTCAGCAGCAAGACCTGGTGCACGAAGTGAATCATTAGAAAATTATATTCATAGACTTGAAAAACTTGAAGATATTACCCATGAATTTAAGGGTGTTCAGAAAAGTTATGCAATTCAAGCTGGTCGTGAAGTACGTGTTATTGTCACGCCAAATGAAGTTAATGATATTCAAGCAACTGTTTTAGCTCGAGATATCAAAAATAGAATTGAAGATGAACTCGAATATCCAGGCCACATTAAAGTGACCGTAGTTCGAGAAACAAGAGCAATTGAGTACGCAAAATAAATAAAAAAACGGTGGTGATTTGAGATTAACTTCTTAAATCATCATTTTTTGTCTAATGACTTTTTTAATTGGATTTCTATATAAAAAGAAAGAATGTTAAACTGGTTAATATATATAAGAAAAGAGGACGACCATGCGTTTATTATTTGTCGGAGATGTTGTTGGTGATTCAGGTCAACAAATGATTAAGGAGTACTTGCCAAAATTAAAAAGAAAATTTCATCCACAGGCAACCATTGTGAATGGTGAAAATGCAACAAAAGGCCGAGGAATTAATGAATCAGTTTATAAGTCATTCCTTCAAACGGGTGCCGATGTTGTTACAATGGGTAATCATACTTGGGACAACCGTGAGATTCAGGATTTTATTGGCGGCGCAAAGAAATTAATTCGACCAGCTAATTTTTCAGCAAATCAAGTGCCTGGAATTGGTCATACGATCATTAATATTAATCAACAGAAACTAGCCGTGATTGACTTACAAGGCCGTGTTTTTATGACGCCTTCAGATGATCCTTTTGCAGTTGTTCAAGATATTTTAGAAGAAGTTAAAAAAGAAACAGATTTCATTTTTATTGATTTCCATGCTGAAACAACGAGCGAGAAAGAAGCCATTGCATGGTTTTTAGATGGACAAGTATCAGCCGTTGTTGGGACTCATACGCATGTACCAACAAATGATGCGCGTATCTTACCCAAAGGAACTGCATTTATGTCAGATGTTGGTATGACGGGTCCTTATGATGGTATTTTAGGTATGAAACGTGAAAATGTAATTGGCCGATTCTTATCGCAAATGCCTACACGATTTGAAGTTGATGAAACAGGACGTCAAACATTATCGGCTTGTGTCATTGATATAGATGACAAAACGGGACATGCTAAGAAAATATTCCCCGTTTTGATCAACGATGATCATCCTTTCATGGACTAAATTAAAAATAGGAGGGCATCTCGACTATGCCGCAAAAAACGAAACAGACACCAATGATGATTCAATATTTCGACATTAAAGCACAGTATCCTGATGCTTTTTTGTTTTACCGTTTGGGAGATTTTTATGAATTATTTTACGACGATGCCATTAAAGGCTCTCAACTATTAGAATTAACGCTAACGACACGCAATAAAAAAGCGGATGATCCAATTCCAATGTGTGGTGTTCCTCATCATGCTGCTCAAAACTATATTGATATTTTAGTTGAAAAAGGGTATAAAGTCGCCATTTGTGAACAAGTCGAAGATCCTAAGTTGGCTCAGGGCATGGTTAAACGAGAAGTCGTTCAATTGGTCACTCCGGGAACGACAATGGATAATGGTATAAATGAATCCAAGGAGAATAATTATTTAACGGCCATAATTGAAGATGGTGGGGTATTTGGATTTGCTTACGTTGATTTATCAACAGGTGAACTCAAAACGAGTCGTCTGGATAACTTGGATAATTTAATTAACGAATTAATGAGTTTAAGAACGAAAGAAATTGTGATTAACAGCAGCTTATCCAATACAACAATTGAAACGTTGAAAAAGTTAAATATTATGCTCTCAATACAAGAACTTGGTGAAAGCCATGCTGAATCAAGCTACGCTATTCAAGACTTAACGGATTCGTTAGAAGTGACCGTTGTCACGGATTTATTGACGTACCTTTCAGTCACACAAAAGCGCAGTTTAGACCATTTACAAAAAGCAGTTCATTATGAACCTGATTTTTTCTTGAAAATGGATCATTATTCAAAATACAATCTAGAATTAATGCAAAATATTCGAACGGGTAAAAAACAGGGGACCTTACTCTGGTTACTTGATGATACAAAAACGGCAATGGGTGGTCGGTTACTTAAACAATGGATTGACAGACCGCTTATTAACTATGCCGAGATTTTAGACCGCCAAAAAAAGGTTGATTTACTGATTAATCATTATTTTGAACGCAGCACGTTACAAGAAGAATTAGTTAAGGTTTATGATTTAGAGAGGCTGGCCGGACGTGTTGCTTTTGGGAGTGTGAATGGACGAGATTTAGTCCAGCTTAAGCTATCACTTAGGCAAGTACCCAAAATTAAATACGTATTGGAAGAAATTAACGATGGGACTTTTTCCGATGTTATTAATAAGTTAGACCCAGTTGATGACGTCGCTAATTTGATTGAACGCGCAATTGTTGAAGAGCCACCATTATCAGTGACCGATGGACATTTAATTAAGCAGGGATACAATGATCAGCTTGACGTCTACCAAGATGCCATGAAAAATGGTAAACAATGGTTGGCAGAGATGGAAGCAAAAGAACGAGAATTGACGGGAATAAAAAACCTTAAAATTGGATTTAACCGTGTTTTCGGTTACTTTATTGAGGTAACCAAATCTAATATTGTAAATGTGCCAAAAGATCGATATGAACGTAAACAGACGCTAACTAATGCTGAGCGTTATATTACGCCCGAGTTAAAAGAACGGGAAAGCATCATTTTAGGAGCCGAAAGTAAGGCGATTGATTTAGAATATAAATTATTCGTTGAAATTAGAGAAACCGTTAAAAAATCGATTGAACGCCTACAATTGTTGGCACAAGGGATTGCGACACTAGATGTTTTACAAAGTTTTGCGGTTGTCAGTGAAGATTCACATTTTGTGAAACCACTTCTATTAAAAGAAGGGCATCAATTGGCAATTACAGCTGGTTGGCACCCAGTAGTCGAAAAAGTTATGGGCAAACAAAGTTATATTCCAAATGATGTTAATATGCCAGAAACGCTAGATATATTATTAATTACGGGACCAAATATGTCCGGTAAAAGTACGTATATGCGTCAATTAGCATTGACGGTTGTGATGGCTCAAATTGGGTGTTTTGTACCGGCAGAAGCAGCCAAAATGCCTATTTTTGATCAAATATTTACTCGGATTGGTGCGGCCGATGATCTTATTTCGGGGCAGAGTACATTCATGGTTGAGATGAAAGAAGCTAATCAGGCACTTAAAAATGCGACAGAGAACAGTTTAATCTTATTCGATGAACTTGGTCGAGGAACGGCAACGTACGATGGTATGGCACTTGCACAAGCTATTATTGAGTACGTGGATAAACATGTTCACGCAAAAACACTTTTTTCAACTCATTACCATGAATTAACGGTACTTGAAGAAACGGTTAAATCTTTAAAAAATGTCCATGTAGGAGCTATCGAGGAAAATGGTGAATTAGTCTTCTTACACAAAATTCAAGATGGCGCCGCAGATAAATCATATGGGATTCATGTTGCTAAATTAGCAGGGATGCCCACGGAATTATTAAGTCGAGCAACGTTAATTTTGACTGATTTAGAGCAAAAAAATGAACATTCAAATACAACATCGAATTCTCAACAAACCATTAATGAAGAAGAAACACAGTTATCTTTATTTACGTCTGAAGAGTTATCGAAAGACCAGTCAGCAGTTATGGATGAACTTAAAGCACTTAACTTGATGAATATGACGCCAAGAGATATTATGAACGTCTTATACGATTGGCAAGAGAAATTGAACAAATAAGACTGAAGGTGATTAAATGACGAAAATAATCGAGTTACCCACAATTTTAGCGGATCAAATTGCTGCTGGTGAAGTGGTTGAAAGACCTGCATCCGTTGTGAAAGAACTAGTTGAAAATGCAATTGACGCACATGCTACACAAATTGACGTTGTCGTTGAAGAAGCTGGACTTAAATCAATTAAAATTATTGATAATGGGGACGGTATTGAATCATCGCAAGTTGAAAATGCGTTTAAACGGCACGCCACAAGTAAAATTACGACAAGAGAAGATTTATTTAAAATCAGTACCTTAGGTTTTCGTGGTGAGGCATTACCCAGTATTGCGTCAGTTGCTAAAGTAACTATGAATACAGCAGTTGCTGGACAATCCGGGGCTTTTATTGCAGTTAATGGTGGCAAGATAGTTGATGAAAAATCATCCGCTAGTCGTAAAGGAACGGAAATAACCGTTTCTGACTTATTTTTTAATACACCTGCCAGATTAAAGTATGTTAAGTCATTGCAAACTGAAATGTCAGTTATTAGTGACATGATGAACCGACTGGCAATGAGTCACACAACTATTTCTTTCTCATTGACACATGGAGACAAGGAAGTGCTGAGAACAACTGGTAATGGTCAATTACAACAGACTATCTCTGCCATTTATGGCGTAAAGAGTGCGCGTCAAATGCTGGAATTTAGTGGTCACGATTTAGATTTTAAAATCAGCGGTTATACATCTTTACCAGAATTGACACGCGCCGGAAGACAATTTATCTCTATCTTAATTAATGGCCGTTATGTTAAAAATACTAGTTTGAATAAGGCTATTATTAAGGGGTATGGATCAAAATTAATGGTTGGACGGTATCCGGTTACGGTTTTAAATATCCAATTGGACCCTTTGTTAGTTGATGTTAATGTTCATCCAACGAAGCAAGAAGTGCGGTTAAGCAAGGAATCCGAGTTAACTGAATTAATTAAAAAAGTAATCTACGAACGAATTGCTAAGGAAAATTTAATTCCGGAAGCATTAGAAAATTTGAGTTCAAAAAAACGCGAAAAGATAGATACCGATCAACTACAGTTTGATTTAAATGAAGCCTCAAGTAAATATCAATCTAAACCTAATTTTGTGCTAGGGAAAAAGAAATCAGTGGCTAGCACACCGGTTGATGTCAGCAGTAGTGAGAAACTAAATGAGTTGTCAGAAGCAATTGAGCCAATCTCAATTCAAGTTGCTGAACAATTGGAATCAAAGCGTGTTAGTGATTTTGAAAATCGGTATGCTAACGAGGATAATTTAGAACCATTTTCAATTGATCAGCGAGTTAATCTAGTCGATGAAAAAGAAATCAGCGATGAAGAAGAGTTGACGACCAAGAAAAGTGAACAAAGATTTCCGGATTTAAAATATATTGGACAAATGCATGGGACGTATTTATTTACGGAGTCTGAGGATGGGCTGTATATTTTAGATCAGCATGCTGCGCAAGAACGGATTAATTATGAGTTTTATCGAAAGCAAATTGGTGAAGTTTCTAGTGATTCACAAAATTTATTAGTTCCTATCGTTCTGGAGTACACGGCAAGTGAAGCTATGATTATTACCGAGCATACCGAGATATTGTCAGAAGTTGGACTCGTTCTTGAACCGTTTGGTCAGAATAGTTTTATTATTCGACAACATCCAACGTGGTTTAAAGAAGGCCAAGAGGAGAGTACAATCAGAGAAATGATTGACTACTTGTTAGCGGATGGTAAAATATCGGTTGCAGAGTTTAGAGAAAAATCAGCGATTATGATGAGTTGTAAGCGAGCAATTAAAGCAAACCATCATCTTGATGATCGACAATCTAAAGCGCTGATAGCTGATCTAAAGAGTGTGGAAAACCCATTTAATTGTCCACACGGACGTCCAGTACTGGTTCATTTTTCAAATCAAGATATGGAACATTTTTTTAAACGAATTCAAGAGTCGCATCAAACGGGTCATGAAGGTTAAATTTAGAGTCAATTATTGCTGAATACTTGGCGATGATTGATTTTTTTGTAAGGTAAGGAGCACCTGTATAAATAAGTGGTCTATGGTACACTATTAAAAGTAGAATGATGTAGATTAAGAAAAGTGGGAAAATAATATGTATGAGTATTTTATTGGACAGATAACTGCTGTAACGCCTTTTTATCTTGTTTTGGAAGTAAATGGAATAGGGTATCAAATTTTTGTTGCTAACCCATTTAGGTATCAAGAAGATACCGAAAAACCCGTTAAAGTTTTTGTTTATCAGGTGATTCGTGAAAATGATATGACGTTATTTGGGTTTTATGATTTAGATGAAAAAAAATTATTTGAAAAGTTATTAAATGTATCTGGAATTGGTCCTAAGAGTGCACTTGCAATCTTAGCAAATGATGACCACCGTGGCTTAGTAAATGCGATTAATACAGAAGATGTTAGTTACCTGATTAAGTTTCCAGGTGTTGGTAAGAAAACGGCCCAACAAATTGTGCTTGATTTGAAGGGTAAGTTGGATGACATTGAAGGTCAGGCGGCAACAATGCCAGGCCAACAATCGCTTGATTTTATTCCGTCACAAGCATCACCATTTATGAAAGAAAGTCTTGAAGCTTTATCTGCATTAGGTTATTCTCAACGTGAGATTAAAGCCATCAGTAAGAATTTAACTTCGTTTGAGGCTGATTCAACGGATGCTTACTTACGAGAAGGTCTAAAATTATTAATGAAAAAATAAAAGGAGGTCGATAAGATGACAGAACAACGGATTATTTCAAATGAACCTGAAGACAATCAGGAAGAATCCATTGAAAAGTCGCTGCGTCCCCAATTTTTATCACAATATATTGGTCAAGATAAAGTGAAAAATGAATTAAGTGTTTATATTCAGGCCGCAAGACAACGTGAAGAAGCACTTGATCATGTCTTATTGTATGGACCACCTGGGTTAGGTAAAACAACACTTGCAATGGTCATTGCTAATGAAATGCAAGTTCAGATAAGAACAACAAGTGGACCCGCAATTGAAAAATCCGGAGATCTTGTCGCACTTTTAAATGAATTACAACCTGGAGATATTTTATTTATTGATGAAATTCATCGTTTACCAAAAATGGTAGAAGAAATGTTGTACTCGGCTATGGAAGATTTTTTTGTCGATATTGTTGTCGGACAAGGACCTACCGCTCACCCCGTGCATTTCCCGTTACCACCATTTACCTTAATTGGTGCGACAACTCGAGCTGGATTATTATCGGCACCTTTGCGGGATCGGTTTGGCATCGTTGAACATATGGCGTATTACAATCAGTCTGATTTACAAGAAATTGTGATCCGTTCTGCTGATATCTTCAATACAAAAATTGAAGAAAGTGGTGCGCATGAGTTGGCTCGTCGATCACGAGGAACGCCAAGAATTGCCAATCGTTTATTAAAAAGAGTTCGTGATTTTGCGGAAGTCTCCGACCAAAGCGAAATTAATCAAATGACGGCTGATCATGCGTTAAACTTGTTAGCTGTGGATAATCGCGGGTTGGATGAAACGGATCGGAAATTATTAGAAACCATGATTGATTTTTATCAAGGTGGACCGGTGGGCTTAAGTACTCTGGCAGCAAATATTGGTGAAGAGACAGAAACCATCGCTGAGATGGTTGAACCTTATTTGATGCAAATTGGCTTTATCAAACGAACACCAAGGGGACGGGTTGCTACAATGGAGGCTTATGAGCATCTGAACCGACCTTATAATTTTGACGAGAACAAATAGAGAAGGATGACGATATTTTGACTAAACAACTAAGTACTGAAGACTTTGATTATGAGCTACCTCAAGCCTTAATTGCGCAAACGCCATTAGAAGAACGTGACGCATCACGGATGTTGGTTTTGGATCATGAGACTGGCGATATCCAAGATGACTATTTTTACAATGTAATTGATCAATTGGATGCAGGGGATGCATTGGTGATGAATGATTCTCGGGTAATGCCCGCTAGAATTCATGGAATTAGGCCCGATACTGGTGGTCACATTGAAGTGTTATTGTTAAATAATACTGATGGCGATAACTGGGAAACCTTGGTGAAACCTGCTAAAAAAATGAAGATTGGTTCTGTGATTAGTTTTGGTGATGGTCGACTGACGGCAACTATTACAAAGGAATTAGAACATGGTGGTCGAATGATTCGATTTGATTATGACGGGATTTTTATGGAGATTTTGAATGAACTTGGTGAAATGCCATTGCCTCCTTATATTAAAGAAACGCTTGAAGATCAAGAAATGTATCAAACCGTTTATTCAAAAGAGGTTGGATCAGCCGCAGCACCTACGGCAGGGTTACATTTTACAACACAGTTATTAGAAAAAATAGAAGAAAAAGGCGTTCATTTGGTTTATCTGACGCTGCACGTTGGGCTAGGAACATTTAGACCTGTTAGTGAGACAAATATTGAAGATCATAAAATGCATAGCGAGTTTTATCGATTAACAGCTGGCTCGGCTAAAATGTTAAATGAGGTACGTCAATCGGGCGGCAAGATTATTGCAACCGGAACAACCTCAATTAGAACGCTTGAAACAATTGGATCAAAATTTAACGGTGATATTCAGGCTGACAGTGGTTGGACTGAAATTTTCATTAAACCTGGCTATGAATTCAAAGTCGTTGAAGGGTTTATCACTAATTTTCATTTACCAAAATCAACATTAGTGATGTTAGTTGCGGCATTTACAGGAAGAGAAAATATATTAAACGCGTATAAGCATGCGGTTGATGCTAAGTATCGGTTCTTTAGTTTCGGCGATGCAATGTACATTAAATAGAATGGAGAATTAATAAATGGTAGAACCAGCAATTAAGTATCGCTTAATCAAAAAAGATAAACGAACTGGTGCTAGACTTGGTGAGATTATTACGCCGCATGGGACATTTCCAACGCCAATGTTCATGCCCGTGGGTACATTAGCTTCAGTAAAATCTATGGCACCTGAAGAGTTAGATGAACTGGGTGCTAATATTATTTTATCGAATACGTACCATTTATGGTTACGACCCGGTGAAGATATCGTTCAAGAAGCCGGTGGACTGCATAAATTTATGAACTGGGATAAAGGTATTTTAACTGATTCAGGTGGTTTCCAAGTTTTCTCATTAGCTAAGATGCGTGATATTAGTGAAGAGGGCGTTAAATTCAAGAGTCATTTGAATGGCGCCAACTTATTTTTATCGCCAGAAAAAGCCATTCATGTTGAGAACGCATTAGGTGCTGATATCATGATGAGTTTTGATGAATGTCCACCATTTTCAGAAAGCTATGATTATATTAGTAAATCAGTTGATCGGACGAGTCGTTGGGCTGAACGTGGTCTTAAGGCACATTTGAACCCTAAAGAACAAGCATTGTTTGGGATTGTTCAAGGTGGCGGTCATCGTAACTTGAGAGAACGTAGCGCACGCGATTTGGTCTCAATGGATTTCCCCGGTTACTCAATTGGTGGGTTGTCTGTTGGTGAATCGAAAGCTGAAATGAACCGCGTTTTAGATTTTACAACACCATTATTACCCGAAGACAAACCTCGTTATTTGATGGGCGTCGGTTCAGCGGATGCTTTGATTGATGGGGTATTACGTGGAATTGATATGTTTGACTGCGTACTGCCAACACGAATTGCCAGGAATGGAACGACAATGACTTCAATGGGTCGCGTGGTCGTAAAAAATGCTAAATACGAACGCGATTTTAGACCATTGGATGAAAATTGCGATTGTTATACATGTAAAAATTATACACGTGCTTACTTACGTCACTTAATTAAGGCGGACGAAACATTTGGTATTCGTTTAACGAGTTACCATAATTTATATTTCTTAACGCATTTAATGGCTGACGTTCGTCAAGCAATCATGGATGATAACTTATTGGAATTTCGTGAAGCATTTTTTGAACAATACGGCTTCTATGATAAAAATCCTAAGAATTTTTAAATTTATTTGAATAGGTATGGTGTTCAGTCAAGAAGTTTGATACCCTTGTATAGTAAGAAAATAGAAAATAGAGGTGGCTAATTAATGCAATATAGTAGTATTTTAATGATTGTGGCGTTATTCGTTTTGATGTACTTCATGATGATTCGCCCACAAAAAAAACAACAACAAAAACAACAAGATATGATGAACCAATTAAAACCTGGGGATGCAGTTGTTACTATCGGTCGTTTACATGGTGTTATTGATAGCTTTGATGAAGAAGCAAAAACAGTTACGCTTGATTGTGACGGTATTTTCTTAACATTCGAACGCTCAGCAATTGCACGCGTACTTCCAGCCGCTGTTGAAGTAACACCTGCAGCTAAAGAAGAACCAGCTGTTAAAGAAGAAGTGATTGAAACAAAAACTGAAGAAGATAAAGCTTCATCAGACGAAAAATAGATATTTTTAAGTATTAACTTTGATCTAATTAAGGTTAATACTTTTTTTATTGTCCGTTTTAAGACCAAGTTTCTTGTTTATTTTACTAATAAAATGTAAACTTATATTATTGATTTTGATACTAATAAAGAGGACTGAGACCTCAAAAAACGAGAGTGGTGTGAAGTAATGGAAACTCAACAAAAAGCATTATTTATTATCTTTGGTGGAACCGGTGATTTGGCAAAACGTAAATTATATCCTTCTCTTTTCAAGTTATTTGAAAAAGGATTTTTAAATGAAAATTTTGCCGTTATTGGGACTGCAAGACGTCCTTGGACAGACGATTTTTATCGAAATGTTGTTACTGAATCCTTAGTTGGAGTCAGTGGAGATAAAACTAAAATCGCTGATTTTGCCTCACATTTTTATTACCAATCGCATGATGTAACTGATGTTGCGCACTACATAACGTTAAAGAAATTGGCTGACGACCTTGATGCTAAATATCAAATTGAGGGTAATCGTATGTTTTACTTAGCAATGTCACCTCAATTCTTTGGGACAATTGCAACTCATTTGGGCTCTCAAAACTTGGTTACTAAAAATGGATTTAATCGTTTAATTATCGAAAAACCATTTGGTCGAGATTTTGAAAGTGCCAAAAAATTAAATGATGAGATTGCAAATACTTTTGATGAAAGCCAAATATTTAGAATTGATCATTACTTAGGTAAGGAAATGATTCAAAATATTCCGGCAATTCGCTTTGGTAATATAATTACGCAAACATTGTGGAATAATAAATATATTGATAATATCCAATTAACATTAAGCGAATCATTAGGCGTTGAAGAACGTGGTGGTTACTATGAAACAAGCGGTGCTATGCGTGATATGTTCCAAAATCATATTATGCAGGTAGTATCATTGTTAACGATGGATATGCCAAAAGAATTTGTTGCATCAGAAATTCGTAAAGAGAAATTGAAGGCCTTAGAGGCTATTCGCATTTTAAAACCTGAAGAGGTTGATGCAAACTTTATTCGTGGACAATATGGAGCTAACAAGGCAGGGACTGAAAAGGCCTACCGCGATGAAGAACAAATTGCACCAGATTCGATGATGGAAACGTTTATTGCTGGACGCTTAATGATTGATAACGAGCGTTGGTCCGGTGTACCAGTTTACGTTCGAAGCGGTAAGCGTCTCGTTGAAAAAAATACTGAAATCAATATTGTTTTTAAAAATGTTGAAAAAAATATTTTTGGAACGAGTGATGAACATGAACATTTAGGTAAAGATGTATTAACGATCACGATTGAACCTGATGAGCGCTTCAGACTTACAATTAACACTAAAGAAATTGGTCAAGGATTTAATACAAATAAAACTAATTTAGATTACGTTAATTCTCCTGAGACAAAAGCTAATACACCAGAAGCGTACGAAAAATTACTTTTGGATGCTTTAAATGGGATTGCGATTAACTTTGCGCATTGGAATGAAGTTGCTAAAGCTTGGAATGTGGCAGACGTCATTTTGAATTCATGGCATAATAACGATGATGACAAGACGATATTCCCTAACTACCTGAGCGGTTCGATGGGGCCAGAAGCATCAGCTAAGTTATTAACAGATGATGGCAATTACTGGATTTATAATCCTGAAAAATAATTAAAAGTAACGTTTCGATAATAATCGAGGCGTTATTTTTTTTGCAAACGATTCTTTATTGCGAACGGGGCGGGTAAGAAGTCAAGGTGATAGATGACAATGATGAGTGATTGGTTTTAAATAGAACGTATGTTTGTTATAATGAATTAAGAAAAGGGGTGGACTAATGGCTGAGTTGAATGGTATCACAATAGATGAAAATTTATTAAAAAGGAAAATAATTCATGTTGATATGGATGCTTTTTATGCATCAATTGAAGAACGTGAACATCCCGAATTTATCGGAAAGCCATTAGTAATCGCTCATGATCCGAGAAAAAATGGTGGTCGTGGCGTTGTTGCCACAGCTAATTATGAGGCCAGAAAATTAGGTATCCACTCTGCCATGGCGGCACAAGAAGCTTATGAAATTTGTCCTAAAGCTATCTTTAAAGCACCGGATTTCACGTTGTATAAAGAGGTTTCAAGTCAACTTCATGAAATATTTCATGAATACACCGAAATGATTGAACCAATTGCATTTGATGAAGCCTATTTGGATGTTACGCAGAACAAAAAAGAAATTAAGAGTGCTATTCAGGTGGCACATTTGATTCAAAGAGAGATTTATCAGAAATTACATTTGACCTGTTCAACAGGCGTTTCATACAATAAATTTTTGGCAAAATTAGCATCAGATTATAATAAGCCGGCAGGTATGACGCTAATACTTCCAGGCGATGTTATTCCTTTTTTATCCAGCTTACCGATTGGGAAATTTAGGGGTGTTGGTAAAAAAACGGCTCCTAAGATGATTGATCAAGGTATTTTTACTGGAAAAGAACTGTTGGAAAAATCTGAGGTTGAATTAATACAACAATTTGGTAAATTAGGCTATTTCCTATACAAACGAGTGCGTGGCGTAGATGACAGACCAGTTGAATGGCAAAGAGAACGAAAGTCTATTGGGAGTGAGCGAACATATGGGAAATTGTTGATGACGATTGACGAGGTGGAAACTCAGCTTAGATATATTGCGAGCTTAGTCTCGGAAACGTTGAATAAACAACAGAAACATGGGAAAACATTAGTTATTAAAGTTCGGTATCAAGATTTTACGACGCTCACAAAAAGATTAACATTGGACGAATTTATCCGTAATGATGCGGCCACGATTTATTTTTATGGTCGGCAGATATTTGATGAAATTTTAGGTGCCGAGAAGGGGATTCGGTTACTTGGATTAACGATGACAAATTTGGCACCAATCGGTTTTGAAAACATGAAGTTGCCTTTATTTGAAAAAAAAGTGTTGAATCAGCCTTTGTAATTGGGCTCAATAACCGTTATACTTAAGAGCAACTTTGGAAATGAAAGAAGATTAATCATGAAAATTACATGGCTTGGACAATCCAGTGTTCAAATTATTACTGATAATCAGTTAACGATTTTAATTGATCCATTCATTAAAGACAATCCATTAGTTAAGACAACTGTTGCGGAATTAAATCCGGATTACATTTTGGTAACCCATGCACATTATGATCATGTGGGTGATACGATTGAGTTGGCTAAGCAATCTGATGCTACGGTTATTTCAATTACTGATTTAGCTAATTATTTTAAATCTGAAGGATTAACGGTTGAAGCATTGAATTTTGGTGGTCAACTTATGCTACCATTTGGCTCGGTGAAACTTGTGCCAGCATGGCATACCGCTGCACTCGCCATTGATGACGATCCTAGAACGTTAGGTGTTGCAGCGGGTTTTGAGTTACATATTGATGGTAAAGTTCTGTACCATGCCGGCGACACAGCTTTGTTTTCAGATATGAAGTTAGTTAACCACATGGAACCCGTTGATTTAGCATTCTTACCCATTGGTGATACTTTCACAATGGGATTAGAAGATGCGGCAATTGCGGCTGAGTTTGTTCAAGCTAAAAAGGTTGTGCCAATCCACTATAATACGTTTGCAAAAATTGAGCAGGATCCTGTTGAGTTCGTTCAATTATTGAATGATGGTGTTGGTATCATTCCCGAAATTGATGTTCCGTTTGAGTTTTAAGAAGGAGTCGTTTAAGTGAAAATTGAATTAGAGATATTAAAGAAAATTAAACAATTTGATACAATTATTATTCATCGACATCAAAGTCCAGATCCTGACGCAATTGGATCTCAATCTGGATTAGCAGCGATAATTCGTGCAAGCTTTCCCGAAAAAAAGGTTTACCAAGTTGGTGCACCATCGGCTGGGTTAGCCTGGATTAGCGACCAAGATGAAATTGCTGATGATTTGTACAATGATGCGCTTGTAATTGTAATTGATACGGCTAATCGACCAAGAATCGAAGATGATCGCTATACGACAGGGGCATACCTAATTAAGCTTGATCATCACCCAAATGAAGATGTTTATGGTGATTTGGTTTGGGTAAAAACAGGGGCATCAAGTAGTTCCGAATTAGTCATGGATTTAGTTGATCAAGTTGAGGGCGGATTAACCGTAACTGATGACGCGGCCAGAATGCTTTATGCTGGTATCGTTGGTGATACCGGTCGCTTTATGTATTCGGCAACGACTGCGCACACAATGCAGGTGGTTGCCGAATTAATGGCTTATCATTTTTCAACAACTAAAATAAACCAAAAGATGGATAATATTACGGCAGGTGTGGCTAAATTATCAGGCTATGTATATGACAATTTAGTGATTACGGAGCATAAAGCCGCATACGTTGTATTAACGCATGATTATCTTGATTCAATAGAGTTGGGCGATGCTGGCTCATCTCAAATTGTACCGTTACCAGGTAAAATTATTGAAGTTCAATGTTGGGCAATTTTTGTTCAACAAAAGGATGGTAGCTACCGCGTTCGATTACGTTCAAAGGGACCAATAATCAACCAATTAGCAAAAGAGCATGACGGTGGTGGACATCCCATGGCCAGTGGTGCAAGAGCCAAAGACCAAGCAGAGTACGAAGAAATAGTTAAATCACTTGATGACTTAGCTAGGACATACACAGGAGAATAAGATGCCAGAAAACTTTAAAAATTTTGGCCTAAAATCGTATCTTTTAAAAGCGATTGAGGCGATTCATTTCAATGTACCAACGGAAGTTCAACAACGACTAATTCCCGTTATTATGAAGGGCAAAAGCGTCGTAGGCCAATCCCAAACAGGGAGTGGTAAAACACATACTTTCTTATTACCAATCTTTAACCAAATTGATTCAACTAACAATACGGTTCAAGCAGTTATCACAACGCCAAGTCGTGAACTTGCTTACCAAATTTATGAAGCTGCAAAACAATTGGCAGAATTTAGTCCTGAACCAATTCATATCCAAAATTATGTTGGTGGGACAGATAAACAACGTCAAATTGATAAATTAAGTAGAAGACAACCACAAATTGTTATCGGGACGCCTGGACGAATTGCTGATTTAATGGGTAGTAACGATTTAGACATCCATAATGCCTCAATCTTAGTTGTCGATGAAGCTGATATGACGCTTGATTTGGGATTTTTGAAGGAGACGGACCAGATTGCTTCGGCCTTACCTTCTGATCTTCAAATGATGGTCTTTTCAGCAACGATTCCTCAGAAGTTACAACCATTTTTAAAGAAGTACATGAAAAATCCGGTTGTTGAAGAAATTGCTGCTAAGTCAGTGATTAGTGATACGATTGAAAATTGGATTATTCCGACAAAAGGACACGATCGAAATGAAGTTATTTATCAATTAATTACAATGGGCCAACCTTATATTGCACTTATTTTTGCCAATACAAAAACGCGTGTTGATGAAATTGTTGAATACTTACGTGGCAAAGATTTAAAAGTTGCCAAAATTCATGGGGATGTTCCAGCTCGTGAACGAAAACGCGTAATGAAAGAAGTACAAAAATTAGATTTTCAATATGTGGTTGCAACTGATTTAGCTGCCCGTGGAATTGATATTGAAGGTGTTTCACATGTTATTAATGATGATATTCCAAACGACTTAGAATTCTTTATTCATCGAGTTGGACGTACTGGTCGTAATGGCCTTAGCGGAATTGCGATGACATTATATGAACCAAATGAAGAAAATAAAATTGCTGAATTAGAAGCAATGGGTATTAAATTTGCGCCCAAAGATATTAAAAAAGGCGAAATCGTTGACTCTTATGATCGTAATCGTCGTGAAAATCGTAAACAAACAAAAGATCCTTTAGCTCCCGTTATTAAGGGAATGGTTAAAAAAGAGAAGAAAAAACGTAAACCTGGATACAAGAAAAAGATCCAAAAAGCAATTAAACGTAAAGATCAAATGGATCGTCGCGTTAACAGAAAGCAAAATCGTAAAGAATCGTAAGCTAGATTTGACAATTTGAGTGGTTTTCAATATAATTTTTATTAGAAACAAGGATAATTTTAAATAGATGGACAGAAACATTTCGTTTGCTGAGAGAAATGATTATTTAAAAGAGCTACCTTGTGATATGAATGTAGAGAATGACGTCCACTCAACGTTATCGAGCTTAAGAGGTAAACGACTAAAACATCGTTGCAAGTAAGGTGGTACCGCGCTATAAGCGTCCTTACTCGCAGCGGTGTTTTTTGCTTAAAAATAGAAGGGAAGTTACACCTATGAAAAAAATGACAAGTACTGAAATTAGACAAATGTATCTAGATTTCTTTAAAGAAAAAGGGCATACCATTGAACCAAGTGCTTCATTACTCCCCGTAGATGATCCAACGTTATTGTGGATCAATTCGGGCGTGGCCACTTTAAAAAAATATTTTGACGGGTCAGTTGTACCAGAAAACCCCAGGATTACGAATGCGCAAAAAAGTATCAGAACAAATGATATCGAAAATGTAGGGAAAACAGCACGTCACCATACGTTATTTGAGATGCTAGGTAACTTTTCAATTGGTGATTACTTTAAACCCGAAGCAATTAATTGGGCTTGGGAATTACTGACAAGTGAAAAATGGTTTGCTTTTGATCCTGAAAAATTATACGTTACCGTTTATCCAAAGGATTTAGAAGCGAAACGGATTTGGTTGGAAGAGGTTAAATTACCCAAGAATCACCTTGTAGAAGTAGAAGATAACTTTTGGGATATTGGTCAAGGACCTAGTGGACCCGATACAGAAATATTCTATGATCGTGGACAAAGTTTCAATAATTTGGCTGAAGATGATCCTGAGAATTATCCTGGTGGTGAAAATGAACGTTATCTAGAAGTTTGGAACATTGTTTTCTCTGAATTTAATCACACACCTGAAAATACGTATGAACCATTACCTCATCAAAATATTGATACGGGGATGGGCTTAGAACGTGTTGTTTCTATTTTCCAAAATGCTAAGACTAATTTTGAGACGGATCTATTTTTACCATTAATCGATGCAACTGAAAAAATGAGTGATAATAAAAAATATGACGATAATGAACAAGATGATATTTCATTTAAAGTTATTGCGGATCATGTACGTGCTATTTCGTTTGCAATTGGTGATGGCGCATTGCCTTCAAATGAAGGACGTGGTTATGTTATCCGTCGTTTAATCCGTCGTGCTGTTATGCATGGACAAAAATTAGGTATTGAAGGATCATTTTTAACGCAACTTGTACCCGTCGTTGGAAATATCATGAAGGATTATTATCCGGAAGTTTTAGAACAAGCTGAGTATATTTCTAAAATTGTGCGTTCTGAAGAAGAACGTTTTAATGAAACGTTAAAAGATGGATTGCAATTGTTGAATAATCTGATTGAGACAACTAAGGCAGAAAATAAATCAGAATTATCTGGTGCCGGAGTCTTTAAATTATATGATACTTATGGATTTCCATTTGAATTAACAAAAGAATACGCAGAAGATGAAGGCCTATCAGTCGATCAAGAAGGTTTTAATGCAGAAATGCAACAACAAAAGGAACGTGCCCGCGCTGCTCGTGGTAACGCGAAGTCAATGGGCGTTCAAAATGGGTTATTAACCGATATTAAAACGGTTAGTGAGTACGTCGGATATACGCATCCCGATGTTAATGAAACAGAAATAGTTGATTTAATCGTTGATAATGAATTAGTGGATACGATTAAACCGGGAGACAATGCACAGGTTATATTCTCTAAGACACCTTTTTATGCTGAGATGGGTGGACAAGTTGCCGATAAAGGGACTGTTAAAGATACGAGTGGTAATGTCATTGCCGAGGTAGAAGATGTTCAGCATGCACCAAATGGACAAAACTTACATGCGATTAAAGTTCTTGCACCTATGGAGAAAAATCAATTAGTATCTTTAGAAATTAATCAAGATTTCCATAAGAAAGTTGAAAAAAATCATACGGCCACTCATTTACTTGATCAAGCATTAAGGGATGTCTTGGGTGAGCATACTCACCAAGCTGGATCACTTGTTGAACCAACTTATTTACGTTTTGATTTTACAAATATTGGTTCTGTTTCAGAAAAACAATTGGAAAAAGTTGAAAAGATTGTTAACGATAAAATTTGGGCTGAATTGGCCGTCGAGACGGTTGAAACGGATATTGAATCTGCTAAGAATATGGGTGCTATTGCTTTATTCTCAGAAAAATATGGCAAAATCGTTCGTGTCGTTAAAATTGGTGATTATTCAATTGAGTTCTGTGGTGGGACACATGTTGCTAATACCAGCGAAATTGGTTTATTTAAAATCATTTCTGAATCAGGTGTTGGTGCTGGTGTTCGCCGAATTGAAGCAGTAACTTCTAAAGAAGCATTTGACTTTTTAAATGGTCGAAGTACCCTTTTAGAATCAGTGGCACAACAAGTAAAAGCTAATAAAGTTGTGGAAGTACCTAAGAAAATAGAACAACTTCAGGCTTCATTAAAAACTAGCGAACAACAGATTCAAGCATTTGAGGATAAAATTGCCAGCCAACAAGCTGGAGATGTCTTTAAGAATAAACAAGAAATTAATGGTAAAACACTTATCGCAGCACAAGTTTCGGTTTCCGGAATGTCTCAATTACGTCAGCTTGCGGATCAGTGGAAAACACAGGGCTTATCAGATGTCCTGGCAATTGGAACGACAAGTGATGATGGTAAAGTTAATTTAATTACTGCCGTTAGCGCCGATGGAATTAAATCGGGGTTAAAAGCTGGAGATTTAATTAAGACAATCGCACCGTTCGTCGGTGGCGGTGGTGGTGGCCGACCAGATTTAGCACAAGCCGGTGGTAAGAATCCAGCCGGGTTGGGTGACGCAATCAAAGAGGCAACAAATTGGTTAGAAAATCAAACTAAATAAAAATTAAAGGAGTATTTATCTATTTAATTAGGTAAATACTTTTTTGTTATATTACGGCTTGATTACATCAGTCTATTTTGATTGTCGGATGCGTTAATTTTTAGTAGAATAGAGGTAAGTTAATAAATAGATGGGGGTGCCGCTTTATGAGTTCATTAGATAAAACAATGTTCTTTGAGTTCGACGAAAATAATAAAAAAGATGTCCACGATACTTTGGTGACTGTTTACCAGTCGCTAGAAGAAAAAGGGTACAATCCTATTAACCAAATTGTTGGCTATTTGTTATCGGGCGACCCCGCGTATATCCCTAGATATAATGATGCGCGGAACTTAATTAGAAAATATGAACGTGATGAAATTGTGGAAGAATTAGTTAAAAATTACTTAAATAAAGAAGAAAAGTAGGCAGTTAAATGAGATTAATGGGCTTGGATGTTGGTTCAAGAACGGTTGGCGTTTCAATGAGCGATTTGTTAGGATGGACTGCCCAAGGCGTTGAAATTATTCGTATTAATGAAGACAGAAGTGAATTTGGGATTGATCGCGTTAAGGAGCTGGTTGCAGAGTACGAAGTGACTGGATTTGTGATTGGATTACCTAAAAACATGAATAATTCATTAGGTCCACGAGCCGAAGCCGCACAGAAATACGGTGATTTATTGGTAGAAACTTTTGGACTACCTATTGATTTTCAAGATGAACGGTTGACAACGGTTGAGGCAGAACGTATGCTTGTTGAACAGGCTGACACATCAAGAAAAAAAAGAAAAAAAGTAATTGATAAACTTGCCGCAAGCCTTATTTTACAGAATTATCTAGATGGTAAAGGCAAATTAACTAAAGAATAAAGTGAGGGCACAACATGAATAATGAAGAAGAAAACCAACAAATTACATTGGTAGATGATAATGGTAATGAAACACTTTTTGAAGTTTTATTCACATTTGAATCTGATGATTATAACAAATCATACATCATGCTCTACCCATTAGGTTCAGAGGCAGATGAAGAGGTTGAAATTCAAGCCTACTCATTTAACCCCAATGAAAACGGTGAAGCAACTGAAAGTGATTTAGAACCAATTGAAGATGACGCTGAATGGGATATGGTTGAAGAAGTCTTGAATACCTTCCTTTCAGATGAGAGTATGCAATAAGATTTTATGTTGAAAAGTTGAGCCGGTTGGTTTAACTTTTTTATTTTGCTTAAGATTATCTTCTCTAAATTGTGATAACGTATATCTTTTATGTAATTCGTGGTAAAATTATTTTTAAATGATTAAATGCAAGGAGGGTGTTCATTGGAAAATCAAAAAAATAGATATAAAACAAAAATCGGTAAAAAAGTGTATACAATTGTTGGGTCAGAATCAGATATGCACATGGATGCCGTAGCAACATTAGTGAAAAATGAATTTCAATCTGTGAAAGAGATGTTACCTGAGATAGATGATGAACAGGCAGCCATGTTGGTCGCAATCAATGCTGTCTCAGATCAAATTAAATTGCAAGAAAAATTAAACGAAATTAATGGTGAAACACAAGTAAAGGAGTAATATTATGACAGTTTCTTTAATTGTTATTTTTTTATTAATCGTGTCATTTTTTAGTGGCTACAAACAAGGGTTAGTATTAACGCTTTTAAGGATGGTTGGATTTATCGCCATCTATTTATTTGCCCGTGTGTTAACCAATCCTGTCACTAATTGGCTTGGGGAATATTTTCCAAAATTTTCGACGACAGGCGGTACGACTATCGCAAATCATGTTCAAACTAATTTCTATTCGATGATTGTATTTTCTATCTTACTTTTAGTCGGTGGAATACTTGTAAGAAGTGTGATTAGGGTTGTAAATTCTGTAACGAAACTTCCTGTTATCCATCAAGTTAATTCTCTAATCGGAGGATTTTTATCTGTTGCGTTGATGTTTGTTTTTATTTTTGTTGGTTTGACCGTTTTATCAATTTGGCCAAACGAAACCATTAATGCATCCGTTTCAGAGTCAACTATCGCACAAAAAATACTAACAGAGACGCCTACAGTGGCCAAACAGATATTTATAACAAAAGAAGCCACGGATTAACGCTAGGAGGATTAAACTATGAACGAAAAAGGCTTAAATACATTAGAATACCAAAAAGTTAAACAACAAATTCAAGCTTTTATATCGACTGAATCTGGTCAAGAAGAAGTTAACGGCCTGAAACCAATGATTGATCTTGAAAAAATTCAAAAAGATTTAGATGAGACACAAGATGCCGTTAAAATATTACGTTTACGTGGAGGTATTCCATTACCACAATTAGTTAATGTGAAACCACACATGAAACGGCTTGATATGGGTGCTTCTTTGAATGGTAAGGAGTTGGCAGCAGTTGGTCGTGTTTTAAGAACAACTAATGAAATAAAATTATTTTTCAAGGATTTGGCGGACTCTGAAATAGAATTGGTTAGACTGTTCGATTGGATAGACAAACTTGAAAATTTACCCGATATTAGTCGTAGATTAAACCAATCTATCGAGAATGATGGTCATATAACTGACGAAGCATCACCAGTACTGCATAATATTAGACAAAACATCTTACGTTCAGAAAGTGCCATTAGAGCAAAATTACAAGAATTTACACGTGGAAAGAGTGCCAAATATCTAAGTGAGGCATTAATAACAATTCGAAATGAACGTTACGTAATCCCAGTTAAGGCCGAATATCGTGGCCAATTTGGTGGTGCCGTTCATGATCAAAGTGCGACGGGGCAAACATTATTTATTGAACCTCAAGCAATTGTTGAAATGAATAATCGATTACGTGAACAACAACTCGCTCAGGCTGATGAAGAACGTCGTATCTTAGCTGAGCTATCTGAACTAATTGCACCTTTTACTGCAGAAATTTTAGAAAATGCTTATATTCTGGGTCATTTTGATTTCGTTAATGCTAAGGCGCAGTATGCAAGTTCAATTAAAGCAACTGAACCTACAATCAGTGTTGAGAATGACATCTTCTTAAGACAAGCGCGTCATCCATTATTAGATAGTAAAAAAGTGGTTGCTAATGATATTATGCTAGGGAAAGATTATCAGGCAATTGTTGTTACGGGACCTAATACCGGTGGTAAAACAATTACATTGAAGACGCTGGGCCTTATTCAAATGATGGGTCAGTCTGGATTGAATATTCCTACGAGTGAAGGTAGTCGTATCGGTATTTTTGAAGATATCTTTGCGGATATTGGGGATGAACAATCGATTGAACAGAGTCTAAGTACGTTCTCTGCCCATATGACTAATATTGTCTCAATTCTGGCCAATATTAATGACCGTTCATTAGTCTTATTTGATGAATTAGGCGCTGGAACGGACCCGCAAGAAGGTGCTGCTTTAGCCATTTCGATTCTTGACGCGGTTGGTGCAAAAGGGAGTTACACGGTTGCAACAACGCATTATCCTGAATTAAAAGCTTACGGGTTTAACCGTGCTGGAACAATTAATGCCAGCATGGAATTTGACAGTGTTACGCTACAACCAACATATCGCCTGTTAATTGGTATTCCTGGTCGTAGTAATGCGTTTGATATTTCTCGTAAAATTGGGTTGGATTCGGCGATTGTTGATCAAGCTCAAAGCCTGACAGATCAAGATAGTCAAGATTTGAATGAAATGATTTCTGATTTGATGAGTAAGCGAAAAGAAGCAGAAGATGAAGCATTAGCCTTACAAGTCCAATTAACTGATGCGACAAAATTACATGATGATCTTGCTAAAGAATATGGTGATTTTGTCACGCAAAGAGAATCAATGACAAATAAAGCCAAAGAAAAGGCTAATGATATTGTGGCGGACGCTGAAATAGATGCTGATAAAATTATTAAAAAAATTCGTCAAATGCAAATTACTCAGGGACAGGCCATAAAAGAACATAAGCTTATTGATGCTAAGTCGCAGTTATCACAGATGCACCAGCCAACAGATGCGTTGAAGAAAAATAAAGTTCTTCAACGTGCTAAAAGTAAGCAGGAATTTCGTGTGAATGATGATGTTTTAGTTAAAACATATGGTCAACAAGGTGTTTTAGTTAAAAAAATGAGTAAGACGGAATGGGAAGTTCAACTTGGTATTCTAAAAATGAAAATTAGTGAAGATGATCTTCAGAAAGTTCATGTTGAGAGTGACAAGAAAGATCGAACGGTCTTTAAGAATGCTGCTTCTACGAGTACATCAACATCACTTGACCTTCGTGGTCAACGTTATGATGATGCGATGAGTCAAGTTGATCAGTATATTGATTCTGTACTGCTTGCCGGATATGCTTCAGTTACAATTGTACATGGTAAAGGGACAGGAGCTTTAAGGACTGGAATAACAGATTATTTGAAGGCTAATCGTCATGTTAAATCATTTGAATTTGCGGCACCTAATGCTGGAGGCAATGGCGCAACAATTGTTCACTTTAAGTAATTCATTACTTTTTGTAAGCAAAAATATAGCGTATATTCATATTCTCTGATATGATATTAGCATAATATAACAGAGGAGGAATTCGAATGGTACAAGCAATTACAGATAAAGAATTTGAAACAGTTACTGATTCAGGTGTGACATTAACAGACTTTTGGGCAACATGGTGTGGTCCTTGTCGCATGCAAACACCAGCAATTGAAGAATTAGAACAAGAAATGGGCGAGACGGTTAAATTTTCTAAAATGGATATTGATCAAAACCCCGCAACGGCACAATCTTTTGGTATCATGAGTATTCCAACATTAATGATTAAAAAAGATGGCGAAGTTGTTGATACGATCGTTGGTTATCATTCAAAAGATCAAGTTAAAGAAGTATTAGCTAAATATATTTAATATCAAAAAAAGAGTTAACCCAAAGGTTAACTCTTTTTTTGTCGGACAACTATTGCTATAAAAATTAGTCGTTATCAGTTGATTTTTCAAAATGAAATTGATTTGTGGGTTCTACTTCGTTCGGATTTTTTAAATCAGTTTGAACAATGATTGAAACCCCGGATTTACTATTCTGATTTTCAACAATTGTTTCTGATGTGAAACCACTTTGAATTTGAATTGTCTCGGCAATGAATCCAGCTTCAAGATTAAAATCTGCTGTTTTCACTTGATTCTGTCGGAATTTAACGATATCGCCTGAGAGTAACCAAGTTTGTTTATCTTTCTTTTCCTTAACAATCTCAAGGTTCCCCCAATTTGCTTTTTCGAAAAAAGTCACAAGATCTGTGATGCTAGCTAAATTGATATTACGAGCCATTTTCTTACCAGCCCAATATAAGATGGTTGTATCCGTACCGAACACTTCTGGTATTAAACTGTCGCGTAAAAGTTCATAAGCGAACATGTTATTTGTATCAGCGGATAATAAGTTTTCAATTGAATTAGACTTCATTTGGATCTCCCTCTAAATATGTTATATGTTTTCATTATACCGTTATTTAAGATTAGATGATATTATTTTTTGGAGGTCAAAGATAATTGGCTAGACTTGAATTTTAAGCAAAGACAAGTCATAATTGAAGGTACTAAGTAATTTAAAAAGAGGTTAAAATAATGAATAATCAAGCAATTGGATTTATAGATTCAGGCGTTGGTGGATTAACGGTTGTAAAAGAAGCACTTAAACAACTACCAAATGAAAAAATTTACTATCTAGGTGATACGGCTAGAATGCCATACGGTCCTAGACCCTCAGAACAGGTTCTAGAGTTTACATGGGAGATGACGTCTTTCTTATTAAGTAAGGGAATAAAAATGTTAGTAATCGCATGTAATACGGCGACTGCTGCGGCATTAGACGATTTGCGAGAAAAATTAGCAATCCCCGTAATTGGTGTTATAAAACCAGGAAGTCGAGCTGCAATAAAATCATCCAAAAATCAACGGGTTGGTGTTATTGGTACGGAAGGAACAATTAAAAGTGGCGCATATAAACGAACTTTGCATGAGAAAAATCCAAATTTATTTGTAACTAGTTTACCATGCCCCGAATTTGTACAAATTGTTGAGAATGACCAATACGAATCAAAATATGCTGAACAGGTTGTCGCTGAAACTTTGGGATTCTTTGATGATAAGAATATTGATACTCTAGTTATGGGCTGCACGCACTATCCGCTTTTAAGACCATTTATCCAAAAAGCTGTTGGTGATAAGGTTACGCTAATTGATTCAGGAGCCGAAACGGTTAACGATGTTTCAACTATACTGGACTATTTTGATATCGCGGCTAAACGTGAAGAAGAAACAACGCATGAATTTTACACAACGGGAAGTTCAGACGATTTTAATGAAATTGCTTCAGGTTGGTTAGGTTTGGAAAATATTAACGCTAAAACAATTCATTTAGGTCAAGGAGACTAGCATGCGTAAACACGAGAATCGCGATAATTTAGAAGTTAGACCTGTCTCAATTACAAAGTTAAGTCTTAAACAAGTAGACAGCGCAATTGAATACCGACTGGGGCTGACTAAGGTAACGATACTGGTTAACGAGGTATCGACTGCAGGCGAATTAACGGTTGATATTAATCAGTGGCTGGGGATTAAAGCATCAGTTAATGTGGATGTAATAACGTCATCACTTAAAACGGCATTGGCAGAGCCTTTAAAAGAAAAAGGATTTGCATTACAAGTACAAATTACGCAGGTTGATGGAGATGTTGTTGCGGCAGTTATTAACGCGAGTTATGTTGCCATTCAAAACTTATTATTACAGAATGACGGTCAACAATTAAAACCATTCTCAGCAGTTAATGTAGGGTTTATTGATTTTGAATTGTTTGTCGATTTAACTGGTCAAGAAGAATCAGACGCTGATAGCCATCTAGTCATTGTACAAAATGAGTCTGGTGCGTTTTTACAATTAAATTTTGAAAAGTCAAATGCCGACTTACTTGGCGATAAGCTAACTCAGCTTTTAGGCGGCGCAATGGAAGGATTATCAGAATTAATGGGCAATTCACAAAAACAAACTATTTTAATTCAAAATAATCATATTGAGAATCAAAAAGATGTTATTTTAATTGCAACCAAAAATGAGGGGAAAGCGACCGAATTTAAACGTCTTTTCAATCCATTAGGTTTCAAGATTACGACCTTATTGGACTATCCTGAGTTACCAGACGTCGAAGAAACCGGTAAAACATTTGAAGAAAATGCTAAATTAAAAGCTGAAACAATTTCAAATCTAACTAAGTTACCCGTTTTAGCTGATGATTCTGGATTAATGGTAGATGCTCTAGGTGGGAGACCCGGAATTTTTTCTGCTAGATACGCTAGGGATCATGATGATGCAGCTAATAACGCAAAATTACTACATGAATTGACTGATGTTCCCAAAGAAGAGCGAACAGCAACCTTCCATACAACATTAGTTTTTGCCAGACCGGGTAGTGAGTCACTGGTAGCGGATGGTGAAGTTGCCGGTTTAATTTTGGGGATACCACGCGGAGATAACGGATTCGGTTATGATCCATTATTTTATGTACCAGAATTAGATAAGTCAATGGCTGAATTAACTGAAACCGAAAAAAATAAAATTAGTCATCGGGGCCGCGCAACCGTTAATTTAATGTCAGAATTTAATGATTGGTGGGAGAAATAAGATGAAATGCTTAGTTGTCAGTGATAGTCATGGTGATCGAGAGATACTAGAATCTATTTTAGCGCATAATAAAAATAAAGTTGATGCATTTTTTCATTGTGGAGATTCAGAGCTAGAAGCTAACGATTCACTCTTTAACGTGTTCAATGGCGTTATTGGAAATATGGATTTCGATATGAAATTTCCAGAAGAGCTAGTTAAAGTTGTCGATGGCGAAACAATTTATGTATCACATGGACACTTAACTGGCGTAAAAACCAATTTATTAACGCTGAGTTTAAGAGCCCAATCAAAAAATGCAAATTTTGCATTTTTTGGACATACGCATGAACTAGGTTGTGAGATGACTGATGATGGAATGTTGATTTTGAATCCGGGGAGTATCAGTTTACCGAGAGGAAAGTACCGTGGTCTAGGAGGAACTTATGCAATTATTGAGGCGGATGCAAAATTTGTTCGTGTTACATATTTTACGAGACAACACGAGAGTGTTCCGGAGCTTAGTTCCGAGTTTAAACGTTAATTGATAGATAAAAAAATAAGCTTAAAATGACATTGTCATTTTAAGCTTATTTTAAATTATGATAACATGAACAATGATTTGTATACAAAGATTGCTAAAATACCAGCTAAAATTGGTGCCACGACTGGGACCCAACTATAATCCCACTGTGATTTACCTTTATTTTTAAGTGGTAAAAGTTGATGCAACAAACGTGGAGCAAGGTCACGGGCTGGGTTTAAAGCAGGGCCCGTTGCGCCACCTAATGAAGCAACTAATACGAGGACTAAGAAACCTAATCCAAGATGAGCCGTTCCAAGGTTATCAGAAAAGAATGGGGCTTTTGTAATTCCAAGTGCACCAAAGATTAAAATGAAAGTACCAACAAATTCGTTAATAAACCCATTTAATTTACTTTGAGCTGCATCAATTGTTGAGAAAGTTCCCAAAATACGTTCAGGATCAGTCGTTTGATCATAATAAGGTTTGTAAGTTGCTACGACTACTGCCTGTCCGAAAAAGGCACCCAAAAATTGTACTGCGATATAAGGAAGTACTTCACTCCATGGGAATAAGCCAGAAACGGCTAAGCCTAAGGTGAAGGCAGGGTTAATATGATTTGCTGAAATACTACCAAAGATTAAGGCAGGAATCATAACACCAAATCCGTAACCAAAGGCGATTAAAGCCCAGTCACTACCATGTCCTTTTGTATGTCCAAGTTCGACGTTGGCAACAGAACCGTTACCTAAAATTACCATAATTGCTGTACCAATAAATTCTGCGGCTAATCTTGTTGTTAATGTATAATCCATAGTGTCCTCCTATTTTTTGTTCACAATATTCACTATGGTACCAATATTGTTAACAAATGTAAATAATTATTAATTATTGCCATAATTTTTGAAAAAAAATAGTGTCTGAGCGTAATCTATTATAAAATGGAAGATGTACTAAATGTTTGGAAGGAGGATCTATTGAATGATAGCTAAGTCTATTGAAAAAATGTTATCCGAAAACCAGGAACACTTTTTAATTCCGGCAGAGATGGTTGCTAACGTCCAAGAAAATAATTTTTTGGATCATGCGTTATTGGTTTTAACGAAAGTGCGTTATGCCAAGATTCCAGTTTTAGATAATGATTATAAATTTAAAGGATTATTATCTTTATCTATGATTACTGAGACAATGTTAGGATTGGATGAGTTGGATGTTAGTAAGTTACATGAAATCTACGTAAAAGATGTCATGGAAACAGATATGCCGACAATCCAAGATCCTTATGATATTGAAAATGTATTACATTTACTTGTTGACCATCCATTTTTATCAGTTGTTTCTAATGATGGTAGTTTTACAGGGATTGTGACGCGTCGTGAACTTATGAAAAGTTTGAATCATATTGCTCATGAATTTGAGAAAGATTACACTGTTCAAGCAATTGAAACAAAAGAAGAAAAATAATATAACTTATAGAGGAGAATGATGATGGCAACTTTAGATGCACACGAAATTATTAATTTTATTAGTACTTCGAAAAAGAAAACACCCGTAAAAGTATATGTTAAAGGTGACTTAGCAGGAATTAAAGTCCCTGATACAATTGAAGATTATCTAAATGATAAAGCCGGTGTTTTATTTGGTGATTGGGCAGATGTTGAACCTTTCTTAAAGGCAACACCAGAAATTACGAGCTCGCATATTGAAAATGAAACACGAAACTCAGCCGTTCCATTATTAGATTTGAAAAAAATTAATGCTCGAATTGAGCCTGGCGCAGTGATTCGCGATCAAGTATTAATTGGCGATAATGCGGTTATTATGATGGGTGCAATTATTAATATTGGTGCTGAAATTGGCAAGGGAACAATGATTGATATGGGCGCAGTTCTTGGTGGTCGTGCAATTGTTGGAGAAAATTGTCATATTGGTGCTGGAACAGTTCTTGCCGGAGTTGTGGAACCACCTTCAGCAACGCCAGTTATCATTGAAGATGATGTCCTGATTGGTGGTAATGTTGTCGTTCTTGAAGGGGTTCGTGTCGGTAAAGGTGCTGTCGTCGGTGCCGGTGCCGTTGTAACTAAAGATGTTGAACCATATACGGTAGTTGTAGGGATGCCGGCAAAAAAAGTTAAAGATATTGATGATAAAACAAAAGACAAGACAGAGATTTTAGCAGATTTACGCAATATCTAGAAGCAAATTGGAATGGGAGTAATTAGAAATGAGTTTAACAACTGAAGAGCTAATTAAAATCAGACGGGACCTACATCAAATTCCGGAAATTGGATTAGAAGAATTTGAAACTCAAGCCTATTTATTGAACTTAATTTCAACATTCAATCAAAATTTTATGACGATAAAAACTGTTGAAACCGGGATTTTAGTTCGGCTTGCTGGTTCGATTGGTCATTACACAATAGGCTACCGAACTGACATTGATGGATTACCGGTCGCTGAAAAGACGGGGTTACCATTTTCCTCACGAAATGAGGGTCGGATGCATGCTTGTGGGCATGATATTCACATGACCGTTGCATTAGGGATTTTAAATTATTTTTCAGAAAATCAACCAATGGCGAATATGACTTTTATTTTTCAACCAGCGGAAGAAAATGCCAGTGGTGGTAAAAGACTTTATGAAAGTGGTTTATTAGACGAATGGATGCCTGATGAAATTTATGCATTTCATGATAATCCGCAGTTACCTGCGGGGACAATTGGGACCCGATTAGGGACTTTGTTTGCGGGAACATGTGAAATCCATGCGCATTTGACCGGTAAAAGCGGGCACGCAGCATACCCGCACCAAGCGAATGATATGGTTGTGGCGGGTGCACAATTAGTTAATCAATTACAAACGATTGTTAGTCGAAATGTTGACCCGATTCAGTCAGGAGTTGTCACGTTAGGCCAATTTACAGCAGGTACTACGGGTAACGTGATTGCCGGCGAGGCACAGATCAATGGGACGATTCGGGCCCTGACGCAAGAAATGAATTTATTAATTCAAAAGCGTGTAACGACAATTTGTGAGGGTATCGCACTAACTTATGGTTGTGAAGTAGAACTGAATTTAATTCAAGGCGGTTACTTACCAGTTGAGAACAATGAAAGTAAAACTGAAAACTTTATTCGATTTATGAAAAATGATTCTGAAGTTTCATTTGTCGAAACACAACCTGCAATGACCGGAGAAGATTTTGGGTTTTTACTATCTAAAATACCCGGAACAATGTTCTGGTTGGGCGTCGATAGTCCATACTCACTTCATTCTGAGTTTTTAGCACCTAAAGAAGTTGCAATTGACGCTGGTGTTCTTGCAATGACACATTTTTTAACTGACAGAGATCTGCAATTAGGGAAATAAAAAAATGATTCAAATTATGTTTTTACATAATTTGAATCATTTTTTAGTGGCTCTATGTCAAATAGTGTTGATGAA